>CAZLQX010000001.1:0-151297 GCA_964561935.1 uncultured Holophagales bacterium
GACCGCCGCGGTCCCCGCCGCGCGCTGAGGAGAGGAGCGCCCATGTCGAGCACGACCGGCCCCCACCCCGTCGACGAGGTCCTGCCGCCCGGACGGCTGACCCTCCTCGGCCTCCAGCACGTCCTCGTGATGTACGCCGGGGCGGTCGCCGTCCCGCTCATCGTCGGGGGCGCGCTGAAGCTCCCGAAGGAGCAGATGGCGATGCTCATCAACGCGGACCTCTTCGCGTGCGGCATCGCGACGCTCGTCCAGTCGATCGGGGTCGGGCGCTTCGGCATCCGCCTCCCCGTCATGATGGGCGTCACCTTCGCGGCCGTCAGCCCGATGATCGTCATGGCGACGAACCCGGAGATAGGCCTCCTCGGCATCTACGGGGCCGTCATCGCGGCCGGGATCTTCGGCATCCTCGTCGCGCCGCTCATCAGCCGGATGCTCCCTCTCTTCCCGCCCGTCGTGACGGGCTCGATCATCACGATCATCGGCATCTCGCTCATGCGCGTCGGCGTGAACTGGGCCGCCGGCGGGAACCCGAAGATCCGGGACCTCGCGACGGGCGCGATGGTCGACAACCCGGCCTACGGCGCCCCCCTCCACCTCGCCATCGCCGGGATCGTCCTCGTCTTCATCCTCGTGATCACGAAGTTCGTGAAGGGCTTCTTCGCGAACATCGCCGTCCTCCTCGGCCTCGTCCTCGGGATGGCGATCGCGATCGCCCTCGGCAAGGTCGATTTCGGCGGCCTCGCGAGCGAGAAGTGGTTCGCCGTCGTGTACCCCTTCCAGTTCGGGATGCCGACGTTCGACTTCGTCGCCTGCCTGACGATGTGCCTCGTCATGGTCGTCGTCATGATCGAGTCGCTCGGCATGTTCCTCGCCGTCGGCAACATCGTCGGCAAGGAGGTCCGTCAGAAGGAGCTCTCCGACGGCCTCCGCGTCGACGGCCTCGGGACCCTCATCGGCGGCGTCTTCAACACGTTCCCCTACACCTCGTTCTCCCAGAACGTCGGCCTCGTCGGCGTGACGGGGGTGCGGAGCCGCTGGGTCACCGCCGTCGGCGGCGTCCTCCTCCTCCTCCTCGGGCTCGTGCCGAAGCTCGCCTTCGTCGTCGCCTCGGTCCCGCAGTTCGTCCTCGGCGGCGCCGGGATCGTCATGTTCGGCATGGTCTGCGCGACCGGGATCCGGATCCTCGGCGGCGTCGACTTCGCGAGGAACCGCCTGAACCTCTACGTCGTCGCGATCGCGATCGGCTTCGGGATGATCCCGCTCGTCGCGGAAGGGTTCTTCGCCCGGATGCCGAAGGCCCTGAGCCCGCTCCTCCACAGCGGCATCCTCCTCTGCTCGATCGTCGCCGTCGCCCTGAACGCCTTCTTCAACCGCATCCAGGGCGCCGAGGCCGCCGCGCGCGAGAGCGAGGCCGCGTCCGCCAAGGCCGAGGCCTGAGAGAGGTCCCGACCGGGACGCGAGCGAGAACGACGATGAAGACGTCCGGCCGCCTCCTCCCCGCCGCCCTCCTCCTCCTCGGCGCGGCCCCCGCCGCGACCGCGGCCGAGTGGTCCGACCTGCTCGTCGGGTGGCGGTACTGCTATCACGTGAACGACCCGTCGATCGACCACGACGTCATCAAGAACGTCGCCCAGCTCACGGCGGCGAACCGCTACGCCCTCGGGAGCAACTTCCTGAACGTCGACGTCCTGATGTCGAACTCGTACGACCCGGCGAACGGGGCGACCTCGAGCGGCGCGCAGGAGATCTACGTCTCCTACCGCCACCAGCTGAGCCTGAACAAGGCGTTCAAGGCGGGGATCAAGGGCAGAGTCGTCCGCGACGTCTCCGTGACCGTCGGCGCCGACCTCAACACGAAGAACACGGCCCTGGCGCCGGGGAAGCGGATGATCGTCGCCGGCCCGACCGTGAACCTGAACCCGAAGAGGGGCTTCGCGGACCTCGGCGTCTGGCTCTACAAGGAGTGGAACCACAACTCCTTCGCCCCGGCCGGCGCGAAGAACGTCGAGTACGACGCGACCGTCATGGTCAACCTCACGTGGGGGCTCCCGGTCGCGCTCGGGAAGGACGTCTCGTCGACGTTCAAGGGGTTCGCCTACGTCACTCTGCCGAAGGGGAAGGACGCCGTCGGCGTCCAGACCGAGACCGAGGTCCTCACCCGAATGACCTGGCAGGTCGACGTCGGCGCGCTGCTCGGCGCGAAGAAGGGGACCTTCTCGGCGGGGCCGGGGTGGGAGCTCTGGCACCACAAGTTCGGGAACCCGACCCCGCTGCCGCCCTCGGTCCCCGGCGGCCCCGCCCGTCCGAACCACACCACGTCCGCTCCGACCTTCCAGGCCGAGATCCACTTCTGAGAGAAGAAGACCGAGGAGAAACGACATGCCGTCCCAAGCGATCCACCAGCTCGCCGCCGCCCTCAAGACCCTGAAGACCGACCTCTTCCACAAGGACTTCCTCCTGACCTGGGAGCACCCCGAAGACCAGATCAAGGCGATCCTGACCGTCGCCGAGGCCTTCAAGCGCCTCCACCAGGAAGGTTTCTCCTACCGCTCGTTCGACACGGGGCTCGCGATTTCGATCTTCCGCGACAACTCGACGCGGACCCGCTTCTCCTTCGCCTCCGCCGCGAGCGCGATGGGGCTTTCCCTCTCCGACCTCGACGAGCAGAAGAGCCAGATCGCCCACGGCGAGACCGTCCGCGAGACGGCGAACATGATCTCGTTCCTCACCGAGGTCATCGGCATCCGCGATGACATGTTCCTCGGCGCCGGGAACACCTACATGCGCGAGGTCGGGGATGCCCTCACGGACGGGACGAAGCAGGGCGTCCTCCACCGCCGCCCGAGCCTCATCAACCTCCAGTGCGACGTCGACCACCCGACGCAGTCGCTCGCCGACCTCGCCTGGCTCAAGGAGCACTTCGGCGGCCTCGAGAACCTGAAGGGGAAGAGGATCGCCATGACCTGGGCCTACAGCCCGAGCTACGGCAAGCCTCTCTCCGTCCCGCAGGGGATCATCGGCCTGATGACCCGCTTCGGGATGGACGTGAGCCTCGCCTACCCCGAGGGCTACGGCCTGATCCCGGACGTCGTCGAGATCGCGAAGAAGAACGCGGCGGCGAGCGGCGGGAAGTTCGAGGTGGTCAACAGCATGGAGGCGGCCTTCGCCAACGCGGACGTCGTCTACCCGAAGTCGTGGGCCCCGTTCCAGGTGATGGGCCGGCGGACCGAGCTCCTGAACAAGGGGGACAAGGACGGCCTCAAGGCGCTCGAGAAGGAGTGCCTCGCGAACAACGCGAAGTTCACGAGCTGGGAGTGCGACCGGAGAAAGATGGACCTGACCAGGGCTGGGAAGGCGCTCTACATGCACTGCCTCCCGGCCGACATCACCGACGTCAGCTGCAAGGCCGGCGAGGTCAGCGCCGAAGTCTTCGAGCAGTACCGGATCCCGACCTACCACGAGGCGGCCTACAAGCCGTTCGTCATCAGCGCGCTCATGTTCCTCGAGCGGATCGCCGACCCCTCCGCGAAGCTGGACGAGATCGTCGCCCGCGGCCGGAAGCTCCATATCTGAGGCCCGCCATGTCGCGAATCGTCAAGTCGATCGATACCGAGGTCCGCAAGCGCACCGCGCAGCGCTGCCGGGAGCGGAACATCGTCATTCCCACCTTCAAGCAGATGAGAGACCCGGGCCTGGTCCCCGAGTCGCAGAAGAGGCGCCTCTCGGGGGTCGGCCTCTGGGACGTGAACCCCGCGAACCTCTTCCGGATCACCTGGAAGAACGACCACGAGACCGGGCTCTTCGGAGGGGCCAACCACCTCGAGATCCCGAAGGAGATCACGGGCGTGAAGGCGCGGATCGTCGGGCTCGTCGGGAAGTGGTTCCCGACGGGGGCCCACAAGGTCGGCGCCGCGTTCGCGTGCCTCGTCCCGCGGCTCGTGAGCGGCGAGTTCGACCCCGAGAAGCACAAGGCCGTCTGGCCGTCGACCGGGAACTACTGCCGGGGCGGCGCCTTCGACTCCGCGATCCTCGGCTGCCACGCCGTCGCGATCCTCCCGCAGGAGATGTCGCAGGAGCGCTTCGACTGGCTTCGGGAGATCGGCGCCGAGGTCATCGCGACGCCGGGCTGCGAGAGCAACGTGAAGGAGATCTACGACAAGTGCTGGGAGCTGAAGAAGGACCCGGTACACGTCGTCTTCAACCAGTTCGACGAGTTCGGGAACCCGCTCTGGCACTACAACGTCACCGGCCCCGCCGTCGTGGAGGCGTACGAGGCGATACGGGGGCCGAAGTCCCGCCTCGCGGCGTGGGTGAGCGCGACGGGGAGCGCCGGCACGATCGCCGCGGGCGACTACCTGAAGACGCTCTTCCCCGCGACGAAGACGATCGCCTCCGAGGCCCTCCAGTGCCCCACGCTCCTGATGAACGGCTTCGGCGGGCACCGGATCGAGGGGATCGGCGACAAGCACGTCCCGTGGGTCCACAACGTGCGGAACACCGACGCCGTCGCCGCGATCGACGACGAGGACTGCATGCGCGTCCTGCGGCTCTTCAACGAGCCGGCCGGGCGGGAGCTCCTCGTCGCGGCCGGGGCGAGCGCCGACACGGTCGGGAAGCTCGACCTGCTCGGGATCTCGTGCATCTGCAACATCCTCGCCGCGATCAAGGCGGCGAAGTACTGGGAGCTCGACGAGAACGACGTCGTCATGACCGTCTTCACCGACAGCGCCGAAATGTACCTCTCGCGCCTCGCGGAGCTGACGGCGGAACGCGGCGCGTTCACGGCGGTCGACGCGGCCCGGACCCTCACGGGGAGCCTCGAGCGGCAGGCGACGGACAACTTCAGGGAGCTGACCTACCAGGACCGCAAGGCGATCCACAACCTGAAGTACTACACGTGGGTCGAGCAGCAGGGGAAGACCTACGAGGAGATCCAGGCGCAGTGGGACCCGGAGTACTGGCGCGAGCTCTTCGAGGACGAGGTCGTCCACTTCGACCGCCTCATCGAGGAGTTCAACGCGGAGGTCGGCCTCGGCTGACGCCGGGGCCGTCCCTCGTCCGACGGAGGAAGCGATGCGGCTCCTGATCCGGAACGGAACGCTCGTGACCCTCGGGGAGCCCTGCCGGGTCCTCGAGGGCCACGACCTCCTCGTCGAAGACGGCCGAATCGCACGGATCGCGCCGTCCGGCGAGGTCGCCGGCCCCTTCGACCGGGAGATCGACGGCCGCGGGAAGGTCGTCCTTCCCGGCCTCGTGAACGCCCACATGCACTTCTACTCGACGCTCGTGCGCGGCCTCGGGAAGGCCGCGCCGAGCGGATGCTTCCAGGAAGTCCTCGAGAACCTCTGGTGGCGCCTCGACCGGAAGCTCACCCTCGACGACGTCGAGGTGAGCGCGAAGGTCATCCTCCTCGACGCCATCCGGAAGGGGACGACGACCCTCGTCGACCACCACGCGAGCCCCGGCGCGGTCCGGGGCTCGCTCGGGAGGATCGCGAAAGCGGTCCGGGAGACGGGCCTGCGCTCCTGTCTCTGCTACGAGGTGTCGGATCGCGACGGCGCGAGCGTGGCCGAAGCGGGGCTCGAGGAGAACGCCGCCTTCGCCCGCGAGTGCGCAGTGGCGAACGACCCGCAGCTCCGGGCACTCTTCGGCCTCCACGCCGCCTTCACCCTCTCCGACGAGACCCTCGCGAAGGCGGCGCGGCTCGGGCACGACCTCGGCGTCGGCTTCCACGTCCACGTCGCCGAGGCCGCCTCGGACGTCGCCTCGAACCGTGAGCGGTTCGGGAAGACGTCCGTCCGGCGCCTCGTCGACCACGGGATCCTCCGGCCCGGGAGCATCGCGGCCCACGCCGTCCACTGCGACGACGCCGACAAGGACGCCCTCGCCGCGTGCGGCGCCTGGGTCGTCACGAACCCGCAGTCGAACCTCAACAACGCCGTCGGCATCGCCGACGTCCTCGGGCTCGTCCGCCGCGGCGTCCCCGTCGGCCTCGGGACCGACGCGATGACCGTCGGGATGCTCGAGGAGCTCCGCGTCGGCCTCTGGGCGCAGCACCTGAGGCAGGAGAACCCGAGCTGCGGCTTCCTGGAGCTGACGGGCGCCCTCTTCGTCCAGAACCCCCGGATCGCCTCGGCTCTCTGGGGATTCCCGATCGGGACGCTCGCGGAAGGGGCCGCGGCCGACGTGATCCTCGTCGACTACCTCCCGCCGACCCCCCTGAACGGCGAAACCGTCCTCGGGCACCTCGTCTTCGGCCTCTCACAGGCCGCGGTCGACACGACGATCTGCGGCGGCCGGGTCCTCATGCACGGCCGAAGGCTCGAGATCGACCTCGACGAGGTCGCCCTCGCGGCCGAGAGCCGCCGCCTCGCGACAGCCCTCTGGGAGCGGTTCTGAGCCCGCTCCTCCCCCACCACACGACGACGCGCGCGGCGGTCCGCTGCGCCGACAGGAGGCTCCCGTGACCCGTACGGCCGTCATCGCCATCGGAGGCAACTCCCTCATCACCGACAAGGAGCACCAGACGGTGCCCGACCAGTACCAGGCCGCCGCCGAAACGTGCGCGCACATCGCGCCGCTCGTCGCCGGCGGCGACCTGCGCCTCGTCGTCACCCACGGCAACGGCCCGCAGGTCGGCTTCATCCTCCGCCGCTCCGAGCTCGCCTCGCACGAGCTCCACATGGTCCCGCTCGACTCGTGCGTCGCCGACACGCAGGGGGCGCTCGGCTACCACATCCAGCTCGCCCTCGGGAACGAGCTCCGCAGGCTCGGGCTGAGGAAGGGGACCGCGACCGTCGTGACCCAGTGCCTCGTCGACCGGGACGACCCCGCCTTCGCGAAGCCGAACAAGCCGATCGGCTCGTTCCTGACGAAGGAGAAGGCCGAGCAGCACCGGGAGAAGGACGGCTGGGACGTCGTCGAGGACGCCGGCCGCGGCTGGCGGCGCGTCGTCGCCTCCCCCGTGCCGAAGGAGATCCTGGAGCTCGACGCCGTGAGGAGCCTCCTCGACGCCGGCTTCGTCGTCGTGGCGGCGGGAGGCGGCGGGATCGCGGTCGTCGACGACGGCACCGGGAAGCTGAAGGGCGCGGCCGCGGTCATCGACAAGGACCACGCCTCGAGCCTCCTCGCCCGCGAGCTCGGCGCCGACCTCTTCGTCATCTCGACCGCCGTCGAGAAGGTCTGCCTGAACTACGGGAAGCCCGAGCAGAAGGACCTCGACCGGATGACACTCGCCGAGGCGAAGAGGTACTGCGCCGAAGGCCACTTCAAGCCCGGATCGATGCTCCCGAAGATCCAGGCCGTCATCGCCTTCCTCGAAGGGGGCGGGCGCGAGGCGATCATCACCGACCCGGCGCACCTCGGCGAGGCGCTCGCCGGGACGACCGGCACCCACGTCGTCCCCTGACGCGTCCCGCCCGACCCGGGCGGCCGAGAACGAGGCCAGGAGGCCCGCGATGACGCCGACAACGACAGCTGCCGAAGCGAAGCTCCTGAAGAACCCGCTCGCGAGGCCGGATCAGCGCTGGTCCGCGCCGGACCCGTCGGTCTGGACGTTCCACCGGCGGATGCCCGCCTACCGCGCGACGACGCTCTACGATTGCCCGGACCTCGCGGCGAGGTACGGCGTGAAGCGCGTCCTCGTGAAGGCCGAGACGCAGCGTCTGGGGCTCCCGAGCTTCAAGATCCTCGGCGCGTCGTGGGCGTCGTATCGGGCGCTCTGCGACCACCTCGGCTTCGACCCGGAGCCGTGGGCGAACGTCAACGACCTCTCCCGCCGGATCGCCTACCTCCGCCCGTTCTCGTTCGCGGCGGCGACCGACGGCAACCACGGCCGCGCCGTCGCCTTCATGGCGAGGCTCCTCGGCTTCTCCTGCCGGATCTTCGTCCCGAAGGGAACGGTCCCGGCTCGGATCCACGCGATCCAGAACGAGGGGGCCGAGGTGACCGTCGTCGACGGCGACTACGACGCCGCCGTCGCCCGCTCCGCCGAAGAGGCGAGCGACCGCTGCCTCGTCATCTCCGACACCTCGTGGCCCGGATACGACGTGACGCCGCGCCGGGTCGTCGACGGCTATACGACGATCTTCCTGGAGATCGAGCAGGCGCTCGCGGCCGCGGGCGTCGGCGCGCCCGACGTCGTCGTCGTCCCTATGGGCGTCGGAGCGTTCATGTCGGCCGCCGTGAGCTACTACCGGAGCCGCCCGTGGACGGGGGCGCTCGTCGGCGTCGAGCCGGCGGACGCGAACTGCATCCAGGCGTCGTCGGCGGCGGGCGAGATGACCGCTGTCCCCGGGCCGCACCGCTCGATCATGGTCGGCCTCAACTGCGGCCTCCCGTCGCCCGTCGCCTGGCCCCGCGTCTCGACGGGCGTCGACTGGATGGTCTCCATCGCCGACGACCGCGCCCGGGAGGCGATGCGCGGCCTCGCCGGCGCGGGCGTCGTCGCGGGCGAGACGGGGGCGGCCGCGCTCGGCGCCCTCGCGGCGCTCGTCGAGGACGACGCGACGGCGGCGTTCCGCGAGGCGGGTCTCCTCGGCCCCGACAAGACGGTCCTCCTGATGATCACGGAAGGGGCGACCGACCGCGGGCACTACCAGGCCGTCGTCGGCCGGGCGCCCGAGGAGGTCGGGACGATCCTCACCGTGGCCCGCTGAGGGTCGCTCCGAAGCGGGCCGCGAGGCTCTAGACTGGATTCGCCACGGGAGGTGCCCCATGTCGACGACGCAGGTGGATCGGCCGAAGGACGCGGCCCCGGACGGGACGGCGCTCCACGCCTTCCGCGTGAACGGGACCGAGATCGCGACCCCGAGGGACGTGAAGCTCCTGACCTTCCTGCGCGAGGAGCTCGACCTCACCTCGGTGAAGAACGGCTGCTCGGAGGGGTCGTGCGGCGCCTGCATGGTCCTCGTCGACGGCAAGCCGACCCGCTCCTGCCTCACCACGACGGCGAAGGTCGCCGGGAAGAGCGTCGTCACCGTCGAGGGGCTCTCCGAGAGGGAGAAGGACGTCTACTCCTGGGCCTTCGCGAACGCGGGGGCCGTTCAGTGCGGCTTCTGCATGCCGGGAATGGTGATGACGGCCAAGGGGCTCGTCGACGCGAACCCCGAGCCGGCCACGGAGGAGGTCGCGAAGGCGCTCCAGTTCAGCATGTGCCGCTGCACCGGCTACGTGAAGATCGAGAAGGGGATCCAGGAGGCCGCGCGGCTTCTCCGCGAGGGGGCGGAGCCGCCCGGCGAGCACGACGTCCCGCTCACGGTCGGCGCGAAGATCCTCCGGGCCGACGCCCGCGAGAAGGTCGTCGGGGCGGCGAAGTACGTCGACGACATGAAGGTGCCGGGGATGCTCCACGGGGCCGTCCTCCGCCCGCCGAAGGCGCGGGTGAGGGTCCTCGGGATCGACGCGAGCGAGGCGCTCGCGATGCCGGGCGTCGTGGCCGTGATGACCGCCACCGACGTCCCGGGCGAGCGGCTCCAGGGGCACATCATCCACGACTGGCCCGCGATGATCGCGGTCGGCGAGGAGACGCGGTACGTCGGCGACGCGATCGCGCTCGTCGCCGCCGAGACGCGCGAGATCGCGAAGGAGGCGGTGAAGAGGATCCGCCTCGAGCACGAGGTCCTCCCGCCCCTCGTCGACGCCCGAAGGGCGCTCGACGACGACGCGCCGAAGCTCCACCCGAAGGGGAACCTCCTCGCGAAGACCGTGCTGAAGCGCGGCGATCCGGACAGGGCGATCGCCTCAGCGGCGCACGTCATCCGGAAGAGCTTCCGGACGCCCGAGACCGAGCACGCCTTCATGGAGCCCGAGAGCGCCCTCGCGATCCCGCACGGCGACGGCACGATGACCGTCTACACCGGGACGCAGAGCATCTACGACGACCACAAGGGGATCGTCGGCGTCCTCGGCGTCGCGCCGGAGAAGGTGAAGGTGATCAGCGCCTACGTCGGCGGCGGGTTCGGCGGCAAGGAGGACCTGATCGTCCAGCACCACGCCGCGCTCCTCGCCTGGAAGACCGGCTCGCCGTGCAAGGTGACGCTCGACCGTCAGGAGTCGATCCGCGTCCACCCGAAGCGGCACGCGATGGAGATGGAGTACGTCGTCGCGGCCGACGCCGAGGGGCGCGTGACCGCCGTGAAGGCGGACCTCCTCGAGGACACCGGCGCCTATGCCTCGCTCGGCGGGCCGGTCCTCCAGAGGGCCTGCACGCACGGCGCGGGGCCGTACAAGATCCCGAACGTCGAGATGACCGGGACGGGCGTCTACACGAACAACCCGCCCGGCGGGGCGTTCCGCGGCTTCGGCGTCACGCAGTCGTGCTTCGCGATCGAGTCGTGCCTGAACCTCCTCGCGAAGGAGGTCGGCGTCAGCCCGTGGGAGATCCGCTGGCGCAACGCCGTCGAACCGGGGGACGTCCTCCCGAACGGGCAGGTCTGCGACGACGGGACGGCCCTGAAAGAGTGCCTCCTCGCCGTGAAGGAGCTCTGCGAGAAGCGGCCCGACGCGGGGATCGCCGTCGCGCTGAAGAACGCGGGGATCGGCGTCGGGCTCCCCGACGTCGGCCGCGTCCGGCTGAAGGTGGAGAACGGCAAGGCCGTGATCTACACGAGCGCCGCCTGCATGGGGCAGGGGCTCGCCTCCGTCCTGATGCAGTTCGTCGCCGAGATCACCGGGCTCGGCTGGGAGCGCGTCGTCGTCGCGACGCCCGACACGTCCACCTCCCCGAACGCCGGGACGACGACGGCCTCGCGCCAGACGCTCTTCACCGGCGAGGCCGCCTGCCGTGCCGCCCGCGCGCTGAAGGCCGACCTCGACGGCGCTTCCCTCGAGGCGCTCGAGGGGAAGGAGTACTACGCCGAGTTCTCGGGCGTCACCGACCCCTTCGCCTCCGACAAGCCGAACCCCGTGAGCCACGTCGCCTACTCCTACGCGGCCCACGTCGTCCTCCTCGACGGCGACGGGATGCTCGAGAAGGTCGTCGCGGCGCACGACATCGGCCGGGCGATCAACCCGGTCCAGGTCGAGTCGCAGATCGAGGGGGGCGTCGTCATGGGCCTCGGCTACGCCCTCACGGAGGACTTCCCGCTGAAGGAGGGCGAGCCGCAGGTGAAGTACGGCACGCTCGGCCTCTTCAAGGCGACGAAGGTCCCGCCGATCGAGGCCGTCATCGTCGAGAAGAACCCCTCGCCGCTCGCGCGGGGCGCCAAGGGGCTCGGCGAGATCGCGACGATCCCGACGGCCCCCGCGGTCGCCGGCGCCTACTTCCTCCGCGACGGCCTATTCCGGACGGAGCTGCCGCTCGAGGGGACGCCCTACAGCAGGAAGAAGAAGGGATGAGCCTCGCCCTCCTCGACCTCCTCCTCGCCTCGCGCGAGCCCCTCGCCCTCTGCACCGTGATGCAAGTGAAGGGCTCCGCCCCGCGTCACCCGGGCTCCTGGATGCTCGCCGGAACGGGTGGGCGGCTCGTCGCAGGCTCCGTCGGGGGGGGCGGAGGCGAGGCGGTCGTCCTCGACGCGGCCCGCGAGGCGCTCGCCGACGGGAAAGCCCGGGTCCTCGAGGTCGATAAGCTCGGGACCGCGGCCGAGGGACCCGAGATGGTCTGCGGAGGGACGGCCCTCATCCTCGTCGAGCCGCTCGCCTCGAAGGCGGCCTACGAGGCCGCCCGACGGCTCCTCTCTCGCGGGGAACGGGCGTTGCTCGTCCGTCGGGCGACGACGGGCGAGAGCGCGGTCCTCGGCGCCGCCGGGAGCTGGACGCCGAGGCGCCTCGAGGGCGCGAACGAGGAGACCGCCCGCCTCGTGCTCGGACACGGCGAGCCGCTCCTCGACGGCGGGGCGGGCGTCTTCTACGACCCGATCCTCCCGCCCGAGAAGCTCCTCGTCCTCGGCGGCGGCCACGTCGGCCGCGCCGTCGCGGCGGCGGCGCACGCCGTCGGCTTCGCCGTCACGGTGGCCGACGATCGAGCCGAGTTCCTGTCGCCGGATCGCTACCCTGCGGGTGTCGTGACGCGGTGCGGCGGCTACGCCGACGTCGTCGACGCCTTCCCGTTCGACGCGGCGACCTACGCCGTCATCGTGACGAGGGGGCACCTCGCCGACCTCGAGTCGCTCCGCGCCGTCCTGAGGAAGCCGTGGCGCTACGCGGGGATGATCGGGAGCCGGAAGAAGGTCCGGCTGATGCTGGAGCAGGCCCTCGCCGACGGCTTCGACCCTGCGAGGGTCGCCGCCGTCTGCGCCCCGATCGGCCTCGACATCGGCGCGGAGACGCCCGAGGAGCTCGCCATCGCGATCGTCGGCGAGCTCGTTGCCGTCCGCCGCGGCCTTTCCGACGCCGGAATCTCCGGGAGGGCGCGACGAAGCGCGTCCTGAGGCTCGCGGACCTCCTCCTCCCCTTCCTGCCGGGCGGGAAGGGCGTCGTGTCGCTCGTCGGCGCCGGAGGGAAGACGAGCCTCCTCTTCCACCTCGCCTCGGAGCTCGGCGCGGAGGGGTGTCCCGTCCTCGTCACGACGACGACTCACCTCGCCGACCCGCGCGACGAAACGGACGCGTTCGCCGGGACGGTCCTCCTCCTCCCGGCCCTCGAGCGCGCCGACGACGCGGCTCAGATCCCCGCCCCCGCTCCCGGCGTGACCCTCCTCGTCGCCCGCCCCGACGAACCGCCCCGGAAGCTGAAGGGAATCGACCCGTCGCACGTCGCCCGCCTCGCGACCGCCTGGCCTTTCGTCCTCGTCGAGGCGGACGGCGCCCGGCGGCTGCCGATCAAGGCCCCCGCGGAGCATGAGCCGGTCGTCCCCGCCGGGACGCGCGTCACGGTCGGCGTCCTCGGCCTCGACGCGCTCGGCTGGCCGATGGACGAGCGGACGGTCCACCGTCCCGAGCGGTTCGCCGCCGTCACCGGCTGCGCCGCGGGAGAGCCGATCGGCTGGAGCCACGTCGTCGCCCTCGCGAGGCACCCCGAGGGGCTCTTCAAGGGAGCGCGCGGCGCGCGTGTCGCCCTCCTCAACAAGGTCGACGAGGCCCCCTACCTCCCCTCGCCCGGCCAGCTCCGCGCCCTCGGCGCCGATCTCGTCGTCCTGAGCGGCGCCGGCGAGGAGGAGCGCGTCTTCCTCACGATTCCGCGAGGAGCCGCCCCGTGAGCCTCGCCGGCGGCCGCCTCGTCGTCGTCCGCGGGGCCGGCGACCTCGCCACGGGCTGCATCGTCCGGCTCGTCCGCTCCGGCTTCCGGGTCGTCGCGCTCGAGCTCCCCTCGCCGAGCGCGATCCGGAGGGCCGTCAGCCTCTCCGAGGCCGTCTACGACGGGGCCGCCGAGGTCGAAGGGATCCGCGCCGTCCGGCACGACGAGCTCCCGTCCTCGTGGGGGAAATGGGAGGTGCCGGTCCTCGTCGACCCGGGCGCCTCCCTCCTCCCCCGCCTCTCCCCCCTCGCCGTCGTCGATGCGATCGTCGCGAAGAGGAACCTCGGGACCCGGATCGGGCTCGCTCCCGTCGTCGTGGCGCTCGGGCCCGGCTTCACGGCCGGACGCGACGCGCACGCTGTCGTCGAGACGAACCGCGGCCACGACCTCGGACGGGTCCTACTGACGGGCTCGGCCCAGCCCGACACCTCGGTGCCCGGCCTCGTCGGAGGCCGGGCCGGGGAGCGCGTCCTCCGCTCCCCGGCGGCGGGAGCCGTCGCCCCCCTGCGCGAGATCGGCGACCTCGTCTCCGCCGGCGATCCCGTCCTGTCGGTCGGCGGGGTCGAAGTCCGCACGGCGATCTCCGGCGTCGTTCGGGGCCTGATCCGCCCCGGCTACGCGGCGAGCCCCGGCTTGAAGGTCGCGGACGTCGACCCGCGGGGCTCGCGGGAGAGCTGCTTCACCGTCTCCGACAAGGCGCGCGCGGTGGCGGGCGGGGTCCTCGAGGCGATCCTCGCGCTCGCGCCCGGCTGACGCCGGCGGCGGGTCAGGACTCCCGCGGCTTCGCGGGGCGCGCGACGCGGATCGCGCCGGGCTGCATCGGGAGCCAGTGCTCCACGAAGAGCGGCTGAGCGACCTCGTCGGCGGCCTTCAGCCTCCGCGACGTCCCCGCCGCGTCCTTCGAGGCGACGGCGATCGCGAGCGCGTGCGAGAGGACCGAGAACGACGAGAGCCCGAAGCTGAAGAGGAAGTCCTCGGTCGGCAGGACGATCACGGCGGTCGCGCTCGGCGCGAGCGGCGAGTCGTGCCGGTCGGTGAAGGCGAGGACCGGGATCCCGCACCGCTTCGCGAAGGCGGCCGCGTCGACGGTCTCGCGGCTGAACGGCGCGCAGCTCACGACGACGAGGACGTCGCCCGCGCCGAGGTTCGCGACCTGGTTCGAGAAGTCGGACGGGCTCGCGGCGATGCACGGGAGACCCGCCTGCGTCAGGTTGAACGCGAGGACCTGGCACATCAGGTTCGACACGCCGCGTCCGAGGAGGACGCGGTGGCGCGACCGCATCAGGAGCTGCGTCGCCGACTCGAGCGTCGGGTGGTCGAGCGTCTGGAGGAGGCGGTTCAGGTTCTCCTGGTCGCGCCGCACGACCTCCGTGAGGGCCCAGAACGGGTCGGCGGGCGACTCGAGGGCCTCGAGCGGGTCCCCTTCCGAGCGGTCGCGGCAGGCCTCCCTCAAGGCGTCGCGGAACTCGCTGAAGCCGCGGTAGCCGAGCCGCTTCGAGAAGCGGACGACCGTCCCGATGCTGACGTCCGCCCGCTCGGCCATCGACTCGATCCCCCACAGGGCGCCGAGGAGCGGATCCGACATCAGGGCGTCGGCGATCCGGCGCATCGCCTCGGGGAGGTCGTGGTAGGCCTCCTTCAGGCGCGCCTGCACCTCGCGGGTCTCTTCCGTCGCGCTGCTCATGCCGACCGCGATTCTAGCGCCCGGCAAACGCGCGCCGCCCTCCGCCCGGCCCACGCCGGGCGGAAGGCGCGGGCGTCACGGCAGCGGGACGTCGCGGAAGACGAACGTGTGGCGGACGAGGCTGCGGTCGGACTGCATCCTCACCTTCATCCCCCAGTCCGGCTTCGGCTTCTCGCCCCAGAACTCGAGGACGGTGAAGCCCGCCTCCTCCGACTTCCCCGCGAAGGCGGGGTTCCCCTCGCCGTCGACGAGCTTGAGGTCCTGGATCGCCTTCTTCGGGTCCTTCACGCGGAGGACGATCTGAGCCTCGCCCCCCTTCGGGAAGGAGTAGAGCGCCCCGTCGACGAGCTGCTTGATCGACTCCTCGTCGGTGTACCCCTCCTTCTTCAGCTTCGCGGTCTCCGCCGCCTCCGCCTTCCTCCGTTCGGCGGCGACCTGCGCGTCGGAGAGCCAGGAGATCTCCACGCCGTTCGCCTTCAGCGCCGGGTGGACGAGGGGCTTGCCGGCGAGGGAAAGGATCTTCTCGAAGGCCGCCTCGCCGTTCGGGTCCCGGCTCGGGACGTAGAGCTCGATCTCGCCGGAGATCTCCTTGAGGGCCTTCGCCTTGCGCGGCGGGTTCTTCATCTCGGCGAAGACGATCGTCACCGTCTTGTCGCCCGGCTTGGCGAACACCCCGCGCTGCGTCTCCTCGAGGCGCGCCTCGGCGGCGTCCTCGGGGACGAGGTCCGTCCCGAGGTCGTCGACGGCCTTCTTCACGACGACGCGGGCCGCCTTCGCCTCGACGGCGGGAATGTCGGGGAGCTCGATCCCGAGCGTGCAGCGGGCGAAGTGCCCGCTCGAGCGGCGGTCCTGGAGCTGGGCGATCCGCGCGTTCGCCGGCGTCGCCTTCGGAGGGGCCGGCGCCGCGGGCTTCGCCGCGGCGGCCTTCGAGCGCCCCTTCGCCTGCGCCTCGGCGGGCGGGGCGAGGAGGAGCGCAGCGGCGAGGAGGAGGGAGAGGGTGCGGGAGGCGTTCACGGGAGCGGGACCTCCTTCAGCTCGAACGGGATCGAGAGGATCGACTTGTCGGTGAGGAGGCGGACGGCGAGGACCGCGTCCTTCGGCGGCGCGGACTTCAGCTCCACCTTCCGGAGCGTGAACGCCTCGTCGGAGCTCGACGACGACCCGCCGCTCTCGATCTTCTCTCCCGCGGCGGTTTCGAGCCAGAGCTCCTGGATCTTCTCCTCGCTCGCCTTCGGGACCTTGAGGTAGAGGCCGTTCTCGGGCAGCTCCCCGCCGCCGAGCTCGTCGAACGCCTTCGCCATCTCGACGAGGGCGTCGACCTGCTCGTCTTTCATCCCCTGCTCCTTCGCCTCGGCGCGGATCGCCGCGATCTTCGCCTCGTCGAGCCTGTTCCTCTTCCGCTCCTCGAGGTACTTCTCCTTCGAAAGGAGCGTCAGCTCGACCTTCGCGGCCTTCAGCCCCTTCGAGACGACCGGCTTGTCGAGCTTCCCGAGCGCGCCCGGCACCTTCACGAGGCTCGCCGGGTCGCGCCCCGGCACGTGGAGCTCGGCCGTCCCCGAGACGCGGACCGACGCCGCGCCGCGCGGCGGGTTGTCGACCGCGACCTGGAGGTTCCCGCCGTTCACGTTCCGGTCCGTGAAGTCGGGCACGCTCGCCTTCTTCGGCAGGAGGTCCTCGCCCGTGTCCGCCTTCGCCTCCTTCAGCCGGATCCGGGCCGCCTTCACCGCGTCGAGCCCGTCCCCCTCGAAATTGAGCAGCAGGGCGAGGCCGCCCGTCGCCATCCCCTCGGAGATCCGGTCGTCGATCACCTCCGCGGGGACGACCTTCACGTTCGTCTGGCCCCGCGCCGGGGCCGCCGCGCCGAGGGCGACGAACGCCCCGAGAGCGGCGACGCGGCGCATCGCGCATCTCTTCATGAAACACCTCCCGTTGTTCGGTCTCGCGGAGAGTACAACCCCTCGCGTTCCGCGAACGGCGACGTGACGTGCGTCACCCTCGCGGACGACGCGGCGCGCGGAGCGGGCGCCCGGAGCGGCGGCGGGGCGCCGGAAGCCCCCCGCCGGCACCGCCGCGCCGTCGAGGGCGCCGCGCCGGTGGAGAATGCGTCGGAACGACGCGCCGGCGCCGCACCGAGGCCCGGGCAAGGACGAACGCCATGACGACCCACGACGAACGCCCTCTCGACGATTCCTCCGAGGACACCATCGCCTTCGAGCGGACCTTCGACGACGGCGAACGCCTCGTCTTCCGGGACGCTCCCGCCGACGGTGCGCCGGCCGCGATCCTCTCGATCGACACGGCGCCCTGCACCGGCACGGAATGCTTCTGCCACGAGGTGGAGCTGCTCGTGCAGCCGCTCTCGCTCGTCGACGGGGAGCTCGAGGAGGCCGACGGCGAGCCGCTCCAGGCGACGCTCGACGCCGAGTCGGGAGAGCTCCGGGTCGATCCGGCTCCCGCCCCGGGGAGCGCGGAGGCCATCCTCCTCTCGCGTCTCCGCAGGGTCCTTCAGGGCGACCGGCTCGAGCTCGTTCGCGACCGCTGGCAACGCGCGCGTCGCCAGGACGATCCCCACGAGTGGAAGGGAACCGACTGGAGCGCGATCGACCTCGAGGCGATGGTGCCGTTCCTGGAGATCTTCCCGAGCCGGTGGGACCTCTCCGTTCAGCTCGGCGGCCGGAAGTACTGGATCGTCGACTTCTGGTGCCTCGCCCCCGACTGCCCCTGCACCGACGTCGCCCTCGACTTCGTCGCCTCCGACGACGACACCTCCGAGCACCTCGTGGTCGACCTGGAGAAGGGCGAGCCGGCGGACCCGGAGGCGGGCGAGGCGGCCCTCAGGCTCTGGGCCGCGTTTTCGGAAAGCCCGGCGGCCATCGAGGAGCTGCGGGCCCGAAGGGAGGCGACCCGGCGCGTCGCGCGGGAGCTGCCGAAGCACGTCCAAACGCGGTAGACCGGACGGCTCCCCGGCGGCGGTTGCGCCGTCCCCGGGCCGCGGCCTCCGGCGAGCCTACGCCGCTCTTCCCGTGCTCGGAGTGAGGGTGGTACCCCCAGCGGGATTCGAACCCGCGATCTTCACCTTGAAAGGGTGACGTCCTAGGCCACTAGACGATGGGGGCAGACCGGCAGGATCGCCGTCCGGCGACGGCGCAACTCTACCACGGGCCCGTCGGGAGGTCTTCGGGGCTAGGGCGAGATCCGCGGCTGCCTGCGGCGCATGACCGGGGGCGTCTGGTCGTCGATCGTGGCGCCCCCGGTCACGTTCTTCATGTTCCGGATCGCCTTCTCGCACTCGTCGTACGACATGAACCCCTTCGGAGGGTCGGCCAGGACGTTCCCGCGGTCGTCCCGGAGCTGCCAGCGGAACTGGAAATACTCCTCGTCCTGGAAGAGAACGAACTTGGCCATGCGACTGCGCTCCTTACGTCTCGGAAGAGGCTAGCAAAGGCACGAGGAGAGTCAAGGCCGCGAGCGTCCAGGGGCGGCGCCGACCGGTCGCGATCGTCGCGCACGAGGGACCTGAGGAGAGGGACGGGTTGGTGAGCCGTCCGGGATTCGAACCCGGGACCCCCTGCTTAAAAGGCAGATGCTCTAACCGCTGAGCTAACGGCCCGCCGGCGCCGATGTTACCGCGGGGCGCCGCCCGCGCCAGTCGTTCGCGCCGCCGGCCCGGCGCCGATGGATCGAGCCGGCGGACGCCTCCGTTCGATGGGAGACGCGCGCCGGCTCGTCCAGCGTCCCGCGCGCCGCGGAAGGCCGCCGCCTCAGCGCATCAGCTTCCCGGCCATGCCGAGGATGTCGTCGAGCGCGTTCCCGTCCCCGTCGAGGTCGAGGAGCGAGCCGAGGCCGCCCGAAGCGCCGGCGGCCGGCGCGGCGGAGCGGCTCGCGCCGCCGCCCATCAGGCCGCCGAGGAGGTCGCCGAGGCCGCCGCCCGCGGACGCCGGCGCGGCTCCCCCTCCCCCCTGCTTCGCCATAAAGCCGGTCACGAGCATCGCGAGCATAGGAAGCATCTTCTTCAGGATCGACGCGTCGAGGCCCGACTTCGCGGAGGCGTTCTGCGCGACCGCGCGGCTCACGTCCTTCGAGCCGAAGATCTGGCCGAGGACGTCGTTGCCGAGGCCCACGTTCGTCGGCTGCGGCGAAAGGACGTCGTCGAGGAGGCCGCCTCCGCCGAGCTGACCGAGGAGGCCGCCGAGCCCTTCGAGGCCGGTCGGCTGCGCCTGGGCCTGCTTCTTGAAGCCGCCGAGGATCGCCGGAGCGAGAGCCTCGGCCCCCTTCGCCGCCTGCGCCTCGCTGATGCCGAGCTCCCGGGCCATGGACTGGAGGCCGCCCATCTGGGCGAGGATGTCGGTGATCTGCATTCGTCTTCTCCTCTTCTCCGGGCGCGTTCCCGCGCTCAGTCGAGCAGCTCCTTCGGGACGTTGCCGCCGTTCTCGGCGATCTTCGCGAGGACCGTCTTGTGGAGCCAGACGTTCATCTTCGCCGAGTCGCCCATGAGCTCCTCCGGGCACCCGAGCTCGGCGGCGAGCGCCTTGCGCGCGGCGAGGCTGCTGTCGATGTCGAGGAGCTTCAGGAGGTCGACGATCGAGGTCCTCCAGTTCAGCTTCTGCGGGTTCGCGGCGGCTCGCTGCTCGAGCTGGGCGACGACGTCCACGACCGGGATCGGCGCCGGCGCGGGGGGCTCAGCCGGGGCCGGAGCCGGGGCAGGGGCTGCGACGGGAGGCACCGGGAGCGGCGACGGGGCGGGTACCGGGGCCGGCTCCGGCTTGCCGAAGCCGAGCTTCGAGAGGATCGATCCGAAAAGACCCATGGCTCCCTCCTGAGCTGTCGAGTGCGGCGACGGGCCCCCGTCGCGCGAACGGAGATCGGAGCCGCGGTTCCGTCCGGCCACGGTACCGGCGCCACGGTTCGAGGTCAACACGAGCGGCCCGGCGGCCGGCCCGGCCGCGCCGCCCTCGACGGCCTCGCGACGCGCGACCGCGTAAGATGCAGGGTCCGCCGGGGAGCGGCGCCACGGGCTCCGTTCCCGGACTCAGGGAGGAATCGCATGAGAAGTGGTCTCGCAGCCGTCGCGGCTCTCGCGGTGTCGATGCCGTGCCTCGCCCAGCCCGCGGCCGAACCGAAGGCCGGCACGAATCCGTTCTTCACGGAGTGGGCGACGCCGTTCGGGATGGCGCCGTTCGAGAAGATCCGCGCGGAGCACTACCTCCCGGCGTTCGAGGCGGGGATCGCCGAGCGGCGGAAGGAGGTCGAGGCGATCGCGACGAACCCGGCTGCCCCGACTTTCGCGAACACCGTCGAAGCGCTCGAGAACGGCGGCCTCGCGCTCTCGAGGGTGAGCGACGTCTTCTACACGCTCACCGGGGCCGAGACGAACGACGAGCTCCAGGCGATCACGAAGAAGGTCGCCCCTCTCCTCTCCGCGCTGCGCGACGACGTCCGGCTGAACGACGCGCTCTTCGCCCGCGTGAAGGCCGTGTGGGAGAAGAGGGAGACGTCGAGCCTGACGCCGGAGCAGAAGAAGCTCGTCGAGGAGACGTACAAGGACTTCGTCCGCGGCGGCGCGAACCTCGCGCCCGAGGCGCGGAAACGTTTCCGCGAGATCAACCAGGAGCTCTCCCTCCTCGGCATCCGCTTCGGCGACAACCTCCTGAAGGAGACGAACGGCTACCGGCTCGTGGTCGAGAAGAAGGCCGACCTCGCCGGCCTCCCGCCCGGCGTCGTCGCCGCGGCCGCGGACGCCGCGAAGGCCGCGAAGCTGGACGGGAAGTGGGTCTTCACGCTCCAGTACCCCTCCATCTGGCCCTTCCTGACGTTCTCCGAGAACCGCGACCTCCGCCGGCAGCTCCTGACGGCCTATTCGACCCGTTGCGACAAGGGGGGCGAGACGGACAACAAGGAGCTCCTCGCGAAGATCGCCGCGCTCCGTTCCGAGAGGGCGAAGCTCCTCGGCTACGCGACGTGGGCCGACTTCGTCCTCGACGACAACATGGCGAAGACGCCCGCGCGGGTCTACGAGCTCCTCGACCGGGTCTGGAAGCCGGCGATCGAGGTCGCGAAGGCCGACGCGAAGGAGCTCGAGAAGGCGCTGCAGGCCGACGTTCCGGGCGCGAAGCTCGAGCCGTGGGACTGGCACTACTACGCGGAGAAGGTCCGCAAGGCGCGCTTCGACCTCGACGACCAGGAGCTGCGCCCCTACTTCCCGCTCGACCGCGTCCGCGAGGGGGCCTTCTCCGTCGCGAACCGCCTCTACGGGATCACCTTCACCGAGCGGAAGGAAGTGCCGAAGTACCACCCCGAGGTGAGCACCTACGAGGTGAAGGACGCGGACGGGACGTTCCTCGCGCTCTACACGACGGACTATCACCCGCGCGCCGGGAAGCGCGGCGGCGCCTGGTGCGGGCGCCTGCGCGACCAGTGGGTGAAGGACGGCAAGGACGTCCGCCCGATCGTCACGAACGTCATGAACTTCACCCGCCCGGCGGGCGACGCCCCGGCGCTCCTCTCGCTCGACGAGGTGGAGACGCTCTTCCACGAGTTCGGCCACGCCCTCCACCGGATCCTCTCGCGGGTCACCTACCGCTCGATGGCGGGCGTCCCGCGCGACTTCGTGGAGCTTCCGTCCCAGATCATGGAGAACTGGGCGCTCGAGCCGACGGTCCTCGCCGGCTACGCGAAGCACTGGAAGACGAACGCTCCGATCCCGGCCGCGCTCGTCGAGAAGATCGAGAAGTCGAAGCTCTACGGGCAGGGCTTCGCGACGGTCGAGTACACGGCGGCCTCGTACCTCGACATGAGGTGGCACACGCTCGCCGAGCCGAAGGCCGAGGAGGCGACCGCGTTCGAGAAGGCCTCCCTCGCGAAGATCGGCCTCATCCCGGAGATCCTCCCCCGCTACCGGAGCACGTACTTCAACCACGTCTTCGGCGGAGGGGGCGGCTACTCCGCCGGCTACTACAGCTACCTCTGGAGCGAGGTCCTCGACTCCGACGCCTTCGAGGCGTTCCGCGAGAAGGGGATCTTCGACCCGGCCACGGCGACCTCGTTCCGCAGGAACGTCCTCGAGAAGGGGGGCACCGCCGAGGCGATGTCGCTCTACAAGGCGTTCCGCGGCCGCGAGCCGTCCGTGGAGCCGCTCCTCGTGAAGCGGGGCCTCGCGCCCGCGCCGAAGGGGACGACCGGGACGAAGTGAGCCGGTTGCGGCGGGGCGAGGGGCGCTCCCCCTCCCCCGCCGCGCTCCCCGCTACTCGAGGAGCGGACCGGGATGCGCCTCGCGGATGATCCGCGACGCGAGCGCACCGGAGACCGTCTCGCGGAGGAGGAGCACCCTCACGAGCGCCTCGACGGGCTCCCAGAGATAGGCGAGGCGGACCGCCGTCTCCCGGAAGATCGCGTCGATCTCGACGCCCGCTCGGCGGGCGAGGACGGCGATCCGGTGCGCGTCGACGTCGAGGGCGACGCCCGGCTCGACGGGGATCCTCCCGCCGGCCATCACGATCGCGAGGGGCCCCGCCGCGAGGAGCCGGAGGAAGACCCTCTGGTCGCTCCGCGCGGAGTCCGAGGCGCCTTCCGGGAAATCGCGGGTCGCGAGGAGGCGTCCGCGCGTGTGCTGCTCGGGGTAGATCGAGAGGCGCGGGAGGCGCATCCCGGCGTCCCAGGCGACGACGGTGCGCCCGGCCTCGTGAAACGCGACGAGACGGCGAAACCTCAACGGAGCCTCCCCGGCCAGATTACAGGTTCGGCGGTCCGAAAGGTGCGACGCCGGATCAGAGTCGTCGCCGACCGGACGGGCCGGCGGCGACTCTCCGCGCGCGGCACGTGGACGGCGGGCACGCCGGCCCGCGAGAATCCCCCGATGCCTGAGGCCCCTCTGCCCCTCGCTTCCCGCGTCCCCCTCGGCGTCCGGCTTCCCGGCGGCCGCCTCGAGGCTGTCCGGATCGACCCGGCCGGGGCGACACCCGGCCGGCCGCCCGTCGTCTTCCTGCACGACGCCCTCGGGGCGATCTCGCTCTGGCGCGATCTTCCCGACCGTCTCTGCGCCGCCCTCGGACGAGAGGGGCTCGTTTACGATCGTCTCGGCTACGGCCGCTCCGACCCGTGGCCGACGACGCCCGGTCTCGACTTCTTCGACGTCGAATCGCGGCAGTCCCTCCCGGAGGTCCTGCGGCAGGCCGGGATCAGGCACCCCGTCCTCTTCGGGCACAGCGACGGAGCGACGATCGCCCTCCTCTTCGCCGCCGCCTTCCCCGACGTCCCGGCCGCCGTCGTCGCGGTCGCCGGCCACGTCTTCATCGAAGAGGAGACGGTCGCCGGCGTCGAGGAGGCGGCTGTCGCCTGGCGCACGACCGACCTCCCGACGCGGCTCGCCCGCCACCACGGCGATAAGGCGGACGCCGTCTTCCGCTTCTGGAGCGAGACGTGGCGCGCCCCCGCGTTCCGCGGCTTCTCGGCCGTGGAAGCGATCCGGGCGATCCGCTGCCCGCTCCTCGTCCTCCAGGGGGAGCAGGACGATTACGCCTCCCTCGCTCAGGTCGAGGCGATCGCCCGGGCCGTCTCCGGGCCGGTGAAGACGGTCGTCTTCCCGGGCCTCGGGCACTTCCCCCATCGGGAAGACCCGGGGAGGGTCGTCGCGGAGACGGCGGGGTTCCTGGAAGGGCACGGGGCCTGAGGCGCCTGCCTCAGGCCCCTCGGATGCGCGCCGTCAGACCTTCTCGAGCGCCTGCGCGAGGTCGTCGCGGAGGTCGGCGGCGTCCTCGCAGCCGATCGCGATCCGGACGAGGTCGTCCGAGATCTCGGCCTTCTCGCGCTCGGCCTTCGGGACGCTCGCGTGGGTCATCGAGGCGGGGTGCTCGATGAGCGTCTCGATGCCGCCGAGGCTGACGGCGAGCGTCGCGAGCTTCATCGAGTTCATCAACGTCCGACCCGCCTCGAGCCCGCCCTTCACCCCGAAGGAGACGATCGCTCCGCCGCCCGCCATCTGACGCTTCGCGAGCTCGTGCTGCGGGTGGCTCGGCAGTCCCGGGTAGCGGACCCACGCGACTTTCGGGTGGTCCTCGAGGAAGCGGGCGATCTCGAGGGCGTTCGCCTGGGCCTTCTCGACCCGGAGGCCGAGCGTCTTGATCCCGCGGAAGACGAGCCATGCCTGGTGCGGGTCCATCGTCGGACCGACGTTGACGTGGACCGACCGGAGCCGCTTGTAGAGCTCCGGGTCCTTCGCGACGACGATCCCGGCCACGACGTCGCTGTGGCCGTTCAGGAACTTCGTCATGCTGTGGAGGACGATGTCGGCGCCGAGCGCGAGCGGGTGCTGGAGGAGCGGCGTCGCGAAGGTGTTGTCGACGCAGACGAGCGCGCCGCGCGCGTGGGCCGTCTTCGCGATCGCCTCGATGTCGCAGAGCTTGAGCGTCGGGTTCGCGGGCGTCTCGAGGTAGACGAGCTTCGTCTCGGGGCGCATCGCCTTCTCGACGTTCGCCGCGTCGGAGGTGTCGACGAAGGTGCCCGTCACGCCGAAACGCGAGTATTCCTTCTCCAGGATCATCCGGCTCGGGCCGTAAAGGGCGTCCGTCCCGACGACGTGGGCGCCGGCCCCGAGGAGCGAGAAGTAGACGGTGTGGACGGCGGCCATGCCGGTCGAGGCGGCCATCGCCCCGCACCCCCCTTCCAGGTCGGCGACACACTCCTCGAGCGCGGCGACCGTGGGGTTCCCGAGCCGCGTGTACTTGTATCCCGGGTCGGCGCCGCTGAAGCGGGCCGCCCCCTCGTCCGTGTCCTTGAACGCGAACGTCGAGGTCTGGTAGATCGGCGTCGCGACGGCGCCGGTGAGCGGGCAGGTGTGCTGCCCGGCGTGGATGATCCGGCTGGCGATGCGCAGGCTCTTGGCGTCGGACATTCTCTGGAGCACCTCTCGAGGAGTGGCGGCCCGGAGGGGAGCGGCCGCCCGGCCGGGCATCCTAGCATATGCTCGATACGAGAACGGCGCCGCGAGCCGGCCGCATGCCGGCCTTCGACGGGACCCGCTCCCGGTCCCCTTCCTTGACTTCCCCTCCTCCCCCGCCTACAAGGACCGCTGGGCTCTCGCCGGAGCGCACCGCGCCCGAAGGGCCCCGGGAGCGGTGCATGCGTGTCGTGGAGAGCGTCGTCGAGCTGATCGGGAGGACCCCGATGGTGAGGCTCGGCGTTCTGCAGGAGCCGGGCGAGGCCGACGTCTTCGCCAAGCTCGAGTACCTGAACCCAGGGATGAGCGTGAAGGACCGGACGGCCCTCGGCCTGGTCCGCGACGCCGAGGATCGCGGCGTCCTGAAGCCGGGCGGCACGATCCTCGAGGCGACCGCCGGGAACACCGGCGTCGGCCTCGCCCTCGTCGGCGTGGCGCGCGGCTACCGCGTCGTCATCGTCATGATCGAGGGGTACGCGCAGGAGAAGATGGTCCTGATCCGGGGGCTCGGCGGCGAGGTCGTCCTCGTCCCGCACGGCTCGGGGATCCCGGGCGCGCTCGCGAAAGTCAGGGAGCTCGCGGAGACGATCCCGGGCGCCGTCCCGATGAGGCAGTTCGAGAACCCGGCGAACGGCCGCATCCACTACGAGACGACCGGCCCCGAGATCTGGGAGCAGCTCGAGGGGCGGGTCGACGGCCTCGCGGTCGGCGTCGGGACGGGCGGGACGTTCACCGGGGTCGCCCGCTTCCTTAAGGAGAAGGACCCGTCGATCGCCTGCTGGGGCGTCGAGCCCCCCGACTCGATCTACGGGGGCGGCGACGGGACGGGCGTCCACATGGTCGAGGGGATCGGGAACGCCTTTCTCCCCGCGACGTTCGACCGTTCCCTCGCCGACGGGATCTTCACGGTCCCCCACTCCGAGAGCTACGCGATGGTCGACGCCCTCGGAAGGGCGGGGCTCCCCGCGGGAGCCTCCTCCGGGGCGGCGCTCGCGGGGGCGAAGCGGCTCGCGAAGAGGCTCGGCGAGGGGAAGCGCGTCGTCACGCTCCTGACCGACCCGTCGGAGCGCTACTTCTCGAAGTACGTCTACGACGGCTGCTACGAGGGGCGCCCGATCCGCTGAGGCGGGCGAGGAGGACCGAATGGACTACCCGATCCGGGAGTGGGCGCTGGGGGGCGGCATCCTGATCGCCGTCGTCGCGATCCTCCACGTCGTCGTCTCGCACTTCGCCGTCGGCGGCGGCCTCGTCATGGCCGCGCTCGAGACGGCGGCCGTGAAGCGGAACGACCGCCCGATGCGCGATCTCGTGAAGAGGTCGTCGACGATCCTCCTCCTCCTCTCCACCGTCTTCGGGGCGATCTCGGGCGTCGGCATCTGGTTCACGATCGGCGTCGTCCACCCCGCCGCCACCTCCTCCCTCATCCACACCTTCGTCTGGGCCTGGGCGACCGAGTGGGCGTTCTTCCTCCTCGAGGTCGTCACCGCCCTCGCGTGGGTCGCCACGTGGGAGAAGGTCTCGCCTCGGACGCACCTCCTCCTGATCTGGCTCTACGCCTTCTCCGCCTTCATGTCGCTCGTCGTGATCCAGGGGATCCTCGGCTTCATGCTGACGCCGGGAGCCTTCCCGACGACGGCCTCCTTCCGGGACGGCTTCCTGAACCCGACGTACCTCCCGGGCGTCCTCTTCCGCACCGGCCTCTGCCTCGCGCTCGCCGCCGCCTGGATGGCCTTCGCCGCGCTCCGCGAGAAGGACCGCGCGGCCCGGGCGCGCCTCTCGCGCGTCCTCGGGGGCGTCGGCGCCCTCGGTCTCGCCCTCGCCGCCGCCGGCTGGTTCGTCTGGGAGAAGGCCCTCCCCGAGTCGGTCCAGCGCCTCTTCCTCGGCGAGAAGCCGCTCCTCGCCACGCTCGCGACGGGCCGCTCCCACACCTTCCGGATCTTCCTCGTCGCCGCCGTCCTCGCGCTCCTCGTGGCGACGCTCCCGCGCCTCCAGTCGTGGCCCGTCGCGATCCTCGCGCTCGTCGCCTGCGCAGGCGTCCTCGCCGGCTACGAGCGGGTCCGCGAAGGGGTCCGCAAGCCGTGGGTCATCGCCGAGCAGATGTTCTCGAACGGGATCCTCCTGACCGAGCTCGACGCGCTGAACGAGAAGGGGATCCTCTCGAAGGCCGCCTGGGCGACGAAGGAGGCGGGCGGGCGCGAGGTGCCGAAGGGCGAGGCGGTCTTCCGCGCCCAGTGCGCCTCCTGCCACACGCGCGACGGCTACCTCGGGATCCGCCGGATCGCCTCCGCGATGGACGCCGAGTTCGCCGCGATGTTCCTGACGGCGCTCCGCGACGACGGCGCGAACTGGAAGGCGCGCGCCGCCGGCAAGGACGTGAGGCCCGACTACCCCTTCATGCCCCCGTTCGTCGGGACCGACGAGGAGATCGAGGCGCTCGCCGGGTGGCTCGCCTCGCTGAACGCGCCGCAGACGGCGGAGGTGACCCGTGCCCGGTGAGGTTCCGCTCCCCGCCCTCGACCCGATGCCGGTCCCGGGGCCGGCCTGGCTCTTCCACGTCCTGTGGCTCGTGACGTTCGCCGTCCACGTCGTCGGCGTGAACGTCGTCCTCGGCTCCTCGCTCCTCGGCACGCTCGCCTCGCTCGACCGCGACCGCGCCTTTGGCCGCCCCGTCGCCCGCCTCTTCGCCGAGGTCAACACCTGGGCGATCTCGCTGACGATCACGTTCGGCATCGCGCCGCTCCTCTTCCTCCAGGTCCTCCACGGCCGGCTCTTCTACTCCGCGACGGTGATCCTCGCCCCGGCGTGGCTCGGGCTCCTGCTCTTCCTGATGGCGGCCTACTACCTGACCTACTCGGCGAAGTACCGCCTCCGCGCCGGAAAGGGGGCGGCCCTGCCGCTCGCGCTCTCGGCGCTCCTCTTCCTCGCGGTCGCCGCGATCCAGGTCGCCGTCCACCTCCTCTCGGTCCAGCCGGGCCGCTGGGAGGCCGCCCTCGCGAGCCCCTGGACGGCCCTCGCCGACCGTGCGTTCCTCCCCCGCTTCCTCCACTTCGTCCTCGCCGGCGTGACGCTCGCCGGGGTCCTCCTCGCCTGGCTCGCCGTCCGGCGCGCACCGGCCGAGGAGGAGCGGGCCGCGGCGTCCTCTCGCGCCTCCTGGGGCGTGAAGATCGCGCTCCTCGCGACGGTCCTCCAGCTCGTCGTCGGGCTGTGGCTCACGATTTCGGTCCCGCGCGACGTCCTCCTCGGCCTGATGCGGGGCGGCGGCGCGACGATGGCGCCGTTCACGCTCGGCATCGCGGCCGGCTTCGGCCTCCTCGTCTTCCTCGCCCGCGTCCGCGACCCGCTCGCCGATCGGTCCTCCGTGAGGAGGGCTCTCGAGCTCTTCGGCTCCGCGATGCTCCTGATGCTCGTGACGCGGCACCAGCTGCGCGACGTCTACGTCGAGGCCGCGAAGGCGAACGCCGCACCCGCGACCGTCGCGCAGTGGGGCGTCTTCGCGATTTTCCTCGTCTCGTTCGCCGCCTGCGTCGCTCTCTGCGTCCTCACCCTCCGGCGGAGCGCGACCGACCGTCCGGGCCCGGGAGAGGCGACGGCGTGACGCGCCCCGTCTCGCGGTCCCTCGGCGCGTCCGTCCTCCTCGCGCTCGGGGCGCTCCTCGGCATCTCCTGCTCGCCGGCCCCGCCCCCCGCCCCCCCTCCGGTCCCGACGCCCGCCCCGACGCCCGTGCCGACGCGCGAGGTGCCGGCGAAGGTCGGCCTCGCGCTCGGCGGCGGCGGCGCCCGCGGCTTCGCCGAGATCGGCGTCCTGCGCGTCCTCGAGCAGGAGAAGATCCCGGTCTCCTTCGTCGCGGGGACGTCGGTCGGAAGCCTCGTCGGCGCCCTCTACGCCGACACGGGGCGGGTTCTCGACGCGGAGTTCCACGCCGTGACGGTGACGGAGGAGGACCTCTTCGACTACCGGGCCCTCGCCGTCTTCTCGGGCGGCTTCGTGAAGGGGGAGCGCCTCCGCTCCTTCCTCGGCGCGAACCTGAAGAGCCGGTCGATCGAGCAGATGAAGATCCCTTACGCCGCAGTCGCCGTCGACGTCGCGACCGGGAAGGCGGTCGTCTTCCGGCGCGGCCCCGTCGCCCCGGCCGTCCACGCCTCCTGCGCGATCCCGGGCGTCTTCGTCCCGGTCGAGATCGGCGGGAAGACCTACGTCGACGGCGGCGTCGTGAACCCGGTCCCGGCCGACGTCGTCCGCTCGATGGGGGCCGACGTCGTCGTCGCCGTCGCGATCCCCGCGCTCACCCCGGCGAAGGTCCCGACGAACCCGCTCGCCGTCGCCTACCAGTCCGTCATGATCATGTCGGCCGAGATCGGCCGGCTCCGCGCGCGAGAGGCGGACGTCGTCGTGACGCCGAACGTCGGCGACGTCGCGTACGACGACTTCGGGCAGAAGAAGCGGCTCATCGCCGCGGGAGAGGAGGCGGCGCGCCGCGTCCTCCCGGAGATCCGCGCGGCGATGGCGGCGAAGACCCGCCGCGTCCCCGTTTCCTGACGACTGCCGGCCCGACGCGCTAGGATGGACGCGTGCTCGGAGGCCCGACCCACCCGACGCTCCGCGACCTCTGGACGGAAGAGGACGAGGCGGACGTCCGCGCGTTCCTCACGGCCGTCTCCGACGACGACCTCCTGTCGGCCCTCTCCGCGATCGAGGGACGGCCGGCGACGGACCGGCTCGAGGACGAGGCGCAGGTCACGGCCTGGGCCGCGATCGCGGCCCGACGGCTGACGGTCCTCCCGTCGCGAGGGCCATTCGCTCTCTCGCGGCTCCTCCGGGGTCTCCTCGCCGACGAGCTCGGCTTCAAGGGGGACGCCGAGGAATTCTCCTCGACGCGCAACTGCTGCCTCCACCAGGTCCTCGCGCGCCGGACGGGAATGCCGATCCTCCTCTCCTGCGTCTGGACGGAGGTGGGACGCCGGGCCGGGATCCCCGTCGACGGGATCGGCATGCCGGGACATTTCCTCGTCAGGGTCGGCGGGCCGGCGGGGGTCTACGTCGACGCCTTCGCGGGCGGGCAGGAGCTCTCCCGCGAGGGATGCCGAGCGCTCCACGACCGGATCGCCGGGACGAAGGCGCGCTGGAACGACGACTACCTCCGGGCGAGCACGTCGGACCAGGTCGTCGAGCGCGTCCTGAACAACCTCGCGGCGACGACGCGCGAGGAGCAGGACGCCGCCGGGAGCTATCGCGTCGCGACGTTCCTCGCGGCGCTGAGGCCGCTCTCCCCGGAGCGGACGCTCCAGAAGGCGATGACCGCGGCGGCCGTCGGCGTCACAGAGGAAGCGGCGACCGGCTTCGCGGACGTCATCGAGCGGTTTCCCGACTCCCCCGAGGCGGAGCGCGCCTCACAGGGGCTCGACTCGCTCGCCTCCGGGACGACGGTGAACTGACGGCCGCGCCGCGTCAGCGGCGGGCCGGCGCGGGAGGAAGGAAGAGGGCGTCTTCGAGCTTCGCCCTCTCGACGTCGAGGTACTCGACGACGGTCGTCCCGGGCCGCAGCGCATCGACGATCGTCATCCGGGTGACCGTCACGGCCCCCCGGAGCGTCCCCCACGCGTCGAACGTCGCCTCGCGGGCCGTCCGGCCCGACGGGAGGAGGAAGACGACCTTCCGCGTGCGCGACTCCGCCCGGTCGACCCAGACGCGGAGGACGGGGAACACCGGGTCGCGCCCCTTCTTCGCCCGGAGGAGGAGGACGTCGCACGTCCGGCCCGCGAGCGTGTCGGGACGCTCGACCGTCGCGTCGTAGTCCTCGACGAAGCGGGTCCGCGCGACGTCCGCGACGGCGAAGCCTCCCGTGACGCGGTGGCTCCTCGGGATCCGGATCGGGTTCCGCGTCCCGGGGAGGACGAGCCAGGCGTCTTTCCCGTTGACGAGGAGGAGCTTGCCGGCGTCTTCCGCCGCGAGGAACTCGATCCGGATCTTCTCCGGCCCCTTCACGAGGACGGCGAAGTCGCCCCGGAACGCCTTCGCCCCCGCCGCAGAGGTCGTGACCCGGAGCTTCATCCGCGCCTCGGAGAGCGCGGCGCGCGGCGCGTCGGCCCGCGCGAGGATCGCGGCGGCGTCCGGGGCGTCGCCCCGGGCCGGCGGCGCGAGCGCCAGGACGAGGAGGGCGAGGACGAGGAGGGCGAGGCCCGCCGCGAGCCGCCGGTCAGACATGGGCGAGCGCCTCCACCGGGTCGAGCCGCGCGGCGCGCCGCGCGGGCCACCACGACGCGACGAGAAGCGTCGCCGTCATCAGGACGAAGCCGACGGCGAAGGCGACCGGGATGAGCTCGACGTTCAGCGCTCCCCCGCTCGTCGCGCCCGGAGGCGGCGGGAGCTCGATCCGCGCCGCGTTGATCGCCGCGCGGAGGAGGAGCGACGCAGCGGCCCCCGCGACGGAGCCGGCGAGCCCCATCAGGAGCCCCTCGGCGAGGAAGAGGTTCCGCACCTGGCGGCGCTCCATCCCGATCGCGAGGAGCGTCCCGACCTCGCGCGTCCGCTCGAAGACGGACATCGTCATCGTGTTCGCGGCCGCGAGGACGACGACGGTCGCCAGGACGAGGCCCGTGAAGAGGAAGATCGCCGCGTAGAGCCGCCGGACGGCGACGTAGAACGGGGCGCTCTCGACCCAGGTCTTCACGGCGGCGGGCGTCCCGTCCCTTTGGAGACGGGCGCGGAGCGCCCCGGCGGCTTTCCCGAGGTCGACGCCGGCCTTCAGCGTGACGGCGATCGAGGACGCCTTCCCCTCCGCCTTCAGGAGGCGCGCCGCGGGGGCGTACGGGAGGAAGAGGATCCGGTCGTCGAGCTCCTTGATCGGCCACCTGAGGACCGCCACGACCGTCGCGTCGACGGCGTTCAGGCCGCCGTCGGGGGTCGTCGCCATCACCGTCACGAGGTCGCCGACCGTCGCGCCGAGCGCGCGAGCGAGCCCGCCGCCGAGCATCACGTCGTGCGCCTCCGGGTCGGCGAGGAACGTCCCCTCGGCGACCGCCTCCGCCGCGAGCGTCGCGCTCCTCTCGAGCGCGGGGACGGTCCCCGTCCCCATGTAGCCGACGCTCCTCTCGCCGTGGGCGACGAGGCCGAAGAAGGCGAGCCGGGGCATCGCCTGCGCGACGTCCGGGCTCGACGCGACGCTCCGCGTCAGCGCCCCGGCGTCGTCGAGGAGGAGCGCCGACGCCTCCTCGTCCGTCTTCCCGTCCGCCTCGGCCGAGACCACGCGGAGGTGCCCGCCCTGGCCGCGGATCGTGATGTCCTTCAGCCCGCGGAAGGTCTGCGCGACGAAGCCGGCCGTCATCGTCGCGGCGACGTAGCCGACGACGACGATGCTCCCGGTCAGGATCGTCCGGCGGCGGTGCCGGAGGAGGTTCCGCGCCGCGAGGCGCCACCAGCGGAGCGTCACGACGTCCTTCCCTCCGCCCGCTCGTCGGAGGCGATGCGCCCGTCGACGAGGCGGATCCGGCGCGGGACGCGCTCGACGATGCGCGGGTCGTGGCTCGAGAAGAGGAACGCGATCCCCTTCTCTGCGTGGAGGGCGTCGAAAAGGTCGAGGAGACGTGCGGCGGTCTCGGAGTCGAGCGAGGCCGTCGGCTCGTCCGCCAGGACGAGGGCCGGCTCGCCGACGATGGCGCGCGCGACGGCGACGCGCTGCCGCTGCCCGCCCGACATCGCGTCGGGGCGGCGCCCCTCCATCCCGGAGAGACCGACGGACGCGAGCGCCTTCCGCGCCCGGTCCCGGCACTCGTCCTCCGCGAGGCCTCGGATCCAGAGGGCGAGCGCGACGTTCTCCTCCGCGGAAAGGACCGGCACGAGCTGGTGCGACTGGAAGACGAAACCGAGCTTCTCGCGGCGGAGGCGCGCGCGTCCCCGGTCGTCGAGCGAGGAGACGTCCTCGCCGAGGAGCTCGAGACGCCCCGAGTCGGGGCGGTCGAGGAGGCCGAGGAGGTTCAGGAGGGTCGTCTTCCCGCTCCCGGAGGGGCCGGCAAGGACGGCGAGCTCGCCGGAGCCGAGCGCGAGCGTCGCCTCGCGGACGCCGACGACCCGCTCCTCTCCCGCGGTGTAGACCCGGGTGAGGCCTGCGGCCGAGAGGAGCGCACCCGTCACGCGGCCCGCCGGAGGCGTCCCGCGACGACGGCCCCGAGGAATAGGAACGTCCCCGCGAGGATGATCGCGGCGCCCGACGGGACGTCGAGGGCCACGGAGAGGAGGAGGCCGCCGACGACCATCAGCAGGGACGCGCCGATCGAGCCGAGGAGGAAGCCCGGCCAGCGCGAGAAGAGCGCCCGCGCGACGGCCCCGGGGAGGACGAGGAGGGCCGAGACGAGGAGGATCCCGACGACCTTCAGCGCGACGACGACGGTCAGCGCGAGGAGGACGAGGACGAGGAGCCGCATCCGCGCGACGTTCACGCCCGCGGCGAACGCCCCGTCCTCGTCGATCGAGGCGAGGAGGAGCGGCCGGAAGAAGAGGACGAGGAGGACGAGGACCAGGAGGGAGGCGGCCCCGAGGGCGAGGAGGTCCTTCGGGTCGACGGTCAGGATGTTCCCGAACATCAGGCCGAAGAGGTCGACGTTCGTCTCGAGGAAGCTGATCGCGACGACGCCGATCGCCATTCCGGCGACGGTGAAGACGCCGACGGCCGTGTCCTCCGTCAGGTCCCCGTCGCCGGAGGCCTTCGCGGTCGCGAGGGCGACGGCGAGCGCCGCGACGAGCGCGCCGAGACCCGGGGGCGCCCCGACGAGCGCGGCGAGGGCGACGCCGCCGAACGCCGCGTGGGAGACGCCCGATCCGACGAAGGCGAGGCGCCGGAGGACGACGAAGAAGGAGAGAGCCCCGCAGACGACCGCGACGACGAAGCCGGCGAGGAGCGCCCGCTGGAAGAACGGGAATGCGAGGAACTCCGTCACGCGCGCGTCTCCTCAACGAGGCGTCCGTCGATCCGGAAGACGGCGTCGGCGCCCCCCATCGCGTCGCTGTCGTGCGTGACGTAGACGATCGTCCGCCCCGCGGCGACCTCTTCCGCGACGAGGCGGCGGAGGGTCTTCATCCCCTCGGCGTCGAGGGCCGTGTCGGGCTCGTCGAGGAGGAGGAGCGCCGGCGTCCCGGCGATCGCGCGGGCGAGGAGGACGCGCTGACGCTGCCCGCCGGAGAGGCGCCCGACGGGGCGCGTCGCGAGCTCGTCCGCGAGGCCGGCCCGCGAGAGGGCCTTCCGCGCCTCCGCCTCGACGGCCTGCGACATGCCGAAGCCGGGTCCCGGCGCGAGGGAGAGCCCGACGAGGTCGAGGCCGGTGACCGGGGCCTGCGGCGACAGCGTCGACCGCTGCGGGAGGTAGCCGATCCTCGGGCGCGGAAGCTCCCGCCCCTCGGCGTCGAGGAAGGCGACCCGTCCGCTCTCGCTCGGGAGGAGCCCGAGGAGGACGCGAGCGAGCGTCGTCTTGCCGCCCCCGTTCGGGCCGACCATCGCCGTCCGCCGGCCGGCCGGAATGGTGAAGGAGACGTTCTCGACGGCGTGCCGGCCGCCGAAGGAGACGGTGACGTCCTCGAAGCGGACGGCGACGCTCATCGGGCCCGCTCCGGGGAGCCGGAGAGCCCCCGGCGGAAGGCCTCGGCGTTGAAGCGCATCAGCTCAGGATACGTCGCCCGGCCGGCGACGCCCCCGATCGGGTCGACGAGCGTCAGCTCGAGCCCCGCCTCCCGAGCCACGACGCGCGCCGCGGCCGGCGGGAACTGCGGCTCCGTGAAGAGCCTGCCGAGGCCGCCGCGACGCCCTTCCGTCACGAGCGCCTTCAGCTCCCTCGGCGACGGCTCGCGTCCCGGGACCGGCTCGATCGAGGCGGCCTCGACGAGGCCGTACCGGTCGGCGAAGTAGACCCAGGCCCGGTGGGCGGAGACGAAGCGGTGCCCCCGGAGCGGCGCGAGCTTCGCGGCGATCTCCCGGTCGAGGGCCTCGAGGCTCGCGGCCGTCGCGCGGGCGCGGGAGCGGTACGCCTCCGCCTGGATCGGGTCGACGGAGGCGAAGGCCTCCGCGATCGGGCCGAGGCTTCTCGCGGCGAGGACGGGAGAGAGCCACCAGTGAGGGTCCTCTCCGAGGACGCCGTGCGCGTGGCCTTCGTGGCCCGACGGACCTTCGGCGTGGTCCTCCTCCTCCCCGTGGTCGTCGGGTCCGGAGTGCGCGTGGCCTTCGTGCCCCTCGTGCCCGTCCCCCTCGCAGGCCTCGGCGCCCTCGTGAACGGCGTGGACGTCGTCCTTGCTCCCGGTCGGCTCCGGGCGAGCGCCGCGCCCCGGGCCGATCCCGATCGAGGCCGCGGCGTCGTGGACGCGGGCGTCCGAAGCGCACGCGGCGAGGACCTTCCGGATCCAGTCGTCGTAGCCCGCCCCCGCGACGAAGACGACGCGGGCGCCGACGAGCTTCCGGAGATCCGACGGCTCGGGCTCGAAGACGTGCGGGGAGGTCCCTGGCGGGATGACCGTCCGGACCGTCCACCCGGGCCCCGCGACGCTCCGGACGAGGTCCGCGAGCGGGGCGATCGTCGCGACGGCCACCGGCGGCGACCCCGGTTCGGCCCCGGGGCTCCCGCCGCAGCCGGCGGCGGCTGCCGCGAGGACGAGAGCGAGGAGGCTCCGACTCACGGCCGCCCCGATCTCCCTTGACCCGGGGCGCAGACCCGGACGATGCTCCCCCGCGAGGAGGGCGCAACCCCGTGGAGCAGAGGGACGGTCATCCCCACGAGCACGGGCCGGGCTGCGGTCACAAGGTCGTCCGCCATGGCGATCACGCCGATTATCTCCACGACGGGCACCTCCACTCGGCCGGCGGCGCCGGCGTCGAGGAGCACGTCCTCGAGGTCGATCGCGGCCGCCCGAACGCCTGCGCCCCCGTCGAGTGCCCCGCGAAGCACCACCCCGGCTGTGGGCACCCGCGCGTCCCGCACGGCGACCACTTCGACTACCTCGTCGACGGGGCGCTCCACCACCTTCACGGCGACCACTGCGACCTCCACGGCACGGTCTGAGAGGGCTCAGGCCCCCTCTTCCTTGAGAGACCGCGTCATGAGGCGGGACACCGCCTCGCGCGGGTCGGTCGCCCCGGCGAGGATCTCCGTGACGGTCTCCGAGATCGGCATGACGACGTCGACGCTTCGGGCGAGGTCGACGATCGCCCCGGCTGTCGCGACCCCTTCGGCGACCTGACCTCCGAGCGCGGCAAGCGCCTCGTCGAGGCTCTTCCCCGACGCGAGGGCGAGGCCGACCCGCCGGTTGCGCGAGAGGTCGCCCGTGGCCGTCAGGATGAGGTCGCCGACCCCCGCGAGGCCCGAGAACGTCTCCGGGAGGCCGCCGAGGCGCGTCCCGAGGCGGCGGATCTCGGCGAGGGCGCGCGTCAGGAGCGCGGCGCGCGTGTTGTGGCCGAGCTTCAGACCGTCGACGATCCCCGCGGCGATCGCGATGACGTTCTTCGTCGCGCCCGAGATCTCGACGCCGACGACGTCGGTGGAGCGGTAGAGGCGGAACGTCGGCGAGGCGAGTCCCTTCTGGAGCCGCTCGGCCGTCGCGGAGTCCCCGCACGCGACGACGGCGACGGCGGGGAGGCCGCGCGCGACCTCCAGGGCGAACGTCGGTCCGGAGAGGACGGCGACGGGAACCTCCGGGCCGAGCACCTCCGCCATCATCTCGGTCGTCCTGCGCAGGGTCCCGATCTCGATTCCCTTCGCCGTCGAGACGAGCGGGAGGCCGCGCCGGAGCCAGCGCTCGAGGCGCTTCAGCTCGCCCGTCGTCCACTGGACGGAGACGGACCAGAGGACGGCCTCCGCGCCGTCGAACGCCGCGTCCGGGTCCATCGTCGGGCCGACGAGGTCCGGGAACGGCTCGGCGCCCGGCAGCGACGGGTGCGCCCGGGTCCGGACGAGCTCGGCGACGATCTCCTCGCTGTAGCCGAGGAGGCTCACCGCGAGCCCCGCCCGCGCGCCGTGGAGGGCGAGCGCCGTCCCCCAGGCGCCGGTACCGACGATCGCGATTTTCCTCACGAGGCTCCCCCTCTCTCCCTCAGCCATTCCCGGACCAGGACGAGCGCCGCGGTGCTCGTCCACCTGCGGATCATCGCGCGGTCGCCGGCGAGGGCGAGCCGCTCGTGCCGGCAGGTCCCGTCCGCCGCGTCGAGGGCCACGTGGACCGTGCCGACCGGCTTCTCCGGCGTCCCCCCCGCGGGCCCGGCGACGCCCGTCACCGCGAGCCCTGCCGACGCCCCGAGGCGGCGCCGCGCGCCGGCCGCCATCTCCCGGGCGGCCTGCTCCGACACGGCGCCGTGCGAGGCGAGCGATTCCGGCGAGACGCCGAGAAGCTCGGCCTTCGCCTCGTTCGCGTAGGCCACGACCCCGCCCCGGAACCACGCGGACGCCCCGGGCACGTCGGTGAGACGGGCCGCCACGAGCCCGCCCGTGCACGACTCCGCGACGGCGAGCGTGAGGCCCGCGTCGCGGAGGAGTCCCCCGACGACTCCCTCGAGCGACTCGTCGTCCCGGCCGAAGAGGGCCGGGCCGACCGCCGCGCGGAAGGCCGCCTCGAGCGCGTCGAGGGTCCGCCCCGCCTCCTCGCGCCTCCCGCGGGCGGCGAAGTGGAGCTGGACCTCCCCCGGCGAGGCAGCGAGGATCGTGACGTCGTGCTCCCGGTGCGCTTCGTAGACGGGGCGGACGAGCTGCTCGACGGCGCTCTCCCCGAGCCCCGCGACGCGGAGAACCCGTCGGTGGAGCCCTTCGGGGGCGCGCCCGCCCGTCAGTTGCGGGAGGACCTGCTCCGAGAAGAGAGCCTTCATCTCGTGCGGGACGCCCGGGAGGAGGACGATCGTCCGGCCCCCGTCCTCGACGAGGTAGCCGGGCGCCGTCCCGCGCCGATTGGCGAGGACGACCGCCCCCTCGACGACGTCGGCCTGCTTCGCGTTCACGGGGGGCATTTCGTACCCGCGACGCCGGAAGCGCTCCTTCAGCGCCGCGAGGATCCCGTCGTCCCTCTCGAGGCTCCGCCCGAGGAGGTGCGCCACGGCTTCCTTCGTCCGGTCGTCCTCGGTCGGCCCGAGCCCGCCCGTGACGACGAGGAGAGGCGACCTCTCGAGGGCGAAGCGCAGCTCGGCGAGGAGCTCCTCCCACCCGTCGACGACGCACGCCTTCCGGACGACCCGAACGCCGATCGCCTCGAGCTCGCCCGTCAGCCAGAGCGAGTTCGTGTCGAGGCGGGTCGTCCCGAGGAGCTCGCTGCCGACCGCGAGGATCGAGGCCGTGGCCGTCACGCGGGGACCTCCTCGAGCCGCTTCACCGCCTCCTCCCAGGTCGCGTAGCGTCCTTCGAGCGCCCCCCGCGCCTCGTCGCGCGCCTGCGTCAGGTCGCGAGTCCGCGGTCCGTCCTTCCACGCGGCCGGGTCGGCGAGCGCCGCGTCGATCTCGCGGATCCGATCCTCGAGGCGGGCGATCTCCTCCTCGAGCGTCTCGACCTCGCGCCGCGCCTTCGCCCGCTGCCTCTCCGCCTGCCGGTCCGGCCTCCTCGGCGCCCGCACGGCCGTGTCCCCGGCCGAGGGGCGCGGAGGCTCCTCCGCGTCGGCGCGCGCGGCGGCCCGACGGCGGACGAGGTCCGAGTAGGTCCCCGGCTCGAGGACGGCCTCTCGATCCCGCACCTCGAGGACGTGCGTCGCGATCCGGTCGACGAACCAGCGGTCGTGCGAGACGAAGACGATCGTCCCCTCGAAGTCGAGGAGCGCCTCCTCGAGCCGCTCGCGCGAGTCGAGGTCGAGGTGGTTCGTCGGCTCGTCCAGGAGGAGGAGGTTCGCGCCGCCGAAGACGATCCGGGCGAGCGAGAGGCGCCCCTTCTCGCCCCCTGAGAGCGTCGCGACCCGCTGCTCGACCTCGTCCCCGCGGAAGTCGAAGAGGGCGAGGAAGTCTCGCGCCTCGCCGTCGAGGAGCGTCGGGTCGAGCTCGCGGACGACGTCCAGGACCGTCCAGGAGGGAGGGAGGTCGCGCATCTCCTGGTCGTAGTAGCCGACGATCACGCCGGTCCCGGGCACGGCGCTCCCGGCGATCGGCGGGAGGAGCCGCGCGACCGTCCTGAGGAGCGTCGTCTTGCCGCAGCCGTTCGGGCCCCAGAGGGCGACCCGCTCGCCCCGCCGGAGGAGGAGGGAGACGGGCGCCAGGAGCGGCCCCGTCTCCGGGTAGCCGGGGACGAGCCCCTTCAGCTCGAGGACGCGGTCGCCGGAGGCGCGCGCCTCCTCGAAGCGGAACGTGACCTCGTTCGCGTCCTCCCTCGGCGCCTCGACCCGCTCGAGCTTCGCGAGCATCTTCCTCCGCGCCTGCGCCTGCCTCGTCTTCTGGCCGGCGATGTTGCGGCGGATGAAGTCCTCGGTCCGCTCGACGAGCTTCCTCTGCTCCTCGGCCGCCTTCGCGCGGACCCGGTCCCGCTCCGCCTTGAGCCGGCGATAAGCCTCGTAGTCCCCGGGGTACTCCTCGAGGAGTCCGTGCGCGACCTCGACGATCCGGTCGGCGACGGCGTTCAGGAAGCGGCGGTCGTGGGAGACGACGAGCGCCGCCTGACCCGCCGCGGCCTTCCGCTCGGCGAGCCACGTCTCGAGGAACTCGAGCCCGGCGACGTCGAGATGGTTCGTCGGCTCGTCGAGGAGGAGGACGGAGGCGTCCCCGAGGAGGAGGCGCGCGATCTGGGCCCGGTGCTTCTGGCCGCCGGAGAGCTCCCCGACGGGGCGACCCCACGTCTCCCTCGGGAGCCCGACGCCGAGGAGGACGCGTTCGACGCGCGCGTCGGCCTCCCAGCCGCCGTTCCGCTCGAACCGCTCGCGGACCGCGTCGTGCTCGGCGAGGAGCGGCTCGACCGCCTCGCCGGCCCCGGACGCGGAAGCCGCCGCGATCGCCTCCTCGAGCCGTCGCATCTCGGCCTCGAGGCCGCGCAGCCCTTCCTGGGCCCGCGCCACGAACTCCCGGAGCGGCTCGTCCCCCTCGGGCTCGACGGCCTGGTCGAGGGACGCGAAGGTCGTCCCGCCCGCCGTCAGGACGCGGCCCGAGTCGGGCTCGACGAGCCCCTGGACGATCCTCAGAAGCGTCGACTTGCCGGCGCCGTTGCGGCCGACGAGGCCGGCGACCCGTCCCGGGTCGTGCTGCCAGGTCGCTCCGCAGAGGACGGGCTTCGTACCGAAGGCCTTGTGGACGCGCTCGAGCCGGTAGAGCACGCGCGGAGGATACCCTCGCCTCAGGAGACGTCCCGAACGTGAGGATCTGGCGAGGATCCGGGGGGTCCGGGGGCCCTCAGCGTCCTTTCGCCCGGTCCGCCCCTTCCGCGGGCTCGCTCCCCGCCTCGACCCGGTTGCGTCCCGCTTCCTTCGCCTTGTAGAGCCTCACGTCGGCGGCCTTGAGGAGATCGGTCGGGTTCCGCGCGTCCGTCGGGAAACAGGCGACGCCCCCGCTGATCGTGACCCGGCCGAGCGGCTGCCGCTCGCCCCCCGCGAAGGCCGTCGCCTCGACGCGGGCCCGGGCCGCCTCGGCGACCTGGTGAGCCTCCCGCCGGGAGGCGCCGTAGAGAAGGATCACGAACTCCTCGCCGCCGAACCTCGCGACGATGTCGCCCCGCCGCGCCGTCCGCCGGAGGAGGTCGGAGACCTGGACGAGGACGACGTTCCCCGCCGGGTGGCCGTGCGTGTCGTTGTAGACCTTGAAGTGGTCGATGTCGAAGAGGACGACGCTCACGGCGTCCTTCATCTGGACGGCGCGCTCGAGCTCGAGATCGAGGCGCTCGATGAAGAACCCGTAGTTGTAGAGCGACGTGAGCCGGTCCGTGATCGCGCGGTGCTGGCTCTGCGTCACCATCCTCGAGAGGCTCCGGATACGCTGCGACTCGATCCGGAAGAGCTCCTCCATGAGGTTCACGCGGAGACGGATGAAGTCCCGGAACTCGTCGGCCGGGATCGTCCGGATCCGGCAGTCCGTCGCGGCGCGCAGGCCCGCCGAGCGGGCGCCTCCGTCGAGACAGGCCATCTCGCCGAGGACGTCGCCGGCCCGCGCGAGCCGGAGGACGACGGGTTCACCGGACGGGGAGGTCTGGAGGACCTCGAACGTCCCCTCGACGAGCAGGACGACGGTGTCACCCTTCGCCCCCTCCTGCCACAGCTCCTCGCCCGCGGGGACCACGCCTTCTCTGCCGAGCGGAAGGAGTTCCTGGTAAAGCTCGTTCAAGGCCTTCTCGCCCCCCAGTGCTGTCGGATGCGCCAGTATAGCCCCGCGCGGGGCCGCTTCCCCGGGGCGCTACACTCGAACCGCATGTCCGACGAGAGCCTCCTCGAGAAGGCGTTCGCCGCGCCCGAGCCGCCCACGAACCTCGGCGCCGGGAGCCGGGCCCTGCCGGGCGAGGTCGTCTCGGTCCTCCGCCACGACATGCGGACCCCGATCCACCAGATCCTCGGGTACGCCGAGATGCTCGAGGAAGACGCGCTCGCGTCGGGCCAGACAGGCTGGGCCGACGACCTCGGGAAGATCCAGGCGGCCACGCGGCGCCTCCTCGAGATCGTCGACTCCCTTCCCGAGAGGCTCGTCCCGGCCGCCGGCGTGGCGCCGCCGGCCGCCGGGCCGCCTCCCGTCCCGGAGCCCGAGACGGCCGCGGTCCCCGCCCGGGCCGAACGGGAGGGCTCCGGAGAGCCGCCCGGGGCGGAACCGGCCCGCGACCCGGCCGAAGTCACCGGCCCGATCCGCCGCGTCGAGGACGACCTCCCCGGCGCCGGCCCGGTCGAGCCCGCCCACGTCCTCCTCGTCGACGACGACGAGGAGAACCTGAAGATGCTCTCCCGCCGCCTCCGGGGGCACGGGTTCACGGTGGCCCTCGCGAGCGACGGGGAGCAGGCGCTTCGCCTCCTCGACGAGACCCCGTTCGACCTCGTCCTCCTCGACGTCGTCATGCCGGGGATGAGCGGCCTCGACGTCCTCCGGGACCTCCGGGCCCGGCACGCCGCCGCGGACCTCCCCGTCATCATGGCGACCGCCCGCGACGACTCCAAGGACGTCGTCGCGGCGCTCCGTCTCGGCGCGAACGACTACGTCACCAAGCCGCTCGACTTCCCCGTCGTCCTCGCCCGGGTCGCCACGCAGCTCACGCTCGCGAGGGCGAAGGCCCGGATCAGCTCCCTCGCGCTCGACCTCGAGGTGCGGAACCGCTTCATCTTCGAGACGTTCGGCCGCTACCTCTCGAACGAGGTCGTCGAGAGCCTCCTGCAGACGCCGGAGGGGCTCAAGCTCGGCGGCGAGACGCGCAAGGTGACTCTCCTCATGTCCGACCTGAGGGGGTTCACGCAGGTCGCGGACCGGATCCCGCCGGACCGCGTCGTGAAGCTCCTGAACAACTACCTCGGGACGATGGCCGAGGTCCTCCACTCCTACCAGGGGACGATCGACGAGTTCATCGGCGACGCGATCCTCGCGATCTTCGGCGCCCCCGTGATGCGCGAGGACGACGCGCTCCGGGCGGTCGCCTGCGCCGTCGAGATGCAGCGCGCGATGGAGCGCGTCAACGAGTACAACCGCCGCGAGGGGCTCCCCGCCGTCGAGATGGGGATCGCGATCCACACGGGCGAGGTCGTCGTCGGGAACATCGGCTCCGACCGCCGGGCCAAGTACGGGGTCGTCGGGAGCCCCGTGAACCTGACGGCCCGGATCGAGTCGTACACGGTCGGCGGCCAGATCCTCGTGAGCGACCGGACCCGCAGGGAAGGGGGCGGCGAGCTGACCGTGGGCAACGAGGTCGTCGTCCAGATGAAGGGCTTCGAGAGGCCCGTCTCGGCCTGGGACGTCCGCGGGGTCGCCGCCGGCTTCCAGCTCTTCCTCCCCGCGCGCGAGGAGCCTCTCGTGCGCCTCAGGGGGCCTCTTCCCGTCCGCTTCGCGACGATCTCGGGCAAGCGGGTCGACGGCCCCGACGCCGAGGGGCTCCTCGTGAGGCTCTCGATGAAGGAGGCCGAGGTGGAGGCCCGGGAACGCCCCGAGCCGTTCCGGAACGTGAGGCTCCGGTTCCTCGGGACGGACGGGAGCGTCCTCCCGGGGGAGCTCTACGGGAAGGTGACGACGCCGAAGCCGGCGTCGAAGGGGTTCGGGATCGCCTTCACATCGGTCCCTCCCGAGATCCGCTCGTTCCTCGAGTCGCTCCTGGCTGGAAGCCGCTGAGCGCCCCGGCCCTCAGCCGGGCCGGAGGAACGTCTCGACCTTCCCGAGGAGCCTCTGCAGCTCGACCGGCTTCGTGTCGTAGTCGTCGCAGCCCGCGGCGATCGCCTTCTCCCGGTCCCCGACCATCGCGTGCGCCGAGAGGCCGATGATCGGGATCCCCTCCGTCGCGGCGTCCGCCTTCAGCCGCCGCGTCGCCTCGTAGCCGTCGAGGACCGGCATCGAAAGGTCCATCAGGATGAGCGCGGGGCGGTCCGACCGGGCCCTCTCGATCGCTTCGGCGCCGTGGACCGCGAGGACGACCTCGTAGCCCTTCCGGAGGAGCCGGCGGGAGAGCATGTCGCGGTTCATCTCGTCGTCGTCGACGACCAGGATCTTCGGCATCGGCGCCTCGTCCGCCTCCCCGCGGAGACGCCGCGAGTTTAGCCCCGATTCCTTGACACGCCCCGTGGGCTGCCCTACCGTCCGGCGCGAGAGCAGGACATGGCCTTCACGTGGCTCACGGGCGGGGACGACGTCGCCGAGCTCATCGCCCGGAGGAGCTTCGCGCGCGCGGCGAAGGTCCTCCGGGCGCAGCTCGCGAAGGACCCGTCGAACGCCTCGCTGAGGCAGCAGCTCGCGGACGTCCTCGCCCTCGACGGCAAGACGTTCGAGGCGGTGGAGCTGCTCTGGAAGGTCGCGGACGACTACGCGACGTCGGGCTTCGTCGGCAAGGCGATCGCCGTCCTGAAGAAGGTCCAGCGGCTCGACCCGACGCTCACGAAGGTCGAGGAGAAGCTCGCCCGCCTCGTGAAGCAGAAGGACGAGGAGACGACCTTCAGCTACTCGATCCGCGCCGGAGCGATGCGCCGGCGCGCCGATCTCGAGGCGACGCCGACGCCCCCGCCCCTGCCGTCGCCTCCTGCGCGGGGCCCGGACTCGGGCCGCTTCGTCTTCGACCTCGAGACCGAGGAGCCCCCCCCGCCCGAGGAGGCGGCCGAGACGGCGCCCCGGAGCCTCCACCCGATCGGAGAGGAGGCCGCGCTCGGGATGGTCGCGAGCCCGCTCTTCAGCGACTTCTCGAGCGAGGAGCTCGTCGAGGTCATCAAGGGACTCGAGCTCCTGAGCTACGAGGCGGGCGACGTCGTCGTCGCCGAGGGGGCGCCCGGCGACTCCCTCTTCGTCCTCACGACGGGGACGGTCAAGGCCTTCGTGAAGGACCCCGACGGGCACTACCACAAGGTCCGCGAGATGTACGAGGGGGCCTTCTTCGGCGAAGTCTCGATGCTGACCGGGAAGCCCAGGAGCGCGACGATCACCGCCGCGACGCCGTGCGAGCTCCTCGCGCTCGACCGCGCGGCCCTGGAGTCGATCGCCGAGCGCCAGCCGAACGTCATGACGATCCTCCGGCACTTCTGCGAGGCCCGCTACGGGAGCGTCGACGAGCTGCAGATCCGGAGAGGCGACACTCAACCCGGCACCTCGAGGACGCCGTCCGCCAGCTGACGGCCGGGCGCCCCGGCGTCCCACGGCTTCGGGCCGGGGACGCCGGGCGGGCGCGAGGTCAGAGCTTCTCGACGACGAACGGGAGCGGCGGCTCGGCACCCGCCTCCGCCCCGATCTCCCAGCAGGCCGCGAGCCGGTCGAGGTACCCCTTCGGGAGCGTGGTCCGCGGCCCGAGCTCGACGACGGCGAGCGGCTCTCCCGCCGAAACGGTCTCGCCGGTCTTCTTCAGGATCCGGAAGCCGGAGGCCGGGTCGACGACGTCCTCCTTGCGGGCGCGACCGCAGCCGATCTCGATCGAGAGGAGTCCGAGCTCGCGCGTCGCGACGCGCCGGATCGCCCCGGCGGCCGGGGCCTTCGCCTCGTGCTTCGCGACGGGCTGCGGGAGAAGCGAGAGGTCGTCGCAGACGGCCGGGTTCCCGCCCTGCTCGGCGATGACGCGGGCGAACGTCTCGAGCGCCGTGCCGTCCTGGAGAGCGGCGTTCAGGCGACGGCGCGCCTCCTTCTCCGAGTCGGCGACGCCCGCCGCGAGGAGGAGGTCGGCGCCGAGGAGGAGGACGTTCTCGCGAAGGTCGGCCGGGCCGTCGCCGCGCAGGAGACGGATCGACTCCTCGACTTCGTTCGCGTTCCCGACGGCGACGCCGACGGGGCGGTCCATCGCCGTGACGTAGCCGCTCGCCTTGCGCCCCGTGGCACGGGTCGTGTCGACGAGGGCACGGCCGAGCGTGTGGGCGTCCTCCGGCTTCTGCATGAAGGCGCCGTTCCCCGTCTTCACGTCGAAGACGACGGCGTGGGCGCCCGTCGCGAGCTTCTTGGAGAGGATCGAGGCCGTGATGAGCGGGATCGACTCGACCGTCCCCGTCACGTCGCGCAGGGCGTAGAGGCGCCGGTCGGCCGGGGCGACGGTGTCCGTCGCGGCGATGAGGGCGCAGCCGACCGTCTCGACGAGCCGGTCGAACGCCTCCTTCGACTGCCCCGTGACGAAGCCGGGGATCGCCTCGAGCTTGTCGAGCGTGCCGCCCGTGTGGCCGAGGCCGCGTCCCGACATCATCCCGGTCTTCACGCCGCAGGCGGCGAGGAGCGGCGCGAGGACGAGGGTCGACTTGTCGCCGACGCCTCCCGTCGAGTGCTTGTCGGCGACGAAGCCGTGGGGCGACAGGTCCCACGTCTCGCCCGAGTTCATCATGGCGAACGTGAGGGCCGCCGTCTCTGCGGTCGTCATCCCGCGGCAGCAGATCGCCATCAGCAGCGCCGCCGCCTGCTCGTCCGTCACGGTGCGGTTCGTGACCCCCGCGACGAAGTCCCGGATCTCCCCTTCCGACAGCTCGCCGCCGTCGCGCTTCTTGACGATGGTCCGAACGATGAGGCTCATCTCTTCTCCGCGCTCGTCTCGAGCGACTTCAGGACCTTCCCCCGCCACTCCCGCGCCGCGGCGAGGACCTTCGCCTCGTCGAGCGTCGTGACCCGCTTCCCGTCCCAGAGGACTTTCCCGTCGACGACGGTGAGCGAGACGTCGGCCGCGCGCGAGGCGTAGACGACGGTGGAGGGGAGGTCGAAAACGGGCTCCACGTGGGCCTTCCCGAGGTCCACGACGATCAGGTCGGCCCTCTTCCCCGGCTCGAGCGACCCGACGCGGCGGTCGAGGCCGAGGGCCTTCGCGCCGTCGATCGTCGCCATCCGGAGGAGCTCCGGCGCCGTGAGCGGCGTCGGGTCGAGCGCCGCGACCTTCGCGAGCTTCCCCGCGAAGTCCATCGCGTCGAACATGTCGAGGTCGTTGTTCGAGCCGGCCGAGCCGTCGGTCCCGAGGCCGACGACGACGCCCGACTTCCGGGCCGCGGCGACCGGGGCGATCCCCGAGCCGAGCTTCATGTTCGACTCGGGGTTGTGCGAGAGGCTCACCCCTCTCGCGGCGAGTGTCTTCATGTCCTCGGCCGAGAGCCAGACGCCGTGGGCGACCGAGAGGCGCGGCCCGAGGAACCCGACCTCGTCGAGCCAGGCCGTCGGGCTCTTCCCGTACCGCTCTCGGATCGTCTTCTGCTCGTCCCACGTCTCCGAGACGTGCGTCAGGAGCGGAGCGCCGTACTCGTCGGCGAGCGCCCGGGCCGCCTGCAGCGTCTCCCGGCTGCACGTGTAGGGGGCGTGCGGCGCGATCGCGGGCGTGATGCGCGGGTGCCCCTTCCACTTCTCGAGGAACGCACGGGTCACCGTCTTCGTCTCCTCGAGGTTCGCGTGGCCGGGGGCCGGGAAGTCGATCCAGGTCTCGCCGAGGACGCCGCGGAGGCCGGCGCGGTCGACCGAGGCCGCCACGTCGGACTCGTAGTAGTACATGTCGGCGAACGTCGTCGTCCCGCCCCGGATCATCTCGAGGCAGGCGAGCTCCGTCCCGGCCGTCACGAACGCCGGCGAGACGTTCTTCGCCTCGGCCGGGAAGATGTACTTCGTGAGCCACTCCATGAGCGGCTGGTCGTTCGAGATGCCGCGGAGGAGGTTCATCGCGGCGTGAGAGTGGGTGTTTACGAGGCCCGGGAGGAGGACGGCGTCCTTCCGTTCGATCCGCTGCTTCGGCGCCCACGCGGCGTCGATCGCGGCCGGGTCGCCGACGGCGACGATCTCGCCGCCGCGGACGGCGACGGCCGTCGCCCCGCGGACGGTGAAGGCCGCGTCCATCGGGAGGGCGTGGCCCGCGACGACGACGAGGTCGCACGGGGCCTTCTTCGCGGGGGCCTTCGCGGCGGGCGCCGCGGCGGCCGGAAGGGCGAGGACGAGGAGGGCGAGGAGCGCGCGTCGCATCGAGACGCCCCTCACAGCTCGAACGCCCGCGGCAGGAGCGCCGCGAGAGTCGTCTCCTCCCGCTTCCCGCCCGTCGTCGCCATCACGACGGCGATGTCCCGGCACTGGTCCCAGAGGACCTGGCGGCAGGCGCCGCAGGGAGAGGTCGGCTCGTCGGCGCCGGTGACGACGGCGACGGCCCGGAAGGAACGGACTCCTTCCGAGATCGCCTTGAAGACGGCCGTCCGCTCCGCGCAGCAGGTCAGGCCGTAGCTCGACGACTCGACGTTGCAGCCGCCGAAGACGCGGCCGTCGGAGGCGAGGAGCGCCGCGCCGACGTGGAAGTGCGAGTAGGGGGCCGCGGCCTTCTCGCGCGCCGCGGTCGCGGCGGCGACGAGGGCGTCGCGCTCGGCGGGAGAGAGGGGCTGCGCCGCCATCGCGTCACCTCTTCCTTCGGGGGGCGGCCTTCGCGGGCGTCGTCCTCCGCAGGGTCGGCTTCCGGCCCTTCGCGGCCTTCGGCGCCCTGACGACGAGGCGGTCGGGGGAGCGGCCCTCCCCCATCGCGGTCACGAGCGCCGTCAGGAGCCGCACGAAGCGGTCCTTCACCCGGCGCGTCGTCTCGAGGACCTCGTCGTGGCGGAGCGGCTGCGAAAGCACGCCGGCCGCCATGTTCGTGATGCAGGAGACCCCGACGACGCCGACCCCCATGTGGTTCAGCGCGATGACCTCCGGCACCGTCGACATCCCGACGGCGTTCGCGCCGAGGGCGCGGAAGGCGCGGATCTCGGCGGGCGTCTCGTAGGAGGGCCCCGTCACGCCGATGTAGACCCCTTCCTTCAGCGGGACACGGATCCTCCGCGCGACGGCCTTCGCGAGCTTCCGGAGGTCCGCGCGGTAGGCGTCGGACATGTCCGGGAATCGGGCGCCGAACGACTCGTCGTTCGGCCCGACGAGCGGGTTCGTCCCGAAGAGGTTGATGTGGTCCGAGATGAGCATCAGGTCGCCGGCCGAGAAGCTCCGGTCGATCCCTCCCGCGGCGTTCGTGACGACGACGTCGCGGCAGCCGAGGAGCCCGAGGACGCGCGCCGGCGTGACGACCGTCGACATCGGGTGCCCCTCGTAGAAGTGGATCCGGCCGGAGAGGACGACGACCGGGACGCCGGCGAGCGTCCCGGCGACGAGCGTCCCGGCGTGGCCGACGACGGCCGAGGCCGGGAAGCCCGGGATCTGCGCGTAGGGGATCTCGGTCCGGTCCGTCACGGCCGCGGCGAAGTCGCCGAGGCCCGAGCCGAGGATGACGCCGACGACGGGCGGCACCGGGATGCGGGAGCGGAGGAACTCGACGGTCTCGGTGTAGCGGGCGTCCATGGTCGTTCCCTCCGGATCACCCGAGGAGGATGCCGGCGATCGTCGCGCTCATGAACGTCGCGAGCGAGCCGCCGAGGAGCGCCCAGAGGCCGAGCCGCGCGATGTCGCTCTTACGGGACGGCGCGAGGCCGCCGATGCCGCCGATCTGGATGCCGATCGAGGAGAAGTTCGCGAAGCCGCAGAGGGCGAAGGAGGCGATGAGGCGCCCCTTCTCCGTCCACTGCTCGAGCGGGATCCGGGTCATCTCGGCGTACGCGACGAACTCGTTGATGACCGTCTTGAAGCCGATGAGCCGCGCGACCTTCGAGCAGTCGGCGGCAGGGACGCCCATGACCCAGGCGAGGGGCCAGAGGAGCTTCGAGAAGAGCCACTGGAGCGAGAGCGTCGTCGTCGGGTCGACGCCCGGGCCCGGCTTCGCGAAGCCGAGGGACGGGCCGACCATCCCGAGGACCCCGTTGAAGAGCGAGACGAGGGCGATGAAGGCGATGAGCATCCCGACGATGTTGATCGCGAGGGAGACGCCCTGCGAGGCGCCCGAGGCGGCCGCCTCGATGACGTTCGCCTGCTCGTGCTGGATCTTGACGGTCACGGCTCCCGACGTCTCCGGCGTGTCGACCTCGGGGCGGAGGAGCTTCGCGATGACGATCGTCGCCGGCGCCGCCATGACGGACGCCGTGATGAGGTAGTTCGCCGGGACCCCCATCGCGGCGTAGGCGAGGAGGACGGCCCCCGAGATGTGGGCCATGCCGCCCGTCATCATCGTGAGGAGCTCGGAGTTCGTCATCTTCGGGATGTACGGCGCGACGATGATCGGTGCCTCGGTTTGCCCGATGAAGATGTTCGCGGAGACGGCGAGCGACTCGGCGCCCGAGATCCGGAGGAGCTTCGTCATGACGACCGCGAAGACCTGGACGACCCTCTGCATGATCCCGAGGTAGTAGAGGATCGTGAAGAACGACGCGATGAAGATGACGATCGGCATCACCTTGAACGCGAAGAGGAAGGGCGAGAAGTCGACGCCCGTTTTCGCGCCGATCTGCCCGGCGATGGCCGGGTCGGCGAGCCAGCCGAAGACGAACTTCGCCCCCTCGTCGGAGAAGGCGATCGCGCCCGTGATCGCGTCGGAGAACGACTTCAGGGCCTCGGCCCCGGCCTTCCACGAGATGACGAGCCACCCGAGGGCGAACTGCAGGATGACGCCCCAGACGATCGTCGGCCAGCGGATGGCCTTCCGGTTCCGCGAGAGCGCGAACGCGGCGAGAAGGATGACGGCGAGTCCGATGAAACCGGTGAAGCGGTCCAAGCAGGCCTCCTGAGGGCGTCGTCAGATTTCGGGCGTCTCCGCCTCGGCCGGCCGCCCCGGACGGGACCCCGCCGGAGGCGCCGCGGCGGCCCGCTCCCGCGAGAGGGGAGCGACGACGGCGACGAGCGCCCGGGGCGGGGGGAGAAGCGCGATCCGGTAAGGATACCCGAGACGGGGGCCGCGGGCCCCTCCCGAAACGCGCTTCCCCGCTCCGTCGGACCTCGCGGTCCCGGCGGTCCCGGGCCGCGAGAGGAGGAAAGGAGGGGCGCCGGAGGGGCGCCCCTCCGGCTTCAGAGCGCCTGGACCTTCTGCTGCGCCTCGAAGCGCATCGGCGAGTCGGGGTAGTCGCTCACGACCCGCTGGTAGCTCGTCTTCGCCTCCGCGAGCTGGCCGTCCTTCTCGTAGAGCCTCGCGAGCGTGAAGAGGAGGACGTCCTTCGGGAGGGGCGGCTCCGCCGACTCGAGGAAGCCCTTCGCGGAGGAGATCGCCTCCTTCACGCGGCCCGCGGCCGCCTCGGCCTCGAGCCACGAAAGGGCCGCGACGCCCGACGCGACCGACCCCGGCTCGCGCCGGGCGAGCTCGCGGGCGCCGTCGAGGAGCCGGGCCGGAGGGGTCGGCCCTCCCTCGAGTGCGAGGAGCATCGTCCGCGCCGCCTGGCCGGACTTCGAGCCCGGCGCGTCCTCGGCGAGCTCGCGGAGCTGCTTCTTCGCGGCCTCGGCCCTCTCGGCGGCGTCCTTGAAGACCTTCGTACCGGGGGGGGTCCCCGCCCCGTCCGTGGCGAGCGGGGCGTCGAAGACGGCGAGGGCCTGCGAGAATCTCGCGTCGAGCCGCCGGGCCCTGAGGGCGAGACCGCCCCAGACCAGGCCGACGAGGACGGCGGCGCCGACGCCGATCACGGTCCACCTCTTCGCCGTCGCCTCGTGGCTCACGACGTAGTCGCGCGCCTCGACGAGGGCGTGCTCGAGCTCGTTTTCCTTCAGTTCCTTCCGGGAGATCTTGTCCTTGGACATGCGCGCGTTCGGGGCCGGGCCGTTTTCAGCAGAACGCGGCGAACGCCGCATCCGGGTGGTCGAGCCAGAAGCCCTCTGTCTCCTTTTCCTGGTCGTAGTCGAGCGCCGCCCCGGTGAGGCGGCGGCGGGAGTATGCGTCGAGCGAGACCCGGAGCCCTTCCGGCCCCTCGAGGAGCTCGCCGCCGTCGAGCGGACGCTCCCGGAACGAGAGCCGGTAGCCCGACCCTCCGCAGCCGAGGACGTGCTGGACGACGACGAACGTCCGGGACGGATCGAGCCCCGCGGCGCGAAGCGCCGCGAGGGCCCGATCGGTCACCCGGAACGGCTCCGCGGGGACGTTCTCCATTCAGCGGCGGGCGCCCTTCCTCCGCGCCGGCTTCTTCGGGGCCGGCTTCCGGGCGACCTTCTTCACCGCCTTCTTCGCAGGGGCGGTCTTCTTCGCGGCGGTCTTCGGGGCCGCCTTCTTGACGGCTCTCTTCGGCGCCGGCTTCTTCGCGGCCTTCTTCGGTGCCGCCTTCTTCGCCGGCGTCACGAGCGCGAGGAGCTTCGCGAGGGCGCCCGCGGGCTTCTTCGCCGCCGCGGCCTTCGCCTTCGCGACGACCTTCTTGGCCGACGCGACGGCCTTCTTCACGGCCGGCTTGCGCTTCGCATCCGCGACGGCCTTCTTCGCCTTGGCGACGGCCCTCTTCACAGCGGGCTTCCGCCCGGCCTCGGCGACGGCCTTCTTCGCCCCGGCGACGGCCTTCTTCGCTTCCGCGACGGCCTTCTTCACCGCGGGCTTCCGCTTCGCCTCGGCGACGGCGCCCTTCACTTCGGCGACCGCCTTCTCGGCGGTGGCGACGGCCTTCTTCACGGCCGGCTGTCTCTTCACGTCGGCGACCGCCTTCTTCGCCCTGGCGACGGCCTCCCGGACCTCGGGCGACTTCATCGCCCCTTTCACGGCCTCCTTCGCCTCCTTGACGGCCGTGGAGACGGCGGAGCCCGCCGCCTCGACCGCGGCCTCGACGGCCGCGGCCGCCTCCGCGACGGGGGCGGGCTTCAGGACGTCGAGGACCTGGCGCGCGTGCCGGTCGACCTCGACCTTCCCGAAGACGTGGACGATCCTCCCGTCGGGCCCGACGAGGAACGACGTCCGGATCGTGCCGAAGCCCCACGGCGTGCGGCCCCAGACCCCGTACGCCTCGTGGACGGCGTGGTCGGCGTCGGAGAGGAGCTCGAACGGGAGCGAGTACTTCTCGGCGAACGCGCCGTGCGAGTCGACGCCGTCCGGAGAGATGCCGAGGACCGTCACGCCCGCGTCCTCGAGCTCGCCGAAACGGTCCCGGAGGCTGCAGGCTTCCCGCGTGCAGCCCGGAGTGTCGTCCTTCGGGTAGAAGTAGACCAGGACGTGTCCCCTGCCGGCGAAGTCCGCGAGGGAAACGGTCTTGCCGGAGCGTCCCGGAAGGGTGAACGGCGGGGCCGGGTCGCCGGCCGCGAGCGGGGTCGGGGCTTGCGTTTCTTCAGCCACTTTCAGACGTCCTCCCGGGGCCCGAGGATATCAGGAGGGGCGTCTAAACTCACGGGGATGACCGCCTCGTCCGCCCTCGCGATCGACGCCTTCGACGCGGCCGGAGGCCTCCTCGCCGCCGACCTCCTCGCCTTCGAGGCTCTCGGCGTCCTCGGCTCCGGCGTCGTGACGGCCGTGACGGCTTCCGGGCTCCGGAAGCCGGGGCCGGCCGAGGACGTGCCGGTCGCGCTCCTCCGCGCCTCCCTGGAGGGGACGATCGCCGACCGCCCCCCCGGGGCCGTCAAGGTCGGGGTCGTCGGGAGCGTCCCGGCCGTCCGTGCGGTCGCGCGGGGTCTCGCCCCGCTCGCCGTCCCGACCGTCGTCGACCCCTCGTTCGCGCCCCGCTCCGGGGTCCGCCTCCTCCGCCCGTCGGTCCTCGACGCCGTCGTCCGCGAGCTGCTCCCCTCGGCCGTCCTCGTCACGCTGAACCTCGCGGAGGCGTCCTCCCTCGCCGGGTTCGCGATCCGGGACGAGGCCGACGCCAAGGCCGCGGCGCGCCGGGTCCAGGCGCTCGGCCCGTCCGCCGTCCTCGTCACCGGCGGCTGCGCGGAGGGACTGGCGATCGTCGACGGCCTCCTCGACGGCCGGACGTGGCACCGGTTCCAGGGCCCGCGCCTCGACGCCCCCCCCGCCTGCGGCGCCGGCGGCCTGCTGTCATCGGCGGTGACTGCTCTCCTCGCCGGCGGCGAAACGCTGCCCGACGCCGTCTCGCGTGCGATCGCCTTCGTCCGCCGCGCCCTCGCCGCCGGCTGGCCCGCCGCCCCCCTCCCGCGCTAGAGGCGGGGGTCAGGTCTACCTTCTACACTCTGCGCGGCCGCGCAGAGTGTAGAAGGTAGACCTGACCCCAATGACGAGATGCGCTGCCAGAGGTCGAGGGGACCGCGGCGAAGCCGCTCGGCGCGCCCCAGGTCCTCGAGGAACATCAGGAAGCCGAGGACCTCCGAGTAGGCGAGGAAGAGGTCCATCGGACGGACGGTCGGGAAGATCTTCCGGCAGAGCTCCGCGACCGTGCGCGGGCGTCCCGCCAGCGCCCTCTCGATCTGCCCGACCCGGAAGGCGTGCTTCTCCTCCAGCCTCGCGAGGTGCGACCCGAAATCGGGGATCCGGCGGCCGTGACCCGTCAGGAGGCACGACTCCCCCGCCTCGATCGACGCGAGGGACGCGAGGTAGCGGCTCACGCTCCGGAACGTCTCGCCGGGCCGCTCCGGGTCCTCGTCGACGATCGCGTTCGGCGTGATGTCGCGGAGGACGGTGTCGCCCGTGAGGAGGACCCCCGCTTCCGGGACCTCGAACGTCAGGCTCCCCGGCGTGTGCCCCGGCACCGAGCGGACGACGACGGACCAGCCGTCGCCCGGAAGCACTGCGCCGTCCGCGAGCTCGTCCCAGCTCGAAAGCGGCTCGGCGAAGTGGTCGACGGCCGCCGTCATCGCGACCATCGCGAGCCGCTCGAGCGCGCCGAAGCCCGCGCGCGCGAGCGCCCCGACGAGGAGGCCGACGTTGCGCCGCCCGCGGAAGTGCCCGCGGTCGAGGCGTCCGCCGAAGAGCCGCGCCTTCCCGGCCCGCTCGATGCGCGCCGCGAGACCGAAGTGGTCCTGGTGGCCGTGCGTCAGGAGGACCCGCTCGAGGTCGCCGACACCCACCCCGTGCCGCGCGAGACCCGCGCGGAGCGCGTCCCAGGAGTCCTGGGTGAGCGGCCCCGTGTCGACGAGAGTCAGCGGCTCCCCGAGGACGAGGTGCGTGTTGACCGGTCCGACCGGGAACGGCGTCGGGACCGGGATCGTGACGACGCGGGGCGCCCCGCCCGCGCCGCCCGCGCCGCCCCGAACGTCTCCCCGGGAAAGACGGGATGCGGGAGGAGCGCGGCGGGAGGCCGGTCGTTTCCGGCCCCCCGCCCGCGGCTCACCAGCCCCAGAGGTCGAAGGGATAGCCACCCGCCTCGTAGACGACGTCGCTGATCGCGGTCGCCTCGGCGTCCTTGTGCCTGTCGAGGGCCTTGAGGTTCGCCACCATCCGGTGCCGCGCCTGGAACGAGAACCACCGGACGATCTCGATCTCGGCCTTCGCCTTTTCCTCCCCCTTTTTCTCGATCGACGCCGTCACGCGCGAGAGCGTCGCGATCTGGGCGTAGAGGTCCATGACGACGTCCGCGATCCGGTGGAGCAGGTACTGCCGGTTCACGACGTTCTTCCGGTTCCGGTAGACCATCGTCTCGCAGGCGTTCCTCAGGACGGCCGCGTACTTGCCCACCTGGTCGGCCTCGGGGGCGAGCGACGGGTGGACCTTGTCGAGCTTGTAGGTCGTGACCGTGCCGCGCATCCACATCTTCGCGTGGTCCACGAGGACGCCGTACTGCGAGACGGGGTGGCTGAGCGCCCCCTGGAAGTCCTTCAGGACGTCACCCGCCTCCTTCATTCCCGTCAGGGCGATGAAGAGGCGGAGGATCTCGTTCGTCCCCTCGAAGATCATGTTGATCCGGCTGTCGCGCAGGCCCCGGCCGTACGGGTACTCGTTCATGAAGCCGTTGCCGCCGGCGATCTGGAGCGACTCGTTGATCGTCTTCCAGAGGAGCTCCGTCCCCCAGACCTTGCAGCACGCGCCCTCGAGCGAGTAGTCGACCTTCTTGTCGACGAGCCCGGCGGTCATGTAGACCATCGACTCGAGGACGTAGGTGTGCGCCGTCATCTCGGAGATCTTTTCCCGGATCATCTCGAAGTCGGCGATCCGGGTCTTGAACTGCTTGCGCTGCGTCGCGTGCTCGACGGCGAGCTTGATCATCTGCTTGCAGCCGCCGACGGCGCCCGCTCCGAGCGACGTCCGGCCGGTGTTCAGCGTCTCCACCGCGACGCGGAAGCCGTTCCCCTTCCCGCCGATCAGGTTGAACGCCGGGACGCGGCAACCGTCCAGGACAATCTGGCAGGTGGAGGAGCCGCAGAGGCCGAGCTTCTTCTCCTCGACGCCGCGGGAGAGGCCGGAGAGCGTCCCGTCCTCGTTCGCGACGACCGCGAAGCAGGCGATCTCCCTGTGCGAGCCCGCCTCGACGCCCGCCTCCGGGATCCGCGCGAAGACCGTGAAGAACCGCGCGAACCCGCCGTTGCTGATCCACTGCTTCGTCCCGGTCAGGACGTACTCGTCGGTCGCCGCGTCGTAGACGGCGGTCGTCTTCAGCGAGGCGGCGTCGGAGCCCGCCTCCGGCTCGGTGAGACAGAAGGCGCCGACCATCTTCGCGACGGCGAGGTCCGGCAGCCACTTCTTCTTCTGCTCCTCGGTGCCGAAGAGGAGCAGCGGCTTGATGCCGATCGACTGGTGCGCGCCGATGACGATGGCGGCCGAGGCGTCGAGCGGCCCGATGACCTCCATCATCTTGCAGTAGGCGGCGGCGCTGAAGCCGCTCCCGCCGTACTCCTCGGGGATCGCCATCCCCATCGCGCCGAGGTCGCCGAGCCCCTTCACCACGTCGCGCGGGAAGAAGTGGTCGGCGTCGATCTTCTCGGAGTCGATGTTGGCGGCGTCGAAGTCGCGGTAAGCGTCCGCGAACGCCGTGACGAGCTCCTTCGTCTCCTCCGGGATCTGGGGGTAGGGGAAGACGAGCGCCTCGTCGAAGCGTCCCTGGTAGAGCGACTTCAGGAACGAGGGGGCCTCGGTCTCGGTCTTGGCTGTCCTGTCGGTCTTGACGGTCGACATGGCTACTCCTTCCCGAAGAACGTCTTTCTCTGCTTCGCCAGGTCGGCGAGGAGCGTGGCGGGGGTGAAGCGGGGGCCCTTCTCCGCGGCGAGGCGGGAGAGGGCGTCGGCGAGAGCGGCGAGGCCTCGGGCGTCGGCGTGGGCGCAGAGGCCGCCCCGGAACGGCGGAAAGCCGATCCCGAAGATCATCGCGAGGTCGAGCTTGTCGGGCCCCGGCACGATCCCCTCGGCCAGGCAGTACGCCGCCTCGTTGACCATCGGGTAGATCAGTCGCGCCTCGAGCGCCTCGGGGCTGATCGAGACGGAGCCGGGCGCCGCCACGCCGAGGTCGGCGTACGCCTGCGGGTCCGGCCCGACGCGCTTGTCGTTCTCGTAGCGGTAGAAGCCCTTCTTCGTCTTCCGGCCGAGGCGCGTCGCCGTGACGAGCCTCCCGAAGGCCGGGTCGATCGGCATCCGCTCGGGCCACGCCGCCGAGAGCGTCTCGGCCCCCTTCGCCGCAACGTCGATCCCGACGTCGTCGAGGAGCTCGATCGGCCCGACCGGCATCCCGAACTTCCGCATCCCCTTGTCGATCGCCTCCATCGAGACCCCTTCGAGGAGGAGGCGGACCCCCTCGCCGAGGTACGGGGCGAGGATCCGGTTCACGAGGAAGCCGGGCGCGTCCCGCACGACGACGGGCGTCTTCCCCATCTTCTTGGCGAGGTCGAAGATCGTCGCCGTCACCTCGGGCGCGGTGTTCTCCCCGAAGATGACCTCGACGAGCGGCATCTTGTGGACCGGGTTGAAGAAGTGCATCCCGACGACCCGCTCGGGGCGCGACGCCGCCTTCGCGATCTCGGTGATCGGGAGCGTCGAGGTGTTCGAGGCGAAGATCGCGTCGGGCGCGGCGACCGCCTCCCATTCCTCGAGGACGGCCTGCTTGACGGCGAGCTTCTCGAGGACCGCCTCGATCGTCACGTCGCAGAGGCCGAAGCCCTCCCAGCCGAGGCCCCCGCCGAGGAGCGACATCTTCCCGGCGAACTCGACCTTCGTCATCCGCCTCTTCTTCACCTTCTCCTGCCAGATCTTCGCGGCCTGCGCGTAGCCGAGGGCGAGCGCCTCGTGCCGGATGTCCTTCATCCGCACGGGCCACCCCTTGTCGGCCGAGAGCTGCGCGATGCCGCCCCCCATCGCCCCCGCGCCGAGGACGCCGACGCGCTTCACCGCGCGCGGCGAGACGCCCGCGGCGACGCCCGTCTCCTTCTTGACCTCCTCCATCCGGAAGAAGAGGTTCACGAGGGCCTTCATCTCGGGCGAGCCGACGAGCTTCCCCGCCGCCTCGACCTCGAGCTCGAGCGCCTCCCTCAGGGGCTTTCCGAAGCCCTTCTCGACCGCCGCGAGGGCCGCGAGAGGCGCGGGGTAGTTGCCGTGCGTCTCCCGGAGGACCGAAGAGCGCGCCTTGCCGAAGACGACCGACCTCCCGACTCCCTCGAGGAGCTTCTCCATCCCCCTCGCCGGGACGGCGCGGAGCGGGCCCCCGTCGGGAGCGGCGTTCGCCCTCTTCGTCGTCCCGAACTTCCCGCGCGCGTACTTCCTCGCCGCCTCGAGGAGGATCGGCGCCGGGACGAGCTCGTCGACGAGCCCCATCCTCTTCGCCCTCTTCGAGTCGACGACCTTCCCCGCGAGGATGACGTCGAGGGCCGCCGTGAGGCCGACGACGCGAGGGAGACGCGTCGTGCCGCCCCAGGCGGGGAGGATGCCGAGCTTGATCTCGGGAAGGCCGATCTGGGTCTTCCTGGAATCCGACGCGAGCCGCCAGTCCATCGCGAGGACCGTCTCGCACCCGCCGCCGAGGCAGGCCCCCTCGATCGCCGCGACCGTCGGGAACGGCAGGGTCGCGAGCTTCCCCAGGATCTCGTGCCCGCGACGGACGCCGTTCGCGATCGTGGCCGGGTCGGTCACGTCGGCGATCTCCTTCACGTCGGCGCCCGCGATGAAGATGTCGGGCTTGCCCGACACGAGGAGGAGCGCCGTGACGTCGCCCCGCTTCGCGAGACCGTCGAGGATTCCCTCGAGCTCGAGGAGGACGTGCGCGGAGTACTTGTTGACCCTCTCGCCCGGCAGGTCGAACGTCAGGACGGCGAGTCCGTCGGGCTCGACGTCGAGGCGAAAGGCACCCGGAACGTCGGCCATCACGCCACCCCCTCGAGGACGATCGTCTGTCCCTGCCCGCCGCCGATGCAGAGCGTGGCGACGCCGAGGCGCGTCTTGCGCCGCCTCATCTCCTTCAGGAGCGTCAGGATCAGGCGCGCGCCCGAGGCGCCGACGGGGTGCCCGAGGGCGATCGCCCCTCCGTTCGGGTTGAGCGTCTCCGGGTCGACGGGGCCGAGCGCGGGGTCCTTCTCGAAAGCTGCCAGGTTCGCGAGGACCTGCGCCGCGAACGCCTCGTTCATCTCCACCAGTCCGACGTCCTTCCAGGCGACTCCCGCGTGCCTCAGCGCGAGCGGCGTCGAGCGCGACGGCCCGAGGCCCATACGTTCCGGCTCGAGCCCGGCGACGCCCCAGCCGGCGATCCGGCCGAGGACCGGGAGGCTCCGCTTCGCGACGAACTCCTCCGAGGCCACGACCATCGCGGCCGCGCCGTCGGTGATCTGGGAGGAGTTCCCCGCGGTGACGGATCCGTAGGCCCGGTCGAAGAACGGCTTGAGCTTCGCGAGGGCCTCCATCGTCTGCCCCTCGCGGACGCCGTTGTCGAGGACGGAGACCTTCTCGAACTTCGGCGGGAGCGGGACCGGGACGATCTCCTCGGCGAGCCGATCTCGCGCCGCCTGCGCCCGCTGGTGCGAGCGGAGCGCGAAGGCGTCCTGCATCTCGCGCGTGAGCCCGCCCTCCTTGGCGAGGAGCTCCGCCGTCTCGCCCATGTTCAGGCCGCAGACGGGGTCGGTCAGGCCGAGCTTGATCCCGATGACCGGGTTCAGGAGCTGCTTCCACGGCATCTTCCGGAACGCGCCGATCCGGGCTCCGGCCGTCTTCGCCATCCCGGCCTCGACGAGGACGGCCTTCACGTCCTCCCGGTAGAGGAACGGGATGAGCGACATGCTCTCGACGCCGCCGGCGAGGACGACGTCGGCCTCCCCCGTCCGGATGAGCCGCGCCGCCTGGACGACCGACTCGATCCCCGAGGCGCAGTTGCGCGAGACGGAGTGCGCCGGCTTCTCCTTCGGGAGCCCGGCCCGGAGCGCGATGACGCGGCCGATGTTCGCGGCGTCGGGAGGCGTCGCGATGTTCCCGAAGATCGCCTGGTCGATCTCGGCCGGCTCCACCTTCGCGCGCGCCATCGCCTCGACGGCGGCGGCGCGGCCGAGGTCGGTCGCGGAAACGTCCCGGAAGTCGGTCCCGGCCTTCGTGAAGGCGGTCCGGGCTCCGTCGAGGATGTAGGCGGCTCGGCTCAAGGGGTCGTCCTCCTGCGGCGGGGGGCCCGCCGGCTCTTCTCGTCCTTCTCGCACGCGAGGAACCCCCTGAGGAGGGTCCCCACGAGCTTCTCCGCGTCGGCGACGGGCCTCGCGTCGCCGGAGAGGAGCCATTCCGAGAGGATCTCGTCGGCGGCGCCGAAGAGGATCCTCACCGCGACCCGCGGCTCGAGGTCCTTCCTGAGCTCGCCCGAGGCGATCCCCTCCTTGAGGACCCCGTCGAGGAGACGGAAGTACTCGGAAAGCTTGATCCGCGAGAAGCGCTCGACGTGGCGGGCGCTCCGGCGGAGCTCGATCTGGAAGACCGACGCGAGGTCGCGGTCCTGCCCGATGAAGGAGAAGTGGAGCCCGACGAGCTTCGTCGCCTTCTCCGCGGCCGTCCCCTCCGCGTGGCGGATCGCCCGGGCCTGGGCGAGGACCTCGTCCATCGTCTCGTCGAAGACGCAGCCGAGGAGGTCCTCCTTGTTGCGGAAGTAGAGGTAGACGGTCCCTTCGGCGACGCCCGCCTCCGCGGCGATGTCGGCGATCTTCGCCTCGTGGAAGCCCCGGCGGCCGAACGTCTGGATCGCGGCATGGAGGAGGCGCTTCCGTTTCTCGGGGTCGGCGGAGGGAAGGCTCCTGCGAGCCGGACCCGAGGCAGTTCGGGCCCTCGGGCCCGCCGAAGCGGCGGCTGAATGAGCCATCACTCAGAGCCTATGTTGCGGCGCGGCGGGAGTCAAGGATGAGGACCGCTTCCCGAGCTCACCGTCCCCGTTCCGGACACGGCCCCCCCCTGTGCCACCTGAGAATGGTTGACGATTCGCCCTAGCGGCGAGGTCGACCGTACAATCGATCGATGGCCTCTCAGCTGCCAAGACGCGCCGGATCACGTTCCGCCCTCGGCGAACAGGGCCGTCAAGGCCGAACCGCTGTTCGGTTCTTGATCATTATTCCCCGCCCCGACTCAGTATCGAGGAGGCTTCTTCGCGTGCGCATTTCCACGGCTCTACGATCCGTCTCCCGCCTCGCCCTCCCGGCGTTCGTCGCGATGTCCCTGCCCGCCGCGGCCGTGCCGTCCCGGTCGGTCTCCCCCGCGCCGGCCCGGCCGCTCGCGCCCGCGCCCGTTCTCTCGCCCGCCCTTCTCGACGAGAGCTTCGGACGGCTCCCTCTTCAGTTCGAGGTGAACCGGGGACAGGTCGACCCGCGCGTCCGCTACCTGACCCGTGGTCGCGGCTCGACGCTCTTCCTGACCGACGACGAGGCGGTGTGGGTTCTCTCGAGCGAGGAAAGGTCCGATCCACCCGCGAAACCGAAGGATCCGCTCGATGCGCGCGCCCGTCGCCGCGAGCCGGGCAAGCGGATCTCCTCCGTCGTCCGGATGCGCCTCGAGGGCTCGAAGGCGAAGCCTCGACTCGACGGCCTCGACCGCCTCCCCGGCAACGTGAACTACTTCATCGGTAACGACCCGAAGAAATGGCGTACCGACGTGCCGACCTTCCGCAAGGTGAGGGTCGAGGACGTCTACGAGGGGATCGACCTCGTCTACTACGGCAACCAGCGCCAGGTCGAGTACGACTTCGTCGTGAAGCCCGGCGTCGACCCGTCCGTCATCCGCGTCGCATTCACCGGAGCGGACCGGATCTCGACCGACTCGTCCGGAGACCTCGTCGTCGCGACCCGGGCTGGCGACCTCCGGATGAAGTCGCCCCTCGTCTACCAGGAGCGCGACGGCCAGCGCGCGCTCGTCGCCGCCGCCTACGTCGTCCTGCCGGGCGAGAAGAAGGTCGAGTTCCGACTCGCGGAGTACGACCGGGACGAGGAACTCGTCATCGACCCGGTGATCGTCTGGTCGACGTTCGTGGGAGGCGGCGCGAGCGTCGGAGCCGACGATGGCGCGGCGATCGCGGTCGGATCGGACGGAAACCCGGTCGTCGTCGGGGACACTTGGTCGGATGACTTCCCCACCACTCCAGGCGCATTTCAGACCACCGGGCCTTCCGGCGATCCAGATGCCTTCATCTTCAAGCTGAACGCCGATGGCACGAACTTCATCTTCTCGACAGTGCTCGGAACTCCCGGGTGGGTTGAGGCCGCAACGGCGGTCGCCGTGTCCGGCACTGACATCTACGTGACGGGAACAGGAGGCTGGAGCCCCCAGTTCCCGATTACGCCGGGGGCTTATCACTACCCTGGTGGCTACCTTTTCGCCGTGAAGCTCAGCCCGATGGGCAATGCGCTGAACTACTCGGCGGTTCTCCCGGGTACGTACTCATACGGGATCGCGGCAAACCAGTCGGGCTCTGCTTTCATCACGGGTTCCGTCTACTCTCCGCCATTCCCCACGACGCCCGGGGCGATCCAGGATGACTCATACATTTCCGACTACGTCACTGGCTGGGCAGCGAGCCTCTCCTCAGACGGGAGTGCGCTTCTCTACTCCACGATTCTGGGCGGAAGGACGACGCTCGGGGGCGGCACATCCGCGATGACCGAGGGTCGGGCGATAGCGGTGGACGCGACCGGGAGAGCCTGGGTGACAGGTGTCACGGATGCGGTTGATTTCCCGACGACCCCGGGCGCGTTCCAGCCGGCCCTCGCGAACGGAAGTCGGGATGTATTTGTCATAGGACTCAACCCGGAGGGCACCGGGACGATCTTCTCGACGCTGCTCGGCGGTAGCGAGACGGACACGGGAGATTCGATCGCATTGGGCCCCGACGGTTCGGTCTTCGTAGGGGGAAACTCATACTCTGGTTCGAGCTTTCCGAGGACCGCCGGAGCCTACAACGGGCTTTGCTTCGGGCGAGGTGCCACTCTCACGAGGATCGCTCCTGGCGGGGGGAGCCTGCTCTACTCACTTCAGTTCTGCCTAGGCAACTCCAACAGCCAGCTCGATTCCGTAATCGTCGATGGTCTCGGGCGCGCGACGATTTCGGGCTTCGCGTCCGGCTCTCACTTCCCCGTCAGTCCGGGAAGCCCGATTCCCGTACTGGATAATTTCACCCGGCGCTTCGTGGCGCGGTTCAATCCCACGGGCAGCGACTACGAGTACAGCGGCGCATACGGTCCGCCGATTGACTCCGCTGAGTCTGTCGTTGCGATCGCACCCGCGTCGAATGGGGACGTGTTCGTCGCGGGAGATGTCATGGATTCCGCGTTTCCTACTACTTCTGGCACGATTCAGCCCGCCTTCGCCGGTGGGGTCACGGACGCCTTCGTCGTCCGCATGCACCTCCCCCTCCCCGTCTCCGTCGCCTCCATCTCCCCCGCCACCGGCCCGTCCCTCGGCGGAACGGCCGTGACGATCACCGGATCGGGCTTCCAGGCCGGGGCGCTCGTCCGCATCGGCGGCATTCCGGCCGTCGTCTCGAGCGTCACGCCCACGTCGATCAGCGCCGTCACCGGCCCCCATCCGGACGGCCTCGTGGATGTCGAGATTGAGAACCCCGACGGCGGCGTCGCGGTCCTGAACGATGCATTCACATACGTCTGCGGAGGCTCGGCGCCGACGGCCACCGTGTCCGGCGGAGGGACGGTCTGCTCCGGCGAGAGCGTGACGCTCTCCGTCGCCCTCACCGGCTCCGGGCCGTGGAACCTCGTCTGGTCGGACGACTTCGCGCAGAACGGAATCGTGGCGAGCCCGGCGACGCGGGACGTGACGCCCGTCACCACGACGACCTACACTGTCCGGAGCGTCACCGACACGGCCTGCGCTGGAACGGCGAGCGGCTCCGCGACGGTGACCGTGAACCCCGTTCCCGTCGCGAGCCTCACCGTTCCCGTTCGCGTCTGCTCGGGCGCGTCAGCGAACGCCGCGGTGGCCCAGGCGGCCGGGGCGACGTACGCCTGGTCGATCACGAACGGCTCGATCCTATCCGGCCAGGGCTCGAATGCCATCACGTTCTCCGCGGCATCGAACCCCGTGACGGTCTCGGTCGTGGTGAGTCTCGGCTCGTGCACCGACACCGACTCGCGCGCGATCCCCGTCTCCCTCCCCCCGTCCGCCACCGTCTCCGGCGGCGGGACGGTCTGCGCGGGCGAGGTGGCCACCGTCTCGTTCGACCTCACCGGCGCGCCGCCCTTCACGGTGAGGTGGTCCGACGGAGTCGTGCAGGCCGTCGGCGCCGCCGGTCCGGGGAGCCGGAGCGTCACCCCCGCGACGAGCACGACGTACACCATCACGAGCCTCACGGACGCCAACGGCTGCGCCGGCGGCGTTGCGTCGGGGAGCGCCCCCGTCACCGTGAACCCCGTTCCGTCCGCCGCGATCACCGCCCCGGGCTCCTACTGCGCGGGTGCGAGCAGTCTCGGCGCCTCGGTCCCCGACGCGGGGGCCGGCGCGACCTACGCGTGGACGATCGCCGGCGGGGCGATCGCGGGAAGCACCACCGCGCCGTCCGTGACGTTCACCCCGACAGGAGCGAGCGTCACGCTCGGCGTCACCGTCACGCTCCCGAGCGGCTGCGCCTCCAGCTCGAGCCGAGCCTCCACCCTCGCCCCCGCGCCGACGGCCGTGGTCTCCGGCGGCGGCACGGTCTGCGCAGGGAACGCTGCGACTCTCCAGGCGACGCTCACGGGGATGCCGCCGTTCACCCTCACCTGGTCCGACGGGTTCGTCCAGTCGGGCATCGGATCGACGGTCGCGACCCGGAGCGTCCGTCCGGCCGCGTCCAGGACCTACACTGTCACGGCCGTGCAGGACGCGAGCTGCTCCGGCTCCGCCTCGGGGAGCGCCGACGTCACGGTCACCGAGGCCCCTTCCGCCCTCGTGTCGACACCGAGCTCCATCATCTGTCTCGGGGCAAGCGCGACGATCACGGTCCAGCTCTCAGGCCCGGGGCCCTATACGCTCACCTGGGGCGACGGGCTCGTCGAGACGGTCACGGGGCCCACCTCCGTCCGGACGGTCTCGCCGTTCGTCACCGAGACGTTCCTGATCTCGTCGGTCTCGAACGGTACCTGCACCTCGCCGGGCATCGGCTCGAGCCAGGTCATCGTCTTCCCGGACGCCTCCGCCGCCACGATCACCGGCCCCGGAGAGGTCTGCGCCCGTTCGAGCGGTCACACCGCGACGGTCCCGGATGCCGGCGACGGGACGACCTGGGAATGGACGGTCTCGAACGGCACGATCGACTCGGGCCAGGGGACCCGCTCGGTTCGGTTCTCCGCGGGCGACGCGGGTGACACCACGCTCTCGGTCACCGTTCGCGCCGCGGGCGGGTGTGAGGTGTCGGGCTCCCTCCGCGTCCGCGCGAACGCTCGGCCGCCGCTTCCCGTCATCACCGCCCCAGCGAGCCTCGAGAGCGGCGAGACCGGCGTCGTCGCCGAGATCCCTGGCGCCGCGGGGCTGACCTGCACTTGGACGATCTCGAACGGCGCGATCATCTCCGGCGAGGGCACGTCGCGGATCACGTTCTCGGCGGGGGACCCGGGGCTCGTCGTCCTCGACGTCGTCGCGCGGAACGCGAAGGGATGTGACTCGGCGGCCGGTCATCTCGAGATCCCGGTCCGCGGCCTCAGCGCCGTTCGGCTCGCTCCGATCGTCCTCGACGTCGCCGGACCCGGGGGAAAGCGCTACGCGACCGAGCTCGCCCTCGCGAACCCCTCGCCGTCCCTCGTGAAGGTCGACCTCTTCTACACGCCCGCCGCCTCGCTCGGCGCCACCGGCGGCGGCACAGTCTCTGAGATTCTCGAGGCGGGTCGGCAGCGGATCATCCCCGACGTCCTCGCCTGGCTCCGAGCGAAGGGCCTCGCCATCCCGTCCGACGGCTCGCCCCAGGGCGGCACGCTCCGCGTGACGTTCGACAACATCGCCGCCGGCTGGTCCCCGTCCGCCACGACACGCACGACAGTGGCCGCAGGCGCTGGCCGCGCCGGGCTCTCCATGCCCGCGCTCAACCCGGATTCCGCGACCGCCCCGAAGGTCTGGCTCTTCGGCCTCAGGGAGAACGCCGCCGACCGATCGCACGTCGCCCTCGCGAACGTCGGGACCGAAGGGAGCATCGACCTCCGCGTCACGCTCCACCCGGGCGAGGGATCCTCGGTGCCGAAGCACGTCCTCCCCATGGTCCACCTCGAGGCAGGACAGTGGCTCCAGCTCAACTCCGTCCTCCGCGAGGCCGGGTTCGGCGCGGGCTACGCTCTCGTCGAGCGGGTCGCCGGGAACGCCCCCTTCCACGCCTACGCCGTCTTCAACGACAACGCCACGAACGACGGCTCCGTCGTCCCGGCGACCCCCGCTGCGAAGCTCGGCGGGCCCCGGCTCGTCCCGGTCGTCGTCGAGACGGGCGCCTTCACGAGCGAGCTCGTCCTCGCGAACCCCTCGGCGCGGGCGGTCAAGGCCCGCCTCTGGTTCATCGAGTCGCTCGCGAACCCCGGCGGTTACTCACTCGGCGGCGTCACGGTCGACCTCGCCGCCGGCGAGCAGAAGATCCTCCCCGGCATCGTCGCCGGGATGAGGAAGCTCGGGCTCGTCGTCACGCCGCCGAATCGGGAGTACGCCGGCACCCTCGCCGTGACCTTCTCGGCTGCCGGCGAGCCGGCGGACGGATGGGCCGGCGCGCGCACCGCGACCGCCGGCGACGGCCCTGGCCGCTACGGCCTCTTCTGCACGGCCTCGACACCGGACGGCGCTCCGGACGAGGCGTGGCTCTTCGGCCTGATCCAGGACGCGGGGGCCCGCTCGAACCTCGCCCTGGTCAACGCCGCAGCGAACCTCGGGCCCGTCACGCTCCGCTACAGCGTCTTTGACGGCGCGAGCGGCCGGAAGGTCGCGACGTCCGACTCGGTGACGCTCGGAGCCGGGGCGTGGATGCAGCTGAACGGAGTCCTCTCGAAGTGGAAGGTCGCGCAGGGCTACGTGAGGGTGGAGCGGGTCGAAGGGAACGCGCCGTTCCTCGCGTACGCCGTCGTCAACGACGGCGGAATGCCCGGGGCGGGGACCGGCGACGGCTCGTTCGTGGAGATGGCCCCTATGGTCCGGTGACAGCTCACCGGCCGGGCCGGCCCGTGGGCCGGCCCGGCCGGTTCCGTTCGCCTGCGCGGCGCGCGGTCGGCCCACACGTTCCCGTGCCCCTTCGCGCCACCGGTCCCGTCGCTCGACCATCACACTCCCGTGCGAACATCCGCGGGCGGAGGCATCGATGGTCCAGGTCGCTCCCGTCTCGCTCCACGGCCGGGAAACCGTGGCCGACCCCACCCCGATGGGCCTCCTCGGCCTCGCCATCGGCTGCGCCGCACTGACGCCGATCGCCTTTGGGAAGAGCCTGACGCCGGTCGGCCTCGAGACCGCCGCTGTCTTCTGCCTCCTCTTCGGCGCGGGTTGCCAGCTCTCCGCCGGCCTCCTGAAACGCGTGAACCGCAACCTCTACGGCGGGACGCTCTTCCTGGCGTTCGCCTTCAACTGGGTCGTGAACGCCTGGGCGCTCCACTCCCTCGCGAAGGGCTTCGTCCTCGACGCGGGAATCGTCTTCGCGACCGAGGCCGCCTTTCTCGTCGTCTTCGTCCTCATCATTTGGGGCTTCGGCCACTTCTCGAGCCTCCTCTTCGTCTTCCTCCTCGACATCGACCTCCTCTATCTCTTCAAGGTCGCCGGGCACCTCCTCGACACGAAGTCCTTCGCGATCCCGATCGCGCTTCTGACGATCGGCCTCGCCCTCCTCTCCTTCTGGATCGCCTTCGCGCTGCTCCTGAACCCCGTCTCCGGGCGAAGTGTCTTTCCCCTCGGCACGCCGGTCTTCAGGAGCGTGGCGAAGCCTCCCATCGACCCCTCGGTCCGGACCGCCCTCGTGGCAAAGCTCAACGGCCAGTGGCGCGAAACGGGCGCCGGCTTCGCCCAAGGCGACCTGGCGGACCGCCTCGCCTCGCTCGGAGAGGCCCACCTAAAGGCCGATCTCGCGTACCTCACTGCGCAAGAAGCCGTCGAGACGGGAGACGGCTCCGTCCGCCTCTCCCCCGCCTGCGTCGACCTCCGGGAGAAGCACTTCGCGGGATGAGCGGGGTCCCGTGACAGTCGCCGCCGCCCCCCCGGCACGTCCCCGGAGCCTCCCTCAGAAGCTCCTCGAGACAGATCCCAAAGAGGTCGGACTCGCGCTGGAGGCGGCCTTCGCGCTCCTCTTCGCGCAGGCCTCCCTCCGTGCGGTCTCGCTTCAGCGGATCGTCGGAGCGTGCGAGGCGCTTCGCCTCGCTTCGTGGCGGCGTGACAACCCTGCCGCTGGCTCGCACGCGGAACGCCTCGCGCGCGCCGTGAGCACCGCTTCGGCCCGGCTCGGCGGCGCGTGCCTCGCCCGGTCCGTCGCACTCCTGGCACTCCTCGCACGGCGGGGCGTTCCGGCCACGCTCGTCATCGCCTGCCGCACCACCGGCAGCCCGCTTCCGGGCCACGCCTGGGTCGAGGTCGAGGGGGCTCCGCTCGGAGCAGACGGCCGCGCCACGGCCGCGGGGCAGGCGTCGGGCTTCGCGGTGCTCTGCCGGCTGCCCCCGCGCCCCCCTCAGCTCCCCTTGTAGAGCCGGTCGATCCGCGTCCGGTACTTCTGGTCGACGACCCGGCGCTTCACCTTCAGGGTCGGCGTCAGCTCGCCCCCTTCGATCGTCAGCTCCTCGGAAAGGAGCTCGAAGGCGTTGATGAGCTGCTCGTGGGGCTTCCCCTCGTTCCAGCGGTCGACGATCTCCTGGTAGATCGCCCGCACCTTCGCGTTGTCGACGAGCTCCCTGTCGGAGAGGCCCGAGAGCCCGTTCTTCGCGGCCCACTCGCGGAGCTTCTCGAAGTTCGGGACGATGAGGCAGGAGAGGAACTTCCGCCGGTCGCCGATGACGACGGGCTGGGCGACGAAGGGGTCGGACTTCAGCGCGTTCTCGATCGGCGCCGGGGCGACGTTCTTGCCGTTCGAGTTGACGATGATCTCCTTCTTCCGGTCCGTGATCCGGAGGAAGCCGTCCTCGTCGAGGACGCCGATGTCGCCCGTGTGGAACCAGCCGTCCGGGTCGATCGCCTCCGCCGTCGCCTCGGGCTTCCCGTAGTAGCCCTTCATGACGTGCGGCCCGCGCGTCAGGATCTCGCCGTCCTCCGCGATCCGCACCTCGACGCCGGGCATGACCCGCCCGACGGTCCCGAGCCTCCAGGCAGACGGTCCGTTCACGGCGATGACGGGGCTCGTCTCCGTGAGGCCGTACCCCTCGTAGACCTCGACGCCGATCGCCCAGAAGAACTCCGCGAGCTCCTTCGAAAGGGGCGCGCCGCCCGAGATCGCGAAGCGGAACCGCGTCCCGAGCGCCGCCCGGATCTTCCGGAAGACGAGCCGCTCGTAGAGGAAGTGCTGGAGGGCGAGCGCCCCGCCCGGCGTCTTCTTCTCCGCGCGGAGCCTCAGGACCTCCTTGCCGACGGCGACGGCGCTCTGGAAGAGCTTCTTCTTCGCGGGCGAGCCCGCCTCGACCTTGTCGAGGACGCGGGCGTAGACCTTCTCGTAGACGCGCGGGACGGCGCCGAAGATGTGGGGGTTCACCTCGGCGAGGTTGTCGCGCAGCTTGTCGATCGACTCGGCGAAGGCGACCGTCGCCCCCCGGTGGTAGTAGCAGTACTCGACGAGCCGCTCGAAGACGTGCGCGAGCGGGAGGAACGACATCGTGACGGCCGTGGAGTCGAACGGGAGGAGCGAGCAGCCGGCGAGCATGTTGGAGACGAAGTTGCTCTGGACGAGCATCGCCCCCTTCGGCTCCCCCGTCGTCCCGGAGGTGTAGATGATCGTCGCGAGGTCGGAGGGCTGCCGGGCCGCCGCCCGCTCGTCGAACGTCCCCGGGGCCGCGGCATGCGCCTTCCTCCCTTCATCGAGAAGGGCCGCGAACGGCTTCCCCGCGCCGCCGGCGTGGTCGAAGACGAAGACGTGCGCGAGCTTCGGGCAGGACGCCTGCGCCTTGACGAGCTTCGCGGCCTGCTCGGGCGTCGAGGCGAAGGCGACCGTGGCCCCGCAGTCGCGGACGATGTACTCGGCCTGCTCGGCGACCATCGTCGGGAAGACCGGGACGAGGACCGCGCCGTAGCACTGGCAGGCGAAGTCGATCGTCGGCCACTCCGGCCGGTTCTCGGAGAGGAGGACGACGGCGCCGCCCTGCGGAACGCCGAGCGTCCCGAGCGCGGCGGAGACGGCTTTCACGGAGGAGGAGAACTCGGCCGTCGAGATCGGGACCCAGCTCCCCCCCGTCTTGTGCAGGAGGAGGTCGGGCTTCGCGAGCGTCTCGAGGTTGCGGAACACGTCGACGAGGGTCCGCGGCGTCGTCATCTCACCCTCCAGCTCCTCGCGGGAATGCGATTCGTGATTATAGGTTCGGCCGCGCGACGCCCCGGTGAGAGACTCCGCGCGTGCGACCCGTCGCGCTCGTCACCGGAGGGGCCCGCCGCCTCGGCCGCGCCTTCGCGGAGGGAGCGGCGCGCTCGGGCCACGACGTCGCCCTCCACTACCGGACCGGATCGGCCGAGGCGGTGGCCGCCCTCGCCGCCCTCGCCGCGCTCGGCGCCCGTGCGGAGGCCTTCCCGTCCGACCTCCGCGAGCCGGGCGCGCCGCGCCGGCTCGTCGAGGCCGCCCTCGCGCGCTTCGGCCGGCTCGACCTCCTCGTCCACTCCGCCTCGCCGTGGCTCGCCGGAGAGGTCTCCGCGGTGACGGAGGCCGACTGGGACGACGTCTTCGGGGTCGGGCCGCGCGCCGGGTTCTTCCTCGCGCAGGCCGCCTCCGACGCCCTCGCCGAGAGCCGCGGGGCCCTTCTCCTCGTCTCCGACGTCGCGGCGACGAAGGCGTGGCCCCGCCACGTCCCGCACGCCGCGTCGAAGGCCGCCGTCGACGCCCTCGTCCGAAACCTCGCGGTCGCTCTGGGACCACAGGTCCGCGTCGTCGGGATCGCTCCCGGCATCGTCCTGCCGCCCGAGGACGTCGCGCCGGAGGAGTTCGCGCGCCTCGTCTCCCGAACGCCGCTCGGGCGCCCCGTCGCCCTGGACGACCTCGTCACGGCCGCGCTCCAGCTCGCCGCGAACCGCTCCGTCACGGGACAGGTCCTCGCCGTCGACTGCGGCCGGTCGGTCGTCTGAGCGTCTAAACTCGGACGCGATGACGTCGCGGCGCACCTTCCTCGCGCCTCTCGCGCCTCTCGCGCCTCTCGCGCTCCTCGCCGCCCTCGCCGCCTGCGGCAAGGCCCCCGCGCCGAAGGCGCCGGCCGGCTTCCGCGTCGCGCTCCTGACGCCCGGCCCGGTCTCCGACGCGGGGTGGAACGCGGGGGCGTACGAGGGGCTGAAGGCGATCGAAAGGGAGCTCGGCGCGAGGGTCTCGCACGTCCAGGTGAAGACCCCCTCGGAGTTCGAGGAGCAGTTCCGCGCCTACGCCGCGGACGGGTACTCCCTCTGCTTCGGCCACGGCTTCGAGTTCCAGGACGCGGCCGCGCGCGTCGCACGGGAGTACCCCGAGACTCTCTTCGTGACGACCTCCGGATCGCGGACGGCGAAGAACCTCTCGCCGATCGTCTTCGAGCTCGAGCAGGCGACGTACCTCTGCGGCCTCGTCGCGGGGCGGATGTCGCGGACGGCGAAGGCGGGAATGGTCGGGGGCGTCGAGCTCCCGTCGATCCGTTCGACCTTCCTGGCGTTCGAGGCGGGGCTGAAGGCGGGCAACCCGGGCGCGAAGGCGACCGCCGTCTTCACCGGTTCCTTCGAGGACGTCGCCGGGGCGAAGGCGGCTGCCCTCGCGCTCGTCGACCAGGGAAACGACTTCCTCTTCCACAACGCGAACGCGGCGGCGCTCGGCGTCTTCGCGGCCGCGACGGAGCGCGGCGTCTACGCCTTCGGGGCGAACCGCGACCAGAACGCCCTCTCCCCGAGCGTCCTCGCCTCCGCCGTCATCGACCTCCCCCGGGCGTTCCTCGAGACGGCCCGCTGGGCGAGGGAGGGACGGTTCGACGGGCAGCCGATCCGGTACGGGCTCGCGAGCGGCGTCGTCTCGTTCGTCTGGAACCCCGCCCATCTCGGCCGCGTCCCCGCGCCCGTCATCGACGAGGTGGAGCGGACGCGGGAGCGGATCGTCACGGGTGCGCTCGTCGTCCCGAGAGGCGACTTCTGACGGCCTGCCGTGCGGGCCCGGTCCGCCCGCGGTGAGCTCGCCCAGCCCCGCCCTCGAGCTCGACGGGATCCGCAGGTCGTTCGGCGCGGTCCGTGCCCTCGACGGCGCCCGACTCGCCCTCCTCCCGGGAGAGGTCCACGCCCTCCTCGGCGAGAACGGGGCCGGCAAGTCGACGCTCGTCGCGATCGCCGCAGGTCTCCTTCGCGCCGACGAGGGCGTCGTCCGGCGAAACGGCGAACCCGTCTTCTTTCGGGATCCCCGCGCCGCCCGGGCCGCCGGCATCGCCCTGGTACCGCAGCACGACCTCCTCGTCGAGGCGGAGACCGTCGAGGGGAACCTCGCGCTCTTCGACCCTGCCGCCGCGCCGTTCGAGGGTCCGCGGGCACGGCGGGCCCGCGTCGAGCGGCTCGCGGCCGCCTTCGGACTCGACCTCGGCCCGCCGGACGCCCGCGTGGAGGACCTCCCCGTCGGGACCCGGCAGCGTATCGCCGTCGCCGGGGCCCTCCAGGGGAACCCCGACGTCCTCGTCCTCGACGAGCCGACGGCCGTCCTCTCGCCGGACGAGACCGCCTCGCTCTTCCGGGTGCTCCGGCGGCGCGCGGAGACGGGCCGGGCCGTCCTCGTCATCACGCACCGGGTCGCCGAGGTCTTCGAGGGAGCGGACCGTCTCACCCTCCTCTCGCGCGGGCGGACGCTCCTCGAGTCGTCCGTCTCGGCGACGACGCCCGGCGCCGTCGCCGAGCTCCTCGTCGGCGGCGCCGAGGTGACGTCGCGCCCGGCGCCGATCGCGGGAGGCGCTCCGCCCGGGCGGCCACCGGCGCTCGTCGCCGAGGGGCTCGTCCCGCGGGGCTCGTCCGCGCCCCCCACCTCGATCGCCGTCGCCGCCGGCGAGGCGCTCACCCTCCTCGCCGTCGACGGAAACGGAGCGGACCTCCTCGGCTCGGCCGTCGCCGGCGTCCGGGAGGCGCGCGGCCGTATCGCCGTCGCCGGCCGTCCCGTTCCGGCGGGCGAACCGCGCGCCTTCCGCGCCGCGGGCGGCGCGTTCATTCCGGCCGACCGGCGCGCCGAGGGTCTCGTCCCGGGGCTCTCCCTCGCGGAGAACCTCCTCCTGACGCGTCTCCCGGGGCGCTTCGTCGTCGACCGGACCGCCCTCGCGGCCTCCGCGTCCGACCGCCTCGCACGCTTCGGGGTCCGCGCGCGGGGCCCCTCGGCCGCAGCGCGCGAGCTCTCGGGAGGGAACCAGCAGAAGCTCCTCCTCGCCCGCGAGCTGGAGCCGCTGCCGAAGCTCCTCGTCGCGATTCACCCGACGCGCGGCCTCGACCTCGCGTCGTCGGAAAACGTGAGAGCCCGCCTCCTCGACGCCGCGCGCGCGGGGGCCGGCGTCCTCGTCGTCACGGCCGACCCTGAGGAGGCGCAGGAGCTCGGCGCGCCGATCCGGGTCGTCTATCGGGGCGCCCTCTCGGCGCCCCTTCCCGCGGCGACGCCGCTTCGCACGCTCGGGCGGCTCATGGCGGGGCTCGCGCCGTGAGGCTTCGCGTCCCCCTCGCCGTCGCGGCCGGGACGCTCGCGGCCGCGGCGCTCCTCGTCCTCCTCGCGGGGGCCTCCCCCGCGGAAGCGCTCGCCGCGCTCGCCCGGGGCGCCTTCGGATCCCGCGCCGCCCTCGGCGAAACGCTCGCGCGCTCGACGAGCCTCGTCCTGACGGCGGTCGGCGCCGCCCTCGCCTTCCGGGCCGGCGTCCTGAACATCGGCCTCGAGGGACAGCTCCTCGCGGGCGCCGCCGCCGCGGCGGCGGTCGGCCCGCTCTTCCCGGACCTGCCGGCCGCGGCCCGCCTCGCCGTTCTCCTTGCCGCACCTCTCGCGGGAGCGCTCCAGGCCGCGCCCGCCGCCTGGCTCGCCGAGAGACGGGGAGTCCCCGCCGTCCTCTCGACGATCCTCCTGAACCTCGTCGCCGCCGCGGGGGTGACGTGGCTCGTCCGCGGTCCGCTCCGCGACCCGTCCGGCGACTACCCGCAGAGCCGCGCGCTCGGCGAGGCGGTCCTCCTCCCGCCGCTCGCGCCCGGGATGCGCGCGACGGCCGCGGTCCTCGTCGCCCTCGCGATCGCGGCGACCGCGGCCTTCGTCCTCGCACGGACGCCGCTCGGCCTCGCGCTCCGCGCCGTCGGCGAGGCCCCGCGGGCGGCGCGGGCGGCCGGGCTCCCCGCCGCGCGCCTCCGCGCGGGGGCCTTCCTCGTCTCCGGGGCGCTCGCGGGCCTTGCGGGCGGCCTCGAGGTCCTCGCACGGACCGGGCGCCTCTACGACCCGTTCTCGGACGGCGTCGGCTATGCCGGCATCGCCGCCGCCCTTCTCGGTGGGATGGCGCCCGCCGGCGGCGCGGCGGGGGGCCTTCTCTTCGCGGCCCTCGGCGCCGGCTCGAGCGCCCTCCAGCGCGACGCCGGGGTCCCGTCGGCGCTCGCCTCGATCGTCCCGGCCCTCGCGGTCCTCGGCCTCCTCCTCGCGCGCGGCGGGCGGAGGGACGCGTGACCGGCTTCCTCGAGGTGGTCCTCCTCCTCTCCGCGCCGCTCCTCCTCGCGGCGACGGGCGAGCTCCTCCTCGAGCGCTCCGGCTCGATCCAGATCGGCCTCGAGGGAACGATGCTCGCCGGGGCGTACGTCGCCTTCGCGGCCGGACGCGCCGGCCTCCCGCCCGGGGGCGGTCTCGCAATCGCGGCGTTCGCCGGCCTCCTCGCCGGCCTCCTCTTCGCGCTCTTCGCCGTCGTGCGGCGCGCCGACCCGATCCTCGTCGGCACCGTCTGGAACCTCCTCGCCCTCGGATCGACCGCCTTCGCCTACCGGCTCACGGCCGGGGAGACGGGCTCGGTCCTCGAGGTCGCGACGCTCCCGCGCGGCGTCTTCGGGGTCCCGGACGCCGTCGCGGCGTCGTTCCTCGCCCCGGTCCTCCTCCACGCGTGGCTCGCCCGGTCGCGGGCGGGGCTGCGCCTCACCGCGGCGGGCGAGAATCCGGAGGCGCTGCGGGCGCTCGGACTCTCCGTCGTCGCCGTCCGGAGCGGCGCCGCCGCGGCGTCGGGACTCCTCGGAGCAATCGGAGGTGCCGTGCTCGTCCTGACCGTCTCGCCGACATTCATCGAGGGGATCACCGCGGGGCGCGGCTTCCTCGCGCTCGCGCTCGTCGTCTTCGCCCGGTGGCGTCCGCTCGCGCTCCTCCCCGCCGCTCTCCTCCTCGGCGGCGTCACGGCCCTCCAGTACCGCCTCCAGGCGGGAGGGCTCGGCCTCCCCTACGCCTTCTTCCTCGCGCTCCCCGGCCTCGTCGCGCTCGCGGCCCTCGCGCTCGCCTCCTCGCGGGGCGGAGCCCCGAAGGCGCTCGGGAGCCCCGCTCCGTGAGCGCGACGCGGCGCCCCCCGTACGGCGTCCTCGCGGCCTTCTACGACGAGGTCTACGGGCTCTGGCGAGAGCTCCTCTCCCCCGCCCGGGACGAGATCCTGAGGGCGCACGGCGTCTCCTTCGGGACGGTCCTCGACGTCGGCTGCGGGAGCGGCTGGCAGAGCCTCGAGCTCGCCCGCCGCGGCGCGCGCGTCGTCGGCGTCGAGCCCGCCGTCCCCTTCCTCGCGCCGCTCCGCCGGGCCGCCCGACGGGCGCGGCTGCCGCTCGAGGTCCGGCGCGGCGCGCTCCCCGACCTCCCCGTGCGGCCGGGCGAGGCGTTCGACCTCGCCCTCGCGACGTTCGACGTCCTGAACCACCTCGGGAGCCACGACGCCCTCGCCCCCTCGCTCCGCGCCGTCGCCTCCGCCCTCCGCCCGGGCGGACACGTCCTCTTCGACCTGAACACGCCGGCGACCGTCGCGGGCTTCCCCGACCACCACCGCGTCACGCCGCTCGCAGGCGGAGGCCTGTCGGCCGAGAGGGGCGCGTACGACGCGGCGACGGGGGTCGGAACCGTGACGCGTGACTGGTTCCTCCCCGACGCCGACCTTCCGGGCCGCTTCCGGCTCTTCCGCGAGACCTACCGCGAGATCGCCTGGCCGAGGAGCGCCGTCGAACGGGCCCTCCGCGAGGCCGGGCTCGCGCCGCGCCTCTTCGCCGACGCCTCGGGCTGGCTCTCGTTCCAGCCCGAGGGGACGCGCTGGATCGTCCTCGCGCGGCGGCGGACGGCGCCGCGCCGCGAGGCTACGGTTCCGGGTCCGGCCCGTCGGGCGGGAGCGTCGGCTCCGGCGGCGCCCCCCGCGCCCGCCCGGGGCGGGCCGCGCCGCCCCGCGCGCTGAGGCGCCGGCGCATCTCGCGCTCGCGCTCCGCGCGCCACTGGTCGCGCCGGTCGACGATCCGCGTCCACTGCTCCTCGGTCAGGATGCCGCGCATCTCGACGACCATCATCGTCCGCGCCTTGCCGAGCCGCCCGCGCGCCTGCTCGAGCGCCTCCGAGGCCGCGGCGACCCTCTTCGGGTCGGCGCCCCGGTCCGCGAGAAGGTCCTCGAGGTCGATCGTGCGCCGGTCGACGTCCGCCTTCAGGTCGACGAACGTCCGCCGGTTCTTCGCGAAGACCTCGTCGAGCCGCTGCTGCTGCTCGGCCGAGAGGCCGAGGGGGCCCGCGATCGCCGGGCGCTTCCACCACTTGCCGGGCGGCATCTCGAGCATCTGCCCCGCGGCGGGGAGCGCCGACAGGAGGGCCGCGAGGAGGACCACTGCGCCACGCACGCTTCTCATCTCATCGTCTCCGGAAGGAGCGCCTCGTACGTCGCCTCGCCCGAGAGCGCGGTGTCGATGGAGCGGAGGAGCTCGTCGTCCTCGCGGTCGGCCGCCGGGAGCGTGTCCGTGCCGTCCGCGGCCGCGGCGACCGTCGACGTCGCTTCGGGATCCGGCGCCGCAGGGCCGCTCCGGAGGACGGTCAGCCCGGCGACGAGCGCGAGGGCCGCCGCGAGGCTCCCGAAAGCCAGGGCGGGCCGGTGGAGGATCGAGCGGGTGAAGCGCGCCGGGAACGGCGCCGGCTTCTCTTCCGCCGCCGCCTCCGCGAGCTCGGAGATCCTCCCCATCACCCCGCGCCGCTGCCCGGACCAGAACTCCCCCGGGAGCGTCTCGACGACGCCCGTGACGGCGCCCCGGTCGAGCAGGAACGCCTCCCTCAGCTTCGAGACCCGCGTCTGGCACTCCGGGCAGACCGCAAGGTGGATCGGGACGGGAGGCACCCCGTCCTCGGACGGGAAGACGCGGTTCACGACCTCTTCCTCGGTCAGGTGCCGGCCGCTCATCGGAGGTCCTCCAGCTTCTGGCGCAGCTTCCGCGCCGCGCGGAACAGGTGCGACTTGACCGTGCCGTCGTCGAGGCCCGTCGCGGCCCCGATCTCGGCGATCGACCGCTCCTCGTAGTGCTTCATGACGAAGATCGCCCGCTGCCTCGGGGAGAGGGCCTCGAGCGCCTCGCCGATCCTCCTGCGAATCTGGCGGGAAAGCGCGTCGCGCTCGGGCGAGGTCCCGTCCGTCGGCTCGACGGCGCGCGGGACGTCGGCGTCGACGGACTCCGCGTCGACGAGCTCGGAGAACGAGACGACCGGCTTCCGGCGCCGCGCGGCGTCCCGGACGGCGTTCACGGCGATCCGGCTCAGCCACGTCTCGAAGGCGGCCTCCCCCTTGAAGTCGGGGACGGCGCGCCAGGCCTTCACGAAGACGTCCTGGGTCAGCGCGTCCGCCTCGGCGGCGTTCCTCACGAGCGTGTAGACGAGCCGGAAAACCTTGCGCTGGTACGTCTTCACGAAGTACTCGAACGCCTCCGGCTCCCCGGAACGGACCCTTCCGAGGATTTCGCCTTCCCGTTCCCGAAGCCCCGGATCCGCCGTCCGGTGGCCCTCGCCCGGGAGATCGTTCCCCACGTTCGTGCGCCTCCTTCGAAGGGCTTCCTCGAACCTCGGGACCCGGGCGGACGCCGCGTCCATTCCCATGCCGGAAGGACGCGCCGGGCGGGCCTGCGGTTTACCCGCCCGAGGATAGCCCCTCAGCGTCTCCAGAACCGAAGGGCCTTCTTCAGGCGGTTCCAGCCGAGGAGCCGGAGGCGGAGCGCGGCGTGGACCGCGGCCGCCCCCGCCGGGACAGGTCCCGGCGCCCAGTAGGCCTCGAGCAGGCGCCTGCGGTCCCCGGGCCGCGTCAGCCCGGGCCGGGAGAGGTCGCGCAGCCGGGTGAAGGTGGCGAGGGGCGGCCGCCGGATCCGCGCCCGGTCGAGGTCGACGAGCCAGAGACGCGGCCCCGACTCCCCGTCCGTCACGAGGACGTTCCCGTCCGAGAAGTCGCGGAAGAAGACGCCGGAGTCGTGCATCCGGCGCGCGAGGCGGGCCAGAGCGTGAAGGACCTCCTCGAACGACGAGCGGAGCGGGAGGGGCCCGAGGGACGGGTCGCTCCTCCGGTGGAAGAAGGCGCGCACCTCGACGGCCCCCTCGACCTTCCTCACGACGAGGACGCTCTCCTCCGGCGTGACCTCGATCCCGAGCGGCTCCGGCGTGTCGATGCCGTGGGCGAGGAGGTGTCGCGCGATCCGGAGCGACCTCTCCGCGCGCGTGTTCCCGTCCGGCTGCCGGAAGTCGCGCGGGATCCTCTTCACGACGACCGGGACGCGCTCGTCTCCGACGACGAAGTGGCCGTCGCGCACGTCGTGCCGCGCCGGGTATGCCGGCGTCTCCATGCTCACCTGGAGCCGGTCCGTCACCTCGCTCACGGCCGCCTCGGCGCGAGGGGACGGCTCGGGCCCGCGAGCGGGCCGTCGCCGACGTCGTCGGCGCAGGCGCTGGCCGGCGCGAGCCGGAGGAGGAGACGCGGCACCTCGCGAAGGATACGATGACGCCGCGGGCCGGCGGCCCGACGACTTCCTCCCGAGGAGCCGATGGACCGGAAGCACCTCCACACGTTCCAGCTCGTCGTCGAGGGGCTTCCCGAGCCCCGGACCTTCCTGATGCCGTTCGAGACGGACGACGTCATCCAGGCTACCGACGCCTGCTCACGCTACATCGCGCGCCAGGAGGACGACTTCCTGCCGCTCGGGGCGGACCAGGCGGTGAGGGCGAACCGCGTCCTCCTCGTCCGGCACGTCCAGGTGGAACCGTTCGAGGAGTGACTCCGGTACACTCCGCCTCCCGCCGCCCCGGGGGCGGCGCCGCCGGGACGGGCCCGTAGCTCAGGTGGATAGAGCAGCGGTTTCCTAAACCGCGTGTCGCGTGTTCGAGTCACGCCGGGCCCACCATGACCCCGCCCCGCCCGCGGGCGGGCGCAGATCCGGAAGCCACCGTGCCGAACCGACCACCCCAGCTCGCCGTCTTCCGCCTCGTCGAGGTCGCGGAGGTCTCGGCTGCCCTCGACGGCGTCGAGACCGAGCTCAGGATCGAGGTCTTCGCGGACGCGGCGAACCCCGGCCAGTACCGCTGCCGTACCTGGCGCCTCGTCGAGTACGGCCTCCACCCCGAGGAAGGCGTCGACGAAGACGGGAGCTTCGCGACGGAGTGGCAGCCTGTCTGGGTTCCCTGGTGGGTCCCGGGGGGATTCGTGACCGACGAGCCGTTCTTCGCCTCCTCGGGCGAGGCGGCCCTCGAGGCGGTCCTCGACGACCTGAGGGTCTACCTCGCCGTCACGCGGCACGCCGAGGACGGCGGCGAGCCCGGGGCGGGCGGCCCGCCGGCCGCGTCCGCCTGATCAGGCCTCGCCGTCCCCGTCCCGAACGAGGCGGAGGCCCCTCTTCTCGCCCTGGGCGCGGCCGCCGGTGCCGACGGGACGGAGGATCCTCCGCCCTCCGGTCGGCTCGCCGAACTGGTTCACGCCGCTCTCGTCCTTGATCGCCTGGACCGGCCGGCCCCGCAGCTCCGACCAGAACCACTCCCCCTTCCTCGGGGGGCGCTCCTCGCCGGTCCACTCGAACCCGGCGGGCGGCGGGCCGAAGTCCTCGGGCTTGCGCGCGAGGCGGAGGTGGAAGGCGCACGGCCCCTCCGGGTCCAGCGCGCCCAGGACGAGCAGCTCGTCGCCGCGCCGGAAGACCTCCGCCTCGACCCGCTCGAATCCCTCGGGGACCTCCGGTCCGCCTTGCCCGGTCTCGGTCATCGTCTCCTCCTCCCCCCGATGATCGCGCGGAACGGGCCGCCGCGGAGCGCGGCGCCCGCGGGAGGGGCCGTGACGTCTCAGCGCTCCGAGCGGAACTCCGCGTCGAAGGCCCCGAGGGCCTCGGCGAGAGTCGCGGCCCCCTGCTCGACGCGCTGGACGCGCGCGAAGCGCGGCCCCTCCCAGAGCGCCGCCTCGAGGCGGTCGAGGGCGTGCGCCGGCCCCTCCGCGACGACGACGACGCGCCCGTCCGGGAGGTTCGAGGCTCCCCCCGTGAGACCCAGGCCGCGGGCCGTCCTCGCGGCGAAGGCGCGGTAGCCGACCCCCTGGACCCTTCCCGAGACGAGCCAGCGCCGGACCTCGGTCTCGAAGCCCGTGCTCACCGTCGGCCCTCCGCGACCGGGACCTCCCAGCCGAACTTCCCGACGAGGGGAACGAAGGCGACGTCCCCCGCGTCCTCCGTCCGCGTCCTCCCGCTCGGGAGCTTCTTCACGACGAGGAGGCGCTGCCGGCCCTGCGGGCCGACCGGCACGACGAGCCGTCCGGTCGTCGAGAGCTGCGAGACGAGCGGCGAGGGGACCTCCGGCGCGGCGGCGGCGACGACGATCGCGTCGTAGGGCGCGTGCTCCCGCCACCCGTACGTGCCGTCGAAGACCTTCACGGAGACGTTCTTCACGCCGAGCGCCGCGAGGACCCGCCGGGCCTCCGCGGCGAGGCCCGGAATCCTCTCGAGGGAGAAGACCTGCCCCGCGAGAAGCGCGAGGACGGCCGCCTCGTAGCCCGAGCCGGTCCCCACCTCGAGGACGCGGGCGCCGGAACGGATCGCGGCGAGCTCGGCGACGCGCCCGACGTTCGCGGCCTGGGTGATCGTCTGCCCCTCGCCGATCGGGAGGGCGTGGTCGCCGTAGGCCTCGGCGGCGAGCGCCTTCGGGACGAAGAGGTGCCGGGGGACGCGGGCGAGGGCGTCGAGGACCCTCGGGTCGGAGACGAGCCCCGCGGCGGCGATCCTCGCGACCATCGCGCGCCGCGCCTCCGCGCCCGCCCTCGCCGCGCGCGCGACCTCAGGGTCCTCCGGCTTCACTCCGCGATCTTAGCTTCGCTCCGCCCCGTCCGCGCCAGCCTCGCGGAGCCGGTCCGCGAGGTCGTCCAGGGCGCGATAGGCCGTCAGGTCGAGGTGGAGCGGCGTCACCGAGACGTAGCCGGAGGCGACCGTCGTCAGGTCGCTCCCGTCCTCGTGCGTGTCGACGTGGGCCCCGCCGATCCAGAAATACGGGCGTCCGCGCGGGTCGGTCTTCTCGACGACGCTCTCCCCGTACCGGCGCCGCCCCATCCGGGTCGCCCGGATCCCAGCCGGTTTCCCGGAAGGAATGTTCACGTTCCAGAGGATCTCCTCGCCCATCGAGCGCGCCGCCGCGAGCCGGATGACCTCTTCGGCGACCCTGCCGGCCTCCGTGAAGTCGGCCGGCCTCGAGCCGTCGGGCATCAGGTCGAGCGAGAAGGCGATCGACGGGACGCCGAGGAGGGTCCCCTCGAACGCGGCGGCGACCGTCCCCGAGTAGGTCACGTCGTCGCCGAGGTTCGGCCCCTGGTTGATCCCGGAGAAGACGAAGTCGGGCCGCGCGTCCGCGAGGAGCCGGCAAATCGCGAGGTTCACGCAGTCCGTCGGCGTCCCGTCGACGGCCCAGGTCCGCTCCCCCTTCTTCACGACCCGGAGGGGACGGTGGAGCGTCAGCGCGTGCGACATGGCGCTCTGCTCGCGGTCGGGGGCGACGACCCAGACCTCGAAGCCGGCCGCCTCCGCGGCCCGGACGAGGGCCTCGAGCCCGGCGGCCTGGATGCCGTCGTCGTTCGAGACGAGACAGCGCATCACGCCCCCCCGGTGTAGACGACCTTGTTTCGTTCCGTCTCGTGGAGGACGAGGCGGACGAGGCGGGCCGGGGCGACGTGCGGGGCGAGCTCGTCCCAGAAGCGGACGGCGAGGTTCTCCGCCGTCGGGATCACCCCCCTGAGGAAGTCGACGTCGGAGTTCAGGTTCCGGCAGTCGCACTTCCTCACGACGCGCTCGTCGACGACGTGCTTCAAGACGGAGAAGTCGACGACCCAACCCTTCTCGGGGTCGACCGGCCCCTCGACGGTCACCTCCAGCGTGTAGGTGTGGCCGTGCCCGAAGGGGTTGTTGCACTTGCCGAAGGTCGCGCGGTTCCACTCGTCGTCCCGCTCCGGGTTGTGGAGCCGGTGGGCCGAGCTGAAGGTCGCGCTCGAGGTGATGCGGGTGAGCGGCCGCGCCGCGAGGTCTTTCGTCAAGGAATCGGCTCCGGCCCCGGAAGGGGCGAAGGCGCCCGGCGTGCGGCCCGGACGCCGGGGCCGGAGCCTAGCACGCGGCTGCGCGGCGGGCGGGTCACTCCATGAGGCCCGGGATGCCGAACGGCCCGAGCGCGGCGACGAGGAGGACCGCGGCCGAGAGGAGGGCGAGCGCCCACGTGACCCGGTCGCGCGCCGCGAAGACGAGCGGGTCCTCGTCGAGCTCCCCGCGCCCGACGAGGACCCAGACCCGGCCCGTCCAGTAGAGGAGCACGGGGACGAGGAGCCAGAGCCAGCCCGGGTGAGCGTAGAGCCTTCGCGTGACGTCGCCCTGGACGTAGATCGCCAGGACGAGTCCGGCGAGATACCCGCTCGCGGCGCCGAGGACCCGGACCATCGGCGCGTCTCTCACGGTCCACCCTCGCCCGGCGGCGACCGCTCCGCCCCGTCCTTCCAGCGCCAAGAGCTCGGCGGCGCGCTTCGCGAACGCGAGCGAGAGGAAGAGGAAGACCGAGAAGGCGAGGAGCCAGGGCGAGACGGGCACCGCCGCCGCCGCCCCTCCCAGGAGGACGCGCACGGTGTAGAGGAACGCGAGCGCGAAGACGTCGACGAGGACCTTCCGCTTCAGGAAGAGCGTGTAGAGCGTCGTCGTCGCGAGGTAGACGGCGAGGAGGACGCGCGCACCGGCGGGCAGGGCCGCCGTGAGGAGCGCCGAAGCGGCGAGGAGGGGCGGCACGAGCGCGACGGCGGCGCCGATCGAGAGCGCACCGCTCGCGAGCGGGCGCCGGCGCTTGCCGGGATGGGCGCGGTCCGCCGCGAGGTCGCCGAGGTCGTTCAGGAGGTAGACGCCGGACGCGAGGAAGCCGAGCGCGAGGAAGGAGACGGCCGCAGAAGCGAGGGCCTCCGGCGTGAAGACGTGGCCCGTCACGACCGGCACGAAGACGAGGAGGTTCTTCACCCACTGCCGCAGCCGCGCCGCCGAGGCGAGCGTCGCGAGGGAAGGCCGTCGGTCCGCGACCTCTCCCGCGACCTCCGTCCCCGCGCGCTCGACCTCGGCCCGGAGCCGGACGGCGGGGCCGACGAGCACCGCCCTCCGCGCGCTGCGGAAGACGGGGAGGTCGGCGCGCCGGTCCGCGACGTAGTCGAACCCCCTCTCCCCGAAGCGGGCGACGAGCTCTGCGCGCTTCGCCTCGCCCCCGAGGTTCCTCCGTCCGTCGCTCGCGAGGAGCTCGTCGAAGAGGCCGAGCCGCTCGGCGACGGGGCGGGCGAGGAGCTCGTCGGCGGCCGTCGCGAGGATCGTCCTGCGGCCTCGGGCGCGCTCGGCGGCGACGAGCGCGACGACCTCATCCCGGAGAGGCAGCGTCGCCGCGTCGACGGTCCCGAGGGAGGCGAGCCGCCGCTTGAGCGCCGCGCGGTCGCCGCGAATGAGCGGCCCGAGGGCCCCGAGCGCCGCGAGGGGCGCGCGCGCGACCGCGGTGACGGCCGACTCGTGAAGGAGGTCCGTGCGGAGGAGCGTTCCGTCGAGGTCGACGACGAGCGGCGCCCCGGCCTCCCGACTCTGTGTCGCCTCGGCGCTCACGATCCGACGAGGTTACCGGGCCGACGGCGCTTCGGGAAGCGGGCCCTCGAGCCCCTCCGCGAGCGCGGCGTAGTCGGCGTCGCCGAGTTCCTTCTGCTCCGCCCTCGCGATCGTCTCGAGGACCCCGCGGGCGATCGCCGGGTCGAGGCCCGCCCCGCGCGCCGCCGCCGCGAAGAGGAGAAGGTCCTTCCTCAGGAGGCGGAGCGGGAAGGTCGGGTCTCGGTACTCGCGATCGAGCATCCGCCCGAGCTTCTTGTCGAACGTCGGGGCGTAGAGGGCGCTCGGCCGGAGAACCTCCAGGAAGAGGTCCGTCGGGACGCCGGACGCGCGGACGAAGGCGAGGCTCGTCGCGAAGGCCGTCGTCAGGGAGCCGATCAGCTGGTTGAGGGCCAGCTTCAGCGCGGCCGCCATCCCGACCTCCCCCACGAGGCGGACGTCGCGACCGAGGCTGGAGAAGAGCGGCTCGAGCCGCGCGAGCTGCTCCTCGGTCCCGCCGACCATCACCTGGAGCGTCCCGGAGTCGGCCTGCGGAATGCTCCCGAGGACGGGGGCCTCGACCCACTCGCCGCCGGCGGCCGCGAGCTCCGCCGCGAAGGCGCGGCTCTCGTCCGGGCCGATCGTCCCCATCTGGACGACGGTGCGCCCCGCGAGCGCCGCGGCGACGCCGGGCCCGGCGAGGACGGCCCGGATCGCCGGGGCGTCGGCGAGCATCAGGATCGCGACGGGCGAAGCCGCGATGGCGGCCGCGGCCGTCGGCGCCACGGCGAGCCCCGCCTCGCGCAGAGCCTCCGCCTTCGCCGCCGTCCGGTTCCAGACCGTGACGGAGAGGCCCGTCGCGGCGAGCCGCCGCGCGATCGGGGCGCCGAGGAGTCCCGTGCCGAGGAGGGAGACGTCGCTCATCTGGCGATTCTCCGACGCGCGCGGATAATCGGGAACCGCCCCGCGAAACCGCGCGCCCCCGCGCGCGAGGAGACCCGATGACCGAGACCGCCCCGTTCCCCGAAGGCTTCCTCTGGGGTGCCGCCACCTCCGCCTACCAGGTCGAAGGGTCTCCCCTCGCCGACGGCGCGGGCCCCAGCATCTGGCACCGTTTCGCCCGGATTCCCGGCAAGGTGCGGGACGGCGACACGGGCGACGTCGCCTGCGACCACTACAACCGCTTCCGCGAGGACGTCGCGCTCATGAAGGGGCTCGGCCTCGGCGCGTACCGCTTCTCGATCGCCTGGCCGCGCGTCATGCCCGAGGGACGAGGGCGCGTCAACGAGAAGGGGCTCGACTTCTATCGCCGCCTCGTCGAGGCGCTCCGCGAGGCCGGCCTCCGCCCGATGGCGACGCTCTATCACTGGGATCTCCCTGCGGCGCTCGATGACCGCGGCGGCTGGACGAACCCCGACGCCGCCTCCTGGTTCGCCGACTACGCGACCGCCTGCTACCGGGCCCTCGACGGCGCCGTCGACCTCTGGGCGACGCTCAACGAGCCGTGGGTCGTGGCGGACGGCGGCTACCTTCACGGCGTCCTCGCCCCCGGGATCGCGAGCCCCTGGGCCGCGCCCCGGGCCGCGAAGGGCCTCCTCCTCGCCCACGCGGCCGGCGTCGCCGCGTACCGGGCCGAAGGGGCGGGGCAGGTCGGCCTCGTCGTCAACCTCGAGCCGAAGTACCCCGCCTCCGAGCGTCCCGAGGACCTCGCCGCGGTCGCCCGGGCCGACGCCTACATGAACCGGCAGTACCTCGACCCCGCGCTCCTCGGGAAGGTCCCCGAGGGGCTCGCGGGGATCTTCGGCGAGGCGTGGGAAGGGCCGACCGAGGCCGAGCTCGCCGCGATGAAGGCGCCGATCGACTTCCTCGGCGTCAACTACTACACGCGCGCCGTCGTCTACGACGACCCGAGGAGCTTCCCGGTCATGGAAGGGCGAGCCTTCCAGCGGCACGCGACGCACACCGAAACCGGCTGGGAGGTCTGGCCCGACGGGCTCTACGACGTCCTGACGTGGGTCCGCCGCCGATACGGCAGCCTCCCGCTCTACGTCACCGAGAACGGCGCGGCGTTCTACGACCCGCCGGTCGCGCCCGGCGCCGTCGTCGACGACCCGCTCCGCGTCGCCTACCTCGACGCTCACCTCCGAGCCGTCCGCCGCGCGATCGCCGACGGCGTCGACGTCCGCGGCTACTTCGCCTGGTCGCTCCTCGACAACCTCGAGTGGGCGCACGGCTTCCGGAAGCGGTTCGGCATCGTCCACGTCGACTTCGCGACGCAGAAGCGGACGCCCAAGGCGAGCGCCCGCTTCTACTCGGAGGTGATCCGGACGAACGGGGAGTGCCTCCGCGGCTGAAGCCCGGCCTCCCCGCGCGGACGGGCCCCGCTACGGTCTGAAGCTCACCGCGACGCGCACCGTCGCTCCCGCCGGAACGGGCGGGAGAAGGGTCCCCTCGAGCGGCTTCCCGTCGACCGCAACGCGCACCTCGCCCGGCGCGAGCGCCGCGTCGCGGGCGACGGCGACCTCGACCGTCGCGCCCCGCCACGGGCGCGTCATCGTCGCCTCGTCCCAGCCGGGCGGGAGGCACGGGTCGAACCTCATCCCGTCCCACTCGGGGCGGACGCCGACGACCCATTCGCAGACGACGCGGTGGAGCCACTGCGCCGAGCCGGTGTACCAGGTCCAGCCGGCGCGGCCGTGGAGCGGCGAGTCGGGGCCGTCGACGTTCCCGGGCAGGACGTACGGCTCGGCCCGGTAGCGCTCCGGCTCCTTCCGAGTGGGGTCGATCGCCCGAAGGAGGCGCCCGACGAGCTCCGGGTCCTTCGCCTTCGCCGCCGCCGAGATCGCCCACGTCGCCGCGTGCGTGTAGACGCCGCCGTTCTCGCGCATCCCCGGCGCGTAGCGGGTGATGTAGCCGATTTCCCGGACGGGCCGGTCGTACGCCGGGGCGAGGAGGAGCGCGCCGGCCTCGGAGACGAGGCGCTCCCTGACGGCCTTCATCGCCGAAGCCGCCCGCTCCGGCGGAGCGACGTCGTTCAGGATCGCCCAGGTCTGCGCGTTCAGGTAGATCGCGCCGCGCGCGTTCTCCCGGCTTCCGAGCTTCTCGCCGGAGTCGAGCGTCGCGCGCCAGTACCACTCCCCGTCCCAGGCGTGCGCGTTGATCGACGCGACGAGCGCCTCGCGGCGCCGCGCGAAATCCGCCGCCCGGGCCGGCTCCCCCGTCCGCCGGAAGAGCTCGCTCCAGTCGGCCAGGAGCCCCGCGAGGAAGTGGGCGAGCCAGACGGACTCCCCCTTCTCCTCGAGGCCGGCGGCGGAAAGGCCGTCGTTCCAGTCGCCCGCCCCGATGTACGGGAGTCCGCGCGGGCTCGTCCGACGGAGGACCCGCTCGAAGGCGCGGAGGACGTGCTCGGTCAGGGGCGCCGGCTGCGTCTCGTCGAGGAACGGGGAACGGTCGGCGAGGATCGAGAGGTCCCCGGTCTCCTTCACGTACGCCGCCACGACGAACGCGAGCCAGAGGAGGTCGTCCGTCATCTTCGTGACGTGGCCCAGCTCCGAGAGCGGGTGCCACCAGTGGTAGACGGAGCCGTCGGCGAACTGGTGCGCCGCGTGGAGCGCGACCTGCTCCCGGCAGCGCGCCGGGTCGATCGTCAGCCAGACCTGCGAGTCCTGGAGCTGGTCGCGGAAGCCGTAGGCGCCGCTCTGCTGGTAGTAGCCGCAGCGTCCCTGGATCCGCGCGGAGATCGCCTGGTAGCGGACCCAGTCGTTCAGGAGGGCGTCGAACGTCGCGTCGGGCGTCCCGACGCGGTGCGCCGCGAGGAGGCGGCGCCACTCCTCGCGCGCGGCCGCGAGCGAGGCGTCGAACGCCGCGACGGCGCCGAATCGCGCGAGGAGCGCGCGCACGCCCTCCTCCGTCTCGGACGTCGCGATCGCGAAGCCGAGGTCGAGCGAGGCGCCCGCGGCGAGCTCCACCGGCACCCGGAGCGCCCCGACGGCGTCGCCGTGCCGGCCGAAGAGGCCGGGCCAGGGAGCGCCCGAGAGCGCCGCGGGCGCGGCGAAGGAGCCGAGCCGTCCGAGGAAGGCGGCCTTGTCCCCCTCCGCCTCGGAGACCCTCTCCGTGCACGCGAACGCGCTGACGTACGGGAAGGAGGTGTTCCAGTGCCCCCAGCGGGCCGAGCCGACCTCCCACATGTGGGAGCGGGCGAGGACGGCGTTCCGCTCCGCGTCCCGCTCGCACTCGAGGAAGAGCTTCGTGAACTCGCGCCGCGGCGAAGGCGTCACGCCGCAGTTCCACTCGACGAACGCGACGAGCTCGAGACGGCGCGGGGCGCCGCCCTCGTTCGTCAGCCGGAGCCTCCAGAGCTCGGCCGTCGCCTCCGGGTCGACGAAGAGCGTCCACTCCGAGCCGACGCCGTGGAGCGCGGCGCGGAACGTCGTGGCGCCGATCCCGTGCCGGCACTCGAAGCGGTCGTAGGCGGGGAGCGAGGGCGCGGGGGCGAGCGGCCACGCCTCCCCCGTCTCGACGTCCCGGAGCCAGAGGAAGCGCCCGGAGGAGTCGCGCGTCAGGTCCTGCTCCCAGCGGGTGACGACGGCGAGCTGGGAGTTGTCGACCCAGGTGAAGCCGGAGCCGGTCTGGCTCACGACGAGGCCGGCGCGCGGGTTCGCGATGACGTTCACCCAGGGGCGCGGCGTCCGCGGGTCGGCGACGACGTACTCGCGGCCGTCGTCGGTGAAGCGCCCGTAGGCGTTCGCGGCGTCGACGCGGCGCGCGGGGGGGTGGCTCATGAGTCCTCCGAAAGGGCGGTCGCGTGCCGTCGGGGTCGCGTCACGGCCGGACGACGACCTCGGCGGGAAGGGTGCGGACGACGACCTCTCCGGCCGCGGAGAGAGGCAGCGGGCGGCCGTCGACGGTCGCCGTCCGTGCGGTCGAGGGGAGGGGCGGCTTCACGACGAGACCGCCGGGGGGAACGTCGCGCAGGCCCGAGAGGCGGACGCGGACGCCCGCCCCTTCAGCCGAGAGCGAGAGGTCGAGGGGACCGTACGGCGTGCCGAGCCCCTTCACCGAGACGCCGCGCTCCGAGCGGACCCACCGCTCCGGGAGCCCGGCGCCGAGGACGAGAGAAGAGTCCGCTTCCCGCTCGTACGCGAAGAGGTCGAGGAAGGAGCGCGCGAAGTCGGAGCCGACCCAGGTGTGCGGCATGTCGCCGACGAACTTCGGGGTCCGCGGGTCGCGCCAGACGACCTCGCCCCACTGGTTCCACGCGGCGGGGCGCAGGTCGCGAAGGAGGCTTTCCGCGACGCGGAGCGCCTCCTCTCGCCGGCCGAGCCGCACGAGGGCGCCGACGTTCCGCCACTCGTACGGCGTGTAGGAGTCCCCCTCTCCCGCCTCACGCTTCTCAAGGTTCTCGACGTACCGCTCGAACGTTCGTTCGAGCGCGGCGCGCGGCAGGCGCGCCTCCTCGCCGCCCGGCGAGAGCGCCACGGTCGTCGAAGTGGCGTCGAAGTCGCCGAGCTCGGCGCAGCCGGGCAGGTAGTCGATCCCGTGGCGGTCCACGACGAGGCGGATCGAGGCGTGGAGGTCGGCCCCGAGCTCGTCGCGGATCGCGGCGAACGCCTTCGCCTCGTCCTTCTTCCCGAGGAACTCGGCCAGAAAGACGGCGTCCTTGAGGCCGCGAAGGCCGAAGAAGCCGTCCCAGTAGGAGTGCATCGGCTTCGCCGAGTACCCCTCGTGGCTGATCGACTCGGGGAGGAGGCCGTAGAAGACCCTCCTCCCCTCCGTCTCGTACTCCGGCGTCCGGCGCTTCTGCCGGAGCGCGTCGATGTACGAGACGGCGGAGACGACGTTCGGCCACATCCGCGCCGCGAGGCCCCGGTCGCGCGTGTAGCGGACCGTCTCGCCGATCAGGAAGAGGAGCTGCCCGTGGCTGTCGTTCTCGGGGACGCCGTCGGCGCCGCGCGCGTCGACGCAGCACGGGACCCTCCCGTCCTCGGCCTGGAAGCCGGCGAACCACATCAGGAACGAGCGCGCGATTCCCCCCTGCCCGAGCCTGAGGAGCGCCTCCGACGTCAGCGAGCCGTCCCGGATCCAGGAGCGCGCGTACGAGCGCGAGCCGGGCTGGATCGCCGGGCCGTCCCGGTTCACGAGGACGAACGCGAGCTGCGACCTCAGGACCTTCACCCACCGCTCCGCCTCGGGCGGGACGTCGAACGCGACGCGGTCGAGGCGGCTCCTCCAGGCGCTCCGCTCCCGCGCGAGGAGCGACTCGAAGAGGGCCGCGGCCTCGGCGGGCGGCTGTCCCAGCCAGTTCTCCGTCCCGAGCGGCCGGGCGAGCTCGGCGGGGGCGCGCGACCGTTCGAACGGAATCGCGAGGACCACCTCGCGCGAGCCTCCCGCGGGGACGACGAGGTCGAACGCGAATGCCCCCGAGGCGAGGCCCGTCGGGTCCGTGACGGCCCGCGCCGGGGGGAAGCCGCCCGCCCGGAGAAGGCTCGCGACGTCGCCGGCGTCGAGCGTCGTCGCCCCGGTCGCGGACGGCGGCACGAGGGCGACGACGACCTCCTCGCGATTCACGAGAGCCCGAGCCCCCTCGAAGGAGAGCGAGCGGATCTCGGAGATCCCGCCCGGCGTCCCGAGGAACTGCCACGGCGGGTTCACCTGGAGGGGCCGTATCGCAAGGACGAGCCGGACCCTTCTCTCCTCCTTCGTCAGGTTCGCGACCCGATAGCGCGCGAGGAGCGCGGAGGAGCCCGGGAGTCCCGTCGCGAGGACGGTCGTCTCGAGGCGCGTCTCCCCCGCGTCCCACGTCACGGAAGGGATCGGCAGGTCGCCGTCGACGAGGGCGGGACGCGACGTCACGTCGGCCCAGGTGAGGAGACGGCCCCCGGCGATCAGGAACGGCTCGATCGAGAAGAGGCCGGCGCCCGCCTCGAGCGCGCCGTCCCCCGAGAGGAGCCCCTCGTCGGGGTCGCCGTCGACGCCTACGACCGTCCAGTACGACTGCTCGCCGGCGAGGTAACGGGGCCAGGCGCCGCGGGGCATCTCCTTCGCCACCTCGGCGAGGAACGCGTTCGGCGTCGCCGCGAAGGCGAGCGGCTTCACCGCGACCTCCTTCAGCTCGAACGGCCCGGGTTGCGGCCCCTCGAGGAGGCGAAGACGGACCGCCCGCGCCTCGCTCTCGGGGAGCGCGAGGAGGTCCCGACCGCCGTTCCCGTTCACGACCTCGCGAGCCGTCCGCCACGCGGCGCCGTCCTCCGAAAGGTCGACCGCGTAGCGGCTCGCGAAGACGCCGCCGTGCTCGACGACGAGGCCGCCCAGCTCGCGGAGCGCGCCGAGGTCGACCCGCCACTCGGCCGGGCCGGCCTGCGCCGCGCGCCACGACGTCGCCGGGTCGCCGTCCGCCGCGAGCTCGGCGTCGTGCCCCGGGGCGGACGAGGAGGCGGCCTGGCTCGGCGGCCGGGCGGGCGGGTCGGGCGGGAGCTCGAGGAGGACGAGGTCCGACGCCTCGAGCCACCCCTTCCCTCCCTTCCCGGCCGTCACCGCCACCTCGATCGACCCGATCCGGGACGGCGCGCCGCCCCCCGCGGGGCCCCAGGCGAACTCCACCTGCCGCTGCTTCACGCGGAGCGGCTCGAACGCGGCCGGGAACGTCGCGTTCCGCTTCCGGAACCACCAGACGTTCTCGCCGGTGGGGTCGGCGAGCTTCAGCTCGAGGTCGTTCGGGAGCGCCTCGCCGCGCAGGCGCATCCGGATCTCCCACCGCTCCGGGAGGACGAGGTCGACCTTCCGCGTCGCCGCGGCCCAGCCCGCCTTCCCGCCGAAATCGAAGTCGAGGCGGACCCCGTCGCCCGCCGCCGGCGCGACGCGCAGGAAGACGCCCGGCGCCGGCGCGGCGGTCCAGCCCGAGCCCCCGCCGAGAGGCGTCGACTTCGGCGTCGGCGCGGCGGCGAGGAGGGCGAGCGAGGCGGCGACGAGGGTGAATCGCTTCATTCCTTGATGCTCCCGGCCGTGATGCCGTCGATGTACGAGCGCTGGAGGAAGAGGAAGAGGAGGAGCGCGGGGAGGACCGTCACGACCGCCCCGGCCATCATCAGCTCCGTGTCCTGGACGTGCTCCCCCGCGAGGCTCGCGAGGGAGACCGTCAGCGTCCACTTCGCGTCGTCCGTCAGGACGATGAGCGGCCACATGAAGTCGTTCCAGGTGCCGAGGAACGTCAGGACGCCGAGCGTGACGAGGATCGGCCGGCAGAGCGGGAGGACGATCGACCAGAAGATCCGGAGCTCCCCCGCCCCGTCGATCCGGGCCGCGTCGAGGAGCTCGTCCGGGACCGAGGAGGCGAACTGCCGGACGAGGAAGACCCCGAAGATGCTCGCGATCCCCGGCAGGATCACCCCCGCGAAGGAGTTGACGAGCCCCATCGACCGGAGGAGGAGGAAGACCGGGAGCATCGCGACCTGCCCCGGGATCACCATCGCCGCGAGGAGCCCCGTGAAGAGGCGGCCCCGCGCCGGGAAACGGAGCTTCGCGAAGGCGTAGCCGGCGGCGGCGTTCACGACGACGGAGAGGAGCGCCGCGCACAGCGCGAGGACGGTGCTGTTCACGAAGCTCCGCCCGAGGTCGAGCCTCACGAAGAGCTCGCGGTACTGCGCGAGCGTCGCCTTCGCCGGCAGGAGCGGCGGCGGGGAGGCGTTCGCCTCGCCCGTCGTCATGAACGAGGCCGAGAGCATCCAGAGGAGAGGCGCGAGCGTGACGACGGCCCCGGCGACGAGCGCCGCGTGGAGGGCGAGGGAGGTGAGCGCCCTTCGGCTCACGCGTCGCCCCCTCTCTGGAGCCGGCGCTGGAGGAGCGTCGCGGCGAGGATGACGGCGAAGAGGACGAAGGCGATCGAGGCGGCCGAGCCGATGCTCCACCAGCGGAAGCCCTGCTTGTACATGAAGAGGGCCACCGAGAGCGTCGCGTTCATCGGCCCCCCCTCGCCCCCCGAGAGGACGTACGGCTCGGCGAAGAGCTGGAAGTAGCCGATCGTCGTCGTCAGGCCGACGAAGAGGAACGTCGGGGCGAGGAGCGGGACCGTGATGCTCCGGAAGCGCTGGAGCGGCCCCGCCCCGTCGATCCGGGCCGCCTCGTAGAGGCTCTCCGGGATCGCCTTCAGCCCGGCGACGAAGATGATCATGTTCGCGCCGAAGTTCTTCCAGGCCGCCATCAGGACGATCGCGGGCATCGCCCAGTGCGGGTCGCCGAGCCAGTCGACCGGCCCGATCCCGAAGGCGCCGAGCGCGGCGTTGAGGAGGCCGAAGCGCGGGTGGTAGAGGTAGCGCCAGACGGCCGCGACGGCGACGAGCGTCGTGACGACCGGCGCGAAGTAGACCGTCCGGAAGAGGCCCGGGAAGCGGACGAGGCGGTGGTTCAGGAGGAGCGCGGAGCCGAGGGAGAGCGAGACGGTGAGCGGTCCGCCGACGAGGACGAAGAAGAACGTGTTCCCGAGCGCCTTCCAGAAGACCGGGTCGTGGAGCAGGCGGGCGTAGTTCCCGAGACCGACGAACCGGGCGGTCGACGGGTCGCCGATCGCGTAGAGGTCGAAGTCGGTCAGCGACAGGAGGAGCGCCGCGACGACCGGCAGCGCGAGGAAGAGGGCGAGGAGGAGGAGGCCGGGGGCCACGAGGAGGAGGCCCGCCCGCGCCTCGCGCGCCCGCCACGAGGAGAGGCGCCTCACGGCTTCTCCCCCGCGGCCTTCCTCTCGAGGAGCCACCGGCGCTTCGCGAGGATCGCGTCGACGTCGGCGTCGAGCGCGGCGAGCGAAGCGTCGAGGTCGCGCGTCCCGCGCGCCACCGGCTCCAGCCGCTCCCAGACCTTCGCGGCGATCTGCTCCCACTCGGGGACCTTCGGCGTCGCGCGGACGTGCTCGAGCTGGAGGCGGAACGACGCGGTTCGCGCGTCGCCCGCCAGCGCCGGCTCGTCCCACGCGGAGCGCCGCGCCGGGAGGTCGCCGCAAAGCTGCCAGAAGCGCTTCTGCGTCGCCGGCTCCGAGAGGTACTCGACGACCTTCCAGGCGTCGTCCTTCCGGGTCGACGAGCGGAAGACGACGAGGCTCGAGCCCCCCGCGAGCGAGACTCCGGGCCAGGGCATCCCGTCGGGCGCCGGGAGCGGCGCCGTCGCCCAGGAGCCCTGGAGGCTCGCCGGGAGCCGGCGCCGGAACTCCCCGAGGTTCCACGGCCCGGTGACGTACATCGCGAACTCGCCCGCGGCCATCTGCTGGTAGAGGTTCGCGACCTGGGTGTTCGCGAGCGGCGGCGCGAGGCCGTCGCGGTAGAGGCCGACGAAGAACTCGGCCGCCCGCCGGAACTCCGGGGCCCGGAACGCGCCGTGTCGGGCGCCGTCCGAGAGGAGCTCCGCCCCCGCGGCGACGGCGAGGGCCACCGGCTGCGCCCACTCGTTCGTCGGGAGGAGGAGCCCGTAGCGACCGTCGCCCCCTCTCCGCTTCACCGCCTCCATCGCCGCCCGCCAGCCGCTCCAGCTCCGCGGGAGCTCCGGGACGCCGGCGGCGGCGAGGAGGTCCGAGCGGTAGAAGACGAGGCGCGTGTCGACGTACCACGGCACGCCGTAGAGCGTGCCGTCGAGGACGTTCGTCTCCCAGATCCCGGGGAAGGTGTCGTCCGGGCGGACGGCGGCGCTCGCGGCGACGCGCGCGTCGAGCGGCTCGATCGCGTCGAGCGCGGCCATCTCCGGGATCCAGGTGTTTCCCATCTGCGCCACGTCGGGGAGCTCCCGCCCGACGTAGGCCGTCAGGAGCTTCTCGTGCGCCGCCGTCCAGGGGATCTGCTGCACCTCGACGCGCAGGCCGGGGTGGCGCCGCTCGAGCTCGGGGACGAGCTCGCGGACGACCTCGCCCTCGCGGCCGAACGCCCAGAGCCGGACCGCCTCGCCGCGCTCTCCCGCGCGCACGCAGGCCGTCGCCGCGGCGAGGAGGAGGCCGCAGGCGAGAGCCCTCAACGGGTCGCCGCCTCCCCGCTTCGCGCCGGTGCCGCCCCCTCCTCGAGCCAGCCGCCCGTGAACCCGGCGCGACGGAGCCCCTCGCGGATCGGCGGCGACCGCTTCATGAGCCGCCAGAGGAGCCCGCTCCGCTGGTTCTCGAGCATCAGGACGATCGGCCCCTGGTCGATCCCGAGGTAGTTCGTCGCGTACCACCCGGCCTCCGGCACCACTTTACCGAGCGGCGTCGGGACGTCGGTGAAGCGGAAGGTCGGGTTGAACGCGTCGAAGAAGCCGTATTCGCCCCAGAGGTGCTCGCCGTGGAGCCGCTTCATCTCCCGGATCGCGGGGAGGACGACCTCCGGCGCGAACGGGAGCGAGGCGGCGGCGGCCATCGGCGTGATCGTCCCGTCGTCGTGCGACCAGAACGAGGAGACGCCGCGGGCACCGTACGTCACGAACTTCCGGGACTTCCCGTCGACCGTGAGCGTCGCGTCGGCCGGGCCGTCGCAGGCCGAGAGGCCCCAGACGTCCGGCCCGTAGCCGAGGAACCCCTCCGGGTTCCGGATCGCGTAGGCGCGCTGCGCGAGGACGGCCCGGCGGGAGTTCTCGAAGTAGTCGATCCCCTTTTCCCGCAGGAAGGCGTCCCGGATCCCGCGGAAGTCGATCCAGACGTGCGAGAACTGGTGACCGAAGAGCGGCGCGAAGTTCACGTAGGTCTGCCCCTCGTGCTCCGCCCACCTGTAGGTCGAGACGAACGTCTCCCACGCCCCGTCCGTCGCCGGGTGCGTCGGCGAGCCGAGCGCGAGGAGGTAGAGGACCATCGACTCGTCGTAGCCGTGCCAGTCGGCCTCTCCGAAGCCGGTCTCCGGCAGCCAGGCCATGGCGACGCGGGGCGGGCGCGGCTGCATCCACCGCCAGTCGACCCGCTCGTAGAGCCTCTTCGCGAGGTCTCGGACCTCGGCCTCCGCCGCGTCGTCGCGGTCGAAGTAGAGCCCCGCCGAGAGGGCCCCGGCGAGGCAGAGCGTCGTGTCGATCGAGGAGAGCTCGACGTCCTTCCCCCACCTCTTCCCCGTCTCCATGTCGAGGAAGTGGTAGAAGAACCCCCTGTAGCCCGTCATCCCCTCAGCCGCCGTTCCCTGCGGGGCGTTCCAGAGGAACCGGAGGGTGACGAGGACGCGCTCCCGCGCCTCTTCCCGGGTCACCCAGCCGCGCTCGGCCCCGACGAGGTACGCCGAGAGGCCGAAGCCGACGGCGGCGACGCTCGAGAACGACGGGGCGGGCCAGCGGTCGGGGACGAGGCCGTTCCGCGGGTTCGCCGTCTCCCAGAACCAGCGGAACGTCCGGTGCTGCAGGTCGTCGAGGAGCGGGTCGAATGCGCGGGACGGGGCCTCGCGCTCCTTTCCGTCCGGCGAAGGGACGACGCGCGCGGGAGAGGCGGGTTCCTCTCCCGCGCGCGCCGGGGAAGGGGTCCCGCAGCCCGCGCCGAGAACCGCGAGGAGGAGGCTCGCGACGGCTCGGAGCGCGGGCCGCGGGCTCACCGGGACCGCCTCAGAACGCCAGGCTCGCGCCGAGCTGGAGCCGGCGCGGGTTGTAGCCGGAGCCGGCCTTGCCGAAGTTCGCGTTCACCTCGGGCAGCGCGGGCTTCCATCCGTCGTAGCCGGTTTCGTTCGTGTAGTTGAAGACGTTGACCGCCTCGGCGAAGACGTTCGCGTGGAACGCGCCCGAGATCGCGAAGCGCTTCTCGAGGCGGAGGTCGACGCTTTGCGTCCACTTCGGCGGGTCGCCGCCGCCGACGAGCTCGACGCACTTGCTCCACCCGGCCGAGCAGTCGGTCACGTAGAACGGGTAGCCCGAGCCCATCGTGACGAGCGCCCCGAAGCGGAAGTCGAGGGGGAGCGCGACGATGCCGGAGAGCGTGACCTGGTGCTCCTGTGCGCCGGGGCTCGTCTGCTTCGTCCCGTTCACCGGGTCGAGCTTGCCCCAGCTGAAGAGGTCGTTGCCGGTCTGCTTCGCGTCGGACCAGACGTAGGAGAGGGAGGCGCCCCAGCGCCGGCTCGCGGAGAAGGGCCTGTCGACCGTCACCTGGATCGAGTCGTACCACGCCTCCTTGCCACGGGAGAGGAGCGAGAAGCCGTAGCCGGGGGCCGGCCGGGCGCCCCAGTCGCAGCCGCCGTCCGCGGCCTTGATGCCGCAGGTCCAGGTCAGCTGGTCCTTGCTCTTCACGCCCGTGTAGGCGACGGCCGCGGTCGCGAAGCCGAAGTCGTGCCTCAGGCCGAGGCTCCACTGGTCGGACGACGGCGGTCGCGTGTCGTTGCTGAGAAGGTAGATCTCCGGGAGCGGCGCCTCGCCGCTCGCGAGGAGCGCCTGAAGCCCCGCCTCGCTCAGGTAGGCCGGGTTCCATTTGAGCGCCGGCCGCCCGTCCATCGGGCCGCCGTCCGGCGAGAACCAGAAGGTCGTGACCTTGTACTGGAGCCGGAACCGCTCGTCGAGGATGTCGTTGTAGAGGGTCCGGTCGTAGTACTTGCCGTAGCCGGCGTGCGCGACCGTCTTCGCGTCGCCGAAGACGTCCCACGAGAGGCCGAGCCGGGGCTGGAACGCGCCGTAGAACGTATCGCGCTGCGTCCCGTCGGTGAAGTACTCCGCCGGGTAGACGTTCTTGAACGCCGCCCGGATGCCCGCGGGCGTCTCGTAGTCGTTGTTGAGCATGTCGGTCTCGAAGTCCCAGCGGAGGCCGACGTTCACGGTGAGGCGCGAGGAGAGGCGCCAGTCGTCCTGGAGGTAGAGGCCGAACTGCGTGTTGTTCGTCGAGATGTCGGGGTCGCCGACGCCGTAGACGGCGTTGAACGGCATGTCGCCCGGCGTCGAGAGGTACGTCGAGGGGCGGAAGTTGAAGACGGGGTTCCCGTTCAGCGACTTGATCACGTGGTACCGGAGCGCGTCGAACGTGACGCCCCCCTTCACGACGTGGTCCCCGTTCCAGGTCAGGTTCATGAGCGTCAGGTCGTCGCGGAACGCGAAGCGGTCCTGCGTGAAGTTCTGCTCCGTGTCCTTGCTCCCGATCCGCATCAGCCCGTCGTAGTTCTGTCCGACGAGGCTGTCGTCCTGGGGGACCGGGTTCCAGCGGAACTGCTGGAAGCTGACGGTCGCCTCGTTCAGGAACTTCCCGAGGACGGCCGTGTGCTTGCCGCGGAGGGTCCAGACGTCGTTCTTGACGTTCTCCGCCGCCTGGTAGCTCGTCTGGCCCCCGAACCCGCGGACGTCCGTCTCGTGGCGGAGATCGCCCGAGACGTCGAACGTCGCGTTGTCCGCGAGGGTCCCGGAGAGCTTCCCGAAGAGGAGGGTCGAGCGGAACGGGCTCGTGTAGAGCCCCTCGTACGCCTTGAACTGGTCGCGGACGGCCGCGGGCCAGCTCGTGTTATTTCCGCGGAAGACCTCGTACTCGCGGTCCTGGACGTTCCCCTCGTACGAAGCGAAGAAGTGGAGCTTGTCCTTCACGATCGGCCCGCCGAGGCTCACGCCCGGCTGCCAGCGCTCGTACTCGGGCTTGAGCGCCTTCGTGTTGCTCGCGTCCGCCCGGCGCTGCGTGACGCCGTCGATCGAGACGAGTCCCTTGTCCTGGTAGTACGCGAAGACCTCGCCGTGGAGGTCGTTCGAGCCGGACTTCGTGACGGCCGTGATGATCGCGCTCGAGGCCTTCTGGTACTCGGCTTTGAAGTTCTGGGTGATGACGCGGAACTCCTGCACCGCGCTCTGCGGGAACGGGTTGCCGCGGCTCGCGTCCTGCCCGACGGCTCCCCCGAGGAGGACGTCGTTCTTGTAGCTCGTCCCGTCGATGAAGACGTTCGTGTTCGACGACCCCTGCGCGCCGTAGGAGTACTCCTGCCGCAGCTCGTCGCGGGAGAGCCGCACGCCCGGGGCGAGGGCGGCGAAGTTCAGGAAGTTGCGCGACGACTGCGGGAGGCTCCGGACCTGGACCTCGTTCACGTTCGTCGCGACCTCGGAGGTGACGAGCTCGACCTGGGCCTCGGCCGCCGTCGCGACGACGGCGACCTCGGCCGCGATCGTCCCCGGCCTCAGCGCGACGTCGAGGGCGAGCGTCTGGCCGACGCCGACCTTCACGGACCTCTTCCAGGCCTCGTGGGCGCCCGTGGCGACGGAGAGCTCGTAGTCGCCCGGCGGCAGGACGAGGACGTAGGCGCCGCTCATGGAGGTGGCCGCCGAGAAGCGGCCTCCCGTCGCGGCGTTCACGGCGAGGACCGTGACGGCGGGGATCGGACCCTGGGAGTCCGTGACCGTGCCCCGGACCTGGCCCGTCGTCGTCTGCGCGGATGCCGGCAGGGCGACGAGGGCCGAGGCGACGAGGACGACGGCCGTGATGGCGAAGAGGCCCTTCGGCCCGGCGTGTCGTCTCATATTGCCTTCCTCCTTCGAACGGGAGAGCGATGGGGGTTCGTGCGGGTTTCGGGAACGGCGACGGGCGGCCCCTTCGGCTCTTCGCGCTCGTGGTCCCCGGTCGATTCCCGGAGGACGAGGCGGAACGGGAGGACCTCGCGGGCCGCGGACGAGGCTCCTCCGCCGGAGATCGCGTCGAGGAGGCGCCCGAGGGCCCTCTCGCCGAGGCTCCGGATGTCGTGGCGGACGGTCGAGAGGGGCGGGCTCGCGTAGCGCGCGATCGGGACGTCGTCGAAGCCGGCGACGGCGATCTCCTGAGGGACCCGGACCCGGGCGCGCCGCAGGGCGAAGAGGACGCCGAGGGCCATCGAGTCGTTCGCCGCGAAGACGGCGGTCGGCCGCGGCGAGAGGGCCAGGATTCGCCGACCGGCCGCTTCGCCGGACTCCTCGCCGAAGTCCCCCTCGACCTCGACGGCCCCGTCCGGCGGGAGCCCGGCGGTGCGGAGGGCGTCGCGCAACCCCCGCCGCCTCTCCGCGGCGTCCCAGTTCGACGGCGGCCCGGCGACGAAGGCGAGCCGCCGGTGACCCCGCGCGAGGAGGTGGCCGACCATCGCGCGCGCGCCTCCCCTGTTGTCGACGCTGAGCGCGGGGAGGCTCGTCCCCGGCGCGGCGTTCAGGAGGACCGCCGGGAGCCCGGGAGGGAGCGCCCCCTCGAGGGAGCGGGGCGACGCGTGGGGCGACATGACGACGACGCCGTCGACGCGGCCGTGCATGGCGCGGAGGACATCCCGCGTCTCGGCGACGTCGCTGTGCGAGGAGGAGACGAGGACGTGGTAGCCCGCCTGGCGCGCCGTCAGGTCGATGCCGCGGATGACCTCGGAGAAGTACTCGCCCCAGATGTCGGGGAGGACGACGCCGACCGTCGAGGTCCGGCTCGTCGTGAGGCTCCGAGCGGCCGCGTTCGGCGAATAGCCGAGCTGCGCGACCGCCGCCTCGACCCTCAGTCGCGTCTCCTCCTTCACGACGGCCGTGCCGTTCACGACGCGCGAGACGGTCGCCACAGAGACCGCCGCGGCCGTCGCGACGTCCCGGATCGTGGCGCCCGGCGCCGGGACGGCGCCCGCCGCCGGTCCGTTCCGGCGAGGCTCCCGGGCGGGGCGTCGGTCTCGGGGGCTCATCTCTATGTAACCGTTTACATGGATACGCTAGTCCCGCGGACCCACCCGTGTCAACCGGGATTTCGCAGGATCTCGCAGGATCTCGCGGGATTTCGCCGGGATTTCGCGGGACCTCGCGAGGCCCGCGACGGGGAGCCGCCGCCGGTCTCGACTGGTCCGGAGAGGGGACGGGGCCCTCGCGCCCGGGACGGCCTTCGCGACGGACGCGGGGCTCCCCGCTCCGTTCCGGGGCCGGACCCCGCGGTCCTGCGACCTTCTCTCGAACCCCGTGACCCGCTTCCGCCGTACAGTCTCCCGAAAGAGGCCTGCCGAAGATGAACGACGAACGTCCCCGCTCCCTCCCCCGCCGCGCCCTCTCCGCCCTCGGACGCGGCATCAACGTCTCGAGGATCGTCTTCCTGAACGCCCTCTTCTTCTCCGCCGTGGTGGGGATCCTCGCCGCGCTCCTCTCCGGCGGCCCGAAGGTCGAGAAGGGCTCGGCCCTCGTCGTCGCTCCGAAGGGGAACGTCGTCGAGCAGCTCTCGGCGAAGTCGCCCCGCGACCTCGTCGGGAACCTCGCCGGCGGCGGAGGGGACGAGACGCTCCTGAAGGACCTCGTCGACGCCCTCGCGGCCGCGAAGACGGACGAGCGGATCTCCTCGGTCTACCTCGACCTCGACGACATGGGCTCGGCCGGGATGACCGTCCTCGAGGACGCCGCCGCGGCCCTCGCCGACTTCCGGCAGTCCGGCAAGAAGGTCGTCGCCGCGGGGGACCTCTTCGATCAGCGGCGCTACTTCCTCGCCGCGCGGGCGGACGAGATCCACCTCCACCCCGAAGGGATGGTCCTCATCGAGGGGCTCGGCCGCTACCGGACCTACTACCGGGACGCGATCGACCGCCTTGGCGTCACCTGGCACGTCTTCCGCGTCGGCGAGTACAAGTCGGCCGTCGAGCCGTACCTGAGGAACGACATGTCCCCCGAGGCGAAGGAAGCCGACCTCGAGTGGATGGGGGACATCTGGCGCGCCTGGCTCGGGAGCGTCGCCTCCGCGAGGAAGACGACGCCCGAGGCGCTCACGGCGCTCGTCGAGCAGCTCCCCGAGCGCCTGAAGGCGGCTGGCGGCGACCCGGCGAGGCTCGCGCTCGACGCGAAGCTCGTCGACCGGCTCGCGACGCGCGACGACGTGAGGAAGCGGATGGTCGCGCTCGCGGGCGAGGACGAGAAGTCGAAGTCGTTCCGGCAAGTCTCCGTCGCCGACTACCTCGAGGCCCTCGGGAAGGACCGCCCCGGCGCGAAGGGGAAGGGCGACGCGGTCGCCGTCGTCGTCGCGAAGGGCGAGATCGTCGACGGGAGCGCGGGACCCGGCCGCGTCGGCGGCGACTCCACGGCGAAGCTGATCCGGCAGGCCCGGCAGGACGACAAGGTCAAGGCGATCGTCCTCCGCGTCGACAGCCCCGGCGGGAGCGCCTTCGCCTCGGAGGTCATCCGCCACGAGCTCCAGCTCGCGCGCGACGCGAAGAAGCCCGTCGTCGTCTCGATGGGCTCCGTCGCCGCCTCGGGCGGCTACTGGATCTCGACCTCCTCGGACGAGATCTGGGCGAGCCCCGAGACGATCACCGGCTCGATCGGCATCTTCGGCATGTTCCCGACGTTCGAGAAGCCGCTCGCGAAGTACCTCGGCATGCACGTCGACGGCGTCGGGACGACGCCCTGGGCCGGCGTGAGGCCCGACCGCGAGCTCCCGCCCCAGGTCGGCGAGGCGATCCAGACGATGATCGACCACGGCTACGAGGCGTTCCTCGAGCGGGTCGGCAAGGCCCGGAAGATGAGCCGCGACCAGGTCGACCGGATCGCCCGCGGCCGCGTCTGGAGCGGCGCCGACGCGAAGGAGATCGGCCTCGTCGACAAGCTCGGCGGCCTGACGCAGGCGATCGAGTCGGCCGCGGCGAAGGCGAAGCTCGGGAAGGACTACCGGGTGACGTGGGTCGAGAAGGAGAAGTCGCTCAAGGAGAAGGTCCTCTCGAGCCTCTCCGTCCGCGCGACGCGCCTCGCCGCGTCGTTCGGGTACGTGCTCGCGCCGGCGCCGGAGCCCCCGACGGGCCCGGGCGCCGCGCTCCTCCGCGCGGTCGCCTCCGAGGCGGACGCCCTCTCCGTCTGGAACGACCCCCGCGGCGTCTACGCCCACTGCCTCTGCGAGCCGAGGTAGCCCCGACCCTCCTCACCGGACGAGCCGGACCCCTCGCGCGAGGGGTCCGAGCTCGACCGTGTGGGGGAGGTGCGTCCCGGCGACCCAGACGACCCGCTGCCGCGCGAGCTCCCCGTAGAGGGCGGCGAGCGCCGCGTCGAGCTGCCTTCCCGTTTGCGCCGTCGTCGCCGCGGGCCACTGCGCCGCGAGCGGGCCCGGCGTCCGCGAGGTCGACCAGACGGAGAGCGGGACGCCGAGCTTCGCGAGGAAGCCCGCCGACTCGAACGCCGAGAGGAAGCTCGTGTCGCGGGCGGCGCCGCCTCCGAGGACGAGGACGACGGCCCGGCGCCGCTCCCGGTCGGCCGCGGTGAGGCCGGCGACGGCCACGGCGTCGGCGACGCGCTGAGCGCGCGGGTCGAACCCGGGCCACTCGACGCGCCGTCCGGCGACGAACCTCACGGAGCCGTCGACCGGCGTGAAGCGGAGCGAGGCCGGGTAGAGACTCGCGACCATCGTCGCCTGCGGCGTCATCGTCGGAACCGGCCAGAGGAATCGGAACCCCACGCCCTCCGCGAGGCCGGGGGGCAGAGGGTCCCTCTTCCCGGCCGGCGCGGACCCGAACGCTTCCCGCGAGCTCCCCTCGCAGACGAAGACGACCTCCCCCGGCCCCTCCTCCACGGCCGCCACCTCGAGCGGGACTCCGTCCTTCTCGAACCAGCCCCCGAGCTCCCCGGCGCCAGGGAGGGTCGCTCCCTCCTCCAGCCGGACCGTCACCGCCGTCATCTCCGAGAAGCTCTCCGCGCTCCGCGGCCCGCCGAAGACCGCCTCGGCCGTCGCCGAGACGCCCCGGCCGAAGTCGAGGACGGCCTTCAGGAAGTGGACCTGTCGCGCGTCGTGCGGCGGGACCTCGATCCGGGTCGGGTCCCCGATCGGGACGGGCCGCCCGTCGAACGTCACGAGGATCGACAGCGGGTTCTCGGCGACGAGGCTGCGCCAGGAGAGCCGGGCGATCCGACTTCCGCCGGCGGCGGCAGGCTCGAGGAGGAGGCTCGCCTCGGCCGCCGCTCGCGGCCGGTTGACCCACTGGCGGACGCGGCCCGCCTCCCTCCCCTTCGCGTCGAAGGCGACGGCGACGAGCTCGTGGGGCGCCGGCTCGCAGCCGAGGTCGAGCGGGGCCTTCCACGGCTCGCGCAGCTCGGCAACGGAGCGCCCGTCGAGGAAGAGCTCGACCCGCTCGACTCCCGGCGCCGCCACGAGCTCGACGTTCACGAGGCCGAAGACGAGGCCGACGAAGAGGGAGGCGAAGGAGATCATGGCGGGCGTGTCATCCTCGGGTCACGGTTCGATCCGGCACGGATCGTGCCGCAGGGGGCCCTGAATGAGAACCGCCGTCTCGACCCTCCTCGCCGTCCTCCTGGCCCTTCCGTGGCCTCTCGCGGCCCAGGCCCCCGCGAAGGAGGCCCCCCGGACGGCCGCCTCCGTCGAGCTGACCCTCTTCAACCTCGACGTCGTCGTCACGGACCCCCGGGGAGACGCGGTCCACGGCCTGAAGGCCGAGGACTTCGAGGTCCTCCACGGCGGCAGGCCCGTGAAGATCACGAACTTCAGCGAGGTCCGCGGGACTGCGTTCCCTTCGGTGAGCGTGAACCCGCCCGTCGAGCCCGCCCCGGCCGACGCCGTCGCCCCGGCACCCGAGCCCTTCGTCGCCCCCCAGCGGCCCCGCCGCAGGATCGTGGTCTTCCTCGACCGCCTCCAGCTCCCCTCGCCCGCGGTCCGGCAGGAGCTCTTCGACTCCCTGCGCCGCCTCCTCGAGGAGTCGCTCGAGCCGCCCGACGAGGCGATGATCGTCACCTGGGACCGCTCGATCGAGACGGTCCTCCCCTTCACGAGCGACCTCGCGAAGCTCGACCGGACGCTCGAGGCGATGGCCGACCTCTCGGCCCGAATGCCCGAGGAGCAGGCCCAGCTCGACCACCTCGCCGACGCGGACGCCTGGTTCACCTCCCTCGCGAGCGACCCGCGGATCGGGACCGACTTCGGGGGCTTCACGCCGACGGCCGAGATGTCGGCCCAGCAGGCGCTCTTCGAGATGAAGGCGAAGACGCAGGCGCTCAAGGGGCTCGCGGCGACGCTCGGCGGGATGGAAGGGCGGAAGGTCCTCGTCCTCGTCGCCCACCGCTTCTCGCGCTACGCCGGCCTCGAGTACTACCTGAAGTCCCGCAGCGACGTCTCGGCCCTCGGCGACCCGCGGACCCGGAACTACGACGCCAAGCCGCTCCTGGACGACCTGACGCGGACGGCGAACGCGAACGGGGTCACCCTCTACGCGATCTCCCCCGGGAGGATGGACGACCCCGGCCCGCGGGCCGACGCGAACCGGAACGACGCCCCCGGCGTCGCCTCCCAGCCGACCGGCGGGAGGGAGCAGCTCTCGCTCGCGAACGAGCTCGAGGCGCTGACCCTCGTCGCGGAGGGGACCGGCGGCGTAGCCGCCGTCGGAACCCCGGGGATCCCGAAGTTCGTGGACCGGGTCGCGGCGGACCTCGACTCCTGGTACTCCCTCGGCTACCCGTCCCCCGCGAGCACCGGCAAGGCGGCCTCCGTCGAGGTGAAGGTCCGGGGACGGAAGCTGAACGTGCGCGTGCGGGGCTCGCTCTTCGAGAAGACGCTCGAGGACCAGATGAAAGACCGGGTCCTCGCCCACCTCTTCAAGCCCGACGCTCGGGCGAGGATCCCGATCGCGGTCCGGGCCTCGCTCGCGTCGAACGTCAAGACGGACACGTTCCGGATCCGGGTCGAGGTCGAGGTCCCGATCGGGAAGCTCGCGCTCCTGCCGACGCAGAAGGGGGTCGCAGGGGCCTTCTCTCTCTTCGTCGCCGCCGTCGGCCCCAAGGGAGACTTCTCGGAGGTCAGCCGGAGGAGCCAGCCGTTCGAGATCCCCGCGGCCGAGGTCGAGAAGGCGATGAGCGGGCACTACACCTACGACCTCGAGATCGAGGCGAGCGGGCCCGATGCGAGGATCTGCGTCGGCGTCTGGGACGAGAAGGGCGGCGACGCCGGCTTTGCCGTCGTCCGCCCGGCCGGACCGGGGAGCTGAGGCTCCCCGGCGGGGCCGGAAGCGACTCGGGGTGCGTCGTCCGTGCCTCACGCCCGACGCACGACCCGCCCGGGATGACGCAGGCGCACCCGCAGGCCGATAGGTCCCCGTTCTCCTTCGCTCAGCGGGCGAGCCGGATTCCCCTCGCGAGCGGTCCGAGGGCGACGTCCTGCGGGAGGTGCTCTCCCTCCACCCAGACGATCAACTGGCGGTCGAGGACCTCCGCGTGCTCCACGACGGCCCGGCGAAGCTCCTCGAGGCTCCGAACCGTTCGAGCGTCGCCCCAGCGTCTCGATTCGCGGCCCTTCCTCGCTCCGAGCGAGAAGACCCGGAGAGGGATTCCGGCCCGCGACAGGAAACGGGCAGCCTCTTCAGGTGTGAGAAGACCCGCGTCCCGAGAGCGCGGCCCGAGAAGCAGCACGACGCCCCTCTTCCGGGCCGCTTCCGCGGCCGAGAGCCCGGCCACGACGACCGCGTCCGCGGTCCGGTCCTCCCCCTCGCTCTCGGGAATCCGTCGGAGCTGCAGCGCCTCTCCGACGATGTTCGCAGCCCCCGTCGTCCGCCACGGAGACGACGGGAAGACGTTCGCGACCATCGCGCTCTGCGCCGTCATGGTCCCGACGGGGAGCAGGAACCGGCAGCGCAGGTCGACCTGCGCTCCGGGCGCGTCCCTGCGTCTCTCGGGGTCCGGGACGAGCGGGTCGCGTTCGAACCGGATCCGCCCTCCCTGGGGGTCTCGCCCCGCCGCCGCGACGTCTGCGGCCCTCCGGGTCCTCTCGTTCGCGAGCGCCTGCGCCAGGCGGCGCAGCTCGTCCTGTGCGCTCGTGTCCGCCACGACGACGAGGTCGAGGCCGTCGTCCTCGACGCCGACCACCTCGAGCGGCGTCCCGTCCGCCTCCAGCCATCCCGCGAGCTCCTCGACCGGCGGCAGGTCGGCCCCGGCCTCGACCTCGACCGCGACTGCGCTGAGCTCGCTTCCGGCCCGGGATGCCCGCGCCCCGCCGAGGACGACCTCGGCGGACGCCGTGGCGCCGTCTCCGAAACCGAGCACCGCACGAAGGAAGTGGACCCGTGAGGGGTCGTGCGGGGGCAGCTCGATTCGCGCGGGATCGCCGGCAGCGACCGGCACGCCGTCGAACGTCACGGCGAGCGACACCGGGCGCTCCCCGGCGAGGGACCGCCATGCGAGTCTCGCGACCCTTCCTCGTCCTCCGGCTCCCTCGTCGAGGACGAGGGAGGCCTCGGCCGTCGACCTCGGCACGTTGACCCGTTGCCGGATCCGGTCGACCTCTCGCCCCTGCGCGTCGTAGGCCACGGCCTCGAGCTCGTGCGGAGCGGGGTCGCAACCGAGGTCCACCCGCGTCCGGAACGGCTCCCTGAGCTCGGCCACGGTTCGGCCGTCGAGGGAGAGGACGACCCGGTCGACGCCTCCGCCCGCGATGAGCTCGACATTCACGATTCCGACGACGAAGCCGACGAACAGCGAAGCGAAAGAGATCATCCGGCCTCCCCCCGTCCTCCGAACGTGACACCAGGTCGTGGCACGCGAGGTGCGTGCCAGGGTCCCATCGTGAGCCAGAAGAGAGCGACGCGCCTCCTCGTCCTTCCGCTCCTCCTCGCCTCGATCGCCGAGCCGGCCTTCGGGCAGGCGTCCCGGCCGCCGCGCGAGCCCGAGACGGTGCCCCGCGCCTCGGCCACCGTCGAGCTGAGCCTCTACAACCTCGACGTCGTCGTGACGGACGCCGACGGGAAGCCGGTCCACGGCCTGACGGCCGCCGACTTCGAGGTCCGGCACGGCGGCAGGAAGGTCGAGGTGACGAACTTCAGCGAGTTCCGGTCCGACCTCCCGGAGCCGACGGCGCCGTCGAGCGAGGCGCTCCCGGACGGACCGGCCCCCTCCGCGGCCCCCTCTGCGCCGCGACCGCCGCGACGCGTCGTCCTCTTCTTCGACAGGCTCAGCCTCCCTGAGCCGACGACGAGGAAGACCCTCTTCGACTCCCTGCGCTCTCTCCTCGCCTCGACCCTCGACGAGGGCGACGAGGCGATGATCGTGACGTGGGAGCGCTCGATCCGGACCGTCCTCCCGTTCAGCGACGACCTCGACGCTCTCGAGGCGGCGCTCGCGCGAATCGAGCGGCGGAGCGCCCGGCTCGGAACGGAGCAGGCGGACTTCGAGCAGATCCAGTCGGAGGAGCAGTGGTTCTCCTGGCTCGAGGCCGATCCCCGGGTCGGCGGGGAGGCGGGACCGAGCCTCCTCAAGGACGTCCAGGCGCAGCAGGCCTACTTCGAGATGCGGGCCAAGTGCGCCGCCCTCCGGGGATTGGCCGCGACTCTCGGCGGAGCGGAAGGACGGAAGGTCCTCGTCGTCGTCTCCCATCGCTTCTCCCGCTACCCCGGCCTGGAGTTCTTCCTCGGGTACCGGCCCACCCCGGAAGAGGTCCTCGGAGCCCGCGCGCGCGTCGCCGACGCGCGCTCCCTCCTGGACGAGGTGACAGCGGCCGCCAACGCGAACGGCGTCAGCCTCTACACGCTCCTCCCCGCCGAGCTCGACACGTCCACCCCGACCGCGATGACGCCCGGGAGCGCGGCCGCCGCCGACGGCGCCCCGGGGCTCGGCGCGCGCGGCCAGGCGATGCTCGACAACGAGATGCAGGCCCTCGATCACGTCGCGCGAGGGAGCGGCGGCGTCGCCGACTCGGGTCCGACGAACGTCGGGCGCTTCGTCGAGCGCATCGCCTCCGACCTCGTGTCGTGGTACTCGCTCGGCTTCCCCGCCCGCGCCGGCGAGACCGGCGTCGCTCCCGTCTCCGTCCGGACGAAGGACCGGCGGCTCACGGCCCGCGCGAGGAGCTCCCTCGTCGAGAAGAGCCTCGAGGAGCAGATGGCCGACCGGGTCCTCGCGCACCTCTTCCGGCCGGACGGGCGAGCCCGGATCCCGATCTCGGCGGACGTCACGGGGATCTCGGCGAAGGCCGGCAGAAGCCGGCTCCATCTCGAGGTTCGCGTCCCGATCGCCTCCCTCGCGCTCCTCCCGGGTGAGAAGGGGGCGTCCGGCTCGTTCTCGGTCTTCGTCGCCGCCGTCGGGCCCCAGGGGGACTTCTCCAGCGTGAGCCGACGCCGGCAGCCGTTCGAGATCCCGGCGAAGGACCTCGACGCCGCGAAGGCCGGGCACTACACGTTCGAGCTCGAGCTCGAGGCCGCACGAGACGCGCGCCTCAGCGTCGGGGTCTGGGACGAGAAGGGCGGCGACGCCGGCTTCGCCGTCGTCCGCCCGGCCGGACCGGGGGGCTGAGGCTCCCCGGCGGGGCCCGAGAGTCCGCCGCTCCGGCGGCGCTCCTGCCGCCGGGCGCTTCGGCCGCGCGGGCGCTACCATCTGCCGGATGGACGCGACCCTTCTCGAAACCGTCCGCGCCTGGCGCGCCGCCGACCCCGACCCCGAGACCGCCCGCGAGGTCGACGAGCTCCTCGCCAAGGGCGACGAAGAAGGCCTCCTCGACCGCTTCCGCGCCGAGCTGGAGTTCGGGACGGCGGGCCTGCGCGGACTCCTCGGCGCCGGGCCGAACCGGATGAACCGGGCGGTCGTGAGGCGCGCCACGGCGGGCGTCGCCCGGCACCTCCTCGCCACCGTCCCCGACGCGGCGCGCCGCGGAGTCGTCCTCGCGCGGGACGCGAGGCGCGGGAGCGAGGAGTTCGCCCTCGAGGCGGCCGGAGTCCTCGCGGGACACGGGATCCGCGTCTACTTCTTCGTCGACCGGGCGCCGACGCCGCTCGGCGCCTTCGCGGTGAAGACGCTCGGCGCCGCCGCCGGCGTCGTCGTCACGGCCAGCCACAACCCGCCCGAGTACAACGGCTACAAGGTCTACTGGGGGAACGGGGCGCAGATCATCCCGCCGACGGACGCCGGCATCGCGGCCCAGATCGCGAAGGCGGGGCCGGCGCGCGCGCTCCCCTTCCTCCCGCGGGCGGAGGCCGAGCCGAAGGGGCTCTTCGTCCCGCTCGGGGAGGAGCTCGCGGAGCGCTACCACGACGCGATCTCCCGGCTCGCCCTCCACGCGGGCGAGGGGCGGGACCTCAGGATCGTCTACACGGCGATGCACGGCGTCGGGGCGCGATTCACGCTCGCCGCGCTCGCCCGCGCCGGCTTCGCCGACGTCCGTCCCGTCGCGGCCCAGAACGAGCCCGACGGCGCCTTCCCCACCGTCAACTTCCCGAACCCCGAGGAGAAGGGGGCCCTCGACCTCGCCCTCGCGCTCTGCGAGGAAACGCGGGCGGACCTCCTCCTCGCGAACGACCCCGACGCGGACCGCCTCGCCGCCGGCGCCCGCGACCGCGAGGGGCGGATGCGGGTCTTCTCCGGGAACGAGATCGGCGTCCTCCTCGGCGCGTATTGCCTGAAGGAGCGGCGTCCGACACCGGAGAACCCCCTCGTCGTGACGACGATCGTCTCCTCGAGCCATCTCGGGAAGATCGCCCGCGACCTCGGCGCCGCGTACGCCGAGACGCTGACCGGCTTCAAGTGGATCGAGAACCGGGCCCTCGAGCTCGAGCGGAGCGAGGCGCGGACGACCGTCTTCGGCTACGAGGAGGCGCTCGGCTACTCGGTCGGCGACGTCGTGAGGGACAAGGACGGCATCTCCGCCGCCCTCGTCTTCGCCGACCTCGCCGGCTGGTGCCGGGCCCGCGGCGTCACCGTGTGGGACTTCCTCGAGGAGGTCCAGCGCGCGCACGGCCTCTTCCTCTCCGCGCAGAGGAGCGTCACGATCCCCGGCGCCGAAGGGGCCACGACGATCGCCGCGATCATGGACGGCTTCCGGGCGCGGCCGCCCGCCGCGATCGGCGACCTCGCCGTCGTCGAGACGCGCGACTACCGGGCAGGCGTCCCGGGCCTCCCGAAGTCGAACGTCGTCGCCTACCTCCTCGAGGGGGGCTCGCGCGTCACGCTTCGCCCCTCGGGGACCGAGCCGAAGATCAAGTACTACTTCGAGCTCGTCGAGGCGCCCCGCGAGGGCGAGGGGCTCGACGCGGCGAAGGCGCGCGGCGAGGGGCGCCTCGCCGCGCTCGTCGCGGACTTCGTGCGGCTCGCGTCGGAGCGGGGCCAGCCGGCCTGACCGGCTCCTACTCCACGCCGAACACGGCGCGGGCCGTCCCGCAGCTCCACTTCGTCTGGAGGATGCTCGTCCCCTGGACCGCCGGGAGGGCGTAGGCCTCGTTGTTCCACGGGTCGCAGACGACGACGCTCTCGCCCCACTCCTTCGGGTCGACGCCGGTCTTCGGCGTCCGGCCGAGGACGACGAACGCGTGCTTCCCGTTCGTGAGGTGCATCCAGGCGAGGGGCCGGATCCCGCGGTCGTAGAGGTGGACGAACGCGGTGATGCTCTGCTCGTTGCAGTTGCCGGCCTTCGTCCGGAGCGTGATGTCGGCGATCTGCCGGAAACGCGAGATCGGGTCGGAGGGGGCGTTCCCCGAGACCTCGTTCCCGATCTGCATCGCGCGGTTCGCCCCCGTCAGGAGCGGCAGGAAGGCGGTCATCGCCCCCATCACCTTGTCGAGAGGACCGGGGTTCTCCCCCTCGATCTTCCGGCGGTTCTTCTCGTAGCTCTCCGAGTAGTCCGAGAGCCGGTTCGAGGCGCCGAAAGGGACCTTCGCCTTCACGAAGGAGACGGCGTCCTTCGCCGCGGAGAGGTAGGTCGTGACGTCGATCGCCATGGTCGCTCCTTCGATGGGGCGCCCGTGGGGACGCCGCGCGGTCCTCTGTCGCGGAACGCGACGGGGGAAGGTAGGGCCGCGCGGTCTCTTCCGGCCGTGCGCCCGGTCACCCGGAATCCCGTTCGCGTTCCGTGCGGACGGATACGCGAACGGGCCCCGGCAGGTTCCGTGCCCGGCGTCACGCCCGCGGCGGGCGGACCCTCAGCCGAGGTGGTCCGAGAACTCCTCCCACTCGCTCTCGTTCCACCACTCGGCCTCGACGCCGCGGCAGGTCGTCCCGTAGGACGGGCAGACGACGCACCCCTCGCCCCGGATGCCGTCCCCCGCGTCGTACGGCCAGGCCGCGGCGAGGCGTTCCCCCTCCGCGCGCGCGGCGAGCTCCTCGGGCGACGGGCTTCGCCCTTCGAGCTCGAGGACGTTCGCCTGCCTCAGGCGCTCCTCGCTCTCCGGGATCAGGACGGAGTTCTCGGCGTCGACGTGCCGCCCGAGCTCGCGCGTGTAGTCCGCGACGAGCGATACGAGCCGCCGCCCCTCCTCCTCCGTCAGCGCCTTCCGGTCGAGGAGCGGGTCGAAGGCGTCGATCTGCGCGGCCATGTCGTGGTGCTGCTCGACGAACGCCGCGAGGGGCCCCCGCTCGAGAGAGAGCTCCGACCGCGCCGCGAGCGCCGGGAAGAGCGTCTCCTCCTCGCGGGCGTGGTGCCAGGCGCCGGCCCAGAGGCGTAGGAAGCGGCGGAACGCCGCGCCGTCGGCCGGGTCGCCCTCTCCCCGCGCCCTGGCCGCCGCGTAGCTCCGGAGCGAGCCCGCGACCCGGTCGACGAGGACGTGCTCCTCGCGGAGCTCGTCGAGGAAGAGCACGTCAGCCGAGCTCGGCGGAGAGCTGCTCGACGAGCGCGACGTACCTCTTCATCGCCTCGTCCTTCCCCGTTCCCTTCGCCTTCGCCCAGGCGTCGTACTTGGCGCGCCCCTTCAGGTCGAGCATCCCGGGCCGCGAGCCCGAGACGTCTCCCTCCGTGGCCTGCTTGTAGAACGCGTAGAGCTCGAGGAGCTGCTCGTTCGTCGGCCGCTTCGACAGCTTCTCGACGCGCCCCTTCGCCTCGGCGAACCGTTCCGCGAGAGGCCTCTCCTTCTTCGTCGCCATCGTCCCTCCCCGCTCTCCGGCGCCTCGGGAAGCCGGGCATCGCCCGTCCCTCCCGCCCGGTCCCGTTCCGATCGCGGCGGGAACATAGCAGAGTCCGCCGGCGCGGGGCGCACCGCCCTGCGGCCCCTGAAGCGGCCCGCGGCCCGGCGCCCGTCAGCCTTCGTCGCGGGCCGGGCCCGTTCGCCGCGGCGGAGCGGGCCGGTCCCGCCGGACGAGGACCTTCCGGCCCCTCAGCGTCGTCCGGCGAAGCGCCTCGATCACCGCCTCGGCGGACTCCCCCGGCACCTCGACGAGCGAGAACCGGTCCGCGATCTCGATCGCCCCGATCGCCCGGGGCGGGAGCTTCGCCTCGTTCGTGATCGCGCCGAAGAGGTCCGCGGGCCGGATCCCGGCGTCGCGCCCCGCCCCCACGAAGAGCCGGGCCGCGCCGGCGAGACGCGGGGCGCGGCGGACCGGCCGCGTCGTCGCGCCGGCGGCCTCTCCGCGAGGGACGAAGGCGGGGCGCTCCGGCGGCACCGGCAGGGACGGGATCTCCTCCTCCTCCCCCGGCGAGCCCTGCGCCTCGTGCGCGAGCTTCACGCCGGCGGCCGCGACGTCGAGGAGGTCGAACTCGTCGGCGAGCGATTCGACGGCGACGCGGAACGACTCGAGCCCGCCGCCGAGGATCGTTTCCCGGAGGGAGGCGCGCGTCAGCTCGAGCCGCCGGGCCCTCAGGTCGGCGACGGTCGGCACCGCGGCCCGATCGATCTTCCTCTTCGTGAGCCGCTCGATGTTCGCGAGCAGCCACTGCTCGCGCGGCTCGAAGAGCGTCACGGCCGTTCCCGCGCGTCCGGCGCGCCCCGTCCGCCCGATCCGGTGGACGTACGCCTCGGCCTCGCTCGGGACGTCGTAGTTGAAGACGTGCGAGACCTGCTCGACGTCGAGGCCGCGGGCCGCGACGTCCGTCGCGACGAGGAGGTCCGCGGCTCCGGACCGGAAGCGCCGCATGACCCGGTCGCGCTGCTCCTGCGAGAAGCCGCCGTGGAGCGCCTCGGCCCTCCGGCCGCGGGCGTTCAGCTTCTCGGCGATCTCGTCGACCTCCGTCCGCGTCCGGCAGAAGACGATCGCCGAGGCCGGGTCCTCGAGGTCGAGGATCCTCGAGAGCGCCGCGAGCTTGTGCGCCCGCGGGACGACGTAGGCCGCCTGCTTCACGCGTCCCGCCCCCTCGGCCGCGGCTCCCTTTTCGCGGGCCGGTCCGAGCCGGAGCTCGACGGGCGAGGAGAGGCGGCGGGAGGCGAGGCCGGCGATCCGCGCCGGGAAGGTCGCCGAGAAGAGGGCCATCGGCCGGCCCGCGGGCGTCGCGTCGAGGATCGCCTCGAGGTCCTCCGCGAACCCCATGTCGAGCATCTCGTCCGCCTCGTCGAGGACGACGAGCTTCACGCCCGAGAGGGCGAGCGTGCCGCGCTTCACGTGGTCGAGCGCGCGCCCCGGAGTCGCCACGACGACGTCGACGCCGCGCTCGAGGGCGCGGAGCTGGAGCCCCATCGAGGAGCCGCCGTAGACGGCGAGGACCCGCACGCCGACGCCCCGCCCGTACCGGTGGACCGCCTCGGCGACCTGCATCGCGAGCTCGCGCGTCGGGACGAGGACGAGGCCGAAGACCGCCTTCCGCTCGCCCTCCTCGCGCGCGAGGCGGTCGAGCATCGGGAGGGCGAACGCGGCGGTCTTCCCCGTCCCCGTGGCCGCCTGCGCGAGGAGGTCGCGCCCCTCGAGCAGGACCGGGATCGCACGGAGCTGCACCGGCGTCGGCTCCTCGTAGCCGAGCGCGGAGAGCGCGGAAAGGAGGCGCGGGTCGAGGTCGAGGGAGGCGAAGCCGGCGTCGGCCTCCGGGCCGGGGGCGGACCGTTCGGGCGTGTCGCTCACGCCCCCATGCTACGCCCGGCTCAGCGCCGGTACGGCGAGCCTTCCCTCCAGGGGACCTTCCCGCCCCGCGCGCCGATCTCCTCGATCGCGAGCTCGACGATCCGCGCGAGCTGCGCCGTCCCGGTCAGCTCCCAGGCCGGGTCGAGCTCGTCGGAGGGGCGGTGGTACCGCTTCGCGCGGTACTCCTCCCGAAGCGAAAGGCCCGTCCCGGGCGGGACGCCGACGAGGTCGTCGCCGAGGTCGATCCAGATTCCCGGCACCCCCGCCTTCGCGAACGAGTACTGGTCGGAGCGGTAGAAGAACCCCTGCTCGGGCGCGGGCTCGGGCGCGACGCGGAGGCCTTCCTTCTTCGCCACCGCCTCGACGACCGCCCCGAGGGCGCTCTCCGAGGCGCCGATGGCGACGACGTCGCGCGCCGGGCCCCAGACGGCCGACATCTCGAGGTTCAGGTTCGCGACGAGACGCGCGAGAGGGACCGGCGGGCGCCGCGCGAAGAGGTCCGAGCCGAGCAGGCCCGCCTCCTCCGCCGCCGGGGCGAGGAAGAGGACGTCGACGGGCAGCTCGCCCGAGCGGGCGCCGATCCGCCGCGCGAGGGCGAGGAGGACCGCGAGCGCCGAGCCGTTGTCCATGGCGCCGTTGTAGATGCCGTCGCCGTCCTCGGTCGTCCCGGTGCCGAGGTGGTCGTGATGCGCGCTCACGACGACGACGGGGGCGGATCCCGCCGGCCCGTTCCCCGCCACGATCCCGGCGACGTTCGCCGAGACGACCGTCTCGTAGCGCGGGAGGCCCCGCGCCTCGACCCGGAGCGGAAGCGCGCGGGCGCGGAAGCCCCTCCGGCCGGCCTCGGCCCTCAGCTCCGGCAGGGAGGCGCCGGCGGCGCGTGCCGCGCGGCCGGCCGCCGCCTCGGTAAGCCACCCTTCGAGGGCGAGCGGCGCGTTCTCGGGGTCGAAGGCGACGGGACGGGTCCAGCCGTTCCGGACGACCTCCCAGCCGTAGCCCGCCCCCTCGCGCGTGTGGACGAGGAGGACGCCCGCCGCCCCGTGCCGCGCCGCGACCTCGAGCTTCGTCCTCCACCGGCCGTGCCGTGTGAGGGTGCGCCCCGCGAAGAGCGCGGGGTCGTCGCCGCCCGGCTCCCCCGAGAGGACGAGGAGGACCTTCCCCTTCACGTCGGCCCCTGCGAGGTCGTCCCAGCCCTGCTCCTTCGCCTCGATCGCGTAGCCGGCGAAGACGACCTCGGCGAGGACGGTGCCGGCGCTCTCGGGCCTCGGGAACGCGACGACGAAGTCTTCCCCGAACCGGCCCGCGTCGAAGCTCTCGACGCCTCCCGCGAGCCTCAACGAGGTCCTCGGGTCGGGCGCGACGAGACGGATCGGCACGTCCTGCCGGAAGCTCTTCCCGAACGCCGGGGCGAGGGCGCTCGTCCGGAAGACCGACTCGACGTAGGCCTGCGCGAGCCGGTCGCCCCGCGTGCCCGGCGCCCGCCCCTCCAGGAGGTCGTCCGAGAGAAAGCGCAGGTGCGCGCCGAGCTCCGCGGGCGTGACCGGCGGGACGCCCGGCCCGGGGGCCTGGGGCGCTCCGGACGCGGGAGCGGCGACGGCGGAGAGGAGGAGAACGAGAAGAAAGCAGGCTCGGCTCACGGCGGCCGAGTATAGGGAGGGTCGCCGCGCACCCCGCGTCAGTCGCCCGAGTACATCTCCTCGATCTTGTCGCGGTGGAGGAGCGCCGCCGCGCGGCGCCGCACCTTCTGGGTCGGGGTCATCGAGCCCGACTCCACGGAGAACTCCTTCGTCAGGAGCGAGAACTTCCGCACCTTCTCCCACGGCGCGAGGTCCTTCGTCCGCTCTTCGATCGTCCGCTTGATGAGGTCGAGGACCCGTTCGTTCCGGACGAGCTCGTCCCGGCCCGAGAACGCGATCCCCGCCGCCCGGGCCCACTTCTCGAGCGCCTCGAAGGCCGGCACGACGAGCGCCGTGACGTAGCTGCGCCCTTCCCCGATCACGGCCACCTGCTCGACGAGCGGATCGGCCCCGATCGTCGTCTCGACGTGCTGGGGAGCGACGTACCTCCCGCCCGCCGTCTTGATCAGGTCCTTGATCCGGTCCGTGATCTTCAGCGTCCCGTCCTCGCAGATCTCCCCCGCGTCGCCGGTCCGCAGCCAGCCGTCCCGGAAGACGGCTGCCGTCTCCTCGGGCCGGTTCCAGTAGCCCTTCATGACGGTCCGCCCCTTCACGAGGACCTCCCCTTCCTCCGAGATCCTCACCTCGACGCCCGGAAGCGGCGAGCCGACGGTGCCGACGTGGAAGCGGGACGGGTCGTGGCACGTCACGGTCGCCGTCGTCTCCGTGAGGCCGTAGCCCTGGCAGACGAAGACGCCCACGGAGTGGAAGAACTCCTCGATCTCCGGCGCGAGCGGCGCCCCGGCGCACGGGAAGAGGCGCGGGCGACCGCCGAAGGCGGCCCGGATCTTCGCGAGGACGAGCCGGTCGGCGAGCGCGTGGCGAAGGGCGAGGAGCTGCGGCACCGCCTCGCCGGCCCGCCTCCGGAGGCTCACCGCGTGCCCGGTCCGGATCGCCCAGCGGAAGAGCGCCCGCTTCGGCGTCGACGAGCTCCGGACCCTCTCCTGGATCTTGGCGTAGGCCTTCTCGTAGAGGCGGGGGACCGCGCACATGAGCGTCGGCTTCACCTCCGGGAGGACCTCGGAGACCTTCTTCGGGTCCTCGCAGTAGGCCGTCACGGCCCCGCGGTAGAGGATGTAGAAGGTCCACGCCCGCTCGAAGATGTGGCTCAGCGGCAGGAAGCAGAGCGAGACGTCGTCCTGTCCGATCGGCGGGAGGCGGAGGTCGTGGTAGGTGCAGGTGACGGTGAAAGCCGAGTGCGGGAGCATGACTCCCTTCGGCTCGCCCGTCGTCCCGGAGGTGTAGAGGAGCGTCAGGAGGTCGTCCGGCGTCGCGCGGGAGAGGCGCGCGGCGACCTCCGGCTCGCGTCCCGCCGAGCGCCCGCGGGCGAGGAGGCCGGCGAAGCCTGTGACACGGTCGTCCCCCGGCGGGACGTCTCCGAAGACGACGACACGCTCGAGACCGGTGGCGCTCCCGAGGGCCGCCGTCGCGCTCGCGAGCGGCTCCCCCGGGTCGGCGAAGGCGAGGCGCGCCCCGGAGTCCTTCAGGATGAACGCGACCTGCGCCGCGCTGCTCGTGACGTGGATCGGAACCGAGACGCCGCGGACCCTCAGGATCGCGAGGTCCGCGATCGTCCATTCCGGCCGGTTCGCCGCGAGGATCGCGACCCGGTCCCCTTCCCCGACGCCCGCGTCGACGAGGGCCGATGAGAGGTCCCGGACCCGGGCCGACAGCTCCTTCCACGACATCTCGCGCCAGGTCCCGTCGACGCGGTATCGCAGGGCCGTCTCGTCTCCGCGCGACGCGAGCCTCTCGTCCAGGACGTGGGCGACGTGCCGCGCCGGGACGTCCGGGAGCTGCGGCGCCGGGGCGGACGAGGGAGGGGCGGCTTCGGGAGAGGGAGACGTCATCGTTCCGATCGTACCCTTTCCCGGACCTCCGGTCCGAGGCGACGCGGCCTCCGCTATCGCCGTCGCATCTCGCGCCCGAGGAGCTTCAGGTCGACGCGCGGCCGGAAGGAGAGGTCCTGCCGGACGCCGTAGACCTGCGAGACGGCCGCCACCGGCACGAACGGCAGGTCGGCCATGGCGACGCGCATTGCCTCCTGGAGCAGCTCGCGGCGATTCACCAGGGAGAACGACATCGAGGCGGCCTCGATCAGCTCGTCGGCCCGGGGACTCGAGTAGCGGGAGTGGTTCGACATGCCGTAGCCGCGGGCGGCGTCGCGGCTGTGGACCCAGCCGTCGAGGACGTCGCTCGCCTCGGCCGTCGGCGAGACGACGCCGCCGAAGTAGAAGCCGACGTCCCCCCGCTGGAGGCGGCGGTAGAGGTCGCCCCACGGCGTCTGGCGCAGCGTCACGCGGAGTCCCGCTTCCGCGAGCTGGCGCGCAAGAACGTCCCCGCGCCGGCCGGGTCGCTGCTCCAGGACGACGTCGAACCCTTCGGGATGGCCCGCCTCGGCGAGGAGGGCCCGGCCGCGGGCGACGTCCCGCGCCGGCGGCCGCAGGTCCGGCGCGTAGCCGAAGACGCCGGGGGCCGCCATCTGCGAGATCGGCTGCCCGAGTCCGCCGTGGGCCTCGGCGACGTAGGCGACCCTGTCGATCGCGAGGTGGATCGCCTCGCGGACGCGGCGGTCGCGGAAGCGGGCGTCGATCCAGGCGAAATGCAGGTACTCGACCGTGGAGCCCGGCAGGACCTCCGCCCTGCAGGAGCCGCTCCCCCGCAGGACGGCGACGGACGTCCCCGGGAGATTCGCGGCGACGTCCACCTCGCCCGCGAGGAGCTTCCTCAGCCTCGCGTCCGCGTCCGGCTCCACGACGAACGTGACGGGCGTGACGCCGCGGGACTCCCCGGTGCTCGTGCCCGCCGGGGCCAGCTCGAGGACGCCTCCTCCGTACCGGACGAGCCGATAGGGCCCCGTCCCGACGGGCGAGACGATCCTCGCCGGGGCGTCGCGCGGGACGACGTACACCTGCGCCAGCCTGGCGAGGAGCGCCGCGAAGGGGCGGCGCGTCCGGATCTCGACCGTCCTTTCGTCGAGGGCGCGGAGCGTTTCGACCTCCACCAGGTAGCTCGCAAGCGCAGATCCTTCGACGCTCCGGGCTCGCTCGAGGCTGCGGACGACGTCCTGCGCTCCGACCGGCGTCTCGTCGTGGAACCGGACTCCACGTCTCAGGCGGAAAACCCACGTCCGCTCGTCCGGGTTCGTCCAGGACTCCGCGAGTCGGGGCCTCGTGCCGAGCACCTCGTCGAAGTCCGTCAAGCCCTCGTAGATGTTCCCGAGGATCCCGAGCGTGAGCGACTCGTTCTGGAAATGCGGGTCGAGGTCGATCGGGGCGCTGTGGATCGCGACCCGGATCGGCCGGGACGGCTCGGAGCAGCTCGTCGCCAGGACGGCTCCCGCGAGGACGACGGACGCGGCCGCGCTCCGCACCTACTCCCTCGAGATCTCCCGCCCGAGGAGCTTCCGGTCGAGCCTCGGAGCGAAGCGGATCCCCTTGCGGGCCCCGTAGACCTCGAAGAGCCCGGCGATGGGGATGAGATACAGGTCGTCCATCACGCCCCTCATCGCCTGCTGCAGGAGCTCCCGGCGGCGGACGAGGTCACGCGCGGCGGCCGCCGACTCGATGAGGGCGTCGACGCACGGGTTCGAGTACCGCGAGTGGTTCGTCGCACCGTAGCCCCTCGTCTCGTCGCGCGAGTGGACGAAGCCGTCGAGGACGTCGCTCGCCTCGGAGGTCTGCGAGACGACCCCGCCGAAGTAGAAGCCGACGACGCCTCGGCGGATCCGCGGGTGGAGCTCCGTCCACGGGACCTCGCGCGGCGAGACGCGGATCCCCGCCTCGGCGAGCTGGGCGGCGACGACGTCTCCCCGACGACCCGGCCGGTACTCGAGGACGACGTCGAGGCCGGACGGATGGCCCGCCTGGGCGAGGAGCGTCCGTGCCCGGGGGAGGTCCCTCGCCGTCGCCTTGAGGTCGGGCGCGAAACCGAAGACGCCCGGCCCGACGAGCTGGCCCGCGGGCAGCCCGATCCCCGCGTGCGCGGCCGCGAGGTACGCCGGTCGGTCGAGCGCGAGGTCGATCGCCTGGCGGACCCGCCGGTCGCGGAACGGCGGGACGTCCCGCGACAGACGCAGGTACTCGACGGTCGAGCCCGGGAGGACGATCTCGCGACAGCAGCCCGCGCTGCGCAGCACGGGGACCGCCGCCTCGGCGAGGTCGGCCGCGACGTCGACGTCCCCTGCGAGGAGCCGCCTCAGCCGGCCTCGCGGCTCCCCGTCGACGACGAACGTCAGGGCGAGCGCGCTGCGGCCCGTCCTCCACCCGCCGTCGAACGGGAGGAGCTCGACGGATTCGGGCGACGACCGGACCCAGCGGTAGACCCCCGTGCCGACAGGCCGCGTGATCTCGGCCGGGGAGTCGCTCGGGACGATCGCGATCGGCGTCAGCTTCGCGAGGAGGGCCGCGAACGGCCGCCGTGTCCTCACCTCGATCGTGTCGGAGCCGACGGACCGGATCGAGTCGACCTCGACGAGGTAGCTCGCGAGGCCCGTCCCGGGGCTCCGGCGCGCCCGTTCGAGGCTGAAGACGACGTCGTCGGCGGTCACCGGACGACCGTCGTGGAACCTCACGCCGGACCGGAGGCGGAAGACCCACGTCCTCTCGTCGGGGTTCCGCCACTCGGCGGCGAGCGCGGGCACGATCTTCGACTCGCCGTCGAACTCGGTCAGCGAGTCGTAGAGGTTCGCGAGGATCGACGTGGTGAGGACCTCGTCCTGCAGGTGCGGGTCGAGGCTTTGCGGGGCGCTGTGGACGGCGATCCTCAGAGGCCCCTCCGGCTTCCGGCACGAGCCGGTCGTCGCGGCCGCCAGCGCGAGCGCGAGAAGGGCCCCCGCGCGCCTCATGGCGGAAGTATGACAGCCGGGAGGCGGCGGGCGCGCCGCCAGCGGGATAGGAACTCGTTAGGGTCCCTTAGGCGAATCTTAGGTGGCGGGACACCAAGCGCGGCCACATCTTCCCCGCCGTCGGGAGCGCCCCCCGGGAACGCCCCGCCGAGACAGGCGCCCCGCGCCGTACACGAGGTGAACGATGTCGAACGTCCCGACCCGTCCGAGCCCTGCCGAGCTCCTCGAGAGGATGCAGCTGATCCGCGCTTTCGAGGAACGGAGCGCCGCTTCCTTCGCCGAGGGGCGCTCGCCCGGCACCTGCACCTGCGTCGGCCAGGAGGCCTCCGCCGTCGGCGTCGTCGCGGCGCTTCGCGCGGACGACCTCATCCTCACGAACCACCGGAGCGCAGGCCACCTCCTCGCCCGCGGCGCCGACCCGGGCCGGCTCATGGCCGAAGTGATGGGACGCGCGACCGGCTACTGCGGCGGCAAGAGCGGCACGCTCCACGTCTCCGCGAAGGAGCTCGGCGTGATCCTCACCTCGACGATCGTCGGTGGCGAGCTCTCGCTCGCGCCCGGCGTCGCGCTCTCGGTCTCGATGAAGGGGGGCGACGAGATCGTCACCTGCTTCTTCGGCGACGGCGCGGCGTGCGAGGGGATCTTCCACGAGGCGCTGAACCTCGCCGCCGTCTGGAAGCTCCCGGTCCTCTTCGTCTGCGAGAACAACGAGTGGCAGGCCTTCGTCCACCGCCGCGAGACGATGCTCACGGACGACATCGCCTCCCGCGCCCCCGCCTACGGCATCGAGGGACGGACGGTCGACGGGAACGACGTCGAAGCCGTCCTCGCCGCCGCGACCGAGGCGGCCGCGAAGGTCCGCGCGACCCGGATGCCGTTCCTCCTCGAGACGAAGACCTACCGCCTCCGCGGCCACTTCGAGCCGGACGACCAGGGCTACGTCGACAAGGCGGAGCTCGCGTCGTGGAAGGCGCGCGACCCGATCGCCGCCCTCCGCGCGAGGCTCCTCGAGAGCGGCGCGCTCACCGCCGAGGCCGCGGCCGCGATCGAGCGGCGCGTCGCCGAGCGCCTCGACGCCGCTTTCACGTTCGCCGCCGAATCCCCCTGGCCCTCCCTCGACGAGCTGACCACCCACGTCTACGCCTGAAGAGGACACGCCATGAAGACGATGACCCCCTACGACGCCATCGGAGAGGCTCTCGCCGAGGAGATGCGCCGGGACGCGACCGTCCTCGCCTTCGGCGAAGGGATCGCCACGAAGCGCCACGACCTCGTCGCCGAGTTCGGCGCCGCCCGCATCCGGAACACGCCCCTCGCCGAGGGGATCATCGCCGGCACGGCCGCCGGTGCCGCGGCGACCGGGCTCCGCCCCGTCGTCGACCTCCTCTTCGCCCCGTTCCTCACGTTCGCGATGGACGAGCTCGTCAACAGCGCCGGAAAGCTCCGCTTCCTCTCCGGCGGGCAGTTCTCCTTCCCGATGGTCGCCCTCGCGATGACGGGCGCCGGCTGGGGCGTCGGCGCCCAGCACAACCACAACGTCGAGGCCTGGTTCGCCCACTCGCCCGGCCTGAAGGTCGTCATGCCGTCGACCGCGGCGGACTTCAAGGGGCTCCTGAAGTCCTCGATCCGCGACGACAACCCCGTCGCCTTCTTCCTCGACGTCGCGCTCCTCCACGCCCCGGGCGAGGTGCCCGAGGGGGAGCACCTCGTCCCGCTCGGGAAGGCCGCGATCCGGCGTCCCGGCACCGACGTGACGCTCGTCTCGTACGCGAAGACGGTCCTCGGCTGCCTGACGGCCGCCGAGACTCTCGCCGCCGACGGGATCTCCGCGGAGGTGATCGACCTTCGGACGATCAAGCCGTGGGACGAGGAGGCGGTCCTCGCTTCGGTGAGGAAGACGGGCCGCCTCGTCGTCGTCCACGAGGCGAGCCGGACGGCCGGCTTCGGCGCGGAGATCGCGGCGGCGGTCGCCGAAAAGGCGTTCGAGGCGCTGCGCGCTCCTATCGTCCGGCTGGCGGGGCCCGACGCTCCAGCGGCCTCGAGCTGGGTCCTCGAGCAGGCGTTCGTCCCGCAGGCCGACGCGATCGCGGGGGCGGCGCGGAGCGCCGTCGCGAGGGCGATGGTGCCGGCCACGGCCTGAGGACGCCCACGGCCGCGGGGCCGAGAGGGGCCGGCGCGCCGGAGCGCTCCGGCCCTTCTCCTCTCCTCGGCGGCGATCCTCTCGCTGCGACGCCGCAGCGCCCGTCGGAAACGCGCACGGCCCGGCAGAGCGCCGAAGCCCCGAATCGGGCATCATTCGCGGTCGGGTTCGGCGGTCGCAGCGTCCCGCCGGGCCCCGGCAAGGGGGTTCCGTGTACCAGATCGTCAAGCGCGAGCAGTTCTCCGACGTGACCTTCCTCTGGGACGTCCACGCTCCCGACGTCGCGAAGGCGGCCCGGCCGGGCCACTTCGTGATGCTCCGGCTGGACGAGGGCGGGGAGCGGATCCCGCTCACCGTCGCCGACTACGACCCGGAGTGGGGGACGGTCACGATCGTCATCCAGGCGCTCGGCAAGACGACGCGGGAAATGATGCGGGCCTACAAGGAAGGCGACACCTTCGCCGACTTCGTCGGGCCGCTCGGCCTCGAGAGCCACGTCGGGAAGGTCGGGCACGTCGTCCTCGTCGGCGGCGGCCTCGGGGTCGCCCCGGTCTTCCCCCAGCTGCGCGCCTTCAAGGAGGCCGGGAACCGGACGACCGGGATCATCGGCTTCCGAAACAGGGACCTCGTCTTCTGGGAAGACCGCTTCCGGCGCTACTGCGACGACCTGATCGTCTGCACCGACGACGGCTCCTACGGCAAGCCCGGCTTCGTCACCGCGGCGCTGAAGGAGGTCCTCGAGAGGGAGAAGCCCGACCTCGTCGTCGCGATCGGCCCGCTCCCGATGATGCGCGCCTGCTCGGAGACCTCGCGCCCGTTCGGCGTGAAGACGATGGTCTCGCTGAACGCGATCATGGTCGACGGCACCGGCATGTGCGGCTCCTGCCGCGTGACCGTCGGCGGCGAGACGAAGTTCGCCTGCGTCGACGGCCCCGACTTCGACGGCCACCTCGTCGACTTCCCCGAGCTCCAGCTCCGGCAGGAGCGCTTCAAGCCGCAGGAATCGCAGGCGAAAGACGACTTCTCGAAGGTCTGCTCCATCGAGGAGCAGCTCTTCGAGATGAACAAGCGGAACTACAAGAAGTTCAAGGACCTCGACGAGCACGCCGTGAAGATGCCCGAGCGGAACGCCCTCGAGCGCTCGCGCAACTTCGAGGAGGTCAACCTCGGCTACACGATGGCCGACGCCCTGAAGGAGGCGGACCGCTGCATCCAGTGCGCCCGGCCGACCTGCATCGCGGGCTGCCCCGTCTCGATCGACATCCCGCGCTTCATCCGGCACCTCCTCGTCCGCGACCTGGAAGGGGCCCTCTCCGTCATCCAGGAGAGCAACCTCTTCCCGTCGATCTGCGGCCGCGTCTGCCCGCAGGAGTCGCAGTGCGAGATCCAGTGCATCCTGGAGAAGAAGATGGAGCCGGTCGCCATCGGGCGCCTCGAGCGCTTCGTCGGCGACTTCGCTCCCCTTCCCGACGTGAAGCCCCCGGAGAACGCCGGGACGCTCGGGAAGGTCGCCGTCGTCGGCTCCGGCCCGGCCGGCCTCGCCTGCGCGGGCGACCTCGCCCGCAAGGGAGCGTCCGTCACCGTCTTCGAGGCGCTCCACGTCGTCGGCGGCGTCCTGAAGTACGGCATCCCGTCGTTCCGTCTCCCCCGCACCACGATCGACCGCGAGGTGAAGGCGCTCGAGAAGCTCGGCGTGAAGTTCGAGACGAACAAGGTCATCGGCAAGACCTTCACGATCGACCAGCTCAAGGGCGAGATGGGCTACGACGCCGTCTTCATCGGCACGGGCGCCGGCTTCCCGATGTTCCTCGGCATCCCGGGCGAGCACGCGGGCCAGGTCTACAGCGCGAACGAGTTCCTGACCCGCATCAACCTCATGCACGGGAACAAGTTCCCGTTCGAGGACACGCCGATCGCCATGGGCAAGAAGGTGGCCGTCTTCGGCGCGGGGAACACCGCGATGGACTGCCTCCGCGTCGCGCGGCGCCTCGGGGCCGAGGAGGTCCACTGCATCTACCGGAGGACCGAGGCGGAGGCTCCGGCCCGGGTCGAGGAGATCCGCCACGCGAAGGAGGAGGGGATCCACTTCAACTGGCTGATGAGCCCGACGGAGATCCAGGTCGACGAGAAGGGGGACGTGAAGGCCGTCGTCGTCGAGAAAATGCAGCTCGGCGAACCGGACAAGTCGGGCCGCCGCCGCCCCGTCCCGACGGGCGAGCACGAGACGTTCGCGTGCGACACGGTCATCTACGCGCTCGGCACGCGGGCGAACCCGGTCATCGCCCGCTCCGCACCGGACCTCGGGGTCCGCGGCGAGGGGTACGTCAACGCCGACGCGAAGACGCAGGCGACGAACCTCCCCGGCGTCTTCGCCGGAGGCGACATCGTCACCGGCGGCGCGACGGTCATCCTCGCGCTCGGTGCGGGGCGGAGGGCGGCCCGCGCCATCGAGACCTACCTGAAGTCGAGGGAATGGCCCGTCGTCCTCGAGGACGAGGCCGCCGGCGCCGGCGTCCCCGTCCCCGCGCCGGCCGAGGCCGCCTGCGCGAAGTGCCGGCGCCCCTTCGAGCCGGGCGAGGAGGACCACCTCTGCTGCGGCGGCGAGAAGGTCACCTGGACCTGCACCTCCTGCCAGAAGGTCTCCGAGGGGTTCGCGTTCCCGTACGGCCTCTGTCCCGCCTGCGGCGGGGCGCTCGAGCTCGGCCACGCCACCGACGTCACGTCGGAGGCGGCCGTCGCGGCGATCCGGCACGCCTTCGAGATCGAGCTCGGCGGCGTCAACTTCTACTCGCGCGGGGCGAAGGAGCTGGAGGCGAAGGACCCCGACCTCGCGAAGCTCTTCCGCGACCTCGCCGAGATGGAGCGCGGGCACATGGACGTCCTCGCCCGGCGGTACCACGTCGAGGCGCCCGCGGAGGCCTTCTCCGAGAGCCTCTCGCCGGCCCAGGTCGCCGTCTTCGCCGGGTCCGACGTGAAGGACTTCACGGGCGCCTCGCTCCTCCGGCTCGCGGTCCACCTCGAGAAGCGCGCCCGCGCCTTCTTCCTCGACGCCGGCCGGAAGTTCCCGACCGGGTCGCACGAGTGGAGGCTCTACCGCGAGCTCGAGGCCGAGGAGCGGGAGCACGTCGACATGCTCTCGACGGTCCTCGCGCGGATCGTGGCGGAGAAGGCGGTCGTCATCTAGAGACCGGAGCGGGCGCCCCCTTTCCGCGGGGGGCCGCGCGGGAGAGGGCGGCTCCGTCGAACGCCGATGGGAGCATGATCCCGGCGGAGGGAAGCATGCGCATCCCAGCCGCAAGGGTCTCTTCCGCCCTCGTCGCGCTCCTGCTCCTTTCGGCGCCGTCCGCCGCCGCCCCGTGGGAGGACGACGACGAGGACGACGGCATCCGCCAGACGGTCGCCCGGCTCTCGTGGTTCGAGGGGGACGTCTCGTTCAACCGGGGGGACGACCCGGACGACTGGCAGCTCGCGGCCCTCAACTACCCGCTCACGCTCGGCGACCGCCTCTGGGCAGGGCGCGACGCCCGTGCGGAGCTTCAGCTGTCGGGCGCGACGCTCTTCCTCGCGCCTCAGAGCGAGGTCGGCTTCCTCGACCTGACCCGGGACTACAGGCTCCTCTCGCTGACGTGGGGGACGGCGACGATCCGGGTCCGCGCGCTCGAGAGCGAGGAGGACCTCGAGCTCTCGACGCCGAACGCCTCCGTCACGTTCGGCGGCCCGGGGATCTACCGGATCGACGTCGACGACGACGGGAGCACGCGCGTCGGCGTCCTGCAGGGGCGCGCGTGGGTCGCCGCCGGCGGAGGCCGCGTGCGGCTCGAGCAGGGCGAGCGGCTGCGCGTCTGGGGCCTCGAGCGCCCCGAGTACGACGTCGTCTCCCTCGGCCGCGCCGATTCGTGGGACCGCTGGGTGGAGAAGCGCTCCCGGCGCTTCCGCACCGTGAAGTCCGCTTCCTACGTCCACTCCGGCGTCTACGGCCTCGACGACCTCGACGCCTGGGGCTCCTGGGAGTCGAGCCCGGAGTGGGGCTGGGTCTGGTTCCCGAGGACGACGGTCGTGGGCTGGGCCCCGTACCGTGCGGGCCGCTGGATCTGGCGCGACCCGTGGGGCTGGACCTGGCTCTCCGACGAGCCGTGGGGCTGGGCCCCGTACCACCACGGCCGCTGGGTCCTCCTCCGCAGCCGTTGGGCCTGGGTGCCTGTCGGGCCGAAGAGCCGGTATGCCGGCTGGTTCCCCGCCCTCGTCGGGTTCGTCGGCGGAGGCCCCGGCTGGGGATCCGACCTCGGCCCGGGCGGCTACGTCGGCTGGTTCCCCCTCGCCCCGGTCGACCCGCTCTTCCCGTGGTGGTATCGCTCCCGCAGGCACGCGGACGCACCGCCGCACCGGTTCGTCCACCGGGACAGGGCCGTCGTGCTGCCGCGCCGCGTCTTCACCCGCGGACACTGGTCCGACCGCGACGTCGTTCGCGACGAGCGGGTCCTGCACGACCTCGCGGGCGCCCCGATCCTCCGTGGGCCCCTCCCCGCCGTCCCCGAGCGCGACGCGATCCGCTCCCCGCGCGGGTCGACCGGCACCGCGGGCGACGCCGCGCCGCGGCGTCCGCCGGCGCGCAGCGTCGTGACGCGTCGCGAGGTCCCGGCCGCTCCGGCCCCGTTCGAGCGAAAAGTCGAGGTCATCCGGGAACGGGGCGGCGCGCCGATTCCCTCCGACGAGACGCGGCGCTTCCCCGTGGAGGGAGCCGACCGGCCGGTCGCACCCGTTCGCCCGGCGACGCGCGGCGAGGTGGTCCTCGCGCCTCGCGGAACGGTCGCCCCCTCGCGCCGGCCCGAGCCGCTCCCGACCGCACCCCCGCCGCCGGCACCGCCGACGGTGCGTCCGACGGCGGACCCCGCGTCTCTCCCGCCGACGCCCGCTCCGCGCAGGGAGCCGGAGGCGCTCCGCCCGACTCCCCCCGCGCCACACGCCGTCGAGACGCCTCTCCCGCGCCGCGTCGACGTCCCGACGCCGCGGCCGACTCCCGAGCCGGCGCGTCCGGCGCCGACGCGCCCCGTCCGGCGAGAGGAGGCCCGGACGCCCGTGCCGGGGGCCGGCGTCGTCCCGACCGCCGAGCCGAGGATCGCGCCGCCTCCGACGGCCGCTCCGCGACGAGGCGCCACGACGGCTCCCACGCCGGCGCCCCGCATCGAGGCGGCGCCGACGCCGGCCTCGCGGGTCGCCCCCGTCGAGCCGCGCCGCGCCGAGGAAGTCCCGCCGGCGCGTGACGAGGGCGCGGCCAGGAACGACGCCCGGTCCCGTCCCGCCGCGGAACGGCCCGCGGAGGCGAAGCCCTCGGAGAGGAGCGGCTCGCCGCGCGCGCCCGACGCGGTCCCGACGAAGGCGCCGCCTCGCCGGATCGCCGTCACCCCCGCGCCCGGCTGACCTCGCGCCGGACGGCGCCCGGCAGCCTGGCCTCGCCGGTCGGGCGCGGCCGCGGATCAGGCCGGGGCGCGCGCCTCGCCGAGGGCGACGAGCGCGCGCCCGAGGTCGCGGTGGAGGGCGCCCGGGTTCTCCATCGCCACGACGCGGACCCGGGGAGGCACCGCGTCGGCCCAGTCGCCGCGCTCCCCGCACGGGCACCCCTCGGAGCAGAAGAGCGCCGCGTCGACCGAGCGCGCGAACGCCTCGAAGAGGTAGCGGTTCTTCCGGCTCGTCGGGAGGAACGTGAGGGAGAGGATGCCGCCGTCCTGCGGCCTCATCCTGACGAACGACGGACCCGTCGCGGCGTAGGTCGCCATCGGCCTCGGCGCCGTGAGCGACGCCGAGAGAAGGTCGACGGCTTCCTCGATCTGCTCCCGGCCGATCGCCCGACAGCACGCCACGAGCACGCGGACGCCGCCGGGGTAGCGAACGAGGACGTTCTGCCACGACGTGGCCGCCGTGCGGCGGAAGACGCCCGAAGGCTCGATTCGTAGGCCCCGGATCATCCGCCCGGCGACGAGGAGCGCGACGCTCAGCCTCACCTTCGTCGGGGCGAGAGGAAGGAGCCGCTCGAGGTCGCCGAGGGAGAGGCCGGGCTGCTTTCGGAGCGTTTCGTGGACGGTCCGGATGCCGCAGTCGAGCTCGTCCTCTCCCGGAGGCGCGTCGCCGACGAGGACGAGGCGCTGGGCGCGGCCCGGAATCGCGTCCTTGTGGCGCTCCGTCTCGTCCGCGAGCCGGACGGCGTCCATGAGGAGCTCCGGGACGCGGATCGGCTCGACCCCCTCGGGTCCGGGCTCTCCCGCCTCGAAGTCGAACCGCCCGTCGGCCCACCAGAGGAACGTCAGGACCGCCTCCCGCCCGCGGAGGTGGCCAGCCTCGGCGTCCGCGACGCAGCCCCGTACGACCCGGCACCGCGCCTCGGCGCCGTCGCTCCGGCGGAGTCTCAGGAGCCCCGCCTTTCCGAGGTCCGTCAGGACCGGGAGGAGCTCGAACGGCGGCAGGAACCTCAGGTCTCCGGCGAGCGGAAACTCGGCCCCGTCCGCGGTCAGCCCCCCGGTCGTCGTGAGCGATGTCGACATCGTCCCCCCTTCGCGGCGCTCGCCGGGAAGGGTAGCTCCTCCGCGCGCCGGCGGCGACCCCGCGCCGCGCGCCGGCGGCGCGGCACCCCGCGGGCAAGCCGAGGTGCCGCGCGTCGGCTCAGGCGGGACGGACCCGTCCGATGTAGCTCGCGATCCCTCCGAGCAGCATCTCCACGGCGATCGCCGTCAGGACGAGGCCCATGAGGCGCTCCATCGCGGTGATCGCCTGGTCGCCGAGGGCCCTCTGGATCCGCGTGCTCGAGACGAAGACGACCGCCGTGATGGCGATCGTCACCGTGAGCGAACCGGCGAGCGAGAGCAGCCGGAGCGGATCGGGCGTCGACATCAGGAGGACCGTCGCCATCGCCGACGGTCCGGCGATGAGCGGTATCGCGACCGGAACGATGAACGGCTCGCGGTCCTCCCCGTCGTCCTCGCCGAGACGACCGTGCTCGGGGAAGATCATCCGGATCGCGATCAGGAGGAGGACGACGCCGCCGCTCACCCGGAGGGCGTCTTCGCTCAGGTGGAGGAGGCGGAGGACCGGCCGCCCCGCGAGGAGGAAGAGGAGGAGCGCCCCGAACGCGATGAGGCATTCCCGCAGGACGACGATGCGCCGCCTCTCGGGCCGGACGTGCTTCAGCGCCGAGATGAAGAACGGGATATTGCCGAGCGGGTCCGTGATGAGGACGAGGAGGATCGTGGCGGAGAGAAAGCTCGTGTCCATCGGGCCCGGCGAGGATATCGAGAACGGCCGCCGTTTCGCTTCCCTTCCGCCTCCGGCCCACGGCGGTGGCGGAGCCGCCGCCCGTCAGCCGCGCAGACCGAGCCTCCGCGCGAGATGGTGGAGGTTCGCGCGGTGCATTCCGAGCTCGCGCGCGGCGGCGGCGTGGTTCCCGCCGTGCCGCTCCACCGCGTCGCGGATCAGCCCACGCTGGAACTCCTCGACCTGCTCGCGCAGCGGGCCCGACGGCGCGACCGTCGCCGCGCCGACCTCGGCCGGGGGCGGCGCGCCGGAGGGAGCGAGATCGACGTTCGCGAGCCCGACGGAGACCGGCGCGCCCTGCGGCTTTCCGGCCGCCGCGCGCAGGACGGCCCGGCTCACGACGTTCTCGAGCTCGCGGACGTTCCCCGGCCACTCGGACGCGGCGAGGGCCTCCCGGACCTCCTCCGAGAGGCGGAGCGGTCCGATCCCGAGGCGCCGGCGCGCGGCGTCCGCGAAGTGCGTCGCGAGGAGCGGGATGTCCTCCCGCCGTTCCCGGAGCGCCGGGACCCGGATCGGGTAGACCGCCAGCCGGTGGTAGAGGTCGGCGCGGAACCGGCCCCGCGCCACCTCGGCAGCGAGGTCGCGGTTCGTCGCCGCGATGACCCGCACGTCGACGCGGTGCGGCCGGTCCGAGCCGATCCGCTGGATCTCCCCCTGCTGGAGGGCCCGGAGGAGCTTCGGCTGCAGCGAGAGCGGCAGCTCCCCGACCTCGTCGAGGAAGAGCGACCCGCCGTCGGCGACCTCGAACTTCCCCGCCCGGTCGCGGACGGCTCCGGTGAAAGAGCCCGCCACGTGGCCGAAGAGCTCGCTCTCGGCGATCGATTCGGGGAGCGCCGCGCAGTTGACGTGGATCAGCGCCTCGTCCTTCCGGCGCGAGCCGGAATGGACGTGGCGCGCGACGAGCTCCTTGCCGACGCCGGTCTCCCCCGTCACGAGGACCGGAAGGTCCGACGCGGCGACGACCCCGATTTCCGAGAGGAGCGTCGAGACGGCCGGGCTCGTCCCCAGGATCGCGGCGCCGCTCGTCTCGTCCGCGCTCCGCTGCAGCTCGCGTGCGACGCGAGAGCCGCGCTCGGCCTTCCGCTCGAGCGCCTCGATGAGGCTCGCGGTCCGGAGTGCGGCGCCCGCGAGGGCGCCGAGCGTCGCGAGGAGCCTCTCGTCGAGACCGTCGAACGCCTCGTGGTCGAGCGCGTCGGCCGTCAGCGCGCCGACGACCTCGCCGTCGGACGTGAGCGGGCAGCCGAGGCAGGCGTGGATCCGCTCGAGGGCGTGCGGGTCGGCGACGAGGAGGCCGTCGAACGGGTCAGGCAGGGGCGAGTCGTGCGGGAAGAGGACCGGGGCCGGGGAGCGGAGGATCGCGTCGAGGCGCGGGTGCCGGTTGCGCGGGTAGGGACGCTCGAGCGCCGCCGGCACGAGGCCGTGCCCCGCGAGCGGGACGAGGTCGTCCCCCTGGAGGCGAAGGAGGCAGGCGGCGTCGTAGTGGACGAGGCGGCGGACGGCCGAAAGGAGCCGCTCGTACCGGTCCAGCGCCCCGAGCGAGGCCGTCAGGTCGCCGACGATCTCGAGGAGAACCTCGAGGGGCTCAGGTTGCGCTTTCGATGACGGCGTTGCGATCCTCACGACAGGCCCTGCTGTCGCATTCATAACACGAACACGTAAACCATTGAATTCAAATACCGTGGCGTACGGCACGGCGCGTGCGACGTGGAAGGTGGAGGCAACCGATGAACCTTCCGCTTCAGCCCGATTCGACCCTCGCCGACCTCGCCGTCGCCTACCCGGCCGCCTCCCGCGTCTTCCGCCGCCACGGCCTCGACTACTGCTGTCACGGACGACGCCCGGTTTCCGAGGCGTGCGCCGAGAAGGGCCTCGACCCTTCCGCCGTCCTGACCGAGGTGGCCGCCGAGGCCCGCACCTCCGGCGACGTCGAGACCATGGCCGACCAGCCGATACCGGCGATCGTCGAGCGGATCATCGGCTGGTACCACGCGCGCCTCCGGACGGAGCTCCCGCTCCTCGTCCAGATGGCGCGGAAGGTCGAAGGCGTCCACGCCGAGAAGGAGAGCGTCCCCCGCGGCCTCGCGGCCCACGTCGAGTCGCTCTCGCGGGAGCTGATCGACCACCTCGACAAGGAGGAGCAGGGGCTCTTCCCGATGCTCCTCTCCGGGCGCGGGGGCCAGGCCGCAGCGCAGGTCCAGTCCCTCGAGCGCGAGCACGAGGACGTCGCCGTCGCCCTTCAGACGACCCGGGCGCTGACGACCGACCTCGTCCCGCCGGCCGAGGCCTGCACGACCTGGCGGGCCCTCTACCTCCGCCTCGACGAGCTCGAGGCCGAGCTGATGGAGCACGTCCACCTCGAGAACAACGTCCTCTTCCGCCGCGCGCTCTGCGCGGAGATGTGATTCGAAAGGGCACGATGAGCACGAACCTCTCCGGCAACGACAGCCGCCGCTGGGCGCTCCTCGGCGGAGTCCTCCTCTTCACCTTTCTCGTCCTCGGCTTCTTCGGCCGCGAGGTCTACCGCCAGGCCCCGCCGATCCCGGAGCGCGTCGTCACCCCCGACGGCGCGACCCTCATGACGAAGGACGACATCCTGACGGGCCAGCAGGTCTGGCAGTCGACGGGCGGGCAGCAGCTCGGCTCGATCTGGGGGCACGGCGCCTACCAGGCCCCCGACTGGACGGCCGACCACCTCCACCGCGAGGCGGTCGCCCTCCTGGACGTGATGGCGGAGAAGGAGGGGGCGCAGGATTTCGCCTCGCTCTCGCTTGACCGGCAGGCCGCTCTGAAGGCGGCCCTCGTCCGCGAGATGCGGACGAACACGCACGACGCCGCGACCGGCGTCGTGACGATCTCGGCCGAGCGGGCCGAGGCGTATCGCCGCGCGGCCGCGCACTTCGACGCCCTCTTCGGCGGCTCGCCGGATCTGAAGCCGCTCCGCGAGGACTACGCCATGTCGGAGACGACCGTCCCCGACGCGGCCCGCCGCAAGGCGCTCACGGCCTTCTTCTTCTGGACGAGCTGGGCCGCGACGACCGAGCGCCCCGGCCAGGCGATCACCTACACGAACAACTGGCCGCACGAGCCGCTCGTGGCGAACGTCCCGTCGGGCGCGAACGTCGTCTGGTCGCTCGTCTCGATCGCCCTCCTCCTCGCCGGGATCGGCGCCGTCGTCTGGTGGACCGCGTTCCGCGAGAAGCCCGAGCCCGCCGTCACCGCGCCCGCCGTCGACCCGCTCGTCGGCCTCACGCTGACGCCCTCGATGCGCGCCGTCGGCAAGTACGTCGTCGCCGTCCTCGGCCTCTTCGCCGTCCAGGTCGGCCTCGGCGCGCTCCTCGCCCACTACACCGTCGAGGGCCAGGCGCTCTACGGCCTCCCCGTCGGCGAGTGGCTCCCCTACGCGCTCGCGCGGACCTGGCACGTGCAGACCGCCGTCTTCTGGATCGCGACCGCCTTCCTCGCCGCCGGCCTCTTCCTCGCGCCGGTCATCGGCGGGCACGAGCCGAAGTTCCAGCGCCTCGGCGTGAACGTCCTCTTCGGCGCGCTCCTCCTCGTCGTCGTCGGCTCGCTCGCGGGCGAGTACCTCGCGATCCACCAGGTCCTCCCGCTCGACCTCTCGTTCTGGCTCGGCCACCAGGGGTACGAGTACGTCGACCTCGGCCGCCTGTGGCAGATCGCCCTCTTCGTCGGCCTCGTCCTCTGGCTCGTCCTGATGCTCCGCGCGATCCTCCCGGCCGCGCGCCGCCGCGACGACGCCCGCTCGCTCGTCTGGATGTTCACCGGCGCGACGACGGCCATCGGCCTCCTCTACGGCGCCGGCTTCTTCTTCACCGCCAAGACGCACCTCTCCGTCATGGAGTACTGGCGCTGGTGGGTCGTCCACCTCTGGGTCGAGGGCTTCTTCGAGGTCTTCGCGACGGCCGCCATCGCCCTCCTCTTCGCGAAGCTCGGCCTCGTCGACAAGAAGCACGCGGGCGCGGCGGTGATCGCCTCCTCGGCGCTCTTCCTCTTCGCCGGCATCCCCGGCACGTTCCACCACCTCTACTTCAGCGGCACGCCGGTCTCGATCCTCGCGGTCGGGGCGAGCTTCTCGGCCCTCGAGGTCGTCCCGCTGACGCTCATCGGCCTCGAGGCGTTCCGGACGTACAGGCTCCAGCACGCCACTCCCTGGATGGCCAAGTACCGCTGGCCGATCGTCTTCTTCGTCGGCGTCGCGTTCTGGAACCTCGTCGGCGCGGGCGTCTTCGGCTTCCTCATCAACCCGCCGCTCGCCCTCTACTACATGCAGGGGCTCAACACGACGCCGGTCCACGCCCACACGGCCCTCTTCGGCGTCTACGGCCTCCTCTCCCTCGGCCTCGTCCTGATCATCGCCCGCAAGCTCAGCGGCATCCGCCCCTGGAAGGAGACGCAGCTGAAGTGGGCGTTCTGGGGGATGAACGTCGGCCTCGGCCTGATGGTCGTCCTCTCGCTCCTCCCGATCGGCCTCGCGCAGACCTGGGCGAGCGTCGAGCACGGCCTCTGGTACGCCCGGAGCGCCGACTTCCTCCAGCTCCCGGCCCTCCAGGCGCTTCGCTGGCTCCGGATCCTCGGCGACACGGTCTTCCTCGGCGGAGTCGCGTTCCTCCTCTGGTTCTTCGTCGGCCTCCTGACCGGCTGGAGCTACGAGAAGGCCGAGGAGCCCGGCTTCGACGACGACACGCTCCCGGAGAACGCGTAGGCCGACCCCGGCCCGCAACCTCCGGGAACCGGCCCGCGTCGCGCTCCCGCGCGGCGCGGGCGCTTCCCCTTCCCCCCGATCGAACGGGCCGAACGGCCCGAAGGAGTGACGAGATGAAACGGACCACGTTCCCGACCTTCGCCGCCGCGGCCGTCGCCGCGGCCCTTCTCCTCCCCGCGACGCCCGCCGCCGCGCACTGCGACTCCGTCGAGGGCCCGGTCGTCGTCGACGCGAAGGCCGCGCTCGAGAAGGGCGACGTCGCGCCCGTCCTGAAGTGGGTCTCGGCGGCGCAGGAGCCCGCGATCCGCGAGGCGTTCCAGAAGACCCTCGCCGTGAGGAAGCTCGGTGCCGAGGCGAAGGAGGTCGCCGACACCGCCTTCTTCGAGACGCTCGTGAGGCTCCACCGCGAAACCGAGGGCGCCGCCTACACGGGCTTGAAGCGGGCCATGAAGGAGCCGCCGTTCATCGGGCAGCTCGAGTCCGCGCTCGGTTCGGGGTCGGTCGACGCCTTCGCGAAGATGGTCGGCGAGCACGCCGCGGCGCGGGTGAAGGAGAAGTTCGCCGTCGCGCTCGAGGCGAGGAAGAAGGCCGACGCCTCGGCGGCCGACGGCCGCGCGTACGTCGCCGCCTACGTCGACCTCATGCACTCGACGAAGGCGATCGTCGAGGCCGTCCACGGCGGCGGGGACGCGCACGCGGCGCCGCACGCGGCCGCGGCCAAGGCCCCGGGCCACACCTGCGACTGACGGGCCCCCGCGGAACGCCGGGCCGGAGACGAGGCGTCCTCGACTCCGACCCGGCCCGCCCCCGGGGGGGCCGCGTCTCCTCCTTCACCGGCCCATCTCGACGCTTCCCGAGAAGAGCGGCTCGCCCTCGTGGACCGAGACCGTGAACGAGCCCTTCGTCGGCCGGCGTGACCCCGTCACCGAGAGCTCGAACGTGGGCGCGGCCTCGCCGGCAGGGACGGAGAGCTTCCGCTCGGCGTCCGAGACGAGGACGAGCTCGCCGACCGGATCGCCGCACGCGAGGGTCGTCGTCCCCTTCGGCACGACGAGGTCGAGCGGGGCCTCGCCGGCATTCGTGACGGTCACCTCCACCTTCGACGCCCCCGGGAGGACGTCCACCCGGATCGAGAGCTTGCCGGCCGCGTGGAGCTCGGCGAGCGTGGGTGCGGGCGGCGCGGCGGCACGGGGGGCCTTCGCGGCCTTCGCGATCTCCGGCTTCACGCCGCTCTCGACGAGCTTCGTCTCGAACCGGTAGCGCGCGCCGGTCGCGTCGGTCCCGCTGACGACCTCCTTCACGGCGGCGAACGGCACCTCGTCGCTCAGCCAGTACTCCCCCTCGACCTTCTGGTCCCCGGAACCGTGGGTGTAGGCGTAGTGGTCGCAGGCCTTTCCGGCGACCGTCTCCGTCCCCTTGAAGACGACGATGGCCCCGTAGTCGGTCGCGCCCGACGCGATCGCGCGGACCGTCGCCTCGTCGAAGTCGACCTCCGCTCCATCGGGACCCGAGGCCTGGCCCTTCACGATCCCGCGCATGTAGCTGAGCCCTTCGGACTCCAGCGGGAAGCCGGCGCCGAGGACGTAGCGGTTCTTCCCCTTCGTCCCGGCGAACTGTCCCGTCTTCAGCTCGTAGCTCGTCTCGAGGACGACCTTCCCGTCCTCGTCGGCGAGGCGGACGTTCGAGGACTCGCTGACGTCCCCGTTGACGGTGTTGACGCTCTGCGTGCGCGCCCAGGCCCCCGGGACCGTCGCGCGGAAGTACGCCTTCTTCCAGCGGCCGGCCGCGCCGGCGGCGGTCGAGGCGAGGGCGATAGCGAGGACGAGGGAGACCGTGCGGCGAGAGAAGCACATGGCGGCGACCTCCTGTCTGCGATCTCGTTCCCGGGACGGGCAAACGCGTTCCATCACTCCCGCGACGAGGTCGGCGCCGGGTCCGAGGCGAAGGCCCTCGCTCCCCGGGCTGCCTCAGGCCCGTCCGCGACCGGCCGCCTCAGCGGCGTCGCGGCAGCGTCACCGGGCCCTTGTCGTCGAGCAGGGGCTCGAACCGGGCGCTCCAGGTGGCGCCGGCGGGATACCAGGAGGCCGTCCCGCCCGTGACCTGGCCGGCCTCCGGGCTCACGGTCCCGGTGTAGGTCCCCTGGTTCTTCGTCCGCGCGAGGACGACCTTGTTCGACCGCAGGCCCCAGCTCTTCAGGGTGATCGTGTCCGTGGCGACGACGCCTTTCGGACCCGTCCACCTCGCGTCGAAGACGTTCGTGCCGGGCCTTCGGGTCCACCTTCCCGACCAGCCGCAGCACTCGGCCACCTCCCAGACCGTCCCCAGGGTCGTCATCTGCTGGGCGGTCGCCTGGGGCTCCGAGCCGATGATCTGCCGCGCGCCCTGGCCCTGAGGATCCGGACCCGCGAGCAGGATCGCGGGCACGGCGAGCGCGAGAAGGAGACAGGACGCTGCCGCCGACGGGCGGCCCGTTCCACGCGTGCGGTTCGTCGTCATCGCCGTTCCCTCCGTCCGGCCTCGCCACACCCGCGGAGCACGCGGCCGGCATCGTGGTCCGCCGGACCGGAATCGTACGCCCGCGGCTCCCCGGCGGCGGCGGCGACCTTTCCGGGCGGGATCCCGGGCGCCGCGCGGTAGGCTCCCCCCCGAGGTACGCCATGACGCACGCGATCCGCATCCACCGGACGGGCGGCCCGGAGGTCCTCTCCTGGGACACGTTCGAGGTCGGCGACCCGGGGCCGGGCGAAGCCCGCGTCCGCCACACCGCCGTCGGGCTCAACTTCATCGACACCTACCACCGGAGCGGCCTCTACCCGCTCCCCCTCCCGGCGGTCCTCGGCTCCGAAGGAGCCGGCGTCGTGACGGCCGTCGGGCCTGGCGTGACCGAGGTGAAGGTGGGGGACCGCGTCGCCTACGCGGGTCCGGTCGGCGCCTACGCGGAGGAGCGCCTCGTCGCGGCGCACCGCCTCGTCCCGCTCCCGCCCGGCGTCGACGAGCCGACGGCGGCGGCGGCGATGCTCAAGGGGATGACGGCGCGATACCTCCTCCGGAAGACTCACCGCGTCGAGGCCGGCGAGACGATCCTCCTCCATTCGGCCGCCGGCGGAGTCGGGCTCCTCGCGGTGCAGTGGGCGAAGGCCCTCGGCGCGACGGTAATCGGGACGGTCTCCACCGAAGCGAAGGCGGATCTCGCGAGCGAGGCCGGGTGCGATCACGTCGTCGTCACCTCGCGCGAGGACTTCGTCGCCCGGGTGGACGAGATCACGGGGGGCGCCGGCGTCCGCGTCGTCTACGACTCGGTCGGGAAGGAGACGTTCGAGGGGTCGCTCGACTGTCTCGCCCCGCTCGGCCTGATGGTCTCGTACGGGAACTCGTCCGGCCCCGTAGCGCCGTTCTCGCCGCTCCTCCTCTCGCAGAAGGGGTCGCTCTTCCTGACGCGCCCGACGCTCATGGCCTACACCGCCCGGCGGGAGGACCTCCTCGAGACCGCGGCGGACCTCTTCACGGTGATCCGAGCCGGCGCCGTAAAGGTGCGGATCGGGGCGACGTATCCCCTCCGCGAGGCGGCCGCCGCCCACGCGGCTCTCGAAGGACGAAGGACGACCGGCTCGACGCTCCTCCTCCCCTGACGCCGGGCCGGCGAGGGGGGCCGGGAAGCCGCTATCCTCCACCCGAGTACGCAACCGCAGGAGGTCCCGATGCCCGACGACACGAAAGCCCCCGCCGCCGGCGACGCCACGCGCCGCGACTTCCTCAAGGGCGCCGTCGCGACGACCGTCGCCGCGGGCGCGCTCGGCTTCCCGGCGATCCTCGAGGGGGCCGAGCCGTACGCGCTCGCCCCGCTCCCCTGGGCGGACACGGCCCTCGAGCCCGTCATCTCGGCCCGGACGCTCTCCTTCCACTGGGGAAAGCACCACCGCGGCTACGTCGACGCCCTGAACGGCCTAGTGAAGGGGGGGCCGCTCGAGGGGAAGCCGCTCGCCGAGGTCGTGCGGGCCTCCGCGGCCGACCCCGCCGCGAAGGCCGTCTTCAACAACGCCGCCCAGGCCTGGAACCACGACTTCTTCTGGAAGAGCCTCCGTCCGAAAGGAGGGGCCCCGCCTTCCGGGGCCCTCGCGGAGAGGATCGAGGCCTCGTTCGGGAGCCTCGACGCGCTGAAGAAGGAGCTCGTCGCCTCCGGCCTCGGGCAGTTCGGGAGCGGCTGGGCCTGGCTCGTCGCGGACGGCGCGGCGCTGAAGGTCGTGAAGACGGCGAACGCCGACACGCCTCTCACGACCGGACAGACGCCGCTCCTCGTCCTCGACGTCTGGGAGCACGCCTACTACCTCGACTGGCAGAACCGCAGGAAGGACTACCTCACCGCCGTCGTCGACGGCCTCCTGAACTGGGAGCACGCCGCGGCGAGCCTGCCGAAGAAGGCCTGAGACGCGTCGGCCCGGCGCGAGCCGGGCCAACGGAGACTCGACCGACGGGAGACGCGCCGCGCGGGGCGGAGCGTCTCCCGTCCGGGGCTCAGGCGTGCGGGTGGCGCCGCGCCGCGACGCCGCCCGGCTCGTACCGGATCGGCAGGTACTCCGGGTACCACATCGCGCGGCGGACGGTCTCCTCGAGGCCGTTCAGGATCTCCGCGTCGGCGTGCCCTTCGCTCACCGCGCGCCGGATGACGGCGCAGGCGACGGAGTGCGAGCAGTCGCGGATCGTCGCGAGCTGCGGGTAGACCGCCGATTCCTGGATGTCGGCCTCCGTGACGTGGGTCGCGAGGGCCTTGGCCGCCTCGAGGAACATCCCGTCGCTCACGTGCTTCGCGCGAGCGACGCAGCAGCCGAGGCCGATTCCCGGGAAGATGAAGGCGTTGTTGCACTGCCCGATCCGGTGCTTCACGCCGCCGTGCATCACGGGCGCGAACGGGCTCCCCGTCGCGACGATCGCCCGCCCGTCGGACCAGGCGACGGCCTGCTCGGCGGTGCACTCGCTCTTCGAGGTCGGATTCGAGAGCGGAAAGACGAGCGGCCGCTCGTTCATCGCGGCCATCTTCCGCACGATCGCCTCGGTGAACGTCCCCGGCGTCGCGGAGACCCCGATGAGGATCGACGGCCGGGCGTTCTCGATCGTCTCCTCGAGCGTGATCTTCCCGGGGTCCGCGACCTTCCAGGAGGCGAGCTCGGCGCGGTCGCGCGCGAACTCCTTCTTGAACCCCTCGAGGCCCGGCCGGTCGGAGACCGCGAGGCCCTTCGTGTCGCAGGTCCAGATCCGCTTCCGGGCCTCCTCGACGGGCATCCCCTCCTCGACGAGCGCCGCGACGAAGAGCTCGGCGATCCCGTGCGCCGAGGCGCCGGCCCCCGCGAAGACGAGCCGGTGGTCGCTCATCCTCCCGCCGGTGAGGCGGAGGGCGCCGAAGATGCCGGCGACGACGACCGCGGCCGTCCCCTGGATGTCGTCGTTGAACGTCAGCAGCTCGTCCCGGAACCGCTCGAGCTGGAAGATCGCGTTGTCCTTCAGGAAGTCCTCCCACTGGAGGAGGACGTTGGGGTAGACCTTCTTCACGGCCGCGACGAACGCGTCGATGAACTCCTGGTACTCCGCGCCTCGGACCCTCTTCTGGCGGAGGCCGAAGTAGAGCGGGTCGGCGAGGCGCTCCTCGTTGTTCGTGCCGACGTCGAGGGTGATCGGAAGGGTCGAGTAGGGCGAGATGCCGGCGCAGAGCGTGTAGAGGCAGAGCTTGCCGATCGGGATGCCCATCCCGCCGGCTCCCTGGTCGCCGAGGCCGAGGATCCGCTCGCCGTCCGTCACGACGATGACGGACGGCTCCGTCGCGTGGTAGTTCCGGAGGATCTTCTCGATGTTGTCCTTCTGGTCGATCCCGATGTAGAGGCCGCGTCCCCTGCGGAAGATGTGGGAGAACTTCTGGCACGCCTCGCCGACGACGGGCGTGTAGACGACCGGCATCATCTCGTCGATGTGCTCGTGGACGAGCCGGTAGTAGAGGACCTCGTTCCGGTCGTGGAGGCCGGCGAGGTAGACGTACTTCTCGAGCGGCGTCTGCTTGCTGCAGAAGGACTCGTAGACGCGGGTCAGCTGCTGCTCGATCGTGAAGATCGCCGGCGGTACGAGGCCGAGGATGTCGAGCTCGTCCCTCTCGCGCGCCGTGAACGCGGTCCCCTTGTTGAGGAAGGAGTCCGTCAGGACCGCCTCCCCTTTCTTCGGGGTCGAGATGTAGCGCTGCCACGTCGAGGGGTCGACCTTGATCGAAAAGTCCATGAGTCCTCCTCACGCTCCCGGCCCGGTGGCTTCGACCGCGTGGCGCCTCCGCCGCCCGGGGACGGCTCGCGGCTCTCTCTGTCCGGGACCGTCGTCCAGAATACAGGATCGAGGGCGCGCCGCGTCGACCGGAGCGTCCGGCCCGAGCCGCCGCGCACGGGGACCCCGAGCCGCCGGAACGAGCCTCCCGGCCCGTCCTGAGACGGCGGATCGACCTCGGACCGGACAGCGCCCCTCGGCTGTCGCAGCCCTGCGGGCCGGGATCCGACTCGGCTGTTCCTTGCCGAGACATTCGGCCCGTATCATCCCTGCTGCGATGCAACCCCTCGTCGACGCGCGCACCCTGCTCGTCGCGAGCGCCGTCGTCTTCGCCGGCCTCGTCGTCGCCGTCGCCCTCGCCTGGCGCGAGCTCCGGGCGATCCGCGGCCCCGACCGCCTCGCCCGGGGCTTCGCGCTCTTCTTCGCCGGCCTCCTCCTCGTCGCCCTGAGGGACCGGATCCCCGCGCTGCTCTCGCACGTCGTCGCGAACTCCCTGATCGCCGTCGGAGCGGCGTTCGTCCTCGAGGGGACGAGGCTCTTCTACGGCCGCCCCCCGAGCCGACGCCTCACGATCGGCGTCGCGGTCGTCGCGACCGGCGCGTTCGGCGCCTCCCTCCTGCTGCCGCAGGGGCAGGCGGTCCGGGCGGTCCTCTCGAGCGTCTTCCTGGCCGCGCTCATCGGCGCGGCCGGCTGGACCGGTTGGAGGCACCGGCCCCGCGGAGTGGGCCTCGTCCTCGAGAAGGTGACGGCCGTGGCGCTCTCGGCCTGCGCTCTCCTCTTCTGGGCGCGCGGTGTGGCCGTCGCCGCCGGCTTCGTCGAAGGGGACGTCCTCGGCGGCAGCCCGTGGCTCGCCCTCCCGCCGCTCCTCTGCACGATCTTCGCCGTCGTCTGGACGACGACGCTCCTCGCCACGACGAGCCGCCGCCTCACGGCCGTCGTCTCGGCGCAGAAGGACCTCCTGGCGAGCCTCATCGCCGTCGCCCGGGCCGCGGCCGCCGGCCGAAGCCTCGACGCGACCCTCGAGAAGGTGCTCGAGTCGACGCGCACTGCCACGGGAGCTGCCGGCGCGAGCATCCTCCTCCTCGACGAGGGGCGGCGATTCACCCACGGGCTCTTCAGCGAAGGGGACGCGACGCTCGTCGTCGGGCCGGAAGAGGCGGCGATCCTCCTCGACAGAGGACTCGCCGCCTGGGTCGTCCGGAACCGCCAGGTCGCCGTCCTGCCGGACGTCCGCGACGACCCGCGCTGGCTCCGGATCCCGGCGCAGGAGTCGACGATCCGGTCGGCGCTCGCGGCCCCGATCGAGACGGAGTCGGAGCTCTACGGCGTCCTCACCCTCGTCCACCCCGATCCGGGCCGTTTCGGGGACGAGCAGCGGCTCCTCATCGAGTCGACGACGGCCCAGATCGCCCTCGCCCTCCGCTCCGCCCAGGTCGCCGACGCCCGTCACCGCGTCACGCGCGAGCAGGCGGTCCTGAACGCCGTCCTCGAGACCTCGGCCCGCCGGACGGAGTCCTCCGCGATCGCGAGAGAGGCCGCGGAGGCGATCGTCCGCGGGACCTCCTTCGCCCGGGTCTTCCTCGCACTCCCGGGCGACGACGGCCGCTTCCGGCTCCTCGGCCTCACGGAGGGGCTCGCGGACCTCCGCCCCCGCTGCGAAGAGGGAAGCCTCGGACGCTCCTTCGAGTCCTCTCTCACGCAGCGGGAGGACGGCGTCCCGAACGGGGCCGCCGACGGCGAGCGTGGGGCACGGACCTGGAAGCGGGTCGCGATCCCGCTCCGGCACCTCGGCGAACGTCTCGGCGTCGCCGCCTTCGACGGCCCCGGCCCGCTCGACGACTCCGACGTCGCCCTCGCCGAGGCTCTCGCAGAGGCGATCAGCCTCGGGCTCGGCAAGGAGGTCCTCGCCCGCGCCCGCGAGGATTTCTCCCGCATGATGGTCCACGACCTCCGCGGCCCCATCGCCGGCGTCCTCGGGGCGATCGACCTCCTCCGTGAGGCGCGCGAGCCGGACTCCGCGGACCTGAGGCTCCTCGACCTCGCCGAGCGCAACGCCCGGAGGCAGCTCAACCTCGTGGAGGGGATCCTGGAGCTCTCGCGCCTCGAGGGGGGCTCGATGCCCGTCCGGCACGAGGAGGTCCGGCTCCCGGCTATCGTCGACGAGGTCCTCGCCCGGGCCGCGCCGGCCGCCGAGGCGCGTGGTCTCACCCTCGCTTCCGGCCTTCCCCCGGAGCTCCCGGCGGTCCGCGCCGACGCCGGCCTCGTCGCGCGGGTCCTCGAGAACCTCGTCGCGAACGCCGTGAAGTTCAGCCCGCACGGATCCGGCCCGGTCCGACTCACCGGACGGGTCGAAGCGGACCAGATCGTCGTCACCGTCCGCGACTCGGGCCCGGGCGTCGAGGAATCCCTTCGCTCGCGCCTCTTCGAGAAGTTCGCCGTCGGGAGCCTCCCCGGGCGCGGCTCGGGGCTCGGGCTCCCGTTCTGCCGCCTCGCGATCGAGGCGCAGGGCGGGCGGATCTGGCTCGAGTCCTCCGGGCCTTCTGCGGCCTTTTCGTTCAGCCTCCCTCTCGCGACGCCGCCCGGCTGACGCGCTGCCCGCGTGCTAGAACGGGGCGTGCGCCGCGCGCTCCCCGCCCTCGTCCTCCTCCTCGTCTCCTGTCGGCGACCGCCCGCCGTCGACCCCGCGTACGCGGCCCGGATCGACGCGGCCCGCGCCGCGCGACACGCCGCGCTCACGGCGGACGACGGGTGGCTGACCCTCGTCGCCCGGACCGAGCTCGCCCCCGGCCGGAACACCGTCGGATCGGATCCCGCTTCGGCCGTCTCGCTCGACGGGCCCGGGATCCCGCCGCGGGCCTGCACGTTCGTCCTTCGTCCGGACGGCTCGGTCGTCCTCGACGCGGAGCCGGGCGCGCCCGTCGCCGTGAACGGCGCCCCTCCGACCTCCGCGCCGCTCGTCCCCGAAGGGGCCTCAGGCCACGACGTCGTCACCGTCGGCCGCGTCCGCCTCACCGTCTTTTCGAAGGACGGACGGGTCCTCGCCCGCGCCCGCGACCGCGAGAGCCCGCGGCGAACCGAGTTCCGAGGCCTCGAGCACTTCCCCCTCGACCCCGCGTACCGCGTCGAAGGTCGCTGGGAGCCGTATCCCGAGCCGCGCGAGGTCGCCGTCCCCTCCTCGCAGGGCCCGCCCCGGACGGCGCTCGCGCCGGGGCTCGTCCGGTTCCGGCTCGGCGGGGAGGAGCTCACGCTCGAGCCGACCGTCGAGTCGAGAGAGGACGACACACTCTTCTTCGTCTTCGCCGACGCGACGTCCGCGGCGGAGAGCTACGGCGGCGGCCGGTTCCTCTCCGTCCCGCGCCCGTCGCCGGGAGTGGACCGCGTCGTCCTCGACTTCAACCTCGCCGAGACGCCCCCCTGCTCGCTGACCCCGTACGCGAGCTGTCCGATGGCGCTCCCGCGGAACACGCTCCCGGTCCGCGTCGAGGCGGGCGAGAAAGCCCCCGCGGCTCACTGAGCGGTCCGCCGCGCGAGGAGGGCGGGCGCGCGCGGCGCCGCGCCGTGCTAGAAGAGGCCATGCGCCGCGCCGTCCCCGTCCTTCTCCTCGCCGTCGCCCTCGCCGCCTGCCGCCGCCCCCCCGCCGCCGACCCCGCCTACGCCGCCGAGATCGGGACCTCCCGGGCGCACCGCGAAGCGCGGCTCGCATCGGAGAGCGGCTGGCTGACGCTCGTGGCGCTCCACTGGCTCGCGCCGGGCGAGAACGCGTTCGGCTCGGACCCCGCCCTCCCGCTCTCCCTCGAGGCGCCCGGGATTCCCGCGAGGGCCGGAGCGTTCCTCCTCGGGCCCGACGGCGCGGTCCGCCTCCGCGTCGAGCCGGGCGCGTCCGTCACGGTCGACGGCGCGCCGGCCGGCGAAGCACCGCTCGCCACCGACCGCGACGGGAAGCCCTCCGTCGTCGAGGCCGGGCGCGTACGGCTCACGGTCATCGAGCGGGGCGGGAAGCTCGCCGTGCGTGCGCGCGACCCCGAGAGCCCGCGGCGGAGGGAGTTCCGCGGGATCGAGTACTTCCCCGTGGACCCCGCCCTCCGGGTCGAAGGGACGTTCGAACGGTACGAGACGCCCCGCGAGATCGAGGTCCCCTCCGCGCAGGGGCCGTCCCAGAAGGCGCTCGCCCCGGGCCTCGTCCGCTTCGCGCTCGGCGGGCAGGAGCGGACGCTCGAGCCGACGGTCGACGCGCCGACGGACGACACGCTCTTCTTCGTCTTCGGCGACGCGACGAACGGCACCGAGACCTACGGCGCCGGGCGCTTCCTCACCGCGTCCGCGCCGAAGGCGGGCTCGGCGAAGGTCGTCCTCGACTTCAACCTCGCCCAGAACCCTCCCTGCGCCTTCACGCCCTACGCGACCTGCCCGCTCGTGATGCCCCGGAACGTCCTGCCCGAGAGGATCGAGGCGGGCGAGAAGGTCCCGGCCGGGCACTGACCGACGTTCCCTCTCCGCGTCGCCGGGCGCACCCGGCGACGGTCGGGCGGCCTCAGCGGGAGGGACAGCCCCCGGCGAGCTCGTCGAGGCGCACGAACACGTAGCCCTTCGCCGTCAGCGCGTCCATGAGAGCCGGCAGCCGCGCGGCGAGCTTGTCGGCCCGACCCGGTCCGGCGCCGAGGTGCATCAGGAGGACGAAGCCGTTCAGGCCGCGCGGGTCGTCGCGCTCGCGGGCGAGGACGCTCGCGACGATCGCCTCCGAGGAGACGGAGCCCGGCGCGCCCTCCTCGGTGTAGTCGGCGGCGGCGCGCGTCCCGGGCGTCGGGCCCGCGACGAGGAGGCCGAGCTCGCGGCTCCACTCCGCCACGTCGTTCGTCCACCACTCGTAGGGCGGGACCCAGACCTTCACCGACCCCTCCCGGACGCCGAACGGACGGAGCGCCTCGAGGTTCCGCTCGACGTCCGTCCGGAACGCCTCGCGCGAGACGAGGGTCCGCTTCTCGCCGGTCCAGGGCGCGTAGAGGAGGTGCGCGTCGGAGTGCGGGCCGAAGAGGTGGCCTGAGGCGGCGATCCGTGAGAGGAGCGGCGTGTTCGCGGCGTCGCGCGCGAACGCGCCCGTCACGAAGAAGGAGGCCGGCGCCCTTCTCGCCTCGAGGGCGTCGAGGATCGCCGCGCCGCTCTCCGCGTGCTCGTGACCCGCGAAGACGAGCGCGACCCTCTTCGTGTCGTCCGGTCCCCGGACGAGCCCCCCTTCCCGGACCGCGCAGCCGCGGGGCGCGGGCGGCGGCGCCGTCGCGAGCGCGAACATCAGGACCGCCGCGGCGGTGCCGTCCATCGTCGGCTCGTTCGTCGCGTAGTCCATGACGTCGTCGTGCCAGACGGCCTCCTCCGACTGGTACGCCGCGTGGGCGTCGGGCTTCGTCAGCCGGACCCCCTTCAGCGACCGGAAGATCTCCCCCGCCACCGGCCCGTCGACGAGGCCGCCCCGGACGGAGCGGCCCGTGAGGCTCGTCGTCGGCAGGTGCGGCGCCGCCGGCGCGGAGTCGCCGAACGGCCACCCGGTGAACATCGAGACGCCCCACGGGTTCCGCCCGAGGAGCCAGCCGACCTGGTCCGCGAGGAAGGGGCGGAAACGGCGGTCCCCCGTCGCCCGCTCGCGGGCGAGCCCGAGCGTGACGAGCGCCGTCGCGAAGTTGTTCGAGCACCAGGCGAACGGGGCGCCGAGCCGGAACGGCCCGGCGCGCGTCGAGGAAGCGGCCCGCTCGAGGATCTCGCCGTCCCACGCCTCCAGCTCCCGCCGGAGCCCCTCCGGCGCGACGGCGTGGAGCGCGACGTGCCCGAGGCTCGCGAACGGGTAGTGCTCGTAGTGGCCGACGCTCTCCTTCCCCGTCCAGGAGACGCTCCCGGCCAGGCGCGCGTACCGCGTGGCGTCGTCGAGGAACGACGACTCGCCCGTCTCGCGGAAGAGCTCGGCGGCGCCCCACTCCATGTCGTCGGCCCAGCTCGCCTCCGCGTAGCGGTAGGGCGCGCCGAAGGAGTTCCCCTGCTGGACCCCCTCCTTCGCGCGGCCGAGGGCGTAGACCTCGAGCCCGGCGCGGAGGCACTCCCTTGCGAAGCCCGCGAGGCGCGGGTCGTCCTTCCAGACGCGGTGCGCGAGCGCCATAGCCGCGGCGTAGCGACCCGCGAGGTTCGCGACGCCGTCCGAGGCGCTCGGGTACTTCCCGAGCCCCTGCGGCTTGCCGTCGGCGAAGTAGACCGTCCGCTCCCGCCCCGGCCCCCAGCCGTACTCCGCGTCGTCCTCCTGCGGGAGACGCCACCCCTTGTGGTCGCGGTCGTCCGCCACCTGGTGGTAGAGCGCGTCCGGCGCAGGGTGGAGCCTCAGCATCCAGTCGAGCCCCCAGCGCGCCTCGTCCAGGACGTCGGGGATGCCGTTCGCTCCCGGCCTTCCGAGCGCGTCGAGCGCGTCGCCGAAGACGGAAGTGTTGACGATCCACGCCTGGAGGAGGTGGGCCGTCGCCGTGCTCGAGGTGAGGAGGTACTTCAGCTGGTCGCCCGCGTCGTGCCAGCCGCCGCGGGCGTCGACGTACGAGCCGGCGGGGAGCGGCCCGTAGGCCGTGCGGCCGTCGCGCGCGTGGCAGACGGCATCGACGAAAGGGTTGTAGCCGCACCGCTGCTGCCGCAGGAACTCGAGGAGGACGTCGGGCGCGTCGCGGAGGACCTCCTCTCCGACGCGGAACGGCGGCGACGACGCGCCGGAGAGGCCGACGACGACGCGGTAGGTCCCCGTGGCGCGGAGCGAGGAGAAGTCGAGGAGCGCGGCGTGCGGGAACGCTCCCCATCCCTTCGGCTCCTCCTTCGGGAGACGCGCCTTCGACACGACCCGGCCGGCGTCGTCGACGACGGACCAGGAGCCGCGAAGCGCCGTCTTCGAGAGGACGACGGCGCTCTTCGGGTCGGCCGGCCGGTAGCCCGCGAGAGAGACGCGGACGACGGGAGGCTCGGGACCTTCCTTCGCGGCGGCCGCGGGGGCGGCCGCGAAGAGGAGCGACGCGAAGACGCGGACCGCACGCCGGAGGGAAGGACCGCCGGAGGGGCTCACCGGAATCGGGGCGACGGGGCCGCTCGGCGCATCGCGCTCCTCCGGCGGGGAGCCTAGCAGGCGCCCCGGGCGGCGGCGAGGCCGCGCGCAGGCCCGACGGGCCGGCCCGCGCGCGGCGTCCGGCCTACCGCGCGGAGGCCAGGGCGACGATCTCCTTCAGCGGGGCGGAAGCGACCCGCGTCTCGCCCTGCGAAGGGAGGATGTCGAACCCGAACGAGGAGTTCGCGACGAGGAACGTCCGGAGGGCCGCCGGCCGCGCGCCGTCCGCCGGCTCGTAGAGGAGGCGGCTCACGCCCTGGACCTCGTGCGCGGCGATCTGGTGCGGCGTCACGAGGAGCGCCGCGCGCGCCTCCCGCCCGTCCGCGGACGAGACGACGAGGACGTTGCGGCTCGAGCCCGTGTGGAGCGCGCGGACGAGGTAGACCCCGGGCTCGAGGCTGACCGGCCCGACCTGGAGCCGGTCCGCCACGTAGAACGACGCGACGTCGTCCACCCCCTCCGCGAGCGCGGCGGGCGCCGCGACGAGGCCGGCGAGCGCGACGAGAGAAACCATCACCATCCACTTCTCGGACGTCTTCATTTCTGCACCTCTTTCGACCGGGACGAGCTCCCGGTCCGTGTCGTGACCGTCCCGCGAACGCGCGCCGGATGCGCGGCCGCGGGGACGGTCTTCAGCTCGATCTTCGGAGGGAGCGGCTCCGGCTCCTGCCACGTCCTCTTCGATGCCGGCCTCCAGGCGTCGATCGACGGTGGTGCGTCTCGCCACAGTCGCGCACCCCTGCGGGGCAAACTGCCGCGCCGTACGTCCCGGAAAGGCCGAGCCGCCCGTAGTCGGGACTTCGTCCGGCTCGCACGGCGGGAGCGTGCGGACGACCCCGCGGCAGCCCGAGGTCCGCTCCCGCGCGTCCGTTTCGTCCCGCTTCGTCCCGGTCCTGCTCGCCTGCATTGCACACCTCGACCGTCGCGGAAGGTCACCTTCGAGGGACCGCCGACACGTGGCACGGTCAGTCACATTCGTCGCCGGACCGAGTCCCCGGAGTCCGCTCCGCCGTCGCCGCGGGCGGAGCTCTTGTCGCGCCCGCGGTCGCCGGTGTTTCGTCCGGCTCGTCCGGTCCACCGGCCCGACCCGGTCTCGTTACCGTGACGGGTTGGCTTCAGGAGGTGGCGTGCAATCGCGGTGCCCGAGCGGGCTCCGCTCGACTGCGCCTCCGCGTCCGAGCGCGGCGGGCCTCGCGGTCTCGCAGACCCTCAGGGCGTTCGCACGTCGTCGGAAGCCGACGGTCCCAGCGGAACGAACTCCGACCAGACGATGCCGCCGTCCCCCGCGTCGACGAAGACGTCCTGCACGCCCTTGCGCTCCGGGAGCCTCAACGTGAACGGCCAGACGAGGCACCCCTCGTACGCCTCGACGTCCGAGGAGATGACGTCGCTCGGCTTCAGCGGAAGGAGCGAAGCGACGGCCTTCCTGGCCGCCTCCTCCTGCGTCACCCGGACGAGGCGCGCGAGGTCGGCCGGGGAGGCGCTCCGTGGCGGGCGGATCGAGCACTCCGCGATGCGGTCGACCGCGGGCGGCCTCACCGCGACGATCGGGACCTCGGCCGCGCCCGGCCGGGGCGACGCCGCGGGGGTCGGCGCCGGCTCGCCCGGCGGCGCGGGCGCGTAGCGCCGCACGTACTCCTGCGACTCGCGGCCCCGGACCTTCCCCGTCACGACGAGGAGGCGCGGGCTCTCCCGGAGCTCCCACGTCTCGCGCAGCCTGTAGCCGCGGACCCACTCCGAGCTCACCGAGACGGTCGTCCCCTTCCGGCGCGCGACGACGTCGGCCGGCCCGTCGCCGTCGTCGAGGTAGCGCTTCGCCCCGTCCGTCACGAAGGTCCGCTTTCTCCCCGACGGGTAGGTGACCCGGAGCGTCGTCCCGTCGTCCGTGACGATCAGGCGACGGGCGTCCGTCATCACCTCGAGCGGCAGATCGAAGCCTCCGCCCGCCCCGCGCCCTCCCGTCCCGCCGGGGCGCTCGGCTCCTCCCGCGGCTCCCCAGCCGTCCTTCGGCACGCGGACGACGACGTCGTCGGCGGAGTCGACGAGGACCCAGGCTCCGCCGAACCCGGCCGCGGGCTTCGCCACGTCCGCACCCGCCGGCGCGCCGCCGACGAAGGGCGCGCCGGCGAGCAGCATCGCGGCGAGGGCCAGGCCGAGTCGAGCCTTCACGCCGTGATGCTGCCAGAGATCGGGGCCGTCAGTCGAAGTACCCGCTCACGTCGACGATGAGGTGGACCGTCCCTCCCGTCGGGACCGTGGCCTCGAGGCGCGCCTGCCCCGACCCGTCGCCCGAGAGCCGGATCATCGTGCTCGCCGCGCGCGTCCTCCCGGCCGAGAAGTGGACCGCCGTCGCGGGGCTCGACGCCGCGTCCGCCGGGAAGACGGCCACCTGGCCGGCGAGGGACGGCTGCGTCACGGTGACGTTCGCGGCGAGGGCCCGCGCCGTCGCCGGGATGCCGCAGGCCCCGTGGAAGCCGACGATCCTCGGGACGCCGTCCGTCATCGCAGAATCGTTCCGCGTATCGAGGACCCGGCACGGCTCGAGCGGGTAGAAGCGACCCGTGCACGACGTCTGGAACGTCGCGTCCGGACCGGTCACGGTCCCGCCCGCGCTCGTCGCGGTGACGCGATAGTGGTAGACGGTGCACGGCGCGAGGCCGGTGAGCGGGGCCGAGATCGCCTGGACCGTGGAGCCCGAGCCGACCGCCTGGACGGACGTCGACTGTCCGTACGACGCCGTCGTCCCCCACTCGAAGGAGGCCGTCGTCGCCTGGCCGCTCGGGTTCACCGTCCCGTTCAGGGTCGCACCCGTCGTCGAGATCGCCGTCGCCGGGTCGGTCGTCACGACCGGCACCGGGCAGGACGTCGAGAACACCTGGTCGGAGCCGACAACTGTGCCGCCCGCGCTCGTCGCCCGCGCGCGGAAGTGGTACGTCGTGCAGGGCGCGAGACCCGAGATCGCCGCCGAAAGGGGCTGCGCGGTCGATCCCGAGCCCATCGACTGCCCGGCGATCGTCTGCCCGTACGACGTCGTCGTCCCCCATTCGAACGAGGCCGTCGTCGCCAG
>CAZLQX010000001.1:151397-240525 GCA_964561935.1 uncultured Holophagales bacterium
TCACCGTCCCGTTCAGCGTCGCGCCGGTCGTCGTCACGTCGGTCGCCGCACCGGTCGTCACGACCGAGGCCGGGCAGCCCGTCTCGAACGTCGCGTCCGCGCCGTTCGTCGTTCCGGCGGAGCTCGTGGCCGTGGCGCGGTAGTGGTAGGTCGTACAGGCCGCCAGCCCCGTCAGGCTCGCCGACAGAGGCAGAGCCGCCGAGCCTGCGCCCATCGACTGCCCCGCGGTCGTCTGCCCGTACGACGTCGTCGTCCCCCATTCGAACGAGGCCGTCGTCGCCAGGCCGTTCGGGTTCACCGTCCCGTTCAGCGTCGCGCCGGTCGTCGTCACGTCGGTCGCCGCACCGGTGGCGACGGTCGGGGCGGAGGGCGGCGCCGCGGAGTCCCAATGGAGCTCGACGAACTCGTTCACGTAGTTGCTCGCGTCGCTGAACTCGTTGATGACGACGCCGATGCCGCAGCCGGGGCCGGCGCCGGTGCCGGGCGTAGCCGTGGCGGAGGCGCCGACCGTCCAGCTCGCCGCCGTCCCCGCGGCGAGGCACGGGTCGTTCCGGCGAAGGCTCTGCCCCGCGCCCGACGCCATGGCGATCGTCGGGCCGTCGACGATCGTGCCGGAGGCGTCCTTCAGCGTGTAGGTCTCCGAGCCGTTGATCGCCGGCGGACCACCCGAGTTGTTCGCGTTCACGTAGACGACGTCCGGCCCGAGCGTGACGCCCCAGAACGTCTCGAAAGCCGCCCTGTCGGCGTTCCGTCCGATCACGACGTACCCGCCCGCCGGGACGGACGTCCCCGCCGGCAGCGTGTAGGTCATGGCCGTGTCCGTCTGGACGAGCTGCCAGCCGCCGATGTCGAGCGTGGTGGGGACGGCCGTCGTCGTCACCGTTCCGTCCGCGGACCACGCCGGCCCGTTGCCGCAGGCGTCCGTCGAGCCGGCGCGGAAGTGGTACTCCGTCGTGGGCGAAAGGCCCGTCACCGTGAGCGAGTGCGCGGTGACGAGGGCCGCGTCGGAGACGATCGAGCCGTAGGAGGCGGTCGTCCCGTACTCGAGGCGGCTGTCCGACGGCTCGTCCGTAGTCCAGGTCACCGTGAACGACGTCGGCCCGGTCGACGAGGCCAACGGGCCGCTCATGAAGACCGGCGCGAGACCGTCGTCGGTCCGGTCGGCCGCGAGTTTCGGTCCGTTGCCCGTGCTCGTCTCCCCCTCGTGGTTGAACGCCTCGACGGCGTAGGAATAGGTCGTGCCGGGAACGCCGGTCGCGTCGCTGCACGACGTCGCGGTCGCGGCGAGGGGGCCGGCACAGCCGCCGGCCGTGATCGCCACGCCGTCCCGGAGGACCTGGAACCCGCGATTGCAGCCGGAGTCGCAGTCGTCGTTCCAGGCTGACGGCAGGTTCCACGCCAGGTCGACGCCCGAGACGGAGCAGAGGCTCGGGTCGGTCGCCGTTATCAGGCCCGAGAAGGAGATCGACGGGTTGCCGCCGCAGGTCCCCTCGAAGACGCACGCCACCCACTCGGGATGGTCGACAAACGGGTTCCGGTTCCCCTGGAACGACTCGATGACTTCGTTTCGCGCCCGCTCGTCGTCGTCGACCGGGTCCTCGAGGTGCCACTGGAGGAGGACGGAGAGGAACCCCATGTACGGCGCGTCCGTCTGGATGAGGGAGGCGTTGTCCGTCAGGACGAGGTCCTGCTCGGTCGACCCCGTGTACGGGTGCGTCCCCCCCGCGTACCGGACGTCCATGTAGAACTGCGCCCGGGCCATGTCCCCGCGCCGGTGGTTCCAGACCTCGTAGACCGAGCCGTCGTCCCAGTTCGAGTTCCCCGGATACACGCCGCTCCCGCCCCCGAAGCCGTAGTTCGAGTCCGTCGTGTTCTCGGTCGCGCTCGCGCCGGCGGTCCCGTACGGCTGGTTCCCGCGATTCGTGTTGTAGGCCTTGTCGGAGGCGAAGAGGTGGTGGCAGTCCGTGTACTCGAACGCGGCCTGATCGTTGTTGAAGCCGTAGGAGTTCGGCCAGGAGTGCTCGCGGTTGTAGATCCCTTCGCCGCCGAGGATCTTCGTGTAGATCGCGTTCTTGTAGACGTCGAGGATCTTCCCCGAGTCGACGGGGTCCTGTTCCGCGAGGTTGAGGATGTCCCACGTGTCCGTCGTGTCCGCCGTGTAGGGGAACCGGATGTGGGTTTCGAGGGCCTCGTGGAGCGTCGCCCGGAGAGTGCTCGCGCTGGTGGCGTCGACGCCGGCGTAGAACGTGTCGACCGCGACCCGGGTCACGGTGCCCGACGTGTTCCGCGCCTCTCCCGTGGCGAGGGTCCCGGTCAGCCCCGGCAGCCCCGCCCCGTCGAAATCGTTCCGCTTCCAGTCGCCGACCGAGTCGGTGTCGCGGTAGTACGGGAAGCGGGACGCCCCTCCCGGTTCCGCCCCGACGCCGCCGAAGCCCGGCCCGAGGACGGGGGCCGCGTAGGTCCTCGCGCCCGGCGTGCCGTCCGAGAACGCGACGCCGTCGGCGATCGCGCTCCAGGGCGTCGCGTCGAGGACGCCGTCGTTCGCGGCGTCGAGGTCGTCGCCGACGCTGCCGGTGAAGCCTGAGACGAGGAGGAGCGTGAACGTCGGGCTCTCGAGCGTCGACGTCATGTAGCCGGTGGTCCAGAGGCCCGAGGAGTTCGTGTCGCCCGGCGTGAAGACGTGGAGGATCTTCCCCGGGTCCGTGCTCCCGTCGATCTCCACGATCCGGTAGGACGCGAGGCTCACGATCACGGTGTCTTGCACGTTCGGCGGCATCGTGCTCGCCGGGTTCGCCGCGACCTCGACGTACTCGTAGGTGTCGGCGCCCACGTGGTCCCAGACGACCTCTGTGATCTTCTGAGCGGACGCTGGCGCCGCCAGGAGGAGAAGGAGCGCGACGCGGAGGAGGGCCCGGGTTCCGGTTGCGAAGGCCTGGGACGAACGGGCGCACACCTTCGTCGACATGGTTCTGCTCGGTACGACGTACATGACACTCCCTCGCGAACGGCCGAAGGCCGAAGAGCGGATTCTAGACCGCCGCGTCTCCTCCGGCCCCGAAGGAGGAAGCGGGCATCGGCACCGAACGAGTCCTGTTTGTTGCGGCCCGCCCGTGCGCGCCCTATCGTTCGAACCCGCAATCCCCTCCATCCGAGCCTGCCGCGCGAGCGCTGCGGCGCCCGTCCTCCGGCGGGAGGAAAGGACTCCTCATGAGCACACCCCGGGTACACGGTCCCGTTGCGCCCGCCGGGCGGAGCCTTCGCGCCTCGCGCGGGGCGACGTCGCGCGAACGCGCCCTCGCCGTCGCGCTCCTCGCCGCGCTCCCGTTCGCGTCGCCCGCGCTCGCCGGGACGAACAGCTGGAGCCCGGTAGGCCCCGCGGGGACCGTCGTCACCGCGCTCGCGGTCTCGCCGGCGAGCCCCTCCACGATCGTCGCCGGCACGCCGACCGGATACACGGTGACGAGGAACGGCGGCTCGACCTGGACGCCGACGACGACGGGCTACGAGACGGAGGACCTCGCCTTCGACCCGTCGAACGCTTCGATCGTCTACGCGGCGACGGGCGGCGCGCTCGCGCGGAGCGCGGACGGCGGGGCGACGTACGTCCCGGTGATCCTCGAAGGGGCGAGCTGCGTGACGATCGACCCGACGTCGCCCCTCGTCGTCTACGCCGGGACGACGGACCACGTCTACAAGAGCACCGACCGGGGCCTGACCTGGACCCCCGTCTACACAGGACCCGGCCACAGCTTCGTGAACGCGATCGCCGTCGACCCGTCGAACCCGCAGGTCGTCTGGGCCGCGATGACGTTCGGCGGGATCCAGAAGAGCACGAACGGCGGGGCGACCTGGGCCGCGGTCTCCGGGTCGGCCCCGATCGGGATCGAGGCCCTCGCCGTCCACCCGACGAACCCGTCGGTCGTCGTCGCCCTCGGCTTCGGCGGCGTCTCGCGCACGACGGACGGCGGGGCGACGTGGACCGGCGTCACGAACCTCTGGGGCTCGGAGGGCGACCTCGTCGCCGACCGCGCCGCCCCCGGCACGTTCTACGCCGCCGGCTCGAACGGCGTCGCCTTCTCGGCCGACGGCGGCGCCACCTGGAACCACCTCGACTCCGGCCTGACGAACCTCGACGTCCAGGCCCTCGCGATCGACCCCTCCGACCACACGCGTCTCTATGCCGGGACGGACGGCGACGGCGTCTTCGCGATGACGGTCGGCTCCGGCGGGGCCCCGACCCTGCGCGTCGCGTCGCCGAACGGAGGCGAGGTCTGGCAGGCGGGGACGACCCACCCGATCACCTGGACCTCCACCGGCGGCGTCGCGAACGTGAGGATCGAGTACTCGACGACCTCCCCTTGGCAGGGGGAGCTCGTCGACCCGCAGCTCGTCGTCGCGAGCACGCCGAACACCGGCTCGTACCCGTGGGTCGTCCCGCAGTCGATGTCGCCGGTCTGCCACGTCCGGGTCAGCGACGCCGCGGGGACGACGTCGGACATGAGCGACGCGGCGTTCCAGATCGTCATGTGCGGCTTCACGGGGCTGAACCCGCCGTTCTCGCAGTCTTTCGGCGCTTCGGGCGGCCGGGGGACGATCCAGGTGACGCCCTCTCAGGGTTGTCCCTGGACGGCCGTCTCCGAGGACCCCTGGATCGTCGTCACCTCGGGCTGGGGCGGGACCGGCAGTGGCTCTCTCACCTACTCCGTCGCCCCGAACCTCGGTTCGGCCTCCCGCTCCGGGACGCTCCGGATCGGGACGGCGACGTTCCGGGTCGACCAGTCGGGCGGAACGCCGACGACCGAGGGGGCGCTCTTCGTCCCGGTCGTCCTCGACGTCTTCGGCGTCCCGCCGTCCCACTACACGTCGGAGCTGACGCTCACGAACCGCTCCGACCGCGACGCGACTCTTCGGTTCACCTACACGGGCGCGACGGACCTCGGCGGCGGCGCCGGCTCGGCGACCGTCACGCTCCCCGCGGGCCGCCAGGTCGTCGAGCCGGATGCGCTCGCCTACCTCCTCCGCCTCGGGGCGCCGATCCCGGCCGAAGGCAAGCGCGGGGGGACGCTCGCCGTCGCCGTGAGCGGCGTCTCCTCGCTCGCCCAGGTCGCCGCGACGGTGAGGACGACGACCGTCGTCGCGAACGGCCAGGCCGGCCTCGCGTACGGCGGGACGCCCGCCTGGAAGGCGCTCGCCGGGACGGCCTGGATCTGCGGTCTCAGAGAGAACGCGACGGACCGGTCGAACGTGGCGATCCAGAACGCCGGCGGTCCCGCCGACGGGAACGTCACGCTCCGGCTCACCGTCTTCTCCGGCGACTCCTCCGCGCAGGCCGTCCGGCCCGACGAGACGCTGCCGCCCGGCGGCTTCCTCCAGGTGAGCGGCATCCTCGGGCTGCACGGGATGGCGAACGGCTACGTCCGGGTGGAGAGGGTCGGAGGGACGGCCCCCTTCTTCGCGTACGGCGTCGTGAACGACCAGAAGAACTCGGACGGCTCGTTCGTCCCGCCCCAGCCCGCCTCGACCACCCCGGTCGCGACCCTGACGGTGCCGGTCGTCCTGGAGGCGAGCGTCTACACGAGCGAGCTCGTCGCGACGAACTGGTCGAGCCGGGCCCGCACCCTGACGCTGACGTTCGTCTCGGACCAGGTCGCCCTGCCCGGCAACGCCGCGTCCGTCGAGCTGCCGCTCGCCGCGGGCGCGCAGGCGATCCTCCCGAACGTCTTCCAGTACTTCCGCGACCGTGGCGCCGCCGGGATCGGCCCCGCGGGGAGCGGGTACGTCGGAGCCCTCTTCGTCTCCTCTGCCGACGGCGACCTCTCCGGCGTCGTCGTGGGGGCGCGGACCTCCTCGCCGGGGGGCGGCGGCCGCTACGGCCTCTTCTACCCCGCAACGCCGGCGGGCGCGGCCTCCACAGACGCGGTCTGGCTCTACGGCCTCCAGCAGAACGCCTCGAACCGCTCGAACCTCGCCATCGTGAACACCGGAGAGGTCGACGGCGGCGAGGACGTCTTCGCCGTCGACATCTACGACGGTGCGACCGGCCAGCTCGTCCGGACCGAGTCGGACCTGACGGTGAATTCGCGCCGCTGGGCGCAGTGGGACCGGGTCCTCGAGCGCTGGGCTCCCGGCACGACGCACGGCTACGCCCGCGTCCGCAGGACGTCCGGTTCGAACCCCTTCCTCGCCTACGCGGTCGTGAACGACGGAGGCGTTCCGCAGCAGCGAAGCGACGACGGGGCCTTCCTCGCCGCGGCCGACTGAGCGGCGCGCGCCCGGCGGGGAGCGGGCCCGGTCCGCCCCCGCTGAGCGCGGTTCTCAGGAGACGCTGGCGGCGACGGGCCGTCGGATGGTTGGGATCGCCGCCCGGCCGGACCGAGTCGGGCGTAACATAGGCCCGGCCCGGAACGGGGGCTGGCGCCGCTCACGGCCTCCCCTCGCGCCCCAGCGGCGTCGGGCGCACAGGACCATGCTCACGTCGCAGGACTGCCAATACCCCGGAGTCAGGAAGCCCTGATGGCTGTCGCGCGGCGACTTTCGCGCCGTGCGGCCCCGGTCCTTCCCCTGGAATTCACCCCAAATCGGTCCCGATTGGCACGACCCGGCGCCGCCACACCGCTCCCGGCGAGGCGTGCTCCGGCCGTGCGTCCCTTCGACACTCCCCCCTTCCTCCCGAGGGTGGCCGCGAGCCGCCCCGGGCCATCGATGGAGCCCAAATGCTGAACGCGGTGACCAAAGCCTACGAATCACTGGCGGAGAGGTCCGAGGAGGCGCTCGCCCGGCGTGGAGACGCCGGGAAGATCGTCATCCAGGTCGGCTCCGCGACCTGCGAGCACGCGGCCGGCTCGCGCGACGTGGCCGACGAGTTCCTGAAGCACTTCGCCTCCTCCGGGCGCGAGGACGTCGTCCTCCACCGGACGGGCTGCACCGGCCGGTGCAGCAAGGAGCCGATCGTCGGCGTCTCCGTTCCCGGGAAGCCCCCCGTCAAGTACGAGCGGGTCGACCGGGAGCTCGTCCACAAGATCTTCACGAGCCACGTCCAGAAGGGGACTCCCCTTCCCGAGCACGCCCTGGACGGCTCCCTCGCCGCGCCGTACGAGTACGAGCTCGTCTTCTGCGAAGGACGCCGCTGCAAGCAGCGGACGGAGCTGAAGGCCTCCTTCGAGTCGAAGCTCGCCGCCGCCGGCATCGGGTCCGACCGCGTGAAGGTCAACTCGCACGCCTGCCTCGGCGTCTGCTCCGAGGAGACCGAGGGGAAGTCGACGCACGTCCTCGTCCGGCCCTCGAAGACGATCTACAGGCTCGAGAACGAGGCCGACCTCGACGCGCTCCTTGAAGGCCCCGTCCGGAAGGGGACGATCGACGAGCGGATGAAGGTCCCCTTCAAGCCGATCGCGCAGGACTTCTTCGACCTCTATGCCGACGTGAGGTTCTTCAACGCGCAGAGCCGGATCGCGATGCGCAACGCCGGCATCCTCGACCCCGAGAGCCTCGAGGAGTACGTCCGCTTCGGCGGCTTCAAGGCGCTCGCGAAATGCCTCGAGAAGGGCGACCCGGACTGGATCGTGGACGAGGTCCTGAAGGCGAAGCTGCGCGGCCGAGGGGGGGGAGGCTTCCTCACCGGCAAGAAGTGGCAGTTCGCCCGCGCGAACGAGGAGAAGACCCGCTACATCATCTGCAACGGCGACGAGGGCGACCCCGGGGCCTTCATGGACCGCGGGATGCTCGAGAGCGACCCGTTCAACGTCGTCGAGGGGATGATCATCGGCGCCTACGCGATCGGCGCCTGCAAGGGCTTCTACTACATCCGGGCCGAGTACCCGCTCGCCATCAAGCGGATCGAGAACGCCCTGCAGAAGTGCCGCGAGGCGGGGATCCTCGGCGAGAACGTCATGGGGAGCGGCTGGAGCTTCGACATGGAGATCCGGCTCGGCGCGGGCGCCTTCGTCTGCGGCGAGGAGACGGCCCTCATCCGCTCGATCGAGGGCGAGCGCGGCCAGCCGCGCGTCCGCCCCCCGTTCCCGACGACGGCCGGCCTCTGGGGCAAGCCGACCTGCATCAACAACGTCGAGACGTTCGCGAGCGTCACCGCCATCATCAACTTCGGCGGCGACTGGTTCGCGCAGGTCGGGACCGAGGCCTCCGGCGGGACGAAGGTCTTCGCCCTCGCCGGCAAGGTCAAGCACACGGGCCTCGTCGAGGTCCCGCTCGGAACGCCGCTGAAGGAGGTCGTCTTCGACATCGGCGGAGGCGTCCTCGACGAGCGCGAGCTGAAGGCGATCCAGACGGGCGGCCCCGCCGGCGGCTTCATCCCGGCGCAGTGGGCCGACATGCCCGTCGACTTCGACCCGCTCGCGAAGGCCGGCTCGATCATGGGGTCGGGCGGAATGATCGTGCTCTCCGACGAGGACTGCATGGTCGACATCGCGAAGTTCTACCTGACCTTCACACAGGAGGAGAGCTGCGGGAAGTGCACCCCCTGCCGCGAGGGGACGACCCGCATGCTCGAGATCCTCGAGAAGATCACCGCCGGCAACGGCGAGCTCTCGGACCTCGACCGGCTCGAGCGCCTCGGCAAGCTCTGCCAGCGGACGAGCCTCTGCGGCCTCGGGCGCGCCGCGCCGAACCCGGTCCTCTCCTCGCTGAAGCACTTCCGCGACGAGTACCGCGAGCACATCGTCGACAAGAAGTGCCGCGCCAAGAAGTGCGTCGCCCTCATCCAGTACCAGATCGACGCCGAGAGGTGCATCGGCTGCACCGCCTGCGCCCGCAACTGCCCGACCCAGTGCATCTCGGGCGAGAGGAAGAAGGCCCACGTGATCGACCAGGCCCGCTGCATCAAGTGCGGCCAGTGCTACGAGATCTGCCGGTTCGACGCCGTCGAGCGGGTCTGAGCGAAGGACGGCCCGACATGCCCACGACCCAGAAGACGATCAACCTGAAGATCGACGACGAGTTCATCCAGGTCCCGGCGGGGACGAAACTCATCAACGCCGCCGAGAAGATCGGCATCCACATCCCCCGCCTCTGCTACCACCCCGCGCTCTCGATCGAGGGCGCCTGCCGCGTCTGCGTCGTCGAGGTGAAGGGCTTCAACCACTTCCTCACCGCCTGCTCGCAGGAGGTCTGGGAGGGGATGGAGGTCCAGACGAACAGCCCGGAGATCCGGCAGGCGCGGCGCGACATCGTCGAGCTCCTCCTCGACAACCACCCGATGGACTGCCAGACGTGCGACCGCGACGGGAACTGCGAGCTCCAGAAGCAGGCCTACCGCCTCGGCGTCCGCGAGCGGCTCTTCGCCGGGAAGCGCAAGCAGCTCCCGGTCGAGGACTCGAGCGAGAGCGTCGTGAGGACGCCCGAGAAGTGCATCCTCTGCGGCCGCTGCGTCCGCGTCTGCTCCGAGGTCCAGGGCGTCAGCAACCTCTCCCAGCACAGCCGCGGCTTCCACACCGTCGTCGGCCCGGCGAACCTCTGCAACATGGACGACTCGGTCTGCATCCAGTGCGGCCAGTGCGTCGCCGTCTGCCCGACGGCGGCCCTCGTCGAGAAGGACCACACCGAGCGCGTGTGGGAGGCCCTCGCCCTCCCCCGCGACGTGAAGCACGTCGTCGTCCACACCGCCCCTGCCATCCGCGCCACGATCGGCGAGTGCTTCGGGATGCCGATGGGGACGCCCGTCACGGGCAAGCTCGTCACCGCGCTGCGACGGATGGGCTTCGACGCCGTCTTCGACACGAACTTCGGCGCCGACCTCACGATCATCGAGGAGGCGAACGAGTTCCTCGGCCGCTTCCAGCGGGACGAGAAGCTCCCCCTCATCACGAGCTGCAGCCCCGGCTGGGTCAACTTCCTCGAGAAGTTCTACCCCGAGATGATCCCCCACACCTCGACGTGCAAGTCGCCGATGCAGATGACGAGCACCCTGCTGAAGACGTACTACGCCGAGAAGAAGGGGCTCGACCCGAAGGACATCTACGTCGTCTCGATCATGCCGTGCGTCGCCAAGAAGTTCGAGGCGGCGCGCCCCGAGCACCGGATGCCCGACGGCACCCCGCACACCGACGCCGTCCTGACGACGCGCGAGCTCGCCTGGATGATCAAGTCGTACGGCATCGACTTCGCCGCCCTTCCGGACGGCGACTTCGACCGCCCGCTCGGGATCAGCTCCGGCGCCGCGGACATCTTCGGCGCCACCGGCGGCGTCATGGAGGCGGCGCTCCGCACCGCCGCCGTGAAGCTGACCGGCAAGGAGCTCGGTCCGCTCGTCTTCGAGGACGTCCGGGGGGTCAAGGGCCTGAAGGAGGCCACGGTCCACATCAACGGCCTCGACGTGAACATCGCCGTCTCGAACGGCCTGACGAACGCGAAGGCGATCCTCGACGCCGCCAAGGCCGGCGGGAAGAAGTACCACCTCATCGAGATCATGGCCTGCCCGGGCGGCTGCATCATGGGCGGCGGCCAGCCCTACCCGCCCCTCGACGAGGACCCGATGGACCCGGAGATCGCGAAGCTCCGCGCCCGCGCCCTCTACGACATCGACTCCCACAAGCAGCTCCGGCGCTCCCACGAGAACCCCGCCATCGAGCACCTCTACGAGGAGTTCCTCGGCGAGCCGAACGGGAAGAAGGCGCACGAGCTGCTCCACACCCACTACCAGGCCCGCATGCCGAGGGGGATCCGGTGAGCGAACACGCCGCCTGCACCGACAGCTGGGAGGAAGTGAAGGCGACCTGCCTCCGCGTCCTCCCCGCGCACATCGTCGAGTTCATCGAGAAGAACGCGAAGACCGAGCATCCCGAGAGCAACCTCATCGCGACGCTCCACATGGTCCAGGCCCACTTCGGTTTCCTGGGCCAGTCGCAGATGCACGCCGTCGCGCAGCTCGCTCAGATCCCGCTCGCCACGGTGACCGGGGTCGCGACCTTCTACCACTACTTCCGGCTCCAGCCCCGGGGCAAGCACGTCATCAACGTCTGCCTCGGCACGGCGTGCTACGTGAAGGGCGCCGACAAGCTCGTCGCGCGGCTCGCGGACGACCTCGGCGTCCGGCTCGGCGAGTCGACGAAGGACGGCCTCTTCTCCCTCGAGAGCGCCCGCTGCCTCGGCACCTGCGGTCTTGCCCCCGTCATGATGGTCGGCGACCAGGTCTACGGCCCGGTCACCCCGGCCGAGGCGAGCCGGATCCTCGACAAGTACCTCAAGGGAGAGAAGGCGAAGGCCGCGCCGAAGGCCGAGCCGGCCGCCGCGGCCGCTCCCGTCTCCTGACACCTCGCGGGAAGGCGGCGACGCCGCCCCTCCCGCCGCACGACGGACCTTCCCCGCGAGCGGGGCCGCACGGCCCCGCTCGCCGTTTCCGGGAGACGCCCGCGCACCCGGGGTCCGCCGGCTGCGCCGCGGTAGCCTTCTCGCGTGCCGCTCCGGCTCCTCTTCCTCTCGGACTCCCACCTCGGCCTCGACCTCCCCGGCCGGCCGCGGGTGGAGCGGCCGCGCCGCGGCGACGACCTCTTCGAGAGCTTCGAGCGGGCGCTCGAGCCGGCGGCACGCGGCGAGGCGGGCGTCGTCGTCCACGGCGGGGACCTCTTCTACCGGAGCCGGGTCCCGGCGTGGCTCGCCGCGCGAGTCTTCGCCCGCCTCGCCGACCTCGCCGACGCCGGCGTCGACCTCTTCTGGGTCCCGGGCAACCACGAGCGCGGCGCCGTCCCGCGCGAGCTTCTCCTCACGCACCCGCGCGTGAGGGTCTTCGACCGCCCGCGGACCTTCCTCCTCTCGCGCGACGGCGTCACGCTCTCCCTCGCCGGCTTCCCGTACGCCCCGCGAATCCGCGACGACGCCCCCGCCCTCCTCGACGCGACGGGCACCGCGGCCGTCCCGGCCGACGTGAGGCTCCTCTGCCTGCACCAGGCGGTCGAGGGGGCGACCGTCGGCCCGTCGGACTACGTCTTCCGCTCGGGTGTCGACGTCCTCCGCGGGTCCGACGTCCCGCCCGGCTTCGCCGCGCTCCTCTCGGGACACATCCACCGGGCGCAGCTCCTCACGCGGGACCTCTCCGGTCGCCCCCTGGCCGCGCCGGTCCTCTTCGCCGGCTCGACCGACCGCGTCTCCTTCGCCGAGCGCTTCGAGCCGAAGGGGGCGTTCCTCCTCCGGCTCTCGCCGGACGGCTCCCCCGGCGGCCGCGCGACGTGGTCCTTCCGCGAGCACCCGGTCCGGCCGATGACCGTCGTCGAATTCGACCCGGCGCCCGCCGGCCTCTCCGCGCGGATAGAAGCGGCGGTCGCGCGGCTCGAACCGCGGAGCCTCGTCCGGCTCCGTCTCCTCTCCGAGCCGTCCGCGGAGGCGCGTACGCTCCTCCGGCCGGACGCCCTCCGGGCGCGGGCTCCGGAGGGGGTCGACGTCTCCGTCGCGTGGCCGCGTCCGGAAGGAGCCGCGACTCGCACGGCGCCCTCCCCCGTTCCCGGGGCGCGCTCCGGCCGCTCCCGGCGTGCCGCACCGGCCGGGGCCGGCGAGGCTCAGCTCTCCTTCGAGCCCTTCCGGCCGTCCCAGCCGTACGGGCCGCCGCCGCGACAGGCGACGAAGAGGAAGAGGACGGAGTAGAGGAGCGCGAGCTCCCCCTTGTTCACGACCGGGAAGAAGCCGGCGTCGAAGGCGAGCTTCCAGTGGAACTGGACGTAGGCGACCGCCATCGTCCCGCTCGCGAGGAACGCGGCCCAGCTCGTGAAGGCGCCGGCCGCGATCGCGAGGCCGGCCACGAGCTCGATGACGGCCCCCGCCCAGAGCTGCGAGCCGGCCGCCTGGACCGTCCCCCCGAGGACGCCGAAGAGCTTCTGGGCGCCATGCAGGGCGAAAAGGAGCCCCGACACGACGCGGAGAAGGGCGTAGGCGGCCTCCGCCCGCGGAGCGAGAAGACGGTTCAGCATGGGACTCCTCCGTTCGTGCCCGCCCGGAGCGACGGGATCATCGCACCCCCGGCCCCCCGAGATCCGGCGGAGGATCCGCGTCGGATTGGAGGCGAGATCGTTAGCCGTGGCGCGACAGGAAAGCGAGGATCGCCTGACCACACCCCTCATCCTCCTGACCGGAGCGACCGGCTACGTCGGGGGCCGTCTCCTGACTGCCCTGGAGACGACCGGGCACCGCGTCCGCTGCCTCGCCCGGCGTCCCGCTCACCTCGCCGGGCGCGTCGGCCCTCGCACCGAGGTCGTGGAGGGCGACTGCCTCCGGCCCGAGACGCTCCCCCCGGCGATGGCCGGGGTCGACACCGCCTACTACCTCGTCCATTCGATGGGAGGGGCGGGCGACTTCGCCGAGCAGGACCGCGCCGCGGCGGCCGCCTTCGGCCGGGCCGCGCGCGAGGCGGGCGTGAAGCGGATCGTCTACCTGGGCGGGCTCGGGGACCGCGCCGCCGGCCTCTCCCCGCACCTCGCGAGCCGGCAGGAGACGGGCGACCTCCTCCGCGCCTCGGGCGTCCCGGTGACCGAGCTGCGCGCCTCGATCGTCCTCGGCTCCGGGAGCCTCTCCTTCGAGATGATCCGCGCGCTCGTCGAGAGGCTCCCCGTCCTCCTCTGTCCGCGCTGGGTGAAGGCCGAGGCGCAGCCGATCGCGATCGAGGACCTCGTCGCCTACCTCGTCGGGGCGCTCGACCTCCCCCCGGAGCCGCGCGTCTTCGAGATCGGCGGCGCCGACAGGGTCTCGTACGCCGGCATCATGCGGGAGTACGCGCGCCAGAAGGGGCTCCGGCGGCTCTTCGTCTTCGTCCCGCTCCTGACGCCGCGTCTCTCGAGCCTCTGGCTCGGCCTGACGACGCCGCTCTACGCCCGCGTCGGCCGGAAGCTCATCGAGAGCGTGAAGAACGCCACCGTCGTCACCGACGACGCCGCCCTCCGCGCCTTCCCGGTCCGCCCGATGGGCCTCGCGGAGGCGATCGGGCGGGCGATGCGGAACGAGGAGCGCGACTTCGCGCAGACCCGCTGGTCCGACGCCCTCTCCTCCGGCACCGTGCTTCGGACGCGCGCCGGAGTGAAGCTCGGGTCGCGCCTCGTCGACTCGCGCACCGCCTTCGTCGCGGCGCCGCCCGCGGCGGCGTTCGCGCCGATCCGGCGGATCGGCGGCGCGCGGGGCTGGTACTACGCGACCTGGCTCTGGAAGCTCCGCGGCTTCCTCGACCTCCTCGCCGGCGGCGTCGGGATGCGCCGCGGCCGACCGCACCCCGAGGAGGTCCGGGTCGGCGACGCGCTCGACTTCTGGCGGGTCGAGGCGTACGAGCCCGACCGGCGGCTCCGCCTCGCGGCCGAGATGAAGGTCCCGGGCCGCGCCTGGCTCGAGCTCGAGGTGACGCCGGCCGAGGGGGGCTCGACGATCCGCCAGACCGCCGTCTTCGACCCCGCGGGCCTCCCGGGCCTCGCCTACTGGTACGGCATCTACCCGATCCACGCCCGCGTCTTCGCCGGCATGCTCGCCGCCCTCGCGCGGGAGGCGACGACGGGCGACGCCCCCCGTCCGTCGGCCTCTCAGAGCCCGGAGCGGACGCGCGCCTCGTAGAAGAGGACGCGGCCTGCGGCCTCGGCCGCGAACGCGAGGACGAGCGCCGCCACGACGAGCCAGGCGGCCAGAGGACCCGCGAGCGCGGCGAGGCCGGCGCCCGCCGCGAGCGCGGTCAGTCCGACCCGCGCGGCGACGAGCCGGCGGCGCTCCCCCGCCGTCCTCTCGAACGCCTCCCGCGCCGCGCCCCTCTCCCGGCCGATCCGCCGCAGCCAGACGAGCGTCACGCCGAGGCCCGCGAGGAGGACGGCGAGAGCGCCCAGGACGAGTCGTGCGGCGCAGGCGCCCGAGGCCGCGTCGGGGCCCCGCAGCGCGAGGGCCGCGGCGACGGCGAGCTTGCCGAGGACGAGCGCCGACCCGAAGAAGGCGAGGGGCGTCGCCACCTTGTCCCATGCGGGAACCGTCCGGAGCCGGTAGGCCCCCGCCATCGTCGTCACGAGGCCGACCCCGAGGACACCGGCGAACCCCTCCGCGAAGCCGGCCGCGAAGCCCGGCGGTCCCGGGCGGAGGCGCATCAGGACCGCCGCCGCGAGCGCCGCGGTGAAGAGCGACGCGAGGAGGACCTCGCGGCTCAGCCACGACGTGCGGACGTTCCAGAGCGCGCGCCAGGCGTTGCGCGGGCTGCCGAGGTGGAGGAACGAGGCGCCGAGGCCGAGCAGCGCGGCGAGGAGCGAGGCGGCGAGGAGCGGGAGCGCCACGGCCTCGAGAGCCGCGGACGTCCCGGTCCTCCCGGCCCGGAGCGCGAGCGCGAGGAGAACCCCGCAAATCCCGGCGGCCGCCTGCGAAAGAAGCGTGAAGGCGACGAGCGAGGCCTCCCTCATCGCTCCACCTCCTCCACGTTCGCGATCTCCCCCTCCCCTTCCGAGCGCGTCGCGGCCGGGTGGGGCGTCATCCGGAGGCACGGCTCGGTCAGGCCGGGATCGGGGAGCGGGAATCCGCTCGCCTCCGGGTACCGCTCTTTCATCTCCTGGAGCGGCCCGAAGTCGAGAGCCCGCATCGGGCAGGCGGCGACGCAGGAGGGCGCGAGCCCCTCCTCGAGGCGGTCGGCGCAGAGCGTGCACTTCGTCATGACGCCGCGCGCCTCGTCGAAGCGCGGCGCGCCGTACGGGCAGGCCCACTCGCAGTAGCGGCAGCCCATGCACTTCGCGGAGTCGAGGAGGACGACGCCGTCCCCCCGCCGCTCCACGGCCCCGGTCGGGCAGGCCTCGGCGCAGACGGGCCTCTCGCAATGGTTGCAGGAAAGGGAGAGGTTCCAGGCGAAGACGTCCTGGCGCCAAGCGGCGCCCTCCTTCCGGAAGCCGCCGCCCGAGACCTCGTAGACGCGCCGCCAGAGGATCCCCTCCGGGAGGTCGTTGTGGTCCTTGCAGGCCGCCTGACAGGCCTTGCAGCCGCTGCAGGCCGAGGCGTCGAAGTGGACGGCGTACGGCCCCGTCACCGCGCCCGCTCCCGTCGCCGGAAGGCCGCGGCGGCGGGGCGGGGGCGCCGCCCCGCGGTCCGCTTCGCGTCCGGCTCTCCGACCCGCTCCACCTGCGCCATCGCCGTGTGCTGCGCCGTCCCGAAGGCGAGCGGCGTCCACCGCTCGCTCGTCAGGACGTTCACGTTTCCGCGGCGGTCCTCGCCCCGCTCGTCGGGCGTCCACCACGCCCCCTGCGGGATGTCGATCACGCCCGGGAGGATCCGCGGCGTGACGCGGCAGCGGAGGCGGACGGCGCCGCGGGCATTGAAGACGCGGACCTCGTCGCCGTCCTCGATCCCGCGCGCCCTCGCGTCGAGCGGGTTCAGGAAGACGCGCTGCGGGAACGCCTCCTCCAGCCAGTCGACGTTCTCGTGCGTCGAGTGGACCCGGTGGAGCGTGTGGTGGCCGATCACCTGCAGCGGGTACGCCTCCGCCTCCGGCCCGAACGGGCTCTCCCACTCCTCGACGTACTTCGGCACGGCGGGGATCTCGTCGGGCCTCCCCATCTCGTGGAGCGCCCTCGAGAAGATCTCGATCTTCCCCGACGGGGTATCGAGCGGGTGTCCCTCGGGGTCCCGCCGGAAATCCTCGAACGCCACGGCGGGGCGCGTCGCCGGCTTCGCCCAGACGCCGACGTTCCTCTCGAGGAGCTCCTCGAGCGGCGGCAGGTCGGGGAAGCGGCCCTCACGGTAGCGGTCGAGGACCCACTCCACCCAGGCAAGCTCGTCGCGCCCTTCCGTGAACGCCTCCTCCACGTCGAGCCGCTGCGCGAGGCCGGCGCAGATCGCGTAGTCGCTCCGGCACTCGCCGGGCGGCTCGACGACCTTCGGCATCAGGATGACCTCGTCGCCGTACTTCCAGCCGTCCTCCACTCCCCACGTCTCGAACTGCGTGCAGGCGGGGAGGACGACGTCGGCGAACCGGGCCGTCGGCGTCAGGAAGTTGTCCTGGACGACGAGACACTCCACCTTCGTCTCGTCCGCGAGGATCCGCGCCGTCCGGTTCACGTTCGCGTGCTGGTTGATCAGCGCGTTCGTCGCGACGGCGTAGATGAGCTTCACGTCGGTCCCGAGGCGGCGGGGCGGAGCCGGCGCCTCGTCGCCACCGGGGGGTCCGGGGGGTCGCGAGGGGCGCTCTCCGGCGAACAGCGCCGCGGCGTCCCGCCCGCGGGAGACGTTCCCGGAGAAGACGACGCCGTCCGCCTCCCCCATCCCGCGCCCGCGGAGGACCGCCTCCGTCCAGAGGAAGCAGGGGATCGCCGCGCGGAACGGGTTCTCGCCGGTCGGGAAAACGGTCCACGAGGGGCCGCCGTCGGGCGCCTGGTTGCCGAGGCCCGAGGCCCAGCCGCCGCTCACGCCGACGTTCCCTGCGAGCGCCGCGAGGACGCACCCGGCCCGGACGACCTGCTCGCCGTAGGCGCGCCGCTGCATCCCGTAGCCCTGGTAGAGGACTCCGGGGCGAAGCGTCGCGTACTCCCGCGCGAGGCGCACCGTCGTCTCCCGCGGCACCGTCGTGATCGCCTCCGCCCACTCCGGCGTCTTCGGGACGCCGTCCATCGTGCCGAGGAGGTAGGCGAGGAAGCTCTCCTCCCCCTGGCAGCCCGGCGGCATCTGCGCGGCGTCGAAGCCGACGCAGTGCGTCCTCACGAACTCCTCGTCGTGGAGCCCCTCGGTCACCATGACGTACGCCATCGCCGTCATGAGCGCCGCGTCGGTGCCGGGGCGGATCGGGACCCACTCGTCGGCGAGGGCCGCCGCCGAGAGGGTGTGGCGCGGGTCGACGCAGACGACGCGCGCGCCCCGCTCGCGCGCGAGCTTCACGAACCAGTCGCTGTTCGTCCCGTCGCGCATCTCGGCCGGGTTCCAGCCCCACATCAGGATCAGCTTCGCCTCGAGCCAGTCCTGGCGCTGGTTGCCGGTCGTCAGCGTTCCGTAGACCGTCGGCGTCGCGACGTTGATCGCCGCCCACGAGTAGCTGTTCCAGATTCCGAGGCAGCCCCCCGCGACGTTCATCAGCCGCCGGGCGACGTGCGAGCCGTTCGTCTGGTTGTACGAGCCGGTCCCGTACGGGACGAAGAGGGCGCCCGGGCCGTACGTCTCCCGCACCCGGCGCATCCCGGAGGCGACGAGGTCGAGCGCCTCGTCCCACGAGACGCGGACGAAACTCCCCTCCCCTCGCTTCCCGACCCGCTTCAGCGGGTGGAGGAGCCGGTCGGGGTGGTACTGGCGGCGAAGGTAGGCACGCCCGCGGGCGCAGGCCCGCAGCTGCGGCGCCTCGAGGAGGTCGGGGCGGTCGTCTGCCTCGAGGCGGACGATCCGGCCGTCGCGGACCGTCGCGAGAAGGACGCAGCGCCCCCCGCAGTTGTGGGCCGGGCAGCCGACGCGGACCGTCCTCTCCGCCGGTCGCGCCGCGCCGCCTCCTCCGTTCGTTCGGTCAGGGCCCCGGGCCATCCGCGCCGACCTCCAGCCGGCCATCGTAGCGCGGACCGGCCTGCGGGCCCGTCGCGACCCGCCGGGGACGGCCTAGAGCACGAGGTCCTTCGGGACGACGACGATGTGCTCGGCGCTCCCCGTGATCGGGATCGTCTTCAGGCCGTGCCGCTCGTCCTCCTCCCGGTCGTAGCCGATCGAGAGGTTCTCGGAGAGGTGGACGTTCTTGTCGATGATCGCGTTCCTCACGCGGCACCGCCGCCCGATGCTCGTCTCGGTGACGGTCCCTCCCCGGAGCGCCCCGCCGAGGAGGACGGACCTCTCGATCATCGCCCAGCTGTGGACGTAGACGCCGCTCCCGAGGACCGACTCGCGCACCGTCGCGCCGCTCACGATGACCCCGTCCGCGACGATCGAGTTCACGGCGACGCCCGTTCGGCCCGGGATCTCGTGGACGAACTTCGCCGGCGGGAAGTGCCCCGGCGCCGCGAACAGCGGGAAGCTCTCGCCGTAGACGTTGAAGCGCGGCTTCGGCTGGACGAGGTCGAGGTTCGCGAGCCAGTACTGCTCGAGCGTCCCGACGTCGCGCCAGTAGTCCGAGTCGCTCCCCCGCGGGACGAGCTCTTTCCGCCGGATCCCCTCGTGCTTCAGGAACTCCCACTCGGGGATCGTGTTCCGCCTCGTGAAGTCGTAGGCGAAGACGGGGGCGCCCTGCCGGATGAGCGCGGGGATGACGTCCTTCCCGAAGTCCATGTGCTCGTTGTCGAGCGCCTTCCGGAGGCAATCCGACCCGAACAGGTAGATCCCCATCGAGGCGAGGCAGTCGGAGGTCCCCGGGATCGTCTTCGGCTCCTTCGGCTTCTCCTCGAAACCGACGATCCGCTCCTCCTCGTCGACCTCCATGACGCCGAAGTTCCCGCGCGCCTCCTCGGCGGGGAGCCTCACGCACGCAACCGTGAGGCAGGCCTTCCTCTCGTCGTGGAACGCGCGGAGCTGCCGGTAGTCCATCTTGTAGACGTGGTCGCCGGAGAGGACGAGGACGAGCCGCGGGTGCTTGAGCTCGATGAAGTTCGCGTTCTGACGGATCGCGTCCGCCGTCCCCTGGTACCAGCTGCTCCCCCGCTGCTGCTGGGCCGGCACCTCGTCGATGAACTGGTCGAGCCGCTGGCTCAGCATGTTCCAGCCCGTCTTGAGGTGGTTCGAGAGGGAGTACGACTTGTACTGCGTGAGGACGTAGATCCGGCGGACACCCGAGTTCACGCAGTTCGAGAGGGTGAAGTCGATGATCCGGAAGATCCCGCCGAACGGGACCGCCGGCTTGGCCCTCACGTCGGTGAGAGGCCGCAGGCGCTCTCCCTGGCCGCCCGCCATGACGAAAGCAAGGGTGTCTTCCATCGCTCCCCTCCCGCGTCTCGCATCGGGTAGCTTAGCGCCGGCGGGACGCCGCGAGCGCCGAATCCGACGCGGGCGCCTCCGGGCACGGAACGGGGCGCCCGAAGGCGCCCCGCTCCGTCCGCCCGCCGCCGACGACGCCGCTACTGCGCCGTGACGGTCACGTCGTCGACGTGGACGTCGTTCCCGTAGGCGCTGATGCCGAGGAAGGCGAGCTGGAGCGTCTGCCCCCTGTAGGCCGTCAGGTCGACCGTCTCCTGGGCCCAGCCGGCCGTCGACCGGTAGCGCGAGATCGCCGAGCCGACGTTCGTCCAGGTCGTCCCGTTCGTCGAGACCTGAACCTGGACCTTGTCGGCCGACGAGGAGTAGGCCGTGTCGTGGTACATCCAGTACTTCAGCGTGACGGTCCCGTAGCTCGACGCGACCGCGAACCCGGTCGCCCGGTACATCCGCTTCTGGACGCCGGCGGCCGCCGTGTAGGAGTTGAAGACCGCGAGCTTCGTCCCGCCGTGGGGCGAGACGCTCGGGTGGGTGCCGGAGGCGGCGAGCGTCCAGTAGCCCGTCGTTCCGGAGACGTTCGCGAACGACCAGCCCCCGCTCTCGAAGCCGTCCGTGAAGAGCGTCGTCGCCGTCCCGCCGCAGGTCGCCGTGAAGCTCTTCCCCGTGACGTTCGCGGTCGAGATCGTGACGGAAAGGCTCGCCGGGGAGAACGTGCAGCCGCTCTTCGTCGGGGTCACGGTGTACGTCCCCGCCGCGAGGCCCGAGATCGCGTAGGCCCCGCTCGCGTCCGACGTCGCGCTCCTCGTCCCCGCCGCGACCGTCGCGCCCGAGGTCCCCGCGCTCCCCGAGATGGAGTACGTCGTCCCGCCGAGCGTGTAGGTCCCCGTCACGGTGTACGTCGCCGCCGCGTAGCCGTAGACGCCGAGCCACCAGGTGCCGGCGGCCGGGTTCGTCGCCGAGCAGCTCTCGTTGCCGCTCGAGGAGTAGGGCCGGCAGACGTACGACGACGAGGTCGGCTTCGCGCCGGTCTGGGTGTAGACGTCCACGTCGCCGGTGGCGCTCGTCGTCGCGAGCGTCAGGTTCGTCGCGCCCGACGGCACGACGATGGAGTAGTACTTCCACGCGCTCTTCGCGACGCTCTGCCCGGTCAGAGGGACCCCGCTCGTGAGGACCGTGTCCCCGGTCGGGCAGGAGGCGGTGAAGTCCTTCCCGGTCACGCTCGCCGAGGTGATCGTGACGGACGCGCTCGCCGGCGTGAACGTGCAGCCGCTCTTCGACGGGGTCACCGTGTAGGTGCCGGCCGCGAGGCCCGCGAGCGTGTAGCTGCCGGACGCGTCGCTCGTCGCCGAGACGGAGCCCGTCGAGACCGTCGCGCCCGCCGTCCCCGCGCTCCCCGAGATCGAGTACGTCGTCGTGCCGCCGATCGTGACGCTCTTCGTCGCCGCCGCGCTCACGTTGCCGCAGGCGTCGCGCGCCGTCGCGGCGATCGTGTGGCTCGAGCCCGCGGCGAGGCCGGAGGTGCTCCACGAGTAGGAGACGGTGCCGGAGGTCGAGGTCGCGACGGTCGCCCCGTCGATCGTGAGGGTCATCCCCGTGACGCCGACGGCGTCGGAGCCGGTCGCCGTCACGGTGACCGTCCCGGTCACGGTCGACGCCGTCGGGGCCGTGATCGCGGCCGTCGGGGCCGTCGTGTCCGAGCAGGAGCCCCGGCTGACCCAGATCGGCGCGGAGAAGAGCTCGCCGCCGTTCGCGAGCGTCGCGTAGACGTAGTAGTAGGCCGAGCCCGTCGCGGGGACCGTCACCGTCGCCGTGTACGAGCCGCCGCCCGCGTTCGTCATCGCCGCGGAGGTCGGGGAGCCGGTGCCCGCCGCCGGGTTCCCGGTGTAGAGCGTGACCGTCGAGACGGCGGAGCCGTCGGGATCGGCGATCCAGGCGAGGAGGTCGAGCGAGGCGGTCGACGACGTGAACGTCTGCCCCATGACCTTCGTCAGGTCGGCCGTCCCGAAGAACATCTGGGCGTTCTTGTCGGAGGACGTGTAGTAGCGGCGATTCAGCATGGCGTCCATGACGTTCGCCTTGCTCAGGGAGGTCGCGAGGACGACCGTCCGGTTCCGCGTCGAGGTGCCGAAGTTCCAGCAGTGGTTGTCGCCGTGCGCCTCCGGACCGACCTTCCAGCCACGCTGCAGGACGTACTGGTAGCGGTCCGTGCCCGCCTTCGGCCCCGCGTAGCGGCTCCCCTCGTCCGCGTAGGTGACGAGCTTCGAGAACGCGGGGCCGGAGATGACCGCGATTGCCCGCACGTGCGCGATCCCGTTCGCGTTCTGGGCGAAGGAGCCGAAGTCGCCCGAGCCCGGGTGGCAGAAGCCCGCCATCGACCCGTACGGGCCCTGGTAGGCCGCGTTCGAGATCGTGTTCCAGAGGGCCGGGTAGTCGGACTTCGTCGTGATGACGTCGGAGAAGGCGTCCCAGCCGAAGAGCTTCGTGTACTCGTAGAGTGCGACGTGGCCGCCGTTCGAGATGACGCCCCACTCCTGCCCGAAGATGCCGACGAAGGACGAGCTCGACGCGCTCGCCGCCTGCGTCAGTCCTGCCTGGTAACGCGCCCGGATCTGCGCCGTCGTGCAGCCCGTGCCGCAGGCCGTGTCGAAGATGTGGTTGTGGTCGAGGACCGAGAGGAAATGGAGACCCGCGGTGTCCCTCGCGTACGCGTAGGCCGCCGCCGGGTCCGCGCCCGCGTGGGCGCTCTCGATGCCGCCGGTGCAGCTCGCGACCGCGATGCCGCCGTCGGAGTAGGTCGTGTGGTTGTGGTGGCTGCCGAAGTAGAAGCTCCAGGGGATCGCCGGGCTGAGCGGGGCGAAGTCGTGCCCGGCCTCGTCCGGCACCGCCGGTGGCGGGACCTCGTCGGAGGCCCAGACCTTCAGGAAGCCTCCGGAGCCCTCGAAGCCCTCCGCCTCGTAGCGGTAGACGTACGTGCCGGCCGGGAGCGGATGCCCTTCCGCGTCGCGGCCGTCGAAGTTCACGAGCGCGACGCCGCGCCCGTCCGGCAGCTCCGTCGTCCCCCTCCACTCCGTCACCGGCTCGCGGTCCAGCGTCGTCACGACGAGCCGCCAGTCGACCGCGGGCTCCGCGGCGCCGCCGAGCGTCTCGACGTCGACGGTGAACTCGCCCGCGAGGGCGACGGGATGCGGCTCGCGCGCCCACCACTCGACCTGTCCGCGGAGGACGCCGACGACGCGCTGCGGGTCGTCCGGCTCCGTCCGGAGCGGCCGGTCGTCGTTCGGCGGCAGGGCTGCCGCCGGGACCGCGAGGGCGGCGAAGAGGAACGCGAGGGCGAGGGCGCACGAGACCAGGCCGGTGGCGGACCGAGAACTCTTCATCTCACTCTCCCTGACGAAATGGGAACGGATCGCAGGATCCGGATCGAGGGGGGCGATGCGGGAGCGCCCGAGAGGCGTCGAATCGAACCGGCCCGAGCGGGATTCGATCTTCAGGCTTCTGCTCCCACGACGGCGGACGCAAGAACCGAACCGTCAGCGCGGAGCCTCGCCCGCGGCGACGGGCCCCCGCTTTCCCCAGTCACTGACGCGAAAAGGGTCCGCCCCTGACCCTGCGTGACGGGTCAGGCGTCTTCCCGGGAGACGGTTGGACCCTCTCCGGCACCTCCCTCGGCATCAGCCCGGTGCGAGGAGCTCCCCGAGCGCGTCCGCTGCCGCGCGGGCTCCGCCGGCCCTCTGGAAGCCCTCGGCCACGCGGCGCGCCCCCTCCGCCCGCTCTATCGCGGTCCGGACCGCCTCGCGGAGACGACCCGGTGTCAGCCGCCGAGGTGCGAGCCGCGTCCCCGCTCCCGCCTCCTCGACGTGACGGGCGACCTCGAGCTGGTCCCGACCGAACGGGACGACGCAGACGGGGACTCCCGCGGCGAGCGCCTTCTGCGTGATCCCCATCCCGCCGTGGCAGACGACGCAGGCCGCCTCGCGGAGGAGCGGACCGTGCGGCAGGAACCTCTCGACCCGCGCGTTCGGGGGCGCGGGGAACGTCGCCGGGTCGATCGAGGCGGTCGTCGCGACGACACGGACCGGCTCCGCAGAGAGCCCCTCGAGGGTCGCCGCGACGAGCGCTCCGTCGTTCTGGAACTCCGTCGAGCAGGTCACGAGGACGAGCGGGCGGGGGTCGCGCGCGTCCGGTGCCGCTCCTGCCGCGTCGGGCTCCCAGACCCCCGGTCCGACGAGGCGGACGTTCGCGGGCCACGCCCGCGGGTACTCGAACGGCTCGGCGGTGTAGTAGACGAGCCTCCCCGGGCGCGACGCGAAGTCGGAGACGTGCCGGTAGGGCGAGGCGCCCGCCGAGAGCCGGAGGGCGTTCAGCGCCGGCAGGACGCGGTCGTAGAGGCGGTCCACGACGGGCCAGAGGAGCGCGTCGCGGAGCCGCCCCGCCGCGCCGCGGGCCCGCGCGAGCCCGAGTCCCCACGGCGGCACGCCCGCGGCGCGGATCGGGAGGAAGTAGGGGGCGAAGGCGGCCCAGGGGAGCCCCGAGGCCTCCGCGACGGCCGCCGCTCCCCACGCGTTCACGTCGGTGAAGAGGACGTGAGGCCGCACGGTCGCGACCGCCCGCCTCACGTCGTCCACCTCGTGACGTGCCCGGGCGACGAACGTGCGGCAGGCGGCGAGGAGGGCGGCCGGCGGCGAGCCCGCCTTCCAGTCCTCGTGCTCGAGCGCCTCGATCGCCGGGTCGACCGGCTCCGCGGCGAGCCCGCGGCCCCGGAGACGCCCGACCTCGGAGGCGAGCGTGAAGACCGCGACGTCGTGCCCGCGTCGCCGGAGCTCCTCGAGCGTCGGGACGAGCGGGTAGAGGTGCCCGCGGGCCGGGGAGGTGTAGACGAGGATCCTCGACATCGCGGGCCTCCTTCAGGCGACGACCGCGGCGACGAGCTCGCGGAGCGTCGCCGCGGTCTCGCGGGCGTCGAGACCGAGGTCCCGGCGCACGATCTTCCAGACGTAGACGTCCGTCACGGCGACGAGGCGGGCGCGGAGCCGCGCGCGGGCCGCGCCGCGCTTCCTCGCGAGCCACGGCCCGAAGGCGTGCTCGACCCACTCGCGGTGGAGCGCCCGGCCCGCCTCGACGACGCGGACCATCGCGGGGACCCGCTCCTCCTGCGCGAGGAACCGCAGGCTCCTCTCGCCCCACTCCTCGTAGTGGGCGACGAGGCCGGACACCGCCCCGTCGAGGTCTCCCGCCGGAGCGCGCCAACGCTGCGCGCGGACGCGCTCGGCCCCGAGAGCGCTCGCGGCCTCCGCGAGCCCCTCCTTCGAGCCGAAGCGGCGGAGGACGGTCTGGACCGCGACGCCCGCCTCCCGCGCGACCTCCGCGAGGGACACCTCGTCGAACGGCCTCCCCCCGAAGAGCCGGATCGACGCCTCGAGGATCCGGACGCGCGTCGCGGCGGCGGACTCGGCCCGGGCGACCATCCGGTAGCTGCGGACGGGGCGGCGGCTCCTCACGAGCCGGAGGCTCACATCTCTCGCAGATTCGTGTCAATCATATAAACACGAATTTGAGCGGGTCCGGGGCTAACATTCCCCCGGGGCCCCGTCCCGGCACGGCCTCGAGGAGCGTGCGACATGGAAACCCTGACCCTCCTGGGGACGACCCTGGGACTCAGCTTCACGGCGGGACTGAACCTCTACGCCACGATCCTCGTCACGGGCCTCGCGGTCCGCTTCGAATGGCTGACGCTCCCGGCCGGCCTCGAGGGGCTGGCGGTCCTCTCCCACCCGGCCGTCCTCGCCGTCGCAGGGCTCCTCTACGTCGTCGAGTTCCTCGCGGACAAGATCCCCGCGGTCGACAACGTCTGGGACGTCCTCCACACCTTCGTCCGTCCGCTCGGCGCCGTCCTGATCTCGTGGGCTGCCGTATCCGGCGCGAACGTCCCGAAGCCGCTCGAGGTCCCGCTCCTCCTCCTCGCCGGGGGCGTCACCCTCTCGACGCACGCCGGCAAGGCCGGGACGCGCCTCGCGACGACGGCCACCGGCGGGCACGCGACAGGCGTCGGTCTCGGCCTCAGCCTCCTCGAGGACGTCGCGGCGGTCTCGATCGCGCCGCTCGCCCTCGCCTACCCCGTCGCCACGCTCGTCCTCGTCGTCGTCGCGCTCGCCCTCCTCGCCCTCGTCGCCCCGCTCGGCTGGAGGCTCCTCCGCTCCCGCGTGGCGGCGCTCCTCTACCTGTTCCGGCACAAGGTCGTCGACCGCGAGCTTCCGGGCCTCGATACCTCGCACCTTCCCGAGGACGTGGCCCTCGCCTTCGCCGACGCGGGCGTCCGGCCGGGAGGCGAAGGGCTCCTCCTCCCGGCCTACGCGACGTCGCTCCCGGGCGTCCCGCGGTGGATTCCCGGGTACGTCGCCCTCGTTCCCGGCGGCGCCGTCTTCGCGTGTCGCGGCTGGTTCCGGACGCGCGTCGGGCGCCTCTCCTTCTCCGACGGGGCGCCGCTCCTCGTGAGGCGCCTGACGGGCTACGTCCTCCACGCCCGAACGCCGAAGCGCCGCGTGACGATCACCTTCTTCCCGCTCACGGCGCCGATGGGGCGGGCGCTCGAGGCCGCGGTGGCGCGGGAGCCGTCCGCATCGGCGAGCGGACCGCTCCCCGCCGCGCCCCCTCCCGTCGGGAGCGCGAGCGCCCTTCCGGGCTGACCGCCCCCTCGCCCCGGCGGTCCGCGGAGGCGACAATCCGACGATGCGCCGGCTCCTCGTCGTCCTCGCGGTCGCGCTCGTCTTCGCGCCCTCCCTCTCAGGCCAGGAGGCCCGGATCGTCGAGATGACGCCGTTCGCCGGATCGCGCTCCGGCGGCCGGCTGAAGGACTTCGGGACCGGCGAGTCCTTCTCCATCCGGCCCTCGTTGTCGTGGGGCTTCGTGGCCGGCCTCGCGCCGGGGCGCCCGAACCTCATCTTCGAGGGGACGTTCCTCCGACAGTCGACGCGCGTCTCCGCCGAGAACGCCTTCCTCGGGGGAGACGGCAACCTACACGACCTGACGCTCGAGACCGGTCTCGCCGGAGTGCAGTGGGACTTCGCGCCGAAGGCGCGCGTGAGGCCGTTCGTCGCGGGCGGCGTCGGCGCGACCTCACTCGAAGCCCAGGGAGGGGGCTACACGACGTCGTTCACGGCTTCGCTCTCGGGCGGGGTCAAGCTGATGAGGTCGCGCGGCCTCGGCCTGAGGCTCCAGCTCAGGGCCCTCGGCCTCTTCTCCGGCAGCTCGCGGCGCGACCTCTGCCGCTGGTCGACCTGCGAGGTCGCGATCCCCTCCAACGGCACCTTTCAGGTCGACCTCTCCGCCGGGACTCTCTTCGCGTTCTGAGCGGTCGGCGGGACCGCCTCTCCCCCTCCCGGGTCACTCCGGGGCGCGGTAGCCGTTGTTGATCACGTAGGACGGGTTCAGGAGGAAGACGAGCGCCTTCTCGCCGAAGCTCAGCTTCCCCTTCCTGAGGATCGCGATCGACCACCGGTGGAAGAGCTCCCCCAGCGCCGCGCCCATGATCGGCGTGGAGACGAGGTCCTGGATGCTCGGCTGCTCCGCGGCCGCCTCGAGGACGTACTCCCAGACCATCGACTGGAACGCGCAGTACGCGAACGACTGGCCGACCGTCGCCCCCTGCGACCGCATCATGTTGTAGTAGAACGCCCCCGCGTACGGGTGCCCGAACCAGTTGTGGTACGCCTCGTCGCGGTCCCAGACGGGCAGGTTCGTCCACGCGCGCCCGAAGTTCGAGAGGCCGTGGCCGAAGGCCCCGTCCTCCCAGTTCGTCTCCTCCTTCGGCAGGAGCGAGAGGATCGCCCCGCTCGCGATCGCCGTCCCCGTCAGGATCACGGAGCTGCGCAGGAGCCTCCGGCCCCGGGAAGCCGTCGCGTTCCTCACGCCGCGGAGCGGCTCCCCCGGGTCCCACGCCGGCGACGGCGACCACCGCGCCTCGGACCGCCCGGCGACGCTCGCCGCGCCGGCCTCCGGGCAGAGCGAGAACCGCGGCGAAGGGTCGATCCTCCAGGCCGGCCTCTCGCCCGCGAGCGCCTCCGCTCCGAAGCCGAAGGCGCCCGCTTCTCCGAGGCCGCCCCGGAAGAGGGGACACGCCTTCGGGAAGGCAGCCGGCTCGCCGCCGCCGACGGAACCGCGACGCACGGCGTCGTCCGCGAGGAGCGTCGACCCGGCCACCGCGAAGAGGACGAGGGCCGCGACCCGCACGGAACTCCGAGCGCTCCATCGGGGCCCGCGCGAGGGCCCGGCCGCCGCCTCCCGCGCTCCCGCTCCGCACGATTCCGCTTCCCGTCTCACGCCCCGTCCCGCTCCCCCCGCCTTCCCTTCGGCTGTCCGCCCGCGCGGCGGCGACCGAACGACCGTCCTGGGATCGCGCGCGATGATAGACAGATCGGGCGACCGTCGCCCGTGCGGCATCGCACGGGTCCGGCCGGCGTCGGAGCGCGTCTCGCCCGCTCTTCAGCGCGCCGCGGGCCGGATCAGCCCGAAGCCGGCCTCGCCGCCGGTCTCGTCCCAGGCCGCGATCGAGATGCGCGCGCCCGGGTCGGCCGCCTCGAGGCGCAGCTCCAGGTTCAGCTCGACCTTCGACTCCGGCCCCGCCGCGTCGGCGGGGAGGACGACGTCGTGGCGCTCTCTCTTCACGTCGGAGAACTCCCCCCCGGGATCCGCCGCGACCCAGAAGACCGAGACGGCCCCGCGGTGGCCGCCCGCTCCCGGCAGGAGGACGAGGTGCCGGACCGGGACGCGGACGTGGGCCGTCGTCACGAAGCGCTTGCGGCCTTCCTCGACGGGCGACCCCGCCGTGAGGGTGATCGGAAGGCGGGAGCCTTCGTCCGCCCGGAAGAGGTTCGCGAGGACCCGGTCCTCGATCCGCTGCACCGGCGTCCGGTCTCCGACGTCGCGCCGCGCCCGGACCTTCGCCCCGGGCCGGTTCACGCGGACCGAGACCCTCGCCGCGACGTCCGCCCCGGCGGGGACGGGGTAGCCGAGGGAGTACCAGTGGACGAGGTCCGAGGCGACGCGGTCGGCGAAGAGGGGCGACTCCATCGTCGTCGCGACGAGGACGCCCCCCGTACGGCCCGTCAGCTTGTCGAGCCCCGTGAGCTCGTCGAGCCGTTTGTCGTCGGCGCGGACGACGGAGGCCGACCCGGCGATGCGGGGGTTCGAGAAGCGCGAGTCGGTGACGTTCGGCATCTCCGACTGCCAGGCCGCCGCGTAGAGGGAGTGGATCGTCACCCCCGCGGCGTTCGCCCGGGCCGCGATCTCGTCGAGGAGCGGCCCCGTGTCGACCCGCGTGCCGGCGAGCTCGGCCCCCGGGCGGCGCGACAGGCTCCGCGAGGCGATCACGAGGACCTTCTTCCCCTCCATTCCCGCCATCGTGGAGATGAGGCCGAGGATCGCCGACGCCTTCCCCTTGAACTCGTTGTAGGCCTGCTCGACGCTCAGGTTCCGCGAAAGGCTCGTGTCGGGCGGGACGCCGGCCCAGACGCTGAAGGCCTCGGTCGCGGCGAACTGGTCGAGCTCGTTCTGCGCCTGGAGGCCCAGGCGGATCGTCCCGAGGGCCGCCGCGTCGAGCTGCCGCTCGACGAGCGCGACGTCGTCGGTGAACGGCCAGGCCGACCGGACCCCGAAGCGCCACGTGACGACCATGACGCCGTCTCCGGGCCTCACCGTCCTCCTCACGAGCGACTTGAGCGCGCCGAAGACCTGCTCCCGCTCCCTCGCGTCGGGAAGCGCGAGGTGGTCGACGAAGAGGACCACGTGCCGCCTCGCGGGCGGCGGCTCGGGGAGCGCAGCCGCAGTCTCCTCCGGGGCGGGGGCCGGCGCGGGGGCGGGGGCGGACGCGACCGTCGGCCGGGGGGCTGCGCGCTCCTCGCGGAAATTCGTGATCGCGGCCGGCTTCTTCCCGTGGAGGACCGTGAAGTCGGAGGCGGAGAGCCCCTCGACCGGGCGTCCGTCCTTCCCCGTCACGACGACGTCGACGTTCACGAGGGAGACCTCGACCGAGCCCTTCACGCGCGGAGCGCCGGCCGGGACCTGGGCCGCGCCGGTCGCGGCGAGGAGACAGGGCCAGGCGGCGGCGAGAGGGAGGAGAAGACGGCGGAGTGAGCGGCCGGTGGGGCGAGAACGGCTCATGGAGTGACGCGAGCTCCCATCCGCCGCATCGTAGCGCGCCGACTCTCCGCACCCCGATGCGACCCAGAGCGCACCCCGCGGGAAACGGGGCTCCGCGGGCGCCCGCATCTCCGGGAGCCCGCGGAGCCGCCGAAGAGGACCTACCTCAGGTCGAAGCGGTCGAGCTCCATCACCTTCGCGAAGGCCGCGACGAAGTCGCGGACGAACTTCTCCTTCGCGTCGTGCTGCGCGTAGACCTCGGCGAGGGCGCGCAGCTGCGAGTTCGCGCCGAAGACGAGGTCGACGCGGCTCGCCGTCCAGCGGGGCGCGCCCGTCTTTCGGTCGCTCCCCTCGAACGTCTCCCGCGCGTCGGACGTCGGCTTCCAGACCGTCGTCATGTCGAGGAGGTTCACGAAGAAGTCGTTCGTCAGGACGCCCGGGCGCTTCGTGAAGACGCCGTGCTTCGACCCGCCCGAGTTGGCCCCGAGGACGCGCAGGCCGCCCACGAGGACCGTCATCTCCGGCGCGCCGAGCCGGAGGAGCTGCGCCTTGTCGACGAGGAGGTGCTCCTCGATCGACGCGGTGCCGGCCTTCCGGTAGTTGCGGAAGCCGTCGGCCATCGGCTCGAGGACGGCGAACGAGTCGGCGTCGGTCTGCTCGGGCGTCGCATCGGTGCGGCCCGGCGTGAACGGCACCTCGACGGAGTAGCCGGCCGCCTTCGCGGCCGCCTCGACCGCCGCGCCGCCGGCGAGGACGATCAGGTCGGCGAGCGAGACCTTCTTCCCGCCCTTCGCGGCGCCGTCGAACTCCTGCTTGATCTTCCCGAGGACGCCGAGCACCTTCGCGAGCTGCGCCGGGTCGTTCGCCTCCCAGTCCTTCTGCGGCGCGAGGCGCACGCGGGCGCCGTTGGCGCCGCCGCGCTTGTCGGAGCCGCGGAACGTCGAGGCCGAAGCCCAGGCCGTCGCGACGAGCTCTGCGACCGCGAGGCCCGAGGCGAGGACCTTCGCCTTCAGCGCGGCGACGTCGGAGGCGTCGACGAGCGGGTGGTCGACCGGCGGGACCGGGTCCTGCCAGATCAGCACCTCGGCCGGGACCTCCGGGCCGAGGTAGCGGGAGCGCGGCCCCATGTCGCGGTGGGTCAGCTTGAACCAGGCGCGGGCGAACGCGTCGGCGAAGGCGGCCGGGTCCGCGTGGAAGCGGCGCGAGATCTTCTCGTAGGCCGGGTCGAAGCGGAGCGCCAGGTCGGCCGTCGTCATCATCGGCCGGTGCTTCTTCGACGGGTCGTGGGCGTCGGGGATCATGTGCTCGGGCTTCACGTCCTTCGCGAGCCACTGCCACGCGCCCGCGGGGCTCTTCACGAGCTCCCACTCGTAGCCGAAGAGCATGTCGAAGTAGCCCATGTCCCACTTCGTCGGGTTCGGCTTCCAGGCCCCCTCGATGCCGCTCGTCGTCGTGTGGACGCCCTTGCCGGTGCCGAGAGCGTTCTTCCAGCCGAGCCCCTGCTGCTCGAGCGGGGCCGCCTCCGGCTCCGGTCCGACGAGCTTCGGGTCGCCCGCGCCGTGCGCCTTGCCGAACGTGTGCCCGCCGGCGACGAGCGCGACCGTCTCCTCGTCGTTCATCGCCATCCGCGCGAACGTCTCGCGCACGTCGCGCCCCGAGGCGATCGGGTCGGGGTTGCCGTCCGGGCCCTCGGGGTTCACGTAGATGAGGCCCATCTGCACGGCGGCGAGCGGGTTCGCGAGCTCGCGGTCGCCGGAGTAGCGGCTGTCGGGCATGTCGCTCGTGGCGAGCCAGGTCTTCTCCCGGCCCCAGTTGATCTCCTCCTCCGGCTGCCAGATGTCGGCGCGGCCGCCGGCGAAGCCGAACGTCGAAAAGCCCATCGACTCGAGCGCGCAGTTGCCGGCGAGGATGAGGAGGTCGGCCCAGGAGATCTGGTTGCCGTACTTCTGCTTGATCGGCCAGAGGAGGCGGCGCGCCTTGTCGAGGTTCCCGTTGTCGGGCCAGCTCCCCACGGGCGCGAAGCGCTGGTTGCCGGTGCCGCCGCCGCCGCGGCCGTCCGACACCCGGTACGTTCCGGCGCTGTGCCACGACATCCTCACGAAGAGCCCGCCGTAGTGGCCCCAGTCGGCGGGCCACCACTCCTGCGAGTCGGTCATCAGGGCGTAGAGGTCCTTCTTCAGGGCGGCGTAGTCGAGCTTGCCGAACTCCTCGGCGTACTTGAAACCGGGGTCCATCGGGCTCGACGCCGGGTCGTGCTGGTGGAGGATCCCGAGGTTCAGCTGCTCGGGCCACCAGTCGCGGTTCGTCGTGCCCCGGCCGGCCACGGGGTGGCTGGAAGCACCAGTGAACGGGCACTTGCCGCTTTCGCTCATCGTCGTTCTCCTTCGTGGGGCGGGTTGCTCGGGACCGGGCTCGGGTCAGGGGCTACGCGTTCTTCCTCTTCTCGGCCTCGCACCGTGTGCAGAGGCCGCGCACCTCGACGTGCGCGTTCAGGACGCTGCCGAGGCTCTTCAGGTCGGCCGGCAGCGGGAGATCGTCGAGCTTCGGGCTCTCGAAGTCGCGCACGAGGCCGCAGCTCACGCACGAGAAGTGATGGTGCCGCTCCAGGTTCGCGTCGAACCGGACGCCGTTTCGCTGCGGTCCGAGCGTCGTGACGAGGCCGAGGTCGTGGAGCGCCCAGAGCGTCCGGTAGACCGTGTCGAGCGACACCGTCGGCATCCGCTCCTGCACGGCGCGGAAGACGGTCTCCGCGTCCGGGTGCTCCTCCGTCCCCGCGATCTCCCGGAAGATCTCGAGCCGCTGGGGTGTCAGCTTCAGCCCCGCCTCTCGCGCCACCGCCCGGAGGCGCTCGAGACGTTGCTCGGTCCGGTCGGGCTCGGTCTTGCGTTTCATTCCTAGTTGCGGATCCTACGCAACTGAAGACTATCGCGGACGCCCTCCCTGGTCAACCCGGAGGACGTCGCCGGGCCGGAGTCCCCGGGAGGGAACCGCGTTCGCAGGACAAGGGCCGGAGGCCGCGGCGTTCCTGCCGTAGGCTCGTCGCTCCCGGAAGGGAGGAGCAGATGGAGAAACGACGACTCGGAAGCGGCGGCCTCGAGGTCTCGGCTCTCGGCCTCGGCTGCATGGGGCTGAGCCACGGCCTCGGCCCGGCGACGGAGAGGAAGGAGGCGGTCGCGCTGATCCGGGCGGCCGTGGAGCGCGGCGTCACCCTCTTCGACACCGCCGAGGTCTACGGCCCCTTTACGAACGAGGAGCTCGTCGGCGAGGCGCTCGCGCCGTTTCGCGGCCGGGTCGCGATCGCCACGAAGTTCGGCTTCCGTCCCGACCCGTCCGGCGGGCCGGGCTGGTCGGGCCTCGACAGCCGGCCGGAGCACGTCCGGGAGGTCGCGGAGGCCTCGCTGAGGCGCCTGAGGGTCGACGCGATCGACCTCTTCTACCAGCACCGCGTCGATCCCGACGTGCCGATCGAGGAGGTCGCGGGCGCCGTGAAGGAGCTGATCCGCGAGGGGAAGGTGAGGCGATTCGGCCTCTCCGAGGCGGGCGTCGGGACGATCCGCCGCGCGCACGCCGTCCAGCCCGTGACCGCGCTCCAGAGCGAGTACTCCCTCTGGTGGAGGGAGCCCGAGAGGGAGCTCCTCCCCGCGCTCGAGGAGCTCGGGATCGGCTTCGTCCCGTTCAGCCCGCTCGGCCGCGGCTTCCTCACGGGAGCGATCGACGAGAAGACGGCGTTCGACCCGTCCGACTTCCGGAACCTCCTCCCCCGATTCGCCCCCGAGGCGCGCCGCGCGAACCTCGCCTTCGTCGAGAAGCTCCGCCGGCTCGCCGCGGCGAAGGGGGCGACGTCCGCGCAGCTCGCCCTCGCCTGGCTCCTCGCGCAGAAACCGTGGATCGTCCCGATCCCGGGGACGACGAAGCCCGGCCGCCTCGAGGAGAACCTCGTGGCCCTCTCGATCGAGCTGACCTCCGCGGACCTCCGCGAGATCGACGAGGCCTCTGCCACGACCCCTCTCCGAGGGGCCCGCTACCCGGAGCACCTCCAGAGGCTCGTCGGCCGGTAGTCTCCGGACGCCGCGCGGGTGCAGTATCCGCCGGATGGACCACCCCCCCGAGACGCCGGCGAGGCCCCGCGGCTCGTCCGACGTCTTCCTCTTCTTCCTCGCCTCGTTCATCTGGGGAACGACCTGGCTCGCCATCAAGTTCCAGCTCGGCGTCGTCGCTCCCGAGGTCTCGGTGGCTTGGCGGTTCGCGCTCGCCTCGCTCCTCCTCGTCGCGTGGTGCCTCCTGCGCGGCATCCCGCTCCGGTTCGCGGCGCGCCACCACGCCCGCCTCGCGCTTCTCGGCGTCCTCCTCTTCGGCCTGAACTACGTCCTCGTCTACCGCGCCGAGCAGCACCTGGCGTCGGGCCTCGTGGCGGTCGTCTTCTCCTTCCTCGTCTTCTGGAACCTCATCGGCGCGCGCCTCTTCTTCGGCACGCCGGCGCCGCCGGCCGTCGCGCTCGGCGCCGTCCTCGGCGTGGCGGGGGTCGCGCTCCTCTTCTGGCCGGAGGTGACGAGCCTCCACGCGGGCGCCGGACAGCTCCGGGGGCTCCTGCTCGCCCTCGTCGCGACGTTCTTCGCCTCGGCCGGGAACCTCTACTCCCAGCGCCTCTTCTCGACCGGCATGGCCGTCGCCCCGTCGATCGCCCTCGCGATGGGCTACGCCTCCCTCTCGGTGATCGCCTGGTGCCTCGCGAGCGGCGTCCCGCTCTCGTTCGACCCGAGGCCCGGGTACGTCCTCTCGCTCGCCTACCTCGCCCTCTTCGGGTCGGTCGTCGCGTTCATGGCCTTCCTGACGCTCTTGAAGCGGATCGGCGCGGGGCGCTCCGGCTACACCGCCGCCGTCATCCCGCTCATCGCCATGCTCGCCTCCACCGCGTTCGAGGGCTACCGCTGGTCGGCGGCCCCGGTCGCCGGGATGCTCCTCGTCCTCGCCGGGACCGTCCTCGTCCTCAGGGCGAAAGAGCGGGTGGCCTGAGACCGCCGGGGCGGGCACCGGACGCTCGAACGCTCGCCCCCCGGCGCCCATCCGGGGTCCGGGCCGCTACTTCCCCGCCGGCGACGCCGCGTCGGCGCCCTCGTCCACGAAGCCGAACCCGTCCCACGCGAGGACGTGGGACTCGTCAGAGGCCCGGCCGCTCCCGCTTCCCGGCCGCGTCCGCCGGAGCGCCCCGGAGTCGTCGAGGTGCAGGACGCCGCGGCCGCGAGCGGCGAGTCCCTCCGTCCACGCGACGAACGGCTCGCCCCACGCGGCTTGCCGCCAGAGCTGCACGGAGAGGTTTCGCCCGTTCACCTGCTCGACGACGAGGACCGCGCTGCCGTCGGCGCCCGCGAAGCGGACGACCCGGACGTGACCGCCCGGAAAGCGGAGGAGGAGCCGGTCGGGCGTCTCGCCCCCGATCGTGAACGACCCGCCCGAGCCCGTGACCAGCAGGGCCTGACGCTCGGCCCCCTCGAGCCCGTCCGTCGTGTCGTCGAAGGCCTGCGCGGGGAGGTCCGCGATGAGAGCGCGAAGTGGGGCGTCGGCGGGCGCGAGGCGCCGCAGCGGCGCGTACTCGCCGGTCAGGACGCGTGCCAGGAGGCCGGCCTCGCTGCCGGCGGTACCGACGCGAAGCCGGCCGTCCGCGCCGAGCGAGAGCCGAAACCGTTCGGGCGCCCAGGTCTTGTCGGAAACGGCCATCGCCTCGCGAAGGGCCTCCCAGGCGAGTGGACCCGAGGGGCGCGCGACGCCGCCGAGGCGGAGCGGGACGCCGCGAGGCACGTTCGGGAGGTCGAAGCCGGGAATGTCGGCCCTCACCGTGAAGGCGAGGGCCTCTCCGAGGCGACGGACGGCGATCGTTCCGCCCCGGCCGTCCGAGTAGAGGGTCTCTCCGAGGGCGGCGCCCGGCGGGTCGAGGAGCGCGCCGAGGTAACGGGTCCGCTCGAGCGTCCGGAGCCCCTGCTGGCGCAGGTGTGTCGCCGTCCCAGGCCCGGCGGACGCGGCGTCGTCGCCGTCGAGGAGCGTGAGGTCGCGGTACTTCAGCCAGCGGCGCTGGTCGGCACGCAGCGCGGCGACGGCCTCCGGGGGCCGCGCCGCCACGAGGCGTCGGTAGGCGGCGTTCAGCTCCCGGTCGACGGCCTCGAACGCCGCGCGGGCGGCGGCGGCCCGCGCCGGCTCGCCGAGCCTCGGGTAGCGGCCGGCGAGCGCGTGGACGCTCCCGTCGCGCAGCGTCACGAAGCGCGGCGACGTCCAATCGAGAGCGCTCCCATCGGGGCGGACGCTGGCCCGGAAGGCGAGCTCGCGTCCTTCCAGGCGGCTCGTACCGGTGATCTCCCAGCCGGCTTCCGTCCGGCGGCAGGACGCACGGGTCGGCGTCGGCGTCGCCGCACGGGTCTCGACGCGGTTGCCCGCGAGCAGCTCGAGCTCGAGGAAGCACGGCGCCCCGGGCCTCTCGGGCTCCTCGAAGGTCAGCGCGACGGAGGGCCGCGCGGCGTCGCCGAAGTGGTGTCTCGGCGGCTCTCCGCCGGGCCTGCCGGCCGCCTCCCCGAGCGCCGGGGCGCCGAAGGCGAGGCCGATCGCGACGAGGCGAAGGACGAGCGCGCGTGACGCTGGCATTTCAGGCCGCTCCCTCGGTTCGGAATTCTAGGGCGGCGCGAGGGGACAAACCCGGCGACCTGTCGCCTCGCCGTCTTCGTCAGACAGCCGCAACCTCGACCGATCGTCCATTCACCGAAACCGGTCCGAGCCCTCGTCCTTTCGCGTTTCGCGAATCGCGAATACACTCCCTCCATGGCCCTGAAGCCGCAGGATCTCCTCGTCGCCCTCAAGCTCTGGGTCGGACGCGACCAGGCTTGGACCTACCCGCTCCTCGCCCGGTCCCTGGGGATGAGCGTGTCGGAGGCTCATGGCGCGGTGAAGCGGGCGGTCGCGGCCGGCCTGCTGCCGCCAGGAGGACTGGGCGTCAGACCCCGCGCCGAGTCGCTCCGGGAGTTCCTCGTCCACGGAGCGAAGTACTCGTTCCCGGCGCTTCGGGGCGAGCTGGCGAGGGGGATCCCGACCGCGCACGCCGCCTCGCCGCTGAAAGAGCTCCTCGCGGACGCATCCGAACCGCCTCCCGTCTGGCCTCACCCGAACGGCACCGCGCGTGGACCGGGCCTCGCGCCGCTCATTCCTTCCGCACCGGGCGCCGCGCTGGAAGATCCCGCCTTGTACGAGCTTCTCGCTCTGTTCGATGCCCTGCGGGCAGGACGTGCTCGCGAGCGCGAGATGGCTGCGCGACTCCTCGAGGAGCGGCTGAGGTGACCCCGGACCCCAACCTCGCCCTGCTCGAGCGCATCGCCGAAGCCCTCGGGCCCCTGCGCCATCGCATGGTCTTCCTCGGGGGATGTGCCACGGGACTCCTGATCACGGATCCCGCCGCCGCCCCGATCCGGGCGACGCGGGACGTCGACGTGATCGTCGAGACACCAGATCGGTCCGCGTACTTCGCGCTCGAGAAGGAGATGACGGAGCGCGGCTTCCGCCACGATCAGAGCGCCGGGGCTCCGACCTGCCGATGGACCTTCGGCGAGACCCTCCTCGACGTCATGCCGATCGATCCTTCCGTGCTCGGCTTCGCCAACCGCTGGTACCCGGAAGCGCTGCGAACGAAGCGAACCGTCCGGCTGCCGAGCGGCGTCGAGATCGCGCTGGTCTCGCCGCCGGCCTTCCTGGCCACCAAGCTGGAGGCGTTCCTGGGAAGAGGGCGAGGCGACTACGCCACGAGCCACGACCTCGAGGACTTCGTCAGCGTCGTCGACGGTCGCGGCGGGATCGTGGAGGAGGTGTCGTCCTCGTCCCATGACCTTCGCTCGTTTCTCGGCATCGAACTCGGGAGGTTCTTGACCGACGAGCGTTTCCTCTCGGCACTTCCGGGTCATCTCCCGTCGGACAGCGGTAGCCAGGCGCGGGTGCCGATCCTCCTTCAGCGACTTCGCGCCATCGCAGGGACAGATCCGTCGACGAGGTCGGTCAGCGAGGAGTAGGCAGGAGCTGAAACGTGAACCCAACCGCGCGCCGGGACGGTTCCCCTTCGGGTCCCCGGCGTGGTACTGAAGTGGCACCAGAGACGATTCAGGCCCCCTTTCGGGGGCCTTCGAAATCGCCGTAAGTCCTCTGTTTTAGATGGTCGGGACGGCGGGATTCGAACCCGCGACCCCATACCCCATGGGGAAAGGAGGCGTTCTCGACGCCGGGAACCGTTGGGTGCCGAAGGGAGATGGCGGGACCCAGCGGACCCCTAAGTATCTCATGGACAACTGGTTGTCCTCCATATCGCAGGGCGCTCCCGAAATCCTCAGGGCGCCCCCGGGAGCCCGATGGGTCCGCCTGATGTGGACAGAAGTGTGGACACTTCCTCGCCCCCCCAACGCCTCCGATTCGCTGTTCGCAGGTGGCTCCGAGGAGCGAACCAAACGTCGTATTCCGATTGCGATCCCCGACGTTTCGTACCATGCTCACCGAGTCGTGGATCGCGCGCAGCTCTCGACGATCGCCTCCCTCGGGGTCTTCCGCCCGTCCGACCTCGAAGCCGTCGGCATTCCGAGGCGCAGGCTCTATTCGCTCCTTTCGGAGGGGAGGATCGAGAGGCTGTCCCGTGGGCTGTACGCCTCCCGACGGCACCGTTTCACCGAGAACCACGCGCTGGCCCTCGTCTGTCGCCGCGTGCCGCACGCGGTCGTCTGTCTCCTGTCGGCACTGCGCTTCCACGAGCTGACGACCCAGACTCCCCCTGCTGTCTGGATCGCGATCCCGGAGAAGGCGCGGCGACCCCACCTCGAGGGCCAGCGGCTCTCGGTCTGTAGGTTTTCCGCGGCCGGTCTCGAGGAAGGCGTAGAAACCCACGACGTGGAGGGCGTCCCGATCCGGGTGACCAGTGCCGCGCGGACCGTCGTCGATTGCTTCCGCTACCGGAACAAGATCGGAATCGACGTGGCGGTCGCGGCCCTGAAGGACTTCACGAAGAAGCACCGGGCTGGCGCGAACGAGCTCGCCCGCCACGCACGTGCTCGGGGAGTGAGCCGGATCATGCAGCCCTATCTGGACGCCATCGCGTGACGTCCGACTCGAAGAAGAACCTCGCGGCCTCCGTCCTGGCAAGGCTGCTCGCTCGCGCGAGAGAGACGGGCGACGACTACCAGACACTCGTCACGCGCTACGTGACGGAGCGCTTCCTCTACCGTCTCGGTCTATCCCGGTTCCGCGACCGGTTCGTTCTGAAAGGGGCCGTCCTCTTTCGAGTCTGGTCGCCGCAACCGTACCGCGCCACGCGCGACCTCGACCTTCTGCACCGAGGAGACGGAAACCCGGACGCCATTCGTAGTGAGATCGCGGAAATCCTCTCCATGGAGGTCGAGCCGGACGGGGTCGTCTTCGACCCGGGCTCGATCCGCATCGAGACCATCCGTCCCGAGGACGAGTACGCCGGCCTCCGAGCCACGATCCGGGTCCGCTGCGGGACGTACCGGTCGACCCTCCAGGTCGACATCGGTGTCGCCGACGCCGTCTGGCCTCCGCCTTCTGCTGGACCCGTACTGTGCCTGCTCGGAATGCCCGAACCGAGCGTCCTGGCCTACTCGCGCGACTCCGTAGTCGCCGAGAAGCTCGAGGCGATCATCGTCCTCGGTGATCGCAACAGCCGGATCAAGGACTTCTTCGATCTCGAGCACCTCGCGGAGAACTTCGCATTCGACAGGCCGACACTCACGGAGGCGGTCCGTCGAACTCTCGAGAGACGCAAAACCATCCTGACCGACGAAGTACCGTTCGGGCTGACGGAGGCGTACTGGGATACTCCGGGCCGCGCGGTCCAGGTTCGCGCCTTCGCGAGACGGGCGGGGCTCGACGTCGATACCGAAGCCGTGAAGCGGATTCCCACTGTCCTTCGCTCTTTCCTTCTTCCAATCATCGAGGACGTGCATCGCGGCCGCCAGGTTCACGGATTCTGGACGCCGCCCGGACCCTGGAAGCCGTGAAGCGAGCCCCGAGCCTCACCTCTGCTCCCGCCGCCTGAGATGCCCAACAAAGAGGAGCAGCGGCGAGGGCTCCTCGCCTCGATCGACGCCCTCGAAATCGAGCTCCGCGACCTTCGAGACCGGACCGATCGAGTCGCCGCTCTCCTCGAGTCGGCCCGACGGCAGCTTCAAGGGCTGGATCCGGCCGCAGGCCGGCCCCGAACCGCCACACCTCTGGCCGAAGCGGGCCTCGACGCGGCCGGCAAGGTCGCGCTGTTCCGGAGCCTGTTCCGTGGAAGGGAGGACGTCTTCCCGCGACTCTGGGTGAACGCGAAGACCGGCAGGAAGGGTTACGCGCCCACCTGCCGCAACGAGTGGGTGCGCGGGGTCTGCGACAAGCCCCGGGTTCGTTGTGGTGACTGTCCGGCCCAGGCGTTCGTCCCTGTCTCGGACGACGTCGTGCTGGATCACCTCCAGGGGCGGCACGTCGTCGGCTGCTATCCCCTTCTCGTCGACGAGACCTGCTGGTTCGTGGCCGTGGACTTCGACAAGGCGCAGTGGCAGGCCGAAGTTACGGCTTTCGCCCACACCTGTACCGGCGTCGGCCTGCCCGTCGCAGTCGAGAGATCGCGCTCCGGGGACGGGGCGCATGCCTGGTACTTCTTCTCCGCACCCGTTAGGGCGACCTCGGCCCGAAGGATGGCGTCGTACCTGCTCACCGAGACGATGTCCCGGCGGCACGAGCTCTCGCCGCCCGGGGGGCGCTATTCGCCGCCCCCCGGACCCCCCAGGCCCACTCATGACAGTGGGTCTCCCTCGTCACTCTGACATTGGCGGGAGTCCTACGACCGACTCTTCCCCAACCAGGACACGATGCCCCGAGGCGGCTTCGGCAACCTGATCGCGCTTCCCCTCCAGCGAGGCCCTCGGAACGATGGGAACACGGTTTTCCTCGACCCGGACCTCGATCCCTGGCCGGACCAGTGGGCGTTCCTCGCCGGGCTCCGGCGACTCTCGCCCGGCGACGTCGAAGTGTTTGCGGCGGAGGCCCAGCGAAACGGGCTCGTCACGGGCGTTCGGACCGTCGAGGACGAGGAGGACGACGCCATCATCCGTCCGTGGCGTGCGCAGCCCCGGAAGTCCGGCCCACGACCGATTAGAGGTCCACGCCCCGAGAAAATCCACGCCGTCCTCGCTCAGCGGCTCTACGTCGAGAAGCAGGGTCTCGACTCTTCGCTCCTCGACCAGATCCAGCGGCTGGCGGCCTTTCAGAACCCCGAGTTCTTCAAGAAGCAGAACCTGCGCCTCTCGACGGCACTCACGCCCCGGGTCATCAGCTGCGCCGAGGAGCTTCCTCGCTTCGTCTCCCTGCCGCGCGGATGCGTCGAGGACTTCCGGGGTCTACTCGCCGCACATTCGATCCCGCTCGACCTCGTCGACGAGCGGATCGACGGGGATGCAGTCCCTCTGTCGTTCCGGGGCAGGCTCACCGCACGCCAGGACGAGGCGGCGCGTGCGCTCCTCGAGCGGGAGACCGGGGTCCTCGTCTCGCCGCCAGGCACCGGGAAGACGGTGATCGGTGCCTGGCTCGCGGCGGCTCGTTCCCGCTCGACCCTCGTTCTCGTCCATCGACAGCCCCTGCTCGACCAGTGGGTCGAGCAGCTCTCGCTGCATCTCGGTCTCGACCCTGCGGACATCGGGCGGGTCGGCGGGAACACCCGCAAGCCGAACGGCCGGATCGACGTCGCGATGATGCAGAGCCTCGTTCGCGGAGAAGCCGTCGACGACCTCGTCGGCCAGTACGGACACGTCGTCGTCGACGAGTGTCACCACGTCCCGGCCATTTCGTTCGAGCGGCTCCTCTCGGCGGTCCGGGCTCGCTTCGTCGTCGGCCTGACCGCGACCGCAAGACGGAGGGACGGCCACCATCCGATCCTCTACATGCAGGTGGGCCCCATCCGCCGTGACCTCGGGCGCGCCGCGCAGGACTCCCCCGGGGAGCTGGCGAAGTCCCTCGTCGTCCGCGAAACGTCGTTTCGAGCGTCACCGTCCGACGTGAAGCCGTCGATCCAGGCGCTCTACGTGGCACTGGTTCGGGACGAAGGCCGGAACGCCATGATCGTCGCGGACGTGACGCGGGCCCTCGAGGAAGGCCGCTCCCCTCTCGTCCTGACCGAGCGGCGCGACCACCTCGACGTGCTCGCCGAGCGTCTCGGGCCCGCCTGCCCGAACCTCATCGTCCTGCGAGGAGGAGCCGGTGCCCGTTCGCGGCGTGAAACGCTCGCACGGCTCCGCGCCCTTCCGGTCGACGAGCCGAGACTCCTCCTGTCCACGGGGCGCTACATCGGCGAGGGCTTCGACGACTCCCGCCTGGACACGCTGTTCCTCGCCCTTCCGATCTCCTGGCGTGGGACGCTCGTGCAGTACGCCGGACGCCTGCACCGGCCGCACGCAGGCAAGGTCGAGGCGCGCATCGTCGACTACGTCGATCGCGAGGTCCCGATGCTCGCCAGGATGTTCGAGAGGAGGAGAACGGGATATCGGTCTATCGGCTACCGCGAGTCCGCGAGCGTCGGGCACGCAGTCCTTCCGAGAGAAGACGGTGACTTCGCGGACGGTCGAACCGGCGATCCACTTGAATCACACAAGTGGTGACTGGCGATCCGGCTGACCGGCCACCCGGTCTGCGAATCGTCGGCCGCGCTCCCAATTCTCTGTCCCAGAAGACCTTATGGGACCGGACGGCTTCTCGCCGGAGACAGAACGTCGCCCTCCGCTGACGGCTCTTGGGGCCCCGGTGTGAACAGAGGTGTGGACAGGGACGAGAAAGCCGCCGATGTCGGCGGCTCCTAAGTCCTTTGTAATTAGTGGTCGGGACGGCGGGATTCGAACCCGCGACCCCTTGAACCCCATTCAAGTACGCTACCAGGCTGCGCCACGTCCCGACCCTGGACGAAACGACGGGAAGGTCAGGCTTCTTCGCGAGAAAGGAGGCTTGCGATCTCCTTGAGTTCCGCGAGGGCCATCGCCACCCGGGGGTCCGGTGATTGTGCCACCGCAGCAGGGGCAGGGTCAATCTTGCGGGCGACAGGCGCGGTCTTCGCGGATGCGACCGGGGCCGGCGCGTCGTCGAGGTCGACGGGGGCGGCCGGGCTTTCGTCGATCTCGAGGGGGATCGAGGGCTCGGGAGGCGCCACGGGAGCGTGCGTCGAGAGGATCGGCGCCTCGGCGAGCTCGAGCCCCTTCTCCTCCGCGGGGGCCGGCTCTTCGGGGAAGGGCTCCGCGAGCGGCGGCTCGGGGGGCGGCGGAGCGGCCGCCTTCGCGCGGCGACGGCGCGTCGCCGTCGACTCGGCGGGCTCGGGGGCGGGAGGGGTGAGGACGAGCGGCTCCGGCTCGGCGGCGGGAGGCTCTCCGTCCTTCAGCTCGGCCTCGAGGCGCTTCTTGGCGCCCGCGATCGTGTACCCCTCGTCGTAGAGGAGCTTCTTGATCCGCTCGATGATCTTCAGCTCGAGGCCGCTGTAGAGGCGCGGGCCGCTCGCGCCCTTCGGGGCCGCGAGGACGGGGAACTCGCTCTCCCAGTACTTCAGGACGTACGGCTGGACGTCGGCCAGCCGGCAGACCTCGGCCACCTTGTAGCGGGCTTCCGCAGTCGCCGTCTTTTCGCTCACGCGGCGCGTTTCCTCCTCGGGATCGCCCCCGAGTCTAGCCGAAACCGCTATTCGCCCTTGCGGACGACGAACTTCACCGGGACGCCGGCGAGGTCCCACTTCTCGCGCAGGCGGTTCTGGAGGAAGCGCTCGAACGCGAAGTGGAGCGGCTCGTCCCGGTCGGAGAAGAGGCGGACCAGGGGCGGCTCGGAGGCGATCTGGACGGCGTACCGGATCTTCAGCTCGCGGCCGGAGCGCCCCTTCGGAAGCTGGGCCTCGAAGGCCTTCTTCAGGACCCGGTTCAGCTCCCCCGTCGGCATCTTCAGCGCGGAGCGCCGGGCGACGGCGTCCGCCTCGGGGAGGATCTTCGAGACGCCAGCGCCGGTCTTCGCCGATACGGTCAGGAACGCGGCGCCGCGCGTGAAGACGAAGCGGCGGCGGACGTCCTCGCGGAGCGTCTTCTGGGCGACGGGGTCGTCCGCGAGGAGGTCCCACTTGTTCGCGACGAGGACGAGGCTCCGGCGCGCCTCCTCGGCGTAGCCGGCGATCGTGGCGTCCTGGGAGGTGATCCCCTCGGAGGCGTCGAAGACGACGACGGCGATCCGGGCCCGCTCCATCGCCTTGCGGGCGGCGACGACGGAGAGGAGCTCGGCCGAGTCGGTCGTCTTTCCCTTCCGCCGGATGCCGGCCGTGTCGACGAGGCGGTAGCTCTTTCCGCCCCGGACGAGCTCGACGTCGACGGGGTTCCGGGTCGTGCCGGCGATCTCGGAGACCATGACCCGCTCGGCGCCGACGATCCGGTTCACGATCGACGACTTGCCGACGTTCGGGCGGCCGACGATCGCGATCGGGAGCCCCTCGGCGCGCGTCTCGGGGTCGAGGTCCTCGGGGAGACGACCTTCGAGCGCCTCGAGGAGCTCGTCGCTCCCGAGACCGTGGACGGCGGAGACGCCGAAGACGTCGTCGAACCCGAGGCGGAAGGCCTGCTCGAGGCTCTCCTCGGCCTCCTTCCGGTCGACCTTGTTCCAGGCGACGACGACGGGCTTGCCGAGGGCGCGCAGGCGCGAGGCGATCCGCTCGTCCTCGGGGAGGACGCCGTCGGAGCCGTCCAGGACGAGGACGAGGAGGTCGGCGTCGACGACGGCGTCGAGCGCCTTCTCGCTCGTCCACGCGGCGAAACCGCCCGCGGCGTCGAGGTCGAGGCCGCCCGTGTCGACGAGCCGCCAGCGCCGGCCCGTCTCGGTGACGAGGTCGAGGGCGAAGGAGTCGCGCGTCATCCCGGGGCGGTCGTGGACGAGCGCCTTGCGGGTTCCCGAGAGGCGGTTGAAGAGAGCCGACTTGCCGACGTTCGGGCGGCCGACGAGGGCGACCGAGAAGGCGCGCGGGCCGCGCGCGCCCGGATTCCGGGTCACCGGCGCCTCCCGCGGGGCGCGCCGCGCGACGGCTTCCGCGCCGCGTCGCGCCCGTCCCTCTTCTTCGCCGTCCCGCGCGCGGGGCCACGCTTGCCCCGCGGCTCGCGCGAGGGGCGGGCCTCCGGCTTCGCGAAGCTCCAGACGGGCGCGGCGCCGCGCTCCTCGCGCGGGGCCGCCGGGACGCCGACGAGCCGGAAGTCGAGGAGGCGCTTGTCGAAGTCGGCCCGGACGAGCTTGACGCGGAGGTGGTCGCCGAGGCGGTAGACGCGCCCCGTCGACTCGCCGACGAGCCGGTGCTCGACCTCCTCGTAGCGGTACCAGTCGTCGCCGAGGGCGTCCATCGGGAGGAGGCCGTCGGTGTAGACGTCCTCGAGCGTGATGAAGAGGCCGAACGGGACGACGGCCGAGACGTAGGCCTCGAACTCCTCCCCGACCTTCTTCGAGAGGTAGACGAACTTCTTCCAGGACTGCGCCTCGCGCTCGGCCGACTCGGCCCGCCGCTCCCGCTCGGAGCACTGGGCCGAGGCGTCGGGAAGCCACCGCTCGCGGCTCTCGGCCTCGGCGGGCGCCGGCGGCCTCTTCGAGGCGATCCACTCGCAGAGGGCGCGGTGGACGACGAGGTCGGGGTAGCGGCGGATCGGCGAGGTGAAGTGGGCGTAGTACTTCGCCGCGAGGGCGTAGTGGCCGCGGCACTCGGGGGCGTAGAGCGCCTTCTTCTGCGCGCGGAGGACGAGGTCGGAGACGAAGCGCTCCTCGGGCCTCCCCTCCGCCTGGTCGAGGACCTTCTGGAAGACGGTCGGAGAGACGGCCTCGTCGTCCGCCGGGATCTCGTAGCCGAGCGGCTCGAGGACGGCCCGGAGGTCGTTCAGCTTCCGCTCGTCGGGCCGGTCGTGGACGCGGTACATCGCCGGCGTCGGGACGAAGAGGAGGTGCTTCGCGACGGCCTCGTTCGCGGCGAGCATCAGCTCCTCGATGAGGCGGTGCGCTTCGTTCCGAACGGCCCTCACGATCTCGACGACGTCCCCCTTCTCGCCGAGGATGAGGTCGGCGTCGGGGAGGTCGAAGTCGAGGGAGCCGCGGCCGCGGCGCATCCAGCGGAGGGCGAAGGCGGCCTTTCGCGCGACGAGGAGCATCGGACGGACGGCCGCGGGGAGCTTCTCCTCCCCAGGCTCCTCGCCCGAGAAGAAGGCGGCGACGTCGGTGTAGGTGAGGCGCGCCTGCGAGCGGATGACGCTCCGGAAGAGCTCGGTCTTCACCGTCTCCCCCTTCTCGTCGAGCGTCAGGAGGGCGGTGACGGTGCGCCGCTCCTCGTGGGGCCTCAGCGAGCAGAGGTCGTTCGAGAGGCGCTCGGGGAGCATCGGGACGGCGCGGTCGGGGAAGTAGACGGAGGTGCCCCGCTCGAACGCCTCGGCGTCGAGGGCCGTGCCGGGCCGCACGTAGTGGGAGACGTCCGCGATGTGGACGCCGACGCGGAAGCCGCCTCCCGCGAGCTCCTCGGCGGAGATCGCGTCGTCGAAGTCGCGCGCCGTCTCGCCGTCGATCGTGACGACGACATCGCGCGTCAGGTCGCGGCGGGTCGCCCGCTCGCCGTCGCCGACCTCCCGGAGGGCCCGCTTCGCGTCGTCGAGCGCCGCCTTCGGGAACTCCCTCGGGATCCCCCATTTCCTCGCGACGACCTCGACGTCGACCCCCTCCTCGCCCGGGAAGCCGATGAGCTCGGTCACCTCGGCCTCGGCGAGGCGCTTCTCGTCGGGCCAGGAGGTGATCCGCGCGTCGACGTAGATGCCGTCGGGGGCGTCGAGGTCCTTCCCGTCGGGGACCCGGAGGAGGGCGTCGATCTTCGTGTCGTAGGGGACGAGGACGACGCCCTCGGGGTGGCGCTGGATCCGGCCGACGACCGTCTCGCGCCGCCTCACGAGGACCTTGACGACGACTCCGACCTCGGCCGGGCCGCGGTATCCCGCGTGCCCCTTCGCCTTCTCCGGGCGGACGAGGACGAAGTCGCCGTCGAGGGCCGAGCCGGCCCCGCCGCGGACGATGGGGAGGTCGGGGACGCCCGGGACGCCGGAGAGGAGCCAGGCGCGCCCCTCGCCGCGGACGGCGATGCGGCCGGCCTTGAGGTTCGTGAACTCGATGCGCGAGAGCTTCTCGCCGCGGGTGCGGACGACGAGCCCCTTCCGCTCGAGGGCGTCCACCTCGACGCGGAGGGCTTCGAGGGAGGCCTCGTCGGCCGAGGGGCCGAGGAGCCCCTTCGCCAGGTCGCGGAACGCGAGGATGCGCTGCCCGCGCGGCAGGAGGGCCGCGAGGACGCGGGATTCGGTGGTCTCAGTGGTCACGGGTTCCTTTCGGGGCGTCCCGCCGGGGCAGGCCTCCGCCGCGCGGGGCGGGGAGGAGTGGTGCGAAAGGGGGGACTCGAACCCCCACGGCTTGTTAAGAGCCACAAGGTCCTGAGCCTTGCGCGTCTACCAGTTCCGCCACTTTCGCAAGCGGGAGCGGGAGGATACGACGCGGGTCCGGCGGCGTCAAACACGAGAGGCTCCGGAACGCGGCGCACGCGCCCGGCCGCGCTCACCCCGCGAGGTAGGCGAGCGCCGCGTCGTCGTCCGGGAAGATCCGGATGAGCGTGTCGAGGCGCGTGAGCTTCAGGAGCGCGACGACGCGGTCCTTCGGGCGGACGATCGCCATCCTCCGGTCCCGCTCCTCGAAGCGCTGCAGGTAGCCGATGAGCTCGCCCAGGCCGGTCGAGTCGAGCGTGTCGATCTTCTCGAAGTCGAGGAGGACCGGCCCTTCGTCCTCCTCGAGGACCTTCTCGAGGAGCTCGGAGAATTGCCGGGCGCTCTCGCCGAGCTTCACGACGCCCTGGATCCTCAGGACCGTCGCGCCGTCGCGCCGCTCCCGGAGGATGATCAAAGGCGCCCTCCCGCGGCTTCGCGCGAGGCCACGAACCGCTCGATGCGGGTCCGGTCGCGCGCGGAGAGCTCGAGGAACCTGAGGCCGAAGATCGGGCGGAACGTCGTCGCCTCGTAGGCTCGGCGCGCGACCTGGCCCCGGCTCCTCACCGACTCGGGGTCGCCGGGGAGGAAGAACTCGACGTCGACGACGCGGCCGACGTTCAGCTCGCCGTCGACCTCCGCGAGGAGGCCGTTCACCGAGACGTTCAGCGTCTTGCCGTGGGCCGTCACGCCCGCCTCGCGGACCTCGCGGACCCGGACCATCGTGTTCACCTCGCGCCGCGCCGCGACCGCGGTGAGGCGCGCCGCCTTGTCGAGGAGCTCCGCCTCCGGGAACGGGGAGAGGAGGAAGTCGTTGATCCCCGAGACGAGGCACTCCTCGAGGTGCGAGGAACCCGAGGGGACGACGACCATGATCGACGATCCCCTCCAGCGAGGCAGGGAGCGGAGATGCCGGGCCGTCTGCAGCCCCCCCTCGGGGCCGAAGCCCTCGTCGAGGACGACGAGGTCCGTCTCCGGAGATTCCGGGAGGCCTTCCATCTCTTCGAGGGTCTCGACCCCCGTCACGACGTATCCGGCTCCCGAGAGGACGTCGTTCGCGCGCGCGGCGAGGGCCCGACCCGCGATCGCGAGGACGACCCGGCGGGCCGGTACGGCCGCGCTCACGCCGCGGCCCCCTTCTTCACTGTGACGGCCCCGGAGCAGACGCGGCGCCCCTCGCGATCGGTGACGGTCCCCTCGAACCGCACGATCGGCCCGAGGACGCCCGCGATCCGTACGTCGACGTCGAGGAGGTCCCCGCTTTCGGGGCTCCTCTCGAACTCGAACCCCGAGACCCCCGCGAGGAAGCCGGTCCGCCCGATGCCGGGGTCGCCCCCCTCCAGGAGGAGCGCCGCCTGGGCGACGACCTCGACGAGCGTCAGGGGCGGGAGCTCCGTCCCGGCTTCCGTTCGCCGGCCGTCGACGGTGACGAGGGCGCGGACGCGGCCTTCCGCCGGCCCGCGCCTCTCGACCGTCCGCTCGACGAAGCGGAAGGGCCAGGCATGCGGAAGCTCCTCCCTCCGGGGAATCACGCGGCCTTCGACTCGATGAACCGGCAGAGCGCGTCGACGGAGGCGAAGGCCTTGACCCCCACCTCCTCGTCCTGGACCTTGATCCCGAACTCCTTCTCGATGCCGAGGACGAGCTCGAGGGCGTCGATCGAGTCGAGTCCGAGCCCCGAGGGGTCGTCCCCGAACAGCGGCGCGTCGTCCTTGATCGTCACCGGGTCGATCTCCAGCTTCAGCTGGCGGACGATGAGCGCCTTCACGCGCCCCTTCAGCTCTTCAGACTGCTCCATTCCGCCTCCTTCCGGGCGAGCCGGAGTATATCGAGGGAGGGACCCTCCGGCCGGTCGTTCAGCCGACGAAGCCGCCGTCGACGCGGATCGTCTGGCCGGAGACGTAGGACGCCCCTTCGGAGCAGAGGAACGCGACGAGCGGGGCGACGTCGTCCGGGACGCCGAAGCGCCGGAGCGGGATTCGCTTCGTGAAGTCCTCCCGCGCCTCCTTCCCGAGGAAGGAGATCATCTCGGTCTCGACGAATCCCGGCGCGACGCAGTTCACCGTGACGCCGTAGGGTCCGACCTCCGCGGCGAGAGACTTCGTGAAGGCGACGAGCGCCCCCTTCGCCGCGGCGTAGTTCGTCTGCCCCGCCGAGCCCATGAGCGCCGCGAGGGAGGAGATGTTCACGATGCGTCCCCAGCGGCGGCGGAGCATCCCCCTCACGACCGCCTTCGTCGCCCGGAACGCCCCTCCGAGCGACGTGTCGATGACCTCGTCCCACTGCGCCTCCGGCATGAGGGCGAAGAGGCCGTTCTTCAGCGTCGCGGCGTTGTTCACGAGGACGTCGACGCCGCCCCGCTCCGTGTCGAGGCGCTCGGCGACGGCGACGACCTCGTCCCGGGAGGTCGCGTCGGCCTTCGCGGCCTCCGCGCTCCCCCCGGCGTCGGCGATCCGGCGGACGGTCTCGGCCGCTCCCGCCTCGTCGGCCCGGTACGTGACGAGGACGTGGAGGCCGTCGGCCGCGAGCCGCTCGGCGATCGCCCGGCCGATCCCCCGAGACCCGCCGGTGACGAGGGCAACCTTCCGGCGCTCCGTCATGCGACTCCCCTTCCGGCCGTGGCGCGGGCGCCGGCGACCGGAGCCGGAGCCCCGAGCGCTCCGGCGAAGCGGGCGAGGCCGTCCGGCTCTTCGAGGACGTCCGCCTTCGAGCGGCGGAGCGTCCAGCGGTGCATCTTCGCGAGGAGGTCGCCCGGGCCGACCTCGGCGAACTTCTCTTCCCCCGCCGAGGCGATCGCGACGAGGACGTCCGCCCAGCGGGAGGGGTGCGCGATCTGCGTCCCGAGGACCGCTCGGGCCTCCTCCTCGCTCCGGACGGCCCGCCCGAGCATCGGCGCGTAGAGAGCCGCCCGGCCGGGCCAGGAGAGGCGGACCTCGCGCTCCACGAAGCATCCGAGCTCGGCGGCGACGGGCGCGAGGGCCGGCGAGTGCATCGGCCACCCGAGGGGAAGGAGCTCGGCCTTCAGGGCGTGCATCGCGAGGCGGTCGAGCGCACGGCGGACCGGCTCGCGCCGGCCCGTGAGGACGACCTGCTGCGCGGCGTTCACGTTCCCGATCGCGATCTCGTTCGGGTCGCGGGTGAGGCGCGCGAGCTCGGCGGCGACCTCGGCCTCGGGAAGGCCGATGACGAACCCCATCGCGCCGGAGGGGGCCTTCTCCCGCAGGAGACGCTCGGCTTCGAGGAGGACCTCGAGCGCCGCCCGGCGGTCGAGGACCCCGGCGCCGACGAAGGCGGCGTAGGTGCCGAGGCTGTAGCCGGCGCAGGCCGAGGGGACGAGTCCGTACTCCTCGGCGAGAACGTCGAGGACGGCGACCGAGACCGCGAAGACCCCGACCTGGGCCGGGAGGTCGTCGTGGAGGCGGGCCGACCCGTCTCCGAAGAAGACCGCCGGGACGTCGACGCCGCTCCGCGCCCCGACCTCGTCGAACCAGGCTGCGACGCGCGGGTTGGCGCGCGCGAGCGCCTCGCCCATCCCCGCTTTCTCCGAAAGCTGTCCCGGGAAGAGGGCCGCGAAGCTCACGCCGCCACCCCCCGGCCCCAGGCGCCCGCGGGGAACGCCTCGGCGAGCGAGGCGGACCGGTGACGGGCGAGGAGACGCGTGAGGCGGGGGACGACCCGCTGCCGGCCACCGAAGTGGACGAGGCGCGCCACCGGAGGGAGGTCCATCGGCGGGTGGGCGTCGTCGACCTCCCACGGGTGGAGGTAGAGGACCGGCGTGCTGCCCTTTTCCAGGGCCCCGTCGACAGCGCGGGCGACCCGCGCTTCCCGGGAGAGGCGCGAGGTCCATCCGCCGCCGAGCATCGCGGGCTGGCCGAAGAACGTCCCGACGAGGGGCGGGACCTCGAGGAGGTCTCCCGCCGGTGTCGTCAGGACCGTCGCCCGCAGGGGGTTCCCGATGTCGCCGATCGGCGGGACCGCGAGGAGCGAGGAGTCGACGCGGAAGCCCTCCTCGACGAGGGTCGACAGGTGCGGGCTCGTCGTCGAGCGGAGGGACCACTCCGGGGCGCGGAAGGCCGTGACGGCCTGCCCCGAGGCGTCCTCGAGCGAGGCGCGGGCGGCGCGCAGGTCCGCGCGGAACTCTTCGTGCGACATCCCGTCGGCGCGCCGGTGGAGGTCGCCGTGGCAGCCGACCTCGTGACCCGCAGCGGCGATCCGACGGACGAGCCCGGGCTGGCGGCGTGCGATCCAGCCGAGGACGAAGAACGTCGCCCGGGAAGAGGAGGCCTCGAGGAGGGAGAGGATCCGCTCGGTCGAGGGGACGACGCGAGACGGGAAAGCGTCCCAGCGCCGGGGGTCGTCGTAGGTCGGGTGGCCGCAGACGTGGAACCACTCCTCGACGTCGACGGTCAGGACGAGCCGGGAAACGGACATGGCGGCGAATTATGGATTATGAGGCCCCCGGGCTTCAGGAGTCGTCGGAGCCGGTCGTCTTGTAGTGGACCGAGAGCCACGACGTGACCCAGGTGTCCCGGAACGGACGGTAGTGCCGGTGCCCGGTCGAGTAGATCGTCCGCACCGGGACGACCTCGAATCGGCGCAGCTTCCGCGCCGCCTTGATGAGCATCTCGTTCTCGATGGCGTAGCGGTTCGCCGTGAGCCGGAGCCGCCGGAGGAGCTCTGCCGAGAGGACGCGATAGCCCGACTGCCCGTCCTCCACGGGGAGCCCGGTCATCCGGGAGAGGACCCTGTCGCCCGTCTCGTTGGCGCGGCGGTTCTTCGCCGGCATCCCCTCGGGGTTCGCGAGGCGGGAGCCGATGACGAAGTCGGCCCCGCGGCGGGCGGCCCCGAGGAGGGCCGGGAGGTCGTCCGGGTCGTGCTGGCCGTCGCCGTCGACGAATGCGACGTGAGTCCATTCCCCGGCCAGGAGGATCTCGAGGCCCTCCCGGAGCGCGCGGCCCTTACCACCGTTCCTCTCGCGGCGGTGAACTTTCGCTCCGGCCTTCCGGGCGACCTCGGACGTGAGATCCTCGCTCCCGTCGTCGACGACGAGCACCTCCGGGACGTGCCGGAGGAGGCCTCGCACCACGTCGCCGACCCACGTTTCGCACCGAAACGCGGGGACGAGCGCGGCGGGCCGGAACGGGCTTTCCGTGGTTGACGATCCCCGCAACTTTGTGAAAATTAGCACGAGCGCCTCATGGCCACACCTGAAGCCATCCATCCGTTCCTTCCCATCCTCCTCATGATCACGGCGGCCGCGATCCTCGGGGCCGCCCTCCTGTTCCTGAACGGGGTGATGGGCCGCAAGGTCCGGACCCTCCGCAAGCTCGGCCCGTACGAGAGCGGCATGCCGCTCCTGGACGACAGCCGGAAGCGGATCTCCGTCAAGTTCTTCGTCGTCGCGATGGTCTTCATCCTGTTCGACGTCGAGACCGGTTTCCTCTGGCCGTGGGCCACCGTCCTGGACGAGGGCGGCTGGGTCGTCTTCTGGCCGATGATGCTGTTCCTCGCCGTCCTGGCCCTCGCGGACGCCTACCTCTGGAAGAAGGGAGCGTTCGACTGGGAATGAGCGGCGGCGCGAGCACCCCCGTGGACATCCTCCCCGGCCAGCCCCCCGTGGGCGAGCACGGGGCCCTCTCCTGCGGAAAGGAGCTCGCGTTCTCGGCGAAGGCCGAGGAGCGGCTCCAGAAGCTGCTGACCCGGTACCCGACGAAACAGGCCGCGCTCCTCCCGACGCTCTGGATCGCGCAGGAGGAATGGGGCTGGATCTCGCGCGAGGCCGTGGACTACGTCGCCTCGCGGCTCGGCCTGACCTCGGCCTTCGTCTGGGGCGTCGTGACCTTTTACACGATGTACAACCGGGCGCCCGTCGGGAAGCACCTCATCCAGGTCTGCACGTCGATCTCCTGCCACCTGAACGGCGCCGAGGAGGTCTTCCACGAGTGCCGGAAGAAGCTCGGCGGCCTGAAGCCGGGCGAGACCTCGGCCGACGGGAAGTTCACCGTCGTCGAGGTGGAGTGCCTCGCGCAGTGCGACAAGGCGCCCGCCGTGATGGTGAACGGCGACGACCACGAGCGGATCACCCTCGACAAGCTGGACGCCTTCCTCGCCGAGCTGAAATGAGCGAATTCGTTCCCGTCCTCTCCGCCCGCGTCGGGAAGAAGAACTCCCGCGCCCTCGACACCTACGTCGCCGACGGCGGCTACGCCTCGTGGAAGAAGGTCCTCGCCGGGTCGAAGACGGGCGAGTGGACGCCGGCGAAGGTGACCGACGTCGTGAAGGCCTCGGGCCTCCGCGGCCGGGGCGGCGCCGGCTTCCCCACCGGCATGAAGTGGACGTTCGTCCCGCCGAAGGAGAAGAGGGGCGGCAAGCCCGTCTACCTCCTCTGCAACGCCGACGAGTCGGAGCCGGGGACGTTCAAGGACCGGGTCCTCATCGAGCAGGACCCCCACCAGATCCTCGAGGGGATGATGCTCGCGAGCTTCGCGCTCGACGTGAAGCACGCCTACGTCTACATCCGCGGGGAGATGGTCCACGGCGCCGAGATCCTGAACGCGGCGATCGACGAGGCCTACGCCGCAGGGCTCCTCGGGACGAACGTCCTCGGGAGCGGCCTCGACCTCGACATCACCGTCCACCGCGGCGCCGGGGCCTACATCTGCGGCGAGGAGACGGCGCTCATCGAGAGCCTCGAGGGGAAGCGCGGCCACCCGCGCATCAAGCCCCCGTTCCCCGCCGTCTCGGGCGTCTGGGCCGCCCCGACCGTCGTCAACAACGTCGAGACGCTCTGCTGCGTGAAGCACGTCCTCGACCGCGGCGCCGACTGGTTCAAGGGGATCGGCCGGAACGAGCGGAACACCGGCCCGAAGCTCTACTGCGTCTCAGGCCACGTCAACAAGCCGGGCGTCTACGAGGCGCCGATGGGGATCCCCTTCAAGGACCTCCTCGCGATGTGCGGCGGGATGCGCGAGGGTCGCAAGGTGAAGGCCGTCATCCCGGGCGGCTCCTCGGCGCCGATGCTGACGGGCGAGGAGATCATGGACGTCCCGATGGACTTCGACGGCGTCGCCGCCGCGAAGTCGATGCTCGGCTCGGCGGCCGTCATCGTCATGGACGAGACGACCGACATCCCGAAGGCCGTGGCGAACATCGCGAAGTTCTACGCGCACGAGTCGTGCGGGCAGTGCACGCCGTGCCGCGAGGGGTGCCCCTGGCTCCTGAAGATGCTGAAGCGGATCGTGAACGGACAGGGGAAGAAGGCCGACCTCGACGTCCTCCTCCAGGTCGCCGGCCAGATGGGGAACGGGATGACGATCTGCGTCTTCGCCGACGCGGCGATCGCCCCGGTCCTCTCGGCGGTCCCGCGGTTCCGCGAGGAGTTCGAGGCGTACGTCGCGAAGTCGGCCTCGTCGGAGTTCCAGGTCCCCGCGCCGGCCGAGATCACCCCGAAGCTCGCCGAGCGGATGGCGGAAGGGATGCACTCCTGATGGCGAAGGTCACCGTCGACGGACGGACCGTCGAGGTCCCCGACAGCACGAACGTCCTCGAGGCGTGCCGGGCCGCCGGGGTCGACGTCCCCCACTTCTGCTACCACCCGCGCCTCTCGGTCGTCGGCCAGTGCCGGATGTGCATGGTCGAGATCGAGGGGGCGCCGAAGATCCAGGCCTCGTGCACGGTTCCCGTGCGCGACGGCATGGTCGTCCACGCGAGCTCGGAGAAGGCCCTCGCCGCGCGCAACGCGACGATGGAGTTCCTCCTGATCAACCACCCGCTCGACTGCCCCATCTGCGACCAGGCGGGAGAGTGCAAGCTCCAGGACAACGCCGTCGCGGCGGGCCTCCCCGTCTCGCGGACGGCCGAGCCCCGGCGGCAGTTCCCCGGCTACGACCGGACGAGCATCGGCCCGCACGTCATCGCCGACATGACGCGCTGCATCCAGTGCACGCGCTGCATCCGGTTCTGCCAGGAGATCGCCGGGACCGGCGAGCTGACGTTCATCGAGCGGGGCGGCCACACGATCGTCTGGACCCACGAAGGCAAGGAGCTCGCGAACGAGTGGTCAGGCTGCGCGGCGGACGTCTGTCCGGTCGGCGCGCTCACGACGAAGGAGTTCCGGTTCCGCAAGCGGGTCTGGTGGCTCGACAAGGCCCGGTCGGTCTGCGACGGCTGCGAGATCGGCTGCAACGTCTCGATCGAGCACCGCGACCGGACGGTCTACCGCTTCCTCCCCCGGGTGAACCTCGCCGTGAACGACTTCTGGATGTGCGACTACGGCCGCTTCCGGGCCGAGGAGCTGAACGGGAACGACTTCACGAGGCCCGTCCTCCGGACCGGCGGGACCTCCCGCGAGACGAACTGGGGCGAGGCTCTCGACGCGGTGAAGACCGCCGTGGACGCGGCCGTCGCGAAAAACCCGGCTTCCGTACTCGTCCTCGGGTCGGCCCGGCTCGCGACCGAGGAGAGCTGGCTGCTCGCGCAGCTCTTCAAGGAGACTGTCGGCGTCTCCCAGGTCGAGTTCCACCCCGACCTCGGCCCCGAGAGGAAGATCAAGAACCCGACGGTCCCCGGCGGCTGGCTCGTCGGCAAGGAGGCCGCGCCGAACTCGCGCGGCGCCGAAGCCGCGGGGCTCGCCCGCGCCGGAGCGGGCTCGGCCCTCGCCCGCCTCCTCGACGGGTCGTACACCCCCGACCTCCTCTACGTCGCCGACGCGGAGTTCACCTCCCGCGCCTCCGACCCCGAGTTCGTGAAGGCCCTCCGCCGCGCCAAGACGCTGATCGTCCACGGCCGGCGGATGAATCCGCTCACGGAAGCGGCCGACGTCCTCCTCCCCGTGGCGAGCCTCGCCGGCAAGGAGGGGACGTTCGTCAACGTCCTCGGCCTCGTCCAGCGGTTCCAGGTCGCGATCGTCCCGCCGCCGATCGTGAGGACCGACCTCGAGGTCCTCCTCCACCTCGGGAAGCGGTGGGGCGTCTTCGACACGAAGTGGACGGCGAAGGACGTCTTCACGCGGATGCGCGACTCCGTCCCCGGCTACGCCGGCCTCGAGTGGGACGCGCCCGCCCTCGTCGGGACCGAGCCCCCCGTCTCCCCGGTCTCCGCCTACGACGCGCTCCTCGAGCGCCGACTCGAGAACCCGGCCGAGGTCCTCGCGCTCGCAGCCGAAGCCGCCGGAGCCGCTCCGGCCGGAGGGGAGAAGTGAGCGACGCCACCTTCGCCCTCGTCGCCACCGGGGTGAAAATCCTCTTCGTCTGGCTCGCGGCCCTCGCGGCGATCCTCCCGAACCTCGTCTGGGCGGAGCGGCGGGTCGCCGGGATGATCCAGGACCGCCCCGGCCCGAACCGGGTCGGCCCCTTCGGCTTCTTCCAGATCGTCGCGGACGGCACGAAGTTCTTCATGAAGGAGAGCGTGACGCCGCTCTACGTCGACAAGCTCCTCTACAACCTCGCGCCCTGGATCACCCTGATGCCGGGGCTCGTGACGTTCGCCGTCATCCCGTTCGGGGCGACGCTCCCCGTCACGATCGGCGGCGTGACGCGGGAGGTGCCTCTCGTCGTCGCCGACGTGAACATCGGGATCCTCTACATCTTCGCGTTCACCGGCCTCGGCGTCTACGGGATCGTCCTGGCCGGCTGGTCGTCGAACAACAAGTACTCCCTCATGGGAGGCCTTCGCGCCTCGGCCCAGATCATCAGCTACGAGCTCGCGATGGGCTTCGCGGCCGCCGGGGTCTTCCTCGCCGCCGGGACGCTCCGCCTCTCCGGCGTCGTCGAGTGGCAGCAGCAGCACGTCTGGAACGTCGTCCCGCAGTTCGTCGGCTTCCTCGTCTTCCTGATCGCCGCGTTCGCCGAGACGAACCGCCTCCCGTTCGACCTCGCCGAGGCCGAGGAGGAGCTCGCGGGCGGCTTCCACGCCGAGTACTCGTCGTTCAAGTTCGGGATGTTCTTCATGGGCGAGTACGCGAACCTGATCGCCGCGTCCGCCCTGATGGCGACGCTCTACTTCGGCGGCTGGTCGCTCCCGGGCGTCGCGTTCACGGGGGTCTGGGGCGCCCTCGCCTCCGTCGCGGTCTTCTTCGCGAAGACGATCGCCTTCATCTTCCTCTTCCTCTGGGTCCGCTGGACCTTCCCCCGCTTCCGCTACGACCAGCTGATGGACCTCGGCTGGAAGTTCCTCCTGCCGCTCTCCTTCTTCCACCTGATCGCCGTCGCGGCGTTCGTCGCCGCGAAGTGAGGGGCTGACGCCGATGTCGCTCGAGCTCGTCGTCTTCGCGATCGCCTCGGGGCTCGCGATCGTCTCCGCCCTCGCCATGGTCGTCGCGAAGACGCCCGTGAGGAGCGTGATCTCCCTCGTCGTGACGTTCTTCGCCCTCGCGGTCCTCTCGATCCTCCTCGCGGCGCCCTTCATCGCCGCGATCCAGGTCATCGTCTACGCCGGGGCGATCCTCGTCCTCTTCCTCTTCGTCGTCATGCTCCTGAACCTGACGAAGGAGGCCGAGGCGACGGACCGGCGCCCGATCCAGAAGCTCCTCGGCCTCGTCTCGGTCGTCGCGCTCGGGGGGCTGCTCCTCGGCGTCACGCTCCGCGCCGGGGCGCCCCCCGTGCCGGCCGCCGGCGGCCTCATTCCGGCGAAGGACGAGATCCCGGTCCTCGGGAGGCTCCTCTTCTCCGACTACCTGCTCGCGTTCGAGGCGCTCTCGGTGCTGCTCCTGCTGGCGTCCGTCGGCGCGCTCGTCCTCTCCAAGCGGAGGTTCGACTGAGATGGAGGGCGCCGCGATGAACGCCGTCGTCCCGATGACCGTCCCCCTGAACGCCTTCCTGGCCGTCGGGACGATCCTCTTCGTCATCGGGCTCGCCGGGGTGCTCCTGAAGAGGAACGCCCTCTCCATGTTCCTGTCGATCGAGCTGATGATGAACGCCGTGAACCTCCTCTTCCTGGCCTACGCCCGGATGCGGGGGGACGCGTCGGGGCAGATGGTCGTCTTCTTCGTCATCGCCGTCGCGGCCGCCGAGGCCGCCGTCGGGCTCGCGATCTTCGTCGCGCTCTTCCGGGCGAAGCGGACGATCGACGTCGACGAGATCGCCTCGCTGAAGTGGTGACGGAGACGACGCGATGAACCTTCCCCTCTGGCTCATCCCCGCGCTCCCGCTCGCCGGCTTCCTCCTGAACGGCTCCGTCGCCCTCCTCTCGGGCTGGCGCCGGGCCCGGAAGGCGACCGCCGCCTGGCGCGAGGCCCATCCGGACGACCACGGGAACGGCGGTCACGACGGAGCGGGCCACGGTCACGGCCACGACGACCACGGTCACGACGACCACGGGCACGCCGGCCCCTTCCTCCCGTACGGCGAGCGGCTCTTCTACGGCTTCGTCGGGGTCCTCTCCGTCGGCCTCGCGACGGTCGTCGCCCTGGCGAACGCCGTCCCGTACGCGCTCGCTTCGACGGCCTCGGAAGGCGGGATCGGCCCCGTCGTCCAGAGCGTCTGGAAGTGGATGGCGGCCGGCCACGTGTCGGTCGACATGGCGTTCCGGCTCGACCCGCTCTCGGCGATGATGGTGTCGTTCGTCACCTTCGTCGGCCTCCTCATCCACGTCTTCAGCGTCGGCTACATGCAGGACGAGGAAGGGTACGGGCGCTACTTCGCCTACCTGAACCTCTTCATGTTCGCGATGCTGACGCTGATCCTCGCGGACAGCCTCGTCGTCCTCTTCATCGGCTGGGAGGGGGTCGGGCTCTGCTCCTACCTCCTGATCGGCTACTACTACGACAAGGACTTCGCGCACGCCGCCGGCAAGAAGGCGTTCGTCACGAACCGGATCGGCGACTTCGGGATGGTCCTCGGGATCTTCGGCATCCTCGCCCTCTTCGGGACGACGGACTTCTCCTTCGTCGAGATGGCGAAGGCCGGCGCGATGAACGGGACGGCCTCGATCACGGTCTACGCCGTCTGCCTCCTCCTCTTCCTCGGCGCCGTCGGCAAGAGCGCGCAGGTGCCGCTCTACGTCTGGCTGCCGGACGCGATGGCCGGTCCGACGCCGGTCTCGGCTCTCATCCACGCGGCCACGATGGTCACCGCGGGCGTCTACCTCGTCGCCCGCTGCTCGGCCGTCTTCGTCCTCGCGCCCGACGCCCTGACGCTCGTCGCCTGGGTCGGCGCCGGGACGGCCGTCTTCGCGGCGACGATCGGCCTCGCGCAGAACGACATCAAGAAGGTCCTCGCCTACTCCACCGTCTCACAGCTCGGCTACATGTTCCTCGCCTGCGGCGTCGGGGCGTTCGGCGTCGGGATGTTCCACGTCTTCACCCACGCCTTCTTCAAGGCCTGCCTCTTCCTCGGCTCGGGCTCCGTCATCATGGCGATGCACCACGAGCAGGACATGCGGTCGATGGGAGGCCTCGGACGAAAGGTGAAGCGGACGTTCCTGACGATGATGGTCGCGACGGTCGCGATCGCCGGGATCCCGCCTCTCGCCGGCTTCTTCTCCAAGGACCAGATCCTCGGCGCCGCCTTCGCGGGCGGCCACCCGGTCCTCTTCGCGATCGGCCTCTTCACCGCCGGGATGACGGCCTTCTACATGTTCCGCCTCGCCCGGATGACGTTCTACGGGGAGTTCCGCGGCGGCGCGGAGGCGGAGAAGCGCGTCCACGAGTCGCCCGCCACGATGACGGTGCCGCTGATCGTCCTCGCCGCGGGGTCCATCCTCGTCGGCTTCCTCGGCGTCCCCGAGGCGCTCGGCGGATCGAACCGCTTCGTCTCGTTCCTCGCGCCGTCGCTCGCGACGGCCCACCCGCACCACCTCTCCCACGCGACGGAGTACGTCCTCATGGCGCTCTCCGTCGCCGTCGCCGCGGCCGGCATCCTCCTGGCCTGGCGCTGGTACGGGCGGAAGGGGGCGACGCCGGAGGTCCCGAGCGCCGCCGCGCAGGCCTTCTACGAGAAGTCGGGCGCCCTCGGCCGCCTCGTTGCGAACAGGTGGTTCGTCGACGAGGGGATCGAGGCCGCGGTCCTCTCCCCCTTCCGGAAGATCGGGACGTTCCTCTGGCGCGGGTTCGATTCCCTCGTCATCGACGGGATCGTCAACGCCTCGGCCTTCCTCGTCGAGCTGACGGGAGACCTCGTCCGCTTCTTCACGACCGGCAACGTCCGCAACTACGCGCTGAGCTTCTCGCTCGGCGTCCTCGTCCTCGCGCTCTACGTCTTCCTGCGGTAGGAGAGCATGCTCGACTCCAGCACCCCCATCCAGTGGCTCGGGGCCGACATCCTGACGACGCTCGTCTTCCTGCCGTCGCTCGGGGCGCTCGTCCTCCTCCTCCTCCCGAACGGGGCGAAGAACGCGATCCGGGCCGTGGCGCTCGTCGCGAGCGGCGCGACGTTCGCTCTCTCGGTCCTCGTCCTCCAGCGCTTCAACCCGGCGATCGCCGGACTCGAGGCCTTCCGGCCCCTCCTCGTGGACCGCCCCTGGATCCCCCGCTTCGGGATCCGCTACCTCCTCGGGGTCGACGGCCTCTCGCTGATCCTCGTCGTCCTGACGACGCTCCTGACGCTCTGCGTCCTGATCTTCTCGTTCGGCCAGACGGTCCCGAAGCTGCGCGGCTACGTGGCCGCCTTCCTCGTCCTCGAGACGGGGATGATCGGGAGCCTCGTCGCTCTCGACGCGATCCTCTTCTACGTCTTCTGGGAAGTGATGCTCGTCCCGATGTACTTCATCATCGGGATCTGGGGCGGCAAGCGTCGCATCTACGCGACGATGAAGTTCGTCCTCTTCACGCTCGCCGGCTCGCTCCTGATGTTCGTCGGGATCCTCTTCGCCTCGGGCGTCCACGCGAAGGCGACCGGCATCCTGACGTTCTCGCTCCTCGAGTGGATCCCCGCCGCCTCGGCCGGCGCCTGGGGCCTGACGACGAGCCAGGAGGCCCTGCTCTTCTGGGCCTTCGCCCTCGCCTTCCTCGTGAAGGTGCCCCTCTGGCCGCTCCACACCTGGCTCCCCGACGCCCACGTCGAGGCGCCGACGGGCGGCTCGATCATCCTGGCCGGCGTCCTCCTGAAGCTCGGGACGTACGGCCTCCTGCGGTTCGCGATCCCGCTCTTCCCCGGGGCGGCGGCGCGCTACACGCCTCTCATCGCCGTCCTCGCCCTGATCGGCGTCGTCTACGGCGCCTGGGTCGCCGCGGCCCAGAAGGACATGAAGAAGCTGGTGGCCTACTCCTCCGTGAGCCACCTCGCGCTCGTCGTCCTCGGGATCTTCGCGGGGAACGTCACCGCCGTCTCGGGCGCCGTGATGCAGATGGTGGGACACGGCCTGACGACCGGCCTCCTCTTCCTGCTCGTCGGCGTCCTCTACGAGAGGCGGCACACGCGGGAGATGGCCGACTACGGCGGCGTCGCCTCGCAGGTCCCCGTCACGACGACGCTCTTCGTGATCGCGATGCTCGGTTCCGTCGGCCTTCCCGGCCTGAACGGCTTCGTGGGAGAGTTCCTGATCCTCGCCGGGGTCTTTTCGGCGAACGTCTGGTGGGCCGCGTTCGCCGCGACCGGCCTCATCCTCGGCGCGATCTACCTCCTGACGCTCACGCAGAAGGTCTTCTGGGGACCGAACCGGGTCGAGGCGAACCTCGGCCTGACCGACATCAACGGATGGGAGCTCGCGGGCGCGCTCCCGATGATCGTCCTCGTCGTCGTCCTCGGGGTCTGGCCGCAGCCGGTCCTCGACCTCGTCCGCAACTCCGTCGAGACGGTCGTGCAGATCGCGACCGTCCGGATGGTCCCGTGACGTCCGCCGCCGAGAGGAGCTGCTGAACGTGCCCGGCTTCCTTCACGTCTCCGCCGCCGACGTCTCCGCCGTCGGACCCGAGGCCTTCCTCTGCGTCGTCGGGATCGCTCTCGTCCTCCTCGACGCGTTCGCGAAGAGCCTCCGCCCCTCCTTCCCGTACCTCACGCTCGGCGGCGTCGCCGTCGCGAACTTCCTGGGCGGCTACCCGTCCGGGAGCGCCTTCGCCGGGGCGATCGAGACCTCCGAGCTGACCCGCTTCGTCGACCTCCTCGCGCTCGCCGGCGTCGCCCTCGCGACGCTCGGCGGCGGCGCGATCCTGGAGCGAGACCGGAAGGACCAGGGGGAGTTCTACGCGCTCCTCCTCTGGTCCGCCGCGGGGCTGATGCTCATGGTCAAGGGGGACGACCTCCTCGTCGTCTTCATCGGCCTCGAGCTGATGTCGATCGCGCTCTACGTCCTCGCCGCCTGGTACCGGGAGGTCGCCGAGGCGACCGAGGCGGCGATGAAGTACTTCCTGATGGGGGCGCTCGCCTCCACCTTCCTCCTCCTCGGCGTCGCGCTCGTCTACGGGCGCCTCGGCTCGACCCGCCTCACGGCGCTGAGGGGGGCGCTCGCCTCCGGCGAGGGCTTCTCCGACCCGATGCTCCAGATCGGGCTCCTCGCGATCCTCGCGGCCCTCGCGTTCAAGATCGCCCTCGTCCCGTTCCACGCCTGGGCCCCCGACGTCTACCAGGGGATGACGACGCCGGCCGTCGCGTTCCTCTCCACCGCCCCGAAGGCGGCGGCGGTCGTCGTCGCCGTCAAGGTGCTCGGGACGCTCGCGCCGTCCGGGCTCGGCGAGCCCTGGCGGCCGCTCCTCTCGCTCCTCGCGATCCTGTCGATCCTCTTCGGGAACGTCGTCGCGCTCGCGCAGCGCGACCTGAAGCGGATGCTCGCCTACTCGGGCATCGCGCAGATGGGCTACGTCGCGATCGGCCTCGCGACGTTCGACGGCGCCGCGTTCGAGGGGATCCTCGTCTTCCTCGCGGGATACCTCGCGACGAACGTCGCGGCGTTCCTCGCCGTCGCCGCGCTCTCGAACGGCGAGAAGGAGGCCCACCCGCTCGCCGACCTCGCCGGGATGGGGCGGACGCGGCCGTTCGCCGCCTCGGTCCTGACGCTCGCGATGCTCTCGCTCACGGGCCTCCCGCCGACGGTCGGGTTCATCGGGAAGCTCCTCGTCTTCCGCGCCGCGATCGACGCCGGCCTGATGACGCTCGCGCTCGTCGGCATCTTCGGGAGCCTCGTCTCCGCCGGGTACTACCTCCGGGTCGTCTACACCCTGTGGATGAAGGAGCCCACACGCGACGTCGCCGCCCCCGAGGAGGACGTCCTCTCCGGCGCGGCCTACATCCTCGTCTCGACCGCGATGCTCGTCCTGGGCGTCCTCCCGCGGCCGCTCCTCGACATGGCCCGGACGGCCGCTCGCGCTCTCCCCTTCTGACCTCCATGGGCTCGCCGCGCGCCGGATCGGTCGGACCGGGAGGACCGGTCCGGTGAGCGCGGCGTCCGCCCGGCACCGCCGCGACGGGATCTCCGAGGCGGCGATCCACAGGCTCTCCCTGCTCCTCCGCTGCCTCCGCTGCCTCGAGGAGGAGGGGGTCGACACGATCTCCTCCCTCGGCCTCGACCACCGCTTCGGGATGAACGCGGCGCAGATCCGGAAGGACCTCGCGCACCTCGGGGAGTTCGGGGTCCGCGGCGTCGGCTACCGCGTCTCGGACCTGAGGGTCCGGCTCGGCTCGAGCCTCGGCCTCGACCGAGTCCGCCCGATCGTGATCGTCGGCGCCGGGAACCTCGGTCAGGCGCTCGCCGACTCCCGAAACTTCAACGGGGAGTCGTTCCGCGTCGTCGCCCTCTTCGACGTCGACGGCCGGAAGGTCGGCGGCCGGACGCGCACCGGGATCCCGATCCTCCACGCCTCGGCCCTCCGGGCGTCCGTCGCGGAGCTCGCGGCCGAGATCGGCGTCCTCGCCGTGCCGGGCGGGCAGGCGGCGGAAGCGGCCGGCGCGCTCGCGGCGGCCGGAATCCGCGCCCTCCTGAACTTCACGTCCGCCGTCCTGCCGCCGCTGCCGGGCGTCGCGGTCCGCGACGTCGACCTGACGCTCTCCCTGGAGATGCTCGCGATCCACCTCTCCGCGGGCGCCTGAGCGGCGGCGCCCGCCCGATCAGGCCTCGAGCGCTTCCTTCTTCGCCCGCGAGAACGCCTCGGCGCGCCGGGAGTCGTTCGGGCGGTCGTCGGAGATCATCCCGTCGCGGATCCGGATGATCCGCTTCGCGTGGGCCGCGATGTCCTCCTCGTGGGTCACGAGGACGATCGTGTTCCCCTGCTCGTTCAGCTCCCGGAAGAGCCGCATGATCTCCTCCCCCGTCTGGGAGTCGAGGTTCCCCGTCGGCTCGTCCGCGAGGAGGATCGAGGGGTTCGTGACGAGGGCGCGGGCGATCGCGACGCGCTGCCGCTGGCCGCCCGAGAGCTCGTTCGGGTTGTGGTGGGCCCGGTCCGTCAAGCCGACGTGGGCGAGGGCCTTCTCGGCCTTCTCGTGCCTCTCCTTCCTCGGGAGGCCCGCGTAGACGAGCGGCAGCTCGACCTGCTGGAGGGCGTTCGTCCGCGGGAGGAGGTTGAACGTCTGGAAGACGAAGCCGATCTCCTTGTTCCGGATCCGCGCCAGGGCGTCGTCGTCGAGGTCCTGGACGAGCTGGCCGTTGAGGAGGTAGGAGCCCGCCGTCGGCGTGTCGAGGCAGCCGACGAGGTTCATCAGGGTCGACTTTCCCGAACCGGACGGCCCCATGATCGCGACGTACTCGCCGCGCCCGATCGTGAACGTGACCCCGCGGAGGGCGCGGACCTTCTCCTCGCCGACCTCGTAGGTCTTCTCGATCTCCCGCATCTCGATGAGCGTCGCCATGGCGTCACCCCAGGAAGACGGCCGCGAGAGCCGACTTGCCGAGGACGTAGAGGGCCCAGAGGACGATCGGGACGGCCGCACCCCCGGCGGGCGTCATCGCCGGGAGCTTCCGCATCCCGACGACGAGGAGCGCGAGGGCGGCGAGGCTGAAGAGGTCGATCGAGGAGGCGATCGACGCGAGGAACGTCGGAGCGTCGGTAGGAAGGAAGGCCCCCACGTTCGACTTCAGGATCCTCTGGACCGAGAGCTGGGTCTCCGACGCGTCGGGAAGCGACATCAGGAGCGGGATCGAGACGAGCATCCCGACGACGTTCGGCAGGTTCGCGTGCGCCCAGACGGCGGTCGCCTGGCCGAATCGCGCCTCCGAGCCCGCCGCGCGCGCGCCGCCCCAGAGGACGAGGGCGACGAGGAAGAACGTCGCGGCGGTGAACGGGAGCGCGAACGCGGCCGCCATCGCGGGCTTCCGCTCGGAGCGGGCCGCCATCTCCCGGATCTGCTCGTCGGAGAGCGACTGCCCCGTCCTCTCGGCCCGCTTCTCGAACATCTCGCGGAAGGAGCGCTCCATGTCGATCTTGGGCGTCGAGACGAGGACGACGACGCCGATGCCGGCGAGCCAGAGGAGGAACGGAAGCCACCAGGTGGGACGGCGGACGAGCCCCGCGAAGGTCGCCGCGGGGCTCGTGAACGTCCCGACGAGGGCGGCGCCGGCCGACGGTCCGGCCGGGACCTCGGCCGGCGGGACGGCGCCGGGCGCGGCGTCGTTCACGGGCGCTCCTCCCCGGCGGCGGGCGCCGCCATCCCCGTCGGGAGCCCCGCGAGGTCGACGCCCTTGACCGGAAGGAGGTCCCCGACCGCCTTGTGCCAGGCCGTGAGCGCCTTGAGGTGGCCCGCCACGGCGAGGAGCTCGTTCGAGCGGGCCTCCGTCAGGTCGTTCTGGACCTGAGCGACCGTGAAGGAGGTCGTCATCCCGTTGTCGAACTTCTTCCGCTCGGCGTCGAGGTTCCGCTCGGCGAGCTCGCGCGCCTTGCGGGCCGCGGCGACGGAGCGGACGGCCGTGTCGACGTTCCGCGCGGCGGCGCGGACCTCGACGGCGAGATTCTGCTTGAGGAGGGCGAGGTTCGTCTGCGCGAGCCCGAGGTCCGTCGCCGCGATCGCGGCGTTCGCCTTCGCCGTCCGGTTGAAGACGGGCACGGAGAAGTTCAGCCCGACCGTCCAGCGCGGGTAGTCGAGGTCGCGCATCTGGTAGAAGGCGTCCGAGTAGCTCGAGCCGGGGCGGACCGACTCCTGGTTGAACCCGACGCCCGAGTAGCCGTAGGTCCCCTTCGCGTCGAGGCGCGGGCGGAGCTCGTCGCGATTGAAGGCGAGACCGACCTTCCGCGACTCGATCGTGTTCTCGGCCTGCCTCACCTCGGGCCTCTGCTCGAGGGCCGAGCGGATGCCGGCCTCGACGTCGAGCGCGACCCTCTCCTCGGTCGGCGGGTCCGTCGGCACGATCGGGCGCGACCAGGAGGCGAGGTCCGTCACGTTCAGGAGCCGCTTGAGCTGGTCCTGCGCGGCGCCGATCTGGCCCTCGGCGAGGATGATCTCCTGCTCGCGCTGGGCGATCGTCACCTCGGTCTGGACGATCTCGATCGGGGCGAGCGCGCCGACGTCGATCTTGATCTTCGTGATCCGGTTGAAGTCCTTCGCGCGCTCCAGCGCTTCCTTCTTCGCCTCGAGGTTGCCGAGGGCGTAGGAGAGGTCCCAGTAGGCGTTCTCGACGGCCTGGACGACCTCCTGGACGCTCTTCACGAAGTCCCACGCCGACGAGTCGCGCGCGAGGCGGCTCTGGACGACGAGGCGCGTGTTTACGGCCTTGCCGAAGCCCCTCAGGACCGGCTGGGTGATCGAGGCCGTCAGCCCCGCCGAGAAGGTCGGGTTGATCTCGACGTAGCCGGGGATCGTGGTGTTCGTCGGCGAGTCGGTGCGCGTGGCGCCGACGCCGACGCTGTACTCCGTGCCCCAGCGCGTCAGGCCGCCGATCCCGAGGTCGAAGCTCTGCGACTTCTCCGCGAGCGACTGGAAGCTGCGCGTCGGGGGCGACTTCCGAGAAGACGCCTCGACCGAGGCGGACAGGGCCGGGTCGAAGAGCCCCTCGGCCGCCCCGATCCCGAACCCGGAGCGCTCGTACGTCATCGCGGCGACGTCGAGCTCGAGGGTGTTCCTCAGGGCGAGCTCGATCGCCTGCGCGAGCGTGAGCTCGACCTTCTCGCCCTCGGGGAGCGCCTGCGGCTGCCGCTGGCCGCTCCCGATCGGGACGGTCACCCGGCTACCGGCGTCGCTCGCGACGGCGGTGCCGCTCCAGAACGGGGCGAGGGCGAGGAGCGCGGCCGCAGCCGCGCGGCGCGGGAACCGGCGCTCCCGATCGTCGATCTTCAAGGCGTCCTCCTTGCCAGGTCTATCCACGCCAATCCCTTACGAAGAAGAGACAGAAAAGTTTCCCGGCGTGGCGGGTTCCGGGTCGTGACAGGCCCACCGCCTCCGCGAGGCGCCGGGCCCGTTCGTCTCGGGCGGGAGCTCCCTCCGGCAGCGCTCGCCGGCCCGGGGGCAGCGGGGGTGGAACGGGCAGCCGGGCGGCGGGCTCGCCGGGGAGGCCGGCTCCCCCGCGACCTCACGCCGGAGGGCCGCCGCCGGGTCCGCGCCTCGGTCGAGGCCCGGCCTCGACGCGAGCAGGAGCGCCGTGTACGGGTGGCGCGGAGAGCCGAGGACCTCCTCCGTCGGCCCCTCCTCGACGATCCGCCCGAGGTAGAGGACCGCTGTCCGGTCCGCGACGTGCCGGACGACGGCGAGGTCGTGGCCGACGAGGAGGTAGGCGGGGCGCGACGGGGTCGACTCCTGGAGCTCGAGGAGGAGGTTCAGGACCTGCGCCCGGATCGAGACGTCCAGCGCGGAGACGGGCTCGTCGAGGACGACGAACTTCGGCGAGGTCGCGAGGGCCCGGGCGATCGCGACCCGTTGCCGCTGGCCTCCGGAGAGCTCGCCCGGGCGCCGCTCCGCCGTCCCGTCGGGAAGGCCGACGGCGCGAAGGAGCGCTGCGACTCGTTCCCACCGCTGGGCTCCCGTTCCGATCCGGTGGATCGCCAGGGGCTCGCCGACGACCTCGCCGACGCTCATCCGCGGGTTCAGCGTGCTCCCGGGGTCCTGGAAGACGACGCCGACGTCCCGCCGCGCGCGGTTCAGCTCGGACTTCGGAAGCGCCAGCCAGTCGCGCCCGCCGAACGCGACCTCGCCCTCGTCCGGCTCCAGAAGCCGGAGGAGGAGGCGCGCCGTCGTGCTCTTCCCCGATCCCGACTCGCCGACGAGCGCGAGCGTCTCGCCCGCCGCGAGGTCGAAGGAGACGCCCCGTACCGCACGGACCTCCCGCCGCGTCCCGCCCGGACAGGCGCCCGCGGGCGAGAGGAAGGCCTTCGCGAGCCGCCGGACGGAGAGCAGGGGCGGCGCGGCGGACGCAGTCGGCCTCACCGTCGAACCTCCTCCGCGAGGAGGCAGGCGACGCGACCGTCCGGCCGGCCGACGAAGCCCGGACGCTCCGACGCGCAGCGCGCGATCGCCTCCGGGCAGCGCGGGGCGAACCGGCAGCCCGGCGGCCACGCCCCCGGCTCCGGCACGCCACCGCCGATCGCCGGGAGCCTCCGCCGGCCCGCCTCGCCGCCCGCCCCGGGGCGCGAGGCGAGGAGGGCCCTCGTGTAGGGGTGTCGCGGGTCCGCGAGAAGCGCCGCGACGGGGGCCTCCTCGACGATCTCGCCCGCGTAGAGGACGAGCGCCCGCTCCGCGACCTCCGCGACGACTCCGAGGTCGTGCGTGACGAGGAGGACCGCGAGGCCCAGCTCGTCGCGGAGGCGCCTCAGGAGGTCCAGGAGCTGCGCCTGGATCGTGACGTCGAGGGAGGCCGTCGGCTCGTCGGCGACGAGGAGGCGCGGCCCTCCGGCGAGCGCGAGCGCGAGCATCGCCCGCTGGCGCATCCCGCCCGACATCCGGTGCGGGAGGTCCTCCATCCGGGCGTCCGGCTCCGGGAGGGCGACCCGGCCGAGCCAGGCGAGCGCCTCGCGGCGCGCCTCCTTGCGAGAGAGGCCCCGGTGGCGCCTCAGGACGGCGACGAGCTCGCTCCCGATCGTCCGGACCGGATCGAGCGCCTCGGCGGGTTCCTGGAAGACGAGACCGATGCCGCCCCCGCGGAGGCGCCGGAGCGCCTCGGGCGGGAGCGCTCCGACGCTCCGCCCCTCGAAGGCGACCTCGCCCTCGACGACGCGCCCCGGCTCCGGGAGGAGGCCGAGGAGCGACAGCGCCGTCACCGTCTTCCCCGAGCCCGACTCGCCGACGAGCGCGACGATCTCCCCGCGGGAGACCTCGAACGAGACGCCGTCGACGACGCGGGTGCCGCCGAAGGCGACCGCGAGGCCGCGGACGGCGAGGAGCGGCGCACCGCCCGGGACGGCTGCAGGCTCGCTCCGCATCGGAGCCCCGATGATACCGGCGGCCCGCCCCTTTCCGTTTCCTCGTGGCCCTGCTACGGTTCCCGGCCGTATGGCCAAGCCGAATGCGAAGAGCCCGTTCCTCTCCGGGCGCCGGATCGCTCCTCGCCCCGTCCGTGGGAACGTGAAGGCCGCCGACCTGATCGACCAGACCTTCTCGGCCTACAACGCCGCGCGGCTCCGCGAGGGGTGCGGCCTCTTCGTCGAGAGGATGCTCGCGCCCGAGGTCACCGTCGGCGTCTCGCTCACGGGAGCGCTGACCCCCGCCGGCCTCGGCCTCGCGTGCCTCATCCCGCTCATGAGGGCGGGTTTCGTCGACTGGATGATCGCCACCGGCGCGAACCTCTACCACGACGTCCACCACGGCCTCGGGATGCCGATCCACGAGGGGCGGCCGACATTCGACGACGTCGCGCTCCGCGACGACGGGGTCATCCGGATCTACGACATCGTCTTCCCGTACGAGGTCCTCCTCGACACGGACGCCTTCTTCCGCGAGATGCTGAAGGCGCCCGACTTCCAGAGGCCGATGTCGACGGCCGAGTTCCACTGGCTCGCAGGGCGCTTCCTCGCAGGGCGGCAGAGGGCGCTCGGCGTCCCGTCCGACCAGTCGGTCCTCGCCTCGGCGCACCGCTTCGACGTCCCGATCTACACGAGCTCCCCGGGCGACTCCTCGATCGGGATGAACGTCGCGCGGCGGGCGCTGGAAGGGGGCGCCTTCTCCTTCGACGTCTCGGCCGACGTGAACGAGACGGCCTCGATCGTCTACTCCGCGAAGCGCGCGGGAGGGAAGAGCGCCGTCCTGATCGTCGGCGGCGGCAGCCCGAAGAACTTCCTCCTCCAGACGGAGCCGCAGATCCAGGAGGTCCTCGGGATCGACGAGGCCGGCCACGACTTCTTTCTCCAGCTCACGGACGCCCGCCCCGACACGGGCGGCCTCTCGGGCGCGACGCCGTCCGAGGCGGTGTCGTGGGGGAAGATCGACCCGAACGCCCTCCCCGACACGGTCGTCTGCTACTGCGACGCGACGATCGCGCTCCCGCTCCTCACCGCGTACGCGCTCGCCCGGCACGCGCCGCGCCCGCTCAAGCGCCTCTACCGCCGCCGCGAGGAGAGCATGGCGACGCTCCGCTCCGCGTTCGAGGCGGCGCGCCGGGGCGAGGGGATCAGCAGAAGGGCCCCCGTCGACTACCACGGGAAGCTCCGGGAGAACGCGGCGCGGAAGCCGCAAGCCGGCTTCCGGACGCATTCCGACTTCGGGAAGGCCCGGAAGGGGTAGGCGGACGCTCGCGAACGGCGGGGCGGGGAGGCGCGGGACGCGGCGCCCCGCACGAGCGTGACCGGGCGCTCAGCCCTCGACGACCGGCTTGAGCGCCTTGATCCTCTCCGCGACGTCCTCGAACTGGGCGTTCGTGCCGTAGATGTCGAGGTAGGTCCGGTAGGCGCCCTCGCGGTCGCCGATCTGCTCGAGGATCCCAGCGAGGGCGTACTGGAGGCCGAGGCGGTCGGACTCCTTGATCCCGATCGTCTCGAGCCCCTTCCGGTACCACTTCACGGAGAGCTGCGGCAGCCCCTTCTCGAGGAAGCAGAGGCCGAGCATCGCGCAGCACTCGACCGCGTGGAGCGGGTCCTTCGACGCGAGCTGGAACTCGCCGATCGCCTCGTCGGTGAGGCCCATCTCCTTGTAGGCGATCCCGAGGTTGTAGTGGGTCTCGTAGTCCTCGGGGGAGAGCTGCTGCTCGACGCCCTTCTTGAAGTCGCGGAAGATCTCCTCGAGAGAGACCTCCCTCCCCTCCTCGGACGGCGGCAGCTCGCTCTCCTTCCGGAGCTCGGTGTGGAGCTCGTCGGCGAAGTTGAAGAACTCCTGCTCGTCGGAGAAGAGCCCCGAGTCGTCGAGGACGGGCCCCGCCGCAGCCTCCGCCGGAGGAGGCGCCGGGACGACGGCCGCCGGCGACTCGCGGACCATGTCTTCCGTGAGCGCGCGTCCGAGCTCGGCGTCCAGGACCGAGTCGAGGTCGTCCGAGAGGATGTCCTGGAGGGCCGTTCTGGGCGCCTCCGCTCCTCCCCGCCCGCCCTCGAGCCGCAGCCGCCGCGTCGCGAGCTCGGGATCGCCGGGGAACCTCGCCTCGAGCGACTGGAGCCGCTCCGCGGCGTCGACGACCATCCCCTGGTCGAGACAGAAGTCGAGCTCGGCGAGCTCCTCCGGGACCGGACGGGCCGGAGCTTCCGGCGGCGGCGCCGGGAGCTCGAAGGGCTCCGTCGGCGTGACCGGCTCGGCCGCGGCGGCTTCCGCGAACGCATCCCCCGGGAATCCCGTCGGGCCCGCGGAGACGGGCGGGGCCTCGACGGCCGGCTCGACCGCGACCGGCGCGGCGACCACGGGCTCCGACGCGGCGAGAACGGCCGTCGCGGGCTCGGCCACACGCGGCCCGCGCGGCTTCTCGAGAGACTTCAGGAGGTCGTCGGGCAGGACGGGCTCGGGCCGCGCCGGCTTCGGCTTCCCCTTCCCCTTCGAGGGCTTCCCTCCCAGGAGGTCGAGCTCGAGGTCCTCGGGTCGGACGGCTTTCGGCTTCTTCACCGCCGGCGCGGGTTTTCCGAGGCCGAGAAGGTCCGCCGCCGAGAGCTTCTCCTTCGCGACCGGGCGCTTCTCCGGGACGACCTGCCCGGGCGCTTCGGAGAGGACCTCCGGGGCCGCCCCCGTCGGCGGAACGAACGGGGCGGGTTCCGGGCGCGGAGGAGGAGCCGGCTCCGGCGCCGGCTCAGGCTCCGGCGCGACGGTCTCCGCCGAAGGCTCCGCGACGAGCGGCTCGAGGGCCTCCGCCGGAGACGGAAGCGGAGACTCCGCGGAGATGATCTCCGTCAGGGGCTCGTCGAAGGCTTCGGACCAGCGGCCCGGCACGGGCGTCGAGGCCTCGGCCCCGGACGTCACGAACTCGAGGTCGGCGCCGAGGCTCTCGACGGGCGGCTCATCCGGGATCGTGACGGAAGGGAGGTCGACGGGAGGCGACGTCCCGTCGTCGAGCGCCGGGAGCTCGACACCGAGAGCCTCTTCCGCGGCGGCGAGCGACGGCACCGCCTCCCACGGCTCCGGGACCGGCGCGGGCGCCGGCAGGCCCGGGGCCTCCGGTGCCGGCGTCGGCCCGGGTCCCGGCTCGAGCCGCGGCAGGCCCGGCGCTTCCGGCGCCGGCCCGGTCGCCGCCGGACGGAGGGGTTCGCCGAGGAGCGCCTCGAGCGCTCGGACGCGGTCGTCCCGTCCCGTCGCCGTGTAGGCCTCCGCGAGGACGGTGCCGTGGGACCGGGCCTCGTCGCGATGCCCCTGCTCGAGGTGAAGCTCGAACAGCCGCTCGCGGACCTTCAGGTTCTCGGGCACCTTCTCGAGCCAGGGCCGGAGCTGCTCGACGGCCTTCTCGAGAAGACCGTACCGGCGGAACACGTCGGCCTCGACCAGAGCATCGTCGAGGGCCGCGTCGCCCGAGACGGGCCGGGAGGTGGGACCGAACGAGGGAGGGCCGCCGATCTCCTCGCCCGGGAACGAGACCGGGCCGGACGAGCGCGGCAGGGACCATTCGGGCTCCGGAGTCGTCGGCCCGGCAGGGACGGGGAAGGCCCCCCCGCCGAGCGCGAGACCCTGGTCGAAACCGTCCGGTGGCGCGAGCGCGAGGTCGAGATCCGCGAACGAGGGGGTCTGGGACGAAGGAGCGGCCTGCGGGAGCTCGGCCTCGGGCCGAAGCTCCTCGATCTCCTCCGCGCCGAAGCCGGAGGGGACGGCGCTGCGCGCCGACTCCGCCTCCCGCGCCTCGAACGCTTCGAGCGCCTCCGCGGCGGTGAGCGGTGTCCAGGCGGGCTCTCGAGCCGGGCGCGCGGACGGAACCGGGAGGCCGCGAGGGGGCGTCGCCGGCGCTTCGGCCGCCGGCGGCGGAGCGGCGGCGGGCTCCTCCACCTCCTCGACGGCCTCGACCTCGTCGAGGTCGAACTCGAATTCCGCGGCGGCGGGGCCGAGCTGCGGGGCCGGCTCCGGGGCGACGGGCGGAGGAGCCGCGGGCGGCGCCGCGGTGCGAGACGGCGGACCGAACCCCGAGAGCGTCACCTCGAGCTTTCGCTCGAGCGAGGGCGGCGGCACCCGCGGGGGCGCGACGGTCGCGGCGCCCGCCGCGGGCTCGAGCTGGGCGAGACGGGCCCGGAACTCCGCGTTGTCCGGCTGGGTCCGGGCGCAATGCCGGAGGAGGTCGGCCGCCTCGGCGAGCCGACCCTTCTTGCGGTAGAGCTCGGCGAGGGCCGAGCGGAACGGCAGGGCCGTCGTCTCGTCGCCGACGCCGGACGCCACGTCGACGACCTTCTTCACGAGGTCGTCGTTGTCGGGCGCCGCGCGGGCGATCGGGACGAGGAGCGCGAGCGCCTTCTTCGCCTCTCCTCGGCGAACGGCCGCGTCGGCGAGCGGGAGGGCCGCGCCCCACGCGAGGTCCGGCCTCCTCCCCTTGAGCTGGATCTTCACGGCCGCGGCGAGGACGTCCTCGTTCTCCGGCTCCACCGCCCGGGCCTTGTCGGAGTAGCTCCGGGCCTCGGCCATGTCGTTCGCGGCGAGGGCCGCCTCGGCGGCGAGGAGGAAGAGCGGGACCGACCGCGGGCTCGCCTCGAGCCCCTTCCGGAGGGCGGCGCGGGCCTGCTCGACCTGGTTGAGCGACAGGAGAAGCGGGACGAGCGTCCGCAGGATCTCGACGTTGTCCGGGGCGAGCCTCAGGGCCTTCTCGTAGACCCGGATCGACTCCTCGTGCGCGCCCCGCTCGGAGAGAGCCGACGCGACGACTGCGTACTCCCGGAGCGCCTCGGGGATCCGCTTCGCCTGGGTGAAGAGGTCCGCGAGCTTGACGTGGAGCTGCAGGTTCTGCGGCTCGATCGCCGCCATCTTCTGGTAGATGCCGATCGCGCCGGCGAGGTTGTCCTGCTTGAGGAGGTAGTCCGCGAGGACCTGGTAGTTGCTCTTCGCCTCCATCCAGAGCTGCTGCTTGACGTAGAGCTCCGCGAGCTTCTCGTAGATGTCGAGGCGGGCCGGGTCGAGCTTGTTGACCTTCTTGTACATCGCGATCGCCCGGACGTAGAAGCCGTCGTGGGCGTAGTGCTCCGCGATGCGCAGGAAGAAGGGAATCGACTCCTCGTTCTTGCCGAGGCGGACCTGCAGGTCCCCGACCTTGTTCAGGATGTTGATGTCGCTCGGGGTCTCCTCGAGGACCTTGAGGTAGTCCTTGAGCGCGAGGTCGACCTTCCCCCTCTGCAGCGACTTCTCCGCAGAGGCGATGAGGGACTCGCGCTTGCTGGCCACGGCTGATCTTCGCCCGATTCCTCAGGCGGCCGCAACGGGCGAAGCGGCCGGCGAGGGAGAAAGGACCCCCGCGAACGTCAGGCGGTGGTCGGGTGAGGGGCCGTGGCGCCGCAGGGCCTCGAGGTGGGCCGCGCTCCCGTAGCCCTTGTGGGACCCGAACCCGTACCACGGCCGGAGCGCGTCGAGCGCGCGCATCTCGTCGTCGCGCGCCGTTTTCGCGAGCACGGACGCCGCCGCGATGCAGGCGACCGTCGCGTCGCCCCGCACGACGGCACGCTGCGAAACGGTGAGCGCGGGGATCGGGAAGCCGTCCACGAGGACGAGGTCCGGGGCCGGGCCCCGCGTCGCGAGGGACTCGAGCGCCCGACGCATCGCGAGGAACGTCGCGGGCGCGATGCCGACGGCGTCGATCTCCGCCGCCGAGGCCGAGCCGACGCCCCACGAGGCCGCGTCCCTGCGGATGCGGGGCGCGAGGGCCTCCCGGACTTCCGCAGAGAGAGCCTTCGAGTCGTCGAGGCCGGGGACGGGGACGCCGGGTACGAGGACGACGGCCGCCGCGTAAACGGGCCCGGCGAGGGCCCCGCGTCCCGCCTCGTCCACGCCGACGACGACGCGGGCGCCGGCGGCCCGCGCCTCCTCCTCCGTCTCGAGGAGGAGGCCGAGGCGCTGGCGCTCCCGCGCGAGGGACGAGCACCGCCCTCCGCGGCGCCCCGGCCCCGCGGCCCGGTCCGACGGTCCCGGGGTGTCCGTGGAACGGTCCATCCCCTCCTCGTCCGGCGGCCGCGCGGAGCGCGCCGCCTCGGGAGCTCGGCCCCCGACCGGATCAGGCGTCGCGCTTCTCGGCGATACGGGCGGCCTTGCCGCGGAGCTTCCGGAGGTAGTAGAGCTTGGCGCGGCGGACGACGCCGTGCCGCTCGACCTCGATCCTCTCCAGGACGGGCGAGTGGACGGGGAACGTCCGCTCGACTCCGATTCCCTGGGAGACCTTGCGCACCGTGAAAGTCTCCCGCACGCCGCCGCCGCTCCGGGCGATGACGAGACCGTTGAAGACCTGGATCCGCTCCTTCTCCCCCTCGCGCACCTTGACGTGCACCTTCACGGTGTCGCCGGGGGCGAACGGCGGAATGTCCCCGCGCAGAGCCTGGCGTTCCGCCTCGAGCAGCTTGTCCATTTCGAGGAACCTCCGAAGACGTCTTGACCGCGCCCAGCGAAGGGGACACGTTCCCCTCCGTGGGCGGACGACCAGAACGCGGATTCTACGGAGTCCGGCTTCCCGGGGCAACCCGTGCGAGGACCCGGGAAAGGAGCTCGCGGTCCTCGGCGTCCCCGGGGACGAACCGCTCGAGGAGGTCCGGCCGGTAGCGGGCCGTCTGCTCGAGCTGCCGCTCGCGACGCCAGAGGCGGATCCGTTCGTGGTGCCCCGAGAGGAGCTCGTCCGGGACGGCGAGTCCGCGGAACTCCCGCGGGCGGGTGTAGTGAGGGTGGTCGAGGAGCCCGTCCTCGAAGCTGTCGAGGCGGACGCTTTCGGCCTCTCCGACGACCCCGGGGACGAACCTCGAGACCGCCTCCAGAAGCGCCAGGGCCGCGACCTCCCCGCCGGGGAGGACGAAGTCCCCCAGGGAGATTTCCTCGTCGAAGAAGCCGGCCTCGCGGACCCTTTCGTCGACCCCCTCGTAGCGTCCGCAGACGAGGACGAGGCGGGGACGCGACGCGAGCTCGCGGCAGACGGCGGCGTCGAGGCGCCGGCCGCGGGGCGAGAGGAAGACGACGTGCGGCGCCGGCGCCCCGTCCTCGGACCGGAGGGCCTCGATCGCCGCGCAGACGGGAGGGGCCGCCAGGACCATCCCGGGTCCGCCTCCGTACGCCTCGTCGTCGACTTTCCTGTGCGGGTCGTCGCTGAAGGCGCGAAGGTCGACGATCCTCACCTCGAGGAGCCCGTCGTCGATCGCCTTGCCGACGAGCGCCTCCGCCAGCGGGGTGGCGAAGTAGCCGGGGAAGATCGTGAGGAGGTCGAACCTCATCCGTCGAGGAGCCCCGCGGGCGGGTCGAGGACGACGGTCCGGGACGCGAGGTCGACGGAGACGACGATCGGCTCGACGAACGGGACGTCGCGCTCCCCCGCCGGCGTCCGGACCTCGAGGAGGCTCCGTCCGCCCGCTTCCGACAGTCCCGTCACGAGGCCGAGCTCCCGGCCGGAGCGGTCGACGACGCGGCACCCTTCGACGTCGAAGTGGTAGACGTACCCCGCGGGCCGCGGGGCCTCTCTCCCCGCGGGGACGGCGAGGTCGAGCCCGCGGAGCGCCTCGGCCTCCGTCCGCGTCCCGACTCCGTCGAACGCGAGGAGAAGCCGCTCGCCGGCCGGACGGACGGCGGAGACGACGAGCTCCCGTCGGCGGGCTCCGGCGGCGTCGGCCGCGACGAGAGCGAGGCCGGGGACGAAGCGGCCGGGGAAGTCGGTGAGGACCTCGACGCTCATCTCGCCCCGGAGGCCGTGCGGCCTCGCGAGGCGGCCGACGACGACGAGGTCCTCCGGCGTCACGGCGCCGCCGTCCGTCAGACCTTGGGCCGGGCCAGGAGCTTCCCGACCGTCCCGGAAGCGGTGGCGCCCTTCGCGATCCAGGCCTTCGCCTTCTCGACGTCGAGGTCGAGGAGGGGCGGGTTCTTCGTCGGGTCGTAGTGCCCGAGCTCCTCGAGGACCTGGGCGGTCGGGGTCCGCTGACTGTCGGAGACGACGATTCGGTACGCGGGCGCGTTCGTGCCGCCCGTGCGGCGGAGTCGGATCTTCAGCATGGAGTTCCTTTCGACGTGGTGGGAAGCGCGGCTTCCCGGCTCAGAAGCGCATCCGGGAGGCGCCCTTCATCAGTTTCTTCATCTCGAGGTACTGCTTCAGCAGCTGGTTGATGTCCTGGACCGAGGTGCCGGAGCCTCGGGCCACGCGGAGCTTGCGGCTGCCGTTCAGGAGCTTCGGGTCGTTCCTCTCCTCGGCCGTCATCGAGTCGATCATCGCCTCGAGGTGCTTCGTCGCGTCGTCCTCGATCTGGAGGTCCCGGAGCTGCTTGAACGGCCCGACCTTCGGCAGGTGCCCGACGAGCGTCGAGAGCGGGCCGAGGCGCTTGAGCTGCCGGAAGTGGTCCCTCAGGTCATCGAGCGTGAACTCGTTCTTCCGGAGCCGCTCGACGGCCTTCTGGGCCGCCTTCTGGTCGGCCTCCGTCGAGACCTTCTCGATGAGCGTCATGACGTCGCCCATCCCGAGGATCCGCGAGGCGGCCCGGTCGGGGTGGAACGGCTCGAGGTCGCCGCTCTTCTCGCCGACGCCGGCGAACTTGATCGGCCTGCCGACGACCGTCGAGAGAGAGAGGGCGGCGCCTCCCCGGGCGTCGCCGTCGAGCTTCGTCAGGATCACGCCGGTGAGCGGGAGCCGGTCGGAGAAGGCCCGCGCGGAGGTGACGGCGTCCTGTCCGGTCATCGCGTCGGCGACGAAGAGGATCTCGTCGGGATCGCAGGCCTCCCGGATCCGCGCGACCTCGTCCATCAGCGTTTCGTCGACGTGAAGGCGGCCCGCGGTGTCGACGATCGCGACGTCCCAGCCGAAGAGCTTCGCCTCCTTCACGGCCGCCTTCACGCGCGCGACGGCGTCCGGCTCCCCCTTCGGGTCGAAGCACGGGAGCCCGTTCTCCTTCGCGAGCGTGCGGAGCTGCTCCGTCGCGGCGGGGCGGTAGACGTCCGCCGGGACGAGGAGGACCTGCTTGCCGAGCTTCTTCTTCAGGTGGAGGGCCAGCTTCGCGGCGGTCGTCGTCTTCCCCGAGCCCTGGAGGCCGACGAGGAGGAGGACCGACGGACGGCGCTTGAGGCTCAGCGGGACCGCGGTCCCCCCGAGGAGCGAGACGAGCTCCGCCTGGACGATCTTCAGGACCTGTTGGGCCGGGGCGAGCGCCGTCAGGACCTCGTGCCCGACGGCCTTCTCGCGGACCCTTCCGGTGAAGCCTTTGACGACGTCGAGGTGCACGTCGGCCTCGAGGAGTCCGGTCCGGATCTCCTTCAGGGCCTCGTCGACGTGGAACTCCGTCAGGTGACCCTCACCCCGGAGCCCCTTCATCACGCGTTGCAGACGGTCGGACAGCGAGTCGAACATCGCCCGAAGTCGCGCAGTCTAGCCGCCGGCCCCGGACCGGTCAACGCGGCGCGGGTCGGCGTGCGGCGGCGCAGGCGCTCCGTTCCAGGCCGCCGCCCTCACTCTCGAACGCCGAAAACCGAAATGAGGGCTTGACACGACGCCGGGATTCCCTATCCTTCCCTCGAAGCTCGGGCGAGGTCACTCGTCGACACTGTGGGTGCGTCAAGGTAGGTCCCACGAAGTCACCGACAGTCGTCCCGGCCGCCCGGCCGGTCCGGAGCAACCCGTCAAACCACCCACACCCGCTGAGAAGCAGCGAAATTCACCCCGGTAAGAAGGAGTCATCATGAAGAAGGTCCTTTCCGTCGTCGCCCTGATCGCCATCTCCGCTTCCCTCGTCGCCTGCGGCGGCGAGAAGAAGGAGACCACCCCCCAGGAGGCCCCCGCCGTCGTCGAGGAGCCCGCCCCGGCCGCGACCGAGGCCGCCCCCGCCACGACCGAGGCCGCCCCCGCCACCACCGAGGCCGCCCCCGCCACGACCGAGGCCGCCCCGGCCGCCCCGGCCGCCCCCGCGGCCGCCCCCGCCGCCCCGGCGAAGTAAGCGGTTCGAAATCGAGCCCGAAGGGCGCCCCGCGAAAGCGGGGCGCCCTTTCTCTTTTCGGCCGTCCCCGCGCGGAGACGCCCGGGTGGCAGCCCGTTTGCGAAACTCCGAAAGAGCCCGAGGGGCCGGAGGTGAACATGAACCGGATCGTCAGGACCCTGGTCGCCATTCTCGCGGTCGCCGCCGCGGCGACCGCGACGCCCGCCGCGGCGGACTCCATCGCCACGACGAACGCCTACCTCCCGGCCGTCCACATCACCGGCGCGACCGGCCTCTGGAGGACGGACGTCTGGGTCTTCAACCCGGAGACGGAGCTCGACAACGAGGTCGTCCTCTACTTCACCCCTGCCGGCGTCGACGGGACGACGTCCGGAGGCCTGAGGATCACCCCCGACCTCGCGCCGCGCGAGTCGATCGCGCTCGACGACATCGTCCGGACGATCTTCGGCCGGACGGAGGTGTTCGGGCTCCTCGAGGTCCGCGGGAAATACCCCCTCCTCGTGACGAGCAACACCTACAACGTCGGCGGCTCCAGGGCGGGGACCTACGGGCAGTATTCCCCCGGCCAGCCCTACCGGAACGCGCTCGGGTTCGACGACAGCGTCTACGGCGACCTCTACGTCACCGGGCTGACGAACGACCCGAACCTCCGGACGAACGTCGCCGTCATGAACCCGACGGACGTCGAGCTCGAGGCGGGCGTCCAGCTCGTCGACGCGGTCGGCGTCCCCTACGGGACGCGTATCGTCATCGTGCCGCCGTTCTCAGTCCGTCAGCTCGACGACGTCTTCGGGGAGGCGTTCGCCTCCTTCCAGCCGACGCCGGGCGGCCCCTACCGGCTGAACCTCTTCGTCAACCTCGGGAACGGCGCCCGGATCCTCGGCTACGCGACCGTCACCGACAAGCGGACGGGAGACCCGTACCTGATCCCCGCGCAGGCCATGAGACCGTGACGCGCGCGATCCTCGTCGACCTCGGGAAGGTCCTCGTCGGCTTCGACCACGGCATCACCTGCGAGCGGGTCGCGGAGGCGACCGGCGTTCCGGCCGGCCGCCTCCGCGGCGTCCTGTTCGGGCCGCTCGAGGCGGAGTTCGACCGCGGCCGGCTCCGGCCCGACGAGTTCTTCCGGGCCTGTGAGCGGGAGTCCGGGCTCCCCCGCCTCCCGGAGCCGGTCTGGATCCGCGCCTGGCGGGACATCTTCCACCCGCTCCCCGACGCGATCGCCGCCCTCTCCCGGGTCCGGTCCGGCGTCCGCAGGGTCCTCGTCTCCAACACGAACGTCCTCCACTGGGAGGGCGTCCTCTCCGTCTTCGACCCGTTCCCCCTCTTCGACGCCGTCGTCCTGTCGTACCGGATCGGAGCCGCGAAGCCCGAGCCGGCCTTCTGGGACGCGGCGCTCGCGGCCGCGTCGTGCGCGCCCTCGGAGTGCGTCTACGCCGACGACCGCCCGGAGCTCGTCGAGGCGGCCGCCCGCGCCGGGATTCCCGGGTTCGTCGTCGACGGACCCGCGGCGCTCGCCTCCGGCCTCGAGGCCCGGCGTCTCCTCGCCGAGGCCCCGCCGCCCCGCGGGAATACGCCGGGACCCGGGGACGTTCGGCTCTCGTGACATGGTGAGCTCCCGCATGCCGCACCTCCGCAGCCTCGCTCTCGTCCTGACCGCTCTCGGCCTCCTCTCCGCCTGCTCGAGGCCCGATGCCGCGGCGACGGGGACCGCCTCCGGTCCCGGCGTCGCGTTCGTCCAGGGTTCGTACGAGGACGCGCTCGCCCGGGCCCGCGCCGAGAAGCGGCTCCTTCTCGTCGACGTCTACACGGACTGGTGTGGCTGGTGCAAGAAGCTCGACCGCGAGGTCTTCGGGGACGCCCGCGTCGCCGAAGCGGCCCGACGGCTCGTCGCCGTGCGCGTCGATGCCGAGAAGGAGGGCGAGGAGATCGCCCGGCGTTTCGACGTCGAAGGCTACCCGACGGTCCTCTTCGTCGACGGCTCCGGCAGCGTCGTGAAGAGAATCGAGGGCTTCGTCGACGTCGACGAGATGCTCCGGATCCTCGCGTCGCTCCCGCAGACCTGATCGGTTCGCACCGCCCGGGCGCGCCCGACGTTCCTCGCGCGGCGCGCCGCGCCCGCCGACGTCATTCCCCGGGTGAGAACGGGACGAGCGGAGGAGGCAGGACGCCCGTGAGGCGCAGGCCGAGGGCGGAGAGGACCGCGCCGTCCGGCCCGCGCCCGGCGGCCCCGAACGCGCCGGGTCGCCCCAGCCCGAGGGAGGAGACCCGCCCCGCGACACGGCCGGAGAGGGAGAGCGGCGTCGCCCGCCCCTCCACTACGGCGCGCACGACTCTCGCGTAGGCGGCCGCGATCCGCGAGGGGCGGCGTTCGACGCCCCACGCCCTCGCCGACGCGGCGCGCGCCTCCCTCATCCCGGCGTCCGCCGCCAGGGAGCCCAGCGCCTTCGCGATGGCCTCGGCCTCCCCCTCGCCGACCGGGACCTTCGCCGCGAAGCTCTCCGGGAGCTCCCGGAACCACCCGACGTCGCTCACGACGACGGGGAGGCCGCTCCCCGCGAGGCGGCAGACCGCGCCCGAGGTCTCTCCCACCGTCGGGAAGCGGAGGTTCACGCAGACGTCCGCGGCGCGTGCGAGCCGCCAGAAGTCGGGCTCGGAGAGATAGCCCGTGAAGCGGACGTCGGCGGCGAGGCCTCGATCCCTCACGAACCCGAGCAGCGGGTCGTCCTCCCCCACGGCGCCGCCGACGACGAGGAGCGGCCGTCCCGCGGGCGGGAGGAGCGCGAGCCCCTCGAGGAGCTTTCCGATCCTCTTCGCCGGCGTCACGATGCCGAGCGTCGCGGCGACGACCCGATCCGCCGGGAGGCCGAGGAGCGTTCGGGATTCCTCGCGCGAGTGCTCCGGCGCCGGCGCGACGAGGTGCGGGACCTCGAAGGCGGGGACCTCCGGCCGATGCCGGAGGAGGGCGCCGCGGACGAGCCGCGAGTGGACGATCACCGCGGAGGCGTCCCCTACGACGCCGAGCGACATCGGCCACTCCCACGGCGCGAGGTCCCAGACCGGGCTCCGCTCTCCCGCGAGCGCCCGCCGGCCGAGCGCCCGGCCGCGGTCGCCGTGCGACCGCTCGAGCTCGCGGGCGTAGTCCTCTACGCGGCCGGCGTCGAGGTAGCCGGCCGCGAAGAGGTGGTGGAGGGAGAAGTCGTGGAGGACGAGGACGGTCGGGATCCGGCGGCCGTTCTCCCGGAGCGCCTCGACGGACGGCAGGTGGAGCGGGTCGTTCCCGACCTGGAGGAGGACGGCCCGGTGTCCCGCCGAGAACGCGCGGCGCGCCTCGGACGGCGCGTACGTGACGAGCTCGACCTCGTCGCGGAGCGGCCCGAGGAGGTCCGCCGAGTAGTCCGCGATACCGGAGCGGACCGGCGGCAGCGGGCTGACGAAGCCGAGCGTCGCCGTCACGCGAGGCCGCCCGCCCGCAGGAGCGCCGCGACGACGGCGTCCCACGTCAGGCCGCGGACCGACTCCCAGCCTCTTTCCCCCATCGCGCGTGCCGCCGGCGGCGCCGCGAGGAGGTCCGCGGCGGCCGCGCCGACGGCCGCGCCGTCGGGGGCCGTGACCCGCCCGGTCTCGCCGTCGACGACGAACTCGAGCGGCCCGCCGGAGTCCGTGCAGGTGACGACGGGCTTCCTCGAGAGGAAGGCCTCGAGCGCGATGTAGCCGTAGTCCTCGTCGGCGGGGGTGAAGAGGACGGCGCCGCAGCCGGCGTAGAGAGAGAGGAGCTCCTCGTCGGAGACGGCGCCGCGGAACTCCACGTCCGCCCCTGTCCGCGCGGCGACGGCGCGGAGGCGCTCCTCGTCCGGGCCGGAGCCGGCGATCACGAGCGGGAAACGGCCCGCGGCGGCCCCCTCGATCGCGAGCTCCATCCGCTTCCACGGGTCGAGCCGCCCGACGACGAGCGCGTAGCGCCCTGGCCCGTCGTCGCGGTAGCGGCCCGCGAGCGGCGGCGGGTGGTAGAGCGCCTCGGCCTCGATCCCGTTGAAGCGCGCGAGACGGTCCGCCGTGTTCTTCGCGTTCGTGAAGACCTTCCGCGCCTCGCCGAGACCCGTCGCGTCGGCCTCCGCGATCAGCTCGCGCCAGCGCGTGTCCTCGGGGCTCGCGGTGAAGTCGCTTTGCTCCGTCCCGAAGCGGTCGTAGGCCTGCCGGAACTGGTGGATGAGCCAGACGACCTTGTTCGGGTGCCTCACGAGGTACGACGGGAACTTCATCGGGACGACGAGGTCGACCTTCGTCCCGTCCGCCTCGGTGACGTCGACGAGCCGCCACGCGGCGGCGGAGAGGAGGATCTCCTCGCGCGGGTACCACTTGAACGGGAGCTGGACGAGGTCGACGCGGTGCCCGCGGGCCCTCAGCTCGCGGACGAGGCCCGCGGCGTGGCGCTCGGCTCCGCCGGACGCGAAGGGGACCTGCGCCGTGCAGACGAGGACGTTCGCCATCTACTTCACGCCCGTCACGGCGACGTCCTGGGGGGCGAAGACGAGGCGCGCGACCGCCGCGACGAGCGGGTCGGACGGCTCCGCCCCGCCGCCGGTCACCTCCCGCGGCACGGGCGATCGGAACGCGATCGTCACGTCCCTGAGGCCGCACGCCTCCATGAGTCGGCCGAGCGAGGCGCCCGGGACGGGCCTCACGTGCGTCAGGTCCATCCAGAACCACTTCATGGCGTAGACCGATTCCGCGTTCACCGTCTCGAGGAGGAGACGCCCTCCCGGCGCGAGCCGGGAGACGGCGAGCTCCACGAACGGGAGGAGCGCCTCCGCGGGGAGGTGCTCGACGACCTGGTACGCGGTGATCCCTCCGAGCGAGCTCTCGGGCCGGGCGCGGAGCCAGCCGAAGAGGTCCGCCTCGTCGACGAGAAGCCCCTTCTCCCGGCAGCGCGCGACCATGACGGGGTTCGTGTCACAGCCGAGGCCGGGGATCGAGCGTCCGCGAAGGGCCTCCAGGAACTCCCCGCGCCCGCAGCCGAGGTCCGCGACGGGGCCGGGCGAGGCGAGGAAGAGGGAGACGTCCCCCTCCTGGCGGGCCCGGATCTCCTCCTCCGCCCCGCGGAAAGCCCGCTCGAAGTCCGCGTAGAGGCCGGCCGAGATCGGGTCGGCTGCGGAGCGAGTCTCCGGCCCCTCGACGGCAAGGGCGGCGGCCCCTCCAACGGGCCCTCCGCCGGACCGCAGGGACGTGCGGAGCGTCGTCCACTCGAGCCGCGCGGCCCGCAGGTCCTCCGAAGCCCGGTCGAGCTCCCGTCGGAGCGTCTCGAGCCGGTTCTCGGCTTCGACGAGCCGCGCGACGGCGTCTTCCGAGCGACCCTCGAGGAGGTCGATCCGCCGCTGGCTCCCCAGCAGCTCGCGCCCCATCTCCTCCCGGGCGCCCGCCTCGCGTCCGAGCGAGGCGGAGGCCGCCTCCAGGCCCTGGCGCATCACGCTGGTCTGCTCCTCGAGCGAAGAGAGGACCGCTGACCGCGTCCCCTCGAGGAGATCGCGCACCCGCTCCTCGAGCTCGGCGTGCCGATCTCTCTGCGTCCGGGCGAGCGAGTCCATCGAGGCCTCGATCTCCACGAGCGCGGAACGGAGGGCTTCGTGGACGGCCGAGTTGAAGACGCCCTGGTCGCGCGTGACGATGCGCATCGCGCGGAGGAGGAGGGCCTTCAGGCCCCGCAGCCTCGCGTCCGCCGGGAGGACAGGCTGCACGAAGCGGGCCGCGTTCTCGAGGATCGCGCGCGGGCCGGCGAGGCTCGGGGCGCCGGACGACCGCCGTCCCCCCTGCGGGAGTCGCATTTCGGAAGGAGCGTTCGGCCCCGGAGTCGCGAGCGCGACGACCTGCGCGGCGAGCTCGCGCGCGAGGCCCGCCGCGTCGCCGCGTCGGTCATTCGCCATCCGTCCTATATTACGGCCCGCCCATGACGCCCGCAGCGCACCGACGGCTCCTCCCCGCCCTCGCCCTGCTCGTCCTCGCCGGCTGCGACACCGCCCGCGCCCCGGTCGCGGTCCCGGCGTCCGCCCCGACGCCGGTCGCAGACGCCGGCGCCTCGCGGCGCACGAACCCCTGGGAGGGGACCCTCTCCCCCCTCCGCTGGCCGGCCGAGCGGCACCTCGCCAACGTGAGGCAGCTGACGTTCGGCGGGGAGAACGCGGAAGCGTACTGGTCGCCCGACGGACGCCAGCTCGTCTTCCAGTCGACGAGGCCACCGTGGCGCTGCGACCAGATCTTCGTCGTCGACGTCGACTCCCCGGGGGAGCCGCACCTCGTCTCCACGGGGAAGGGGCGCACCACCTGCGCCTATTTCCTCCCCGGCGGCGAGCGGGTCCTCTACGCATCGACGCACCTCGGCGGGCGCGCCTGCCCGCCGCCCCCCGACATGTCCCAGGGCTACGTCTGGGCGCTCTACCCCGAGTACGACGTCTTCAGCGCCCGCCTCGACGGGTCCGACGTGCGACGGCTCACGGCGAACCCGGGGTACGACGCCGAGGCGACCGTCTCGACGGACGGGAGGAGGGTCGTCTTCACGTCGCTCCGGGACGGCGACCTCGATCTCTACTCGATGGACCCGTCCGGCGGCGACGTCCGACGCCTCACGCGGGCGCCCGGCTACGACGGGGGCGCCTTCTTCAGCGACGACGGGGAGTGGATCGTCTACCGCGCCTCGCGTCCCGAGGAGCCGCAGGCGGTCGAGGAGTTCCGCGCCCTCCTCCTCCGGCAGCTCGTCCGGCCGAGCCGGCTCGAGATCCGCGTCATGCGCTCCGACGGCTCCGGCGACCGGCAGGTGACGCGGCTCGGCGTCGCGAGCTTCGCCCCGTTCTTCTTCCGCGGGAGCCACGAGAAGCTCCTCTTCGTCTCGAACCTCGCCGACCCGGGAGGCCGCGACTTCGACATCTGGGCCGTGAACGTCGACGGGACGGACCTCGAGAGGATCACCTACAACCCGACCTTCGACGGCTTCCCGATGTTCTCGCCGGACGGGCGGCGCCTCGCCTTCTGCTCGAACCGCCACAACGCGAAGCCGAACGAGACGAACGTCTTCGTCGCCGACTGGGTCCCCTGACCTGGCGAGGCGTCAGGCCGGCGCCGGCGCCTTCTCCGGGTGGACGGCCGCGCGCAGTATCGAGAGGAGCGTCAGGCCGAAGGCGAGGACCATCGGCCCGATGAAGAGGCCGAGGAGACCGAACGCGGCGAGCCCCCCGAAGACGCCGAGGAAGACGACGAGCGTCGAGAGCTGCGTCGCCCCTCCGATCAGGAGCGGCTTCAGGACGTTGTCGGCGAGGGTCGAGACGACGACGAGGCCCCAGATCACGAGGAAGAGGGCCATGCCGTGGCGGCCCTGGAGCCAGCAGGCGACGGCCCCGGGCGCCCAGACGAGCGCGGTGCCGCCGACCGGGAGGAGCGAGAGGACGGCCATCGCCGCCCCCGCGAGGAAGGGCGAGGGAAGGCCGGCGACGAGCCAGCCGATCCCCCCCGTCGCCCCCTGGACGAGAGCGCAGAGGAGCGAGCCGCGGAAGATCGACTGAAGCATCCCGCGGAGCTCGCCGAGCACAGCGACGCGCCTCTCCTCCTCGAGCGGGACGAGGTCGAGCGCCGCACGGACGATCGCGCCGCCGTCCCGGAAGAGGAAGAAGAGGACGAAGAGAGTGACGAGGAACGTCACCGCGGCGTCGAAGAGTCCGAGGACGAAGCCGCGGGAGAGCTTCGCGAGGAGCCCGGAGAGTCCCGCCGCGATCTCCCCCGCCTTCGCGAGGAGGTCCGTCCGGGACGACCCGGTCCGCGCCTCGAGCCACTCGAGGCCCTCGGCGACGGCGGGAATCCGGAGGACGTCGTCCAGGCCCGAGACGTGCCGCGCCGAGAGCGTCGCCGAGGCCCGCCCGACGACGCCGATCGCCTCGTTGACGAGCGCCCCGGCGAGGAAGGCAGCCGGGAGGAGGACGAGGAGGCCGATCGCGAGCGTCAGGAGGACGGCCGCGAGGTTCCTCCGGGCCGGGAGGCGCCGCTCGAGGAGATGCCAGGGCCCGTGGAAGCCGACCGCGAGGACGACGGCCCAGGCGATCGCGGTGCCGAACGGCGCGAGGACCTTCGCCGTGAGCGCGACGACTCCGGCGGCGACGAGAACGAAGACGGCGATCGGATAGAACCGCGCTGCGGGACGGTCGGACATCTCGGCTCCTCGGGAGTACCGGCGGGAATGATAGCCGCCCGTTGCTAGACTCGACGGCGATGCCCGGCTTCCGATCGCGCCGGACGGGCCCGCGGTTCCCGCCGGCGCCTCCCCCGGACGACCCCGTCGACCTCTCCCGCCGCGCCGTCCGCGCCGCGCTCGGCCACGGCTTCGTCGCGGCCGGCGTCGTCGCCGCGAGCCGCGCGGAGGGCTGGGACGAGTACCGGGCCTTCCTCGACCGCTCCCTGCACGGTGAGATGTCGTACCTCGAGCGCGACGCCGACGCGCGGAAGACGCTCGAGTCGATCCAGGCGTACACGAAGGCCGTTCTCTGCGTCGCCCGCGAGGTCCCGGCCGGCGGGCCCGGGAACGTGGCCCGCTACGCCCGGGGAGAGGACTACCACGACGTCGTCCGGCGCGAGCTGAAGGCCGTCGTCGCCTCCCTGCGCCGCCACTCGCCCACCGGCGCCCGCTTCCGCGTCTGCGTCGACACGGCCCCCGTCCTCGAAAGGGAATGGGCGGTGCGCGCGGGCCTCGGCTTCGTCGGCAAGAACGGGATGCTCATCGTCCCCGGGGTCGGCTCGCACGTCGTCCTCGGGGAGGTCCTGACCGACCTCGCGCTCGCCCCGACGGCCGCCGCCGTCGACGCGACCTGGGAGAGGTGCGGCGGCTGCTCCGCGTGCCTCGACGCCTGCCCGACCGCCGCGATCCTCGCGCCGCGCATCGTCGACGCGCGGCGCTGCCTCTCCTACCTGACGATCGAGAAGAGGAGTCCCTTCACATCCGAGGAGGCGTCGTGGCTCGACGGCCGCCTCTTCGGCTGCGACGACTGCCAGGACGTCTGTCCCTGGAACGGCGGGCCGACACGGACCAACCCCGTCGCCTCCGCCCCCGCCTCGCTCGACCCCGCCTTCGCGGCCTCGCTCGACGACGCCGGTTTCGAGAGGGCCTTCGCCCGCTCCGCGGTCCGTCGGGCGACGGCCGAAGGGCTTCGCCGGAACGCTCGGGCCGCCCTCGCCGCGAGGCCGGCGTGAGCGGGACTCTCCTCGTCGTGGCCGGGGCCTTCGTCCGGGACGGCCGCCTCCTGCTGGCCCGGCGGCCGGACGGCGACCCCCTGTCGGGCTTCTGGGAGCTGCCGGGGGGCAAAGTCGAGGCGGACGAGACGCCCGAGGAGGCGCTCGG
>CAZLQX010000001.1:240625-304593 GCA_964561935.1 uncultured Holophagales bacterium
CAGCTCCCCCGGACGATCTCGACGCTCCTCATCGGGAACAACCTCGTGAACATCGCCGCCGGCTCGATCGGGACGGTCCTCGCGATCGAGGCGCTCGGGGAGAGGTGGGGCGTCCTCGCGGCGACGGTCGGGACGACGCTCGTCCTCCTCGTCTTCGGCGAGGTGACGCCGAAGACCCTCGCCGCGCGGAACGCCGAGCGGATCGCGTGCCTCGCCGCTCCCGTCGTCGACGTCCTGATGGGCCTCTTCGCGCCGCTCGCACGCCTCCTCTCCGCGATCGCCTCCGTCCTCCTCCGTCCGTTCGGCGGACCGGCGACGGCGAACACCGACGTGACCGAGGAGGACGTGAAGAGCCTCATCTCGCTCTCCCACGAGCACGGGCAGCTCGAGCGGGAGGAGAAGGAGATCCTCCACGCCGTCCTCGAGTTCGGGGACCGGCCCGTCGTCGACGCGATGGTCCCCCGCGCGAAGATGGTCCTCCTCCCCGCCGACGCGACGTTCGAGAAGGTCGAGGCCGTCGGCCGGGTCTGGCGTTACAGCCGGCTCCCGGTCTACCGGGACACGCCGGACGACATCGTCGGGATCCTCCACCTCAAGGACCTCTTCGACGTCACGGACGCCGAGGAGAAGGCCTTCCAGCTCTCCCGCCACCTGAGGCCCGCGATCTTCGTCCCCGAGCAGAAGCGCTCCGGCGACCTTTTCCGCGAGATGCGGCGGAGACGGTTCCACATGGCGATCGTCGTCGACGAGCTCGGGGCCGTGACCGGCCTCGTCACGCTCGAGGACCTCATCGAGGAGGTCCTCGGCGACATCGCGGACGAGCACGACGAGGAGGCCGCCTCACCCGTCCTCGACGGCGCCTCCATCCTGATCGAGGGCTCCTACCCCGTCGCCTCGCTCGAGCGGGATCTCGGGCTCCCGCTCGGCGAGGAGGAGATGGAGACGGTCGCCGGGTTCCTCCTGAAGAAGTTCGGCCGGATCCCGAGGACGGGCGCGAAGACCTGGCTCGGCGACACGGAGTTCGTCGTCGAGCGGGCCTCTCCCCGGGCGATCGAGAGGATCCGGATCACGCGAAAGGCGAGGGCGCCCGAGGGCGGCCCGGCGGAGAAGGCCTGAGAATGCCGAAGGTCGTGTTCCTGGACCAGGGGGTGAGAGGCGAGGTGCCGGAGGGGACGACGCCGCTCGAGGCCGCGAGGCGCCTCGGGGCGCGAATGTCGTCGATCTGCGGCGGCGCCGGAACGTGCTCGACCTGCCGCGTCGAGTGCGTCGTCCACCCCGAGAACCTCACCCCGGTCGAGCCGCTCGAGGAGGCGTACGACATGGGACCGGGCCTCCGCCTCGGCTGCCAGGCCCGGATCCTCGGCGACGTCGGCCTCCGCACCGTGAAGATCCCGAAGGCGGTGCTCTGATGGCCCGACCCGCCGTACGCCGTGCGCTGAAGCGCGCCGGCCTCTCCCCCGCCCCGAAGGACTACCTCGGGACGCCCGGCGTGCCCCCCCCGCCCCGGATCGCGCTGCCGGGCGAGGCCGCCGGCACGGCGGCTCCCGTCGACTGGACCGCTCTCTTCGGCCGGTACGCGCCCGTGGAGCTGGAGATCGGGAGCGGGCGGGGCCGGTTCCTGACGGACGAGGCCGCGGCGAGGCCCGGCACCTCCTTCCTGGGCGCCGAGATCGAGCTCGAGTACGCACGGATCGCGCAGGAGCGGGCCGCGCGGATGGGGCTCGGGAACGTCCTCTTCGCGCGGCTCGACGGCAAGGCGTTCGTCCTCAGGCGCGTCCCGCCGTCGTCCCTCGCGGCCCTCCACGTCTTCTTCCCGGACCCGTGGCCGAAGAAGCGCCACGCGAAGCGCCGGCTCTTCACGCCCGACTTCGTCCACGCGGCCGCCGCCGCGCTCGTGCCGGGGGGTCTTCTCCGCGTCGCGACGGACAACCTCCCCTACTTCGAGGCGATCCGCGAGGTCCTCGACGCCGAGCCCTCCCTCGAGCAGGTCGGCGGGAGCGAGGCGGGGTGGAGCTCGGGCACGGACTACGAGCGGAAATACGAGAAGGAGGGGCGCCCGATGGCGCGGGGGATCTGGCGCCGGCCGGCCGCCTGACCGGACGGGACGCGACGGCGGGCGGCGCGGGCCGCCCGTCCCGGCCCGGGACTCGCCCCGGAAGGGCGGCTCAGCCTCGCGGGGGACCCGTCGGAGCCTTCGGCTCGCCGGCCGCCTCTCGCTGCGCTTCGCGGGCCAGGACGAGAGGAAGGTACTTCCGGAAGTAGTCCACCCCGGAGACGAGGGCCATGACGGTCATGACGTAGAGCGCGGCGCGCCCCGTCATCCGCCAGAGCCCGATGTCGTCCAGGCGCGCGCCGAGGATCATCAGCGAGATCCCGACGACCTGGGCCGTCATCTTCCACTTCCCGAGCTTCGAGGCGGCGATCGTCACCTGCTCGCCCGCCGCGATCGCCCGCATCCCCGAGACGGCGAACTCCCGTCCGACGATGATGCAGACGGCCCACGCGTCGGCCTCCTGCAGGTCGACGAGGGAGATGAGCGCCGCCGAGACGAGGATCTTGTCCGCGATCGGGTCGAGGAGCATCCCGAGCGTCGTCACCTTCTTGTACTTCCGGGCGATCCAGCCGTCCAAGAGGTCGGTCAGGGCGGCGACGAGGAAGACGCCGAGCGCGACGTACTCCTTGGCCGGCATCCGCGTCAGGAGGATGACGACGAGGAGCGGGACGAGGAAGATGCGGAACAGCGTCAGCGCGTTCGGGAGGTTCAGCACCGCCGCGCATTCTAGCCTTGCCGGACGGTCCGCTCCCGCCGAGAATCCCCGTCCCATGCCTTCACCCATCGTCTTCGGCACGGACGGCTGGCGGGCCCGGATCGGCCGCGACCTCACGTTCGACTCCGTCGTGCGCGTCGTCGACGCGATCGGCGCCTGGAGCGTCTCTCCCGCGAACCCCGAACCGGGAGACGGGCGGACGATCCCCCTCGTCCACGACACGCGCTTCCTCTCGCGCGACCTCGCCGCCGAGAGCGCCGCGCGGCTCGCCGGGCAGGGCTTCCGCGTCCTCCTGACGGACCGCCCCGTGCCGACCCCCTGCGCCTCCTGGCACGTGAGGTCCCGCGGCCTGAGGGGCGGGATCGCGATCACGGCCTCGCACAACCCGCCCGAGTGGAACGGCGTCAAGGTCAAGTCGTGGTTCGGCGGAAGCGCGACGGCCGAGACGTACGCGGCGATCGCGGCCTGCGCCGACGCGCCGCTGCCGGAGCGGGAGGGAGGGGCCGTGGAGGCCGTGGACCTCCTCTCCCCCTACGCGGCCGCGATCTCGGCCTGCGTCGACCTCGACGCGATCCGCCGCGCCGGCCTCCGCGTCCTCTTCGACGCGATGCACGGCGCCTCCGCGGACCTCCTCGCGCGGCTCCTCGGCGACGGGCACGCGACGCGCGTCGCGACGATCCGGGCCGAGGTCAACCCGTCGTTCGGAGGCGTCCACCCCGAGCCGATCCCGGAGCACCTCGAAGCCTCGCGGGCCCGTCTCGCGGCGGAGCGTTTCGACGTCGCCCTCGCGAGCGACGGGGACGGGGACCGCCTCGGCGTCCTCGCGCCCGACGGCTCCTTCGTGACGCCGCACCGGATCCTCGCCCTCCTCGCGGAGAGCCTCGCGAAGCGGGGCCGGGTCGGCGGAGGGATCGCGAAGACGTTTTCCACCTCCCTCCTCGTCGACCGTGTCGCCGCGCGCCTCGGCGTCCCCCTCCACGTCACGCCGATCGGGTTCAAGTGGATCGCCGAGAAGATGATCTCGGGCGAGGTCGGGATCGGCGGCGAGGAGTCGGGCGGCCTCGGCGTCTCGTTCTTCCTGCCGGAGCGGGACGGCGTCCTCTCCGGGCTCCTCGTCCTCGAGGCCGTCGCCCTGTCGGGGGTCTCCTTCGCGGAGCTCCTCGCGCGCCAGGAGCGCGAGCACGGGAGCTTCGCCTACGGACGACGGGACGTACGCCTCCCGATGGACGTCCTGCGCACCTTCGTCGGCCGCCTCCTCGCCTCGCCCCCGGAGCGGCGCGCCGGCGCGCGCGTCTCCGCCGTCGAGACGCTCGACGGCGTCAAGCTCCTCCTCGAGGGACGCGGATGGCTCCTGCACCGGCTCTCGGGGACCGAGCCGATCCTCCGCGTCTACGCGGAGCACGAAGACCCCGGAATGGTCGAGAAGCTCCTCGCCGAGACGACGAGGGACCTCGAGGCCGTTCAGGCTTCGATGAGGACGTAGCCCGAGCCGGAGACGCGGAGGACGGGCCCTCCGCCGAGGTCCGCGAGCGGGTCCGCGTCCTCGACGAGGTCGATCGAGACGTCGCCGCCGTAGGCGAGGAGAGCGCGCGCGGCGAGCGTCAGCGGCGTCTCGGACGTCACCTCGACCCGCGCCGGCTCTGCGGCCGCCGAGAGCGCGACGCTCCCCGTGCCGAAGAGCTTCAGGAACGGGAGCGGGATCTGCCGCCGGAACTCGAAGGAGGGGTCCTCCCTGAAGGTGAGCGCAGCGTCGAAGCCGAAGAGCCGGGCCGGGTCGGCCGAAAGGAACTCGTTCCTCAGGTGGGCCAGGTGGAGGGAGCGCTTCGGGTCGAGAAGGAGGACGCTTCCCCCGCCGCTCGCGCGGACGAAATGCCGCGCGAGCGCGCCCGAAAGAGAGTCGTCGGGTGCGAGGTCCGCGGCACCTGTGCGCCCCGTGAGCGCCGTCCTCCGGACGACGACGCCCCTCCTCGCGTCCGCCGCGACGAGCCCTCCGGCGCGGGCCTCGAAGGCCGGCGCGAGGCCGGCCGGCGTCGCGGCGGCCGGCCTCGCGGGGGGCGGCAACGGGGCCACGGGCGGAGGGACCGCCGCCGCGTCCGGCGACGCGGCCGGCAAGCCCTCCGGCTCGGCCCGGAGAGCCGCGATCGGCTGGGTCGTCGGCCCGCGGCGTGCGGCCGTGTCGTCGAAGGCCTCCGGCTTGACGACCGGCGCGGGCGCCCCGGAGCCGGGCCGGCTCGAAGCCGCCGCCCTCGCGCTCCGCGTAATCGTGTCGTCGCCGTCCGTCTCGACCTTCCGGTCGGAGCCGGCGGCGGCGAAGTGCCGGTTCGCGTCGTCGAGCCGCCCTTCGCGCTGGAGGATCAGGCCGACCGTCAGGTGGGCCTTGCGGTGCCCCGGGGCGAGCGCGAGGACCCGCTCGAGCGGCTCCCGCGCCTCCGGGCGCCCCGCCTTGAAGAGAATCAGGCCCAGGTTGAAGAGGAGCGGGACCGAGTCGGCGTGCGACACGAGCAGCCCTCGCGTGATCCGCTCGGCCTCCTCGAGGTGCCCGAGGTGGAACATCGCGAGCGCCAGGTTCGAGAGGACCTCGGGGTCGTTGGCCCGGAACCGGCGGGCCTCCTCGAACTCGCGGCGCGCGTCGTCGTGGAGCCCCTTCCGGAGGTCCTCCTTCCCCCGGTTCAGGTGGAGGAGGAAGAGACCGTGGTCGAAGAAGGGGGCGCTTCGCGTCGGCTCGGAAGCGCGCGCGCTCATCGGCTCGCCGCGACCCGTCCGAGGACCGGCGCCCTCCGCCCCGCGGACGGCAGGTCGCCGAGATTCGAGATGAGGAGGACGTCGCTCCCGCGGTGGAGCTTCACGGGCGCCGCGGGGGCCCGGCGGTGGGCGGCGGCGCTCATCCCCTTGAACCCCCCGGAGAGGACCGGTCCCGAGCCGCTCCCCCCGTAGACGAGCATCGCCCGCCGGACGTACTCCTGCGTCTCCGGGTAGGGCGGCACCCCGCGGTAGCGCTGGACGGCCCCCTCGCCCGCGTTGTAGGCGGCGAGGGTCCGGACGAGGTCGCCGTCGAACATCCCGAGGAGGTCGGAGAGGTAGGCCGTCCCTCCCCGGATGTTCTCGTGCGGGTCGAACGAGTCGCGCACCCCGTACCGGCGCGCGGTCCCCGGCATGAGCTGCATGAGCCCGCGGGCGCCCTTTCGGGAGACCGCCCGGGGATTGAAGTTCGACTCCACGAGCATGACGCTCTTCACGAGCCTCGGGTCGACCCGTTCGCGCTCGGCGTGCCGGCGGATCGAGTCGTCGAATGCCGTCGACGCCTCGCGCCGCGTCAGGAGATAGGCATCGGACGGCGTCTTCCCGCCGACCTTCCAGCCGCTCCCGACGTTGTTGAAGATGACGGCTCCGCCGTCCGCTTTCCGGATCAGCTTCACGTCTCCGCGGGACGTTCCCGGGAGAACGAGCAGAGCCCCTGCGGCGCAGAGAACGGCCAGACGAGTCATGCCGGAGGAAGTATAGCCCGGCGGGTCCTCCTCAGGCCGGGGCGGTGAGCCTCTCCGTCGCCCGCGCGAGCCCCGCCTCGAGCGCCGCGTCGATCCTCTCGGGGTCCTTCCCGCCGGCCTGCGCGAGGTCGGGCTTGCCGCCCCCGCGCCCGCCGACGATCGGGGCCATCGCCTTCGCGAGCTCGTCGGCCGAGACGCGCGAGACGAGGTCGGACGTCACGGCCGCCAGCAGCGTCACCTTCCCCTCCGATTCCGTGCCGAGGAGGACGACGCCCGAGCCGAGCTTCCCTCGGAACGTGTCGGCGAGGTTGCGCAGCTCGTTGGCCGGGAGCGTGGGGACGCGCCGCGCGAGGAGCTTCGCGCCGCCGATCTCGACGACGCCCTCCTCCCCGCCGGAGCGCTTGCCGGAGCCGCCCGTCGCGAGCTCGACCTTCAGCTTCGCGATCTCCTTCTCGCTCTCCTTCAGGCGGGCGAGGAGGTCGCGGAGCTTGCCCGGCAGCTCCTCGGCCGGCACCTGGGCCGTCTCGGAAAGCTCGCCGAGGATCTGCTCGTCGCGCGTCAGGCGCTCCACGGCGCCGAGCGATGTGATCGCCTCGATCCGGCGGACGCCGGCCGCGAGGCCTCGGTCCGAGAGGACCTTGAACGCGCCGATCTCGCCCGTCCGGCCGACGTGGCAGCCGCCGCAGAGCTCGGTCGAGAAGCCGGGGACGTCGACGACGCGGACCCGCTCGCCGTACTTCTCCCCGAAGAACATCATGGCGCCCTTCGCCTTCGCCTCGTCCATAGAGGTGACCGCCTTGGTGACGGGCGCATCGCGGAGGACCTGCTCGTTGACGAGGCGCTCGATCTCGGCGATCTCGGCCGCCGTCGTCGCCCGCGTCGCCGCGTAGTCGAACCGGAGGCGATCCGGAGCGACGAGGGAGCCCATCTGCCTCACCGACTCGCCGAGGACCTTCCGGAGCGCGGCGTGGAGGAGGTGCGTCCCGGTGTGGTTCGCCTGCGTCCTGCGGCGGGTCCACTCGGCGACCTCGAGGCCGAGCGTCGCGCCCTTCGCGAGCGCCCCCTCCTCGACCTTCACGTGGTGCTGGACGAAGCGGCCGCTCGCCGACTTCCGCGCCGACGTCACCGCCGCGCGGCCGCCGGGCCAGGTTACGGCGCCCGTGTCGGTCACCTGGCCGCCCCCCTCCGGGTAGAAGACGGTCCGGTCGGTGACGAGGAGCCCCTCGGCGCCGGCCGTGAGGCTCTCGACGTGTCTCGGGACGCCCCCCTCGAGCCGGAAGAGGCCGAGCGCCTTCGCGCCGGAGAGGCTCGTGAAGTCGTCCTCCGGGTAGCCGCGGAAGACGGTCTCCCAGGACGGGTCGGCCAGCTCCTCGGGGAGGAGGGCGTCGTCGGCCTCGAACTTCGAGGCGCCCTTGGAGCGCTCGCGCGCCTCCTCGAGCTCCTTCTCGAAGCCGGCCCGGTCGACGGACATCCCCTCGTCCTGGGCGAGCTCCTCGATCAGCTCGAGAGGGATGCCGTAGGTGTCGTAGAAGCGGAAGACCGACTTCCCGGAGAGGCTCGTCTCGTCCTTCCGGCGCGCCTCGCTGATCGCCTCGCCGACGCGGTCGGCGCCGGCGGACATCGTCTTCGCGAAGCTCCGCTCCTCGGAGCGGACGAGCTCCCAGACGTCGTTCTTCAGCGTCCGGTGCTCCTCGCCGAAGTAGACGCCGTCGAAGACGGCGAAGACCGGCTCGACGAGCCCGCAGAGCTCGGCCCCCTCGATTCCGAGGCGACGGCCGTAGCGCGCGGCGCGGCGGAGGATCCGGCGGAGGACGTAGCCGCGCCCCGTGTTCGCCGGCATGACGCCGTCGGACATGAGCATCGTGGCCGCCCGGAGGTGGTCCGCGATGACGCGGAACGGCGCGTCCTCGGGAGCCATGCCGCCGCGGTAGGTCTTCCCCGAGATCGCCTCGATCCGGTGGACGAGCGGCGTGAAGAGGTCGGTGTCGAAGTTGTTGTTCTTCCCGGTCAGGAGCGCCGTGATCCGTTCGAGCCCCGCGCCCGTGTCGACGGACGGCTTCGGGAGGGGCGTCGTCTTCCCCTCGCCGTCGCGCTCGAACTGCATGAAGACGAGGTTCCAGATCTCCATGACCCGGTCGCCGCGGCCGTTCGGCGTCTCGTCGCCCGGGACGTGCGGCCCCTGGTCGACGTGGAGCTCGGAGCAGGGGCCGCAGGGGCCCGTGTCGCCCATCGACCAGAAGTTGTCCTTCTCGCCGAAACGGAGGATGCGCGAGGCGGGAAGATAGCGCTCCCAGAGCTTCGCGGCCTCGTCGTCGTCGGTGTAGACCGTGGCCCACAGGCGCTTCGGCTCGAAGCCGTAGCGCTCGGTGACGAGCTCCCAGGCGAAGGCGATCGCCTCCTCCTTGAAGTAGTCGCCGAAGGAGAAGTTCCCGAGCATCTCGAAGAACGTGTGGTGCCGGGCGGTGTAGCCGACGTTGTCGAGGTCGTTGTGCTTGCCGCCGGCCCTGACGCACTTCTGCGCCGACGCCGCTCGAACGTACGGGCGACTCTCCCGCCCGAGGAAGACGTCCTTGAACTGGTTCATCCCGGCGTTCGTGAAGAGGAGCGTCGGGTCCTCGGCGGGGACGAGGGAGGAGGAGGCGACGCGGCGGTGGCCCTTCTCCTCGAAGTAGGACAGGAACGTCTCGCGGACCTTCCGGGAGGTCCAGTCAGAGGGGGTCGTCATCCGTGGGATCGCCTTTCTCTCGCAGCGCCTCGCGGACGGCCGCGGGGTCGAAGCCGCGGCGCACGAGATGGTCGAAGAGTTTCCTCGACCTCGAAACGGGCGTCAAACCGCCCGGGAGGCTCCGCGCCCTCCTCTCGAGCGCGGCCCGAAGGCGCGCCGCCTCCTCCTCCCCGCCGTGCGCGGCGAGGGCCCTCGCGGCGTCGGCCTCGGCGACGCCCCGCGCCCGGAGCGACGCCGCGACGCGTCGGCTCCCCCGCCCGCGCGCCGCCTCGTACCGGGCGAGCTCGGAGGCCGTCGCGGCCTCGTCGAGGAGTCCGGCGGCGGCGAGGGCGTCGAGCGTGCTCGAGACCTCGGCGGGCTCGAAGCCGCCCCGGAGGAGCTTCCGCTCGAGCTCCCTCCGCGGGTGGGCGCGGCGCCCCAGGAACGCGAGCGCCGCCGTCCGGCAGTCGCGGCGCGGGCGGCGGCGCGGGGTCTCGCTCAGGGTCGGACGGACCTACGGCTGGTTCGAGAAGTCGAAGGGCGACTCCTCGCCCAGCGGGTTGAGCCGGTCCGGGGCCTGGAGCGCGGCGTCCATGACCTCCTGCGAGAGGTCGGACGTCGACTGGACGCCCTGGATCCTCAGCTTGAACTCGTTCGGGTTCGTCGAGCGGCGGATCGCCTCGTCGAGGGTGATGAGCCCCGACCGGTAGAGCTGGTAGAGCGACTGGTCGAAGGTCTGCATCCCGTACTGCGAGGTGCCCGCCTTGATCGCGTCGACGATGTACTTCGTCTTCTCCTTGTTCTCGATGCAGTCCCTTATGTAGTTCGTCGCGATCATGACCTCGACGGCGGGGACGCGCCCGAGGCCGTCGGCGCGCGGGAGGAGGCGCATCGAAACGACGGCCTTGAGGACCGCCGAGAGCTGGAGGCGGATCTGCTTCTGCTGGTGCGGCGGGAAGACGGCGATGATGCGGTTCACCGTCTCCGTGGCGTCCATCGTGTGGAGGGTCGAGAGGACGAGGTGGCCCGTCTCGGCCGCGACGAGGGCCGTCTCGACCGTCTCGAAGTCGCGCATCTCGCCGACGAGGATGACGTCGGGGTCCTGGCGGAGGGCGGCCCGGAGGGCCGTCGAGAACGAGCGCGTGTCGACCTCGAGCTCGCGCTGGTTCACGATCGACTTCTTGTCGCGGTGGAGGAACTCGACGGGGTCCTCGACCGTCATGATGTGCTCGGCACGCGTCGCGTTGATGAAGTCGATCATCGCCGCGAGGCTCGTCGACTTGCCGGAGCCGGTCGTCCCGGTGACGAGGATGAGGCCGCGGGTCTCCTCGCAGACCTTCTCGATGACGGGCGGCAGGAGGAGCTCCCGCACCGTCAGGATGCGGGCCGGGATGACGCGGCAGACGAGGCCGACCGTCCCGCGCTGCTGGAAGATGTTGCAGCGGAAGCGCCCGAGCCCCGGCACCGAGTAGGCGATGTCGATCTCGAAGTTGTTCTTGAACTTCTCCTTCTGCCGGGAGGACATGATCGAGAAGGCCATCGCGATCGTGTCTTCCTGCATCAGGCGCTTCATGTCGACGAGGGGGATGAGGTCGCCGTCGACGCGGATGATCGGGTGGGCGCCGACCTTCAGGTGGAGGTCCGAGGCTTTGCGCTCGACCGCGATCTTGAGGAGGTCGTTGATGTGCATGCCCCGAGGTCTCCTCTCTTCCCGTCCGCCGAAGTCGACGATCTGTGTCGCGAGGATAGGCTCGCGGAAAGGCTCGGTCAACGACGGGACGGGCCGCCCCGCGGGGTAGGATCGAGCGATGCCGTTCGGGTCCGACAGGGTCGCCGCCGTCCTCCTCGCGGCCGGAGCCTCCCGCCGGTTCGGCGGCCCGAAGATGCTCGCGCCGGTCGGCGGCGAGCCGCTCGTCCGCCGCGTGGCCCGGGCCTACGTCGAGGCCGGCTGCGCCGAGGTCGCGGTCGTCGTCGCGCCCGCCGCGGACGAGGTCGCGGCCGCCCTCGACGGCCTCGGCGTCCTCGTCGTCGTCAATCCCCGTCCGGAGGAGGGGATGCTCTCCTCCGCGCAGGCCGGCCTCGCGGCCCTCTCCGCCGGGTGCGGCAGGATCGCGCTCTCGCCCGCCGACCTCCCCGACGTCACGACCGACGTCCTCCGCCGGGTCCTCGCGGCGCTCCCTCCCCCGTCCGCGGGTGGGGTCGCCGTCCCGACCTCGGGAGGGAAGCGGGGCCACCCGCTCGTCGTCGCCGCGAGCCTCGTCCCGCGGCTCCTCTCCTGGGAGGGCGACCGCCGCCTCTCGGATCTCCTGCGGGAAAAGGACGTCCCCGTCGAAGAGCTGGCCGGCTTCGGTCTCGAGGTCCTCAGGGACGTCGACGTGCCGGCCGACCTCGCCGCGACGCCCGGCTGAACGGCGCCGGCCCCTCGCGGGACCGGCGCCTCCGGGCAGAGGGGTCGGGCGCCGTCCTCAGACGGTCGCCGGGACCTCCACGGGCGTCAGCCAGCCGAAGCGGTCCTCGACCTTCCCCTCGACGACGTCGAAGAACGCCTTCTGGACCTTCGCCGTGAGGGGCCCGCGGCGCCCCGCCCCGACGACGATCCGGTCGACGGAGCGGATCGGCGTGATCTCGGCCGCGGTGCCGGTGAAGAAGAGCTCGTCCGCGGCGTAGAGCATCTCCCTCGGCACGGCCCGCTCCTCGACGGCGACCCCGAGCTCCTCGAAAAGCCGGAGGACCGAGGCGCGCGTGATCCCCGGGAGAGCGGAGTTCGCGAAGGGGGGCGTGTAGACCTTCCCCTTCCAGACGACGAAGAGGTTCTCCCCGGAGCCCTCGGAGACCCGCCCCGTGTCGTCGAGCGCGATCCCCTCCTCGTAGCCGTTGACGATCGCCTCCATCTTGATGAGCTGGCTGTTCGCGTAGTTCGCCGTCGACTTCGCCATCGCCGGCATCGTGTTCGCGGCGAGCCGCGTCCAGGAGGAGCAGCAGACGTCGACGCCCTTCTCCATCGCCTCGGGGCCGAGGTACTTGCCCCACGGGTAGCAGCCGATCATCACGTCGACCGGGTTCGGGAACGGGTTCACGCCGAGCATCCCGAATCCCCGGTACGCGAGGGGTCGGACGTAGCAGGCGCGGAAGCCGTTCGCCCGGATCGTCTCGAGCGTCGCGACCTTCAGCTGCTCCATCGTGAAGGGGATCTCCATCCGGTACATCTTCCCGGACCAGAACAGCCGGTCGAGGTGCTCCTCGAGCCGGAAGACCGCGGGCCCCCGGACCGTCTCGTAGCACCGGATCCCCTCGAACACGCCCGAGCCGTAGTGCAGGGCGTGCGTGAAGACGTGGACCTTCGCGTCCGCGAAGTCCACGAGCTTCCCGTTCATCCAGATCTTCTTCACGTCCTCGAACGCCATCGACCCCTCCTCGCCGCGATGATATCCGCGGACCTTCGGGCGCGTCCTTCAGGGCGGGCCGTCGTCGACCAGGAGCGTGAGCGCGGCGACCACCGCCGTCTCGAGCCGGAGGATCCTCCCGCCGAGGCCGAACGGCACGGCGCCCGCCGCGTCGAGAAGACGCTCCTCGGCTTCGTCGAAGCCCCCCTCGGGACCGATCGCGACGGCGGCGTCGCCTCTCCCGGCGCGCCCGGTCCCGATCGGCGGCGCACCCGGCCGGGCGACGAGGAGGGGGCCGCGCCAAGCGGCGAGGACGCGCTCCGGCGTCTCGGGCGCGACGACCTCGGGCACGACGCTCCGGTCGCACTGCTTCACCGCCTCGGCGGCGATCCTCCGGAGCCGGGCGATCCGAGACGCGGCCGCCGAGACGTGGGCGCGCTGCGACCTCGCGCAGGAGAGGAGCACGAAGCGGGCGGCGCCACACTCCGTCCCCTTCTCCACCGCCCATTCGACGCGCGCCGGCTCCCCCGTTCCCAGGAGGACCGAGACCCTTCGGGCCGGCTCTCCCCGCGGGGGCAGGAGCCCGGTGACGACGGCCTCCCGGCCCGACGGGCCGATCCGCGCCGCCGCCCTTCGCCCGAGGCCGTCGAGGAGGACGACCTCGGAGCCCGGAGCGACGCGGGAGACCCTGAGGTGCCGGACCTCGTCCTCCGGCAGGGCAACCGCTCCCCCCGGCCCGAGCGCCGCTCCTGGGACGAGGACCCGCGGCGGACCGCTCACGCCCGCACCGAAAGGGTCCCGAGCCACTCCCCCTCCGAGGCGAGTCGCGCGGGCCGGAGCCCGGTCGACCCGAGGAGGGCGAGGAACTCCCCCTCGCGCGCGACGAGCTGGCCCGCCGTGACGAGGAGCCCCCCCGGCGGGAGGAGCGATGCGAGCCGCGGAAGAAGCGGGGCGACCTCCTCCTGGAGCATGTTCGCGACGACGACGTCGAAGCGGGCCGCGCGGGAGATGCCGCAGAGAAGCCCCGCCCAGAAGGCGCAACCGCCGATCCCGTTCCTCGCGGCGTTCCGGGCCGCGGCGAAGGGTGCGTCGGGGTCGAGGTCGAACCCGAGGGACTCTCCTGCGCCCGCGCGTCGTGCGGCCAGCGCGAGCGTTCCCGCGCCGCAGCCGACGTCGAGGACTCGGGCCCCGGCCGGCAGCGCGCCGAGGAGGAGCCGGAGGGCGAGCCGCGTCGACTCGTGCGAGCCTGTTCCGAACGCCCGCTCCGCGGGGAGGTGGAGCCTGGGGCGGCCGCCGGAGTCCGCGGACGACGGATCGTGGGGGTCGAGGACGAGGCCCGCGACCGCCACGGGCCGTTGGAGCGCGGCGGCCTCCGCCACCCAGTCGCGCTCCGGCTCCACCTCGCACCCGAGGAGCTCGACGCCCGCCGCGGCGAGGAGCTCGACCGCCTCCGGCACGTCCTCCTCCGAGACCCACACGGAGAGCTCGCCGCCCCGGACGCTCCACGAGGCGAGGAGCTCGCCGAGCGCCTCCTCGAGCGCCGGCTCGTCCGAGGGACGGAGGGTCAGGCGAACGGCGGAGGGCACGGCCGCCTCAGGACGAGAAGAAGTCGCGGAGCTTCTCGAGGAACCCCTTCTCCTCGCGCGTCGGCGAGCCCGGCTCCTCCTTCAGGACGTCCGCGAGCTTCTGGACCGCCTTGCGCTGCTCGGAGGTGAGCTTCCTCGGGACGCGGATCGTCACGACGACGTGCTCGTCCCCCTTGCCGCGCCCGTCGACGCGCGGGATCCCCTTGCCCCGGAGAGTGAAGACGCGGCCCGCGCCGGTCCCCGCCGGGATCTCGAGCTCCTCCTCGCCGTGGAGCGTCGGGACGCGGCAGGTCCCTCCGAGGACGGCCGTCGGGTACGGCACCGCCCACGTCAGGACGACGTCGTTCCCCTCACGGCGGAACTGCTCGTGCGGCTCGACGGAGAGGACGACGTAGAGGTCGCCGGGATGCCCACCCGCGCGGCCGTGGTTCCCCTCCCCCGACAGCCTCAGGCGCGCCCCGGTGTCGACGCCCGCGGGGATCGCGATCGTGAGCGTCCGCTCGCGGAGCGACCGTCCCTCGCCGCGGCACTCCGGGCACGGCTCCTTGGGCTTCTCGCCCGCTCCGCCGCATTCCGGGCAGGGACGCTCCATCGCGAAGAACCCCTGTCGGAACTGGACCCGGCCGCGTCCCCGGCAGACCCCGCAGGCGACCGGCGCGCTGCCTCCCTTGCCGCCCGTCCCGTGGCAGGCGTCGCAGCGCTCGGCGCGCCGCATCGGGAGGCTCTTCTCGACGCCGAAAGCCGCCTCCTCGAACCCGAGCGTCAGGTCGGCGCGGAGGTCCTCGCCGGGCGCCTGGCGCCCCCGCCGGCCCCCGCCGCCGAAGCCGAACCCGAAGAAGTCGCCCAGGATGTCCGCGAAGTCGACGAAGGCGTTCGGGTCGAACCCGCCCGGCGTCCCGCGCATCCCCTCGTGCCCGAACCGGTCGTACCGGGCGCGCTTCTCGGCGTCCGAGAGGACCGAGTAGGCCTCGGCGGCTTCGCGGAAGCTCTGCTCGGCCTCCTTGTCGCCCGGGTTCCGGTCGGGGTGGTGCTTCAGCGCGAGCTTCCGGTAGGCGGACTTGATCTGGTCCGGCGTCGCGTCGCGGGCGACGCCGAGGACCTCGTAGAGGTCGCGAGGATTCGTGCTCAACGGGCTCTCTCCGGGGCGCTTCCTACTGCTCTTCCTTCTCGCCCTTGTCGCTCTTGTAGAGCATCGCGGCCGTCAGAAGGCGGGAGACGCCCTGCATGTCGAGGAGCGCGTTGTCGATCTCGCCCCGCTCCTCGGCCGTCAGGACCTCGCGCGCGTGCTGGAGCGTACGGGTGATCCGGTCCCGCTCGTCGCCGCCGAGGAGCTTTCCGAACTCGCGGAAGACCCGCTCGTTCCCGGTGATCTGCCCCTCGAGCTTGTTCTTCAGCTGCCGGACGACCTTCCGCTTCGCGTCCGCCTGCTTGTTCTCCTCGGCCTCCTGGATGATCTGCTCGATCTCCCCCTGGGAGAGGCCGCCCGCCGGGTTGATCTGGACCCCCTGGGCGCGGCCCGTCGCCATGTCGCGGGCGGAGACGTTCACGATCCCCGAGGAGTCGATCGCGAACGTGACCTCGATCTGCGGCACGCCGCGCGCGGCGGGCGGGACCCCGACGAGGTCGAACTTCCCGAGGGACTTGTTCTCCCGCGCGATCTCGCGCTCCCCCTGGAGGACGTGGATCTCGACGACGGACTGGTTGTCGCTCACGGTCGTGAAGACCATCGAGTTCTTCGTCGGGATCGTCGAGTTCCGCTCGATGAGCTTGACGAAGATGCCGCCGTGCGTCTCGACCCCCAGGGAGAGGGGCGTCACGTCGAGGAGGACGACGTCCTTGATCTCTCCCTGGAGGACGCCCGCCTGGATCGCGGCGCCGATGGCGACGACCTCGTCCGGGTTGATCGAGCGGTTCGGGGGCTTCCCGAAGATCGACTCGACCATCTGCTGGACCTTCGGCGTCCGCGTCTGGCCCCCGACGAGGATGACGTTGTCGACCTGGTCCGGCGTCAGCCCGGCCGCGTCGAGGGCGTTCCGGCACGGGCCGGCCGTCCGCTCGATGAGGCCGGCGACGAGCGCCTCGAAGTGGTCGCGGGTCAGGACCTTGTTGATGTGCTTCGGCCCGCCGGCGTCCGAGGCGATGAACGGCAGCCCGATCGTCGTCTCCTGAGTCGTCGAGAGCTCGCACTTCGCCTTCTCCGCGGCCTCCTTGAGCCGCTGGAGCGCGAGGCGGTCCTGCCTCAGGTCGATGCCGGTCTGGACGAGGAAGTCGGCCAGGAGCCAGTCCATGACGGCGCGGTCGAAGTCCTCGCCGCCGAGGTAGGTGTCCCCCGAGGTCGAGAGGACCTCGAACATCCCCTGGTCGATCTTCAGGATCGAGATGTCGAACGTGCCGCCGCCGAGGTCGTAGACGGCGATCGTCTCGTTCTTCCGTCCCCGCTCCAGCCCGTAGGCGAGCGAGGCCGCCGTCGGCTCGTTGATGATCCGGAGGACCTCGAGGCCCGCGACGCGGCCCGCGTCGCGGGTCGCCTGACGCTGCGAGTCGTCGAAGTAGGCCGGCACCGTGATGATCGCCTCGCGGATCTCCTCGCCGACCGCCTCCTCGCAGAACTCCTTGATCTCGCGGAGGACGAAGGCCGCGATCTCCTCCGACGCGTAGTCCCTCTCGCGCACCCGGATCTTCACGTCCCCGTTCGGGGCCGGGACGATCGGGTAGGAGAGGTGCTCGCGGGCGTGCTGGATCTCGGCGTCGTCCCACTTCCGGCCGATGAGCCGCTTCACGGCGTAGATCGTCTGGGTCGGGTTCGTGATCGCCTGGCGCTTCGCGATCTGGCCGACGAGGCGCTCGCCGTCCTCGGTGAACGCGACGATGGAAGGCGTCGTCCGGGCCCCTTCCCGGTTCGGGATGACCTGCGGCGCCCCGATCTCGATCACCGCGACGCACGAGTTCGTCGTGCCGAGGTCGATGCCGATGACCTTGCCCACTCTCTACCTCCGCGCCCGCTCCGCGCTCACGCCTCGCCGGCGGGCGCGGCCGGGGCCGCCGAGACCTTCACCATGGCCGGTCGGAGAAGCCGGTCGTTCAGGACGTACCCCTTCTGGTAGACCTCGAGGACCGTCCCCGGCGGGACGGCGGCCGACTCCTCCCGCATCACGGCCTCGTGGAACTGCGGGTCGAACGGCGTGTCGAGCGCCGGCACCTCGGAGACCCCGTACTTCCGGAGGACGTCGGAGAGCTGCCGGGCGATCATCTCGACGCCCGTCCGTAGCTCGTCCGACCCGGAGGCGGCCGCGTGGGCCAGGGCCCGCTCGAGGTTGTCGAGGACGCCGAGGACGTCCCTCATCGCCTCCGAGAGCGCGTACCTGACGTACTCGGCCTTCTCCCGCTCGGACCGCTTCTTCAGGTTCTCGAAGTCGGCCGCCTTGCGCAGGAGCGCCTCCCTCAGCCGGCCCGACTCCTCTTCGGCGAGGAGGGCCCGCTCGCGCTCCTCCGCGAGACGCCCGGCGGTCGAGGCTTCCTCGGGCCCGGCGGCGGCCGCCGTCTCCGCGGCCCCGCGGGCCGGCGGGGCGACTCTGTGCCGCTCCTCGACGGCCGCGACCGCTTTCTCCGCCGCCGCGAGGGCGCTCGCGACGTCGTCCGCCCCGCCGTCCTCGTCGAGGTAGACGACCTCCTCGTCCGCTGGGACGGGGCGTCCGTCGTTCTCGGCCATCACACTCCCTCCGAAAGGCGCTGAGTCACGTAGCGCCCGAGCTCCTCGACGAGCGGGACGACGCGAGGATATTCCATCCGCCTCGGGCCGATCACGCCGAGCGCGCCGAGGACCCGTCCCCCGCTCCGGTACGACGTCGCGACGACCGCCGTCTGCGTCTCCTCGGTGAACGGCGAGTCCGACCCGATCAGGACGGCGGGCTCGGCGCCGCCCGCGAGGCAGTCCGTCAGGAGGTCGACGAGGCGCGCCTCCTCCTCGAGCGCCCGGTACACTCGGCGGAGCGAGTCGACGTCGCGCTGGAACTCCGGCTTGCCGAGGATCGCCCCGGCCCCCTCGACGACGAGCGTCTCCTCGCCCTCCCTCGTGTCGACGAAGGCGCGCCGGGCGAGCTCGAGCGCCCGGGCGATCTCGGCGTCGAACCGGACCTTCTCCTCCTGGAGCGCTCCGAGGAGGAGCGTCCTCACCTCGAGGAGGGTCCGTCCCGAGTAGTCGGCCGTGAGCCGGTTCGAGATCGCCTGGAGCTCCTCCGGCCCGTAGTCCTCGCGGGTCTCGATGAGGCGGCTCCCGACGAGGCCTTCGCCCGAGACCGTGACGACGACGACCTTCTTCTCGGCGACCCTCGCGAAGTGGACGGAACGGAGGACGACGCGGGCCGAATCGGGGGCCGCGACGACCGCGACCTCGCCGGTGAGCTCCGCGAGGACGCGCGAGGTCGCGTGGAGGAACCGCTCCAGCTCGAACGGCTCGGAGCCGAGGCCGCTCGCGATCTTCGCGCGCTCGGCGAGCCCGGGAGGCCGGGCGGTCATCAGCTCCCTCACGTAGGTCCGGTAGCCGAGGTCCGTCGGGACCCGCCCGGCGGAGGCGTGCGGGTGGGTCAGGTAGCCGAGCTCCTCGAGGTCGGCCATGGCGTTCCGGAGGGAGGCCGAGGAGAGGGCGAAGCCGCCGTCGCGCGTCAGCTGTCGGGAGGAGACCGGAGCGGCGCTCCGGATGTACGCCCCGATGACGGACGCGAGGACCTCACGCGACCTCCGGTCGAGCTGGCTCCAGGCTCCGGGCATCCCTTCGAGTCCCCCTCCTGCGCTAACGTAGGCCCCGCATACGCCGGACACGGGGCTCCGCACGGGCCCCGGCGCCGACCCGATCGAGTTGCGACATGATAGCAGCCGACCCCGCCAGACCGTCCTCCGTCGTCGTCGGCACCGGCCGCCTCGGCCGGGCGTTGGCGGCCGCCCTCGCGGCCGTCGGAACCGCCACGGAGCACTTCGGAGGCCGGGCCGCCGCGAGGGACGCCGGGCCGGTCGTGGCCGCCCTTCGGCGGGCGGGACCGGAAGCGCTCCTCCTCCTCGCGGTGCGCGACGACGCGATCGCCGCGGTCGCGTCGTCGATCGCCGCCGCCGCCCGCGACCTCCCGCCGGGCGCGACGGCGCTCCACGTGTCGGGAGCCCTCGGGCTCGAGGTCCTCGCCCCCCTTTCGGCCCTCGGCCTGCCCGTCGGGTCCTGCCACCCTCTGCAGACGTTCACCGGCTCTCCCGACGACGCCGCGCGCCTGCGCGGCGCCGTCTTCGCGGTCGACGGAGCCGCGGCAGGACAGGCCGCGGCGGAACGGCTCGCCCTCGGCCTCGGAGGACGGCCTGTGGCCGTCCCGGCGAGCCGGCGCGGCCTCTACCACCTCGCGGCCTCGCTCGGAGCGAACGGGCTCACCGCGGTCGTCGCGGCGGCCCGGGACGCGCTCGCCGCTGCGGGATTCGCCCCGGAGGAGGCGCTCTCGGCGCTCTCCCCCCTCCTCCGCGCGTCTCTCGACGAGGCGCTCCGCGCAGGCCCCGAGACCTCGCTGACCGGCCCGGCGGCCCGCGGCGACGAGGAGACGCTCGAGCGGCACCGCCGCACGATCCTCGCGTGGGACGCCCGCCGCGCGGCCCTCCTCGAGGCGCTCCTCCGCGAGCAGCGTCGGCTCGCGGGGCGGGGCGGGGGCCGGATGCTAAAATCCTCCGTTCACTGACGAGGAGGCCCGAAAGGCCCGCGACGGAGAGATGGTTTTCTTCAACTACGCCACCATGCAGATGGCCGCCAAGATCGTCTACTACGGTCCGGGCCTCTGCGGGAAGACGACCAACCTCCACGTGATCTACGGCCGGACCGCCCCGACGGCCCGGGGAGAGATGGTCTCCCTCGAGACCGAGACGGACCGGACCCTCTTCTTCGACCTCCTCCCGATCGACGTCGGCGTCATCGGGGGGTTCAAGACCCGGTTGCAGCTCTACACGGTCCCCGGGCAGGTCTTCTACAACACGACACGGAAGCTCGTCCTGAAGGGCGTCGACGGGATCGTCTTCGTCGCCGACTCGCAGAGGCCGATGCTCGAGCCGAACCGGGAGAGCTTCCGGAACCTGCGCGAGAACCTCGCCGAGATCGGCATTTCCGTCGACGACGTCCCCCTCGTCCTCCAGTACAACAAGAGGGACCTCTCGAACATCCTCTCGGTCGCGGAGCTCGACGAGGCCCTCAACCCCCAGGCGCGCTTCGAGTCGTACGAGGCGTCCGCGGCGAACGGCACGGGCGTCTTCGAGACGCTGAAGGGGATCTCGAAGCTGACGCTGAGGGCGCTCCGTTCGCGGATGACCGGAGAGGTGCGCCGCCCCGCCGTCTTCGCGGCGCCCGCGACCCCGGCCCCGAGCGTCGCCGTGGCCCCGGCGCCTCCGGCGGAGCCGGCGCCTGCGCCGGTCCCTCCCGCCGTCCCCGCCCCGAGGCCGCCTTCCGGCGCCTTCCCCGCCGCGCCCGCTCCCTCCGGGGCCCGCGTCGCGCCTCCGTCGTCCGCCACGCTCGAGCGGCTCGCCCGCTTCTCCGAGATCGCGCGGCAGGGAGCCGCGGCGGCCCCCGACGCTCCCGCCGAGCCCGCGCCGGCACGGCCGATCGAGGAGCAGGCGGCCGAGATCAGCTTCGGGGAGTCGGCGACGCCGGCCCCCGTCGCGGCGGAGCCCGCCGTCAAGCACGTCAAGGTCCGCTCGAGCGTCGACATACTCTCGGAGCTCGACAAGCTCCGGAAGCTCTCGACGCAGAAGGCGCCCGCCGGCTCCGCGCCGCGCGCCGAGGCGGGCCGCTCGCGCGGCGGGGGCGTCTCGATCGACGACCTCCTCGCCTCGAACCTGAACCACAAGAAGGACGTCTCGCGCTCCTTCGACCTCACCGTCCCGCGCGACGTCCTCGGGAAGAGCCGGCAGGTCACGATCGAGCTGAGGTTCTCCGACGGCGCCGGGAGCGCCCTCCTGACGGACAGCAGCTGCTCCGTCGACATCTCGAGCCCGGCGGAGCTCCAGAAGCTCCTCCTCTCGCTCCGGTTCAACGTCCAGGCGGAGTGACGAACACGTGACGACGAAGACGACCGGACGGATCCTCGCCACGGGCCACGCCCGGGGAAGGGTCCTCGCCCTCGGCCTCCTCGCCCCCTTCCTCGCCGCCGGCTGCTCCTCGACGAAGACCGCGGCGACCCCGATGCCCGCGCCGGTCGTGCGCGTCGCCGACGCCGCCGCCTGCCCAGAGCCGGATCCTCGTCAGGAGGCCTCGGACCGCTTCCACCGCGGCAAGGCGCACGCCCTCGCGGGCGACGCCGCCTGCGCGCGCCTCGAGTTCGAGGCGGCCCTCGAGTCGTTCCGGACGGCGATGCGCCCCGGCAACTCCGGGGACCTCGCGTTCGCCGGACAGCTCTGGGAGAGCATCCGCCTCTACGAGTCGATCCCCTCGGAGGAGGAGGCGGAGGAGCTCGCCCCGGCGCCGGACCAGCGGGACGGCCTGATCGCCCGCGAGACGGGCGAGCCGACGGCCGACGAGGTCGCCGTCGCGCGGCGCGAGGTCGAGGAGGCCGGCTCGGCCGTCTCCTTCGACGTCCCGATCGTCGTCAACGACGCGGTCCTGAACGCCGTCGCGTACTACCAGTTCCGGACCCCGAAGGCGTTCGCGGCGGCCCTCCAGCGAAGCGGCCGCTACCTCCCCCTCATGCGCTCGATCCTCCGCGAGAACGGCCTCCCAGAGGACCTCGTCTACATCGCGATGATCGAGTCGGCCTTCAAGTCGCAGGCGCACTCGCGCGCGGCCGCGAAGGGGTACTGGCAGTTCATCTCCGGAACCGGAAAGCGCTACGGGCTCCGGACGACGCGCGAGGTCGACGAGCGGAGCGACCCCGTGAAGTCGACCCGCGCCGCCGCCGCGTACTTCCGCGACCTCTACGAGATCTTCGGGGACTGGTACCTCGCCATGGCGGCCTACAACGCCGGCGAGGGGAGGGTCCTCCGCGGGCTCCAGCGGACGGGGACGCGGGACTACTGGGAGCTCCGGGACGCGGGAGCCCTCCACCGCGAGACGAGGGACTACGTCCCGTTCTTCCTCGCGACGGCCCTCATCGCGAAGGACCCGGCCCGGTTCGGGTTCGACGTCGTCCCCGACCCCGAGCTCGAGTTCGACGTCGTCGAGGTCTCCCGGCCCGTCGAGCTCGCGCGCGTCGCCCGGGAGCTCGGCGTGGCGGTCGAGACGCTCCGGGCCCTGAACGGGGAGCTCCGCGGACGCGCGACGCCGCGCGGGGTCTCCGCGTATCCGCTCCGCCTCCCGAAGGGGGCCGGGCCGATCCTCGAGACCCGCCTCGCGAGCATTCCCGCGGCCCCCGAGATCCGCGACCGGCGCCTCAAGGCGCGGCGGGGCGACACGCTCGCGCGGTTCGCGCGGCGCCATGGCGTGAGCGTCGCGGACCTGCGCGAGGCGAACAACCTCCGGCCGAACGCGAAGCTGCGCGCCGGCCAGCTCCTCGTCGTGCCGACCCGCGTCGCCTCGGCCCCCCGACCGGCCCTCGAGCTCGCCGAGGCCGCGGACGCTCCCGAGATCGAGGAGCCCGCGCGCGGCGAGATCCGCGCCCTGCCGACGCCCTCGGCCGCCGTCGTCGACGCGGCGTCGCTCGGGGAGGGGTTCGCCGTCGTCGCCGAGCCGCCTCGCGCGGCCGCCCAGCCGCCGTCCCGCGTCGAGATCCCGGCCGAGGGATTCGAGGCGGCCGAGCCGCAGGCGTCCGCGGCGCGTCCTTCCGCCCGGACGAAGCCCGCCGCCCGCCGGACGACCCACACCGTCCGCAGGGGCGAGACGCTCTACCGGATCGCGAACCGGTACGGCGTCACCGTCGACGAGCTGAGGCGCGCGAACAGGATCGGCCGGCGCGCCGCGATCCGGGTCGGACAACGGCTCTCCGTCCCCGACCAGACCGGCCGCTGACCGGACCGCGATGACCGTCGCGAGGGCTTGGAGCGCCGCCCTCGTCGGGCTCGAAGCCCGGGCGGTGGTCGTCGAGGCGGCGCTCGGCTCGGGCCTGCCGGGCCTCACGATCGTCGGCCTCCCCGACGCGGCGGTCCGCGAGAGCCGGGAGAGGATCCGCTCCGCCCTCCGCCAGATCGGGCTCCCCCTCCCCGGCCGGAGCGTCGTCGTGAACCTGGCTCCGGCCGACCTGCCGAAGAGCGGCACCGCGTTCGACCTGGCCGTCGCGCTCGCGATCCTCGCGGCGAACGGCGACGTGCCGCCCGGCGGGCTCGACCGGACGACCTTCGCAGGCGAGCTCGCGCTCGACGGCGAGATCCGGCCGGTTCCCGGCGTCCTCTCGATCGCCGAGGCCGCCCGTGCCGAGGGACGTCCGCGCCTCGTCGTGGCGCCCGGAAACGCCGCGGAGGCCGCGGCCGTCCCGGGCGTCGAGGTCCTCCCCGCCGCTCACCTCGGCGCGGCCGTCGCGCACGTCGCGGGCCGCGAGCTCCTCGCGACGTGGGCGGCCCCGCCGGAGGGACCCGAGGCCGCGCCGGACGAGCCGGACCTCTCCGAGGTCCGAGGCCAGACGCTCGCCCGCCGGGCCCTGGAGATCGCCGCGGCCGGTGGGCACAACGTCCTCATGTCGGGTCCCCCGGGCTCGGGGAAGACGATGCTCGCCCGGCGGCTGCCCGGCCTCCTCCCGCCGCTTTCGACGGAGGAGGCGCTCGAGACGACCCGAATCTGGAGCGCCGCCGGGCGACTCCCCGCCGGCTCGGGACTCCTCCGCGTCCGCCCGTTCCGTTCTCCGCACCACGGCGCCTCCGCACCGGCTCTCTGCGGAGGGGGAACCGATCCGCGGCCCGGAGAGCTCTCCCTCGCCCACCACGGCGTCCTCTTCCTCGACGAGCTCCCCGAGTTCCGGCGGGACGCCCTCGAGGCGCTTCGCGAGCCGCTCGAGGAGGGGATCGTCCGGGTCACGCGGACCTCCGGGAGCCGCTCCTTTCCGGCCCGGTTCCTCCTCGTCGCCGCGATGAACCCGTGCCCGTGCGGCTACCGCGGGGACCCCCGCCGCCCGTGCTCCTGCTCGGAGCACGACGTCGCCCGATACCGAAGGAAGGTCTCCGGGCCGCTCCTCGACCGGATCGACCTCCACGTCGAGGTCCCGGCGCTCCCCGCGAGCGACCTTGCGGGAGCCGCCGTGCCGGAAGCCTCCGCCGCGGTCCGCGAGAGGGTCGTGAGGGCCCGCGCCCGGCAGGCGGAGCGCAACGGCGACCCTCGCCTGACGAACGCCGCGCTCCCGCAGTCCCGCCTCCGGAGCACGGCGGCGCTCCATCCGGACGCCGCGACGCTCCTCTCCCGCGCCATGGACCGCCTCGCCCTCTCCGCGAGGGCTCACCAGCGGGTCGTCCGCGTCGCGAGGACGATCGCGGACCTCGACGGCTCGCCGGGAGTCTCCCCTGGCCACGTCGCGGAAGCCCTTCGTTACCGCCCGGCGCTCGCCCAGCCCGCCCCCTGATACCTCGCAAGTAACTCCTTACGAGACGTTTACACGGCACGAACCTTTTTCTTGACGTGTCCCGCTCAGCCGTTAGACTCCGTGCGTCTCGTCACAGGAACGGGGGGCTGCGGCCCCGGGGCGCCCGGAGAGACCGTTGACGCGAAAGCAGCACACGATCATCGTCGTTCCGCACGCGCGCGCGAGATTCCGCCAGTTCCAGGTGACGTCCCGGCTTCTCTGGAGTGTCGCGACGGCGGTCACCCTTTCGCTCCTCCTCGGGGTCGTCTTCGGGGTCCTCTGGATCCGTTCCGTCCGCAAGAACCGCGAGGTCTCGACGCTCGTCGCCGAGAATCAGGACCTCCGCGGCCGGACGAAGACCCTGAACGCGAAGCTCGAGTCGCTCGAGAAGCTCCTCGGCGAGTTCGAGGAGAGGACGCGCCGCCTCTCGATCGTCGCCGGCCTGTCGGGCGTCCACGACCCCGGGACGGGCGGCGTCGGCGGCCTCACGGCCCTGCCCGCCGACAACGCGAGCCACACCGAAGCGGTCCTCGAGGAGGCCTCGCGCCGCGGCCTCCTCCTGTCCGGCCGGCTCGGTCAGGTCGAGGAGAAGCTCTCGTTCCAGGCCGACCAGCTCGCCCTGACGCCGACGCTCGCTCCCGCCGTCGGAGTCCTCACCGCGGGATTCGGCGGGCGTTCCGACCCCTTCACGGGACGCCCCGATTTCCACGCCGGGATCGACATCTCCTCCCCGACGGGCGGGCGGATCGTCGCCCCCGCGAACGGGACGGTCGTGAGGGTCGGCTGGGAGAACGGCTACGGGCGGGTCATCGAGATCGCACACGGCTTCGGGATCCGGACCCTCTACGCGCACCTGGAGGCGACGCGCGTCGACGAGGGACAGAGGGTCCGCCGAGGCGACCTCATCGGCCTCGTCGGCTCGACCGGCCGCTCGACGGGCCCTCACCTCCACTACGAGGTCCAGGTCGCCGGCCGGCCCGTCAACCCTCTCGACTACGTCCTGAACGCCTTCTGATCGGCTCCGCGAGGCGGCGGGCGGACGTCCCCCCCTCTGCTAGGATCCCGGGTTCGCGCCCCCTCCGGGCGCCCACGGAAGAAAGATGATCATCGACAAGGCACTCTCCAAGATCTTCGGGACGAAGCACGACCGCGACATGAAGGCGCTCACGCCGCTCGTCGAGGAGGTCGGACGCCTCGAGCCCGAGCTCGCCGCCCTTCCGACGGACGGCCTGAAGGCGCGGATCGGCGAGATCCGGGCCCGGATCGAGTCGGAGCTGAAGGACCTCCCGGCGGACCTCGAGGCTCGCCGCGCCCGGACCCGTTCGGTCCTCGACCCCTTCCTGCCGCGGGTCTTCGCCCTCGTGCGGGAGGCCGGGAAGCGCTCCATCGGCCAGAGGCACTACGACGTCCAGCTCCGGGGAGGCGCGGTCCTCCACCAGGGGAAGATCGCCGAGATGCGGACCGGCGAGGGGAAGACCCTCGTCGCGACGCTCCCCGTCACCCTGAACGCCCTGGCCGGCCGGGGCGCCCACGTCGTCACCGTGAACGACTACCTCGCGCGCCGCGACGCGGAGTGGATGGGGCGGATCTACGGGACCCTCGGCCTGACCGTCGGCTGCATCCAGCACGACCTGGACGACGCGGCCCGGCGCGAGGCCTACGCCTGCGACATCACCTACGGGACCAACAACGAGTTCGGCTTCGACTACCTGCGCGACAACATGAAGTTCGAGCTCGCGCAGATGGTCCAGCGGCCGCACTTCTTCGCCCTCGTCGACGAGGTCGACTCGATCCTCATCGACGAGGCGCGGACCCCCCTCATCATCTCCGGCCCCTCCGAGGGGGACGTCGACATCTACTACCGGTGCGACCGGATCGTCCCGAAGCTCGTCCGCGGGGAGGAGATCAAGGACAAGTACGGCAACCGGACGACGACGGGGGACTACCTCGTCGACGAGAAGGCCCACACGGCGGCCCTCACCGAGGAGGGCGTCGGCAAGTGCGAGCGCCTCCTCGGCGTCGAGAACCTCTACGACCCGACGAACATCGACGTCCTCCACGCCTGCCAGCAGGCCCTGCGGGCCCACACCCTCTACAAGCGCGACGTGAACTACGTCGTGAAGGAGGGGCAGGTCATCATCGTCGACGAGTTCACGGGGCGCCTCATGCCGGGCCGGCGCTGGTCCGACGGGCTGCACCAGGCCGTCGAGGCGAAGGAGGGGGTCAAGATCGAGCGCGAGAACCAGACGCTCGCGACGGTCACCCTGCAGAACTACTTCCGGATGTACGACAAGCTCGCCGGCATGACGGGCACTGCGGACACCGAGGCGGCCGAGTTCGACAAGATCTACAAGCTCGACGTCGTCGTCGTCCCGACGAACCGCCCGATGGTGAGGAAGGACGAGCACGACGTCGTCTACCGGACGGAGCGGGAGAAGTTCGACGCCGTCGTCGAGGAGATCGTCGAGCTCCACGAGAAGGGGCAGCCGGTCCTCGTCGGGACGATCTCGATCGAGAAGTCCGAGCACCTCGCGGCCCTGCTCAAGAAGCGCGGGGTCCCTCACGTCGTCCTGAACGCGAAGTACCACGAGTCGGAGGCGACGATCGTCGCCCAGGCCGGACAGCCGGGGCGCGTCACGATCGCCACGAACATGGCGGGCCGCGGCACGGACATCCTCCTCGGCGGCAACCCCGAGTTCCTCGCCCGGCAGCGGAACAAGACGAAGACGGTCGAGGAGTTCGAGAAGCTCCACGAGGAGGCGAAGGCCGAGTGCGCCGCCGCCCACGAGGAGGTCATCGCCGCCGGGGGCCTCCACATCATCGGAACGGAGCGCCACGAGTCGCGCCGGATCGACAACCAGCTCCGCGGCCGCGCCGGCCGCCAGGGCGACCCCGGCTCCTCCCGCTTCTACCTCTCCCTCGAGGACGACCTGATGCGGATCTTCGGGTCCGACCGTCTCTCGGGCCTCATGAAGAGGCTCGGGATGGAGGAAGGGGTCCCGATCGAGCACCGGTGGGTGACCCGCTCGATCGAGCGGGCGCAGAAGCAGGTCGAAGGGCGGAACTTCGACACGCGCAAGCACCTCCTCGAGTACGACGACGTCATGAACAAGCAGCGCGAGGAGATCTACCGGCTGAGGAAGGAGATCCTCACCGGCGCGCTCTCTCACGAGTACGTCGTGAACCTCGCCGAGGACGTCGCCGAGGACTACGTCGACCGGCACTGCCCCGCGGGCAAGGACCCCTCCGAGTGGGGCTGGGACGCCCTCTCGTCCGTCCTCGGGGAGTCGTTCGGCTTCTCCACGGAGGCCTGCGGCCTCGCGCGCGAGTCGGACAACAACGCCGCGCTCAAGGAAAAGCTCAAGACCTTCCTGAGGAAGTACTACGAGGAGAAGACGGCGAAGCTCGGCCCGGACGTCATGAAGGACTTCGAGAGGTTCTTCATGCTCCAGACCGTCGACGCCCTCTGGAAGGACCACCTCCTCGCCCTCGACCACCTCAAGGAGGGGATCGGCCTCCGCGGCTACGGCCAGCGGGACCCGCTCGTCGAGTACAAGAAGGAGTCGTTCCAGCTCTTCGAGGCGATGAAGGAGGCGATCGAGGAGCAGATCCTCCAGAACCTCTTCCGCTTCGAGGTCGTGAGGCCGGAGGAGGCCGAGGCCCGGAACGCCCCCTCGCCCGAGGCCGTCCCGGGAGGCGAGGGCGAGGCCCCCTCCGGCGGCGTCTCCGCCCCGGCCCTCTCGGTCCGCGCCTCCGCCGAGCTCGAGCGGAGGGCGCAGCGGCAGCGGCGCGAGATGTCCTTCCAGGGGACGACGGACCCGACCTCCGGCGGGGACTTCCGGGTCGACACCGTCAAGTCCGCCGGCCCGAAGGTCGGCCGGAACGACCCCTGCCCCTGCGGCTCCGGCAAGAAGTACAAGAAGTGCCACGGCGCCACCGCCGGCGGCTGACCCTTCCCTCCCCCGCGTCCCGCCCTCCGTCCGGGGCCGCCCTCGTCGCGGCGGCCCCGGACGTGCTATGAATCGGCATGCCGTCTTCCGCTCCCGGCATCCCTCTCGCCCTCACCTTCGACGACGTCCTCCTCGTGCCGTCTCGCTCCGAGGTCCACCCCTCGTCGGTGGACCTGAAGACCCACCTGACGGCGGACATCACCCTGAACGTCCCGGTCCTCTCCGCCGCGATGGACACGGTGACCGAGGCGCCGCTCGCGATCGCGATCGCCCAGAACGGCGGCCTCGGGATCGTCCACAAGAACCTCCCGATCGGGGGTCAGGCGGCCGAGGTCGACAAGGTGAAGCGCTCGGAGAGCGGGATGATCGTCGACCCCGTCACGTGCCGCGAGGACCAGAAGATCTCCGAAGCGCTCGACGTCATGGCCCGCTTCCGGATCTCCGGCGTCCCCGTCGTCGACGCGGCCGGCAAGCTCGCCGGGATCCTGACGAACCGCGACCTGAGGTTCGAGACGAGGATGGACCTCCCGATCTCGGCGAGGATGACGAAGGAGAACCTCGTCACCTGCGCGCCCGGGACGACCCTCGAGCAGGCCAAGCAGCTCCTCCACGAGCACCGGATCGAGAAGCTCCTCGTCGTCGACCGGGCCGGGAACCTCAAGGGGCTGATCACCGTCAAGGACATCCAGAAGCAGATCAAGTACCCGCACGCCTGCAAGGACTCCCTCGGCCGGCTCCGCGTCGGCGCGGCCGTCGGGGCCGGCCCCGACCTCGTCGACCGGGCCCGGGAGCTCATCGCCGCGAAGGTCGACGTCCTCTGCCTCGACTCCTCCCACGGCCACAGCGAGGGGGTGATGCAGGCGCTGAAGCTCCTGAAGAAGACCTTCCCCTCGACCCCCGTCATCGCGGGCAACGTCGGCACCGCCGAGGCGACGCGCGACCTGATCCGCCTCGGGGCCGACGCGGTGAAGATCGGGATCGGCCCCGGCTCCATCTGCACGACCCGCGTCGTGACGGGCGTCGGCGTCCCGCAGATCCACGCGATCCTGGAGTGCGTGAAGGGAAAGGGGAAGTCGAAGGTCCCGCTCATCGCCGACGGCGGGATCAAGTTCTCGGGCGACGTCACGAAGGCCCTCGCCTTCGGGGCGCAGTCCGTGATGATCGGGAGCCTCTTCGCCGGGACCGACGAGTCGCCGGGCGAGACGATCCTCTACCAGGGGCGCACCTTCAAGGCGTACCGCGGGATGGGCTCCCTCGGCGCGATGACGAAGGGTTCGGCCGAGCGGTACTTCCAGAGCGCGAGCGAGGAGCCCCGGAAGATGGTCCCGGAGGGAATCGAGGGGATGGTCCCGCACAAGGGGTCCCTCTCCGTCCTCCTCGGCCAGATCGTCGGCGGCGTCCGCGCCGGGATGGGCCTCTCGGGGGCGCGGACGCTCCCGGAGCTCCGGAAGAAGGCGAAGTTCGTGAGGATCACGTCGGCCGGGCTCAAGGAGAGCCACGTCCACGACGTCATCATCACGAAGGAAGCTCCGAACTACCGGCAGGAAGGCTGACGGGAGGGGCCCGGGCGCCGGCGGGGCTCCCGCCGGCGCGTCCGGGCCGCCCGCGGCGAGCCCTCCCCTACCGCGCGAGGATCGCCTTCACCGCCTCCTCGAGCTCCTTCTTCTGCGCCGTGAACCGCGCGCCGGTGGACGGGCCGTCGAAGCCGGAGTGCGCCTTCACGATCCGGTGGCTCCGGTCGAGGAAGAGCGTCGTCGGGTAGCCCTTCCAGCCGTCGAGGCGCGCGATCGGCTCGGAGGCGGCGGCCCCCTTCGTCGTCCCGGCGAAGAGGACCGGGAACGTCAGCCCGTGGCGCTCCCGGAACCGCCCGATCTGCCGGAAGCTCCGCTCGGCGTCCTCGGTGTACTCGTAGGCGAGCCCGACGACGGCGAGCCCCTTCCCGCGGTATTTCCGCCAGAACTCCTCGAGGACCGGCGCCTCGTCGTGGCAGTTCGGGCACCAGCTCCCGAGGACCGTCACGACGACCGGCCGGCCGGCGAGCTCCGGGTCGTCGAGCGAGACCGTCCTCCCCGGCGCGACGGGGTAGGCGAAGGCGACGCGCGCCTCCGGGTCCTTCGCGCGGACGACGGAGCCGCCGCCAGGAAGCCACGCCGCGGCGCCGGCGGCGTCGAGGCGCCGCGCCTTCCACGGCGTCGGGACGCCGTTCCGGCTCCGGAACGTCCCCGCGAGCATCCCGCCCTCCACCGTCGCCCCGTCCAGACGGTAGACGAAGACGCCGTCGAAGACGGTCAGGACGAGGGCCTTCCCGTCCCAGGTCCCGTGCATCGGTCCGTAGTCGCCGGTCGGGCCGAGGAGCGTCCCGGTGGCCCGCCCCCCGTCCTGCCTCAGGATTCCGAGGAGCCGCGTCGCCTTCTCCCCCTCGCCCATCTCGACGCCCCAGTCGCCCGTGATCGACGGAGAGCCCTTCAGCGGCCTCGGCGCGGAGGGGGCGGCCGCCGTCGCGCGGAACGGCAGCTCCAGCTTCCCGCCCGCCGTCGCGCGGACGAAGGTCCCCTCGAGGCCTCCGTCCTTCGGGCGCGCGACGAGCCGGCCGTCGTAGTGGTCGAGGCCGAGCGAGAGCTGCTCGCCGTCCCACGTCACCGAGCTGAAGCGGCTCTCGGCGGAGCCGTTCACGAGCGCCCCCCTGAGGACGCCGCCCTTCGCCTCGACCTTCAGGCCGAAGGCGACCTCGAGCCCCGTCACGGGCGTCAGGACCGCGTGCCAGCGGCCGGTCGGCGGGGGCGTCGCGGCGAGGAGCGACGGTCCGGGAAGGAGGGCGGCGACGGCGAGGACGGTGCGGAGGATCGGGCGCATCGGCCGAGGTTACCCCGGAAGAGTGGCCCGCCGCCCGCGTCCGGCCGGCCGCCTCGCCGCGCCCGCGACGAGCCCGGGCGACGGAGATGCTCCCCGCCCGAAACGAACGGGGCGCCGAAGCGCCCCGTTCACGTCCCGCGGTCTCGCCAGGGATCAGCCCATGCAGGCGATGACCTCGTCGCCGAACTCGCTGCACTTCACCTCGGTCGCGCCCTCCATGAGGCGGGCGAAGTCGTAGGTGACCCGCTTGCCGGCGATGGCGCCGTCCATCCCCTTGATGACGAGGTCGGCCGCCTCGGTCCAGCCCATGTAGCGGAGCATCATCTCGCCCGAGAGGACGACCGAGCCGGGGTTGACCTTGTCGAGGTCGGCGTACTTCGGGGCCGTCCCGTGCGTCGCCTCGAAGACGGCGTGGCCGGTCACGTAGTTCACGTTCCCGCCCGGCGCGATGCCGATGCCGCCGACCTGCGCCGCGAGCGCGTCGGAGAGGTAGTCGCCGTTCAGGTTCAGCGTCGCGATGACGTCGAACTCGTCGGGCCGCGTCAGCACCTGCTGGAGCGTGATGTCGGCGATGGCGTCCTTGATCAGGACCTTCCCCGCCGCGAGCGCCGCCTTCTGCTCGGCGTCGGCCGCCGCGGAGCCGGACTCCTTCTTCGTCCGCTCCCACTGGTCCCACGTGTAGGTCTCGCCCGCGAACTCCTTCTCGGCGAGCTCGTAGCCCCAGTTCCGGAAGGCGCCTTCCGTGAACTTCATGATGTTGCCCTTGTGGACGAGCGTGACGCTCTTCCGCTTGTTCGCGATCGCGTAGCGGATCGCGGCGCGGACGAGGCGCTCCGAGCCTTCCTTCGAGACCGGCTTGAAGCCGATCGCGGCGGACTCCGGGAAGCGGATCTTCTTGTACATCGCCGGCCAGCCGGCCTTCAGGAACTCGAGCGCCTTCTTCGCGTCCTCCGTCCCCGCCTCGAACTCGATCCCCGCGTAGATGTCCTCGGTGTTCTCCCGGAAGATGACCATGTCGACCTTCTCGGGGCGCTTCACCGGGGAGGGGACCCCGACGAACCAGCGCACCGGGCGGAGGCAGACGTAGAGGTCGAGGAGCTGCCGGAGGGCGACGTTCAGCGAGCGGATTCCGCCGCCGATCGGCGTCGTGAGCGGGCCCTTGATGCCGACGAGGTACTCCTTGAAGGCCTCGACGGTCGCGTCGGGAAGCCAGGTGCCGAGGTTGTCGTAGGACTTCTGCCCCGCGAGGACCTCCATCCAGGCGATCTTCCGCTTCCCGCCGTAGGCCTTCGCGACCGCCGCGTCGAGGACCCTCACGGAAGCGCGCCAGATGTCCGGCCCCGTGCCGTCGCCCTCGATGAAGGGGACGACGGGGTTGTCGGGAACGATCAGCTTCCCGTCGACGATGCGGATCTTCTCGCCGTTCGGCGGGGCGGTCGGCTGGGTTTCGGCCATCAGGTACCTCCGGGGGGCGGATTCTAGCGGCGGTCCGCCGCCCCGACAATTCGCGCGTCGTCCGCCGGGCGCCGGGTCCCGCTCAGCGCGGCGGACCCGTGCGGAGGCGCCTCCGGTCCGGGTAGGGGAAGACGTCGAGGACCTCGCCCGCCGCGTGCCGCCGCTTCATCTCGTTCCAGAAGGAGGGCCGAACGAGGTCGCCGTGCGCCTCGACGAAGAGCCGCCGGAGGGGCGTGGGAAAGCCGAGGAACGACGGGAGCTCCTCGGGAAAGACGTCCCGGGGCCCGACGTAGAACGACGGGCCGTCGGCCCCGCCCTCCCCCTCGTCGTCCGGCAGGTCGCGGAAGTCGCAGTCCGTCACGGCGCAGAGCTCGTCGTAGTCGTAGAAGACGACCCGGCCGTGCCGCGTCACGCCGAAGTTCTTCACGAGGAGGTCCCCCGGGAAGACGTTCGTCGAGGCGAGGTCGCGGAGCGCCTGGCCGAAGTCGAGGACCGCCGCCCGCGCGTCCGCCTCGGGCGCCTCGCGGATGTAGAGGTTCAGCGGGACGACGCGCCGCTCGGTGTAGAGGTGGCGTATGACGACGTCGTCCCCCTGCAGGGCGACCGTCTCGGAGCACTCCGACAGGAGCTCCTCGAGGAGCCCCGGCTCGAACCGCGCGCGCGGGAACTCGAGGAACTCGTACTCCTGGACGTCGACGAGCCGGCCCGCCCGGTCGTGCTCGAAGACGAACTGGTAGCGCTCCCGAACCTGGCCGCGCGTCACCGTCTTCGCCGGGCCGAAGCGGTCCCGGATCACCTTGAAGACGACGTCGTAGCCCGGCATCGTGAAGACGGCCATCACGAGGCCCCGCTCGCCGCGCGCCCTCTCGAAGCGGTCGCCCGACCGCTCGAGGTGCCGGAGGAGGTCCCGGTAGAGCTCCGTCTTGCCGTGCTTGTTGTGGCCGAGCGAGACGTAGAGCTCCGCCACCGGCTTCTTCGGGAGGATCGACTTCAGGAACCTCACGATCCCCGCCGGCGCCTCGACGTCGACGTGGAAGTAGGAGCGGGTGAAGCTGAAGACGACGGAGACCTCGTCCTCGTCGAGGAGGACGGCGTCGACGGCGAGGCGCCCGTCCTCGTTCACGAGGGCGAGGACGAGCGGGAGCGCGCGGGGGCCCCGCACGACCCTCCCGACGACGCAGGCCCCCTTCCCGCGGAAGAAGACCGGCTCGAGGAGCTCGACGAAGTCGAACGCCGGGTCGCCCCAGGCCGAGCTCGTCGCGTCGTCGACGGCGCGGGCGGCGAGCGCCGCGTCCCGCGCGGCGTCCTCCCAGGGCGCCGCGAAGGCGAGGTCCTCGAGGACCTCCGCGAGGACCGCCTGCGTCGCGAGCGCCCCGGGGTAGGTCCGGACGGGAACGGCCCCCGGAGGCGGGAGCCCCGTGTCGCTCCCGAAGTGGACGAACTCCCTCTTCGGGTCGACGCCGACCGTCGCGAAGACCTTCCGCGTCACCGAGTTGAAGAACGTCTCGGCGAGCTCGAGGTCCCCGTGGCCGCCGACGAGCCACGCGAACTCCCGCTTCATCGCCGACCAGAGCTCGGGCGACCGCCGCTCCGTCCCGAAGGCCTCCTCGAGCGCGGCGACGACCCGCTTCACGACGCTCCCGTAGAGCGCGAGGCGCTCCACCATGTCCTGCTGGACGCCGTGCCAGTCCGCCGCCTCGAAGTGCCGGGCCGAGCGCCGCGTGATCCGCCGGAAGCCCGAGCGGTACCGCTCGAAGCCCCACTTCACGAGGATCGCCCCTTTCCGCGGGAGGAGGAGGTCCGGGCGCGCCGTCACGGCGCGAGGATACGGCAGCGCCTCAGCGGCCGGCGTCGTCGCCGGCGGGGCCCGCGGTCCACTTCAGGCCGGCGATCGCCACGACGAGGAGCGCCACGAAGAACGCCCGGAGCGGCGGGAGCGGCTCGTCGAAGAGGAGGATGCCGAACACGACCGCCCCGAGGGCGCCGATCCCGACCCAGACGGCGTAGGCCGTCCCGATCGGGATCGAGCGGACCGCCCACGCGAGGAGAACGACGCTCCCCGCCATCGAGGCGGCGACGAGGAGCGACGGGAGGGGGCGCCGGAAGCCGTCGGTGAACTTCAGGCCGACGGCCCAGCCCGTCTCGAGGAGGCCGGCGAGGACGAGGAAGAGCCAGGGCACGGGAGGCTCCTTTCCGCGTCGTCTTGTCCTGACCGGGTACGGCGCGTCTCGTCCGGGCGTCGCGGCCCGGAGCCGCGCGCGCGGCGGACCGTAGCATCGCGGCCCGCGCCGGGCAACCCGCGCCCGGGGCCCGCGCCGAGCTCTCCCGCCGCTATCGCGGCGGGTACCCGGTGATCGTCCGGATCTCCTCGTAGAGCGGCCGGAGCCTCTCGTACATCCGCCGGTAGACGCGCCGGTAGAGCCGGTCGTAGAGGGCGGAGGTCGTCCTCTCCGGGACGAAGACCTTCCCGACGCGCGTCATCGAGGCGACGGCCGCCTCGAACGTCGGGTGGAGGCCGAGCCCGACCGCCGCGTCGATCGCCGCGCCGAGGCCCGAGGCCTCGGTGACGTGCGGGCGCGCGGCGGGGAGGCCGAAGACGTCCGCGGTGATCTGCATCGCCGCGTCGCTCTGCGCCCCGCCCCCGACGACGCGGAGCTCCGTGATCGGGACGCCGCTCCGCCTCTCGGAGCGCTCCTTCCCCTCGCGGAGCGCGTAGGCGAGCCCCTCGAGGATCGCCCGGTAGAGGTGCGCGCGGGTGTGGACGTCGCCGAAGCCGATGACGGCCCCCTTCGCCTCGGGGCCCGGCTGCTTCACCCCGGGCGACCAGTAGGGCTGGAGGACGAGCCCCATCGAGCCGGGCGGCACCTTCGAGACGAGCTCGTCGAAGAGCGCCTCGGCCGGGAGCCCGGCCTCGCGCGCCGCGGCCTCCTCGAGCTGCCCGAACTGCTCCTTGAACCACGTCACCATCCAGAAGCCGCGGTAGATCTGGATCTCGAGCGAGTAGGCGCCGGGGAACGCGGACGGGTAGGGCGGCAGGAGCGGGAGCGGCTCGACGTAGCGGCGGTGGGTCGTGTTGATCGTCGCCGTCGTCCCGTAGCTGAGGCAGGCGACGTGCGGCTCGAGGCACCCCGCGCCGAGCACCTCGCACGCCTTGTCGGCGGCGGCGGCGACGACGGGGAGCCCCTTCGGGAGGCCCGTCGCCTCCGCGGCCGCCGCCGTCAGCTCGCCGAGCCGCCCGCCCGGAGGGACGAGCTCCGGGAGCTGCTCGCGCCGGACGGGGAGCGCCTCCCACTTCCAGTCGAGACGGCCGGCCCACCGCAGGCGCCGGTAGTCGAACGGCACGTAGCCGACCTGGCCGCCCGTCGAGTCGACGAAGCACCCCGTCAGCCGGTGCGCGAGGAAGCCCGAGAGGAAAAGGTATCGCTCCGCCTTCCGCCACGTCTCGGGCTCGTGCCGCGCGAGCCAGTGCGCCTCGGCCTCGGCCTGGAAGTAGGCGACCGTCTCCGCCATCCGCGAGACGCGGAAGAGGGTCCCCCAGAGGCCGCGGACGGGAGGGACTCCCTCCGTCCGGCGCTGGTCGAGCCAGACGATCGCCGGCCGAAGCGGACGCCCCTTCGCGTCCGTCGCGACCATCGTCGCGCGCTGCGTCGTCACGGCGAGGCCGGCGATCGTCTCCCGCCGCGCGACGGGCTGCGCGAGGAGCGAGCGCGTCGCCTCGCAGACGGACCTCCAGTAGAGCTCCGGGTCCTGCTCCGCGAAGCCCGGCGGCCCGGGGACGTACGGCTCGATCGGGACGCGGCTCCGCGCGAGGAGGTTCCCCGAGGCGTCGAAGAGGAGCGCGCGGACGCTCTGCGTCCCGTGGTCGATCGCGAGGAGGCGGTCGCCGCTCACGCGCAGAGCGCCGGGGAGACCGCGGGGGTCTCCGGCACGGCGCCGTGCGCGCGCCGGCCCGCGAGGTAGTCGCGCTCCTCCATCGCCCAGCGCCCATCATCCCACGCGAGCTCCTCGCGGCAGATCGCCCGAACGCGCGGGAGGAGGGAGGCGCCGCCGTCCGGGAGAAGGAGGCCGACGCGAACGCGCCGGAGGAGGAGGTCCTCGAGCCGCACGACGCCTTCGGCGCGCGCGGCGCGCCGGAGCTCGGCCCAGAGCCACGGCGTCCCGGCGATCGGCTCGAGCTCCCCCGGCCGCGCGCCGCGGACGACCTCCGCGGCCGCGGCGCCGTGGCGCCCCGCGAGCCGGCGGGACACGGCCGCGCCGAGGCCCGAGCCGTCCGGAAGCCCCGGCGCCTGCGTCCGGAAGACGCGCGCGTCGCGGCCGACCCCCGCGAGGGCCGGGAGGCGCGCCTTCAGGCGCCGGAGGGCGCCGAGGGCGATGAGCCGGAACGTCGTCAGCTTCCCGCCCGTCACGGTGAGGAGCCCCTCTTCGTCCCAGAGGACGTGCTCGCGGCTCTCTTCCGAAGGCGCCGTCCTGCCCGACCCGACGACCGGCCTCACGCCGGCGAAGCTCGAGACGGCGTCGCGCGCCGCGAGCCCGAGCGAGGGGAACGCGCTCCGCGCCCCGTCGAGGAGGTAGTCGACCTCGAGCGGCGAGATCACGGGCTCGTCGTCGAGCGGGAAGGGGTGGTCGAGGTCCGTCGTGCCGAGGAGCGTCAGGCCCTCCCACGGATAGGCGAAGAGGGGCCGGCCGTCGCGCGGGTGCCGGAACGTCACCGCCTGGGCCGCCGGGAAGCGCCACGCCGGGAAGAGGAGGTGGCTCCCCCGGAGAGGCCGGATCCGCGGCCGTCCGCCGACCTCGCCGCGGAGCCGGTCGGCCCAGGCGCCCGTCGCGTTCACGACCGCCGCCGCGCGGACCTCTCCCGCCTCGCCCGTGACGGCGTCGTGCAGGACCGCCCCGGCGACGCGCCCCCCCCGCCGGACGAGCCCCTCGCACCGGACGTAGTTGAGGACGCGCGCGCCCTCCGCCTCCGCCTCGAAGAGGACGCGGAGGACGAGCCGGGCGTCGTCCGTCGTCGCGTCGGCGTAGGCGAAGCCACCCGAGAGGCCCGCGGCCCCGACGTGCGGCGCGCGGAGGAGGAGCTCCTCTCGCCCGAGGCGCGCGTGGCGGCCCTCCCGCGCGAGGAGGTCGTAGAGGGCGAGGCCCGTCCCGACGAGCGCCGGCCCGGGCCTCTCGCCTCGCCGGAGGGCGAAGAGGAAGCCGACCGGCTCGACGAGGCCGGGCGCCTCGGCGAGGAGCCGGTCCCGCTCGCGCACCGACTCCCACGTCAGGCGCAGGTTCCCCTCCGCGAGGTAGCGGAGCCCGCCGTGGACGAGCTTCGAAGAGCGGCTCGACGTCCCCGACGCGAAGTCCCGCTGCTCGACGAGGAGGACCGAGACGCCGGCCCGGGCCGCCTCGAGGGCGATCCCGGCGCCCGTGATCCCGCCGCCGACGACGAGGAGGTCGACCGACGCGGGAAGGGGGCGCCGAGCGGCCGGCCGCGTCACGGCAGGAGCTTCCCGGGGTTCATGAGCCCCTGCGGGTCGAAGGAGCGGAGCAGGTCGCCGAGGGCGCGCAGACCGAGCGCCCCCTTCTCGGCGCCGAGCCATCGTGCGTGGTCCGTCCCGATCCCGTGCTGGTGGCTGATCGTCCCGCCTCCCGCGACGATCGCCTCCGAGGCGGCGCCCTTCAGCGCGCGCCAGCGGGCGAGGGTCGCGTCCGGGTCGGGAGCGTGCCGGAAGAGGTAGGTCGTGTAGAGGCTCGAGCCGTCGAGGTAGACGTGGGAGAGGTGGGTGAAGGCGTGGACCCGCTCCCCTTCCCCGGCGAGACCCTCGCGGAGGGCGCGCTCCACCGAGGCGAGGAGCGCGGGGACGCGGCTCCAGGGAGCGGCCGTCTCGAGCGTGTCGACGGCCCAGCCCGCCTCCCAGAGCGCGTTCCTCAGGTAGGGCGCGCGGAACCGGTTCCGGTGCCACTCGCGGCCGAACGCCTTCCCGGCGGCGACGCCCCCGCGCATCGCGAGGAGGCCGAGGAGCTGTCGCCGCGTCTGCCTCACGAGGTTCCCGCTCCCGGAGATGCCGGCGAGGAGGAGGCACTTCTCCTCCCGCGCGCCCCGGAACGAGAGGTACGCCTCGAGCGCCCGGACGAGCCGGGCGTGCCCCGCGAGGAGAAGCGTCGTCCGGGTCTCCTCGGGCGTCGAGAGGCGGAGCATCGTGAGCGGGAGCCGCGTCGCCGCGACCTCGCGGACCGCGGCGATCGCCGAGGCGAGGTCGGGGAGGAAGACCCCGTGCACCTCCTCGCGCTCCGGCAGCGGCGCGACCCGGACCGTCGCCTCGGTCAGGATCCCGAGCCGCCCCTCGCTCCCGAGGACGAGCTCGCGGAGGTCGGGCCCCGCCGCCGAGGCCGGGAAGCACGGCAGGTCGAGCCGGCCGGAGGGGGTCTCGAGGCGCCCTCCCGCGAAGAGCCGCTCGATCCGCCCGTAGCCGAGCGACTGCTGGCCGCTCGATCGCGTGGCGACCCAGCCGCCGAGCGTCGAGAGCTCGAACGACTGCGGGAAGTGGCCGAGCGTGTGGCCCCGCGCCCTCAGCTCCGCCTCGAGGTCGGGCCCCTTCACGCCGGCGCCGAACGTCGCGAGTCGGCTCGTCTCGTCGAACGCGAGGAGCCGCGACAGGCGCGAGAGGTCGACCGAGACGACGGGATCGTCCGAGGCCGGTGGCGTGACGTGCCCCGCGACGCTCGTCCCCCCGCCGTACGGCACGAGGCGCGCGCCCCTCCGGGCGGCCCACGCGAGGAGCCCGGCGACCTCCTCGCCGCTCTGGGGGAAGGCGACGGCGTCGGGCACCACGCCGACGCGTCCCGAGCGGAGGGCCACCCAGTCGGGGAGGCTCTGCCCCCGCGCGTGGAGGAGCCTCTCCCACGGCTCCACGGCGAGCCCCGCCTCCCCCGCGAGCCGCGAGGGCGGGACTGCCGCGAGCGCCTCCTGAGGCGACGCGTCGCGCCGCGCCGCGCCGCGCCCGACCCACTCCGCGAGCGCCTCCGCCGCGCGCGGCGGGAGCGGGACCGAGACGGTGTCGTCGCCCCAGCCGTTCCAGCGCCTCATCTCGACCTCCCCCGCGCGAGCTTCCCCTCGATCGGCCTCCAGAGCCGGAGGCTCCGCGACATCACGTCGCGGGAGACCTCCGCGGCCCGAGCGGCGTCGCGCGCCGCCGCCGCCTCCGCCAGCGAGGCGTAGAACGCGCGGGACGCGGCCCGAGCCGCCGGCCTCTCGAAGTAGAGCCGCGCCATCCGGGAGAAGAGCTCCCGGAACCCGTTCAGGATCAGGACGTAGACCGGGTTCCCCGAAGCGACGGCGAGGAGGCGGTGGAGCCCCCAGTCGTACTCCGTCCACTCCGCGGGGTCCGACCCGAGAGAGGCGGCGCGCGCGAGGTAGGCCGCGACGCGGGCCGGCTCGCGCCGCACCGCCTCCCGCGCGTAGGCCGGGGCGAGGACCTCGCGCACCTCGAGGAGCTGGTTCACGAACCCGCGCGGGACCTCGCCGTGCTCCGCGAGGGCGGCGAGGACGTTCAGCCCCCCTTCCGTCCAGACGTCGTTCACGCGCGTCGGAAGGCCGTGCCTCACCGAGACGAAGCCGTCGCGGTCGAGCTTCTTGAGCGCCTCGCGCAGCGTCGGGCGGGTCACGCCGAGGGCCGCGGCGAGCTCCCGCTCCGGCGGCAGGGCGTCGCCCGGCGCGAATCGCCCCGCGAGGAGGGCGGAGGCGAGCTCCCGCTCCGCGTGCGCCCCCGGCCGGCGCGGGGCCGCCGCGACGGCGGGGCGGCGGAGGGCGGGACGCCCGGAGGCCGCGGGAGAGGTACTGGTAAGAGGTCTGACCACATGGGAAGTCTGGGGCCCGCGCCCCGGCCCGTCAAGGCCGCGGGGGGCGACCGGCCGTCCGGCGGCGACGGACCTTCCGGGGACGGGCCGCCGGGACGCGGGACCCCGGACGACGAGGCGCCGCGCGCGGTCCCCGCGGGCGGGACGCGGCCCCGTGCCGGCCCCGCGCGGTCCCCGTTCGATCTCCACGCCCCCCCCGCGCCGCCTCCCCGTATGATCCGCCGAGGAGCCCGTTCGCCCGGAAGGAGCCGCATGACGCCCCCCTCGCCCCTCGTCGACCTGCTCCAGCGCCACGAGCCCGCGATCCTCGCGGAGTCGTTCGAAGGGATCTCCCGCTGCCGCCTCGCCCGCTACCAGGCGGCCGGAGAGGAGGAGACCCGGCGCCGCCTCGCCCGCCTCCTCTCGCTCCTCCTCCTCGCCGTGAGGGACAAGGACCTCGAGCCGGTCCTCGCCTACGCGCGCGAGATCGCGCGCCAGCGCTTCGGCGAGGGGGTCGACCTGCAGGAGGTCCAGTCGGCGATCAACGTCCTCGAGGAGGCCGTCTGGAGGCGGGTCGTGAAGGAGGTCCCTCCGGACCAGCTCGCCGAAGCCCTCGGTCTCGTGAGCACCGTCCTCGGCGTCTGCAAGGACACGATGGCCTCGACGTACGTCGCCCTCGCGACGCGGCGGCACGCGGGGAGCCTCGACATGACGGCCCTCTTCCGGGGGACGCAGAACCGCTTCTACAACCCGCCGTCGGAGTGAGCGCCGGGCGCTCCCGACGCCTCCCGGGCCGCCGGCACCTCCCTCGGGGTTCCGACGCTCCCGTGCCCCTCTCGTCTCCCCGCCGTCAGGGGCGGGACGGCGCGACGAGCGGCTCGAGGACGGGCAGGAGGTTCGCGGCGAGGAGCTTCTGTCCCTCGGCGTTCGGGTGGATCCCGTCCTCGAGGTTCAGCTCCCTCCGCCCCGCGACGCCCTCGAGGAGGAACGGCACGAGCGGCACCCTTTCCTCCTCCGCGACGCGCGGGAAGAGCTTCGCGAACGCCTCCCGGTACTCGGGGCCGTGGCTCGTCGGCAGGAGCATCCCGCAGAGGACGACGCGGGCGCCGGTGTCGCGCGCCTTCGCGACGATCGCCCGGAGGTTCCGCTCCGTCTCCTCGAGCGGGAGCCCGCGCAGGCCGTCGTTCGCGCCGAGCGCGAGGACGACGACCGCGGGGCGCTGCGTAAGGACCCAGTCCGCCCTCCGGAGACCCCCCGCCGTCGTGTCTCCCGAGACGCCCGCGTTCACCGCGCGGATCGGCCTCCCCTTCCTCGCGAGCCGGGCCGCGACGACGGACGGGAACGCCTGGTCCAGGGGGAGGCCGAGGCCCGCGGTGAGGCTGTCGCCGAGGAAGACGACGAGCGGGGCGTCGGCCGGGACCGGCGTGCCGCCGCCCCGCGTCGCGACCTCGACGGCCGGCGCGGCGTCGCGCGGCGCCGCGCCGGGGTCGAGGGGGACGAGGTCGCGGGAAGACGAGGAGCCCTCCTCACCTCCGCCCCCGCAGGACGCGAGAAGCGCGCCCGCGAGGGCCGTCGCGAGGAAAACCGCCCGCCGCATGGCGGCGGAGTCTACGGCAATGCGAGACTCCGTCCCGTGCTGACACCCCTCCTCGAGCTGCGCGGCGTCACGAAGGAGCTCCCCTCCGGGAGCCGGATGCTCCGGATCCTCGACTCGGTCGACCTCGAGGTCGGCCGGGGCGACTTCGTCGCCGTCCTCGGCCCGTCCGGGAGCGGCAAGTCGACGCTCCTCGGCCTCATGGCGGGGCTCGACCGCCCGACTCGGGGAGAGGTCCTCCTCGACGGGGCGCCCGTCCACGCGATGACGGAGGACGAGCTCGCCCTCCTCCGGCGAAAGACGGTCGGCTTCGTCTTCCAGTCGTACCAGCTCCTCCCGAACCTCACGGCGAGGGAGAACGTCCTCCTCCCGCTCGAGCTCGCCGGTCGCGCCGACGCGGCGCCGCGCGCCGGCGAGCTCCTCGCCGCGGTCGGCCTCGCCGAGCGCGGCCACCACTACCCCGTCCAGCTCTCGGGGGGCGAGCAGCAGAGGGTCGCCCTCGCGCGCGCCTTCGGGACGCGCCCCCCGCTCCTCCTCGCCGACGAGCCGACCGGCAACCTCGACAGCGCGACGGGCGCCTCCATCCTCGACGCCCTCGTCCGCCTCCGCGAGGAGTCGGGGACGACGCTCGTCCTCGTCACGCACGACCCTGCCGTCGCCTCCCTCGCCCGCCGCCGCGTCCACCTCCGCGACGGCAAGGTCGAGCGGGACGAGACCCGGCCGTGAGGCCCGGCCTCTTCGCGCGGCAGCTCGTCCGCGAGAGCCGAGGGTCGCGCGGGCGCCTCGCGTTCTTCGCGGCCTGCCTCGGCACGGGCGTCGCCGCGGTCGTCGCGGTCGCGGGGCTCTCGGGCGCGCTCGAGGAGTCGATCCGCGCGCAGGCCCGCCCGCTCCTCGGCGCCGACCTCGCCGTCGAGTCGTTCCGCCCGTTCCCGCCCCCGGTCGAGGAGGCGCTCGCCGCGCTCCCGGGGACGCGCACCCGGAGCGAAGAGCTCGTCACCGTCGTCTTCGAGCCCGGGACCTCGGCCGCCGCGGACGGCGCCGCGCCCCGCAGCCTCCTCGTGGAGCTGAAGGCGGTCGAGGCGCCGTACCCCCTCGCAGGCGAGCTGCGGCTCGACCCCGACCGGCCCCTCTCCGAGCTCCTCGCGCCGGAGGCCGTCGTCGTCCACCCCGACCTCCTCCGGCGACTCGGCGTCGCCGTCGGGGGCGAGGTCTCGATCGGCGGCCTCCCGTTCCGCGTCGCCGGCACCGTCGTCTCCGAGGCGGACAGGCTCGCCGGCTCGTTCCGGATCGGGCCGCGCGTCTTCGTCTCCCGCGAGGGCCTCGCCCGGACGGGCCTCGCCGGCTTCGGGAGCCGCGTCACGCGCCGCTTCCTGTTGAGCTTCCCGCCCGGCACCGACGCCCCGGACGCGCAGCGGGTCGTCTCCGGCCTCCGGGCGAGGCTCGAGACCGTGCCGGGCGTGAGGATCGAGAGCTGGCTCGACGGCCAGCCCGAGCTCCGCCAGGCGATCCGCCGGACCTCCCGCTTCCTCGGCCTCGTCGCCCTGACCTCGCTCCTCGTCGGCGGGGTCGGCGTCGCGCAGACGGTGCGCGCCTGGATCGCGGGGCGGCTCGACGCCCTCGCCGTCCTCCGCTGCCTCGGCGTCACCTCGCGCGAGGCGCTCCTCCTCTACGGGGCCCAGACGGCCGGCCTCGCGCTCCTCGGAAGCCTCCTCGGCGCCCTGGCCGGCCTCGGGATCGTCCACGCCGTCGGGCTCGCCTACGCCGACCTCCTCCCCCCGGGAGGGCTCGTCGCGTGGCAGCCCCGCGCGCTCCTGCGCGGCCTCGGGCTCGGCCTCGGCGTCGCGCTCCTCTTCGCCCTCCCCGCGCTCCTCGCCGTCCGGCGCGTCCCGCCCGCGCGCGTCCTCCGCCGCGACGCCGAGCCGCTCCCCGCGTCCCTCCCGCTCCGCGCCCTCGGCGGCGTCCTCCTCCTCGCCGGCGTCGGCGCGACGGCGTGGCTCCAGTCGGGCCTGCCGCGCGTCGCGCTCCTCTACACCGCGGGGCTCGCCGCCTCGGCCCTCGTCCTCGCGCTCGCGGCGCGCGGCCTCCTCTGGCTCGTCACGCACGTCCCGCGCGAGCGGCTCCCCTTCGCGCTCCGCCAGGGCCTCGCCGCGCTCGCGCGCCCGGGGGCCGGCACCGTCGGCTCGATCCTCGCGCTCGGCCTCGGCACGCTCGTCGTCCTCCACATCGCGCTCGTCGAGCGCGACTTCTCCCGGCAGCTCGCGGCGGACCTCCCCGCGAACGCGCCGACCGCATTCCTCCTCGACGTCCAGCCCGACCAGTGGCCCGGCGTCGCGGCCCTCCTCTCGGCGAACGGGGCGACGCGGATCGTCTCCGTCCCCGTCGTCACCGCGCGCCTCACGGCCGTCGACGGGGTCGAGACGGCCGACCTCGCCGCGAGGATGAAGGGGGACGCCCGCCGGCAGCGCTGGGCCCTGACCCGCGAGCAGCGGCTGACGTACATGGACGCCCTCCCGGCCGACAACCGGATCGTCGAAGGGGCCCTCTGGTCCGACCCCGCGGCGGCCGAGGTGAGCCTCGAGGCGGAGTTCGCGGGGCGGATCGGCGCGAAGGCCGGCTCGCTCCTCGACTTCGACGTCCAGGGGGTCCCGCTCCGGCTGAAGGTGACGAGCCTCCGGACCGTCGACTGGCGGACGTTCGGGATCAACTTCTTCCTCGTCGTCGAGCCCGGGGTCCTCGAGAAGGCGCCGCAGCTCCGCCTCGCCGCGGCCCGTCTCCCGAAGGCTCACGAGGGGCGGATCCAGGACCTCCTCGCCCGCGAGCACCCGAACGTCCTCCTGATCCGGACGCGGGAGGTGCTCGAGCGCGTCGCCGAGCTCGCGGGGCGGATGGGCCGCGCCGTCCGGGTCCTCGGCGCCTTCTCCGTCCTCGCGGGGCTCGTCATCCTCGGCGGCTCGGTGAGCGCGTCGCAGGCCCGGCGCGCGCGGGAGGTCGCGCTGCTGAAGGTCCTCGGCGTCACGCGCGCGGGCGCCGCTTCGGCCCTCGCCCTCGAGTACGCCCTCGTCGGGCTCGTCGCCGGCCTCGTCGGGACGCTCGGCGCCGCGCTCCTCTCCGGCGCCGTGCTGCACGCGGCGTTCGAGGTCGCCTTCCGGCCCTCGCCGGCGCTCCTCGCCGGAGCGCCCGTCGCGGTGGCGCTCCTCGCCGCGGCCGCGGGCCTCTCCGTGAGCGCCCGAGCGCTTCGCGTCCGTCCGCTCGAGGTCCTCCGGGCCGAGTGAGGCCGGCCGCGCGGCCGGCCCTCGCCCCGGGTCCCGTCAGCCCGCGATCGCCTCCTCGACCGTCGTCAGGTCGACGACGCCGAGCGCCCCGTAGAGCGCCGGGAGGACCTTCGCGGCCGGGTGGGCCTTCCGGAGCGCCGCGACGGCCTCAGTGCCGGCGCGGTAGGCCGGGAGGTACATTCTCCCGAGGAGAGGGTGCCGCCCCCAGGCGCCGGAGAGCTTGTCGGCCCGCTCCTCCGAGACGAGGTAGTCGTTCCGGAGGACGCGCGCGACCTCCTCCTTCGGCCAACCTTCGCCCCAGGTGAGCCACGACGACTGGTTCTTCGCGTCGTCCTGGAGGAGCGCGAGGAGCATCCCCGCCTCCAGCTCGCGATCCGGCAGCTCCTCGGGCGAGAGGACGCCGTAGGCCATCAGGATCGCGTTGTTCGCAATCCCCTCGAAGAGGGCCGCGGGCCGCGTGTTCATCGTCAGGACCGACGCCTCGAACCCGACGAGGCCCCGGACGAAGAGGTCCTGGAGGTAGGCGAACGTCGTGACGTGCCCCGGGACGACCTCGTGGCTCACGAGGTCCGCGAACTCGGGGCGCGAGATCTGGAGCGAGGCGTTCAGCTCGTACGTCGCCTCGTACTCCGGCGCGCCGTCCGGCTTGCGCGCCCGGCCGAGGTAGTTCATCGAGCCCGAGAACCAGGCGTTCTCGATCGGGAGGAACGTCACGTTCGCCCGCGGCACGCGCCCGAGCTCCGGCGGAAGGTACGGGACCACGTTCCGCGCCGCGAGGGCGTCGAGCTCGGCGACGAGGCGGGCCGAGAGGGCCGGGATCTCCTCCGTCGGGACGATCCTCTCCGCGCGCCACGCGTCGACGGCCGCGAGGAGGCCCGGGGCGTCCGACGACGGGTGCCCCGCCGCGGCGAGGAGCTCGCGGAGCCGCTCCCGCTTCGAGGCCGGGTCGGAGGGCGAGCCGGGCCGCCCGAGGATCGCGCGCATGCAGCGCTCGTAGGGGACCGGCTCGCCGCGGCCCGCGACCTCGAGGGCGAGGTCGAGCATCACCCCGAAGCAGAGGCCGAGCCCCTCGAGGTAGCGGGCCCGGAGTCCCGTGCCCCGCTCCGCCTCGTCGCGGACGAGGGCGATCGCGCCGCGCACGTCGACGGAAGCGAGGTAGGCGTCGAGGGCCGCGAGGGCCTCCGCCTTCGTCGACGCGCCGCCGAGCTCGCGGAGCCGGGCCGCTTCCGGACTCGTGTAGGAGGCCGGAAGCGGCTCGTCCGAGAACCAGGAGTCCGCGATGAACCGGCCCACGCCGGACGGGTTCATCACGTCCCCGCCCCAGAGCGTGTCGAGGCCGAGGACGGCCGTCGCGACGGCCTGGTCGAGGGCGTCCACGGCCTACTCCTCCCCGTTCGTCCGGCGGGCGTCCCAGTACATGTAGCCCGCGAGGAGGGCGTAGGCCCCGAGCGCGAGGAGCTCCGGACCCATCCCCTCCGAGAACCCGAAGTTCCAGCCGAGGAGCGACGGGATCCCCGTCCCGATCGCGCCCGCGACCTTCTCGTCGGTCGCGAGGAACTTGAAGACCGTCGCGACGACGCCCATCACGGCGCCTCCCGCGATGAACCCGGAGGCGATCAGGATGCCGCGCGAGTTGCGGGCGGCGGCGAGCTTCTCGTCCTTCCCGGCGCTCTTCGCCACGAGGTGCGCGATGAAGCCTCCGACGAGGAGCGGCGTGTTCAGCTCGAGCGGGATGTACATGCCGAGCGCGAACGCGAGCGCGGGGACGCCGATCATCTGCATCGTGAGCGCGATGAGCGCCCCGGTGCCGTAGAGGAGCCAGGGGACCGGCTCGGCCGACATGAGCGTCTTGATGACGGCGGCCATCGCGTTCGCCTGCGGCGCCGCGAGGACCTGCCCGGCCGGGTGGTCGGGGCCCGGGACGAAGCCGTAGACCTTGTTGAGGAGGAGGAGGACCGAGCCGACGGAGAGCGCCGCCACGATCGTCCCGAGGAACTTCGAGCGCTGCTGGATCGCCGGCGTGGCCCCGATCCAGTAGCCCACCTTCAGATCGGTGATGAGCCCGCCCGCCATCGAGAGCGCCGTGCAGACGACGCCGCCGATGAGGAGCGCCGCGAGCATCCCCGCGTTCCCCGAGAGCCCCGCCTTCACGAGGAAGAGGGACGTGAGGATGAGCGTCATGAGCGTCATCCCCGAGACCGGGTTCGTCCCGACCGTGGCGATCGCGCGCGCGGCGACCGACGTGAAGAGGAACGAGATGACGATGACGACGAGGAGCGCGATCAGCGACTGCGACCCGATGCTCGGCGAGGGGTCGAGGACGCCGAAGCGGAAAAACGCCCAGGCGACGACGGCCACGGCGACGAGGCCGCCCAGGATGACCTTCATCGGAAGGTCGCGGTCGGTCCGCTCGGCCTCGCCCGACGCCGACTTCGCACCGCCGAAGATCGCCTTGAAGGAGAACGCCTTCGCGATGACGCGCCAGCTCCGGAGGATCCCCAGGATCCCGGCCGCGGCGATCGCGCCGATGCCGATGAGCCTCACGTAGTTGCGGAAGACGGCCTCGGCGCCCATCGCGCCGACGAGCGTCCCGTCGGTGACCGGCGGGATGGCGGCCCCCGACCCGGCGCCGAAGTGCGCGATGACCGGCACGAGGAGGAACCAGGAGAGGAACGAGCCGGCGCAGATGACCGCCGAGTACTTCAGGCCGATGATGTAGCCGAGCCCCATGACCGAGGAGAGGACGTCGATCTTGAAGACGATCTTCGTCTTCTCGGCGACCTTGTCGAGGAGCCAGACGGAGCGGGTCGTGAAGACCTCGGCGAAGGCCGAGAGGTGGAGGATCAGGAAGTCGAAGATCCCGCCGATCAGCGCGGCCGCGACGAGGACCTTCGCCTGCTTCCCGCCCGCCTCGCCCGCGACGAGGACCTCGGTCGTCGCGGTCGCCTCCGGGAAGGGGAACTCCCCGTGCATCTCCTTCACGAAGTGGCGCCGGAGCGGCACGAGGAAGACGATGCCGAGCGCGCCGCCGAGGAGCGAGACGAGGAAGAGCTTGAAGAGGTCGACCGGCAGCCCGAGGATGAAGAGCGCCGGGAGGGTGAAGATCGCCCCCGCCACGACGAGGCCCGAGGCCGCGCCGACCGACTGGACGATGACGTTCTCCAGCACGGTCGAACGGCGCTTGAAGGCGTAGCCGAGGCCGACCGCGAGGATCGCGATCGGGATCGCCGCCTCGAAGACCTGCCCGACCTTCAGCCCGAGGAACGCCGCGGCGGCGGAGAAGACCGCCGCCATGACGATTCCGAGCGTCACGGAGCGCGGCGTGAACTCCTGGAGCGCGGAGCCGGCGGGGACGATCGGCTGGTAGGTCTCTCCCGGCTTCAGGGGGCGGTAGGCGTTCTCGGGGAGCGACTTCGACGAGGAGACTTCCATCATTCCTCCGTGGGGACCCCGCGCGCGGGGCGGCGGGCGTCGTTCGCGGGCGACCATGGAGTCTGATGGGAAACGGCCCGTCCGTCGAGCGACATCGTTCGCCATCCCTCGCCGCTCCCCCCCGGACCCGGGGGTCGGCACCGGAAGCGGCCGGCGACCGTGCCTCCCCCGGGGCGCTCAGTCGGCCGCGAGGAGCGCCGCGATCGCCGCTTCGTACGGGACCGGCTCGGCCATCGCGCGGAACCGCTCCGGGACCCCGAAGACCGTCTCCCGCGTCCGGCCGTGCGGGTTCCGCTCGAAGACCTCGAGGACCTGCCGCCGGAGAAGGGGCGATGGGACCAGCCGGTCGAAGCGTGTCTCGAGCGAGGCGAGGAACGGCAGGACCGCGATCTTCCCGGGCCGCTGCGCCCTCATCTCGGCGAAGAGCCCCGCGATCGCCTCGAGGCGCGAGGTCGAGAGGAAGAAGTACGACCCGATCATGTCGACGACCTGCATCGGGAGCCAGAACGGCGCCTCGTCGGTGACCTTCTCGAAGTGGAAGACCGTCTGGAGGACGAGGTGCTCGACGAGCCGGGCGAGCGCCGGGACTCGGCCGCACGCCCCGCCCAGCGCGAGCAGCAGCTCCCGGGCGACGGCCGCGCCCCGCAGCTCGACGGCAGGCGTGCCGTAGAGGGCCGAGGAGTCGTACGTCCGGGCCGGCTCGAGGACGAGCTCGCCGTCGCGGAGCGCCACGCGCCCGGAGCTCGAGATGTTGCCGAGGTCGTGGCAGGCGAAGGCGACGCCGAAGGCCGTCCGCAGCGTCCCGGCGTCGGGCTCCGGCTCTCCCGTCTCCTCGGACCAGCGGCGGGCGTCCTTCCCGAGCGCGAACGGGTCGAGGCCCTCTCCGAGCGCTCCGAAGAGCGCCTCCACGCAGTCGCAGACGGCCGCGACGTGCCGCGCGTTGTGGTACGACGGCGGCCGGGCGACGCCAGGCACGAAGGCCTCGTGCGAGCGCGCCCAGACCTCGCCTTCGAACCGCTCGTGAGCGGCAACCGCGAGACGTCGGATCTCGGAGGTCAGCTCAGGGGTGCAGGGGAGGAACGCTTCGCTCTCGGAAGGCGCCATCGGGCTCTCGACGGAATGTTAGCAGCGCCTCTCCGGAGACAGCGCCCCGTCTGCGCCGGGCGTCGTAGACTGGAACGTCCTCGCACGAGGGACCGGCGTGACCACCGACCTCGCTTACGAAGCGCTCCCCCGCCTTCTCGTGGCCGCTCTCGGCGGCCTCGCCGTCGGCGTCGAGCGCGAATGGTCGGCCCGCGCCGCCGGCGGCGTCCGCCGCTTCGCCGGCGTCCGGACGTTCCTCCTCATCGGCCTCGTCGCCGGGACCGCGGCCGCCGTCTCCGGCTCGGGCGCGGCCGAGGCAGGCCTTCTCCTCCTCGGCGCGATCGCGCTCCTCGTCGTCGCCTCGTTCACGGTCCACGCCCTCGCCGGCGACCTCGACGCCACGACGGAGGTCGCCGCGCTGGCCGTGCTCGGCGCCGGCTGGCTGTCGGGCTCCGGCCGGATCGTCCTCGGCAGCGCGCTGGCCGCCCTCACGGCCCTCGTCCTCGCGGAGAAGACGAAGATCCACGGCCTCGTCGAGAAGCTCCGCTCGGAGGAAGTCGGCGCGGGCGCGCACTTCGCCGTCCTCGCGCTCGTCGTCCTGCCGATCCTGCCGGCCGGACCGTTCGGTCCGTCGCCCGGCCTCCGCCCGCAGGAGCTCTGGGCGCTCGTCCTGATCGTCTCGGGGATCGGCTTCGTCGGTTACATCGCCGTCCGGTGGGCCGGGCCGTCCAAGGGGTGGGGGCTGGCCGGTCTCCTCGGAGGCCTCGTCTCCTCGACCGGCGTCACGCTCTCGTTCTCGCGCGAGAGTCGCAGCCCGGGCGCCGCCCAGGGCCCTCTCGCCGTTGGCGTCGTCGCGGCCTGCGCCCTCGTCCCGTTCCGCGTCGCGATCCTCGCCTCGCTCCTCAGCCCGGCGATCGGCCGGGAGGTCCTCCCGCTCCTCGCCCTCCCGATGGCTGCGGGCCTGGCGGCGATCTTCCTTCTGCGCCGCCGGCCGACCGAGCCCGCGACGGCGACCGGCCCCGGGAATCCGCTTCGGCTCGGCTCGGCCCTCCAGCTCACGGCCGCGTTCCAGGTCGTCCTCTACGCCGTCGACGCGGCACGGACCGCGTTCGGCTCCCAGGGCGTCCTTCTCTCCTCGGCCCTCGCGGGCCTTGCCACCGTCGACGCCCTCATCTACTCGATGTACAAGCTCGGCCAGGGACCGGCCGAGGCGTTCCTCGCGGCGCGCGCCCTCGCCGTCGGCGTCCTCGCGAACACGCTCCTGAAGCTCGCCCTCGCCGTCGCCCTCGGCGCCGGGCCCTACCGGCGACTCGCCGGCGCCGGGCTCGCGGCGCTCGCCGTCGCGTGCCTCGCCGGCCTCGTCCTCTTCTGAACCCCGCCTCACGCGGGCGTGCGATGCTTCGCCCTGCGCGCGGGGTCCGCCGAATCCCCGCCGAGAGGAGACGCGATGACCGACTCCCCCCTCACCCGGCGCGCCCTCATCGGGACGGCCGCCCTCGCCGGCGCGGCCGCGGTCCTGCCGGAGGGCCTGGCCGCCCCGGCGCCCGCCCCGCCGAGGCCGGCCGCGGCGGACGGCTTCCGCATCGTCACTTCCGGCAACGGCCTCGAGGCGGCGAAGACCGCCCGCGAGGCGCTCCTCGCGGGGACCGACCCGCTCGACGCGGCGATCGCGGGCGTGAACGTCGTGGAGCTCGACCCGGACGACGTCACCGTCGGGTACGGCGGCATCCCGAACGAGGACGGGGTCGTCGAGCTGGACGCCGCCGTCATGGACGGGCGGACGATGAAAGCCGGCGCCGTCGCCGCCCTCACCGGCGTGAAGACGCCGTCGAAAGTCGCGAAGCTCGTCATGGAGCGGACCGACCGCGTCTTCCTCGTCGGCGCCGGCGCCCGGCGCTTCGCGACCGCGCACGGATTCCCCGACGAGGAGCTCCTCACCGAGAAGACCCGGAAGATCTGGCTCTACTGGAAGGACCGCCTTTCGGACCTCGACGACTGGATCGAGGCCGCGAAGGACGCCGAAGACCCCGACGTGAAGGAGTTCGTCCGGAAGTATGGAAAGGGGATCTTCCGCCCCCAGGGGACGATCCACATGTCCGTCCGGTCCGCCTCGGGCGACCTCGTCGGCGTCACGACGACGTCGGGCCTCTTCTTCAAGATCCCCGGGCGCGTCGGCGACTCTCCGGTCGTCGGGGCCGGCCTCTACTCGGAGAACGGCGTCGGTTCGGCCGGGTCGACCGGGCGCGGCGAGGCGAACCTCCTCACCTGCGGCTCGCATACCGTCGTCGAGCACCTGCGCGACGGCCTCGCCCCGGAGGAAGCCTGCCTGAAGGCCCTCCGGCGCATCGCCGAGAAGACTCACCACGTCCCGCGCCACCGGGACGAGAAGGGGCGCCCCACGTTCAACGTCCAGTTCTACTGCGTCGACGCGGCCGGACGGACCGCGGGCGCCGCGATCTGGAGCGGGTCGAAGTACGTCGTCGGCGACGCGGAAGGCGTCCGGACCCTCGACTGCGCCTACCTCTACAAGCGGGACGCCTGACGGCGAATCCGCAGCCACGATCGAACCGCGGCGCCACCCGCGCCGCCCAGGAGACCGATGAGAAGCACCTCCCTCCCGACAACCGCCCTCGCCCTCGCGATCCTCGCGGGCGCCACGCCGGCCCCCGCCGCTCCGAAAGGTGCCGAGATGTCCCGTGACGTCCTGACGCTCCCGGCGACCGAGACGACCCTACCGAACGGCCTGAAGGTGATCGTCGTCCCGACCGGCTTCCCGAACCTCGTCTCGCTGGAGATCCCGGTGAAGACCGGCTCGCGGAACGAGGTGGAGCCGGGCAAGTCGGGCTTCGCCCACTTCTTCGAGCACATGATGTTCCGCGGGACGAAGGCCTACCCGCCCGAGAAGTACCAGGCGATCCTGACGACGGCCGGGGCGAGCCAGAACGCCTACACGACCGACGACTACACGAACTACCACACGACGTTCGCGAAGGAGGACCTCGAGAAGGTCCTCGAGCTGGAGGCCGACCGCTTCCGGAACCTCGACTACCCCGAGGCGGCGTTCAAGACCGAGTCGCGCGCCGTCCTGGGCGAGTACAACAAGAACAGCGCGAACCCGATCTCGAAGCTCTTCGAGGCGATGCGCGACGCGGCCTTCACGACGCACACCTACAAGCACACGACGATGGGCTTCCTCCGGGACATCGAGGACATGCCCAACCAGTTCGCCTACTCGAGGCAGTTCTTCGACCGCTGGTACCGCCCCGAGTACACGACGATCATCGTCGCCGGCGACGTCGACCCGGCGAAAGCCCTCCCGCTCGTCGAGAAGTACTGGGGCTCCTGGAAGCGCGGCAGCTACGCGGTCGAGATCCCGGTCGAGCCGCCCCCCTCCGGCGCGAAGGCAGTCCACGTCCCGTGGGCGACGCCCACCCTCCCCTGGGTGGCCGTGTCGTTCCGCGGACCCGCCTTCTCGACGACCGCGAAGGAGTGGGCGGCCCTCGACCTCCTCCTCGACCTCGCCTTCGGCCCCACCTCCGACCTCTACCGCAGGCTCGTCGAGCGCGAGCAGAAGGTCGACCAGCTCTTCCCGATGCTCCCCGCGAGCGCCGACCCGCAGCTCCTGACCGTGGGGGCTCGCGTCAAGAAGCTCGAGGACGCCGTCGCCGTCCGCGACGAGATCCTCCGCACGTTCGCCGCCCTCCGCGCGGAGCCGCTCCCGGCCCGCCGCCTCGACGACGCCCGCGCGAACGCCCGCTACGGCCTCGTGCGGGGCCTCGACAACACCGACGCCATCGCCGGCACGCTCGCCCGTTTCGTCCGCTTCCGCCGCGAGTACGGCACGCTCAACGAGGTCTTCCGCGTCTACGACGCGCTCACCCCGGACGACCTCCGCGCCGCCGCGGAGAGGTACGTCGTCGACGCCGGCCTCGTCCAGACGACCCTCTCGCACGAGGCTCCGCCGCCGGCCCTCGCGCAGCTCCCGGCCCTCGCCTCGTTCGCCCCGGCCTCCGGCGCCCCCGCCGGCCTCGCCGTCGTCGAGCGCCCCTCGCCGCTCCCGCAGGTCACCTTCAAGCTCCTCTTCGCCGCCGGCTCCGCGCACGACCCGAAGGGGAAGGAGGGGCTCGCCACCCTCACTGCGGCGATGGTCGCCGAGGCCGGCTCGAGGGAGACCGGGATCGACGAGATCCGGAAGACCCTCTTCCCGATGGCCGCGAGCTTCTCGGGCCGGGCCGACAAGGAGGTCACCGTCTTCACCGGGAGCGTCCACCGCGACAACGGCGCGACGTTCCTCGACACCGTCCTCCCGCAGCTCCTCGACCCGGGCTTCCGCGAGGAGGACTTCCGGCGCCTGAAGGACGCCCAGCGCAACGCCCTCGCCCAGGACCTCGTCGCGAACAACGAGGAGGAGCTCGGCAAGGAGCGCCTCCAGGCCGTCGTCTTCGCGGGGACGCCCTACGCCCACCCGGCGCTCGGCACGCTCGCCGGGATCGACGCGATCACGCTCGACGACGTGAAGGCCTTCTGGAAGTCGGCCTACACGCGCGCCGCCCTCACCGTCGGCCTCGCGGGCGACGTCCCGCCCGACTTCAAGGCCCGCTTCCTCTCGCGCCTCGGGGGCCTCCCCGAGGGGCCCGCCCTCCCGGCCCCGGCCGGGGTGAAGGGGCGCGCCCCGCAGGCTCTCGAGGTCGAGATCGTGAAGAAGGAGACCCGCGCCACGGCGATCTCCTTCGGCCTCCCGATCGAGGTCACCCGCTCGCACCCCGACTTCGCGGCCCTCTCCGTCGCCCGCGCCTGGCTCGGCGAGCACCGCTCCTCGATGTCGCACCTCTACCAGCGGATCCGCGAGCTGCGCGGCATGAACTACGGCGACTACGCCTACATCGAGGCCTTCCCGGGCGGCATGTACCGCTTCTTCCCCGAGCCGAACGTCCCGCGGCGGGCGCAGCTCTTCGAGGTCTGGATCCGCCCCGTCGTCCCGGCGAACGGCCCGATGGCCCTGAAGATCGCCCTCCACGAGCTCGACGCGCTGATCCGCAAGGGGCTCTCGGAGGCCGACTTCGTCTCGACCCGCGACTACCTCATGAAGAGCGTCTACCTCCTGACCCAGACGCAGGGGGCCGACCTCGGGACGGCGCTCGACTCGAGGTGGTACGGCACGGGCGACTACGTCCCGCACCTCCGCGAGCGGCTCGCGAAGCTGACCCGCGCCGACGTGAACCGGGCGATCCGTAAGCACCTCTCGGCGGAGAAGCTCTCGGTCGTCTTCGTGACGAAGGACGCCGAGGGGCTGAAGAAGGCCCTTCTCTCGCCCGAGCCCTCCACGATCGCGTACGATGCCCGGAAGCCCCCGGAGGTCCTCGCCCAGGACAAGGTCATCGGAGCGCGGAAGCTCGGCCTCACCCCCGAACGCGTCCGCGTCACCCCCGTCGCCGACGTCTTCGCCCGCTGAAAGGAGAGGAGATGCCCCAAGAGACCTACTTCGTCGCCGTGGACGGCCGCCAGCTCGACGGCGAGCACGAGATGAGCCAGGTGAGGCAGATCTGCACGCAGTACGCCGGGCGCCAGGTCATGGTCTGGAACGAAGGGCTCGGCTCGTGGACCGACCCGAAGACGCTCCCGACGTTCCGCGTCGCGGCGGCGCCCGCGCCCGCGCCGGCTCCCGCTCCCGTCCATGTCCCGGCGCCCGCCCCGGCCCCCGTGCCGCGCCACCCCGCCGCGGAGAGACCGTCCCCGGCCGTCGCCGCGATCGGGAACCTCGTCGGGGAGGACGCGAGCGCCTTCAAGGGTCTCCTCGACTTCAAGTTCGAGACGCTCGTCGCCCCGAAGCTGATCCGGATCCTCTACATGGTCCTCGTCGTCCTCTGCGGCCTCGCCGCGCTCGGCGGGATGATCTCGGGCCTGAAGACCGTCGTGACCGGGTTCCGGTTCGACTCCTTCTTCGTGATCGTCACCGGCCTCGTCATGACGGTCCTCGCCCCGCTCCTCTCGGTCTTCTACCTCGCGCTCATGCGGGTGATCCTGGAGGGCGTGAAGGTCGCCTTCCAGGTGAAAGAGAAGCTCGAGAAATAGAGCTGACGTCTCCGGCGGGCCGCGCCTGCGGCCCGCCCCCTCACGCAAGAAGGCCGGGCCCGCGGGCCCGGCCTTCGTCGTACCGGGGAGAAACGGGCGCGACGGCCCTCGGCCGCGAGGTCACCCTCGCCGACGCGGCGAGCCGCACGAAAGGACCCGGCCCCGGGCGCGCTTCGCCCTCCCGCTACCACGGGCCCGGGGCCGGAACGCTGTTCGGCGCGGCGAGGGAGGCTCGCGCCCGGAGGACGACCCGGACGCGGAGACAGGTACGCCCGGCGCGACCGTGATCGCGCCGGCTCCGGCCCCGGCGGGCGCTTCCGCCGGCTCCGCCTCCCGGACACACCGGAAGCCGTTGTTGTCGTTGCGGTTGGTCGGGTCGTTCCTGTTGCGGTTCGAGACGCGCAGGTTCGTCGGGTTGTTGTTCCAGGACCCGCCACGCACAACACGGCCGGTCAGGCCGTCCTCCGTTCCCGGATGAAGCTCGCGCCCGAGAGCACCTCCTCGCGCAGCGCGAGCGTGTCGCCCTGGATCGCGTGGCCGACCCACGCGCAGACGCGGTTTCGCGCCTCCGGCCAGGCGAGGCATCCTTCCGCGTAGTCCCTCTGCATCGCGCGGAGACGGCGCCGAAACCGGACGACGTTCCCGCGGACGAGCCTCGCCCGGCCGGGGAAGAACCGGAAGCCGAGGAACCCCACGCCCTCCGCCGTCCGGAAGACGCGGCTCTTCCTCGGGTGGATCGCGAGGCGAAGGCCCTGGAGGAGCTGCTCGATCTCCCCCCTCATTTCCTCGAGACTCTTCCGGCTGTCGCCGAAGAGGAGGAAGTCGTCCACGTAGCGGACGTAGGCCCCGGGCCGCAGCTCGCGGACGACGTGCTGGTCGAGCGGGTCGAGGTAGACGTTCGCGAAGAACTGCGACGTCTGGTTGCCGAGCGGCAGCCCCCGGCGCCGCTCGAACGGGGTGAAGAGGTCGTCGCCCGGGAAGTAGCGCGCCGTCTCCTCCTGCGGGTTCGAGCCGTCGATGACCTTGCCGGCGAGGTCGAGCGTCGGAGCGCACTTCACGGCCCGCGCGAGGAGCGCCTTCAGGACGGCGTGGTCGATCGACGCGAAGTACTTCGCCACGTCGCACTTCAGGACGAAGGGGAAGCGGGCGAACGCCTCGCGGGCCCGCAGCCGGGCCGCGCCCGTGCCGAGACCCCTGCGACAGGCGCACGAGGCGGAAGCGAAGCGCGGCTCGAAGACCGGCTCGAGGACCCGCGTGAGCGCGTGGTGGACGACCCGGTCGCGGAACGGGGCCGCCGAGATCATCCGAAGCTTCGGCTCGCGGACGAGGAAGGTGCGGTAAGCGCCGGGGCGGTAGGTTCCGTCGAGGAGCTCGCGGCGGAGGGCGAGCACCTCGCGTTCGAGGTCGAGGAGGAAGGCCGCCACGTCCGGCCGAAAGCGCTTTCCTTTCGCCGCGGCGTGCGCCGCCCCGAAGAGGTTCCGGGTCGAGGTCAGCTCCGGCCAGAGCCCCCCCGCGCGCCTCACGGCCTCCTCGCCGCCTTCAGCCAGCCGCCGGTCATCCGGCCCAGCTCGTCGAGCCTCTCTGCCGAGAACGCCCACGCGTCGTTCGAGACGAGCTTCAGGTCCTTCGCGAGGCGGAAGAGGTAGCGCAGGGCATTCAGCTCGCGGTTCGCGCGGGCCAGGAGCGGCGCCTTGTCGCGCGAGTACGTCGCGTCCACCAGCGTCAGCAGGAGGTCGAGGCTCCCCTGGACGATCCGCTCCCCAACGCTGAACCGGAACGATCGCGGGAACTTCTCCGCCTTCTGAACCGACCAGAGGACGTGGTCGTACGCCTTCACCAGGATGACCGCGGGAGCCTTCTCTTCCGGAACGCCGGTGGACATTTCTCAGCCTCGTGTAAAGGGAAAAAGAGACAAAGGGTCAAGGGGAACTTGCGTCCCGGACACACCGGAAGCCGTGGAAGTCGACGCGGCCGGTCGGGTCGTTCCAGCCGCGGCCCGAGACGCGCAGGACCGTCGGGAGGTTGCTCCAGGACCCGCCACGCACAACACGGCCGGTGCCCGACGACGGCCCCTTCGGATCCTGCGAAGGCGACTCCCCGTAGTAGCTCCCGTCGTACCAGTCCGCACACCACTCCCACACGTTCCCCGCCATGTCGTACAGGCCGTAGCCGGTCGCCGCATACGAGCCAACCGGAACTGTCCCGCTTCCGTAGTTCGCGTTCGAACCGGCGATCTCATTCCCCCACGGATACCGGCTCCCATCCCGTCCTCCCCTCGCCGCGTACTCCCACTCCGCCTCCGTCGGCAGGCGCCCTCCCGCCCACCGGCAGAACTTCACCGCGTCCTCCCACGACACGTGCACCACCGGGTGGTCCCGCTTCGACGGGTCGTCGTACGCCGTCCGATCCGACGGCGGCATACACGCCCCCGCCTCCACGCACGCCCGGTACTGCCCGTTCGTCGTCTCCGTCGCCGCCATCCGGAAGCCCTTCGTCAGCGTCACACGGTGCGCCGGCTTCTCGTCGTCCTGGCACGCGTCGTCCCCAGGCGTGCAGCCCATCGTGAACGTCCCCGCTGGGATCGTCACCCACCGAAGGCCGATCGTGGCGAGCGCGGCTTCGGTGGCGGCCGGCGCCGCGTCCGTTGCCGGCGCCGCCGCGGGCTCCTCGACGACCGCAGGGGCCTCAGCCGGCCCGGCCTGCCTCGCCGGCCTCGTCGCCACCCACCCGATAACGGCGGCGACACCGAGGACGACGGCGAGGACTGTGACCGGAACGGCAGCAGAGGTGGGCTTCGGCAGTGGCGCGGCTGCCGCGGGCCTCGGGTTGGCGGGGACCACCGGCGGCGGGGGAACCGTCTGCCGCTCCTGCTCGGCCGCCTGCCTCTCCTCCAGCGCCTTTCGCGCCCGCTCCAGCTCTTCCCTCTCCGCCCTCCACGCCTTCCGCCTCTGCTCCTCGTCCTCCTGCCGTCGCCGCGAGGCTTCCTCCGCCGCGCGCTCGGCTACCGCCTTCTCCGCAGCGGCCCTTCGCGCCGCCTCTTCCTGGCGCTTCTCCTCCGCCTCCCGCCGCCGCTCGTCCTCCCTCGCGGCCTCCTCCGCCCGGCGGCGGACTTCCTCCTGCCGACGCTGCTGCTCCTCCTCCCGTCGTCGTTCCTCTTCCCTTCGACGCGGGCCTTCCGCGAGGAGGTCCGCCGTCGTCTCCCTCGCGGTCTTCGCCCCGGGTCGCTTCCCCGGCTGCCTCTGCAGGAGCGAGAGGGCGAGCGAGTCCACGTTCTTCTCGACCTCGGGCCTCAGGCTGGAGGGGTCGTCGAAGCGCCCGAGAGGTGCTTCTCCCGTCAGCAGCTCGTAGAACACGGCGCCCGCCCCGTAGACGTCGGCCGCCGGCGTCACCTCGACCCGCGGGTCGAGGACTTCCGGAGCGACGTACGCCGCCGTGCCGAGGACCCGGCTCTTCTGGCTCAGCTCGCTCCGCTCCAGCGCGCCCGCGATGCCGAAGTCCACGAGCTTGACCTGCGGGTTGCGCGAGGGGTCGGCGAGAAGGGCCTGCGCCGAGCCGCCCGCGAGGAGGACGTTCGCGGGGGTCACGTCGCGGTGGATGACGCCCTGCGCGTGCGCCGCGTCGAGCGCCTCGAGGACCTGTTCGAGGACCGTCAGCGCCAGGGGAACCGGCACCGCCTCGCCCTTCTCTCTCGCGGCCGCGAGGAGCAGCTGGACGCTGCAGCCCTTCACCAGCTCCATGCTGAAGAGCGCGAGGCCCTCCGACAGGCTTTCCCGGTAGTCGAAGACCCGCACGATGCGGGGATGGAGAAGCCGCCTCGTCGCCTTCACCTCGCGGCGGAAACGCTCCAGCAGGTCCTCCCGCGCCACCATCGCCGGGTCCAGCACCTTCACCGCCTGCCGCTCGCGCAGCGTCAGCTCCTGCGCCTCGACGACGACCCCGAAACCTCCCCGCCCCAGCTCCCGCTCGATGCGCCACTGGTCGAGGAGAATCGCGCCCGGCCGCAGGTCGAGGTCGGAGAGCGAGGCGATGCGCGTCGCGACGCCCTTGCCCTTCCCGCCCGAGGGGCCGAGCGGAAGCGGCGTCGCCGGGTGCGGCGTCGGCCCGGGCCGAGGCGTCGTCGGGACGGGCGTCCCGCTCACGCCCAGCTCGGCCCGCTCGGCGGGCGTGAGGTCGGCGAGGAGCCTCTCGCGCAGCTGGTCGTACGTGCCCGCGTCGATCTCGCCCTCGGCGAGACGTCGGCCCAGCTTCCTGAGCGACTGCCGGATGTCGTCGATCTCACTCATCCGCGATCACGCCCTCGCCAGGACGTCGAGCGATGCAACACGACGGTCATCTGTCGGATTCCCAGCCGCAGCCGGCTCGTGGGTAGAATAGCCGCGATGAGGTCGTTCCCCGCCGTCGTCGAGAAGTGCCCTGAGACGGGCCTGTTCGTCGGCTACGTGCCGGGGTTCCCGGGTGCGCACACGCAAGGAGAGACTCTCGACGAGCTTCATCGCAACCTCCGCGAGGTGATCGAGCTCCTCCTCGAAGACGGCGAGCCCCGGCTCTCCTCCGAGCTCGTCGGCGTCTACACGGTCCAGGTCGCGTGACGGTCGGCTCACTTCCCGTGCTCAAGCCGCGGGAGGTCGAGCGGCTCCTCGAGTGCCTCGGGTTCACCCTCGTGCGCCAGCGGGGCTCTCATCGGCAGTATCGGCATCCCGACGGCCGACAGACCACACTCCCGTTCCACGCGGGTCGCGACCTCTCCCCGATCCTCCTTCGCCAGGTCGCGAAGGACGCCGGCGTGACGCCCGAAGCCCTCGTCGCCGCGTGCGACGAACGGCGCTGACGCAGCCGGACACGTCGGGTTCGCCCGCGAGACGCCGAGCCGGAACAAGCGCGGGAGCTTCTCCGCCTTCTGAACCGACCAGAGGACGTGGTCGTACGCCTTCACCAGGATGACCGCGGGAGCCTGCTCTTCCGGAACGCTGGTGGACATTTCTCAGCCTCGTGTAAAGGGAAAAGGAGACAAAGAGTCAAGGGGAACTTGCGTCCCGGACACACCGGAAGCCGCTGTAGACACTGCGGTAGGTCGGGTCGAGCCCGGCGCGGTACGAGACGCGCAATCTCGACGGGTAGGAGTCCGAGGACCCGCCGCGCACAACACGGCCGATGCCCGACGACGGCCCCTTCGGATCCTGCAAAGGCGACTTCCCGTAGTAGCTCCCGTCGTACCAGTCCGCGCACCACTCCCACACGTTTCCCACCATGTCGTACAGGCCGTAGCCGGTCGCCGCGCACGAGCCGACAAAAGCCGTCACTCTTCTGTAGTTCGCGTTCGAACCGGCGATCTCATTCCCCCACGGGTACCGGTTCCCGTCCCTTCCTCCCCTCGCCGCGTACTCCCACTCCGCCTCCGTCGGCAGGCGCCCCCCCGCCCACCGGCAGAACTTCGCCGCGTCCTCCCACGACACGTTCATCACCGGATAGTCCCTCTTCGACGGTTTGTCGTACGCCGTCCGGTCCGACGGCGGCGTGCACGCCCCCGCATCCACGCACGCCCGGTACTGCCCGTTCGTCGTCTCCGTCGCCGCCATCCGGAAGCCCTTCGTCAGCGTCACACGGTGCGCCGGCTTCTCGTCGTCCTGGCACGCGTCGTCCCCAGGCGTGCAGCCCATCGTGAACGTCCCCGCTGGGATCGTCACCCACCGAAGGCCGATCGTGGCGAGCGCGGCTTCGGTGGCGGCCGGCGCCGCGTCCGTTGCCGGCGCCGCCGCGGGCTCCTCGACGACCGCAGGGGCCTCAGCCGGCCCGGCCTGCCTCGCCGGCCTCGTCGCCACCCACCCGATAACGGCGGCGACACCGAGGACGACGGCGAGGACTGTGACCGGAACGGCAGCAGAGGTGGGCTTCGGCGGTGGCGCGGCTGCCGGCGCGGGCGCGGCCTGGCGCGCGGGCTGCGGAATCGGCGGGGGGGCGGGTGCCGCGCGGCGTACACGCTCGGCCGCTTCCCGCCGAGCCTCCTCGGCCTTTCGGGCCTCCTCCGCACGCCGGGCCTGCTCGGCCCGGGCGGATTCCTCCGCCGCTCGCGCGGCGGCCTCGGCCCGCCTCTGCCGCTCCGCCTCGCGCCTGCGCTCCTCGTCGCGATCCCGCGCTTCGCCGAGAAGCGCTTCGTCTGCCCCCTGTCTCGCCTTCGCGGCCGTCGGCCGGGCCGACGGCTCGGTCTCGAGGAGGGAGAGCGAGAAAGCGTCCACGCGCGGCGCCAGCCCGGGGCGCACCTTCGACGGGTCGAGGAAACGTCCGAGGGGCGCCTTGCCCGTCAGCAGCTCGTAGAAGACCGCTCCGGCACCGTAGACGTCCGCCGCCGGCGTCACCTCGACGTGCGGGTCGAGGACTTCCGGGGCGACGTAGGCCGCCGTGCCGAGCACCCGGCTCTTCTGGCTCAGCTCGCTCCGCTCCAGGGCCCCCGCGATGCCGAAGTCCACGAGCTTGACCTGCGGGTCGCGCGAGGGGTCGGCGAGGAGGTCCTTCGCCGCGCCGCCTGCGAGAAGGACGTTCGCGGGGGTGATGTCGCGGTGGATGACGCCCTGCGCGTGAGCCGCTTCCAGCGCCTCGAGGACCTGGAGGAGGACCGTCAGGGCGAGGGGCACGGGGACGGGCGTTCGGGTCTCCCGCGCCGCCGCGAGAAGGAGCTGGACGCTGCATCCCTTGACCAGCTCCATGCTGAAGAGCGCGAGGCCCTCGGCAAGGTTCTCGTCGTAGTCGAAGACCCTCACGATGCGCGGGTGGACGAGCTCGCGGGTGGCGTTCACCTCCCGACGGAAGCGCTCGAGGAGATCGGGCCGCGCCACCATCGCCGGGTCGAGCACCTTCACCGCCTGCCGCTTCCTCAGCCGAAGCTCCTCCGCCTCCACCACCACTCCGAACCCGCCACGCCCCAGCTCCCGCTCGATCCGCCACTTGTCGAAGAGGACCGTCCCGGGACGAAGGTCGAGGTCCGAGAGGGAAGCGACGCGCGTGGCGACGGCTCTCCCCTTGCCGCCTGAGGGGCCGAGAGGAAGCGGGGAGAAGGGAGGAGGCGTGCCATAGCCCGAGACAACGGGGGCGGGCGGAGGTGTTCCCGGGGCAGGCGTCGGCGTAAAGCCCATCTCCGCCCGCTCGGCCGGCGTGAGGTTGGAAAGAACGAGCTCCCTCTGGCGCAGGAACGCCGTCTCGTCGATCTCGCCGCGCGCGAGCCTCGACGAGAGCGTGGACAGGGCTTCCCGGGCCAGATCAGGGCCGGTCACGGCGGCCATTCTCCCCGAAGTCGCGACGGCCGGGCCCGCGGGCCCGGCCGTCGTCGTTCCGGGGAGAGAGGAGAGGGAGGAGGAGGGCTACCGGACCTTTAGCACCCGGGTCTTCGCGATCTTGTCGTGGAGACCCTGCTTCTCGGGGTTGAAGGCGATCAGGAGGAAGCCGATGCAGAGGATGAAGCCGCTCACCATGTAGCCGACGAGGCGCATGAAGGCGGTGCTCCAGCCGAGAGGCTCCTCGCCGTCCTCGCGGACGATGCGCAGGCCGAGCAGCTTCTTGCCCGGGGTGGCGCCCCGCGTCGCCCAGAACCAGAGGGAGTACCCGAGCGCGACGATCATCGTCAGGAGGAACGAGAGGATCGGCACGATCGCCAGGAGCGGACTCGCACCTTCGCCGCTCGCGCCGGCCTTGAACGTCGGCAGGAACGACGGCACCCAGACGATCGCCAGGATGACGATCATGATGATGCTGTCGATCAGGGAGGCGAGGAAGCGGATCCAGAAGCCGGCCGGCTCGCCCTCGACCGGCGCCAGCTCGTCGTAGTAGGCGGGCGCCGCGGGCGCGGCAGGGGGCGGCGGCATCGGGGCCGGGCGCGGCGCCGGGGGCGGCATCGGGGCCGGGGGCCGCGGGGCGGCGACCGGCGCGGGGGGCGGCGCCGGGCGCGGCGCCGGGGCCGGCGTCGGCGGCGGGATCGGGGTCGGCGGCGGCGCCGGCCGGCGCATCGGGACCGGCTCGGGGACGGTCGCCG
>CAZLQX010000002.1:0-271580 GCA_964561935.1 uncultured Holophagales bacterium
CCATCTACACTCTGCTCGCGAGCAGAGTGTAGATGGTAGACCTGACCCCCCTCTGGTTCATGACCCCCCTCTGGTTCAGTCGTTCGTCTTCTTGAAGCGCAGGACGGCGGCGGCGACGATGAGGACGGTGTAGGCCGTCATCCAGGCCATCGGCTTCCAGAGCTCGGGAAGGCTCGCGCCGCGGAGGACGATCCCGCGGATCACCTCGATGAAGTAGCGGGCCGGGATGACGTACGTGATCAGCTGGAACACCTTCGGCATCCCGTCGATCGGGAAGACGTATCCCGAGAGGAAGACGAACGGGAGGAGGAAGACGAACGAGAGCTGCATCGCCTGCATCTGCGTCTTCGCGACGGTGGAGACGAGCATGCCGAGGCCGAGGACGGCGGCCATGAAGACGAGTCCGGAGACGTAGAGCTGGAGGACGCTTCCGGCGATCGGGACCCGGAAGAGGAAGACCATCAGGGCGATGATCAGCGTCAGCTGGAAGACGCCGATCAGGATGAACGGGAAGAGCTTCCCGAGGATGATCTCGAGGCGCGTCACCGGCGTGACCTGGAGCTGCTCGAGCGTCCCGCGCTCCCTCTCGCGCACGATGGCGATCGCGGTGAACGGGATGAGCGTGAAGGTCAGGATGATCGCGATGAGGCCGGGGATGATGAACGTCGCGGTCCTGAGGTCCGGGTTGTACCAGGGGCGGACGCGGAGGTCGACGGGGAGGGCGGAGCCCTTCCAGCCGGCCCTGCGGGCGAGCGTCTGGACGGAGAGCTGGTTGGAGATGCCGGCGGCGATCGACATCGCCTGGGTCGAGGTCGTCGTGTCGGAGGCGTTCACGATGAGGAGCGCCCGCGCCGGGACTCCCCGGCGGCGGCTCTCGCCGTAGTCCCGGTCGATGACGAGGGCGCTCGAGACCCGGCCCTCGTCCATCTCGCGCTGCAGCTCCTCGAACGAGCCGACGGTCCCGACGACGTCGAAGTACTGGCTCGCCGCCATCTTCGCGACGAGCTCGCGGCTGTCGAAGGAGCGGTCCTCGTCGAGGACGATCGTCTTCAGGTGCTTGACGTCGTAGTTGATCGCGTAGCCGAAGATGAACGTCTGCATCACGGGGATGAAGACCATCATCCGGAGCGTGATCGTGTCCCTCCGGAGCTGGAGGAACTCCTTGCGCATCAGGGCGAGGAGGCGATTCACTTCGACACCTTCCTTGTCGGCGGCTGGGCCGCGTTCCTTCGCTCGGCGTACCCGCGGGCGAGGTCGACGAAGACGTCTTCCAGCGAGGGCTCGGCCGTCGCCGGCGCGCCGAACCGCGAGACGAGGGAGAACGCGTCTTCGACGCGTCCCTCCCGGGCCAGGACGCGGAGCCTCAGGCCGAAGAGGTAGGCGTCCTCGAGAGGCGCCGCCCCGCGGACGGCGGCGAGCGCCTCGAAGGGGGCGCCCTCGAGGTCGACCTCGAGGAGCCGCCCGGAGATGCCGCGCTTCAGCGCCTGGGGCTCGCCGTGGGCGATCAGGTCGCCGTTGAGGATGAAGGCGAGCTCGTCGCACTGCTCGGCCTCGTCCATGTAGTGGGTCGTCACGAGGACCGTCATCCCCTTCTCGGCGGCGAGGTCGTAGATGAGCTCCCAGAAGAGCCGCCGGCCCTTGGGGTCGACGCCGCCGGTCGGCTCGTCGAGGAAGAGGAGGAGCGGCTCGTGGAGGAGCGCGGCCGCGAGCGCGACGCGCTGGCGCATGCCGGTCGAGAGCGATTCCGTGAGGGCGTCCTTCAGGCGCTCGAACCGGAGCGCGCCGGAGAGCTCCCGGATCCTCTCGTCGAGCCGCGGGCCGGCGAGCCCGTAGACGCGTCCGAAGAAGCGGAGGTTCTCCTCGACGGTCAGGTCGAGGTAGAGCGAGAACTTCTGGCTCATGTAGCCGAGGCGGCTCTTCCAGCGCTCGGTGTCGGTCACGTCGAGACCGTCGAAGCCGCGGGCCGTCCCGGACGTCGGGTTGAGGAGCCCGGCGAGCATCCGGATCGTGGTCGACTTGCCGGAGCCGTTCGGGCCGAGGAACCCGAAGACCTTCCCGCGCGGCACGTCGAACGACACGCCGTTCACGGCGACGAAGTCCCCGAACCTCTTGACGAGGCCTTCGGCGCGGAGGAAGACCTCCGGCGGAAGAGGCGCGCGGGAGGAGGTCTCCGCTCTCATTCCCCCACCTCGTCGCCCGCGAGTACGAACACGTCGCTGCCGGGGGGCTGGCTCCGCACGCCCCCCGGACCCCCCGTTGCGGTACGCGTCATTCCCCCACCTCGTCACTCCCGGGGGGGCTTGGCTTCGCGCGCCCCCCCGGACCCCCCACCCTCGCCATGAGGCTCATGCGCCCACCTCGTCGCCGGCGAGAACGAACACGTCTTCCAGCGTCGGCGGGACGATCCGGATTCCGTCGGCCGGGACGAGGCCCGCGAGGCCGGCGCGCACGGAGTCGAGGATCTCCGGCCCGGAGCCCGCGGCGCCCCGCAGGTGGAGCCGCGTGCCGAAGAGGGAGACGTCGTCGACGCCGTCGAGCCCGGCGAGGCGCCGCCGGACTCCGTTCCGGTCGGGCGAGAGGACCTCGAGGATCGGGCGGGGGAAGGCCGCGAGCACCTCGTCGCGGGTGCCGACGGCCAGGAGCTTTCCCTCGTCGAGGAACCCGAGCCGGGTCGCGTACTCGGCCTCGTCCATGTACGGCGTCGAGACGACGATCGTCAGCCCCTCGTGGTGGAGCTCGTTGAGGACGAGCCAGAACTCGCGGCGCGAGACCGGGTCGACACCGGTCGTCGGCTCGTCCAGGAGGAGGAGCCTCGGGCGCGTCAGGAGCGCGGCGACGAGCGCGAGCTTCTGCTTCATCCCGCCCGAGAGCGCCCCGGCGAGCCGGGCGCCGTACGGGGCCATGCCGACGCGGGCGAGGAGCTCGGAGGCGCGGGTGCGCGCCTCGGCGGGCGGCACGGAGTAGAGGCGGGCCCTCAGGTCGAGGTTCTCGTCGACGCTGAGGTCCTCGTAGAGCGAGAAGCGCTGCGGGACGAGGCCGAAGGTGGCCCCTTCCGCGCGCCGGAGCGTCCCCGCCGTCGGGGTGACGAGCCCCGCGACGAGGCGGAAGAACGTCGTCTTCCCGGCGCCGTCGGGGCCGATCAGCGCGAAGAGCTCGCCTTCGGCGATCGACAGGTCGACGCCCCGAAGGGCGGCGTGCGCTCCGAAGCGCTTCTCGAGGCCGTGGGCTTCGATCATCGTGGTTTCAGCGGAGGAAAGCCGACGGAACGGCGCGGGGCTTCGTCGGCGCCACCGGCGGCCCCCCGGGGGCGTCGTCGACGAGGACCTCCGCGGGCTGGCCCGGGACCAGGGGAGCGTCCCACCCGGCGTCGAGGTCGACCTTCGCCGCGTAGACGAGGTTGACGCGCTCCTCGCGCGTCTCGACGGCCTTCGGCGTGAACTCGGCCGTCGGGGAGATCTCCGTGACTCGGGCGGGGAAGCTCTTCCCCGGGAAGGCGTCGACGACGACGCGCGCCGCCGACCCCTGCCGGACCTGGCCGAGCTTCGTCTCGGGGACGAAGGTCCTGACGTAGAGGCGGTCGGCGAAGGCCATCGTCAGGCCCGGCTGGCCGGCGCCGAGGAGGAGGCCTGGCTCGGCCATCCGGTGCAGGATCACGCCCTCGGCGGGAGCGCGGACCTCGGCCTCGCGGGCGACGGTCTCGGACTGCCTCAGCACGGTCGCGGCGCGCTTCGCGTCGGCGGCCGCCTGCTCCGTCTGCCCGCGCCGGAAGCCCTCGCGTGCGAGCGCGAGCCGCTCCTCGCTCGCCCTTTGAGCGGCGAGGGCCCGGGCGAGCTCGGTCGCCGCGCGGTCGAGGTCCCGGGGGACCCCGACCTTCTTCGCCATGAGGGCCTCCTGGCGTGCGAGGTCCTTCCTCGCGAGCTCGACGGTGGCGCGCCTGTCGGAGAGGTCGGCCTCGGCGGCGGCGACCTCCTGGCTCCGGCTTCCGGACCGCAGGTCCATGAGCCGGGCTTCGGCCGAGCCGAGGGCTTCGCGGTCGCGCTCGACGGAGAGAGCCGTCTCGCCGAGGTCGAGCGTGAGGAGAAGCTCGCCGGCCTTCACGCGGTCGCCTTCGCGCACTTTCACGTCGACGACCCGTCCGGCGACCTTCGGGGCGAGGTCGACGAGCGGGGCCTCGACGCGGCCGTTCAGGCGGATCGTGCCCGCGTCGTCTCCGCGGCGGCAGCCGGCGAGGAGGAACGGAAGGACGAGGGCCGCGGCGAGGCGGCGAGTATCGCGGTTCATCGGGAGCCTCCAGCCGCCCCGGGGTCCGGGCCGGTCGCGTCGACGTGGATCTGCCGCTCGGAGAGGAGCGTGCCGGTCGCGCGCGCGTACTCGACGCGGGCCCGGCGAAGGTCGGAGAGCGCCCGCGTCTCGGCGACGCGGGCGAGGGTCAGGTCGTTCTGCCGGGTCAGGACGAAGAAGCTCGTCGTCAGGCCGGCGGCGAAGCGCTCCTCTTCGGCCCGGAGGAGGGCCGCAGCCGCCTCGCTTCCCGCCCGCGCGGCGACGAGCCTCTGGCCGGCGGTCTCGAGAGCGACGGCGGCGTTCCTCGCCTCGATGGCGACCTGCTGCCGGACGCGGAGGAGGGCGAGCTCGGCCTGGGCGCGCGCGGATCGGACGCGGGCCGCGTCGGCGCGCGCGACCCGGTTCCCGAGCGGGAGCGAGAAGGCCAGACCGACCGAAGCGTCGGGGAAGCGTCCTTCGCCGATCGTCCCGAGGGAGCGGCCGAGGCCCCCGTCGAGGGCCGCGGGGACCGCGACGTCGGCAACGGGGAAGGGGGGCGCGACGTCCGGGTTCCTGTCGCCGGCGAGGCCTCGCCCGGCATAGCCGGCGACGAGGTCGAGCTGGGGGCGGACGCGATCCCCTGCCGCTTCCTCCTCGGCGACGAGCTGCTCGAGCCGCGCGGCCGCCTCCGCGACCTCGGGCCGACTCCGGCCGGCGGCGACGGCGTCGGACGCGGCGTCGACAGCAGGGGAGACCGCCTCCTCCGCCTCGTCCAGGGTCACGATCCTGGACTCCCAGAACGAATCGGCCGGATCGGAGAGCAGGAGGGCCTTCAGGGCGTTCTCGGCGCGGGCCTCGGTCTCGCGCGCCGCGAGGTGCTCGCCTCGCCGGCGCTCGACCTCGGCGAGGGGGGCGGCCCGGTCGGCCTCGGAGAGGGTCCCGGCCTCGATCCGCGCCTCGACGTCGGCCCTCTGGCGCTCGGCCAGCTCCACCGCGGATCGGCGGGCCTCGACGTCGCTCCGGGCCGCGACGAGCGCCCAGTACGCGCGCTCGACGGCGGCGACGGTTTCGCTCGCGACGCGGCGAACGGCGGCCGCCGAGCGGACGCGGTCGACGCGGGCGACCCGCAGCCCGAGGCGCGCCGCGTCGGTCGCGCGGTTCCGGAGGAGCGGCTGGCGGAGCTCGACGCCGAAGGACGTGGTCCACGAGGGGGAGAGGACGGCGAAGGCGCCGTCGGTCCTCTCGCGAAAGACCGACGAGGAGAAGGCGACGCTTCCACCGGTCGGGAGGAGCTTCACGAGGCCGAGCGAGGCGCCGAAGCCCGACGTGGTCGGAGCGAGCTCGCCTTCCGGCGCCCCCGAGAGGATGGAGTTGACCGGGTCGGTCCGTTCCCTCCAGCGGGCGTCGGCCGTCAGGACCGGGTCGTACGCCCCCTTCGCGCGGAGCTCGCCCGCGTCGGCGATCGCCGCGGTCTCCCGCTCGACACGGAGTTCGACGTTCTTCTCGAGCGCGAGGGCACGCGCTTCGGCGAGCGAGAGGGGGAGCTCGGGCGGAGGCGGGCCCGCGGCGGCGATACCCGACGCGAGCGCGACAGCGAGGAAGTTCCGGGCCGTCACGGTCGTCTCCCGTCCGCGGGAATCCGGACGCGCTGGAGACGCGCGTCGAGCGTGTCGGCGAAGCGGTCGAGGAGGTCGGGGTCGATCGCCGCGAGCGCCTCGATCTCGACGATCGTCAGCGGCTCCCCCTTCTCCGAAGCCGACTCGAGTAACTCCCGCGGCGAGCGCCGGAACCGGAGCCGGACCTCTTCGTCCGTCGCGAGCTTGCCGATGAGGTGTTCGACGGCTTTCTGGCTCATCTGACGTCCCTTCCGGGCAAGGGTGTGCACGCGGGCTGCCAGAGATGCCGCGAGGACCCGGTGTGTTCTCAAGTGATTTGTTTCGAGTGGTTCACGCCACTTCGCCCGACGAGCGCCGACAGCTTCGACGCCCGCTGGGATGACTCGTTTGGAACATGTTGCTTCGAACGAGTCAATCCGTCGGTTCGATGCCGAGTCGCCGGATTCGGCCGTAGAGCTGACCGCGCGTCAGGCCGAGGGCGCGAGCCGCGCGGCTCTTGTTGAAGCGGGCCGCGTGGAGAGCGCGCTCGATCGCGTCCCGCTCGATCCGGGCGAGCGAGGGAGCGGATCCGTCTCCGGCGCCCGGCGTCGCGTCGTCGCGCAGCCGGACCGCGGACCGAACGTCGAAGACGGGCGACGTCGGCTCGCCCTTCGGCGCCGCCTCGGCGCGCGGCCCGGCCGGCAGCGCGAGGTGCTCCCGCGTGACGAGGCCCCCGTCGCTCAGGATCGAGGCGCGCTCGAGGACGTTCCTCAGCTCCCGGACGTTCCCCGGCCACGAGTACCGCAGTAGGGCTGCCTTCGCGTCCCGGGAGATGCCGGCTGCCGGGCGGCCGAGCTCGGCCCCGATTTCCTCGAGGAACGTCCCTGCGAGCGGGAGGACGTCGTCCGGCCTCTCACGCAGGGGCGGAACGCGGATCTCGAAGACGGCGAGGCGGTAGTAGAGGTCCTCGCGGAACGTACCGCGCGACATCGCTGCGCACAGGTCCCGGTTCGTCGCGGCGACGACGCGGATGTCGGCTTTCTGCGTCCGGGTCGCCCCGAGCCGTTGGAACTCCCTCTCCTGGAGGACGCGCAGGAGCTTCGCCTGGACCGACGGGCTCGTCTCGCCGATCTCGTCGAGGAAGAGGACGCCCCCGTGCGCGACCTCGACCCGGCCCGGCCTGGCGGCGAGCGCCCCGGTGAACGCCCCCTTCTCGTGGCCGAAAAGCTCGGACTCGAGGAGCGTGTCGGGGAGCGCCGCGCAGTTGATGGCGACGAACGGCCCCTTCGCCCGGCGTGAGGAGGAGTGGAGGAAACGGGCGAGGACCTCCTTGCCCGTCCCCGACTCCCCGGTCAGGAGGACCGTCGTCTCGGTCGCTGCGACCTTCGCGGCCTGCCGCAGCACGTCCTTCCAGCACGCGGAGACGCCGACGAGGCGGGCCGGGCGGCCGCGGGCCGACAGCGCCGCGGCGAGCGCCTCGACGCGGCTCTCGAGGCGGCGGGCGCGCTCCTGGGCTTCCGCCGCTCGCTGCGCCGCCTCCGCGAGGTCGTGGTGGGAGAGGGCGAGATGGACGAAGGCGGCGATCCGCTTCGCGACGAGGACGTCGCCGCGCGCGTAGACGCCGGGGCGGTACGACACGAAGTTGAGCGCCGCGACGATGACGCCGTCCTCCTTCAGGGGGATGCGGAGGACGGACCGGAATCCGTACTTAAGGAGCGGCGAGTTCTGCCGGCGCAGGGTCTCGTCCGCCGCGATGTCGTCGAGGAGCATGAAGTCCCACTCGCGCTGGACGATCTCCGGGTCCGGGAGCGGGACCGACGCGGGGACGACGACTCCGTCCGGAACGGCGGAGTGGGCCCAGACGCGGATCGACTGCCGGTCGGCCGAGAGGCGCCCGAGGAGGAGGACGTCGTGCGGGAGGACCGTCCTCGAGTTCTCGGAGACCCGGTCGAAGACCTCGCGGATGTCGAGGACGCCCGTGAGCGTCTCGAGGAGGTCGTCGACGACCTTCAGCCGGCGAAGCTCCTCCACCTCGGCGCGCAGCCGGTCGACGTCGCCGTTCCGCGTCGCCGTGTGACCTGCGTCGTCCATCGGCGCGATTCTACGGAGAGGCGGGAAGCGGGGCTCCTATACTCGCCGCGCGTTGCGCCGCCTCCGCGTCCTCGCCATCGCCGGGCCCCTCCTCCTATGGGGCTGCGCGCGCCCGAGCTCCGACGCCGGACCCTACACGGTCTCCGTCCCCTACGACCTCGACTCGCTCGATCCCGGGGAGCGGAATCGTCTCAGCGACTTCTCCCTCCTCTCGAACCTCTACGAGCCGCTCGTCGTCACGGACGCGAACCTCTCCCCGCGGCCGGCCCTCGCGACACGCTGGAGGAACCCCGACGCCCTCACGTGGCTCTTCGAGCTCCGGCCGGGCGTCCGGTTCCACGACGGGAGCCCGCTGACGTCCGCGGACGTCGTCTGGAGCTTCGAGCGGCTGCGCGACGACCCGGTGCTCGAGCTCGCGGCCCACGTCTCGGCGGTCCGGAGCGTCCGCGCGCTCGACGAGAGGACGGTCGAGGTCCGGACCGAGGCACCGGTCGGCATCCTCCTGAACAAGCTCCGGTTCGTCCTCGTCGTTCGCCGCGGGGAGGAGCGCGCGTCGCTGCGCTCGCGTGTGAACGGGACCGGGCCCTACCGGCTCGAGAGCTTCGAGAGGGGGCGGGACCTCGCGCTCCGCCGGAACGAGGAGTATTGGGGCGCCTCCCCCTCACTCGAGCGGGTCCGCATCTCCCTCAACCGGCCGCCGAGGGAGGCGCTCGAGGACCTCCTCGCCGGGCGGAGCCGCTTCGTCCAGGCGAACGCCCGGGAGACGGAGTCGGCCCTCCGCGGCCGCGACGACGTCCTCCTCCGCCGCAACGGAAGCGTCTCCGTGAAGTTCCTCTTCCTCGCGCTCGGGCGCGAGTCCGCCGAGGACGTCGTCGGGGGCCGGAATCCCTTCCGGGACGTCCGGGTCCGGCGGGCGCTGTCGCTCGCGATCGACCGGGCGGAGCTCGTCCGGCGCCTCTCGGCGCCCGCGACGCCCGCGAACCAGCTCGTGACGCCGGCGATCTTCGGCCACGACCCGGCGAGGGGCCCGCTCGCGTGCGACCCCGCCGCGGCGCGCCGCCTCCTCGCCGAGGCGGGCTGGCCGTCGGGCTTCGAGCTCGAGTTCCCGGCGCGCGGACTCTTCGCCGAGGCGGCGTCGATCGTCGCGGAAATGCTCGGCCGCGTCGGGATCCGCGCGCACGTCCGCGCCCTCACGGAGGCGGAGTGGTTCCCGGCGATGGCCTCGGGGCGTCTCACCATGACCGTCAGCCGCTTCGGATGCCCGACCGGCGACGCCTCGGACCTCCTCGAGAGCGCCCTCCAGACGCGCGTCGCCGGGACGAAGGCCGGGCTGAACAACTACTCCGGCTACTCGTCCCGCCCGCTGGACGAGCTGATCGGCCTCGCGGGCCGGACGCTCGAGATGCGCCGCCGGAAGCCGTACCTCCTCGAGGCGACGGCCCTCGTCATGGAGGATCTGCCGCTCGTCCCGCTCTACGTGGACCAGGACCTCTACGCCTTTCGCCGCGGGGTCGAGTGGACGCCGCGGAACGACAACTTCCTCATCGCGTCGGAGATCGTCCGCCCGCGCTGAAGGATCAGGCGGCGATCGACTCGATCGGGCCGGGGCGACCCAGGAAGTAGCCCTGTCCGAGCGGCACGCCGAGGCGTCGGAGGGCCAGGAGCTCGTCGGCGGACTCGATCCCCTCGGCGATGACCTGCGTGTCCATCTTCATCGCGAAGGAGAGGATCGCCCCGAGGAGGTCCTGCTTGATCCGGTTCCGGTGGATGTCCTTCGTGAAGAGGTGGTCGAACTTCAGGAACTCGGGTCGGATGTCGGCGAGCGCCGAGAGGTTCGAGTAGCCGGAGCCGAGGTCGTCGACGGCCACGCGGAACCCCTCCTTCCGGAGCTCGCCGAGGACTCCCGAGAAGAGCGCCTGGTTCTCGGCGTAGGTCCGCTCCGTGACCTCGATGACGACCTGGCTCGGGTCGAGGGCGAGGTCCCTCACGTCGCGGACGAGGCGTCCGTCGAGGAGGTCCGAGTCCTGGGTCGCCGCCTGGGACATGTTCAGGAAGACGAGCCGGCCCCACCCGGCGCGCGCGGCCTCCTCGAGGGAGCGCCTCCGGCAGAGGCGCTCGAGCGGAACGGCGAGCCCGGACTTCTCCGCCAGGGAGAAGAGCCGCTCGGCGTCCTCGAGCCCGCTCCCGGAGGGCCCCCGCGAGAGCGCCTCCACGCCGGTGACCCGCTCCTCGACGAGGTCGTGGATCGGCTGGAAGAGGGAGACGATCCGCTTTTCGGCGAGGATCCCGCGGAGGACCTCCGCGCTCCGCTCTTCGGCGTTCGCGATCCTCCGGAAGACCTCGCCTCGCGCCTCGTTGAGGCCGCGGTAGACGGCCCTCTCGACGCGGACCTTCGGGTCGAAGAGGATGAGCGCCTGGCCGACGTGCGACGAGAACGGGGCGCCGGTCGCGAGCCTCGCGGAGAGGAAGGACGAGACGTATCCGTCCATCCGTCCCGCGAGGGTGCGGAGCCAGTCGCCGGGCGCCTCGTCGGAGCCGTTTCGCGCCTTCGCCGGGACGAAGCAGAGGACCTCGTCGCTCCTCACGGCCGGGAGGCAGAGGAGCCCGGGCGGAAGCTCGCCGCGGTCCGTCAGCTCCCGGAGCCCGGCGACGAAGGCCCGGATCAGCTCGTCGTAGAACTGCCAGCCCCACGTCTCCTCGACCTGTCTCTCCATCGCGAGGGAGAAGGCGAGGAGCGCCACGGAGCCGTGGTCCTCGAGGGTCCGCCGGAGATCGTCGACGACGGCCGGGAGGGTCGGCAGGCCCGTCGCGAGGTCGTGGAGGCGCGCGCGGTTCTGGAGCCACTCCGCGCGCATCGACGCGGAGTCGAAGAACTCGGTCGAGGCCGGCGGCCGCGCGCTCACGGCCCCCGCTCGAGGAAGCTCTGCACCTCGCGGACGACCTCCGAGGGCGAGAACGGCTTGGCGATGTACCCTTCGGCGCCCTCCTGCAGGCCGATCATCTTGTCGCGCCTTTCGGCGCGAGCCGAGAGCATCACCACGGGCACGCCTCTCGTCCGCTCGTCCGCCTTGAGCGTGCGGAGGACCTGCCAGCCGTCCATCTCCGGCATCATGACGTCGAGGAGGACGACGTCCGGCGGCTGCTCGTAGGCGAGGGTGACCGCGGACTTTCCGGTCGAGGCCCTCTTCACGGCGAAGCCGCTCGTCTCGAAGACGAGCTGGAGGAGGTCGAGGACGTCCTCCTCGTCGTCGACGATCAGGATCGTGCGCTGCCGCTCGGGCATCGGCTCCCTCCTCGCGTCCTCCAGGGGCCCCGCCGGACGAGGGGATCTTAGCAGGCGGTCCCTCCGAGACGACGGCGCGTGCCGGGCGGCCGGGGAGCTCAGTTCGTCCCGGAGAGGGCGGTCTCTCCGGACGGCGGGCGGTCGCGGTACGCCTGCAGGGCGCGCGTCGCCGCCTCGACGAGGCGTCCCCGGTCGATCGGCTTCACGAGGTACTCCACGGCCCCGAGCCGCAGGCCCTCGAGCCTCTCGTCGACGATCGAGGCGACGAGGATCGGCGTCCGCCGCGTCGCGGGGTCCTCCCGGAGCTCGTGCAGGAGGTCGAGGCCGTCGCGGTCGGGGAGGCGGATGTCGAGGATGATGAGGTAGGGAGTCCGCTCCCGCGCGGCCGCGAGCCCTTCGGCCGCGGTCGCGGCGGTCCGCACCGCGAATCCGTTCTTCTCGAGGGTCTCGCGCAGGATCGTGAGGAAGTCGGGGTCGTCGTCGATCGCGAGGACCTCGGGCTGGACCTCCTGCTGGGGAAGGAGCCCGTGGAACACTCCCGACTCCGTGTTCGTCTCCACGACGGGGAGCGTGAAACGGAAGACGGTGCCCCCGCCGGGGCGGCCGTCGACGGTGATCTCCGTGCCGTGGGCGTCCAGGATCGACTTGACGATCGCGAGACCGAGCCCGATCCCTCCGAACCGCCGCGTCGCGGAGCCGTCCGCCTGGTAGAACTTGTCGAAGACGCGCGCGCGCTCCTCCGGCGGGATCCCGATGCCGGTGTCCGAGACCCAGACCTCGATGCGTGCCCCGTCCCCGGTCGGCCGCGCGCCGACCTCGACCTCGCCCCCGTCCGGCGTGAACTTGAGCGCGTTCGTGATGAGGTTCTCGAGGACCTGGGTCAGACGGTCGCGGTCTCCGTCGACCGTCTTCAGGCCCCGTTCCACCGCCGCCCGGATCCGGATCTGCCGCTTCCGGGCGTCCGCCTCGATCCCGGCGACGATCTGCGCGATGAGCCGTCCGATCTGGAACGGCGCGGGCCGCACCGGCACCCGGCCGAGGTCCATCCTCGAGAAGTCGAGGAGCATGTTGATCGTCTTCGTGAGGCGCTCGGAGTTCCTCAGGCAAACCTCGAGGCCCTTCCGCTGCGCGTCCGTCGTCGGGCCGAGCTGCCCCTCCTGGATGAACTCCACGTAGCCGCGGATCGCCGCGAGCGGCGTGCGGAGCTCGTGGGAGACGTTCGCGAGGAGGTCCGTCTTCATCCGGTCGAGTGTCGCGAGCTCGCGGTTCGCCGTCTCGAGGCGCTCGACCTGCTGCTGGATCCGCTCGGCCATCCGGTTGAACGCGTCCGCGAGGGTCTCGATCTCGTCCCCGGTCCGGACGGCGGGGAGCGCCGTGAGCTTCCCCTCCGAGAAGGAGCGAACGCCTTCCGTGAGGGTCAGGAGGGGCCGGGCGACCCGTCCGGCCATCCAGGAGGCGAAGAAGGCGACGGTGCCGAGCGCGAGGAGGACGACGAGGAGCGTCGAGCCGAGGTCGGCGACGACGCGCTCCCAGACCTTGTCGTACTTGAAGATGTAGAGGACCGAGTAGGGATGGCGCCCCCACTCCTCGAAGTACGGCGTCGAGACCATCAGGACCGGGCCGACGCCTTCCAGCTCGCGCCGGTCCGTCCAGGGCTCCTGGAGTCCGGCCACGGCGACGAGGCCGTCGTCGGCGAGCCGGCGCCTCGGGATCTCGGGCAGGAGCATCAGGTCGGGGCTCTCCATCGAGTCGAACAGCACCTCGCCGGAGACCGAGAGGATGAAGAGGCGGTGGAGGTCCTCGTTCAGCCCCATCGTGTTGCGGATGATGTCGCGGAACTTGTAGGCGCCGGACCTGTAGTAGAGCCTCCAGGCGCTGCAAAGCTGGTTGTTCGTCGTCTTCGCGAAACCGAGCGCGTAGGCCTCCGTGAGCTCCTTCTGGTCGCGCACCCTCACGAGGAGGAGCGTCGCCGAGACGATCACGAGGAGGGCCCCCATGAGGGCGGAGAAGATGAGGGCGAAACGCCGCCGGAGCGAGCCGCGCGGGGCCGTCATCGGATCCTCACGTCGCGGAGGTCGAGCTGGCCGTCGGCCCGGGCCGCCCACTCGACGCCGGGGGTCAGGGCGTGGCGGTCGTAGGTCACGACGAGCGGGATCCAGGGGAGGTCCTCGACGAGGCGGCCCATCGCCGTTTGGAGGAGCGCGCTGCGTTCCGCCGGGTCGAGCGCGCGCCCGATCTTCTCGACCATCGCGTCCATCTCCGGCTCTCCGTACCCGCAGGCGTGCCCGCGCCCGTCGCGGCGGTAGAAGTTCCCCTCGAAGAGCTCGCCGGCGTCGCCCGTCGAGCAGATCCAGCCCGACAGGAAGAGGTCCGCGTCGCAGGCCGCGACCCTCCGCTGGAACTCCTCCAGCGGGACCTGCTCCTCGACGACGGCGAGCCCGGCCGTCGCGAGGGATTCGAGGATCGCGCGGGAGAAGGGGCCGCCGCCCTTCACCGTGAGGAACCGGAGCGGGGTGGACGGCCGGTACCCGGCCTCGTCGAGGAGGCGCTTCGCCTCGCCCGGGACGAACGCCGGGACGGTGAGCGAGGGGTTGAAGCCGATGATGGCCGGAGGGACGAGCTGGCTCGCGGGGAAGGCGCCTTGCGCCGGGACGACGGAGACGAGGCGGGTGTAGTCGAGGGCGGCCCTCAGGGCCCGGCGAACGCGCACGTCGGCGAGCGGGTTCTCCTGGCCGCCTCTCACGCGCATCGCGAGGAAGTGGACGGCGAGCCCGGGTCGCTCGACGAGGCGGAACCCGGGGTCGTCGCGGTGGCCGGCCCAGGTCGTCGCCGTCGGGGAAAAGACGATCGCCGGCGCGAGGCGGCTCGCCTCCGTCCACATCGCGTCGTCGCCCTCGACGACGCGGAAGACCGCCGCCGGGATCGACGGCGCGCCTCCCCAGTAGTCCTCGTGCGCCTCCAGCCGGAGCGACTCGCCCCTCCTCCAGCCGGCGATGCGGTAGGGGCCCGTGCCCGACGGGAGGCGGAAGAACGCCTCCTCTCCGGCGGACTCGACGGACTTCTTCGGCAGCACGTAGACGAAGGAGAGGACCGAGAGGAGCGCGGCGGGGCGCGTCGAGCGGACGTCGACCGTCAGCGGGTCGACGACCTTCGCCTCCGTGATCGCCGAGACGTAGCGGAAGACGTCGCGGTCGGGACGCTTCCGGAGCCTCTCGATCGAGAAGACGACGTCGTCCGCGGTGAGCGTCGTGCCGTCCTGGAAGAGGACGCGGTCGCGGAGCCGGAGCCGCAGCACGGAGCCCTCGCGGAACTCCCAGGAGGTCGCGAGGCAGGGGGCGAACGCCATCTGGCGGTCGTAGCGAACGAGGGGCTCGAAGACGTTCATCGCCAGGGTGTCGGCGGTGAACTCGAACTTCGCGTTCGGGTCGAGGCTCTCGACCTGGTTCTGCCAGACGACGTGGAGCTCGCGGCGCACGTCCCTCTCACAGGAAGAGGCGAGCAGCCCGGCGACGAACCCGGCACCGGCGAGCAGGCGCAGCCCCTTCACGACGACATGCTAACTCCGCCGGGCGATCCGCGGCGCGGGCCCGGGAATCCCGGCGTACGTTTCCGCGTTTGGGCGGTATACAGGGAAGGGAGCCATGCCGAAGAAGCCGACGACCGAAGACCTGCGGAACCTCCTCTCTCCACGACCGGAGCCGTGCATCTCGATCTACCTCCCGCTCCCTCGGTACGGCCGCGAGCTCGGGACGGCCCCCGTCCGCTTCCGCGCGCTCGTCCGGGAGTCCGAGACGCTCCTCGCCGAGCGATTCGACGCCCGCCGGGTGCGAGAGCTCCTGGCGCCGCTGGCCGGCCTCGCCGAGGCGCCCGACGTCTTCGCGCCGGGTCCGGACGGCCTCGCGGTCTTCCGGGCCGACGGCCTCTTCGAGAGCTACCGCCTCCGGCCCGCCCCTCCGGAGAGAGCCGTCGTGGCGGACAGCTTCCACCTGAAGCCGCTTCTCAGGTGCCTTCAGGACCGCCACACCTGGACCCTTCTCGCTCTCGGCTCCCGCCGGGTCGCGCTCTTCGAGGGCTCGGAGCGGGGGCTCGACCCTCGCCCGAGCACGGGACTCCCGGTTCCTCTCGCGAGCGGCGGCGAGGTCGGCGGACGCGGAGGCTCGCCGAAGGGAGGACCGCGGGCTGCGGCTGCGGGCTCCGGAAAGGCCCCCGGGGAGAGCGAGGGCGGTCGTCGCGAGGAGCTCCTCCGGTTCTTCCGTGCGGTCGACGCGGCGCTGAGGGAGGCCGTCCCGGGAGACCTCCCCGTCGTCGTCGCCGGTGCGGCGTCGCTCTTCCCGCTCCTGCGGGAGGCGAGCGCGAAGCCCGAGCGCTATGCGGAGTGGGTGGAGGGGGCCGTTGACGACGTGGGCCCGGACGAGCTCCACGCGCGGACGCTCCCGGCCGCGCAGCGAGCCCTCTCCGCACGCGACGCCGCCGTCGTCGAAGAGTTCCGGAGGCAGCAGGACCGCGGCCTCGCGGCCGACGTCCTCACGGAGGTCGCGGGGGCGGCTGTGAACGGGCGCGTCCGGCGGCTCCTCGTCGCGGACGGCACGCCGCTCTTCGGCCGGCTCGACCGGACGACGGGAGAGGTGACGCTCCACGCCGGCCAGACCGGACCGCAGGACGACGACGTCCTGGACGACCTCGCGGAGATCGTCCTCGCACGGGGCGGCGAGGTCCTCGTCCTCGATCCGCGACGGATGCCGCACGAGGCCGCCGCGGCGGCCATCCTGCGATGGTGAGCGCGCCGCGCGACGGAAGGCGGGGTCGGACGTGAGCGGCGCGACGGCGCCGGGGAGGAACGTCATGGAGCTCCTGGATCCGGGGCGCAGCGTCCTGGTCGTCATCGACCTGCAGGGGAAGCTGATGGAGCTCATCCACCGCCCCCGGCTCGTCGTGGCGTCGACGGTCCGCCTCATGCGGCTCGCGGAGATGTTCGAGGTCCCCGTGATCCTGACCGAGCAGTACCCGAAGGGCCTCGGCCCGACCCACCCGGAGGTCCTCGAGGCCTTCGAGGCGCTCGCCGCGCCGAAGCGGTCGATCACGAAGACGTCCTTCGGCTGCTGCGGCGAGCCGGCGTTCCTCAGGGCGCTCGACGAGCTGAGGCCGCGCGTCCGGTCGGGTCCGCGGCAGGTCGTCGTCGCGGGGGTCGAGGCGCACGTCTGCGTGATGCAGACCGTCCTCGAGCTCCTCCACCGGGGGGACCAGGTCCACGTCGCGTGGGACGCCGTGAGCGGCCGCGGCGAGGAGGCGCGCCGGCACGCCCTCGAGCGGATGGCCGCCGCGGGCGTGTCGATCACGAACCACGAGTCGGTCGGGTTCGAGTGGGCGCGGGACAAGAACCATCCCCGCTTCCGCGATCTCTCGAACCTCCTGAAGGAGCCGCTGCCCGGCGCCTGAGGGGACGGCGGGACGCCCGGGAGCGGGTACTCTCCGCCCGTGAGAGCGCCCTACGCCTTCGAGCGGGATCCCTACCTGACCGAGCTCGGCGTCCGCGTCGTCCGCCGCGGGACGGAGGAAGGGCGGCCGTGGGTCGTCTTCGACGACACGGTCCTCTATCCGGAAGGTGGTGGCCAGCCTCCCGATCGCGGCCTCTTCGGCGCCGTCCTCGTCGTCGACGTGCGGTCCGTCGGGGGCGAGGTCCGGCACTTCCTCGCCTCCGAGTCGGCCGCGGAGGCGGGGCTGCTGAGGCTCGACTGGGTGCGCCGCTTCGACCACATGCAGCAGCACACCGGCCAGCATCTCCTGACCGCCGTCGCGGCCGACCGCTTCGGCTGGGAGACGACGGCCTTCCACCTCGGGCCGGACGCGTGCGACGTCGAGCTCGCCGTCCCGGCGGTCGCGACCGTCGACGCGGAGCGTCTCGAGGCGGCCGTGGCGGCGGAGATCCGGGCGGCGAGAATCGTGACCGCTCGGCGCGTCCGCCCGGAGGAGACGTCTTCTCTCGGCGTGCGGTCTCGCGGGCTGCCGGAAGGGCACACGGGGGACGTGAGGCTCGTGGAAATCGCCGGCGTCGACCTCAACACCTGCGGCGGCACGCACGTCCGCTCGACCGCCGAGATCGAGGCGGTGAAGCTCCTCGGCACCGAGAAGCTCCGCGGCGGGACACGGCTCTTCTTCGTCGCGGGAGGGCGGGTCCGGCGCCGGCTCGCCGCGCACGAGGAGCGGAGCGCCCGGCTCCGCGTCCTCCTCGGCGCGCCGGACGAGGGGCTCGCTCCCGCCGTCGAGGCGAAGCTGGGCCAGCTCGCCGACGCTCAGAAGTCGCTCCGCTCGGCGGAGGAGGAGCTCGCCGAGGCGAGGGCCCAGGCGCTCGCCGCGCTCCGCGACGGCGTCGTGGAGACCCATTTCGACGGACGGGACCTCGCGTTCCTCGGGCGGGTCGGGAAGGCGTTCTCGTCCAGCCCTTCGGAAAGCGTCGCGTTCCTGACGGCGTCGAAGGAGGGGACGGAGACGTTCCTCCTCGCCGCGGGAGGCGCTTCCGGGGCCGACGTCCGCGCTCTCGGCGCGGCGGTTGCCGAGGCGCTCGGCGGTCGCGGGGGCGGCTCGGGCCGGCTCTTCCAGGGAAAGGCGAGCCTCGCGCGGCGCGCGGAGGCGCTCGCTCTCCTCCGGGAGCGCATGGGCGGCTGACGCGCGACGGTCGCCGGGGCGGCCTACACCGGGCGCCGCGCTCGCAGCGCCTGTGCCAGGACGGCGAGGACGAAGAAGACCACCGCGAGCCCCCATAGGAGCGCGAGCTCGTGCCGCACGTGCGCGAGCGTCGCGCCCGCCTGGTTCACGCGGAGGAGCGCCGGGATCGCGCTCGTCGAGGGGACCGCCTGCGAGGCGACCCGCAGCCAGCCGGGAAGCGCCGACGGCGGCCACGAGAATCCGGCGAGGAAGATCGCCGGGAGCGAGGTGAAGAGGAGCGTCTGGATCGCGGCCTCCCGCCGCCGGAAGAGGACGGAAAGGGCGAGGCCGAGGAAGCTCGTCGCGAGGAGGAACGGGAGGACGAGTCCCGCAGCGGCCGCCGCGCTCCCGCGGACCGGGAAGCCGAAGAGGCGCGCGACGACGCCGAAGTAGAAGAGGGCGTGGACGAGGTAGAGGGCGACGAACGCGAGGCTCCTCCCCGTCACCGAGGCCGCGGCGCGGGCGAGGAGCGGACCGGACCCGAGTCGCCCGAGGTCGGCGGGGCCGCGCAGGCCGATCCCGATCAGGAGCGTCTGCTGGAGGATCAGGATCAGGACGGGCGGGACGACGTACGTCGCGTACCCCTCGGCCGGGTTGAAGAGGGGGCGCGAGACGAGGGGGACCGGGTCGCGGAACGCGCGCGCCTTCTCCTCCGGCATCCCCTGCGCCGTCAGCCGCCGGATCTCGATCCCGGCCGAGAGCGTCCCGACCGACTCCGCGAGACCGGTGAGGACCTGCCGGTAGACGAGGAAGTAGGTCGCGTCGGCGAGGACGCCGACCGTCGCCGGCGCGCCGCGCTTCACCTCGCGCTCGAAGCCCTCCGGGATGCCGAGGACGCCGCCCGCCTTCCCGTCGCGGACGAGCGCCTCGGCCCGGGCGAGGCTCCCGGCGCGCGCGGCGACGCGGACGAGCTCGTGGGCGTCGGCGAAGCGGACGAGCTGGCGGGAGAGGGGCGTCCGGTCGAGGTCGACGACGACGACCGGGACCTCCTTGAGCACTTCGCGACCGTAGGGTGTCGGGTAGAAGAACGCGTAGAGCGAGATCGCGCCGACGAGGACGAGGAGGGCGCCCGGGTCGCGGAGCGCGCCCGAGACCTCCTCGCGGAAGGCCCGAAGGACGCTCCTCACGTCCGCCCCCAGTACGCCGGGTCGCCCATCAGCCTTCGCATCCGCCAGAGGGCGGGCGGCGGGAGGACGAGGACGAACGCGAGGAGCGCCCCGAGCGGCGCGAGGGCGGCCGAGGCGGGGGCGCCGCGCATCGCCTGCGCGAGGAGGAGGGCGAGGAAGTGGGTGAGCGGGAGGAGCGCTCCCCAGAGCTGGGCGGCGAGCGGCATCCCGAACGTCGGGAAGGTGATCCCGGTAAACGCGAAGGCGGGCCCGCCGTAGAACGCCGCGGCGCTCGAGGCGAAGCGGAGATTCGCGCTGAACGCGACGAGGAGGAGCGCGACGGCCTGGTAGCCGAGGACGAGGAGGAACGTCGCGAGCGCGAGGAGCGGCGCGCTCCCGCGGAGCGGGACGTCGAGGAGGCGGAACGGGAAGGCGACGGCGGCGAGCCCGAGCGCCGTGAACCAGAGCGCCTGCGGGAGGAGCTTGCCGAGGACGGAGCGCGTCGCGCTCCCGCCGGAGGCGAGCCACTCCGCGGCCGTCCCGTCGCGCAGCTCGACGCCGAGGGCGTGGACGGCGGCGACGAGGACGAAGATCGAAAGGAGCGTCGCGAGGACCGCCGGGAGGAGGAAGGCGCGGTAGTCGAGGCCGGGGTTGAAGAGCGCGCCGCGGAGCGACCGCACCGGCTCGAAGCGCGCCCCTGCGACGTCGGGCGTCTCGCCCAGGGCCTTGCGGGCCTGGATCTCGACGCCGGCCGAGAGCGTCCCGACGACCGCCCTCACGTCCCGCTTCAGGATGCTCCCGGGGATCATCGTGAGCGCGTCGTAGTGGAGGACGACCTTCGGCGCGGCGCCCCGCTTCACGTCGCGCTCGAAGTGCCGCGGCACCGAGACGACGCCGTAGGCGCGTCCCGCGAGGACCTCGTCGAGCGCCTCGCCGCCCGTCGCGTACGGGCCTGCGAGGCGGATCGACTTCGTGGCGTCGAGCATCCGGAGGATGCGGCGCGAGAGGAGGGAGCGGTCGGCGTCGACGACGGCGACCGGGAGCTCCTCCGGGAGCCGGTTCCAGAAGATCGCCGTCGCGAGGGCGATGCCTGCGAGCGGCAGGAGGACGAGGAGGACGAGGGCGTGGCGGCTCGTGACGAGCCGCTCCGCCTCCCGCCTCGCCGCGCGGAGGACGCCCGGCGCGCGCCCTAGCGGGGCCACGTGACGACGGCGCTCATCCCGGGACGGAGGCCGGGCAGCGGCTTCGCCGGACGGGCGCGGACCTCGAACGTCTTCAGGTCGAAGCCCCCCTGCGCGCTCGTCGCCCGCCACGTCGCGAAGTCTCCCTGCGGGGCGACGAACGTGACCGTCAGCGGGACCTCCTCGCCGCCGAGGGCGGGGAAGCGCGCCGGGACGCTCGCCCCCATCTTCAGCTCCGCGAGCCGGTCCTCGCGGACCTGGAACGTCACCCAGACGTCCGTCAGGTCGACGAGCGTCACGATCGGGAAGCCGGCCGGGACGATCTCGCCCGGCTCCGCGTTTCGGCGGTAGACCTCGCCCGCGGCGGGGGAGACGACCTTCGTCTCGTCGAGGAACGCCTTCACCTCGTCGACGGCTCCCTCGGCGCGGGCGACGAGCGCCGCCGCGGCGGTCCGGTCCTCGCGCCTCGCCCCCGCGACCGCCATGTCGTAGACGGCCTTCGCCGCCTCGGCGGCGTCGCGCGAGGTCTTCCACTGCGCCTCGGCCTCGTCCCGCCGCTGCTTCGGGACGACGCCGTCCCGCGCGAGGCGTTCGAGCCGTCCGAACGTCGTCTCGGCGAGCTCCGCGGCGTGCCTCGCCCGGTCCCACTGGCTCTTCGCCGCGCGGATCTCCTCCTCGCGGGCGCCCCGGTCCGCCTTGTCGCGCTGGGCGACGGCGCCCGCCTTCGCGGCTTCCGCCTGGTCCAGCTTCGCCCGGATCTCGGGGCTCTCGATCGTCGCGACGAGGGCGCCCTTCGCGACGGTCTCGCCTTCCTTGACGTCGATCGTGGCGAGGCGCCCGGCGACTTTCGCGGCGACGTCGACCTTCGTCGCGTCGGCCTCCCCCTGGAGCGTCTCGGGTCCCGGGCGCGAGAGGAGGAGGGCGGCGAGAGCGAGGAGCAGGAGGACGGCGACGCCGCTCCCGAGCGCGAGGAGTCCCTTCGTTCGTTCGTTCACTTCTCAACGTCTCCCGCCCCGTCCGCGCGGAGCGCTTCGTACGATTCGGTCCTCCCGGCCGCCTCGAGGAGCTCGGCGAGAGCGACGTCGAGGTCGCGAGCCGAGGCGAGGCGGCCGAGCTCCACCTTCGCGAGGGAGAGGCGGGCGTCGACGACGTCGAGAGACGTCGCGACCCCCTCCTCGAACGCCCGGGTCCGCACCCGGACGTTCTCGCGCGCGAGCTCGAGCGCCGCCCCGAACGCCTCGACCTGCTCCTGGGCCTTTCGCGCCTCGCGGTAACGCTTCTCGACGAGCGTCTCGACGTCCCGCCGGGCCCGTGTCGCCAGCTCGGCGACGCGAGCGCCGCGCTCCCGCGCCGCCGCGATCCCCTTCTCCCGCGAGAAGCCGTCGAAGAGGGTGAGGCGCGCGCTGAGGCCGGCGGCCCAGGTCGGGTCGAGGAGCGTCAGGCCCGGCTTGTAGAGCTCCCGCACGCCGAAGAGCGCGACCTCGGGGTACCACCGCCCCTTCTCGGCCGCGAGGCCGGCGCTCGCGAGCGAGGCCGCGGCCTCGAGGCGCGCGAGGGCCGGGTTCGCGGCGCGGGCGGCCGCCTTCAGCTCCGGAAGCGGCGGCAGCTCCGTGGGGACGAAGAGGGGCGTCGTCGTGACGAGTCCGTCCGCCTCCTCGCCCGGCAGGGAGAGGACGTTCGCGAGCGCCTCGCGGGCGAGCGTGAGGTCGTGCCCGGCCGCCTTCAGCTCCCGCTCCGCCTCGGTCCGCGCGACCTCCGCGTGGAGCCGCTCCGCGCGCGAGAGGAAGCCCTCTTCTTCGAGGCGGCGCGCGTTCCGGAGGTGCTCGTCGAGCGCGGAGAGGACCTCGGCGCGGATCGCGCGCGCGCGTTCGGCGAGCCGGACGGCGGTGTAGCGGCGGACGACCTCCGTCGCGAGGGCGTCGCCGACGGCGCGGACCTGCGCCCCGGCGTCCGCCTCGCGGGCCCGCGCGGCGTCGCGGGCGGCGTCGATCCTCCCGCCCGCGAAGAGGGGCCACGTCAGCCGGACGTCCGCCCTCTCGTAGAGGTCGTCCTGCACGTCGAGCGTGAACGGCGGGACGAGAGCGGCGGGGACCGCCGGGTGAAGGGAGAGGATCACCTTCCGGATCGGGTCGAGGTCGAACGTGATCGGGTCGTCGATCCGGGTGATCCGCGCGCTCGCCTCGAGCCTCGGCCAGCGGAGAGCGTCGGCGGCGCCGACCTCGGCCTGGCGCTCCCGAAGCTCGTGGCCGGCCGCCTTCAGCGCCTCGTGGGCGGCGCGGACGCGCTCCTGCGCCTCGGGGAGCGACATGTCGCGCCCCGTCGCGCGATGTCCGGCGAGGCAGACGATCAGGACGGCCGCGACGCGCGCCGTCTCGATTGTGAGGAAGCGGGGGAGCCGGGAACGCCTTGTCAAGAGCGGAACTCCTCGAGCGAAGCGATCGGGCGCCGCGAGGCGCCGTCGCCCCGCCGGCCGGAGATCATACGCGCGGGCAGGGATCCGGGTCCGGAAGGCTCGCCCCGGAGCGGGGCGGGTGCGGCGGGCGACGGAACGGTTCCGCGTCGCGAACGCCAGGGCGGCGTCAGCGCGCCGCGGCAGCCGGGAGGAGCCGCTCGAGCGCGTCGGCCGTCACCCCCTCGTGCGAGTCGTGCCAGGCGACGCGCCCGTTCTCGAGGAGGATCGCCTGCGGCGACTCGTGCCTCACGCCCGTCCGCGAGGCCAGGGCGTTCGAGAGCGCGCGCTGCTCGACGACGTGCACGACGTGGACGACGGCGTCGGGATGCGCCTTGCGGAACGCCGCGACCTCGCGCCACGCCGCCGAGCTGACGGGGCAGCGGGTCGAGTGCTTGAAGACGAGGGCCCACGGCTCTCCGAACGCCCTCTCGAGCTCCTCCGCGTTCCTCACCGGCTCCATCTCACCCTCCGCGGGACGAGTCCCGCGCGGGGCTTTCTATCGGCGGGGGGCCGGGAGGTCAAGGAGCGGGGCGCGGAGGGCGAGCCGACAGGGGTGAACGGGGGCGGCGGGGCCCGAAGGCCCGTACCGGCCCGGGTGCGATCACCCGCCGATCCTCATCGTCCGGAACTCGCCGGGGGCGGCCTCGCGGAACGAGCGGAGCTCCTCCTGGAGCCGAGAGAGAGGAAGCCGTATACGCCGCTCGAGGAGCTCCCCGTGGAGGGTCCGGCCCGCGAGACCGTCCAGGAGGAAGGACCGGAACCTCTCGAACCGGAGGAGACGTCCGCCGTTCCAGAAGTACCGCGAAAGCCGTGACGCCTCCCGTCGCAGCGCCTCTCCCCGAGGGCCGGCCGCGAACATCTCCCGGCCGGCTCCGAAGAGGGACGCGACAGGCAGGTCCTCCGCGCTGGGGGACCGACCTCGGCGACGGTCGCGGAAGAGGGGCTCCTGAAGCCCGGCCCCCTTCTCGCCGATCGCGGCGAAGGAGTCGGCGAGCCCCTCCTCGAGCCACGGCGGAATGGAGCTCCCGAGGAGCGCGACCGCGTAGAGGTGCCCGACCTGGTGGAGGACCCGGCGGACCGTGGCGTCCGGATCGCCGGGAACGACGGACGCGGTGACGACGCCGTTCCGGATCCGCCCGCAGGCGAGACGGTCGAGGCGACGAGCGTCCTCGTCCCGTGAGAAGAGGAGGACGACGTCTCCGGAGGCGGCCCTGGCGGGGAGCTCCCACCACGTCTCGAAGCGGCCCGGGGCCTGGCCGACGGCCGCCCGAACCCGCTCGAGGAGCGCCTCGTCCGTCACGTCGCTCCGGATCCGCCAGCGATCGGCGAGGAGCTCGCGCCCCCGGCCGGCCGGGAAGACCGGGCCGTCGAGGAGAAGCGTCGGAGGCTCGGACACGGAGTGGGGCGTCGTCGCGCGGGGTCTGTCGAAGAGCGGTTCCGGGGGGCCCGGTCTCACCCAGCCGCGGCGTCCGTCGTAGCGGACGAGGAGCCACCCGTCGCGGGCCTCCTCCGGCACGAGCTCGACCGGCTCGTCGACGACCGCGATCGAGGTCGAGCCCGCGTCGGGCGCGAGATGGAGGCGGGCGCCGGCGGGCAGCAGGACCGATGCCGCGGCGAAGAGAAGCGGGACGGGTAAGGCCCGGAGGACGCTCATCGGGCGCTGACGATTCCGGCCGCGCGCGGCGTGATCTCGACTCTCGACGGGTCCACGCGCCCTTCGAGCCAGACGACGCGCTGAGCGGCGAGGTCCTGGCGCAGGGCGTGGAATGCGTTCCCGAGACCTTCGATCGTCGAGGCGTCCACGGCGTCGGACCAGCCGTCGACGACGGGGGCCTCGGCGGGGACGAGCCGCCAGACGTGGAGGGGGACCCGAAGGCGGGCGAGGTAGCGCCGGGCCCTCGCCGCGTCGAAGTCGCTCGAGTCGAGAGCGCCACGGCCGAGGAGGAGGACGACGGCCCGGCGCCGTTCCCGGGCCGTCGCGGAGAGACCGGAGACCGCGACGGCCTCCGCGACGCGCGGAAGCATGGGGCTCGCCGGGAAGGAGACGTTCCTTGTCGCGCGCAGGAAGGGGCCGTCGAGCGGGGTGTAGTCCTCCGAGACGGGGTAGACGCGGGTCGCGCCGCCTGCCGCCGCCGCGGGACCGGGACTCGGCGAGAGGAATCGAAAGCGCGTGCGCTTCTCGAGCGCGATCGGACGCGGGCGGGGCCAGGGGTAGGGCCAGCGATCGCCACCCCCAAGCCTCTCGAGCTCCTCCAGGGCGAGGCCCGCCGGGACGAAGACGACCTCGGCCGTCCCCTCCTCGACGGCGGCGACGGAGAGCGTCCGCCCCCCGACCTCGAACCACCCGCGAAGCCTTGCGGGTGCGGGGACCTCCTTCCGCTCGCCGGCGAGGCGGACCGGGAACGCGGTCAGCTCGCGCGAGACGTCCTCCTTCGCCTCGCCGCCGAGGCTCGCGACCGCGGTGGCGACGATTCCCTCGGCGAACGTCAGGTCGGCGAGGAGGATGTGGGAGACGCCGGGCGAGTACGGGGGGATCCGGATCCGGGCCGGATCGGGAGCGTCGATGGGCTCTCCGTCGAAGGAGACGGCGATCGATTTCGGCTCCGGGCTCGCCGGGCAGCTCCAGACGAGGCGCGCGTGCGTGGCCCTCCCGGCGCGGTCGCGCTCGAGGACGAAGCGCGCCTCGGATTCCGCTCCCGCGCGGTTGATCCACTGCCGCGCCTCGCCGAGGCGAGAGCCGTTCGCATCCTTCGCGACGGCGACGATCTCGTGGGGCGCGATCTCTCCGCCGAGGTCGAGACGGACCTGCCAGGGGGGGCCGACCTCGGTCGCGAGCCGGCCGTCGACGTAAAGCTCGACGCGGGCGACTCCGGGTTCCGCCGCCATCTCGACCGTCCCCGTTCCGAACCAGAGACCGAGGAAGAGGGTCAGGAAAGAAACCATGCGGCTCTCCTGCTCCAGAGCAAGCAAGCGCCGTGCGAGCGCGACCGCCCTCCCGAAGAGACGGCTCTCGTCCTTACGCCGCCGCCTCCCGGTCCTTCAGCTGGAGCGCGTAGAGGCGGGCGTAGAGCCCTCCCTTCGCGAGGAGCTCGGCGTGCGTCCCCGACTCCCGCACCTCGCCGTGCGAGAGGACGAGGATCCGGTCGGCCCTCACGATCGTCGAGAGGCGGTGGGCGACGACGACGGAGGTGCGGCCCGAGAGGAGCCGGTCGACGGCCCTCTCGATGACGGCTTCCGTCTCGGGGTCGACGCTGGAGGTCGCCTCGTCGAGGATCAGGATCCGCGGGTCGCGGGCGAGGGCCCGGGCGAAGGAGACGAGCTGCTTCTCGCCGACGGAGAGACCGCCGCCGCGCTCCGTCAGCCGGGTGTCGAGGCCGTCGGGGAGGCGTTCGAGGAGCGGCCCGAGGCCGACGTCGCGGCAGGCGCGCTCGACCGTCTCGCGCGGCATCGCCGGATCGAAGAACGCCACGTTCTCGGCGATCGTCCCGGTGAAGAGGAACGTGTCCTGCAGGACGATCCCGAAGCCGTCGCGGAACTCCGTCGGGGCGAAGTCCCTCACGTCGTGACCGTCGACGCGGACGGCGCCGCCGGTCACGTCGTAGAAGCGGAGGAGGAGGTTCACGATCGTCGACTTCCCCGAGCCGGTCGCCCCGACGAGGGCGATCGTCTCGCCGGGCGCGGCCCGGAACGAGACCCCCTTCAGGACCTCCTCGCCCGGCGCATAGGAGAAGCGGACGGCGTCGAAGTCGATCTCGCCGCGGAGCGGACGGGGAACAGGGAGGGGCGCCGCGGGCGCCGCGATCGCCGGCTTCTCGTCGAGGAGCTGGAACACCCGCTCCGACGAGGCCATCGCCGCCTGGAGGATGTTGTACTTCTCCGAGAGGTCCATGAGCGGCCGGTAGAACCGCTTCGAGTACTGGAGGAACGTGACGACGGCGCCGATCGTCATCGTCCCGCGGATCACCTCGCCGCCGCCCCACCAGAGGATCGCCGCCATGCCGACGGCGGAGAGGAAATCGAGGGCGGGGTAGAAGACGGCGTAATAGAAGATCGACTCGAGGTTCGCCTGCCGGTGGTCGTCGTTCACCGCGCGAAACGCCGCGCGCGCGGGCGCCTCGCGGCGGAAGAGCTGGACGACGGCGATGCCGGAAAGGTGCTCCTGGAGGAACGAGTTCACCTTCGCGATCCGCACGCGCACCTTCCGGTAGGTGTCGCGCGCCCCCTTTCGGAACCAGTTCGTCACGAGCGCCATCGGGACGAGGACGGCGAGCGTGATCGTCGCGAGCGTCGGGTCGAGGGCGTAGAGGACGGCGACGATCCCGAAGAGGACGGCGAGGTCCCCGAGGAGCGAGACGAAGCCCGAGGTGAAAAGCTCGTTCAGGGCGTCGACGTCCGTCGTCAGACGCGTCATGAGCCGGCCGACGGGCGTCTTGTCGTAGAGCGCGACGTCGGAGCGCTGCAGGTGCCCGAAGATCCGGGTTCGGAGGTCGTACATCACCCCCTGCCCCATCCGCGAAGTCCACTCGACCATCAGGAACATGAGGCCGAAGTTCGCGAGGACGGAGAGGAGGTAGAGGCCCGCGATCGCGTCGAGCGCCCGCGGACCGTGCGCCGGCAGGCCGAGCGCCCCGAGCAGGCGCGCGATGAAGGCGGCTCCCCCCGCGGCCTCCGCCTGCGGCGTGAAGACGAGGTCGATCGCGGCGCCCGTCAGGAGCGGGCCGGCGAGCTGCGCGGCCGACTCGAGGAAGAGGACGAGGAGGGCGCCTCCGGCGTAGCCCTTGTACGGAAGGGCGAGGGTGAAGAGGCGCCGCAGGAGGCCGCGGTCGAAGCCGCGTCCCTGGGCCTCGTCCTCGGGGAGGTGGCCGGCCATCGCTACGCGGCCTCCACTTCCTCGGAGAGGCGCTGGCGCTCGGCGAGCTCGGCGTAGAGCCCGCCGGCGCGGAGGAGCTCCTCGTGGGTCCCCGTCTCGACGACCCGCCCCCTCTCGAGGACGACGACGAAGTCGGCGTGCTGGATCGTCGAGAGGCGGTGGGAGACGAGGAAGATCGTCCGCGTCCCGGAGCGGGCCTTCACGGCCTCGAGGATCCTCTCCTCCGTCTCGGTGTCGACCGCGGAGAAGGCGTCGTCCAGGACGAGGAACGGGGCGTCGGCGAGGAGGGCACGGGCGAGGGCCGTCCTCTGCTTCTGTCCTCCGGAGAGCGTGATGCCGCGCTCGCCGACGATCGTGTCGAGCCCCTTCGGGAAGGTCGCAAGGTCGGGACCGAGGCCCGCCTCGAGCGCGGCCCGCTCGACCTCCGCGCGCGTCGCCCCGGGGCGTCCCATCGCGACGTTCGCGGCAAGCGTGTCGGAGAAGAGGAACGTCTCCTGCGGGACCGCGACGAGCGCCCGGCGCAGGAGCGGAAGGGGGACCTCGCGCAGGTCGCGTCCGCCGAGCCGGATCGTCCCGAACGGCGGCTCCTCGAGGCGGAGGAGGAGCTGCAGGAACGTCGACTTTCCCGAGCCGGTCCGGCCGACGACGGCGACCGTCGTCCCCGGCTCGACGGTGAACGCGACGTCGCGGAGGACGGGCGGGCCGCCGTCGTAGCCGAACGTCAGCCCCCTCACCTCGAGCGGCCCGGCCGGAAGCGGTCCGTCGCCGCTCTCCTCGGGGAGCGGCTCGGCCGCCCAGAGCTCGGCCATCCGGTTCCAGGAGGCGGTCCCGCGCTGCCAGAGGTTCACGACCCAGCCGAGCGCGATCGCGGGCCAGACGAGCTCCATGAGGTAGAGGTTGAACTCGACGTACCGCGCCACCGTCAGCTCGCCCGCGAGGATCTGCCGACCGCCGGCCCAGAGGATGACGGCGAAGCCGCTCCCGACGAGCGCCTGCAGGAGAGGGAAGTAGAGTGCGTTCAGTCGCGCGAGGCGGAGGTTCCGGCGGCGCAGCTCGCGGTTCTTCGCGTCGAAGCGCGCCTCCTCGGTCGTCTCCCGGGCGAACGCCCGCACGAGGCGGGCCCCGTTGAAGTTCTCCTGGGCGCTCGCGGAGATCTCGCTGAAGAACTCCTGGATCGCCGTGAAGCGCCGGTGCGTGACCTTTCCCATGACCTGCGTCGCGACGACGACGAACGGGAGGACGGCGAGCGCGACGAGCGTGAGCGACGGGGAGGAGAGGGCCATGAGCGTCAGCGCGATCGAGCCGACGACGAGGGTGTTCGCCGCCTGCATGATCCCGGGGCCGATCATCATCCGGACCGCGGAGAGGTCGTTCACGGCGCGGCTCATGACGTCGCCGACCCGGCTCTTCCGGTGCCAGCGCGGCGGGAGCCTCAGGAGGTGGGCGAAGAGGTCCTCCCGCATCTCGAACTCGACGTCTCGCGAGGCGCCGATGAGGATGCGCCGGGTGAAGAAGAAGAGGACGGCGTCGGAGGCGCCGAGGAGGAGGATCGCCCCGCAGGCGAGGGCGATCCTGCGGGACGAGGGCTCCGTCTCGAGCGACTCCAGGACGTGGCGGACGATCCGGGGCATCGCGAGGAAGAGGGCCGCCGAGAGCGCCATCGTCCCGAAGCCGACGGCGTAGGCCCCGGGCCTTCGGGTGAAGTAGGAGAGAAAGCGGACCGAGTCCTTCAAGGAAGCGGGATGTTACCCGCCCGGACCCGGCCCGGAGGGTCGGGGGTCGGCTGGTATCCTCGAGGCTCCGTACAGTGTCGACCGCCCTCCTCGAACGGATCGCCCTCTTCGCGTGCCTGACCCCTGCGGAGACGAAGGCCCTCGCGCAGGTCTGCCGCGTCCAGGTCTGCGAGCGGGGAGACACGGTCTTCGTCGAAGGGACGCGAGCGGTCGAGATGTCGTTCGTCGCGCTCGGGACGGTGAAGATCCTGAAGTCGACGCCGACCCGGAGCGTCATCCTCCGGATCGTCGGCGCCGGGAGCCCGGTCGGCATCGTGGCCGCGTGGGAAGGCCGTCCCTATCCCGGGACGGCGATCGCGGTCGTTCCGTCGACGATCGTTCACGTCCCCGAGAAGGACTTCTTCTCCCTGACCGACCGGCACCCGGAGATCCTGAGGCAGCTCCTCCAGATGATGATGGCGCGGCAGGTGAAGCTCGGGCAGCGCGTCTCGCAGATGACGGGCTCTGTGGAGTCGCGCATCGCCCAGGCCCTTCTCGACCTCGTGGCCTCGACTGCGAGGGCGGACGGCGCGCGTGCCGTCATTCCGCTTTCTCTGACGCGGCAGGAGGTCGCCGACCTCGCCGGGACGACCGTGGAGACGGCGATCCGGATCATGAGCCGCTGGGGCAAGGACGGGCTGGTGCTGACGGAGGGGGACGGCTTCGTCATTCCGGACGTGGCACGGCTCAGGGCGCTCGTCGGCTGAGGCGGGGCAGACCGAAGCCTCGCGCCGTCGTGTCGGTCCCGGGAAGGTCCTTCGCCGGCGGAGCGCGCCGCACGCCGTTCGTTCTGCGACGACATCTCGATGTCCCTGACGGGCGTCATAACGCTCCGCCGGCGTCGAACGCCATCCTCTCTGGCGGGAACGGGAGGACCCGATGAGCGAGCTGATCAACAACCGCGAGAAGCGGATCGAAGAGCTGAAGGGGATCATCCGGCACCTGCACGCCGGGGCGCCGGCCGACGCGGTGCGCGGGCAGCTCCGGGAGATCGTCCGGGAGACCGACGCGACGGAAATCGCCGCGATGGAGCAGTCGCTCATCGCCGACGGGATGCCGGTCGAGGAGGTCCGCTCGATGTGCGACCTCCACTCGCAGGTCCTCCGCGAGTTCGTCGTGCCGGCCCCTGCCGTCGGAGACATCCCGCCCGGCCACCCGGTCGACACGTTTCGCCGCGAGAACGAGGCGATCCTCGCGGCGGTCGCGAGGCTGCGCGTGGCGCTCGGCGCGCTCGCCGGGACCGGGGCGGGGAACGCCCGCGACGGCGCCCGGGCGGCGGCGAACGAGCTCTTCGACGTGGAGAAGCACTACCGGAGGAAGGAGGAGCTCCTCTTCCCGTTCCTCGAGAAGCACGGGATCGTCGGCCCCTCGAAGGTCATGTGGGCGAAGGACGACGAGGCGCGCGGCCTCCTGAAGGCTCTCGCCGAGGCGCTCGCCGTCGAGGAGGCGTCCGCGGAGGAGTGGAAGCTCGTCGTCGAGACGGTCGGGGAGCCGGCGGCGGCGGCGCTCGCGGAGATGGTCTCCAAGGAGGAGCTCGTCCTCCTCCCGCTCTCCCTCGGGACGCTCTCGGCTGACGAGTGGGGGCTCGTCCACGCCGAGTCGCCGCGCGTCGGCTGGTGCCTCGTCCCGCCGCGCGAGGGGTGGCTGCCGCCGCTTCCGAGCTTCCCGCCGGACGCGCTGTCGCTCCCGGCCGGAAAGGCCGTCGCCCTGCCGTCCGGGCACCTGACGCTCGAGCAGCTCCAGGGGATCTTCGAGGCGCTCCCGGTCGACCTGACGTTCGTCGACGCCGACGACCGCGTCGCGTTCTTCAGCGAGGGGCCCGACCGGGTCTTCTCACGGACACGCGCGATCCTCGGCCGGAAGGTGCAGCACTGCCACCCGCCGAAGAGCGTCGACGTCGTGGAGCGCATCCTCGACGACTTCCGCGCGGGGTCGCAGAGCGTCGCGGAGTTCTGGCTCGAGCTCCACGGCCGCTTCGTCCACGTCCGCTACTTCGCCGTGCGTGACGCGAAGGGTGTCTACGCGGGATGTCTCGAGGTCACGCAGGACGCGACCCGGATCCGCGCGCTCCGGGGCGAGCGGCGGCTCCTCCAGTACGAGCCGGCGGTGACGGCGTGAGCGGCCTTCCGATCACTCCGGAGACGAAGGTGGGGGAGCTGCTGGAGGCGTACCCGGCCCTCGAGGAGACGCTCGTCGGGCTGGCTCCCGCCTTCGCGAAGCTGAAGAACCCGATCCTCCGGAAGACCGTCGCGCGCGTCGCGACGCTCGCCCAGGCGGCCCGCGTCGGGGGAGTGGACGTCCGGACACTCGTCGGGACGCTCCGACAGGCGGCGGGCCTCCCGGGGGAGCCGACGTCCGCGGAGGCCGCGGCCGCGGGCGAGGTCCTCGACGCGCCGCCGGCCTGGCACGACGAGGCTCGGGTCGTCGCCCGGATCGACGCCGACGAGGTCCTCGCGAAGGGAGACCACCCTCTCGGCGCGGTGCAGGGAGCCGCCGCATCGCTCCCGAAGGGGGGCGAGCTCCTCCTCCTCTCGAGCTTCCTCCCGGCGCCGCTCGTCGACGCGATGCGGAAGAAGGGGTTCGAGACCGCGAGCTTCCGAGCCGGCGACGGACGCGTCGCGACGCTCCTCCGGCTGCCGTAGGGCGCGGACGACGGGGCGATGTCGTCGCGGTCCGCCGAGACGAGCCGGGGCTGCGGCTATGATCGCGGCCTCGTGTCCGTTCCGACGTCGGTCGCCGCGCCCGCGGAGGGCGGGGCCGCTCGCGGCTTTGGCGACGCCGGCCCGCCGTCTGCAGACGAGGCGGGGGTCGCGATGCCGGACGGGCCATCCTCCGGACGCGGCGGGGCGCTCCGCGACCTCCTCGTTCCCGCGGGGGCGGCGGCGCTCACGGTCGTCCTCCTCTTCCTCGTCTGGGCGGGGGTCGAGCAGGCCGTCGCCCCTTCCGAGCCGCTCCGGACGCGCCTCCACGTCGCCCGGGGGCTCTCGACGAGCCTCCTGACCGCCGGCGTCGTCCTCGCCGTCGCCTGGGCGCAGCACCGGCGCCGAGCCGCCGCTCTCCGCGCGGAGGCGACGCGGCGGGCCGGCGAGGCTCGCGAGGCGCGCGGCCTCCTCGAGCTCGTCTTCGACGCGACGCCGGCCTCGCTCGTCGTCCTCGACCCGGCCTACCGCGTCGTCCGGGCGAACCGGCTCGCGAGGCGCGTCCACGGGCACGACGTCGTCGGCCGGCGCTGCGCCGAGGTCCTCGCCGCCTGCGCGGAGCACTGCCGCGAGTGCCCCGCGGCGGTCAGCTTCGCGAGCGGCGCCTCGCGAGAGGTGGCCCGGCCGCACGTCGACCCGCGGACGGGGGAGGTCCTCGCGGTCGAGAGCCACCCGTTCGACCATCCCGACGGCCGCCGCTTCGTCCTCCTCGTGGAGCGGCTCATCACCGAGCAGCAGAAGCTCCAGGTCCGTCTCGTCCACCAGGAGAAGATGGCGGCGATGGGGCTCCTCTCGGCGGGGATCGCGCACGACCTCGGCAACCCGCTCGCCTCGATCGAGGCGCGCCTCCAGCTCCTCGACGAGGCGGCCCTCGGCGAGGAGAACGGAGAGGCGATCGGGTCCGTGCGGCAGGAGGTCTCCCGCCTTCGGCGGATCCTGCGCGAGATGGTCGACTTCGCGCGCCGCCGGCGCGACGAGGCGACGCTCGTCTCGGCGCAGGGGGTCGTCGAGGACGCGCTCCGGCTCGTCCGCCACGACCCGCGGATGCGCGCCGTGCGGGTGGAGACGCTCTTCGACCGCGAAACGCCGCCCGTGTCGGTCGTGGAGGACCACCTCGTGCAGGTCGTCCTGAACCTTCTCCTGAACGCCGTCGACGCGATGCCCGACGGCGGGACGCTCCGCGTCGAGGTGGCCGGCGCCGGGTCGAGAGTCGCCGTGCGGGTCCACGACACGGGGACGGGAATGGACCGCGCCGTGCTTTCGCGCTGCTTCGACCTCCTCTTCACGACGAAGGGGGAGGGGAAGGGGACGGGGCTCGGCCTCTCCGTCTCCCGCGACATCCTCCGGGCGGCCGGAGGGGAGATGGAGCTCCACAGCGCGCCGGGGCGTGGGACGACGGCCGTCGTGACGCTCCCCGCCGCCGCCCCCGCCGAGGACCGCCCCGCGGCGGTGGCGTCGTGAGCGCCGACGCCGAAAGGGTCCTCGTCGTCGAGGACGAGCGGGCCCAGCGCGAGGTCCTCGTCCAGTGCCTCCGCAAGGCGGGCTACGCGGTGGAGTCGGCGGCGACCGGGGAGGAGGCCGTCGAGCGGATCCCCGTCCTCTCGCCGGCGGTCCTCCTGACCGACCTCTGCCTCCCGGGCCTCGGCGGCCTCGAGGTCGTCCGGCGGGCGCGCGCGTGGGACGAGGACCTCGGCGTCCTCCTCGTCACGGCCTACGCGTCGGTCGACTCGGCGATCGAGGCGCTCCGGCTCGGCGCCCACGACTACCTCCTGAAGCCGCTCATCCTGGAGGACGTCACGCGGAAGGTGGCGCGCCTCCTCGGGCACCGCGCCCTCGTCAGGGAAAACGCCCGCCTGCGCCGGCTCCTCCAGGAGCGGAGCGCCGAGACGGGCCTCGTCGCCGACTCGGCCGCGATGAGGGAGGTCCTCGACTGGGTGAGGCGCGCGGCCGGCTCGCGAGCGACGGTCCTCGTCACAGGGGAGACCGGTACCGGCAAGGAGGTCGTCGCGCGGGCGATCCACGCCTCCGGGCCGAGCCGCTGCGAGCCGTTCCTCGCGGTGAGCGTCTCGGCGATCCCAGAGGCGCTCGTCGAGGGGGAGCTCTTCGGCCACGAGAAGGGGGCCTTCACGGGCGCGGAGAAGCGGCGCGAGGGGATTCTCCGGGCGGCCGGCGCCGGCACCGTCTTCCTCGACGAGGTCGGCGAGCTGACCCCCGCGGCGCAGGCGAAGCTCCTCCGGGCGATCGAGGCGAGGGAAGTGCAGCCGCTCGGGAGCGACGTCGCCGTGCCGTTCGAGGCGCGGCTCCTCGCCGCGACGCATCGGGACCTCTCGGCGCTCGTCGCGCAGGGGCGCTTCCGGGAGGACCTCTACTACCGGCTCGCGGTCCTCAGGATCGAGATCCCGCCGCTGCGCGAGCGGCCCGAGGACGTGCCGGGGCTCGTCCGCCACCTCCTCGCGCGGCACGCCCAGCGGGCCGGCGTGCCGACGCCCGTCGCCACGCCCGAGGCGATGAAGGCGCTCTGCCGCCACCCGTGGCGCGGGAACGTGCGCGAGCTCTCGAACGTCCTCGAGCGCGCGCTCATCCTCGCAGAGTCAGGCCGCATCGAGGAGGGGGACCTCCCGGTCGACGTCCGCCACGCCGTCGGCCTGCACCTCGACCTCGAGGAGGCGATCGACCGGTTCGAGCGGAGCTACGTCACGATGGCGCTCCGGCTCTGCGGCGGGAACCGGGAGAAGGCGGCCGAGGAGCTCGGGATCTCCCCGGCGACGCTCTACCGGAGGCTCGAGCGGTTCGGCCTGAAGGGGCAGGAGCTGGGCCGCCCGCAGAAGGGCTGAGACCGCGCCGGCCCGCCCGGCCGCTCTCGAAATCGAGAGTCCCCCGGGCCGCGTCCTCTCGATCCTGAGAGCCGTCCGTCCTCGCGGGGCCCGCAGCCGTGCGGCCGGAGCCTCCGGCCGGCGCTGGTACGACGGTTGCCCTCCTTCCCGCACGGAAGGAGAGGAACCGTGCCCAAGCCAGCGTCCCACCTCGCGGCGCTCGTCGCGGCGCTCGCCCTCGCGACGGAGGCGGCGGGACAGGCCCCGGCCGCCGGGGCGAAGCCCGAGCGCGGCCCGGCGGAGGAGCTCTTCAGCCGGAAATGCGCCTCCTGCCACACCGTCGGCCAGGGAGTCCGGGTCGGGCCCGACCTGAAGGACGCCCACAAGCGCCGGAGCCGCGCCTGGCTCCAGATGATGGTCCGGACGCCGAGCGCCCTCCTCGACAGCGACCCGGCGGCCCGGGACCTCCTGACCGAGTTCAAGGGGGTCCGGATGCCCGACCTCGGCCTCACCGAGGCCGAGGCCGCGACGCTCGTCGACCTCCTCGTCCGCTGCTCGTCGTCGCCGTGCGACCTCTCCGGGGCGCTGACGCCCGCCTCCACGGCGACCCCGCGCGACGTGGAGCGCGGGCGGAGGCTCTTCCTCGGGCTCGACCCGCTCGAGGCGGGCGGACCCTCGTGCGTCTCGTGCCACACGGTGCGCGGAGCCGGGAGCGCCGTCCCCGGCGGCCTCCTCGCGAAGGACCTGACGCACGCCTTCGCGCGGATCGGCGACGAGGGGCTCGACGCGGCCCTCGCGAGCCCCGCCTACCCGCTCATGAACAAGGTCTTCGCGGCGCGGCCGCTGGAGGGCGCCGAGGTCTTCGCCCTCCGGGCCTTCCTCCGGACGTCCAACCAGGAGACCGCACCCGCCGACGACGGCTTCCTGAGCGCCCTCCTGTTCGGGGCCCTCGGGACGATCGCTGCGCTCGTCGCCCTGAACGCGGCCTGGGCGCGCCGGCTGACGGGCGTGAGGAAGCCGCTCACGGCGAGGAAGGGGGAACCGGCGTGAAGTGGATCCGAGACCTGGTCAGCCCCGAGACGCGGCGCTGGGAGGAGTTCTACCGGAACCGCTGGCAGCACGACAAGGTCGTCCGCTCGACCCACGGCGTGAACTGCACGGGCGGCTGCTCCTGGAACATCTACGTCAAGGACGGGATCGTGACCTGGGAGATGCAGGCGCTCGACTACCCGCTCCTCGACCGCTCGCTCCCTCCCTACGAGCCGCGCGGCTGCCAGCGCGGGATCTCCTACTCCTGGTACCTCTACTCGCCGATCCGGGTGAAGTACCCGTACGTCCGCGGGGCGCTCGTCGACCTCTGGCGCGAGGCGCGCGCGCGCCACGACGACCCGGTCGAGGCCTGGGCGAGCATCCAGGCGAGCCCGGAGAAGCGGAGCCGCTACCAGCGGGCGCGCGGGAAGGGGGGCTTCCGCCGCGTCGCCCTCGACGAGGCGATCGAGATCGCGGCCGCCGCGAGCGTCCACACGGCCCGCACGCACGGCCCCGACCGCGTCGTCGGCTTCTCGCCGATCCCCGCGATGTCGCAGCTCTCCTACGCCGCCGGGGCTCGCTACCTGCAGCTCTTCGGGGGGGTGAACCTCTCCTTCTACGACTGGTACTGCGACCTGCCGCCCGCCTCGCCCGAGGTCTGGGGCGAGCAGACCGACGTCGCCGAGAGCGCCGACTGGTACCACTCCAAGATGATCGCGATCATGGGGTCCAACCCGAACATGACGCGGACCCCCGACTGCCACTTCCTCCCGGAGGCGCGGCAGAACGGCAGCAAGCTCGTCGTTCTCTCGCCCGACTTCTCGCAGGTCTCCAAGTACGCCGACCAGTGGATCCCGCTCCACGCCGGGCAGGACGGCGCCTTCTGGATGGCGGTCGGTCACGTGATCCTGAAGGAGTGGTACGTCGAGAAGTCGACGCCGTCGTTCGAGGCGTACCTCAGGCAGTTCAGCGACCTCCCGTTCCTCGTCGCGCTCGAGCCGACGGCGCGCGGCCACCGTGCGGGGCGCCTCGTGACGGCCGACCTCCTCGAGGAGTACGCCGGCGAGGAGAACGGGTCGTTCAAGTTCCTCGTCCTCGACGCCCTCTCCGGCGCCCCGAAGATGCCGGGGGGCTCGGTCGGGCACCGCTGGGGGGCGGCGGACGGGAAGTGGAACCTGAAGCTCGAGGACGCGCGGACGGGCGAGAGGATCGACCCGCTCCTCACCCTCCTCGGCGGGCGTCACGAGGTCGCGAACGTCCAGTTCGAGCAGTACGAGGCGGGCAACGTCGTCCTCCGCGGGGTGCCGGCGAGGCGCCTCACGACGCGGGACGGCCGCGAGCTCCTCGTGACGACCGCCTTCGACCTCCTGATGGCCCGCTACGGCGTCGGCCGCGGCCTCCCGGGCGAGTACCCCGAGGGGTACGACGACCCGGCGCTCACCTACACCCCCGCGTGGCAGGAGCGCCTCACCGGGATCGACCGGAAGACCGTCGTCTCGTTCGCGCGGGAGTGGGCGGCGACCGCCGAGAAGACGGGCGGCCGGTGCAGCATCATCATCGGGGCGGGCATCAACCACTGGTACCACAACAACCTGATGTACCGGGCGGGGATCGTCGCCCTCGTCCTGACGGGCTGCGTCGGGAAGAACGGCGGCGGCCTGAACCACTACGTCGGGCAGGAGAAGCTCGCCCCCGTCGCCCCCTGGTCCTACCTCGCCTTCGCGCGCGACTGGGCGAGCCCGCCGCGCCTCCAGAACGCCCCGTCGTGGCACTACATGAACTGCGACCAGTGGCGCTACGAGGCCGAGTTCACCGAGTACCACCCGGTGCCCGGGGAGGCCTCGCTCGCGAAGGGGCACACGGCCGACCTCCAGGTGAAGGCGGTCCGGGCCGGCTGGCTCCCGTTCTTCCCGCAGTTCGACGAGAGCTCGATCGAGGTCGTGAGGAAGGCGCGCGCCGCCGGGGCAACGACGGAGCAGGAGGTCGTCGACGCGGTCGTCGCGAGGCTGAAGTCGGGCGACCTGAAGCTCGCCGTCGCCGACCCCGACGCCCCGGAGTGCTGGCCCCGCGTCTGGTACATCTGGCGCGGCAACGCGCTCATGTCGAGCGCGAAGGGGCACGAGTACTTCCTCGAGCACTACCTCGGCACGCACACGAACCTCATCGCGACGGAGAAGGCCGAGGGGAAGGTGGACGAGGTCGCCTGGCGGGAGGCGCCGAAGGGGAAGCTCGACCTCGTCGTCGACCTGAACTTCCGGATGGACACCTCCGCCCTCTACTCGGACGTCGTCCTGCCGGCGGCGACTTGGTACGAGAAGGCCGACCTGAACTCGACCGACCTCCACTCCTTCATCCACCCGCTCTCGGCCGCCGTCCCGCCCGCCTGGGAGTCGCGCTCCGACTGGGACCTCTTCCGCGCCCTCGCCGCGAAGACGGCGGAGCTCTCGATGCGGCACTTCCCGGAGCCGGTCGAGGACCTCGTCATGACGCCGCTCCAGCACGACTCGCCGGCGGAGATCGCGCAGCGGGAGGTGAAGGACTGGGCGAAGGGGGAGTGTGAGGCGGTCCCCGGGAAGACGATGCCGGCCCTGAAGATCGTCACGCGCGACTACCGGAAGCTCCACCAGCGCTACTGCGCCCTCGGGCCGGAGATGCGGAAGGGGATCGGGGCGCACGGCGTGAAGCTCGACGTCTCCGGGGCGTACGACGAGCTCGTCGCCACCCGCGCGACGGTCGAGGTCGACGGGAAGAGGCTGCCGTCGATCCGCGACGCCGAGCAGGCGGCGGACGTCGTCCTCCACCTCGCTCCCGAGACGAACGGCGAGGTCGCCTGCGACGGCTACCGCTACCTCGAGCGCCGGACGGGGGTCCCGCTCCTCGACCTCGCCGAGGGCTCGCGCTCGGCCCGGACGACCTACAAGGACCTCCAGGCGCAGCCCCGGCGCGTCCTGAACAGCCCCTGCTGGTCGGGCCTCGTCACGGACGGCCGCTCCTACTCGGCCTTCACGACCCAGGTCGAACGCCTCGTCCCCTGGCGCACGCTGACCGGCCGCCAGCACCTCTACCTCGACCACCCCGGCTACCTCGACTTCGGCGAGCACCTGCCGACCTACAAGCCGGTGCCGACGCCGCCGCAGTACGGCGACCTCCGCGCGAGCGTCGAGGACGGGCTCCTCCTGAACTACCTCACGCCGCACGGCAAGTGGCACATCCACTCGACCTACTCGGAGAACCACCGGATGCTGACGCTCTCGCGCGGCATCGAGCCGATCTGGATCAACGACGAGGACGCCCTCGAGATCGGCATCGTCGACAACGACTGGGTCGAGGCGCACAACGACCACGGCGTCGTCTGCACCCGCGCGGTCGTCTCGGCGCGGATTCCCCGGGGCGTCTGCATCCTCTACCACTCGCCCGAGCGGACGATCGGCGTCCCGAAGTCGCCCCTGCGGGGCGGCCGGCGGGCCGGCGGGCACAACAGCCTCACCCGGATCCGCCTGAAGCCCGTCCTGATGATGGGCGGCTACGGCCAGTTCACGTTCCACTTCAACTACTGGGGGCCGACGGGCGTCAACCGCGACACGTCCGTGAGGGTCCGCAAGCTGCCGGGCCGCCCGGTGCTCTGAGCGGAAGACGAAGGAGACGCCGATGGACGTACGCGCCCAGATCTCGATGGTCTTCCACCTCGACAAGTGCATCGGGTGCCACACCTGCTCGATCGCCTGCAAGAACGTCTGGACCGACCGGAAGGGCGCCGAGTACATGTGGTGGAACAACGTCGAGACGAAGCCGGGGACCGGCTATCCGACGGCCTGGGAGGACCAGGAAAAGTACAAGGGGGGCTGGGAGCGGAAGGAGAAGGGGGAGCTCGACCTGCGCGCCGTCGGGAAGGTGCGCGGCGCGATGACCGTCTTCCACAACCCGAACCTGCCGACGGTGGACGACTACTACGAGCCGTTCACGTACCGCTACCAGGACCTGTTCGACGCCCCGGAGGGGGCCGACCAGCCGATCGCCCGGCCCGTCTCGATGATCACGGGGCGCCCGATGGACATCGAGGCGGGGCCGAACTGGGACGACGACCTCGGCGGCTCGCCGGTCTACGCGGCGAACGACCCGAACCTCGAGGGCGTCTCGCCGGAGGAGCGGGCGGCGCTGCTCGAGGTGGAGAAGCTCGTCTTCTTCTACCTCCCGCGGATCTGCAACCACTGCCTGAACCCGGCCTGCGTCGCCGCCTGCCCGTCGGGGGCTCTCTACAAGCGGGGCGAGGACGGGATCGTTCTCCTCAGCCAGGAGCGCTGCCGGGCCTGGCGCTTCTGCGTCACCGCCTGCCCCTACAAGAAGTCGTACTTCAACTGGTCGACGGGCAAGAGCGAGAAGTGCATCCTCTGCTACCCGCGCCTCGAGACGGGCCAGGCCCCGGCCTGCTTCCACTCGTGCGTCGGGCGGATCCGCTACCTCGGAATGGTCCTCTGGGACGCGGACCGGATGGCGGAGGTCCTGAAGGCCGAGGACGCCGACCTCGTCGCCGCGCAGCGCTCCCTCCTCCTCGACCCGGACGACCCGAAGGTGATCGCGGGCGCCCGGAAGAACGGGATCGGAGACGACGTCCTCGAGGCGGCCCGCCGCTCGCCCGTCTACAAGTGGGTCGTCCGCTGGGGGCTCGCCCTCCCGCTCCACGCCGAGCACCGGACGCTCCCGATGCTCTTCTACGTCCCGCCGCTCCTCCCGGTGATGGCGGCGACGGGGGAGCGCGGCTACGACACGACGATCGACGGGAGCTTCCTCGGGACGATCGACCGCTACCGGCTCCCGCTCCGCTACATGGCGAGCCTGTTCGGGGCCGGGAACGAGGGGGTCGTCCGCTACGCGCTCCGCAAGCAGCTCGCGGTCCGGACCTGGCGGCGCGCCGTGACCGCCGGCGACCAGGACCTCGAGGCGGCCCGCCGCCTCCTCGCGGAGGCGGGCTCCTCCGTCGAGGAGGCCGACGCGATCCACCACCTCACCTCCCTCGCGCACCTCGACGAGCGGTTCGTCATCCCGCCCGCGCACCGGGAACAGGCGATCGAGATGCTCGACGAGCCGCTCGACGCGAAGGGGTTCGCCGGCATGGGCTTCCGGACGAGGCCGGAGAGGGGGGCCTGAGGATGGACCGCGCCGCGCTCGACCTCGTCTCCCTCGCTCTCGAGTACCCCGACGCCGCGGTCCGGGAGGCGCTCGCCTCGGCCGTCCCCCCGGAGGCGGAGCTCGGCCCGTCCCTCGGCGGGGCCCTGACCCGCCTCCGGGCCTGGATCGCCGGGACGCCCGCCGAGGAGGCCGAGGAGGCCTACACGCGCCTCTTCGACCTGAGCCCGGTCTGCACCCTCCACTGCGGCTACCACCTCTTCGGCGACGCCTACCAGCGCGGGGCGCTCCTCGCGGGGCTCTCCGCCGAGCTGCGCCTCGCCTCCGTCCCGGTCCGCGACGGGGAGCTCCCCGACTTCCTGCCCAACCTCCTCCGTCTCGCGGGTCGTCTTCCCGAGGGAGAAGGGCGGGCGCTCCTCGTCGACCTCGTCGTCCGGCCCGCCCTGGCGCGGATGAACGCCGCGCTCGAGGGCTCCGCCGCTCCGTGGGCCGCCTTCCTCGCGGCCCTTCCCGAGGCGATCGCACCGCTCGGCGACGGGATCGAGGCGCCGGACTTCCGGCCCGAGACGGCGCCCGAGGAGGCCTTCCTCCATGCGTGACGTCCTTCTCTTCGCCGTCCTGCCGTACGTCTCGTTCGTCCTCTTCCTCCTCGTCTCGATCCACCGTTACCGGAAGAACCCGTTCTCCTTCTCGAGCCTCTCCTCGCAGTTCCTCGAGTCGAAGGAGCTCTTCTGGGGATCGGTGCCGTTCCACGTCGGCATCCTGACGCTCTTCGCCGGGCACCTCGTCGGCTTCCTCTTCCCGAGGTCGCTGACACTCTGGGGCTCGGTCCCCGTCCGGCTCTTCGTCCTGGAGGCGACCGGGATCGCGGCGGCCCTCCTGACGCTCGTCGGCCTCGTCGGCCTCGTCGTCCGGCGCTTCTCGAGCGACCGGCTGCGCACCGTCACGTCGCCGGCCGACGTCCTCGTCTACGCCCTCCTCTTCTTCCAGATCGTCACCGGGCTCTGGGTCGCCCTGGGCCTGCGGTGGGGGAGCGCCTGGTATGGGCAGGTCGTCGTCCCGTACCTCTGGTCGCTCTTCCGGCTCCAGCCCGACATCCGCCCGATGGTCGACCTGAAGCTCCCGGCGCAGCTCCACGTCGTCGGGGCGTTCGTCTTCTTCGCCGCCTTCAGCTTCACGCGCCTCGTCCACGTCCTCGTGGCGCCGGTGCCGTACCTCTGGCGCCGCCGCCAGGTCGTCGTCTGGAACCGCCCGCGGAGGCAGGGAGCCTGAGCCGATGAGCGAGCGGGGACAGGCCCGGGCCGTCCTGGTGATGAACGCGCTCGCGTTCGCGGCGTCGTTCGCCGTCTGGGTCCTCTACGGCGTCCTGGTCACGTTCCTCGTCGACAACAAGGTCCACGCGTTCGACAAGGCCGGGATCGGGCTGCTGCTCGGCATCCCGATCCTGACCGGCTCGCTCCTGCGGCTCCCGGTCGGCGTCCTGACTGACCGGTACGGCGGCCGCCCGGTCCACGCGGCGATCCTCCTCCTGACGGGCGCGGCCCTCTGGGGGACGAGCTTCGCAAGCTCCTTCGCAGGCTTCGCCCTCGGCGGCGTCTTCTTCGGCGTGGCGGGCTCGATCTTCGCGGCCGGCATCGCCTCGACGTCGCTCTGGTTCCCGCGCGAGCGGCAGGGAACGGCCCTCGGCCTCTACGGCGTCGGGACCGTCGGCGCCGGCCTCGCGAGCCTCTTCGCGCCGGCCCTCCTCGCGTTCCTGACCCACGGCGGGGAGCGGATCGAAGGGTGGCGTCTCCTCCCGCGGATCTACGCGGCGGCGCTCGTCTTCGTCGCGCTCCTCCACTTCCTCCTGACGCGGCCGCGGAGGGCCCCGACGGCCGGCCTCCCGCTCTCCCGAAGGCTCGCGCCGCTCCGCGACCCGAGGGTCTGGCGCCTCGGCCTCCAGTACTTCCTCGTCTTCGGCGGTTTCGTCGCGCTCGCGAGCTGGCTCATCGCCTACTACGTGAACGTCTACGCCGCCTCGGTCGCCACCGCCGGGGCGCTCGCCGCCCTCTTCTCGATCCCGACGGCGCTCTCCCGCGCGCTCGGCGGGTGGCTCGCCGACCGGTTCGGAGCGCGGCGGGTCACTGCGCGCGTCCTCGCCGGCTGCGCCGCCTGCTTCCTCCTCCTCTCGGTCCCCAGGATGGACGTCTTCGCCCCGGGAGAAGGGGTGATGGCGCCGGCCGCGGGGCGCGTCGAAGCCGTCTCCGCCGAGGCCGTCGTCGTGGCCGGCGAGCGGCTGCCGCTCCGACCGAGGAACGGGGACGGCTCGGTCCCGACGGGGGTGATCGTCTGGCCGCGCTGGAGCTCCTGGCAGGAGCCGGTCGTCGCCCCCGGCGACGCCGTCGTGAAGAAGCAGCTCCTCGCCCGCGGCGTCACGCACGTCTTCTTCCAGGCCAACATGGGAATCTTCACCGGCCTCGCGTTCGTCGCGGCGCTCTTCATGGGGACGGGGATGGGGGCGGTCTACAAGGGGATCGCCGACACCTTCCCGGCGAACGTCGGGGTCGTCGGCGGTCTCGTCGGGACGATCGGCGGCCTTGGCGGCTTCTTCCTGCCCGTGGTGTTCGGCGTGGCCCTGGAGACGACCGGGATCTGGACGACCTGCTGGGCGCTCTTCTTCGTCCTCTCCCTCGTCTCCCTCGCGACGCTCGGCCGGGAGCCGGTGGAGGCCGGCCCTGCGCCGGCCCCGCGCGGCGCGGAGGCTGCCCGACGAGAGAGCCCGTCCGGAACCCTCCGGGAGGTGTGATGCGACCGACCCCGTATCGCCGCGTCCGGATCCTCGCCGCCGTCGTCTGCGCCGCGCTCGGCGCCGCCGCCTGCGAGCCGACGAACCGGGGCTACGCCCCGGCGCAGCCGATCGCCTACTCGCACGCCGTCCACGCCGGCGCGCTCCGTATCCCGTGCCAGTACTGCCACGCCACGGCGGAGCGGGGCCGCTTCGCGGGGATCCCGCCGGCGCGCACCTGCCTGAACTGCCACGAGCAGGTGCAGAAGGACCACCCGGAGATCGCGAAGGTCCGGGCGGCGATCGAGCGGGGCGAGCCGATCCGCTGGCGGCGGGTCCACAAGCTCCCGGACTTCGTCTTTTTCGAGCACGCGCCGCACGTCGCCCACGGCGTCGCCTGCCAGACCTGCCACGGTCCCGTGGAGACGATGGGACGCGTCGAGCAGCTCTCGACGCTCACGATGGGGTGGTGCCTCGACTGCCACCGGCGGAGCTGGCCGGCGGCTCGGGAGCGGGAGGCCGTCGCGGCGCTGAACGCGCCGCCGAAGGGCCCCGACGGCCTCCCCTGGGCGCCGGGAGAGGCCCCGATGACGCGCGCGAACCGGCTGACCGACTGCGCGGTCTGCCATCACTGATGGAGCAGGGAGAGAGGAGCCCGATGCGACGGCCCGGCCCGGCGAGCGACGCCCCACGCGAGGAAGCGATGACCGTCCCGATCGACCCGACGCGCCCCTGGATCGAGCCCGACCGTCTCGGCTCCCCGGCCGCGGAGCCGGGTCCCGAGCGGAACGAGGAGGCCGCGCCGCAGGGAGTCGCACCCGGCCGGCGGGAGTTCCTGAAGCTCACGGGGATCGGCGCGGCGGCCGCGCTCGCGGCCTGCCGGAGGCTCCCGGTCGAGCAGAGCCTCCCGTACCTCGTCCCGCCGGAGGACGTCGTCCCCGGAGTCCCGGTGCGCTACGCCTCCACCTGCACCGCCTGCCCGGCCTCCTGCGGGCTCCTCGTCTCGTGCCTCGACGGGCGTCCGGTGAAGCTCGAGGGGCGGCCTGACCACCCGCTCTCCGGCGGCGGTCTCTGCGCCCTTGGGCAGGGCGACCTGCGCGGGCTCTACGACGCCGGGCGGCTCCGCGCCCCGCGCCTCCTGGGGCGCGAGGCGGCGTGGGAGGAGGTCGACGCGCACGTGGAGAAAGCGCTCGCAGAGCTGCGCGGGGGAACGGGCCGCGTCGCCGTCCTGACGACGACGATCGTCAGCCCGACGGCGCGGGCGGCCGTCGAGGCGTTCCTCGCGCCGTTCGGCGGCCGGCTCGTGGAGCACGACGCGGAGGCGAAGCCGGTCTCCGCGCTCCTCGACGCGGAGGAGCTGCTGCGCGGGACGCCGCGCCTGCCGTACCCCGAGCTCGCCCGCACCGACCTCCTCGTCGTCCTCGGGGCCGACCCGCTCGGGACCGGCTGGGACCCCGTCGGCTTCACACGTGCCTGGGCGGCGCGCCGCGCCGACGGCTCCCGGCCGGCGTTCCGCCACGTCCAGGCCGAGGGCTGCCTGTCGCTGACGGGGGCCGCGGCCGACGAGCGCCTCGTCCTCTCCGCCGCCGAGCGGCGCGCCCTCGCCCTCGCGCTCCTCCGGAGCGCGGCCGAGGCGTCGGACGACCCCGCGGCCCCGGCGGTGGCGGCCGCCCTCGCGGGCCTCCCGCCGGCGGCGGACGGGGCGCTCGCGGCCGAGCTCGGCGCGGCGCGCGGCCGCTCCCTCGTCCTGAGCGGGTCGGACGACGTGGCCGAGCAGGTGGCCGTGGCGCTCCTGAACCGCTTCCTCGGCAACGACGGGGCGACCGTCGACCGGAGCCGCCCGTCGCTCGTGCGGCGGGGCCGCGACGGCGCGCTCTCGGCGCTCCTCGCGGCGGTGGAAGCGGGGGAGGTCGAGGCTCTTTTCGTCGTCGGCCTCGACGCGGTCGACCAGCTCCCCGAAGGCGACCGGCTCGCCGCGGCGCTGAAGAAGCTCCCGCTCTCCGTCGCCGTGACGGACCGCCCGACCGCGACAGCCGCCGCCTGCGGCGTCGTCGCCTCGGCGCACCACGGCCTCGAGTGCTGGGGCGACGCCGAGCCGCGCGCGGGCGTCGTCACGCTCGCGCAACCCGCCGTCCGCCCCCTCTTCGGGACCCGGCCGCCGTGGGAGCCGTTCCTGCGCTGGGCGGGTGTCCCGGACGCCGACTGGCGCACGCACCTGAAGGAGAGCTGGAGGACCCGGCTCGGCGCGCCCGCGGACTTCGAGGCGCGCTTCACGGAGGCGGTCCGGAGCGGCCGGGCCCCCGAGCGAGCCGGCGTGACGGCCGCGACGGCACCGTTCCTGGCTGCAGCCGCGCCGGTCGTCCCCGAGGCGGCGGTCCGGCTGGTCGGCGGGGCCGCGTCGGCTCCCGCCCCGCCGGAGCTCGCGGTCGAGCTCCTCGCGGAGGTGGGCATGCGGGACGGGAGCCGCGCGCACGTCCCGTGGCTGCGCGAGCTCCCCGATCCGCTGACGCGCGTCTCCTGGAGCCCCTGCGTCCGCGTCGCGCCGGATCGCGCCCGCGCGCTCGGCGTCTCCGACGGCGACGTCGTTCGCGTGGAGACGGGGAGCGGGAGGAGCGTGACGCTCCCGGTCCGGATCCAGCCGGGACAGCACCCCTCCGTCCTCGGCGTCCCGGTCGGCTACGGGCGCCGGGACGGCGACGAGGGGCGCGCGGAGCGGAACGGCTACCGCCTCGCCGCCGTCGACGGGACGCACCTCGTCACGTCCGGCCATCCCGCGCGCGTCGCGAGGACCGGCGAGCGGGTCGCGCTGCCGTTGATGCAGCCGACCGGCGACACCCACGGGCGGCCCGTCGTGAGGCAGGTGGCTGCGCGCGACGAGCGCCTCGAGCCGGCGCACCACATCGCCCCGGCGACGCTCTGGCCGGAGCGGAAGCCGACCTCGCCGAAGTGGGAGATGGTCGTCGACCTCGACGCCTGCACGGGCTGCGGAGGGTGCGTCGTCGCCTGCCAGGCGGAGAACAACCTCCCCGTCGTCGGCGAGGACGAGATCCGGCGGAGCCGCGACATGTACTGGCTCCGCGTCGACCGCTACTTCCTCGGCGACCCGGCGGCGCCGGACGTCCTCTTCGAGCCGATGCTCTGCGCCCAGTGCGACAACGCGCCGTGCGAGACGGTCTGCCCCGTGGCGGCCACCGTCCACAGCGAGGACGGCCTCAACCAGCAGGTCTACAACCGCTGCGTCGGCACCCGCTACTGCGCCAACAACTGCCCCTACAAGGTCCGGCGCTTCAACTGGTTCGACTACCCTGTGAAGGAGCCGGTCGAGCGGCTCGTCCTGAACCCGAACGTCGTCGTGCGGAGCCGTGGCGTCATGGAGAAGTGCACGTTCTGCGTGCAGCGGATCCAGGCGGAGCGGATCGCGAGCCGGAGGGCGGGGCGGGAGGACTGGCGGGGTGGCGGCGTCGAGACCGCCTGCCAGCAGAGCTGCCCGGCTCGGGCGATCGCGTTCGGCGACGGGACCGACCCGGAGGGGGAGGTCGCCCGGCGGAAGGGGAGCCCGCGGGCCTTCCAGGTCCTCGAGGAGCTCGGGATCGGACCGGCGGTGACCTACCTCGCGAAGGTGAGGACGCGGCCGGGCCATGCGGAGAAGGGAGGGGCCGAGGGATGAGCACGCCGACGGCTCTCGGGATGGAAGCGCCCGAGCCCCTCGTCCTCGGGACGCCGCGTCTCGACGAGGTGACGCGGGAGATCGCGGCTCCGATGGAGCGCCGGCCCGGGACCGCCTGGTGGGCCGGGTTCCTGCTCGCGGTCACCGGGCTCACCCTCGGCGTCGCCCTCGTCGCCCTGACGATGCGGAAGGGGATCGGCGTCTGGGGGCTGAACCGGACGGTCGGCTGGGGCTACGACATCACGAACTTCGTCTTCTGGGTCGGGATCGGCCACGCCGGGACGCTCATCTCGGCGATCCTCCTCCTCTTCCGGCAGCGCTGGCGGACCTCGATCGCGCGGGCGGCCGAGGGGATGACGATCTTCGCCGTCATCTGCGCGGCGACGTTCCCGCTCATCCACATGGGCCGGCCGTGGCTCGCGTTCTGGGTCTTCCCGTACCCGAACACGCGCGGCCCGATCGCCGTGAACTTCCGCTCGCCGCTCCTCTGGGACGTCTTCGCGATCTCGACCTACTTCACCGTCTCGCTCCTCTTCTGGTACGTCGGGCTGATCCCCGACCTCGCCACGATGCGCGACCGGAGCACGGGCTGGAAGCGGACGGTCTACGGGGTCCTGAGCTTCGGCTGGGACGGCTCGACCCGGACCTGGCAGCGGTACGACAAGGCCTGCCTCCTTCTCGCCGGCCTCGCCACCCCGCTCGTCGTCTCGGTCCACACGATCGTCTCGTTCGACTTCGCGACGAGCCTGATCCCGGGCTGGCACACGACGATCTTCCCCCCCTACTTCGTCGCGGGGGCCGTCTTCTCGGGCTTCGCGATGGTCTTCACGCTCCTCCTCGTGACGCGCAAGGTCCTCTCCCTCGAGCGGTACATCACGCTCGCCCACTTCGACCGGATGGCGAAGGTCCTCCTGACGACCGGGATGCTCGTCGGATTCGCCTACGCCACGGAGCTCTTCATCGCCTGGTACTCGGAGAACCCGTACGAGAGGTTCACCTTCCTGAACCGCGCGTTCGGCCCCTACGCGTGGGCCTACTGGACGATGGTCTTCTGCAACGTCGTCGTGCCGCAGGTCTTCTGGTCGGCGCGGGCCCGGCGCTCGATCCCGGTCCTCTTCGCCGCGTCGCTCCTCGTGAACGTCGGGATGTGGTTCGAGCGGTTCAACATCGTCGTCACCTCGCTGCACCGGGACTTCCTGCCGTCCTCCTGGGCCCACTACGCGCCCACGGCCGTCGAGGTCGGGATCCTCCTCGGGAGCTTCGGGCTCTTCTTCACCTGCTTCCTCCTTTTCGTCCGCGTCGCCCCGGTCGTCTCCTTCCACGAGGTCAAGCACACGCTGCTCGAGCAGCAGGAGGACGCCCATGGCGGGCACTGACGCCCCGGGCGCGGGGAAGAGCCGCGTCCACGCCGTCTCCTTCGCCGAGGCCCCCGCGGCCCTCGCCGCCGTCCGGCGCCTGCGCGCCGAGGGGTTCGAGGTCCACGACGTCCACACCCCGTTCCCGGTCCACGGGCTCGACGAGGCCCTCGGGCTCCGCCCGTCTCGCCTCGGGCGGATGACGTTCGCGGGGGGCGTCCTCGGCGCGGCGGCCGCGTTCGGCTTCCAGGTCTGGACCCACGCGGTCGACTGGCCGCTCGTCATCGGCGGGAAGACCCCGCTCGCCCTGCCGGCTCAGGTCCCGGTGAGCTTCGAGCTGACGGTCCTCTTCGCGGCCCTCTTCACCGTCTTCGGCCTCCTCGCGCGGCGCCGGCTCTTCCCGCGCATCGACGGCCGCCCGGCCGACCAGCCGCACCCGCGCGTGACCGACGACCGCTTCGTCGTCCTCGTCGTCGAGCGGGACGCCGGCTTCGCTCCCGCGCGGTTCGGGGAGCTCGTGACGGCCCTCGGGGCCGTCGAGCGCGCCGAGAGCTGGAGGGCGCTGTGAGGCGGCTCGCCGGGGCGGCGGCCGCCGCGCTCCTCCTCGCGGCGTGCGGGGAGGAGCCCGACCGGCCGGGCTTCGCCTACATGCCGGAGATGTTCTCCTCGGTGCCGGTCGACGGAGGCTCGGCGTTCGCGCCGGGTCCCTCGGGGCAGGGGCTCTGGCTCCCGCCCGAGGGGACGGTACCGGTCGGCTACGAGCCGTTCCCCTACGGTGGGGGGCCGGAGGAGGCGCAGCGCGCCGGCCTCGAGCTCTCGGCGCCGGGCGCCCCGACGGAGGCCGACCTCGCCCGCGGAAAGAAGGTCTACGAGTCGACCTGCTTCGTCTGCCACGGGACGCGCGGGGAAGGGGACGGCCCGATCGTCGGGCGCTTCCCGAACCCGCCCAGCCTCCTCGCCGAGAAGGCGCGCTCGCTGCCGGAGGGGCGGGTCCTCCACATCCTGATGAGGGGGCAGGGAATCATGCCGTCGCACGCCGCCCAGGTGCCGCCGGAGGACCGGTGGCGGGTCGTCTGGTACGTGAAGAGCCTCCAGGCGGCCGCGGCCGGAGCCGCGGTCGGAGCCGCGCCGGCGCCGGAAGCGGCGCCTGCCCCCGCCGTCGCGCCCGCCGCCCCCGCCGGGGAGGCCCGCCCGTGAGCGCCGCCCCGCCCCTCGTCCGGACCGCGCCGAGGGTCCCCCTCGCCCTCCTCGGCGGCCTCGCGGCGACTGCCGCCCTCGTGGCGGCCGGGGCCGCCGCCGGCCCGCGCGGCGTCTTCCCGTCGCTCCTCGCCGCCGCGCTCTTCGGCCTCGGGGTCGCCCTCGGCGCCGGCGTCTTCCTCTCCACCGCCGCGCTGACCGGGGCCCGCTGGTGGCTCCCGCTCCGGGGCGTCGCCTCGGCCCTCGCCGGGACGCTCCCGGTCCCGGCTCTTCTCCTCGCGGGAACGCTCGCCGCCGGCCTCGGCGCCCTCTACCCGTGGGCCCACGCGGGGCACGGGGCGCACTTCGGGCACGCGAAGGCCGTCTGGCTGAGCGCGCCGCTCTTCCTCGCCCGAGCCCTCGCGATCCTCGTCGTCTGGCTCGGCCTCGTCGCGTACCTCCGCTCGCGCCTCGCGGCCTGGGGCGCCGGCACGGCGCCCCGATCCTCGTTCGTGCGCGCGGCGGGGCTCTTCGTCGTCGTCCTCGCCCCGACCCTCTCCGTCGGCTCCTGGGACTGGGCGATGTCGCTCGAGCCCCACTGGTACAGCACGATGTTCGGGGTCTACGTCTTCGCCGGGAGCTTCCTGTCGGGGCTCGCGGCGCTGACGGTCGCCGCGGTCCTCCTCGAGCGGCGCGGCCTCCTCGCCGAGCCGCTCGGCGCCTCCCGCACGCACGACCTGGGGCGGCTCCTCTTCGCCTTCTCGACCTTCTGGGCCTACATCTGGTTCTGCCAGTACCTCCTCATCTGGTACGCGAACCTGCCGGAGGAGGTCCCGCACTTCGTCGCGCGGACGCGGGGCGAGTGGGCGACGCTCTTCTGGCTGAGCCCCGTCCTCTCGTTCGCGGTCCCGTTCCTCGCGCTCCTGACGGCCGACGCGAAGAAGCGGAGCCGCGTCCTCCTCCCCGTCGCGCTCGTCGTCCTCCTCGGGCGCTGGCTCGACTCCTGGCTCCTCGTCGCCCCCGCGGCGACGGAGGGGCCGGCGATCTCGGTGACCGGCCTCGCCGCGGGGGGCCTCGTGGCGCTCGCGATGACGGCGCTCTTCGTCCGCATCCACGGCGGGCGGTGGCCGGCCGGAGCGGATTAGACCTCGGCGCTATTCCGCCCTCACGAAGACCGGGTCGGTCGAAGCGTTGTCGATGACAGTGACGTAGGCGTCGAACGGGTCGAAGCCGTCGGTCCTCTCGATGGTGACGGTGAAGCCCTCCCCGGTCGTCCCGAGGGAGTCGGACAGGACCTTCGTCCACTGGTGGAGCTGGCCCGGCCCGAGGGTCTTCTCGAGGGGCGCTCCGACGACGGCCCCTGCGGCGTTCCTCACCGTCGCCCGCAGCGTGATCTGCGCCGACGGGTCGGCGCCCGTCGCGCCGGCGTGGACGACGGCGAGGTTCGTCCGGAAGCGCGCAGTCTCGACGAGGCCGACGATCCGCTTCGTCCGCTTCGCCCGTTCGACGAACGGGTCGATCGCCGTGAAGCCGAGGCCCGTCCCGTTCGTCGCGGTGGTCCGGACGGAGACGAACCCGCTTGCGAAGTCGCGGAACGCGAACCGAACAGGGCCGTAGTCGTCGGACTGGACGGAGGCGGGGGAGATCGAGCGGAAATGGCCGACGGCGTTCGGCCAGAGGACGCCGAGGCCGGCGGCGAGGTTCAGGGTCTCGGTGACGACGTTCCCCGACTTCGCCGAGGTGAACGCGACGTCGGCGACGGCGGGGGCCCCGGTCGTGTTCGTCAGGGCCAGCTCCGAGGTGAACCGCGTGTCGATCCCTCCGGCGTCGGTGATCACCGGCAGCGTCAGGTTCGAGGCGCGCTCCGACGGCGTGGCCCGGACGAAGGCGGCGTCCTGGTTCGCGTTCGAGACGACGGTCGCGTAGGCGTCGTACCCGGTCGCGTCGGCGGAGGACGGGACGAAGACGACCGAAAACGTCTCTCCCGAGGCGCCGGCGAAGCCGGCGAGCGGCGCGTCGAGCTGACGCCACTGCCCGGGCGGCACCTGGAGCGTCGCCGAGCCGACGGCCGTCCCGGTGGCGTCGTCGAAGAAGCGTGCGGAGAGCTCGAGCGTCGCGCACGTCCCCTCGAGGCCGCAGAGGTTCGCGACGGCGACGTTCGTCCGGAAACCCTCGGTGTTCTTGAGGCCGTTCAGCGCCTTCCGGAAGACACGTGCTTCGCGGGCCGCGTCGATGGAGGTGAATCCGAGGCCGGTCGTCGAGGAATCGGGGAAGCGGGTGAAGACGCGCGCCGCGAGGCTGCCGGAGCCGCTCCGGAACTCGGCGGCGAGCGCCCCCGCCACGGTCTCGCCCGGCGGGAGAGAGGCTCCTCCGAGCTCGCGGAACGCCTGGACGACGTTCGGGAAGACGCGGGTCGTCCCGGCGGGGAGGTCGATCGAGAGGGTCTGCGTGGCCGAGGCCGTCGTCAGCGTGAGGACGACGTCCCTTTCCGCGTCGAGGTTGGCGACCGTCACCTCCGTGAAGAAGTTCCGGGTCGGGTCCGAGGGCCGGACCTCGACGGCGACCGGGAGGACCTGCCGCGTCGTGAACGGCGTTCCCGCGACGAGCGGGGTCCAGAGCTCGACGCCGTCGGACGCGACGAGGAACGCCCCGCCTCCCGACCAGAGGATCGAGCGGTACGCCTCGCCGCTCGACGTGTAGAGCGCACGGCCGGCGTCGGCGGGGGCGTGGAGGGTGCGTGTGGACGGGGAGACGGCCGACTCGCTCCGGGTCGCGGTCGCCGCGGTCACGGGGACCGTCGCCTCGGCGAAGGAAGCGGCCGGGAGCGAGCTGCCCGACAGCGTGACGGTCGTGCCGCCGACGAGGTCGGCGACGGAACCCGCGACGACGTGGGGTCCGTACGACGAGACGAGCGCGACGTCTCCCGCGGTCGCGGCGAGCCCGGCCCAGTTCGAGACGGGCCGGACGTGCGGGAAGGCCGTTCGCTCGCCCGAGGCGGGGACGAACCTCACGAGCCGATCCCGCGGGCCGTCGAAGCCCCAGAGCGTCGTTCCGGGCTCGTCGAGAGCGAGGTGAACGCCGGGCGAGGAGCCGATCCCGAAGCTCGTCAGCTCGCCGTCGGCCGCCATCGAGAGGAGGACGCCTGACTCGGTCGCGAGCCAGAGACGTCCGGCGGCGTCGAAGCGGTCCGCCGCATCGACGACGCCCGGGACCGTGAAGGTGCGGAGGCTGGTCCCCGAGAGGCGGGCGACGGTATCCCGCCCGACGAGCCAGGAGGAGCCGTCGACGGGATGGAGCCGAAGCGAGGTCGCGAAGAACGGGAGCTCGGTCCGCGTCACGGCGTTCGTCGACGGGTCGAGCGTGCAGACGAGCGCTCGCCGCTCCGCCGTGAGAGGGACGAGGACGACGGCCCGGGCGGCCACGGGATTCTATCGGACGGCCACGGGAAAGAACGAGCGCGCCGTCTCGTCGAGCTCCCAGCGTTCGACGAGACCGGACGTCCGAAGCCGGTGGACGATCGGCAGCCAGCCTCCGGAGGGGTCGTGGTAGCTCGAGGAGGGGACCCAGAACGCGCCGTCGAGCCCGGCTTCGCGATCCCCGCTCGAGCCCTCGTTCCCCGGCACGGCGTAGCGCGTCGCGCGGTAGGCCGCCCCCTGCGCGGGGACGGATGCGGACGAAAGAACGATCACGGCGGCCGAGACGGCCACGAACGGGAACGGCCTCATACCGGTACTCCTGGGCGGACGATAGAGGGCGCGGACGAGCCCGTCGAGGGCCGTCCCTCGCCCGGAGACCCGTTCGATGCCCCCGGACTTCGGCCTCAGTACCGGAAGGCGAGGTTCGCGAAGGCGCTTCGCCCGGGCTCCGGGACCCTGACGCCCGACCGGAACGGGTCCCGCTGGTAGGAGAGGTGCTCGGAGTAGAGGCGCCCGAAGAGGTTCTCGACGCCCACGCTGACGCCGAAGCGCCCGAGCGTCGCTCCCGCGCGGAGGTTCGCGATGCCCCAGCCGGGCGTCGTCGCCTCGTTCAGGTCCGTGTCGACGCGCTCCTGGGCCGCGGCGAAGACCCCTTCGACCTCGCCGAAGAAGCGGCCGTCGTCCCAGCGGAGCGCGGCCCGCCCCGAGAGCGGCGGCATCTCGGCGACCCGCGTCGAGAGGATGCCGGCCTCGGGGCGCGCGTCCTGCGTCCCCCGGACGTACGAGACGGAGCCGGAGATGAAGAGGCGGCTCGTCAGCGCGAGCGCCGCGCCTGCCTCGCCGCCGGCGAGGCGGGCGTCGACGTTCTCGCAGGTCCGGGCCGTCGTGTTCATGACCCCCGGGACGACGTTCTTACGGGAGACGTCCGCGAGGACGATCGAATCGGCGACGGAGCCCGCGAAGAGGTTCGCGGAGAGCTGGAGGCCGCGCGCGCGGAACGAGGCGCCGAGGTCGAGGGCGGTGTTGCGGGAGGGGGCGAGGCGCGGGTTGCCGACCCAGTCGCTCCCCATCCGCCGGAGGGAGAACCACCGCTCCTGCGGCTCCGGAACGCGGGCCGCCGAGCCGGCGCCGAGAGAGAGCTCGAGCGCGGGGGTCGCGCGCCAGCGGAGGCGGAGGCTCCCTCCGCCGAGGGAGTCGCTCTCCGAGGTCGCGCGCGTCCCGTGGTAGGCCCACGCGAGGTCGGTCGAGGCCTTCGCCGCGTCGACGCCGGTCGCGGCGTGGTCCCAGCGGACGCCCGCCTCGAGGACGACGTCGTCGCCGAGCGGGAAGGAGCGCTCCGCGAAGAAGCCGAAGACGTCCGTGGTCGCGCCGGGGAGCGAGGCCTGCGGCGCGTACTTCATCCCGGCGAGGTACGTCGTCGTCTCCCAGTAGCGTCGATAGGCCTCGACGCCGGCCGTGACGCCCCACGCCGTCGCCTCGAGCCGTCCGCCGAGGGTTCGCGTGAAGGCGTCCGTCCCCATCGACCAGCCGCGTGGCGCCGTGGCCGAGCTCGTCCGGTACTCGTCGGTCATCCAGTGGTCCACCTCCGTGTAGTACGCGGAGAGCCGCGCCGCCGAGACCGGGCCTCCGGGCGCCGCCTCCCAGGAGAGGCCGAAGCGGTCGGCGTCGTCGGTGACCGCGTCCATCTGGAGGTAGGGGTAGTAGGTCCGCGAGGTGTCCTGGCGCGAGTACGAGAGGGAGACGGAATTCCCCTCGGCCGGGCGGAAGGCGACCCGCCCCCACGCCGTGCCGGCGCGGAAGGCCTCGCCGTCGGCAGCGTCGGCGCGATAGTTCGTCAACTCGGTGAACCGGCGGCCGTCGCCGTCGGAGTAGGCCTCGGAGCGCCTGTACGAGTAGCCCGCGAGGGCGGAGAAGGCCTCGTCGGCCCAGGAGGCCGTGACGGAGGGCCCGAGGTAGCCGAAGGAGCCGGCGCCCGCGTTCGCCGTCGCGTGAAAGCCGGGCTCGGGTCGTCGCGTGAGGACGTTGACGACGCCGCCGAAGCTCCCCTGGTTCCTCACGTCGAAGGGCCCCTTGGCGACCTCGATCCGGTCGACCTGGGCGAAGTCGACGTGGAAGGAGGGCGGGTCCATGTGGTTCGGGCAGGCGCCGTAGACCCGCTCGCCGTCGACGAGGACGTTCAGGTCGCGGCTCTGCGACCCGCGGACGACGACGTCGCTCGCGATGCCCCCCTTCCGGAGCTTCGCGACGCCGGGGAGCGTCGCGAGCGCTTCGCCGACGTCGCGCGCCGCGCTCTCCCGGATCTCCGCGGCCTCGACGGCGTCGCGCAGCGAGGGGCTGACGACGGTGACCGTCTCGCAAACCCTCGAGAGGCGGAGAGTCACGTCGAACACGCGCCTCTCTCCCGGGCCGAGGACGACGTTCGGGACGAGGAGCGGGTCGAAGCCCGGGAGCTCGACGCGGAATCGGTACGCCCCGGGCGGCAGCCCGCGGACCCGGTAGAGCCCTTCCTGACCCGAGGCGACGACGGCGGCGGGACGTTCCGGGTGGGCGGGTTGCACGGTGACGCGCGCTCCCGGCAGGCCGCTCCCGTCGGCGGCGAGGATCGAGCCGGAGAGGGTCGCCGGCGCCGTTTCGGCGGCGATCCCGCGTCCCGCGAGGATCGCGAGGAGGAGGAAGGTCTCGAGCTTCATGGCGGCTCCATCGGCGCGCGGCGAACGAACGCCGCGCCCGCAACGCAGGACGCGGGGCCCCGGGCGGAGTGGACGCGCCCGGGCCGTCAGCGCGGATCCGCGAGCCGTCGGGGGGGAGGAGCCGGGGGCGACGGCGCGATCGGGCGGCGGCCGTCGGCCGGGAAGAGAACGGATTCGACGTCCAGGGGCCCGGCCTGGCCGGCGACGGTCCGCGGGAGCGCGCCGTCGAGGGCGGAGGACGGGGCCGGGACCGCGTCGCGGCATGGGGCCTCGTCGCGGCAACCCGACCACGACGGGTTCGTCCGCGGGGCGTCCGCCGCGCCCGCGTGGCAGAGCCCAGCCTCGCAGCAGGGCATCCTCGCCGGGCAGTGGCAGTCCCGCGGCTCGCGCGGGGTCGGAGAGTAGGCCGCGAGCGCGGCGAGCGGAGCGAGCATCGTCGCCGCGAGGACGCCGAGGAGCGCCCCGGCGCGGTGGCGGGGGACGACCGATCCCGCGCTCAGCGCCACGGCCCCGATCCTCGAGCTCGGCGCTGCTCCGCTCGGGGGCCTCGTCGCGTTCTTCACTGCGGCGCACAGGATACCCGCCGGACCGTACCCGTCGTGCTCCTGCGGAGCGGTCCGCCGGGGGCCACGTCCGCGCTAGTCTTGCGGCGGATGCGCCCGGTCGTCGGCGGGACGTACGAGGTCCTCGAGAAGCTCCGCGAGGGGGGGATGGGCGCGGTCTACCGCGTCCGGCACCTCCTCCTGGACGAGCTGCGCGTCATCAAGGTGCTCCGGACGGCCGCCGGGGACGACCCGCACGCGCGGGAACGGTTCCTCCGCGAGGCGCAGCTCGCGCGCCGCCTCTCGCACCGGAACGTCGTCGTCCTCCACGACCTCGGCGCGGCGCGCCCCGGGACGTACTACATGGTCCTGGAGCTCGTCGACGGGCCGAGCCTCGCCGACGTCCTCGAGACGGGGCGGCTCCTCCCGGTGGGCGTCCTCCTCGACGTCGCGGCACAGGCGCTCGACGGCCTCGCGTACCTCCACGCGGCCGGGATCGTCCACCGCGACGTCTCGCCCGAGAACGTCATGGTCGCGGAGGAGGCGGGGCGGCCCGTCGCGAAGATCATCGACCTCGGCGTCGCGAAGCGGCCGGACGAGGAGGGGCTCACGACGACGGGGATCTTCGTCGGGAAGCTCCGCTACGCCTCGCCCGAGCAGCTCGGCGCGCTCCCGAAGGGGGAGGCGATCGACGGGCGGAGCGACGTCTACTCGATGGGCTGCGTCCTCTACCACCTCCTGACCGGGAGCCCGGCCTACCTCGCCGAGACGCCGCAGGCGTGGGTGCGGCAGCACGTCCTCGAGCGGCCGCGCCCCTTCGCGACGACCGACCGGACGACCCGGGTCCCCGAGCCGGTCCGGCACGCGGTCCTGCGCGCGCTCGCGAAGGACCGCGCGGCGCGCTTCGCCGACGCCGCGGAGCTCGCGGCGACGCTCCGGGCGCTTCGCGACGACCTCGCCTCGGAGAGGGGCGAGGCGGTGACGAACGAGGAGGTCGCGTCGGGGCGCGCGATCCTCGCGCTCGCGACCCGCGCGGCCCGCGCGAAGGCGAGTCCGGCGACGATCGAGGAGCTCGTCGCGGCGGGCCTCGTCGAGGACGGGACGCCGGAGCTGCCGACGATCGTCGCGGCGGAGGACTCCACGGTCCGCCTCTCGTCCGCGCGGGGGTCGCCGGGTGCCTCGAGGGACGTCGGGCCGAGTCGTGCCCGGACGACGGCGGCGCTCGCGGCATCGCTTGCTCTCGTCGCGGGCGCGGCCGGCCTCTGGCTGGCGCTTCGCTCGCTCAAACCCGCTCCGGGGCCCGCGTCTCCGGCCGCGCCTCACGGCGCGCTCGTCGTGAACGCGACGCCGTGGGGGCGCGTCGTCTCGATCGTCGAGGAGTCGACGGCGGCCCGGTTCGACGCGGCCGGCGTCGTCACCCCATGCCGTCTGACGCTTCCTTCCGGGCGCTGGCGCGTCGTCGTGAGGGGAGCGGACGGCAGCGAGTCCGCCGCCGTCGTCGCGGTCCGACCAGGCGAGCCGGCCGCGCTCCACGTCGACCTTCCCGGCTTCGACCTCGAGTCCGCCGTAAGGAGCTTCGTCCCTGATGAACGGTAGGGGCTTCGGCGCGCTCCTCGGGCTTCTCCTCGCGGTTCTTTCGGCGGCGGGCTCGGCCGCGGGGCAGAAGGGAACGGCCGGCCAGGTGGCCTACGTCGAGGGGCTCCGGGCCTTCGACGCGGGCGACTACGTCCGCTCCGCGGAGCGGATGCGGACGGCCCTGGCCGAGGACGAGCGCGAGGGGACGGCCCGCTTCCGGCACCGGGCGCAGAACGCGGAGGACTACTTCCCGCACCTCTGGCTCGGGCTCTCGCTCGAGAAGCTCGGGGACGGGGACGGGGCGCGGAGGGCGCTCGGCGAGTCGGAGAGACAGGGGGCCGTCGCGGCGCGGCCCGCCCTTGCGAGGATCCTGGCGGCGGCTCTCGTCCGCCTCACTCCCGTTTCGCCGACGCCGACGCCGGTCCTGCCGCTGCCGAGACCCTCGCCGGTTCCGTCGCCGGGCCGGACCACGCCCCCGGAGGCGACGGTCCCGCCGATCGTCGCGCCCACGATCGTCCCGGCGACGGCGCGCCCTGCGGCGACGCCCTCCAAGGAGGGACCGTCGACGGCGTCCCTCCGGGCGGGGCTCCGCGCCTTCCTGCGAGGCGAGTACGACGAGTCCGAGCGCCTCCTGGCTGCGGAGATGGACCGGACGCCGACCGCGCGTCTCGTCGTCGCGTGGAGCCTCGCCGGCCGCCACCTCCTCGCGGGGTCGCGCGATCCGGCGCTCCTCGAGAGGGCGAGGGAGGAGAGAGCGCGCGCCCTCCGCGACGGGGCCCCGGCCGCCTCGCCGCCGTGGCTCTCGCCCGCGATCGCGGGGCTCCTCGCCCCGGCCGCTGTGTCGCGCTAGAAGCCGATCCCGACGCCACCGACGGGCGGGACGCCCCCGGACGGGACGAGGAGAAGGTTCTTCGTGTCGCCCGTCGCGTTGTCGATCTTCGTGACGACGGCCGAGACGAGGCCGGCGGACGTCTCGTCGGCCGACACGACGCAGAGGACGTTCGTCCGGTCCTTCCGCCGCTCCTCGCTGTCGAGGCCGAGCTCGCGGAAGACCGTGGAGAGCTGGCGCTTCTCGTACGCGGCGAGGTCGAGCCTCGCCTCCGCCACCGGCGTCGTCCGGTTCGCGGCCTCGTAGAGGCGGACGACGACCTTCGCGGGCTTGCCGGTCACCTCGTTCAGGATCAGGTTCGACCGCGTGCCGACGCCGGGCGTGACGGACTGCTCGAGGCCGTCGACCGAGAGCGGGACGAGCGACGCGGCCCCGGTGAGCGACTCGCCCGGGACGGGGACGACGGGGAACGAGTCGCCGAGCGTCCCCGTGTCGGTCACGGAGAAGACCTTGCAGTAGAGGATCCCGTTCGGCGTCGACTCGACGAAGACGGGCCCGTGCGAAGGCTGCCCCTTCGGGAGGAGGAAGAGCTCCTCGAGGGCGTTCGCGTGCTCGACCGTCTTCCGCCCCGGCACGACGACCGTCGCCGTGTGCGTCAGGCCGCTCGCGACGTCCCGGTACGTCAGCTTGAACGTCGCCGAAGCGGACGAGAGGCTCGTGAAACCGACGAGCGACTGGAAGGTCCAGGGCGCTTCCGTACCCGGGAAGGTCCGGTACCCGTTCACGACGGCGGGAATGACGGACTTCACCGGGAGCGGGTCGTCGGCGAGGGCCTTCCGGCCGAGGGAGGGCGGCGTGAGGAGCGCGGCGAGCGCCGGGCCCGCGACGTCCGGCGCGGCCCGTCCCGCGAAGGTGACGGAGTCGTCCGTCACGTTGTCGATCCGCGTGACGATCGAGGCGACGGCGCCGCTCCCCGAAAGGACCTCGAGGTCGAGCCGGCCGAGCGCGAGGACGCCCCCCGGAGCGCCGAGGCGGCCGGCGACGCCGGAGAGCTGCCTGTGCCCGTACCGCGGGACGTCGACCGTCTCCGAGCCCAGGGGATTCCCGGCGGCGTCGGAGAGCGAGACTTTCACCCGCGCGCCGTCGAGCCCCGTCGTCTCGACGAGGATGAGGTTCGTCCGGGACCCCGTCGTCGCGACGATCCCGGGGAGGACGTGCGGCTCGCCGAGCCGCGCTCCCTCGCCCCGCTCGAACGTCGGGAGCTGAAAGCCGAACGTCCCCCCCTTCGGGGAGGCGGCGTCGACGACCGAGGTGACGGTCAGGAACCCGATCTTTTCCGGGGCCGCCCGGACCTCGAGCGCGCCGACGGCGGGCGGCGCAAGTCGGAAGAGCTGGACGAGCGGGTCGGTCAGGGTGACGACGTCGTTCGACGGGACGACGACGAGGGCCCGGCGGACGCGGGCGGCGTCCCATCCGTCGGTCTCCGTCGGGGTGAAGACGAGCTCCGCCTGGACGGGGTCGTTTCCCGCGTTCGAGAGGAGGACCCGCGAGACGAAGGTGTTGCCGATCGCGGACGCGCCCCGGACGACGGACGGGACGAGGAAGGCACGGGCGGTGCGACCGAGCGGCGCCGCGCGGCCCGCGAGCGTCGCCGGGCGGTCGTTGTCCTGGATGAGGAGACGGGCCGAGGCGCCCGACCGCGTCCTCACGGTCAGGTAGGTGTAGCGGGGATAGGCGGAACCGTCCGGCGCGTTCGCCCTCTTCGTGAAGAGCCTCACCTCCCGCGTCGCCCCCGGCGGGATCGGCTGGGCGTTCCAGCCGGGCTCCGGCACGAGCCAGACCTCCGGGCCGACCTCCGCGGCGACCTCCATCGGGAGCGTGCCCGGGTTCCGGATTCCGATCGACCGCGGCGACCTCGCGCCGTCGTCGCCCGAGAGGCCGTCGAAGAAGGCGTACTCCGAGGGGACGCCGTCCACGAGGACCTGGGGCGTCGCCGACTCCGAGGCCCCCACCTTCAGGCTGACGAAGGCGTACGGGGTGACAGCGAGGCCGGTCCCCTGCGAGGCGACGAAGACGAGCCCCTGGAAGGCCCCCGCCCGCGCGACGGAGGGCCCCGAATAGCGGAGCTCGAACGTGCGCGGCTTCCTCGGCTCGAGGGAGACGAAGACGGCGTCGCCGCCTGTCGGATCGACGATCGTGAAGAAGGGGACGGAGGAGATCTCCGCCTTGCCGAGGATCGCCGAGACCGCCTGCGTGCCGATGTTTTCGAGGGTGAACGGGACGCGGACGTCCTCGAGCCTCTCGCCGATCCCGACGACGGCGGCGGCCGGGGGGACGGAAAAGACGACGTTCGGCGCGCCGGCGACCGCCGTCACCGCGACGGGGGTGGAGGTTGCGCCCGATGCGCCGCACCCGGCGACGGCGCGGACGCGGTGCCAGTACGTCCCCGTCCCCCGCGCGAGGAACGAGGCGTTCGTGGCGCGCGTCGCCTGGCGGTCGAGGATCGCCGCGAAGGAGGAGGTCGCGGACCGCTCGACGACGTAGGCGCCGCCGGCGCCGAGGCCCTCCGCGGCGTTCCACGTCACGACGTAGGTCTGGCCCGTCGCCACGGAGGCCGGAGCGAACGCGATCGTCGGGGCGGACGGGACGGGGCATTCGCCCGACACGGTGAAGGACCTCACCGGCGTCACCTCCCGCGCGACGGCGCTGCACGGGGCACGCGCGACGACCTGCCAGCGGTAGGTCGTCCCGGGCTTCAGGCCGCCGACGGCGACGGAGGTCGCGACGAGGTCTGCGAGGTAGAGGCGGGGGACGAGGCCCGCGCCGAGGTAGAGGTCGTAGGCCGCCGCGTGCGGCGAGGCCGTCCACGAGAGCGTCGTCGACGCAGGGACTCCGGCGGCGCCGTCCGAGGGCGCGGCGAGTCCGAAGGAGCCGGGGGGCGTGCAGCTCCCGGCCGTCCGGAAGGCGCGCACGGCCGAGACCGCGCTCTTCGTCTTGTCGCAAGCGGCCCGGGCCGTGACGGCCCAGTAGTAGGTCGTTCCCGGGAGGAGGGGAGGCAGTCCGGCGGCGTCCGTGGAGATCGACGTCCCCGCGATCCCGCCCTTCACGACGGGCGGCGGGCTGGAGGTGCCGAGGTGGAGGTCGTACGTCCCGCTCCCGGAGGCGGCGAGCCACGTGAACGTCGGCGCGAGCGGGACGTCGGCCGCCGCCGGCGCCGGGGAGGCGAGCCCCGTCTCCGGCGGAGCGGCACAGGCCGCGGGCGTCGTGAACGAGCGGACCTCGGAGCGCGCCGAGGAGGGCGACGGGCAGTAGGGGTCTCCCTTCGCCTCGACGGCCCAGTACCAGGTCGCGCCGGCGGCCAGGTTCCCGACGGTGTAGACGGTGTCGACGACTCTCTCCGCGGCCTTCCTCGCGGGCGGGCTCACGGTGTCGAGGAGGACGTCGTAGCGGAACGCCCCCTTCACGGCCGACCAGGAGAGGGTGACGCTCGTCCCGTCCGTCGTCGCTCCGGCGGCGGGAGCGGAGAGGGCGGGGGCCGCGACGGTCGTGCAGGCGAGGACGGCGCGGACACGGTTCGCCGACGTGTCCGCGACGTAGAGGTTGCCCGCGCCGTCGACGGCGACACCCCGCGGCTCGGTGAGCCCGGCCTCGACGGCCGGCCCGCCGTCGCCGTAGAAGCCCGCGACGTCGGTCCCGGCGACGGTCGAGATGACCCGCGTCGTGCCGTCGACCTTCCGGACCCGGGAGCCCCAGCCGTCGGCGATCCAGAGGTTGCCGGCGGCGTCGAGAGCGAGGCCGGAAGGGTTCGCGAGGATCGCCTGCGTCGCCGGGATTCCGTCGCCTTCCGTCGAGCCGCCTCCCGCAAACGTCGAGATGAGGCCGCCCGAGGCCGCGACACGGCGGACGCGCCCGCCCTCGGTCGCGACGTAGAGGTTCCCGGAGGAGTCGAGAGCGACGTCCGCCGGGTGGTCGAGGCGGGCCGACGCGGCCGGACCGCCGTCCCCGTCGGAGCCTGCGTCGCCCGTGCCGGCGACCGTCGAGATCAGCCCGGTCGTCGCGTCGATCCTCCGGACGCGGTTCTGCTCCGCGTCCGCGACGAAGACGTTCCCGGACGCGTCGACGGCGAGGCCGAGCGGGGCGTCGAGGCGCGCCGCGGTCGCGGGACCTCCGTCGCCGAGCGGTCCGCCCTCCGTCCCGGGCCCGGCGATCGTCCGGACCAGGCCCGTCGAGGCCTCGACCTTCCGGATCCGTCGCGCCCAGGTCTCCGCCACGAACAGGTTCCCGGCGGAGTCGAACGCGAGCCCCGCCGGGAAGCGGAGCTCGACGGAGGCCCTCGGCCCGTCGCCCTCCGTCGCGCCGCCTCCCGCGTACGTCGTGATCGTCCGCGCGTCCCTGTCGACGCGCCGGACCCGCCCGTTCTCCGCGTCGGCGACGAAGAGGTCGCCCCCCGGACCGACGGCGAGGTGCCAGGGCGAGCGGAGGCCGGCGGACGCCGCGGCCCCCCCGTCGCCGAGGTAGCCGAACTCGCCGCTCCCGGCGACCGTCGTGACGGTCGTCGTGTCGAGCGCGATCCGCCGGACGCGGTTGTTTTCGGCGTCGGCGACGAGGAGCGACGTGCCGCCCGGTCCGACCGCGAGGCCCCACGGCCCCATCCCCGCCGACGCGGACGGGCCGCCGTCGCCCGAGAAGCCGAAGTCCCCGGTCCCTGCCAACGTCGTGACGACACCGCCCGGGGAGACGCGCCGGACGCGCGCGTTGGCGCCGTCGCTCACCCAGAGCTCGCCGGCCGGACCGACGGCGAGGCCGAGGGGCCCGGCGAGGCGGGCCGCCCCGGCCGGTCCGTCGTCGCCCGAAAAGCCCGCCTCGCCCGTCCCGGCGACCGTGGCGATCTTCCCGCTCGTGACGTCGATCCTGCGGACGCGGTGCCCGCCCCTCTCCGCGACGAACACGTCCCCTGCCGCCCCGACGGCGAGGGCGACCGGCTCGTTCAGCGAGGCGGCGGTCGCCGGCCCTCCGTCGCCCGCGGAGCCGGGAATGCCGTTCCCGGCGAGCGTCGTGATGACGAGCGTGGCGAGGTCGATCCTCCGGACGCGGTGGTTCATCGAGTCCGCGACGAGGAGGCGGCCGGCGGCGTCGACGGCGAGGGCGCGGGGGAGGGCGAGCAGCGCGCCGGACGCGGGTCCTCCGTCGCCGCCGAAGCCGGCGTGGCCCGTCCCGGCGATCGTCTCGATGACCCCCGTGCCCGCCTTCACGCGCCGGATCCGGTCGTTCTCCGAGTCGGCGACGTAGAGGTTCCCGTCCCGGTCGAACGCGAGTCCTTCCGGCGAGCGGAGCGAGGCGCTCCAGCCGACCCGCCCGTCCCCGGAGAAGCCGGCGGCGCCCGTCCCGGCGACCGTGGAGATTTTCCCGCTCCGCGCGTCGACCTTCCGGACCCGGTGGTTCGCCGAGTCGGCGACGTAGAGGTTCCCGCCGGCGTCGAGCGCGACCGCCCTGGGGTAGGCGAGGTTCGCCGCGGTCGCCGCGCGCCCGTCGTCGCTCCCGCCGCCGGCGACGGTGAAGATCGACTGGGCGGAGGCGAGCGTCGAAGAGAGGAGGACGAGGAGCGCGGGGAGCGGGCTGCGGCGCACGGGAGGCGACCTCCCCGGCCCGTCGGGCCGGCGTCAGAAACGGTAGAACGCGGAGAGGACGTACGCGTCGTTCGAGTCCGAGAGGTCGGCGGCGACGTCGAGGGAGAGGCTCCGCCCGAGCGTGAGGCCGAGGCCGAAGGAGATGTGGTCCTCGTCCTTGCCGCCGTCGTACGTCGTCCGGAAGGCGTCGGTGAGCGGCGGCTGGACGATCTCCGCCGCGGCGGAGCCTGCGTCCGGGACGCGGTCCCGGTCCGCGTCGGGGTAGAGGTCGACCTTCATCCCGTGCGCGGGCTGGCGGTGCCAGCCCCCGCGCAGCGCGACCTGGAGCGTCCCCTTCCACGGGAGGAGCCACTCGGCGCCGGCGCGGGGGACCGTCCCGTCCTCGGCGCGCGCCTCCGGGATGACGCGGTTCGCCGCGGGGCAGGGGCTCGCCGCGACGGTGCAGTAGGCGAAGAGCGGGACGAAGCCGTCCTGGAGCTCGGAGTAGGCGATCCGCTGGACCTCCGCCGAGACGAGGAGGTTCGGGTGGAGCTGCGCGGAGAAGCCGAACGACCAGTCGTCCGGGACGTCGAAGGTCCCGCAGGCGCTCGCCCCGCTCCCCGGGACGTTCGGGTCGTCGACGCCGCACGAGAAGGAGACGCGCGCCCCGTTCCAGGCGTTTACCGACGAGACGGAGTAGGAGACGTCGAACCGGGGCGCCCTGCGCCAGACGCCGCCGATCGTGACGTTGCCGACCTCGAAGACCTGCCACTTGAACCCCGCGACCCAGCCGGTCTCCGTGCCGCTCGTGACTTCGGCTCCGACGGTCGTGTCGAGGCGGGGCTGGGCGCCCGGGAGGCCCGGGGTGCTTTCGGCGTTCGTCACGAAGAGGTGGGAGGCGCCCGCCGCGCCTCCCGTCAGGTCGTACCGGAGCCGATTGAAGGTGACGCCGCCGCCGACGGAGAGGGCGCCGAGGTTCGCCGACAGCGAGACGCCCCAGAGCTCGTTCGCGACGTCGAGCCCCCCCTGCTCGTCGAGCGTCACGGCGCTGTTCGGGGGGGCGACCATCGCGAAGGCGCGGTAGTTCCCCCCGGCGAGGTCGTCGCCGTCGAGGCGGTACCGCAGGTTCTGCGCGCGGTAGACGGCGACGCTCGTCCGCGGGCCGAGCGGCCCGACGATCGAGGCGAACTCGAGGTCGGAGACTCCGCCGCCCGGGCGGTCCGCCTCCTCGAGGAAGCGGCTGTACGTCCCGTCTCCCTGGAGCGCGTACTCCGCGCGCCGGAGCTGGGGGTCGAAGGAGAACTGCTTGCCGGAGGCTCCGACCTGCCAGGACGTGAGCTGGGTCAGTCCCGCCGGGTTCGCGAGGGCCGCCGTCGCGTCGTCGGCGAGCGCCACGAACGCGCCCCCCATCGCGAGCGACTTCCCGCCCGGGTTCACGAGGTTCAGGCGGATCTTCGAGAGGAGCGGCGACTCGAGCTGGGCGAGGGCCGGAGTGGCGAGGAGCGCGAGGACGATTGTGGCGAGCCGGGTCTTCATCGGTTTCACTCCAGGAGCGGGAGCGCCGCTTCGGGCGTCGTGAAGGAGATCGACTCCGTCCGGGAGGCGCCCGGGGCGAGGTCGACGGTGAGGGTGCGCACCTCGGGCCCGACGCCCGAGGCGATCGAGATCTCCCAGCGGCCGGGCGGGAGCGTCAGGCGGCGGGGCGTCGCGAGCCCCTCGAGCGTGGCGAGGCGGCTCCCGGAGCGGACCTCGCGAACCGAGACGATCCGGCCCCAGGGAAAGGCGTCGAGGGCGAGCGAGGCGTCGGGGCCGGCCGGAGGGGGCGTCGCGGCGGGAGGCGCCGGCGCCGGCGCGGGAGGCAGCAGGAGGACGCCGCCGACGCCGAGGACGACGAGGGCCGCGGCCGCGGCGAGGAAGAGCCCGCGCCGGCTCGAGCGGGGGGGCGCCAGGACGGTCGCGGCCGTCGGGGCGGAGACCGTCCGGGCGGTCGGGAGGGCGACGGTGGGCCCCGTTTCGTCGCCGAGCGGCATCCCGGCCGTGACGCGGGTCGCGACGGGGAGCGTGGGGCCGCCGACGTCGACCGGTCCGGCGAAGCCCGCCGTCTCCTTCGTCCGGGTCGCGAAGGCCGTCGGGCCCGTCTCCGAAGGGACCGCGAGGCCGGGCCGTCGGATCTCGCCCGAGCCGAGCCGACGGAGCGCCCCCTCGAACACCTCGACGATCTCGACGTAGCTCGCGGGCCTCTCGTCGCGGCGCTTCGCCATCATCCGGCGGACGATCGCCGCGACGTCGTCGGGGATCGGCGGATTCCCCTCGGGCGCGACGAGCGGCGGCGGATCGGCCTCGAGGTGGAGCGGGATGTAGCCGACGGGGGAGTCGGCGCGGAACGGGGCGCTCCCGGCGAGGACCCTGTGGAAGATGACGCCGAGGGTGTAGACGTCGCTCCGCCAGTCGAGCTTCTCCCCCTCCTCGAGCGTCCCGATCTGCTCCGGCGACCAGTAGGGGGGCTTCCCCATGAGGAGGCCGGTCTTCGTGAAGTTGTGGAGCGTCTCCTCGGCCGTCGTGTCCTTGGCGATGCCGAAGTCGAGGATCTTGGCGCGGAGGCCCTCACCGTCCTCGACGACGAAGACGTTGTCGGGGGAGAGGTCGCGATGGACGACGGAGCGGGAGGCGAGGTACTCCATCCCGTCGCAGATCTGGACGAGGAGCGGAAGCGTCTCGGTCCACGGCCGGCCGGCGAAGGCCGTGAGGGGCGAGCCCGAGAGGAGCTCCATCGCGAAGTACGGGGAGCCGTCGTGGAGGCCGACCTCGAAGAACGAGACGATGTTCGGATGCCGGAGCCCCTCCAGGATCCGGCTCTCCCGGAGGAACCGCCGCGCCGAGTCGTCGGCGGAGGAGTAGGCCGAGCCGGCGAGGACCTTCAGCGCGACGAGGCGGTCGCGGTCCCGGGTGTCCTGCGCGCAGTAGACAACCCCCATCCCGCCTTCTCCGAGCTTGCGGAGCGGGCGGTAGGGACCGATCGGGCGGACCGCGGCCGACGACATTTTCCGGTTCGAGCCTCGTAGACTGGAAGGTGCCGACGTCATGGTAGGTGCGCGCGCTTCCTCCCGGCAAGGCCGCTCTTTCGCCGCCGCGGCGGCGATCGCGCTGCTCCTCCTCCCGGGCGGGGCGTCCGCCGACCGTCGCGACCAGCGCGCCGCGGACCTCTACTCCGAAGGGGTGAAGCTGATCCGGCAGGGGAGGTACCGCGAGGGGGCGGCGAAGCTGAATGCCGCGCTCGCGCGGGGCGCCACGGAACCGGTGGAGGCCCAGGGCTCCGAGACGCGCTTCCAGGCCCGCCCGTACGACCCGTACTACTGGCTCGGCGTGGCCCAGATGGAGATAGGGCTCCCCGAGCAGGCCCTCGCGAACTTCGAGAGGTCGTCGACGCTCGTCCCGAAGGGGAGGTCGAAGCCGGTCCTGGCGGACGCGCCCGAGGAGTGGGCCGACCTGGCGCGCCGCAAGGCGCTCCTCCTCGCGCGCCTCGAGGTGCCGACGCCGGCCCCGATCGTCGCCGTCGCGCCGACCGCGGCGGCCGCACCCGCACCGACGGCGTTCGCGATCCTGCTCCCGGAACGGACCGCCACGCCGGCGCCCGAGCCGGTCGGGCGGCTCGCGGCCGCGACGCCCGTCGCGGCCCCCACGCGGGCCCCCGTTCCCTCCTCCCTCGCGGCGCTCCGCGCCGACCTCGCCCTCCTTCTCTCGGAGCCGTCGTTCTCGGTTCGGGCCGGCGGCGTCGTCCGCGCGTGCGTCGACCGGATCGACGCGGCCTCCGTCCGCGGGGCCGCGGCCGCCCTCGGCGCCGAGGCCGCGCTGCGGCGTGATCTCGCCGGCCGGACGGGGGAGCCTCTCGTGCGGGCGGCCCTCGCGACGGCGCTCGAGGCTCACCGGGAGCGCCGCTTCGAGGAGGCGGCGGGGCTCGCCGCGGTCGCGGGGCGCCTCGCCCCGTCGTCCGCACCTCCGCACCTCCTCCGCGCGGTCGCGCTCGGGACCCGGTGGCTCCTCGAGGGCGAGGTGCGGCCGGGCCTCGAGGCCGAGGCGCGCGCGGCCTTCGCCGCGTGGCGGGCGCTCCGTCCGGCCGGGGCTCCGAACCCGCGGTTCCTGTCCCCGGAGCTCCGGGAGCGGCTCGGGGGCCCCGATCCGACGCGGTCGCGCGGCTGACGGGAGGAGGGCGATACTCCACCTCGTGAGACCTCTCAGCGCCCGCGCGGGCGGAACGCCGTGAACCTGCTCTACAGGGTCTTCGAGGAGACGTACCGGGTCGTCCTCGACAGCGGCTTCTTCATCCTCCTCGGCTTCCTCCTCGCAGGGATCCTCCACGAGCTCGTCGACACGGCCCGGATCGGGAGGGCCCTCGGAGAGCGGAGCCTGAAGTCGATCCTGAAGGCGGCGCTCATCGGAGGGCCGCTGCCGCTCTGCTCCTGCGGCGTCCTGCCGATGGCCGTCGCCCTCCGGAAGAAGGGGGCGAGCCGGGAAGCGACCGTCTCGTTCCTGATCTCGACGCCCGAGACGAGCGAGGAGGCGGTCGTCCTCACGTGGGGACTCCTCGGCCCCGTCATGGCGATCGCGCGTCCCGTCGTCGGCGTCGTAACGGCGATCGTCGCCGGGCTCGTCTCGCTCGTCGCCGGCGGAGAGGACCGCCGCGAGCCCGACGGTCCGGAGCTCCCGGCGTCTCCGGCGCCGGCCTGCGAGGTCGCGGCGGGGGAGACCGGGCCGGCGCGGACGGGAAGCCCCTTCCGGGAACGGGTCGGCCGGGTCTTCCGCTACGCGTTCGTCACGATGGTGGACGACCTGGCCTTCTGGATGCTCCTCGCGTTCGTCGGGACCGGGATCCTCGGAGGGCTCCTGCCGGAAGACTTCTTCCTCCGCTTCCTCCCGTGGCCTCTCCTGACGATGCTCCTGATGGCACTCGTCGGGATCCCGATGTACGTCTGCGCGAACGCCTCGACGCCGCTCGCCGCGGCGATGATCGCCAAGGGGCTCGATCCCGGCTCGGCCCTCGTCTTCATGCTCACGGGGCCCGCGACGAACGCCTCGACGATCGCCGTCGTCGCGCGGCTCTTCGGCCGCCGCTTCGTGGCCGTCTATCTCGGGTCGATCCTCGGCGTCGCGATCCTCTCGGGGCTCGCCCTGAACGTCGTCGTCGGGACGGGGCTCGTCCCGCTCCCCGCGCCGCCGGGGGCGGAGGCGCGGGGCGCCTGGGCCGTCGTCAAGTTCCTCTCGGCGTTCGCGTTCCTCGCGCTCATGGCGTTCAGCTTCCAGCGGCGCGGATTCCGGCCCGGCTGGGAAGAGCTGAAGGAGCACGCGAGGGCCTTCCGGGAGCTCTTCCGACGCGAGAAGCCGCTCCGCGTGCCGCGGCGGGCCCTCGCGGGCGCTGCCGCCGCGATCGCCCTCCTCGCCTGGGCTCGGACCTCGTTCCTCGTCGTCCGGCCGGGTGAGACGGGCCTCGTCCGAACTCTCGGCAAGGTGACGGCCCGGGACCTCGGCCCCGGGCTCCACCTCGTGCCTCCCTTCCCGATCGGGCGCGCGGAGGCGATCGCGACCGACGTCCTCCGCTCGCTCGAGGTCGGATTCCGCTACCGAGCCGCCGGCGCGGGGCCGGCGTCCCGGACGTCGCGCCTCTTCGTCCCGACTCAGTCCTCGCGCGTCCCGGAGGAGTCGCAGTTCCTGACGGGAGACGAGAACGTCATCGAGGTGACGGCGGTCGTCCACTACAGGATCGCCGACCCGGCGCTCTTCCGGTTCGGTGTCGACCGGGCCGAGCCCGCGTTCCGCGATCTCGCGCGCGCCCTTCTCGTCGAGGAGATCGGGAGGACGCCGATCGACGCGATCTACACCGCCGAGCGCGGCGCGGTGGAGCGGAAGGTCCTCGACGCGTTCCGGAGGGCGCCGGCGATCGCCGGGACCGGCCTCGCGCCGGTCGACCTGCGGCTCCTCTTCGTCCACGCGCCCGACGACGTGCACGGTGCCTTCCGCGACATCGCCTCGGCGGCCGAGGACCGGACAACCGCCCGGAACAAGGCGCTCGTCGAGGCCGAGGGGGCGCTCGGCCAGGCCCGCGGCGAGGCCGCGAAGACGCTCGCCGCGGCTTCCTCGGAACGGACGCGTCTCGTCGAGCACGCCCGGGGGGACGCCGCCTCCTTCGTCCCGCTCGCCCGCGAAGTTGCCGCGGCGCCGCGGACGAGCCGGATGCGCCTGAAGCTCGAGACGCTCGAGCGGGTCCTCCCCGGGGTCCCGAAGCTGATCCGCCCCGATCCCCGGCGCGCCCCCGGATTCGAGCTCTGGGTGACTCCGGAGGGAACGACGTCGGAGGCTCGTCCGGCCGTCCCGTCCGCCGCTCCGCGCCCCTCGCTCTCCGGGTTCGTCAACCCGATCCCGACCCCGCCTCCCGACGTCCCGGCCGAGGAGCGCTGAAGGGAACGACATGGAAGAAGCCTCCGAAACGCCTCGCCCGGACCTCCGGCGGCGGCTCCTCCCCGCTGCCCTGGGCCTCGCCCTCCTGCTCCTCCTCGCGCAGGTGCCCTACGTCGTCGACGCGACGGAGTACGTCGTGCGGACCCGCTTCGGCCGGCCGGTCGCCGTCGTCACGCAGCCCGGCCTTCACGTCCGGGTGCCTCTCGTCGACGCCGTGACGAGGCTCGACTCGCGCCTCCTCTACTTCGACGCCCCGTCGGCCGAGTTCCTGACGAACGACAAGAAGAACATCGTCGTCGCCCCGTTCGTCCTCTGGCGGATCGCCGACCCGCTCCGGTTCCTCCAGACTCTCGTGACGCGAGAGAGCGCCGAGGCCCGGCTCGCGGACCTCGTCGCGTCGGAGACGGGCGCCGCCCTCGGCGCCGTCCCGTTCACGCGCCTCGTCTCCGCCGCGGCAGGGGAGGCCGACCTCGCCGGCGTCGTCGCCGGGATCGGCGAGCGGGTCCGAAGGCGGGCCGCGGACGACTACGGCGTGAACGTCGTCGACGTTCGCCTGAAGCGGATCGCCTTCCCCGAGCAGAACCTCCTCTCCGTCTTCGGCCGGATGCGCTCCGAGCGGGAGCGGATCGCGCGGCGCTTCCGCTCCGAGGGGGAGGAGGCGGCCTTGAAGATCCGCGCCGAGGCCGACAAGGAGAAGACGCGCCTCCTCTCCGAGGCCTACCGGAAGGCCGAGGAGGAGAAGGGGGCGGGGGAGGCCGAGGCGGCCCGGATCTACGCGCGCGCGACGAACCTGGACCCCGACCTCTACAAGTTCCTCCGGACCCTCCGGGCCTACGAGACGATCCTCGACGACAGGACGACCCTGGTTCTCCCGGGCGACTCCGACGTCCTGCGCCTCCTCACGGACGGCGCGGCGCCGGCGGCGAGGAAGGGCCCGAATTGAGGCGGAGCGTGAGGCGGGGCCTCGGCGTGGCGGCGGCGCTCCTCGCCGGCGCCTGGGTGCTCCTCGGGATCACGGTCCTCCGCCCGGCGCAGCAGGGGGTCGTCCTCCGCTTCGGAGCGCCGCGTCCGATCCCGCTCGGCCCGGGGATCCACTGGCGCCCCGCGGGAGTCGAGAGGGTCGTGAAGGTCGAGGTGACGAAGACGGAGACGGTCCCGATCGGCTTCCGGACCGCGGACGGCGGGAAGCCGGCGCCTCTCCCGGCCGAGGAAGGGCAGTGGCTCACGGGGGACACGAACATCCTCGCCGTGCAGCTCGCGGTGCAGTACCGCGTCGCCCGGCCGGTCGAGTGGGTCGTGAACGGGCGCGACACGCCCGAGCTCGTCCGCCGCGCCGCGGAGTCGGTCGTGACGGGCGCGATGGGGACGATTCCCGTCGACGAGGCCCTGACGGGCGGACGGCTCGTCCTCCTCGAGGAGGTCCGGCGGGGGACGCAGGAGCTCCTCGAGGAGTGGAAGACGGGCGTCGCGGTCGTCTCTGTGGCGCTCCGCTCGGTCGACCCGCCCCCGCCCGTCCTCGCGGCGTTCCAGGACGTCCAGGACGCCAAGAGCGACCGGGAGCGCTTCGTGAACGAGGCGGAGAGCACCGCGAACGACATGCTGCCCCGGGCGCGCGGCGAGGCGGAGTCGCTCGTCTTCGCGGCGGCGAGCCAGAGGCAGCGGCGGGTCGAGGAGGCCCACGGCGACGCCGCGCGGTTCGAGGCGCTCCGGAAGGAGGCGAGCCTCGCTCCCGGTCCGCTCCGCGCCCGACTCTATCTCGAGACGCTCGAAAGGGCCCTCCCGCGGATGAGGGTCTTCGTCGTCGACGAGGGGACGCGTCTCCGGCTCGTCCAGCCGGGCCCGGCCGTCCCCGCTCCGGCGGCGGGGAAGTGACGGGGCCGCGGCCCTGCACGGCGCCGGGTCCCTTCCGGGCGCGCCGGGAGGGCCGCGGGCGAATCAGCCCTTCGTCGGGGCGTCTTTTCCGAGCGCGGTGAGCCCCGAGAGGCCGCCGAGGCCCATCGTCTCGACGGCGCTCGAGGGGACGATGACCATCGAGCCCTTCTCCTTGATCGCCTCGTAGAGCATGTTCATCGCGCGCAGGTGGAGCGCGAGCGGCCTTCCCTCGTAGGCGTCGCCGGCCTTCACGAAGCGTTCCGAGATCTCCGTCTCGGCCGTGCCGAGGATGATCCGGGCCTGTCGTTCCCGCTCGGCCTGTGCCTGGCGGCTCATCGCGTCCTCGAGGTCCGCCGGGATCTTCACGTCGCGGATCTCGACGGAGTTCACGGTGATCCCCCAGGGGTTCGTCTTGTCGTCGAGGATCTTCTGGAGCTCCTTCCCGAGCTGGTCGCGTTCCGTGATCATCTCGGCGAGCTGGTGCTTGCCGATCGACTCCCGGAGCGCCGTCTGCGCGCCGAAGAGGACGGCGTCGACGTAGTCGGAGACCTCGAGGATCGCCTTCTTCGCGTCCCACACCGTCCAGAAGACGATCGCGTCGACGTTCACCGGGACCGTGTCGCGCGTGAGCGCGGACTCGGCCGTGACGTCCGAGACCCGGACCCGCTGGTCGACGAGGTGCGAGACGACGTCGACGACGGGGACGACCGCGAAGAGGCCCGGCCCCTTGAGGCCCTGGAACTTCCCGAACCTCAGGACGACGGCCCTCTCCCACTGGCGGGCGACCTTCAGGGAGAAGAGGAGGTAGAAGCCGACGGGGAGGGCGGCGGCGAACGGGACGGGCCCGTCCGCGACGGCGGAGCCGAGCGCACCCGCGACGAGGAGGACGAAGAAGGCGAGGATCCCGATCTCCGAGACGAGGCGCCGGGTGTCGGCGGCCCGGTCCCGGTCCCGCTGCTTCCTCTCCGCCTTCGTCTCGAGGGGGCTCTTCCCCTCCTCCTCGGCCTGCGCCGCCTTCTTCTTCGCCGCGGCGATCGCGACAGCTGGGAACATCGCCTACCTCCTCTTCGGGCCGGCCGTGCGGGCCGCGACGGCCTCGGCCATCTCTTCGGTCGTGAAACCCCGCGACGCTCCCCGGGCGAGGAGGTCGTCGACGAGCCTCTCGAGGGCCTTCCGCCGCTCCGCGGCCCCGCCCCGCGCCGAGCGGGCCGCGACGAACGTCCCCGTCCCTTGCTGCGTCTCGACGATCCCGCGGATCTCCATCTCCCGGTAGGCCTTCGCGACGGTGTTCAGGTTCACCGAGAGGTCCACGGCGAGCTGGCGGACCGTCGGGAGCTGCGCCCCCGGGGCGAGCCTCCCGTCCGCGACCGCGAGGAGGACCTGGTCGATGACCTGCCGGTAGAACGGCACGCCGGACGCGGCGTCGAGGCGGAAGGGGACGGGCTCGCCGTTCATCGTCGTGTGTCCTATTCCACTAGGACAATGGCAATATGGGGCGCGGAGGCCGTTCCGTCAAGGGCGGCCCCGCCCGGCGCGAACGCGGGATCAGGGCCCGGCGTCGTCTTCGACCCGAAGGGACGGCGAAGAAGGGGTGGGGTCAGGTCTACCTTCTACACTCTGCGCATTCGCGCAGAGTGTAGAAGGTAGACCTGACCCCGGGGTCTCTAGCCCTGGTAGGCCTTCCGGATGTTCGGGATGAGGTACTCCTGGAACGCCCGCTCGAGGTCGTAGCGCGGGGCGAGGCCCCAGTCGCGGCGGGCCGTGGAGTCGTCGACGTCGGCGGGCCAGGAGTCGACGATCCCCTGCCGCTTCGCGTCGACCTTCGTCGTGATCTCGGCGCCGGGAAACGCCTTCTCGACGATCGCCTGGATCTCGCCCGCGGACGGGGCGAACGCCCCGATGTTGTAGACGGTCCGGGTCAGCTTCTCCCGCGGGGCCGCGGCGAGCAGGAGGAGGGCGTCGACCGCGTCCGGCATCGCCATGAACGGGATCCGCGCGTCGGGCCTCACGAAGCAGGCGTACGGCTTCCCCTGCGCGGCGGCGTGGATCATCTCGGGCGCGAAGTCCGACGTGCCGCCCGACGGGACCGTGAAGGCCGAGATGAGGCCGGGGAAGCGGATCGAACGGAAGTCGACCTTCCCCGAGAGCGTCTCCGGGGCGAGCTGCTTGTAGTGGCGGGCGTAGTAGCGGCCGAGCTGCTCGCAGTAGAGCTTGTTGCAGCCGTACATCGTCGTCGGGTTCGTGAAGTCGTCCTCCTTCACCTTCCCCGCCTTCGCCTTCACGTCGAGGCCCGGCATGCCGTAGGCCGCGATGGAAGAGGGGTACATGAAGACGACGGGGCGCCCGTGCGACTCGCCCTGCTTCTGGGCGAACTCGAGCATCGCCATCGTCCCCTCGACGTTCACCTGGTGCGCCGTGACGGGGGTGAACTCGCTCCGCGTGGAGAGGAGCGCCGCGAGGTGGAAGACCTCGTCGACCTCGAACTCCGAGAGGATCCGCTCGAGGAGCTGGGTGTCGAGGATCGAGCCCGTGAAGTGCCGCGCGACGCGCGGCGCGATCGACGGGTCGAGGGGCTTCAGGTCGAGCGTGATGACGGAACGTGTCCCGTCCTCGGAAAGCCGCTCGATGAGCGTGTGACCGATCTCTCCGCTGGCTCCGGTGAGGAAGACGACGGGTGTGCGCAGCACGAAGCCTCCTTGGCGCGGCGGGCCGGTCGGCCCGCGGGCAACCGCCTACGCTAGCACGACGACGGCGGGAGGAGCACGTGCGGGACGCGTAGGATGGGCCGAGGATGTTGACGGGACCGGCCCGTCCCCGCGGCCGCGCGTCGGCGCTCCTCGTGGTGCTCGCCCTCGCGGCCGCCGCGCCGAAGGCGTTTGCCCAGCGTCCGGCCCTCCGCGTCTACGGCGTCGCGGACGGCCTGAAGTACGCACAGTCCTTCTGCGTCGTCCCGGACGGGGAAGGGTCGATCTGGGTCGGGACGTCGTACGGCGTCTCGCGCTACGACGGGAAGTCCTTCGCGAGCCTCACGGCCCGAGACGGGCTGCCCCACGACTCGGTCCACTCCGTCGTCGCCGGCTCCGACGGCACCGTCTGGGCGGCGACTCAGGAGGGCCTCGCCCGGATCGGCGCGGATTCCGGTCCCCTGGGAGAGCCGCGCGTCGTACCGCTACCACCCGCGCTCGGGCCGTTCGGCGCCCGTCGGCCTTCGGCCCTCGCCGCGCGCGGTGACGTCCTCTGGCTCGCGGACGGGCGCCGCGTGTCGCGCTTCCACGAGGGGGCGCTCCGCGAGTCGCTGCTGCCGGACGGAGCGGGAGAGGTCCGGGGGCTTCTCCCGACGGGCGACGACGCGTGCGTCGTCCTCACGCGCTCGGAGGTGTTCCTTCCCGCCGCCGACGGCCCCGCCGCGCGTGTCGCTCTCCCGGCTGCGCTCGGCGATGGGACGGCGCTGGCGGCGGCGCCGGGTGGGGTCCTCGTCCTCGGCTCGCGGGGCTTCGCGACCGTCCGGCAGGGGGAAGCACGGATCGAGGACGTCCGGGCCCTGCCGCCCGAGAGCGTCCCGGTCGCCCTCGCGGCGTTCGAGGAGGGCGTCGCCGTGGCGACCGAGGCGGCGGGGCTCCTCGTCGTCCCCGCGAGCGGGGTGGTCGAGGCGATCGGCCCCGAGAAGGGGCTGCCCTCCGCGACCGTCTCCGGCGTCGCCGTCGACCGGGACGGGATCCTCTGGCTCGCGACGGAAGGCGGGCTCGTCAAGCTCTTCGACCTCTCCCTGCGGTCGATCCCGTCCCGCCCGCCGGAGCTCGGGGAGATGGTCCTCTCGGTGGCGCCGGGCGGTTTCGGGCGGCTCTGGGTCGGACACTCCGACGGCCTCTCTCTCCTCGAGCGCGACTCGATCCGGCGGGTGGGGATCGGAGGCGGCGAACCGTCGGCCTGGGCTCTCCTCGCGCTCGACGACGGGGAGGTCCTCGCAGGGACGGCGCGCGGCCTGGTTCACGTCTCCGCAGGTGGCGCCCGGCGCTTCCCGGAGCTGCCCCTCGCGGGAACGGGGAGAGTCTTCGGGCTCGCCCGCGGGCCCGAGGGAGAGGTCTGGGCCTCGACTCTCCGGGGCGTCGTGCGGTTCCGCTGGGAACGAGGGAGGCCGACGGAGGCCGCCGCGACGACCGCAATCGGCGGGGAGCCGTTCGGCGAGGCGCGCGGGATCTCCGTCGGACCGGACGGCTCCGTCTGGTTCGGAACGGACGGCGCCGGCGTCGTTCGGTACCGGGACGGCCGTTTCGAGCGCGTCGGCGCCGACGCCGGTCTCCCGACCGGCATCGCGCGCGTCGTCCTGGCGCGACGCGAGGGGACCTGGATCGGGACGGACCGGGGCGCATTCCTCCTGGCGGAAGGCCGGGCCCGCCCGCTGGCTGCGCTGAACGGCGCCCTCGACGATCCCTGGATCGCGTCGATCGCCCAGGCGGGGGGAGACGTCTGGGTCGGGTCGTCCTACTCGGCCTTCCGGGTCCGGGGCGAGCGGGTCGTGGAGAGGGTCGACCGTTCCACGGGCCTCGCCGGCGCGAGCCTCTCGGCGGAGGGAAGCCTTTCGCCGCTCCCGGACGGCCGGCTCGCGATCGCGACGGTCGGCGGACTCTCGCTCCTCGGCCTCGGACGCTCGCACCGTCCCCCGCCGGTCCCTGCGGTCGCGATCGCCGGAGCGGTCGACGGCGCGGGCCGGCCCGTCGTCCCCGGACGTCCGATCGCGCACGTCGACGCGTCCGTCACGTTCGCGTTCCGGTCGGCGACGTTCGTCGCGGAGGAGAGGACTCTCTTCGCCGAGCGGCTCCTGCCGCTCGAGGCCGGGTTCTCCCCGCCGCACGCGGAGCCGCGAGCCCGCTTCGCCGGGCTCCCCGCGGGGCGCTACACGCTCGAGGTGAAGGCGATCTCGGCGTCGGGGCTCGAGAGCGCGCGGCCGGCCCGCCTCCACTTCGTGGTCGAGCCGCCGTGGTGGGGGACCCCCCTCGCGCGCGCGGCGCTCGCCGCCCTTCTCCTGGCGTCCGTCGCCGCCGTCGTCGCCGTGAGAACGAGGAGCCTCCGGCGCCAGGCCGCGGCGCTCGAGGCCCGGGTCGAGGAGCGGACGCGCGAGCTGACCGTGGCGAACGCGCGGCTCGAGGAGGCGCAGGCCCGGATCGCCCAGCTCCTCGAGAGCCGGCCGGAGGCTCAGCTCGATCCGGCCGCGTGGGCCGCGACCGTCGCGTCCGAGCTCGCGCGGACTCTCGGCGTCGCGACGGTCGGCGTCTTCGCGTTCGAAGAGTCGGGGGGCGTGACGCGCCTGGCGGGCGACGGCGTCGCCGCGCCGCTTCGGGAAGAGGCGGACGGGGCTGCCCCGGGGGCGGACCTCGCCCCGGGCGAGGCGGCGCTCTTCCCTGCGAGGGGAGCGAGCGGCGAGCCGCTCGGCGCCGTGGCGGTGCCGGAGGGGGCGGCGTGGGACGAGCCGAGGCGGCGGCTCCTCGCGGGGTTCGCACACCAGCTCGGAGGCGCCCTCGAGATCCGCCGCGTGAGGAGGCGTCTCGCGGAGGCGGAAGCGGCCCGGGAGACGGCGCGCGAGGCGATGAAGGGGCGCGGAATCGCTCCCGCGGCCGTCTGCCCGAGATGCCGGCGCGTCTTCGCCGAGGCGATCCGCTGCCCCGACGACGGGGCTCCCCTCGACGCCTCGCGACTCCTTCCCGCGGTCGTGAACGAGCGCTATCGCCTCGTCTCCGTCCTCGGGGAAGGGGGGATGGGGACCGTCTACCTCGCCGAGGACCTCCGCCTGCCGCGCGAGGTCGCGATCAAGGTCGTACGCCTCGACCTGAACGCGGACCCCGGGATCCGCCTCCGCTTCGTGAGGGAGGCGAACACGCTCGCGCGCCTCTCCCACCCCGGCGTCACGGCTCTGTTCGACGCGGGGGAGCTCGACGACGGCTCTCTCTACCTCGTGATGGAGCGGCTCCACGGGGCCGACCTCGCGAGGTTCCTCGCCCGCGACGGGCGGGGCGCGCCCGGGCAGGTCGCCCGGCTCGCGGAGCAGGCGGGGAGCGCCCTCGCGGCGGCGCACCGCGCGGGCGTCGTCCACCGCGACGTGAAGCCCGAGAACCTCGTCCTCACCTCGGCGTCGGGCTCCCTCCGCGTGAAGGTCGTCGACTTCGGCCTCGCGCGCGCGGAGGAGGCGGGGCGCGGGCTGACGCGGACGGGGATGATCGTCGGGACGCCGGCCTTCATGGCGCCGGAGCAGGTCGCCGACGGGGAGCTCACGGCGGCGACGGACGTCTACGCCCTCGCGGCCGTCGTCTGGGAGGCGCTCACGGGCCGCCGCCTCGTGCAGGCGGAGGCGGTCGGGGCCATCTTCACGGAGATCCTGAACGCCCCGGCGCCGCCGCCGTCCCGCTTTCGCCCCTCCCTGCCGGAGAGCGTCGACGCGCTCCTCCTCGCCGCGCTCTCGAAGGCCCCGGGCGAGAGGCCCGCGGACGCGGAGGAGTGGGGCCGCCGCGTCGCGGACGCCCTCGAGGGTCTCCCCCCCGACGGCCCCGGGTGGACGCTCGAGCCGGTTGCGACGGACGCCTGAGCCCTGCGCGGCGTGCGAGACTCGGGACTCGTGTCCCGCCTCCTCCGGGCCTTCGCTCCGCTCCTCCACCGCGATTTCCGGATCCTCTGGAGCGGCTCCCTCGTCTCGAACGTCGGGACCTGGATGCAGAAGATCGCCCAGGGGTGGCTCGTCCTGACGCTCACGGGCTCGCCCTTCTGGCTCGGCGTCGACGCGTTCCTGGGCGAGGCCCCCTTCCTCGCGTTCGGCCTCCTCGGAGGCGTCGTCGCGGATCGCGCGGAGCGGAGGCGGATCCTCCTCGTCTCCCAGCTCGTCCAGATGTCGTGCGCCTTCACGCTCGCCGTACTCGTCGCCACGGAGAGGATCACGATCTCCGCGATTCTCGCGACCTCGTTCGTGACGGGGCTCGCGCAGGCGTTCGGCGGTCCGGCCTTCCAGTCGCTCGTCCCGATGCTCGTGCCGCCCTCCGAGCTCCCGCGGGCGATCGTCCTGAACTCGATCCAGTTCAACTTCGCGCGCGTCGTCGGCCCGGCGGTCGGCGGTCTCGCCTTCGCGAGCGTCGGCGCGGCGGGCTGCATGGGACTGAACGGCCTCTCGTTCCTCGCCGTCGTCGTCGCCCTCTCGGCGCTTCCCCGACGGCCGGGGACGGGCGGGGCCGGGACGAGCCTCGTCGGCGAGCTGCGGGAAGGGGTCGAGACGGTCTGGACGCGCCGGCCGCTCCGGGGCCTCGTCGGCCTCGCCTTCCTCGCGACGTTCTGCGCGAACCCCCTCCTGACGCTCCTCCCGGTCTTCGCCAGGGACGTCCTCCACGGCGGGGCCGGGCGCTACAGCACGCTCCTCGCGGCGTTCGGCTGCGGGGCGGTCGCCGGCGGCCTCGTCGTCGCAGCTTCCTCCGCTCGCCTGCCGCGCCGGGGCCTCCTCGCCGCGCTCGGGCTCGTCGCCTACGGGGCCGTCGTCGCCGCCTTCGCGCTCTCGAGGGTCCCCGCCCTCTCGTACGCCCTCCTCGTCACGGCGGGAGCGTGCCAGATGGTCGTCTTCTCCAGCTTCATGACGCTCGTCCAGACGAGCGTCGGCGACGCGCTCCGCGGGCGCGTCGTCAGCATCTACAGCCTCGCGTTCCGGGGCGGGATGCCGCTCGGGAACCTCTCGGCGGGGACGGCCGCCGCGGCGGTCGGCGCGCCCGCCGTCCTCGTCGCGCTCGGAGGCGTCCTCGTGGCGGCGGGGGCCGTTTCCGCGGGCCGCCGAGGCCGGGGAGGAGTCGCCTCGGTCTGAGCCTCGCCGGCCCGCCGCGCCTGTAGGATCTCGGCATGCGGATCGAGACTCTCGCCGTCCACGCCGGCTACGCCGTCGACCCCGCGACGGGCGCCGTCGCCCCGCCGATCCACCTCTCGACGACGTTCGGCCGCGACGAGGCGGGCGCCCCGCTCGCCGGGCACACCTACGTCCGCGAGTCGAGCCCGACCCAGGACCTCCTCGAGGAGGCGCTCGCGCGCCTCGAAGGGGGCGAGGCGGCTCTCGTCTTCGGCTCCGGGATGGCCGCGGGCCTCGCCCTCGTCGAGTCGCTTCCTCCCGGGAGCCACGTCGTCCTCCCCGAGGACGCCTACTACGGCTACCGCGTTGCGGCGCGCGACTTCTTCCCGAGGAGGGGGATCGCGGCGACGTTCGCGCCGCTCGACCGCCCCGGGGCTCTCGAGGCGGCGCTGCGCCCCGAGACGCGCCTCGTCTGGCTCGAGAGCCCCTCGAACCCGCTCCTCCGCGTCACGGACCTCGCGGCGTCGGCCGCCGTCGCGAAGGAGGCGGGCGCGCTCGTCCTCGTCGACGGGACCTTCGCGACGCCCGTCCTGCAGCGGCCTCTCGAGCTCGGCGCGGACGTCGTCCTCCACGCGACGACGAAGGGGATGGGCGGCCACAGCGACGTGCAGGGGGGCGCCCTCGTTTTCGCGAGAAAGGGAGACCTTCTCGAGAAGGTCCGTCACGTCCGGACGGTCCTCGGCGCGGTCTCCTCGCCGTTCAACTCGTGGCTCGTCCTGCGGGTTCTCCGGACGATCGCCGTCCGCGTCCGTCACCAGTCGGAGTCCGCTCTCGCCGTGGCGCGCGCACTCGAGGCCCACCCGGCCGTCTCGAAGGTGAACTACCCCGGGCTGAAGTCGCACCCGGGCCACGAGGTCGCGCGGCGGCAGATGAGCGCCTTCGGCTCGATGATCTCGTTCCACGTCGCGGCCGGGCGCGACGCGGCCGTCGCCGCGGTGGGGCGGGCGCGCCTCTTCACCCGGGCGACCTCGCTCGGAGGGGTCGAGAGCCTCGTCGAGCACCGCGCGACGAGCGAAGGGGAGGGGTCGACGGCCCCGCCGGACCTCGTCCGGCTCTCGATCGGCCTCGAGCACCCCGACGACCTCGTCGCCGACCTCGACTGCGCGCTTCGGGGCTGAACACGACCTTCACGCGCGATCCCGTATCATCGGGACGCCGCCGGACAAGGACCCGAGACCGGGAGCCACGGACCGGCCTCTGGCCCGAAGTCGGGACGTCGTGTCCTCGCAGGGCCTGAAATCCCGCACGATCAGGACGAGGACCATGGACGAGAAACCGCGCCGGACCAGGAAGATCGATAGCCCCGAGCCCTCGAAGCCGAGGACGCCCGCGAAGACCGTGAGGCGCGTCCCCGGCGGAGACGCAGCGACGGCGACCCGGAACGCCGGGGAAGCCGGGGTGGCGGACAGGACGGCCGGTCGCCGCGAGGAGACCCCCGGGGCGCTGCGACCCGGGACGGAGCCGGCCCGCAGGAGCCCGGCGCGCAGGACGGCCCCGACCGCCGGAAAGGCGCCGACGAAGACGGGCGGGGCGTCGGCCGCCCGGAAGCCCACGCCGACCGCGAAGAAGGCGACCTCGCCTGCGAAGAACCCGATCCGATCGGCGAAGATGGCGACCTCCGCCGCTGAGAAGCCGACCGCACCCGCGAAGAAGGCCCCCGGAAGGAAGAAGGAGGCGACCCAGGCCATGACCGAGCCGACCGCCCCGAGTCCCGCTCCCGTTCCCGAGCCGGCCCCGATCGACGTCGCGGAGACGCCCGCGTCCGAAGCGGCCTCCGCCGGGGAGGAGGAGATCCCCGGCTACGACGGACACGCGAAGGTCGAGCGCCTCTCGCAGGACCCGGCCCCGCTCCCTCCGGAGGACCCGAACGCCCCGAAGACGCTCTCCGAGAAGGTCCTCCGCGAGCTTCCCTTCCTGCCGGAGACGTACGACGAGACCTACCTCTACCTCGTCCCGTGCGATCCCCGCAGCCTCTACTGCGTCTGGGAGGTCGGCTCGAAGGCCCGCGAGGCCCTGAAGGCGCGCTTCGGCGCCGACTTCTTCGAGAGGAACGCGCTCGTCCTGCGCGTCTACGACGTCACGGGCGTCGCCTTCGACGGGTTCAACGCGAGCTCCTGGTTCGAGGTCGACGACTTCCTCGCCGACAAGCTCTCGTACTGGGTCGGCGTGAGCGGCGGGCGCGACTACGTCGCCGAGCTCGGCTACCGGGCGCACGGGACGACCTTCTTCGAGAAGGTCGCCCGCTCGAACGCGGTCTTCGTCCCGCGCGGCGTCGAGGAGCCGGCCGAGAGGCACGTCTCGTGGGGCTCGATCGGCGTCGGACCGCACGACGTCGAGGTCCCGGTCGGCCCCGACCAGTGGCGGTTCAACCAGTACCTCTACTGGAAGCGGCGGAGCCACGCCGCGCCCGAGGAGAAGGGCTACTGGTCGCTCGTCCTCCACCAGCACCTCCCGTTCGTCCGCCACCCGGAGTACGAGATCGGCCTCGAGGAGCAGTGGTTCTTCGAGGCGGTCGTCTCCGTCTACACGCAGCTCCTCCACGTCCTCTGGAACCTGGAGCGCGACAAGGTCGACTTCCGCCTCACGGTGAGCCTCACGCCGCCGCTCCTCTCGATGATGCAGGACCCGCTCCTGAAGACGAGGGCGGCCCGGCACATCGACGAGTGCATCCGGCTCGCGACGCGCGAGCGGGACAACGCGCGCGGCAAGCCGTGGCTCGCGGCCGCCGAGCAGATCCTCGCGAGGTTCTGGACGGCGAAGCACGTCTGGGACGCCTACGAGGGGGACCTGACGCGCGGCTACCGCGACTTCCAGAACGCGGGGAAGCTGGAGGTCATCACCTGCCCGGCGACGCACTGGATCCTCCCGCTCTTCAGGGAGCTCCCGGAGGCGGTCCGCGCGCAGGTCCGGACGGCTCGGCGCCAGTACGAGCGGGTCTTCGGCCGCGGGCCGCGCGGCATCTGGCTCGCGGAGAACGCCTGGACGCCGGGCCTCGACTCCTTCCTCGCGGACGAGGGGATCCGCTGGTTCCTCGTGAACCCGCGGGGGCTCCGGGAAGGGGACACTCGGCCCTTCTTCGACTCCGCGAACCCCGTGATCACGCCGGCCGGGACGGCGGCGTTCCCGATCGACCCGGAGACGCGCGCGAAGATCTGGTCGCGCGACAACGGCTTCCCGGGGGCGCCGAACTACAAGGAGTGGTACCGCGACCTCGGCTACGACGCGGACTGGGACTACCTCCCCGAGTACTGGAAGACCGCGGGGGTGAGGCGCAACACCGGGATCAAGTACTACCGGATCACGGGCCGCGGCGCCGACCTCGGCGGAAAGGCCTACTACGTCCCCGAGTGGGCCGACGAGACGCGCGAGGCCCAGGCCGCGCAGTTCGTCTTCGAGAGGGGCGCGCAGGCGACCTACTTCTTCGAAAAGCACGGCGGACGAAAGCCGTGCGTCGTCTCCGCCTACGACGCCGAGCTCTTCGGGCACTGGTGGGAGGAGGGGCCCGGCTTCCTGGAGTCGGTTTTCCGGAAGCTCCTCTGGGACCAGTCCGTCGTCCGGCCGGCGACGCCCTCCGAGTACCTCTCCGAGAACCCGCACCACCAGCGGATGACGCCCGGCGCCTCGAGCTGGGGGAAGGGCGACTACTTCCAGACCTGGGTCGAGGGGCGCGAGTTCCAGCCGAACACCTGGGTCTACCGACACCTCTTCCGGCTCGTCGGGAAGATGGCGGACCAGGCGACGCGGCACCGCGACACGACGGACCTCCTCCTGAAGCGGACCCTCGACCAGGCGGCTCGCTGCCTCTTCCTCGCGGGCGCCTCCGACTGGGGCTTCCTCATCGAGACGGGACAGGCCGTCCGCTATTCCGAGGTGCAGATCGTGAGGCACCTCGACCGCGCCCGCGAGCTGCTGCGGCAGGTCGAGGCGGGGCAGATCCGCGAGGAGTACCTGACGGTCCTGGAGGACGCCGACACGATCTTCCCGTTCGGCGACATGGACTTCCGCGTCTTCTGCCGCGGCTAAGACGCTCACCCCGCGCGGCTTCCCCGGGGCCTTGCCCCGGGGCGGCCGGCGGTGCATCCTTCGCGGTCTCATGGCGAGGGACGTCGCCCCGTCCGGGGCGCCCCGCATCGGGACAAAGGTCCTGCACAAGTTCAACCGCGAGCTGGGTCCGGGAAGGGTCGAGGAGATCGCGGCGCGGCGGGTCGTCGTCTACTTCCCGGGGACGGGGGAGCGGCTCACGTTCGGCGCCGGCGACACCGGTCTGAAGACGCTCGAGCTCTCCGCGGGGCGCGACGCGCGGATCGAGACGACGGGCGAGGTCGTGACCCTCGCCTCCCGCGAACGTGGCGCGACGGCCTGGACGACGACGGATGGCCGGCTCGTGGAGGAGGAGCTCCTCTGGCCGGCGGAGATCCCGCAGGACCCCGTCGAGCGGCTCGCCGGCCTCGACGTCGACCGCGCCGCCGCCTTCCGGAACCGGCTCGACGGCCTCTTCCTCGCGCGGATGCGGCAGGCGAAGGGGCTCGGGTCGTTCCTCGGCGGGAGGATCGCGATCCATCCGCACCAGCTCCACGTCGCGGAGCGGGCCACCGCTCACGAGCCGGTCCGATGGCTTCTCGCCGACGAGGTCGGCCTCGGCAAGACGATCGAGGCCTGCCTCGTCCTCTCGCGCCTCGTGAGGACCGAAAGGGCCGACCGGGTCCTCGTCGTCGCTCCGTCGACGCTCACGGTGCAGTGGCTCGGGGAGCTCTGGAGGAAGTTCCACCAGGTCCTCGTCCTCCTCGACGCGAAGCGCCGCGCCGACGTCGCGACGGACCACGGCCCGGAGTTCAACCCGTTCGACGCCCACCGCCGGGCGGTGATCGGGATCGAGGAGCTCGTCTCCGAGCCCGGTCTCTCCGCGAAGGCCGTCGCCGCCGGCCTCGACCTCCTCGTCGTCGACGAGGCCCACCGGCTCGTCCTCGACGCCGAGGCGGAGAGGGCCGTCGCCCCGCTCGCTCGCGCGGCGAAGCACGTCCTGCTCCTCTCGGCGACACCCCTCGAAGCCGACACCTCCGGCTTCTTCCGCCTCCTCCAGCTCGTCAGGCCCGACGCCTACCGCTCGGAGAAGGAGTTCCTCGCGGCCCTCGCGGAGAACCAGCCGCTGCCGCCCTGCACGAGCGCGACGCGGAGGGTCGACATCGGGGGGCTCCCGCCGCGCGTTCCGCAGCCCGTCGACCTCGACCGGGCGCCGGGCTCGCAGGCCCTCTCCGGCGACGAGAAGGCCGACGCGCGCGACCCGCGGGTCGAGTGGCTCGTCGGGAAGGCGAGGGCGTTCGCGCCGGGCGGGGCCGAGGAGGGGAAGACGCTCGTCTTCTGCCACGACCTCCCGACGCTCCAGTCGCTCAAGGCGCTCCTCGAGCGCGAGACGCGCAAGCGCGTCGCCGTCTTCCACGAGGAGCTCACGCCCGACCGCCGCGACCTCGAGGTCGCCGAGTTCCGCCGGCCGAATGGGCCGACGTTCCTCGTCTCGACGGAGTGCGGCGGCGAGGGGCGGAACTTCGAGTTCTGCCGGCGGCTCGTCCTCTTCGACCTCCCGCTCGACCCCGCGCAGGTCGAGCAGCGGATCGGGCGGCTCGACCGGATCAGCCGGAAGGAGCCGGTCGAGATCGTCTACTTCCGCCCGCCCACGGGCTTCGGACGGGACCTCGTCGACCTCTACGAGCGGATCGGGCTCTTTCGCGAGCCGCTCGGCGGGCTCGATCGCTCCCTCGCGAACGTCGAGGCCGCGATCCGGAAGGCGGAGAAGGCATCCGCCCGCGGCCTCGCCGAGCTCGCGGTCGACGCGCTCGTCGCCGAGGTCCGCGCGGCGGCGCAGGCGCGGGAGCGGGCCGCCTGGCACCACCTCCACGCCGAGGGCTTCCGCCCCGAGCACGCGCCGGGGATCCTCGCCCGCGTCCCCGCGGGCCTCGACGCGGCGATGGAGCGCTTCGTCGTGGCCGCCTGCGAGCTCTACGGCTTCGACGCCGCGGAGAAGAAGGGGGCGCGGACCTGGTACCTCGAATTCGGCGGAGACGCCCTCCTCGAGCACCTCCCGGGCGTTCCCGGCGGCAGCCGCTTCCTCGGGACGTTCGACCGGGAGGAGGCGGTGCGCCGCGAGGAGCTCGACTTCTTCGCCTCGGGCCATCCCCTCGTCGAGGGGATCTTCCAGGAGCTCGAGGACGGGCCGCGCGGCCGCGCGGCGCTCCTGAAGCTCGAGAGGTCGGGGACTTCGGGCGAAGGGGTCCTCTTCCTTCACCGGCGCGACGCCTCGTTCGCCGTCTCCGCGGTCGACCTCGCCGGTCAGTCGCGGCCCGAGTGGGCGGAGCTCCTCCTGAAGGGGCGCGCGAACCTCAGGGGGCTTTCGATCGAGGAGTGGAAGCCGCAGATCCCGCGGGGGCGGGGATGGGCTCAGACCGTCCGGGCGATCGCGGCGCGGGCCGAGAAGAACGGGCCGATCCTCGCCGCCGCTGCGTTCCGTCTCTCCTGAGCCTCCCGCTGCCCGGACGCGTCCCCGGCGAGTCCCGACGAAGGACCTCGCCCCGCGCCCTCGCGGGCGCGGCAGAATCGGGCCGATGACCCGAAGCCGCACCGTCCTCCCGCTCCTTCTGGGAGTTCCGTTCGCCGTCTCGTGCGCGGGCGTCGCCCCGCCGCCCGGGCAGAGCCCCCAGCGCTTCGCGGCGACCTTGAGGAAGCGCGTCTCCTACCGCTACCTCCTCTACCTCCCGAAGGCGTACGCCGCGGAGCCGGAGCGCCGCTGGCCGCTCCTCCTCTTCCTCCATGGCTCGGGCGAGCGGGGCGAGGACCTCGCGAAGGTGAGGACGCACGGTCCGCCGAAGCTCCTCGAGGGACGCGACGACTTCCCGTTCGTCGTCGTCTCGCCGCAGTGCCCGGAAGGAGCGCGGTGGGAGGCCGACGCCCTCGCGGCGCTCATGGACGACGTGACGCGGCGGCTCCGGGTCGACCCGGACCGGATCACCGTCACGGGCCTTTCGATGGGGGGGCGCGGGACGTGGGACCTCGCGATGACCTTCCCGGAGCGCTTCGCCGGGATCGCGCCCATCTGCGGCGGCGCGCTCCCGGACCGGGCCTGCCGCCTGAAGGGGGTCCCCGTCCGGGCCTACCACGGCGCGAAGGACGGCGTCGTCCCGCTCTCGGAGACGCAGACCGTCGTCGAGGCGGTCCGGAAGTGCGGCGGGGAGGCCGAGCTCGTCGTCTACCCCGAGGCGACGCACGACTCCTGGACGGCAGCCTACTCGGATCCCGGCCTCTGGGAGTGGCTCCTCGCCCGGCGGCGGGGCGCGCCTCGCTGACGCCCGGCACTCCCCGGGGCCGGGAACCCGCGGACGCCCCGGCGGTCTAAGCTCTCGCCATGACGACAGTGCCGCGACTCCGCGCCCGGACCCTCCTCGCCCTGTCCGCCGTCGTCGTCCTCCTCGCCGGAGGCGCGGCCGCCCTCTCGCCCGGGACCGCAGCCCAGAAGGGAGTGAAGCCGGTGACGCCATCGCGCAGCTCGTGGACCGACGTCGACCGCCTCGTGGGGGAGCAGAAGTACGAGGAGGCCGCGAAGGCCGCGGAGTCCCTCCTCGCCGCCGCGAAGAAGCGGAAGGACGCCGCGGAGTGGACGAAGGGCCTCGTCACCGTGACGCAGATCCGGATCGGCCTCCACGGCTACGAGACGGCCGTGAGGCGCCTCCGCGAGGAGCCGTGGCCCGACGGCGCCCTCCAGCGGGCGCAGCTCTCGCTCCTCTACGGGCACTCCCTCGTCACGTACCAGCGGGCCTACTCGTGGGAGATCGGGCAGAGGGAGAAAGTCGATACGAAGGGGGAGGTCGACCTGAAGGCCTGGACGCGCGAGCAGATCCTCGCCGAGGCGCTGAAGGCCGCGCTCGAGGTCTGGGACATCCGCGAGGGGCTGGGACGCGAGCCGGTCTCCTCCGCCGCGCTCGTCCTGGAACCGAACGACTACCCGAAGGAGATTCGCGGGACGCTCCGCGACGCCGTCAGCTACCTCCTCGTCGACCTCCTCGCCGACACCGCCGGCTGGACGCCGGAGCAGTCGAACGAGGTCTGGAGGCTCGACCTTCGCGCGCTCCTCGAGGCGGACGCCGCGCGCGATTCGCGGGTGGACCTCGCCTCGCCCGCGGCTCACCCGATCGCGAGGCTCTCGGCCGTCCTGACGGACCTCGAGGCGTGGCACGCCGGCGCGGGAAGAACGGGGGCGGAGCTGGAGGCGAGGCTCGAGCGGACCCGCCGTCTCTCCGCGTCGTTCACCGAGGAACGCCACCGTGAGGCGATCCGGACGGACCTCGCCCGGCGACTCGAGCGGTACCGGTCCGACCCGTGGTGGGCGATGGGGAAGGCGGAGGTCGCGTCGCTCCTTCTCTCGGGCGAGCGGCCTTCCCGCCGCGTCGAGGCGCGCCGCGAGGCGGAGGAGGGGCGGGCCGCGTACCCGTCGTCCCCGGGCGGCGCGCGCTGCCTGTCGATCGTCAAGGGGATCGAGGCGCCGGAGTACTCGGTCCAGGCGATGGCCGTCGACGGACCCGGACGCCGCTCGATCGAGGTCTCCCACCGGAACCTCGCGGCGCTCCACTTCCGCGCCGTGTCCGTCGACGTGGAGGAGGAGATCGAGGGCTCGAAGGACTGGTCGCCCCTACCGACCTCCGATGACATGGGAAGGCTCCTCGCCGCCCGGCCCGCCGCGGAGTGGACCGAGGCGCTCCCGCCGACGCCGGACTACGAGACGCACCGGACGTTCGTGACGCCGCCCCTCCAGGAGCCGGGGCTCTACGTCGTCCTCGCCTCGGCCCGGAAGGACTTCCGCGAGCAGGACAACGTCGTCGTCGGGGCGAACCTCTTCATCTCGAACCTCGTCCTCGTCGTGAGGCCCGACTCCGCGTCGGGCGACGTCGGGGCGCGCGTCCTCTCGGGCGCCACCGGCCTCCCCGTGTCCGGCGCGTCCGTCACCCTCTGGCGTTTCGACTGGCGCGAGGGACACCGGAGGGACGAGACCCGGTCGACCGACGCGGAGGGCTCCGTCTCCTTCGCCTCGCGGGAGCGGGGCGGGACGTTCCACCTCCTCGCGAGGAAGGGGAAGGACGTCACGTTCGACGTCCAGCAGGTCGGCTTCTACAGGCAGGCTGAGCCGGGCCGCCGGACGTCCTCTCTCGTCTACACCGACCGGAGCATCTACCGGCCCGGGCAGAAGCTCTACTGGAAGGTCCTCGCCTACGAGGGAGCTTCCGAGGAGGCGCGGTTCCGCGCAGCGGCCGAGACCCCGGTGACGGTCTGGCTCGTCGACCCGAACGGCGAGCGGGTGGAGACGCGCACGGCCACGACGAACGGCTTCGGCACGGCGGCGGGGGAGATCGTCGTCCCGACCGGTCGCCTCCTCGGAGGCTGGAGGCTCGAGAGCTCCCTGTCCGGCGCGGCGCACGTCCGCGTCGAGGAGTACAAGAGGCCGACGTTCGAGGTGGCGTTCCTCGAGCCGAAGGAGCCGATGCGCCTCAACCGCGCGGCGACCCTCACGGGGGAGGCGAAGTACTACTTCGGCCTGCCCGTCGCGAGCGGCTCCGTCCGCTGGCGCGTGACGCGAGAGACGCTCCGCCCCTGGTGGTGGTCGTTCTGGGGCTGGGGCTCGCCCGGCAAGCCGCAGGTCGTCGCGGCCGGTGAGACGGCGCTCGACGCGGACGGGACGTTCCGGGTCTCCTTTACGCCGGAGGCCGACGAGACGGCCGCAGACGCGAAGGAGACGACCTGGCGCTACGTCGTGAACGCCGACGTCGTCGACGAGGGGGGCGAGACCCGGAGCGCGACGCGCGCCGTCCGGCTCGGATTCGTCTCCGTCGAGGCGAGCGTCTCCTTCCCGACCGCCTTCGCCCGCGCCGGCGAGCGCGCCTCGGTGTCGATCGGGCGGACGAGCCTCGACGGCGTGCCGCGCCCCGGGAAGGGGACGTGGCGCCTCGTCGCCCTCGTCCCGCCGAAGGAGACGCCTCTCCCGGCGGACCTCCCGCGGACGGGCCCGGCCGTGCGTGGCGCGGAGCCCTCGGGCGAGCCCGCGCACGCGACGAGAGGCGACGCGCTCCGGCCGAGGTGGGACACCTCGTTCCACGTGGAGGGGGTCCTCCGGGGCCTCGCCGACGGGGCCGAGCGGGCGCGGGGCGAGACGTCCCACGGCGCCGACGGCCTCGCGAAGCTCGACCTCGGGGCGCTCCCTCCGGGTCCCTGGCGCGTCCGCTATGCGACGGTCGACGACTTCGGCGCGGCCTACGAGACGTCCCGCGACTTCCTCGTCGCGGGAGGGACGGAAGCGCCGCCTGTGCCTCTCGTCCTCCTCGCCGAGACGGGCTCCGTCCGCGTCGGCGGCACGGTTCGCCTTCTCGCGGCCTCGGGCCTTGCGGACCAGCCGATGCTCCTCGAACGGTTCCGGAACGGGCGCCTCCTCTCGCGGACGCTCCTCCGCTCGGGCGAAGGGAAGACGGTGCTCGAGCTGCCGGTCGGCGAGGAGGACCGCGGCGGTTTCGCCGTGACGCTCTCCGCCCTCCGCGACCACCAGTGGATGAGTCAGAGCGCGGCGGTCTTCGTCCCGTGGGACGACCGCGAGCTGAAGCTCGAATTCGCGACGTTCCGGGACCGGATCCGCCCCGGGACGCGGGAGACGTGGCGGGTGACGGTCTCCTCCCCCGACGGCAAGCCGGTCGAGGCCGGCGCCGCCGAGCTCCTCGGCTACATGTACGACCGGAGCCTCGAGGTCTTCGCGCCGCACCGGCCGCCGTCCGTCCTGTCGCTCTACCCGTCGCGGACCGGCCTGCCGTGGTCGCGCGCGACGCTCGGCTCGACCGGGGCGATGTGGGTGAAGGGAAGCTTCGCGCCGGTCCCGTCGGGCCCCTCGTTCGACCCGGACCGCCTGAAGGAGCTCGATCGCTACGGCATCGGCGGGCCGGGCGCCCGCGGGCGGCGATTCCGCGGCGGGAGCGGCGTCATGTACTCGATGGCGGCGGAGTCCGTCGCCCGCGACGGCGCGATCCCGCCCCCGGCCCCCGCGGCGGCGCCCGCTCCCCAGGCGATGAAGATGGCCGCGAAGGGAGAGGCCGTAGCCGTGAACGAGGCGAAGAAGGACGCCGACGGCGGCGCTCCCGCCCCGGGCCCCGCCGAAGGGCCGGCCCTCCGAAGCAACTTCGCCGAGACGGCGTTCTGGTCGCCGCAGCTCCTGACGGGGCAGGACGGGTCGGCATCGATCGAGTTCACGGTCCCCGATTCGGTGACGTCGTGGAACGTCTGGCTGCACGCGGTGACGAAGGACCTCCGCGGCGCCTCGCTCAAGCGGGAGACGAAGAGCGTCAAGGAGCTGATGGTGAGGCCCTACGTCCCGCGCTTCCTCCGAGAGGGAGACCGGGCCGAGCTGAAGGTCGTCGTCAACAACGCGGCGGAGACGGAGCTGAACGGGAGCCTCGAGCTGAGGATCCTCGACCCGGAGACGAACGAGGACCTCTCGGCCCGCTTCGGCCTCGGGGCGGAGGACGTCAAGCGTGCCTTCACGGTGAAGCCCGGCGGCGGCGCGAACGAGACGTTCCTCCTGACGGCGCCTCCCGGCGTCCGGACGGTCGCCTTCAAGGCGACGGCGACCTCGGGGAGCCTCTCCGACGGCGAGCTGCGCCCCCTGCCGGTCCTGCCGAGCCGGATGCACCTCGTCCAGTCCCGCTTCGTCACGCTCCGCGAGGGGCAGCGGAAGGAGATGCGCTTCGAGGACCTCGCGAAGGGGGACGACCCGACGCTCCTGAACGAGCAGATGGTCGTCACCGTCGACGCGCAGCTCTTCTACGGCGTCCTCGAGGCGCTGCCGTACCTCGTGAACTACCCGTACGAGTGCACCGAGCAGACCCTGAACCGCTTCGTCTCGACCGGGATCGTCTCCTCGATGTTCGAGAAGTACCCGTCGGTCGCCGCCATGGCGAAGGAGATGTCGAAGCGCGACGTCCGGCTCGAGACGTGGGACGCCGCCGACCCGAACCGGAAGATGACGCTCGAGGAGAGCCCGTGGCTCGTCGAGGCGAGGGGCGGGAAGGACGCGGGCGAAGGGCTCGCGAAGGTCCTCGACCCGCGCGTCGCGAAGGCCGAGCGCGAGGCGGCGCTCGCGAAGCTCGCGAAGGCCCAGACCTCGATCGGCGGCTTTCCCTGGTGGCCGGGCGGCCCGCCGTCCCCCTACATGACGGTCTACATCCTCCACGGCCTCGCGAAGGCGACGGAGTTCGGCGTCCCCGTCCCGAAGGAAATGGTCCAGCGGGCCTGGGGCTACGTCGCGAAGCACTACCGCGACGACCTCCTCTCGCTGATGCGAAAGGACTGCTGCTGGGAGCTCCTGACGTTCGTCAACTACGTCGCGAGCGGATTCCCCGACCCCTCCTGGTCCGAGAACGGTCTCACGGCGGCCGAGCGGAAGGAGATCCTCGACTTCTCCTTCAAGCACTGGAAGCAGCATTCGCCCTACCTGAAGGGGTACCTCGCGCTGACGCTGAAGCGGGCGAACCGGATGAAGGACGCGCAGCTCGTCTTCGCGAGCGTCATGGACTCGGCGAAGACGACCGAGGAGCTCGGCACGTTCTGGGCGCAGGAGGACCGCTCCTGGCTCTGGTACAACGACACGATCGAGACGCACGCCTTCGCGCTCCGGACCCTCACGGAGCTCTCGCCGAAGGACGCGCGGCGCGACGGTCTCGTGAAGTGGCTCTTCCTGAACAAGAAGCTGAACCAGTGGAAGTCGACCCGCGCGACGGCCGAGGTCCTCTACTCCCTCGTCCACTACCTCAAGGCGGAAGGGGCGCTCGGGACGAGGGAGACGATGAAGGTGGCCGTCGGCGGGCGGGAGACGTCGTTCACGTTCGAGCCCGACAAGTACACCGGCAAGAAGAACCAGGTCGTAATCCCGGGCCGGGAGGTCGACCCGAATACGACCTCGACGATCGCCGTCGAGAAGGGGGGCAAGGGCTTCGCCTTCGCCTCGGCGGCCTGGCACTTCTCGACCGAGAAGCTCCCGGAGGCCGAGAGAGGCGACTTCTTCAACGTCTCGCGGAAGTACTTCCTCCGCGAGAACACCGGGAAGGAGTGGGTCCTGAAGCCGATTGCCGACGGAACGGTGCTTTCGCCGGGCGACCAGGTCGAGGTCCAGATCTCGCTCCGGACGAAGCACGCCGCCGAGTACGTCCACCTGCGCGACCCGCGCGGCGCCGGCTTCGAGCCGGAGTCGACCGTCTCCCGCTACAAGTGGGACCTCGGGATCGCCTGGTACGAGGAGGTCCGCGACAGCGGGACGAACTTCTTCTTCGAGCAGCTCCCCGTCGGCGAGTACACGTTCAGGTACAGGCTGCGGGCGAACATGGCGGGGACGTTCCGGGTCGGCCCGGCGACGGTCCAGTCGATGTACGCCCCGGAGTTCAACGCCTACTCGACCGGGGCGACCCTGACGGTGAAGGGGGAGGCCGCCTCGACGAGGTGAGACCGCGGAAGCGCGGTGAGCGGCCACGCCGGGCCGGCCTCGACCGGGGCCGACCCGGGTGAGTCCCTCCTGGCTGAAACCCGGGCGCCCGCTTGCCGTACCCTCGGTCATGCCCGTGGAGGAGCAACGATGAAAGACCGTCTCAGCCGCAGAGATCTCCTCGCCCTGGCCGCCGCGTCCGGCGCCGTCCTGACCCTTCCGAGCTGGGCCCGAGCCGCCGAGGCCGGGTCCGCGAAGAAGAAGGTCCTGATCCTCGGAGGTACCCGATTCCTCGGGGTCGCCCTCGTCGAGGCCGCGCTCGCGAAGGGTTGGGAGCTGACCCTCTTCAACCGGGGCAAGTCGAATCCCGGCCTCTTCAAGGGCCGCCCGCTCGAGGAGATCCACGGCGACCGGAACGTCGCGGACGACGTGAAGAAGCTCGCCGGCCGGAAGTGGGACGCGGTGATCGACACCTCGGGCTACTACCCGCGCCAGGTCCGCTCCGCGATGGAGGTGCTCGCCGGGAACGTCGGCCAGTACGTCTTCGTCTCGTCGATCTCCGTCTACGCCGCGCCGATGAAGGCGGGGATGGACGAGACGGCCGCCGTGATGCGCCTCGCCGAGAAGACGGACGTCGACGCGATCAACGAGATCACCGGAGAGAACTACGGCGCGCTGAAGTACCTCTGCGAGGAGGCGGCCGAGAAGGCGATGCCCGGGAAGACGCTGAACGTCCGGCCCGGCTACATCGTCGGCGACCGCGACGGGAGCGACCGCTTCACCTACTGGCCCGTCCGCGTGCGGAGGGGAGGCGAGGTCCTCGTCGCCGGGAAGCCCTCCGACCCGCTTCAGTTCATCGACGTTCGCGACCTCGGCGACTGGATCGTCCGGATGGTCGAGAAGGGGAAGAACGGCGCGTACAACGCGACGGGCCCGAAGGAGCGGCTCACGATGAAGGCGTTCCTCGAGGCCTGCCGGAAGGAGACCTCCTCGAGCGCGACGTTCACCTGGGCGCCGGAGGCGAAGCTGAAGGAGCTCGGGCTGACGCCGGAGGCCGACTTCCCGATCTGGGTCTCGACCGAAGGGCCGGAAGCGGGAATCGGCGACGTCTCGATCGAGCGCGCCCTGAAGGCCGGGCTGACGTTCCGGCCGCTCTCCGAGACGATCCGATCGACACTGACCTGGTGGGACTCCCTTCCCGAGGAGCGCCGCGCGAAGGCGCGTGCCGGGCTCGCAGCGGAGAAGGAGTCGGAGGTCCTCGCCGCGCTGAAGGGGAAGGCCCCGGCGCCCGCCCCCGAGGTCAAGAAGTGACCGCTCGGACGACGACCGGGCGCCGCGCGCTCCTCGCGCTCCTCGCCTGCGGGGCGCTCGCCGCTCCGGCCCTCAGGGCGGCGGGGCCGACGGAGGCCGAGGTTGCCTCGGCGGCGTCGCGGATCACGGCGGCTTCCGCGTTCCGGACGGTGGAGGCCCTCGCCGCGCCGGAGATGGCCGGCCGGCTCAGCGGGACCGAGGGGTACCGGAAGGCGGCGGACTGGGTCGTCGCCGAGCTCCGGAAGACGGGCCTGCGCCCTCCCGCGGACCTCTCCGACTATCGGCAGGAGTTCACGCACGGCCTCGGCGGGGTCGAGACCGCGAGCCTGACGCTCCTTCCCGCCGAAGGGGAGAAGGACGGGAAGGCGTACGAGGCGGAGGTCCTGAAGGACTTCTCGCCGATGGTGAACGGCGGCGGGGGCGACGTGTCGGCGGACGTCGTCTTCGTCGGCTACGGCTTCGACGCCGCGGCCGAGGGGCGCGACGACTACGCCGGCGTCGACGTGAAGGGAAAGGTCGTCCTCGCGCTTCGCGGCGAGCCCGAGGGGAAGGAGTGGAAGGACCACCGCTCGACGGTCGCCCGGACGAAGGCGGCGGCACGGAAGGGGGCCGCGGGCTTCCTCCTCATCGACAGCCCGGTGACGTCGACGAACGTCGGCCTCAGCCGCGACCTCCCCGAGGCGATGGTGAGCGAGACGTTCGCCGACCGGCTCCTCTCGGCGAAGAAGCTGACGGTCGCCGAGCTGAGGAAGGTCCTCTCGAAGGGGGCGCTCGCCTCCTTCGCGACCGGCAGCCGCGTCCGCCTCTCGGTGAAGACGCGTCCGTGGCGCGAGGTGACGACGCACAACGTCGTCGCCCTCCTCCCCGGCTCCGATCCGACGGTGAAGGGCGAGTACGTCGTCGTCGGCGCGCACCTGGACCACATCGGCGACTGGCCGCGCGTGAACCCGGGCGCCGACGACAACGCCTCCGGCGCGGCGAGCCTCCTCGAAGCCGCGCGGGCGGCCGCGGCGCTGAAGGCGCGCCCCCGGCGGACGATCGCGTTCGTCTTCTTCGCGGCGGAGGAGCTCGGCCTGCGCGGCGCGGAGCACTTCGTGAGCCACCCTTCGAAGGGGCTCGAGAAATGCGTCGCCGTCCTGAACATGGACATGCTCGGCGCGGGGAACGGTCTCTACGTCGCGGGCGGCGAGAACTTCCCGGAGATCAAGGGAGCGATGGAGAGGTCCCGCGACCGGCTCGCGCCCGGCTTCGATCTGAAGTCCGGGCGAATCCGCGGCGAGGGACGGGCGGACCACGCGCCGTTCTTCGAGAAGGGGGTCCGTGCCGTCTCGCTCTTCGCGAGCGGCGGAGATCACCATGGCTACCACACGCCCGACGACACGGTCTACTTCGTGACGCCGAAGACGATGGAGTCCGGGGCTCGGACCGTCTTCGGGGCGGCGGTCGCCCTGGCGGACGCGAAGCCGTAGAAGGTCCCGAGGCCGGGGCGCGCCCTCGCAGCGCGTCCCGGCCGTTCGTTCAGGGGCTGCGGCGGCCCGGCAACGTCAGCTCCGCTCGCGTCACCTTTCCCGCGACGACCTCTACGTCGGCACGCACCCCGTGCGCGGCCGCGAGGCGGACGCGGTAGGTGCCGGGCGCCAGGCCCACGACGCCGAAGAAGCCGTTCGCGTCGGTCTTCACGGTCCGCGTCCGGTGGAACCAGCCCGATCGCCGGACCTCGACCTCGACGCCGTCCGCCTCTCCGACGCGAGGAGTCACGACGAGGCCGGCGACGAGCCCGGTCTCCGGCCGGTCGACCCAGGGGAGCGACGGGACCGCGACGGGCTCCGGGAAAGCCGGAGGGGAGTCGGGCGTTCCGGCGGAGAGGAAGAGAAGGCGCTCGCCGGGGAGGGCGGCCGAAGCGGCCTCGGAGCCGTCCGGTGCCGAGACGGGTACGCGGTAGGAGAAGAGCGAGACGCCGGCGAGCCGCTCGTCGCCCGCGAAACGGCGGACCCGCGCGACCTGGGCGAGGGTCGCGTCGGACGAGTTCCGGTAGCCGCCGAGCCCGACGGCGGTGGCGCGGGCGTGCTGGTGGCGGCTCTCCCACGCGATCCAGCCGTCGAACCAGCCCCTCACGCGTTCGTCCGCCTCCCGGGCGTAGTTCATCGGGACGGCGAGGTCGAGGATCCCCTCCTTCAGCCAGGCGTGCCAGTCCTGGAAGACGCGCTGCATCGGGGCGGCGTCGGCGAAGTCGTCCTCGCCCGTCGGAGGCGCACCCCACGGGATGACCGAGGCGCTGACGACGATTCCCGGCTTCAGGGCCTTCACCTCGAGGAAGACCCGGCGGACGACGTGGCTCACCTGCTCGCGGCGCCAGGCGATCCACCCCTCGTCGCCGGGGTCGGGGACGTCCGTGCGCCCGGTCGCCTGCCGGAAGCGGGCGAGGGCGGCCGGGTTGTAGCCGACCGCCGAGCCGCGCCCGAGAGTCCCGTCCGTCTCCGGGTAGCGGATGTAGTCGAAGTGGATCCCGTCGAGGTCGTACTCGCGGACGAGGTTCGCGTAGACGCTCGGGAGGTACGCCTGCACGGCCGGGTGTCCCGGGTCGAGGAAAGAGCCGACCGGGAAGAGCGTCGACCCGTCCGGCGTGGTCGTCAGCCACATCGCCTCGCCGGGCGCGTCCGGGCCGTGCCGGTTGAAGAGGTGCCGCGCGTCGCAGGGCGGCGGCTCGTTTCGCCAGACGGGCATCGCGTTGACCCACGCGTGGACCTCGAGCCCCACCCGGTGCGCGACGCGGATCACGTTCTCGAGCGCGTCGAAGCGGGGGTCGTAGGCGGGCACGTCGAGCGGCGGCTCGAAGCCCTTCGCGTAGAGCGCGTCGCCGCGGCGCCGGACCTGGACGAAGAGGAGGTTCGCATTCGCGCGCTTCGCGTCGAGGACGAGCTCCTCGGCCTCCTCCGGCGTCCGGAGGCCGGAACCGAAGGCGTCGACCCAGACGGCCCGGATCTCCGGGAGTCGCCCCTGTGGAAGAGCAGGAAGGGGAGCGGCGGAGAGAAAGGAGAGAAGGACGAGACCGGGGACAGCGAGACGTCTCACGGCGGGACCTCCCTCGGTGGGCGAAGGGAGATCGTAGCAGCCCCGGAACGGCGAAGGCGCCTTCGAGCGGCGCCTTCGCACGAATGGGCCGGAGCGCGTCGGCCTACTTCCCCGGCACTCCGAGCCAGCCGCGGCTGAAGTAGTCGGCGAGCGAGAAGGCGAAGAGGATCAGGATGAAGAAGAGCGACGCCCAGACGACGATCTTGTTCAGGCGCGCCGAGTGCCAGACGTGCATGAAGAAGAGGACGACGAGCGTCGCCTTCGTCACGGCGATCGCCATCGCGACGGCGTCGTTGATCGCGTCGGTGACCTGTCCCGGGAGGTGGTGCGCGATGTTCACGTGCGCGACCCCTACGGTCAGGAAGGTCAGCGCCATGAGCGCGAAGAAGACGAGGAGGTAGGTGCGGACGGGAGTGACGTGGACGGTCGACATGGCTACTCCGTCGGCCTCAGGCGTGGTGCCGCCCCAGGAGGTAGAGGAGCGGGAAGAGGAAGATCCAGATCACGTCGACGAAGTGCCAGTAGAGGCCGACCCCCTCGACCCAGTTGTGGTTCTCGGCCGAGAAGTCGCCGCGGAGCGCCTTCGGGACGAGGAAGGCGAGGAGTCCGAGGCCGACGATCATGTGGAGGGCGTGGAGCCCCGTCATGCAGAAGTAGAGGACGAAGAACGTCTGCGCGGCCGGGTCGGTCGTTCCCTCGATGTGGAAGCCGGCTCCCGGGATCAGGTGGTGGACCCACTTGTGGTGGTACTCGAATCCCTTGATCACGAGGAAGGCCGTCCCGAGCGCCATCGTCGCGCCGATCCAGCCGGCGATCTGCCGCGCCTTCCCGAGCTGGGCGGCGCGGACGGCGAGGACCATGGTGAGGGACGATCCGATCAGGACGATCGTGTTGACGAGGCCGAGCGGGATGTCGAGCTGGTTCGAGCCGAGGGCGAACCAGGCGGGGTACTTCCAGCGGTAGACGGTGTAGGCGAGGAAGAGCCCGCCGAAGAACATGACCTCCTGCGCGAGGAAGAGCCACATCCCGAGCGTCGCCGACTCGCGCTGCTGGTCGTAGTCGTCGAAGTGGTGGGCGAGCGGTGCGGGACGCGCCTCAGACGCCAACGGGCACCTCCTTCTCCGGGGCGGAGGTCTCGTAGGCGTAGGCCTCCTCCGTCACGACCGGCGGCGTCGCGAAGTTCTCGACCGGGGGCGGCGACGCGGTCTGCCACTCGAGCCCCTTCGCGCCCCACGGGTTCGCCGGGGCCTTCGCCCCGAACTTCAGCGACCAGAGGAGGTAGATCACCGGGATGAGGTAGCCGACGCCCAGGATCGTCGCGCCGGCGGAAGAGAGGACGTTCCACGTCTGGAACTCCGCCGGGTACATGTGGTAGCGGCGCGGCATCCCGAGGTACCCGAGGATGAACTGCGGGAAGAAGGTCGTGTTGAAGCCGACGAAGATCAGGAGCGCGCCGACCTTCGACCAGAATTCGTCGTACATCCGGCCGGTGATCTTCGGCCACCAGAAGTGGAGGCCGCCGAGGTACCCCATGATCGCGCTGCCGACCATGACGTAGTGGAAGTGCGCGACGATGAAGTAGGTGTCGTGGACGTGGATGTCGATCCCGAGCGTCCCGAGCATGACGCCCGTCAGGCCGCCGATCAGGAAGACGCCGATGAAGCCGAGCGCGTAGAGCATCGGCGTCTGGAGCGAGATCGAGCCCTTGTAGAGCGTGGCCGTCCAGTTGAAGACCTTCACGGCCGAGGGGATCGCCACGAGCATCGTCAGGAACGAGAAGATCGCCCCGGCGACGACGGACTGCCCCGAGACGTACATGTGGTGGCCCCAGACGAGGAACCCGATGACGGCGATGAAGAGGCTCGAGAACGCGACGAAGTGGTAGCCGAAGACCCGCTTGCGCGAGAACGCGGTGACGAGCTCGCTCATCACCCCCATCGCCGGCAGGATCATGATGTAGACGGCGGGGTGCGAGTAGAACCAGAAGAGGTGCTGGAAGAGGAGCGGGTCGCCGCCGTACTTCGGGTCGAAGACGCCGATGTGGAAGAGCCGCTCGGCCCCGACGAGGAGGATCGCGATCGCGACGACGGGCGTCCCGAGGATCTGGATGATGCTCGTCGCGTAGTGGGCCCACACGAAGAGGGGGAGGCGGAACCAGGTCATCCCCGGGGCCCGCATCCGGTGGATCGTGACGATGAAGTTGAGGCCCGTCAGGATCGAGGAGAAGCCGGCGACGAAGATGCCGACCGCCGTGACGAGGACCTGCCCCTGGGCGAACGTCGTCGACATCGGCGTGTAGAACGTCCAGCCGGTGTCGATGCCGCCCGTCAGGAGCGAGGCGAACGTCATCAGCCCGCCGATCATGTAGAGGTACCAGCTCGTCAGGTTGAGCTTCGGGAAGGCGAGGTCCTTCGCGCCGATCATGACCGGCAGGAGGAAGTTCCCGAGCACCGCCGGGATCGACGGGATCAGGAAGAAGAAGATCATCAGGATGCCGTGCATCGTGAAGAGCCGGTTGTAGACGTCGGAGGAGAACATGTCCCCCTGCGGCGTCGCGAGCTCGGCCCGGATGAGCACGGCCATCAGGCCGCCGAGGACGAAGAAGACGGAGATGGCGACGAGGTAGAGGATGCCGATCCTCTTGTGGTCCCGCGTCAGGAGCCACGACTTCGGGCCGTGCGCGGCCTCGAGGTAGCTCGGGAGCGCGGAAGGGGCGGCGGTCGCGGGTGCGGTCACGGCTGTCCTCCGGCGGGAGCGGCGACCGGCGCGCCGGAGGCGGCGGCGGGCGGGAGGTCCCGGATGTACTTGATGAGCTGGACGACCTCCTCCTCGGAGATCTGCCCCTGGAACGTCGGCATGATCGGCTGATACCCCTGGACGACCTTCGTCGCGGGAGAGAGGATCGACTCCCTCACGTAGCTCTCGTCGACGGTGACGGTCCTCCCGTCCACGAGCGCGACCTTCTTTCCGAAGAGGCCGTCGAGGACGGGGGCGCGGGCGGAGCTGTCGGGGCGGTGGCAGGTGTTGCACGCCTTCGCGACGAAGAGCTCCTCGCCGCTCGCGACGGCGCCGCCGGCCGAGGTCCCGGAGACGAGCCAGCGCTTGTATTCCTGCGGCTCCATCACGTGGATCTTCCCGACCATCTTGGAGTGGTCGACGCCGCAGTACTGGTCGCAGAAGATGTGGTAGGTGCCGGTCTTCGTCGCCCGGAACCAGGCGGTCGTGTACCGGCCCGGCAGGACGTCCATCTTCAGCCGGAAGGCAGGGACGGAGAAGTTGTGAATGACGTCCTCGGAGGTCATCGTCAGCTTCACGGCCTGGTTCACCGGGACGTGGAACTCGTTGATCTCGCGCTTCCCCTCGGGATGCTCGACCTTCCACATCCACTGCTTGCCGTAGACGTGGAACGACCAGGCGTCGGCGGGAGGCCGGGCCGACTCGAAGAAGATCGAGGCGCCCCAGAAGAAGCTGATCATGACGAGCCCGAGCGGGACGATCGACCAGGCGAGCTCGAGGAGGAGGGTGTTCCCCTTGATCTCCTGGCCCGTCTCGTCGGCGCGGCGGCGGCGATAGCGGACGATGAAGGCCGCGATCGTCGCGACGATCGCGACGGAGAAGAGGACCGACACGCCGAGCGTGAAGAAGAAGAGGGTGTCGACCTTCGAGGCGAGGGTCGAGGAGACCGGCGGGAAGACGGGCGCGTTCGGCAGCATGGTCAGGCGTTCGCTCCGACCCGGGCGTCTCTCCGGCGCTCGCGGCCCAGCGAGACCGCGAGGAAGACGCCGAAGGCGGCGACGAGGAGGCCGCCGGCGATCCGGAGGACGGTCATCGTCGTCGCGGTGTACTTGCCGAGGGCGGGGTCGTACTCGAAGCAGAGGAGGAGGAGCTGCGCCGTGACGCCGCCCACCTTCCCCTCGGAGGCCTCGGAGAGGCCGAGGCGGAGCTCCTTCGGAGCGTACTCGACGCCGAAGAAGTACCGGGAGATGACGCCCTCCGGGGTGACGACGACGATCCCGGTCGCGTGGGCGTACTGCTTCTGGAGCTCGTCCCAGCGGTAGCGGAAGCCGACGGCCTCCGTCACGCGGCGGATCTCGGCCTCGCTCCCCGTCAGGAAGTGCCAGCCCGCCTGCCCTTCGGCCTTCCGGCCGTAGAGGTCGAGGAGGTTCGCCTTCTTGGCCTTCGCGAGCTCGGGGCCTTCGGTCGGGCTGAAGCTGAGCGTGACGACCTCGAAGTCGGCGCCCGGGGTCAGGGTGAAGCCCTTCAGGCTCCGGGCGAGCCCCTCGAGAGCGATGCCGCAGAGCATGGGGCACTCGTAATAGGCGAGGGAGAGGATGACCGGGCGCTTCCCGAAGTAGTCGCCGAGGCGGACGGACTTCCCGGTCTCGTCGGTGAACTTCGCGTCGAGCGGGAGCCGAGCCCCCATGTTCTGTTCCCAGCCGACCTCGCGCGTGGGCGAGGGCATCATCGGCTGGGCTCCTGCGGGAGCCGGCGCGAGGAGGGCGAGGAGGCCGAGCAGGGGCGCCGCGGCGAGAGAGGGGCGGCCGGAGCGGTTCACTTCGATCCTCCTGCGACGGGGGCCGGGCCGGCCTCGGGGAGCGGCGGCGGGACGGGAAGCCCGCGCTCGGCGACGATCTCGATCGCCCGCGAGACGGGGATCTGCGCGACGCCGGCGGCCCGGTCGACCCAGGCGTACGAGGAGACCGCCGCCTCCTCCTCGCGCGCGAACTTCGTCATGTCGGCCGTGGGGTCGGCCTGCAGCGCGGCTCGGGGGCGCGGACGCGGCGCGTTCGCCGCGGCGAGCGGGAGCGGCTCGGGGTCCCGCGCGATCGAGCGGGACTTCAGGAAGCCGCTGAACGCGATCATCCCGCCGAACGCGAGGGCGACGAGGAGCGCGAGGCCCGCGAGGACGCCGAAGATCGCCTTGACGTGGATCTCGGAATCGAACTGAGCCGGCGCGTGCTGCGGGCGGGGATGGTCACTCATGGGCGAGCGCCTCCTTGAGGAACGGCTCGTTCGCGGGGAGGAGCGGCCGGGCCTTCAGCCCGAGCGTGAAGAGGCGGAGCCAGATCCCGCCGAGGGCGAGCGGCGCGGCGAGGTCGAGCCAGTGGAGCGTGAAGGCGTTCGCTGAGAACGCCGGTGCGACGAGCCAGTGCAGGTCGAGCCACCGGGCGAAGAGGAGGAGGACGGCGATGGGGGCGAGCGCCTTGGCGCTGCGCTTACGGTTCCTCGAGAGGAGCAGGGCGAACGGGAGGGCATAGTGGAGGAGGACGAGGACGATCGTCGTGACCTTCCAGGCCCCGTTCAGGCGCGATGCGTAGAAGGAGGTCTCCTCCGGCAGGTTCCCCGACCAGATGATGATGAACTGCGAGTAGCCGAAGTAGGCCCAGACGCAGACGAAGGCGAAGAGGAGCTTGCCGTGGTCGTGGAGGTGCCGCGGCTGGAGCGGGAGGGCGGGGGAAGGGCCCTCGCCGAGGAGGAGCCCCGTGAGGGCGACGAGCGCCATCGCGGCGACGGCCTGCCCGATGATGACGTAGAGGCCGTAGATCGTGGAGAACCAGTGCGGCGTCAGCGACATCATCCAGTCGAACGCCGCGAAGGTCATCGAGAGGATGAACGCGACGACGCCGAACGCGCCCCAGCGCTGCATCGAGAGGGCGATCCGCCGGTCGCCCGTCTCGTCCTGCCGGGCCGAGAGGCGGGAGAAGACGGCGGCGAGGACGATCCAGAGGACGAGGTAGGCCGCGGAGCGCCCGAGGAAGGCGGGCTCGTTCAGCCACGGCTTCTTGTGCGAGAGGATCGCGTCGCCCGCGACGACCTCGGCGTGCGTCCACTCGTAGAGGGAGTGGGTCCCGAGGGCGATGGGGAGGAACGCGACCGCGGCGAAGCCGAGCGTGAGGGGGCTGGCGGCCGCCTCGAGGATCCGGCGGATGACGACGCCCCAGGCGCCGCGCGTGACGTGGTGCAGGAGCATGACGCCGAGGGCACCCGCGGCGAGGCCGAGCATCCACATGTAGCCGGTGAGGTAGGAGCGGAAGAGCTGGTCCCGGTCGGTGGCGTACCCGGCCCCGAGGAGCGCGAGGCCGACGAGGCCGGCGATGAGGCCGATCCGGCCGAGCGTCTCGACGCCCTCGGGGAGGGGGTTCGAGCCCTGGTTCACGGGTGGACCTCCGGCGCGGCCGCTGGGGCGGCGGGTTTCTCGAGCGCCTCGAGGTCCGCGGGGGAGAGCTCGGAGGCGGGAACGTTGCGGGAGAGCTGAAGGGCGCGGACGTACGCCGCGATGGCCCAGCGGTCCTTCGCCGGGACCTGGCTCGCGTAGCTCGACATCTCGTTGAAGCCGTTCGTCATGACGTCGAAGAAGTAGCCGAGCGGCTGGGCGCGGAGGCGGTCGACGTGGAACGACGCCGGCTGCTTGAAGCCGCGCTGGACGATCATCCCCTCGCCGTTCCCCTGCCGTCCGTGGCAAGGGGAGCAGAAGACGTCGTAGCGCTGGCGGCCCCGGTCGAGGAGCGCGCGGTCGAACGTCACCGCGGCCGGAAGCTCGGAGACGAACTTCCCGTCGGGGCCGATCCCGGTGTGGAGGACCCGGTCCTCCCGGAGCCACCCGCGGGCGACCGTCCCAGCCGGCGGGACGCGGGAGGCGAGGCCGTCGCGAAAGAAGTCGCTTCTCCCGAGCGGCTTCTCCTTGGGCTGGTCGTACATCCCCTGGCGGCAGCCCGCGGCGAGGAGCGCCGCGACGGCGAGCGCGGCGGCGCCGAGGCGGCGGCCGGGCGGTAGGTCAATTCGCAAGGTCGTTGACCTCCACGGGGGCGAGGCCCTCGAGCAGCCGCCGGACGGCGGAGACGTCGAACCTCGGGTCGTCGGCCTCGACGAGGAGGAAGTAGCCGTCCTTCGAGGCGTGCTCGACGAACCTCTTCACCTCGAAGACGGGGTGGTGCGGCCGCGGCAGGCCGTTCAGGACGAGCATCCCGAGCGCCGCCGCGAGCCCGCCGTGGAAGACCGCCCCCTCGAACGTCGCCGGGATGAAGGCGGGCCAGGAGTTCAGGGGCCGTCCGCCGATGTTGAGAGGGTAGTCGATCGCGCTCGCCCAGTAGGCGAAGGAGAAGACCGCGACCGCGCCGAAGATCGCCGCTCCGAGCGTGAGCAGCGGGACCTTCGAGTGGTGGAGGTCGAGCGCGTCGAGGACCTTCTCGATCGGATAGGGGGTGTAGGCGTCGAGCTTCGTGTAGCCGGCGTCCTTCGCGGCCTCGATCGCCGCGAGGAGCTCGTCGGGCGTGCGGAACTCGGCCAGGACGCCGTGGAGGGACGGCTCGGGGTGCGTGCCGTGCATGACGCTACTTCTCCTCGCCGTGGGCCTTCGTGGCCTCGGGCGTGAGGATGCGCATCTCGAACATGTTCAGCGCGGGGAGGAAGCGGATGAAGAGGAGGAGGAGCGTCAGGAAGAGCCCCATCGTCCCGACGAACGTCATCACGTCGAACTTCGTCCCGGAGTACATCGCCCAGTTCGAGGGGACGTAGTCGCGGTGGAGGCTGACGACGATGATGACGAACCGCTCGAGCCACATCCCGACGTTGATGCACATCGAGATCGCCCAGAGTGCCCAGACGTTCGAGCGGACCCCCTTGAGCCAGAGGAGCTGCGGGATCGCGATGTTGAGGAGGATGAGGAGCCAGTACTGCGTGGCGTACGGCCCCGTGAAGCGGTTCAGGACCATGAAGATCTCGAACTCGTTCCCGCTGTAGAAGGCCGCCCAGATCTCGAGGACGTAGCCGTAGGCGACGATGAGGCCGGTCGTCAGCATCACCTTCGCCATGTTCTGCAGGTGCCGCTCGGTGATGAAGTCGTGAAGCCTGAAGAGCGGGCGGAGCGGCAGGACGAGGGTGAGGACCATCGCAAAGCCGGCGAAGACGGCCCCGGCGACGAAGTAGGGCGGGAAGACCGTCGTGTGCCACCCGGGAACGATGCCGACCGAGAAGTCGAACGAGACGATGGAGTGGACCGAGAGGACGAGCGGCGTCGAGAGGCCCGCGAGGAGGAGCGAGGCGACTTCGTAGTTCGCCCAGTGCCGCGCGGAGTTGCGCCAGCCGAGCGCCGCCATGCCGTAGGCGAAGCGGGCGAACTTCGCCTTCGCGTGGTCGCGGAGCGTCGCGAGGTCGGGGAGCATCCCGACGTACCAGAAGACGATCGAGATCGTCGCGTAGGTCGAGACGGCGAAGACGTCCCAGATGAGGGGGCTCCGGAAGTTCGGCCACATGCCGAGCGTCCCCGGGAGCGGGAGGAGCCAGTGGGGGAGCCAGGGGCGGCCGAGGTGGAGGATCGGGTACATGCCGGCGCAGGCGACGGCGAAGACCGTCATCGCCTCGGCGAAGCGGTTGATCGAGTTGCGCCAGCTCTGCCGGAGGAGGAGGAGGATCGCGGAGATGAGCGTCCCCGCGTGCCCGATGCCGATCCACCAGACGAAGCAGATGATGTCCCAGCCCCACCCGACCGGGATGTTGTTCCCCCAGACGCCGATGCCGGTCATGAAGAGGTTCGTAACGGCGAAGAGGAAGACGTTCAGGAGGGCGAAGCCGACGGCGAACCCGCCGAGCCACCACTTCGGCGTCTTCGTCAGCTTCGTGGTGACGGCCTCGCTGATCCGCTCGGTGACGGAGGCCGGCGTGTGGCCCGGGGCGAGTACGGGAGGCTGCGCGATCGGGTCGGCGCCGCGGACGTCGTCGTAGGCGGTCGACATGTCAGGCGCCCTCCACGTCGGAGCTCGGGTTCGTGACCCGGGCGAGGTAGGTCGTCCGCGGACGGGTGTTCAGCTCGTCGAGGAGCCAGTAGGTCCGCGGCTCGCTCCGGAGCTTCGAGACGCCCGCCGCCGGGTCGTTGATGTTCCCGAAGACGATCGCGTCGGCCGGGCAGGTCTGCTGGCAGGCGGTCTTGATCTCGCCGTCGCGGATCGCGCGTCCCTCGCGCTCGGCGGCGATGCGCGCGCGATTGATCCGCTGGATGCAGTAGGTGCACTTTTCCATGACGCCCCGCGAGCGGACGGTGACGTCCGGGTTCGCGAGCATCTTCAGGACCGGCTCCTCCTCCCTCTGGCCGTTGTACTCGAGGAAGTTGAAACGGCGGACCTTGTAGGGGCAGTTGTTCGAGCAGTAGCGCGTGCCGACGCAGCGGTTGTAGGCCATCTCGTTCAGCCCCTCCGCGCCGTGGACCGTCGCGGCGACGGGGCAGACGACTTCGCACGGCGCCATCTCGCAGTGCTGGCACATGAGGGGCTGGTGGTGGACGGCCGGGCTCTCGAGGTCGCTTCCCTCGTAGTACTGGTCGACGCGGATCCAGTGCATCTCGCGGTTCTTCGCGACCTGTTCCTTGCCGACGATGGGGACGTTGTTCTCCGACTGGCAGGCGACGACGCAGGCGTTGCAGCCGAAGCAGGAGCCGAGGTCGACGGAGAGGCCCCAGGCGTTCTCCTTGTACTCCCAGCCGGGCTGGAAGAGCGACGCTTCCTTCGGCGGGAGGCCGTGCCCCTTCGCCTTCGCCGGGACTTTCCGGTACTCGGGGAGCGTCATCGTCCGGACGATGTCGCGCCCCTCCATCCGGAAGTGCTGCTGCGTGTGGGCGAGGGGATGGCGCCCGCCGGTCTTCGTCACCGTGACCGCCGGGACGAGCCAGGGGGCGGCCGTGGTCCGGAGGGGGGTGACGTCGGCGCCCACGCCGTTGCCTACGCGCCCCGCGTGCTTCCGGCCGAAGCCGAGGTGGAGCGTGACGACGCCCGCCGCCTGGCCCGGCTGGATCAGGACGGGGAGCTCGACGGAGCGCCCGGCCGCCTCGACCTTCACGACGTCCTCGTTCGTGACGCCGAGCTCCTGGGCGGTGGCCGGCGAGACGACCGCGGCGTTGTCCCAGGTCAGCTTGCTGAGCGGCTTCGGGAGCTCCTGGAGCCAGCCGTTGTTCGCGTAGCGGCCGTCGAGGAGAGACGGGTCGGGGCGGAACACCGCCTCGAGCGCCGCGGGCTTCGCGGCGGAGGCGGCGGCGAGCGCGGCGGCCACCTCGCCGAGGCGGACCGGCGCCGCGACGGCGGGGGCGGCCGTCCCGGGGACGACGCCGTCGTGGAGCGCCTTCCGCCAGAACGCCTCGAAGTCGGCCTCGCCGGGCCGGGCCGTCTTCCAGGATTCCCGGACGACGTCGTAACCCTTTCGCGGGAGCTCGTCGAGGAGGACGGAGAGGAGCTCGTGCGCCGACTTCCCCTCGTAGAGCGGCTCGATCAGCGGCTGGACGAGCGTCGCGGTCCCGTCGAGGGAGCGAGCGTCGCTCCACGCCTCGAGGTCGTGGGCCATCGGGACGGCCCAGTGGCAGTAGCGGGTCGTCTCGTCGGGGTGGCTGGCGAGGGCGACCGTCAGGCCCGCCTTCAGGAGCGCCTCGCCGAGCGCGAGGTCGGAGGGCGCGTCGTAGACCGGGTTCCCGCCCAGGATCAGAAGGAGCTCGACGGAGCCCGCCTTCACGTCCTCGACGAGCCCGCGGAGCGAGGCGAGCTGGTCGATCGGGGCGGCTTCGACCGGCTCGGAGAGGAAGACGGTCTTCCCGACGTTCCCGAGCGCCTCGTTGATCGCGTGCGCCGCGGCGTGGACCTCGGGAGGGGCGAAGTCGCCCGCCACGACGACGGAGCGACCGGCCGCCGCGCGCAGATCGTTCGCCGCCGCCGCGGCGAGCGTCGCCGCCTTCTCGCCGAGCCCGGCAGGGGCCGCGAAGCCGGGTAGACCGAGGGAAGCGCCGAGCGCCTGCGCGAAGGCGGGGAGGAGGCTCGCGCGGAGCGGGAGGCGGTGGTCGGCGAGCGTGCCGGTCGGGGTCGGGGAGACCTCCACGGCGTAGAAGCGCGACGTCTCGGTCCGTCCGTCCGTGAGGCGGCGTCGGGCGGAGAAGGCCTTCGCGTTGCGCACCGAGTCGGGCCCGGAGGCGAGGAGGTCGGAGTCGAGCGCGACGACGACGTCGGCGGCGCCGAGGTCGTAGCGGGTCTCGACGGCGCGTCCGAAGGCGAGTCGGGCGCCGGCCCGGACGGCGTCGCGGCCGGCCGGCTCCCACTGGTGCCACTTCGCCTTCGGGTAGGCGGCGAGGAGGGCCGCGAGCTGCGCGCCGAGCGTGGGCGAGGTGACGGTCTGCGTCAGGACGCGGAGCCCCGCCCCTTCCACCTGCTTCTGGGCCTTCGCCGCGGCCTGGACCTCGGAGACGAGGCGCGGCCAGGTGTCGAGGATGCCGAGCTTCGTCGGGACCTTCAGGCGGTCGGGGTCGTAGAGGACGAGGACGGACGCCTGCGCGACGGCGGTGGCGCCGCCGAGGCTCGCGGGGTGCTCGGGGTTCCCCTCGACCTTCGTCGGGCGTCCCTCGTGGCTCTCGGCGAGGAGCGGCTGGGCGAAGCCCCCGATCGTCGCGGCCGTCGCGAAGAAGAGCGGCACGCCCGGAACGATCTCCTCGGGCTGCTTCACGTACGGGACGATCTTCTCGACGGGCTGCCGGGTGCAGGCCGTCATCCCGGCGAGGGCCATCGAGGCCATCCCGAGCTCGAGGAACCGGCGGCGCGAGAAGCCGCGGTCGAGGCTCTCGTCCCAGTCGGAGGCGTGGCGGGGGTATTCCTTTGCCAGGAACTCGCGGAAGCCGGCGTCGTCGGCCAGCTCCTCGAGGCCGCGCCAGAAGGCCGGGCCCTGGCGCCGGTCGAGGCGCTCGCGGATGGCGGCGAGGTCGATCGGGAAGCGGGCGGGCGCGTCGTCCGCGGGCCCGGGTTGGAGGCTCGAAGGGGTCATCAGGTCTCGCTCCTCGCCCCGGCTCATCGGTGGCACGTCCCGCAGGAGGTGATCTGGGCGGGCGGGCGGACGCCGTAGGCCTTCACGAGCTCGCGGCCGAGCGTTTCCTGGTCCTTCGCCTTCCAGGTCATGTTGTAGATCTCTTCCTTCGGCCGAATGAACTTCTCGGGGTTCCGGTGACAGTCGAGGCACCAGCGCATCTGGAGCGGCTGGGCCGAGCGCATGAGCCGCATCTCGTGGACCGGTCCGTGACAGGTCGCGCAGCCAATCCCCTTCGCGACGTGGATCGAGTGGTTGAAGTAGGCGAAGTCGGGGAGGTCATGGACCTTCGTCCACTCGAGCGGTTGGCCCGTCTTGGCGCTCGAGCGGACCGGCTCGAGCATCGGAGCCTCGTTCCAGACGGTCTTGTGGCAGTTGTAGCAGGTGGAGGTGGGGGGGACTCCGGCAACGGCCGAGGTCTCGACCGAGGTGTGGCAGTAGCGGCAGTCGATGCCGAGGCCGGCGACGTGATGTTCGTGGCTGAAGGGGACCTTCTGCTCGACCGTCTCGCCTCGCCGCTGGTTGAAGCCGGCGTAGTCGAGCGCCAGGAGAGAGCCGACGGCGCCTCCCGCCACGAGGACCAGCGCGGCGAGGGAGGCGGGCGCGAGGGAGTTCGCGCTCTTCGGAAAGAGCTGGGCCATCTGCGCTTATGCCTTTCTCGGAGTGGGGCGGGGAATTTCGACCCCTCCCGGCGCCGTTTCGGGTTCGAGCCGATTCGCCGGAGCTGTCGCGGACGGACGGAGGTGGTGCCGGGACCTCCCTGTACGATCCAAATCCCTCTCCTCGCGGTGGGTCGCTATTGAGCGACGATCTCAAAAAAACCGTGGAAGGTACCACACGACGGCGAGCGCGAACAGGGCCCGTTCTGGTCCTGATGGACGCGCTGGGGCGGAGAGCGAGCAGGAGGGGGAACGAAGGCGATCGCCTCGCCACCCCGGCCGGGCTCCGCTCACGCCTGCAGCGGAGGCCGGACCGCGATGGTCCGGCCTGCCGCTACGAACAACTAGGGCCGTGTGGTCAGAACCCCGTCGGCTTCTTCGGGATCCGGCCCGACTTGACCGTCTCGCTCCTCAGGCGCCGCCCGACGATCCGCTCGACCATCCGGCCCGTCGCGAGGACGCGGTCGACGTCGAGGCCGGTCTCGATTCCCATCTCGTCGAGCATGACGACGAGGTCTTCCGTGCAGACGAGGCCGACGTTGTTCGGGTCCTGGTAGTAGTAGCGGCCGGTTCCGGAGACGGGAGCGCCGTCGAAGAAGTTCGCCGGCTGCCCGCCGATCCCGCCGAGGGTGCTCTCGAAGCGGACGATGCCCGCCTGGAGCGCCGCGAGGACGTTCGCGAGGCCCCAGCCGCGGGTGACGTGGAAGTGGGCGAGGTGCTTCGTCACGTCCGGCATGGCGTCGAGGACCATGGAGTAGTAGGCGTAAACCCGGTCGGGCGGGGCCGAGCCGTCGTGGTCGGCGTGCTCGATGTCGTCGGCGCCGATGTCGAGGAACCGCTTCGTGAACGCGACCGCGTCCTCGAGCTTCGTCGGCCCCTCGATCGGGCAGCCCCAGATCGTGCTGACGGTCCCGTTCACGCGGATCCCGGCGTCGTGCGCCTTCCGGATGCAGCGCTCCGCCTCGGCCCAGTACCCGGCGTGGTCGAGGCCCGAGTTCTTCTTCATGTGCGAGGCCGAGGTCGAAACCATCATGAGGATCCGGTCGGGCCCCCACCCTTCGGCCTTCGCCGCGATCGCGCGGTCGACGGCTTTCTCCCGGATCGTCACGGCCGTCAGCTCCACCTCGGCGATCTGCTTCGAGACGCGGGCGCTCCCCCGGATCCCCTTCAGGAGCTCGTCCGCGTCGCGGAACTGCGGCATCCCCTTCGGGTTCCCGAGGTTCGTCACCTCGAGGCGCCGATAGCCGGCGAGGACCAGCTCCTCGAGGACCCAGAGCTTCGCCTCGGTCGGGATCCACCTCTCCTCGTGCTGGAAGCCGTCGCGGACGGTGATGTCGGCCAGGTCGACGCGCTTCGGAAGGTTCCAGCTCTTCATGCTCACCTCAGGCGCTCGCGGGCGGCGAGGACGGTAAAGGCGTGGGTCTCGAACGTGACGGCGACGCTCCCGAGGTGGCCCCCCTTCAGGTAGTCGAGGCCGAGGGGATGTGCCCTCGCCCGCTCGACGAGGTCGGCGACGACGGCCGCGTCGCGCGGGTCGACGGGGTGGGCGTGGAGCGGTTCGTCGGCCCCGAGCAGCGCGTGGAGGAGCTCGTCGGGGGTGGCATGGGCGTGGTGGACGACGTCGGCCAGGGCCGCCACGACCCTCTCGACCGTCGCCTCCGGCAGGCCGGAGCGGGCGGCGGCGTCCTTCACGAGCGAGAGGTGGTTCATCGGTCGGTCTCCTTCGGCGACGCCGGGGGAGGGAGGACGGGGCCGCTCCGGTCGGCGAGCGCCCCGAGGAAGGCGACGATCGAGGCGATCTCGTCGTCCGTCAGCTCCTTGCCGAGCTGGTGCCAGGCCATCTTCTTCACGGCCACCTCGAGGCGGTCGACGGAGCCGTCGTGGAAGTAGGGTCCCGTCGCGACGGCGTTGCGGAGCGAGGGGACCTTGAACTTCCGCCGGTCCTCCTCGTTCTTCGTCACGGCGAAGCGCCCCTCGTCGTCCGTGTCCCACGGCTTGACGAGGCCGAGGACCTGGAACTGGTTCGCCCCGATCGTCGGGGAGTTGTGGCAGGTCGTGCAGCCGGTCGTCAGGAAGAGCTTCAGGCCCGCGGCCTCCCGGTTCGAGAGCGCGTCGAGGTCCCCGCGGAGGAAGTCGTCGAGGCGGTCCCGGGTCTTCAGGGTCCTCTCGAAGGCGGCGAGGGCCCGGGCGGTGTTCTTCAGCGTGATCGGCTCCGCCTCGCCGGGGAAGGCGGCGGCGAAGGGCTCGCGGTATCCGGCCGCGCCCCGAAGCGCCGCCTCCACGGTGGCGGCGTCGGGCATCGCCATCTCCACCGGGTTCAGGATCGGCCCTTCGGCCTGCTCCTCGAGCGTCCGGGCGCGCCCGTCCCAGAACTGCGCGACGTGGTACCCGGCGTTTTTCACGCTCGGGGAGTTCCGCGCCCCCTTCGTCCCGCGCGCGCCGTCCGACGTCGTCTCGCCGTCGGCCCCGGTCGGCCGCTCGCCGTCGAGGCGATGGCAGTCGTTGCACGACTGCGTCCCGGTGACCGAGAGCCGTCTCTCGAACCAGAGGGATCGTCCGAGGGCGACCAGCTCGGGGGAGTCGGCGTCGGACCCCGGCATCCTCTCGGGGAGGACGCCGATCGTCGTGCTCGCCTGCGCCGCGATCGCCTTCCGCTCCTCCCGTCCGACGCGCGGCTCCGGGGCGCTTCGCGAGCAGGCGGCGAGCGCCAGGACGGCGACCGCGGCGGCGAGGCGAGGAGCCCGGTTCATGGAGGCGGGATTCTAGACGGAGGGCGGCCGGCCCCGGCGGCGCGCTTCCCAACGCACCGTCCGGCTCCTACGATGTCCCTCCGATGAGAAACAGATGGCTCCGACGGGGCGGCGTCCTCCTCGGGATCGTCGCCGCCGCACTTCTCCTCCGGGCTACGCTCTTCCGCCCGGACCCCGTCCCCGTGACCGTCGTCGCCGTCGCGAAGGGGACGGTCGAGGAGACGGTGGCGGGAAGCCGCGCCGGGACGGTCAAGTCGCGGCGGCGCGCGACGCTCAGCCCCGAGGTGGGGGGCCGCGTCGAGCGGCTCGCCGTCCGAGAGGGGGAACGGGTGAAGAAGGGCGACCCCCTCGTCCGGATCGCGGCGGAGGACGTGAAGGCCCAGGCCGCCCTCGCGGAAGAATCGCTCGCCGTCGCGCGGGCGGCCGAAGTCGAGGCCTGCCGGGCGGCGGAGCAGGCGCGCCGCGACCTCGCGCGGAGCCGGAGCCTCGCGAAGGACGAGGTCCTCGCCGTCGGCCTTCTCGAGAAGGCCGAGACCGAGGCCGGGATGACGACGGCGGCGTGCGACGCGGCGCGGGCGCGGGTCGGCCAGGCCCGCGCCTCCCTCGACGTGGCGCGCATCGCTCTCGGAAAGACCGTCCTGAAGGCGCCGTTCGACGGCGTCGTAGCGGAGGTCTCGACGGAGGAGGGGGAGTGGGTCACTCCTTCTCCGCCGGGGCTTCCGATCCCGCCCGTCGTCGAGCTCTTCGACCCGGACGACGTTTACGTGAGCGCCCCGCTCGACGAGGTCGACGTCGGGAGGGTGAAGAGGGGGGCCGAGGTGCGCGTCACGTTCGACGCGTATCCCGGGCGGACGTTTGCCGGCCGGGTGACGCGCGTCGCCGACTACGTCCTCGACCAGAGGGAGCAGAACCGGACGTTCGAGGTGGAGGTCGCGCTCGACGACGCCGCCTTCGCGCGGACGCTCCTCCCCGGGACGTCGGCCGACGCCGTCGTCGTCCTCGCACGGAAGGACGACGTCCTCCGGGTGCCGTCGTACGCGATCCTGCCGGGAGGTCGGGCCCTCGTCCTCTCGAAGGGGCGGCTCGCGGAGGCGAAGGTCGAGACGGGGCTGAAGGGGGCGGAATGGGCCGAGGTCGTCTCCGGCCTCACCGCAGGAGACCTCGTCGTCACGTCGCTCGACCGGCCGGAGGTGAAGGAGGGGGCGAGGGCGCGCGCCGAGGAGGCGCGGTGATCGAGCTGACCGGCGTGTCGCGGACGTGGGAGGTAGGGGGGCGCCCCGTCCACGCCCTGCGCGACGTGACGCTCTCGATCGACGCCGGGGAGTACGTCTCCGTCATGGGCCCCTCCGGCTCGGGAAAGTCGACGCTCCTCTCCCTCCTCGGCGGGCTCGACCGGCCGACCGCCGGCTCGTACCGTTTCGAGGGGCGCGAGGTGGCGAGCCTTCCGGACGACGACCTGTCGCGCCTGCGCCGCGAGCGGATCGGCTTCGTCTTCCAGTCGTTCCACCTCGTCCCGCGGATGACGGCGCTCGAGAACGTCGCGCTCCCGCTCCTCCTCGCGGGGGTCGCGTCGAAGGACCGGACGGCTCGAGCCGCCGAGGCGCTCGCTTCGGTCGGACTCTCGCCCCGGCTCGACCACCGCCCCGACCAGCTCTCGGGCGGAGAGAAGCAGCGAGTCTGCCTCGCGCGGGCGGTCGTGACGCGCCCCGGCCTCCTCCTCGCCGACGAGCCGACCGGCAACCTCGACAGCGCCTCGGGGGCGGAGATCGTCGCCCTCCTCGAGCGGCTCCACTCCTCGGGGATCACGCTCCTCGTCGTGACGCACGACGCCGGCATCGGAGGGCGGGCGCGGCGAAGGGTGCGCCTCGCCGACGGACGCGTCGTGGGGGACGAGGCGGCGTGAGAGGGCGCGACCTTCTCGTCTTCGCCGTCGGGGCGTTCCGGGGTCACAAGCTCCGGACGTCGCTCTCGCTCCTCGGCGTCGCGATCGGCGTGGCGGCCGTGATCCTCCTGACGAGCCTCGGCGAGGGGGCGCGGCGCTACGTGACGGGGGAGTTCGCCCTCCTCGGCTCGAACCTCGTCATCGTCCTGCCGGGGAAGGCCGAGACGACGGGCGTCGTCCCCGTCGGCGGCGTGCCGCACGACCTGACGCTCGAGGACGTCGAGGCGCTCCGGCGGCGCGTCTCGCTCCTCGTCTCGGTGGCGCCGCTCACCGTCGGGGGTCTCACGGCCCGCTTCGGCGAGCGCAGCCGCGACCTGACGGTCGCGGGTGTCACGTCGGACTGGAAGGACGTGCGGCGCCTCGCGCTCCGGGAAGGGGCGTTCATTCCCCCCGGCGACCCCGACCGGGCGCCGCGCGTCTGCGTCGTCGGCGCGAAGGCGGCGGCCGAGCTCTTCCCGGGGCGCTCGCCCGTCGGGGAGCTCCTCCGCCTCGGCGAGGAGAGGTTCCGCGTGACGGGGGTCCTCGTCGCACGCGGGGTCTCCGTCGGCCTCGACCTCGACGAGGTCGTCCTCGTCCCGATCGGCCACCACCTCCGGATGTTCGACCGGCGTTCCGTCTTCCGCGTCCTCTGCGAGGCGCGGACCTCGGAGGACCTCGAGGCGGCGAAGGCCGGGATCCTCGCCGTACTGAAGGACCGTCACGACGGCGAGGAGGACGTCACGGTCCTGACGCAGGACGCCGTGATGAAGACGTTCGGGAAGGTGCTCGGCATCCTGACCGCGGCGCTCGCCGGCATCGCGGCGGTCTCGCTCACGGTCGCGGGCGTCGGCATCATGAACGTCATGCTCGTCTCCGTCTCCGAGAGGACGCGCGAGGTCGGGCTCCTGAAGGCGCTCGGGGCGAGCGGCGGGCAGGTCCTCCGGCTCTTCCTCGTCGAGGCGGCGATCCTCTCGTCGGCCGGCGGCGTCCTCGGCCTCCTCGCGGGGGGACTCGGGACGCTCGCGATCCGAGCCCTCTACCCCGACTTCCCTCTCGCCCCGCCCTCCTGGGCCGTGGCCGCCGCCCTCGCCGTCTCCGTCTCGGTCGGCCTCGTCTTCGGCGTCCTGCCGGCGCGGCGGGCGGCCCGGCTCGACCCGGTCGTCGCGCTCGCGCGGAGGTGAGGCCCGTGACCTTCGCCGACGTCCTCCGCCTCGCGCTCGGCTCCGTGACGGCCCACCGGCTCCGCTCGTCGCTCACGGTCCTCGGGATCGTCATCGGCATCGCCTCCGTCGTCCTCCTGACCTCGCTCGGGGAGGGGACGCGGCAGGCGATCCTCTCGGAGTTCTCGCAATTCGGGACGAACCTCCTCGCCGTGACGTCGGGGAAGATCGAGACGCACGGGATCGCCGGGGCCGTCGGCGGGACGACGCGCCCGCTGACGCTCGACGACGCCGAGGCGCTCCGCGCTGTCCCCGGGATCGAGAAGGTCGTCCCGGTCGTCTTCGGGACCGCCCGCGTCTCCTCCGGGGAGCGCGGGCGGGACACGTTCGTCTACGGCGCGACCTCGGACGGTCCGGAGGTCTGGCGCTTCCAGGTGCGCCTCGGCCGCTTCCTCCCCGAGACGGAGCTCGACCGGGCGACGCCGGTCGCCGTCCTCGGGCCGAAGCTGAAGCGGGAGCTCTTCGGAGCCGAGAACGCGATCGGCCGGCGGATCCGCGTCGGCGGCCACCGCTTCGTCGTGATCGGCGTGATGGCGACCGTCGGGCAGTTCGTCGGCTTTACGCTCGACGACGCGGTCTACGTCCCCGTCGCCTCCGCCCAGCAGCTCTTCGACCAGGCGCAGGTGATGGAGATCGACGCGACCTTCACGCCCGGCCTCGCGCCGGAGACGGTCGTCGCGGCGGTGAAGCGCGTCCTCTCGGCGCGGCACGGCGGCGAGGAGGACTTCACCGTGATGACGCAGGGGGAGATGCTCGCGTCGTTCGGGCGCGTCTTCGCGGTCGTCAGCGTCGCCGTCGGGGCCATCGGCGCGATCTCCCTCCTCGTCGGCGCGATCGGGATCCTGACGATGATGTGGATCGCGGTCGGGGAGCGGACGGCGGAGATCGGCCTCCTGAAGGCGCTCGGGGCGACGCGCGGCGACGTGAGGAACCTCTTCCTCGCGGAGGCGGCGATCCTTTCGGGGGTCGGCGGCCTCGCCGGGGTCGCCGCGGCGATGTCGCTCGGCGGGCTCGTGAGGCTCGCTCTCCCGTCGGTGCCGTTCGCGACGCCGCCGGAGTACGCCGCGGCCGCGCTGGCGACGGCGATCGGAGTCGGCCTCGTCGCCGGCGTGGCGCCGGCGCGGCGCGCGGCCGCGCTCGACCCGGTGGAGAATCTGCGGGCGGAGTGAGCGACGTGAGCGAGCCGATCCCGGCGCCCTGGCAGGAGGAGGTCTTCGCGACCCTGAAGGAGGCCGGGGTGCGCCAGGTCGCCTGGGTCCCGGACGCGGGCCACGCGCACGTCATCGATCGCGTCCTCGCCGACCCGGAGATGCTCGGCGTCCCGCTGACGACGGAGGAGGAAGGCGTCGCGCTCTCCTGCGGCGCCTGGCTCGGCGGCGATCGCGCCGTCCTCCTGATGCAGTCGAGCGGCGTCGGCAACTGCGTGAACATGCTCTCCGTCGTCTCGACGTGCCGCTTCCCGTTCCTCGCGCTCGTCACGATGCGCGGCGAGTGGGAGGAGCGGAACGAGTGGCAGGAGCCGATGGGGAGGGCGACGGGAACGGTCCTCGAGGCGATGGGCGTACGGGTCCTGCGAGCCGAGGAGCGGGGCACCGTGTCGACGATCGTCCGCGAGGCCCTCGACGCCGCGTTCGGGCGCGAGGAGGCGGTCGCCGTCCTCCTCTCGCAGAAGCTCGTCGGCCGGAAGGACTGGGGGGACGGGAGATGACCGCGCCTCTTCGGACGCTGGACCGGCGCGCTTTCGTCTCCGAGCTGATGGCGGCCTGTCCCGACGTCCTGACGGTGGCCGGCCTCGGCGCGCCGGCCTACGACCTCTTCGCGGCGGGCGACCGCGACACGAGCTTCTACCTCTGGGGCGGAATGGGGGGCGCCGCGGCGATGGGGCTCGGCCTCGCCCTCGCGCAGCCGGAGCGGAGCGTGGTCGTCCTCACGGGCGACGGCGAGCAGCTGATGGGCCTCGGGGCGCTCGCCACGATCGGGGCTCAGCGGCCTCCGAACCTGACCGTCGTCGTCCTCGACAACGGCCGCTACGGGGAGACCGGAATGCAGCTGACGCACACGAGCCTCGGGACGAGCCTCGCGGGCGTCGCGGCGGCCTGCGGCCTCGCCTGGACCGAAACGGTTTCCACGCCCGAAGCCCTCCAGGGCCTCGCGCGCCGGGTCCGGGCGCGCGAGGGCTGCGGCCTCGCGCAGGTCCTCGTCCGGGCCGAGATTCCGGCGCGGACGCTTCCGCCGCGCGGCGGGGCGATCCTGAAATCGAGGTTCCGGGCGGCGCTCGGCGTCGGGATCCCGGGGCAGGCGTCGGACCCGGAACGCTGACGGGGCTACAGCTTCTCGGCCACGAGGAGCGTGATGTCGTCCTCGAGCGTGAGTTTCTCGGCGTGGCCGAAGACGCCCGCTCGGAGCGCCTCGACGACGCCGTGGGCCCCTTCGTGGGCGGCGGCGGCGATCGCGTCCCTCACGGAGTCGAGCCCCCAGAGGAGCCCCTCCGGGCTCGCCGCCTCGTAGAGGCCGTCCGTGGCGAGAACGACGAGGTCTCCCGGCTCGAGCGGGGCAATCGGGTGCGCCGTGTAGGACGTCGCGGCGGACCAGCCGAGGACGAGGTCCGTCTCCTCGAGCGCGTCGAACGACCGGCTCCTCGGCCTGTAGACGAGCGGCGGGAGGTGGCCGGCCGAGACGTAGCACGCCTCGCCGGCGGGCCCGATGCGGCAGACGACGAGGGTCGCGAAGGAGTCGCTCGGGATGTCGGGCGTGATGAGGCCGCTCAACCGCTCGACGAGCCTCTGGGGTCGGCTCTCGACGAGGTGGAGGGCGCGCAAGTAGGCGCGGGCCGCCGACATGAGGACGGTCGAGGCGAGGCCGTGCCCGGAGACGTCGCAGACGAGGAGGTCGAGCGACCCGAGCGGCGCCTCCATGACGTCGTAGTAGTCGCCCCCGGTCTTCTCGGCCGTCTCCTGCCAGGCCGCGAGCCTCAGGCCCGGGCTCTCGGGAAGGCGCTTCGGGCGGAGGTTCTCCTGGATCCTCCGTGCGAGCTCGATCTCGCTCGCCATCCTCAGTCGCTCGCGCTCCCCTTCGAGGAGCCGCTGCGTCTCGAGGGCGAGGGCGGCGTGGGAGCCGAGGGCGCGGAGCGCCTCGGCGTCGTCCGCGTCGAACAGGACGTCCCCCTTCTTGTTCATGGCCTCGATGACGCCGACGATCGCGCCGGACGGCGTGACGAGCGGAACGCAGAGGATGCTCCGCGTCCGGAAGCCCGTCTTCCGGTCGACGTCCTGCGAGAACCGCGGGTCCTCGTAGGCGTCGGCGATCGCGATCGTCTCGCCGGTTCTGGCGACGATGCCCGCGATCCCGAAGCCGGGCGGGAGCCGAATGTCCGTCGAGTCCTGCGCGACGCGCGTCCAGAGGCTGCCGTCGACCTCGAGGAGGAAGAGGCTCGTCCGGTCCGCGTCGACGAGGCGGCTCGCCGAGGCGACGATGAGCTCGAGGAGGGGCTGGAGCTGCCGCACGCCGGTCATCGCCTGCGCGACCTCGAGGAGCGTGCGGAGGTCCTGGAGCCTCTTCTCGACCGTGGATGCCATCGGTGCGCGCGACATGTTACTTTCGCCGGTCGGGGGTTTGGACCGCATGATCGACACGGTGAAGCGAATCCTGACCGGAGCCCGGGGGGCGGGACGGAGCGCCCTCCTCGAGCACGAGGTCTACGAGATCCTGGCGGCCGCGGGGCTCGACGTCCCGCGGTTCGCGTTCTGGGACGGGGAGCCGGCGGGCGAGGCGCCGGCCGCCGTCGCCGCGCTCCTGGCCTCAGGGACGGCCGAGGTCGTCCTGAAGATCGTCTCGCCCCGGATCCTCCACAAGTCGGACGTCGGCGGGGTCGCGATCGTGGCCGCCGAGCCGGCGGCCGTCGCTGCGGCGGCCCGGAAGGTCTGGGACGACGTGGGACGGCGGATGCCGGAGGCGACGCGCGCGGGCGTCCTCGTCGTGGAGAAGGTGAAGACGAAAGGGGGCTCCCCGGCCTCCGAGACCCTCCTTTCCCTCAAGCAGGACCCGGCCTTCGGGCCGGTCCTCGTCCTCGGCCTCGGCGGAGTCCTGACGGAATGGTTCGGGGCCGCCACGGGAGGGACCTCGACGGTCGTCCTTCAGCCCGGCCGGGTCCGCGAAGGGCTCGAGCGGGCGGTCGCGACGCGGCCGGCTGCCGCGCTCCTCTTCAAGCCGAGCCGCCTCCACGATCGGGCCCCGCTCGACCTCGCCGCCACGGCGGAACGGCTCGAGAAGCTGGGCGCCGTCGCGACGGCGTTCGGAGAGGGAGCCCAGGCCGGCGAGGCCGACCCCATCACGCTCGAGGAGCTGGAGGTCAACCCGCTCCTCCTCGCCGCCGACGGGCGCTGGATCGCCGTCGACGGGAAGGGGAGCCTGGGCCGCTCGACGGCGACGCTCCCGAAGCGGCCGCTCCGGAAGGTGAAGAACCTCCTCGAGCCGAAGTCGGCCGCCGTCCTCGGCGCCTCCGCGACGGCGATGAACCCGGGCCGGATCATCCTCCGGAACCTGAAGCTCTCCGAGGGGGTCCGCTACGGACACATCTGGGCGGTCCACCCGAAGGAGGAGGCGATCGACGGCATCCCGTGCGTGAAGACGGTCGCCGAGCTGCCGCAGAAGGTCGACGTCGCGGTCGTCTCGATCCCGGCGGAGGGGGCGCGCGACGCGATCCGCGCGCTCTGCGAGACGGGAAAGGCGGAGTCGATCATCCTGATCCCGGGCGGCTTCGCGGAGACCGGGAAGAAGGCGCTCGAGGAGGAGATCGTCTCGATCCTCCGCGCCTCGCGCTCCCGGGCCGACGAGGGGCCGGTCCTCGTCGGCGGGAACTGCCTCGGGATCGTCTCGAAGCACCAGTACAACACGTTCTTCCTGCCGCAGTACAAGCTGCCGTTCCACGACGCACCGGGCGACCGGCTCCTGGCCGTCAGCCAGAGCGGCGCCTACCTCGTCTCGCTCACGTCGAACCTGGACGGGATCATCTTCCCGAAGGCGTCGATCTCGTACGGCAACCAGATGGACCTGACGATCTCCGACTTCCTCGAGGCGGCTCTCGAGGATGACGGGGTGGACGTCGTGGCCTGCTACGTCGAGGGGTTCAAGCCGCTCGACGGGACGCGCTTCGTCGACCTCGCGCGGCGCCTGCGCGAGAAGGGGAAGAGGGTCCTCGCGTTCAAGGCGGGGAAGACGCCGCTGGCCGCGAAGGCGACGCAGAGCCACACCGCCTCTCTCGCGGGGGACTACGCGGTCGCCGAGGCCCTCATGAAGGGGGCCGGCATCGTCGTCGCCGAGACCCTCGACATGCTCGAGGACTACACGAAGGCGTTCACGATGCTCTACGACCGGCTCCCGCGCGGGAACCGGGTCGCAGTCCTCTCGAACGCCGGGTTCGAGTGCTCCTCGGTCCTCGACAAGCTCTACGGCCTCGTCCCGGCGCCTCTGACCGACGAGACGAAGGCGAAGCTCGAGGCCTGCCTGCCCGGCGTCGGCCACGCGGGGAACCCCGCGGACGCCACGCCGATGGCGACGACGGCGCAGTTCGTCGCCGCCGCGCAGGCGATGGTCGACGACCCGAACGTCGACCTCCTCCTCGTCTCGCCCGTCCCGGTCACGCCCGCCCTCGACAATCTCGCGCCCGACCTCTCCGGCACGCACCGCGAGAACATCCACTCGCCCGGCTCGCTCCCGAACGGCCTCCTGGAACTCTTCCGGGGGACGACGAAGCCGGTCGCCGTCGCGGTCGACTCGGGGCGCCTCTACGACGACTTCGTCTTCGTCCTCCAGCGGGGCGGCATCCCCGTCTGGCGGAAGATCGACCGCGCCTCCCGCGCGCTCTCGGCGCTCGCCACGCTCTGACCGGCGGACACGAAGAGGGAAAGGCCCCGGACGGCGTCTTGCCGTCCGGGGCCTTCGTCTCTTCCGCGGGACGGTCGCGACTCAGAGGCCGTAGTAGAGCTCGATCTCGTACGGGTGCGGGCGGTTCCGCACCTCACGGTCCTCGGTCCGCTTCTTCTTCGCCCAGCGCTCGAGGAGGTCGTCGTTGAAGACGCCCCCCTCGAGGAGGAACGCGCGGTCGGCCTCGAGCGCCTCCATGGCCGCCTCGAGCGAGGTCGGGAGCGCCTTGATCGTGGACCGCTTCTCGGCGTCCCAGGAGAAGATGTCGTCGTCGAGAGGGCCGAAACCGAGCGCGGTCGGGTCGAGCCCCTTCCGGATGCCGTCGATTCCGGCGAGGAGCTGCGCGGCGATCGCAAGGTAGCCGTTCGCTGTCGCGTCGGGGGGGCGGAACTCGAAGCGGGCGTTGTCGGGACGGTTCGCGTACTTCGGGATCCGGATCGCCGCGCTCCGGTTGCCGAGCGAGAAGATGGCGCTGATCGGCGCCTCGTAGCCCGGGACGAGGCGGCGGTAGGAGTTCGTCGAGGGGTTCGTGAACGCCATGACGGCGCCGCCGTGCTGAAGGAGTCCGGCGATGTACGCGCGCTCCGCGGCGCTGGAGGAGCCGTAGCCCTGCGCGTCGTAGAAGAGGTTCTTTCCCCCCTTCATGAGGCGCTGGTGGAAGTGCATCCCCGATCCCGCCTCGCCATAGAGCGGTTTCGGCATGAAGGTCGCGGTCAGGCCGAGCTGCGTCGCCGTCATCCGCGTGACGTACTTGACGATCATGATGGCGTCGGCCGCCTTCATCATCGGCAGGATCGGAATCTCGATTTCGCACTGGCCGGGGCCGCCCACCTCGTGGTGGTGGTACTTCACGTCGACGCCCATCTGCGCGAGGTGTTTGCAGACGCGCGTCCGGAAGTTGAAGAGGCGGTCCTGCGGCGGGATCGCGTGGTAGCCGCCGTGCCTCGGGATGTTGTAGCCGGTGCCGAGCTCGTGAGAGTTCCAGTCCCCCTCGGACGACTGCACGCGGTAGGAGGCGACGTTCATCCCGTTCTCGTACGAGACGCCGTCGAAGACGTAGAACTCGAACTCCGGGCCCCAGAAGCTCTCGTCGGCGACGCCGCTCGCCCGGAGGAACTCCTCGGCCCGGCGGGCGATGGAGCGCGGATCGTACGGAAAGAGCGCCCGCGTGTCGGCCTCGAGCGTCGTGCAGATGAACGACAGCGTCGGGACCTCCCAGAACGGGTCGAGGAAGCCCGTACCGAGGTCGGGGACGAGGGCCATATCGCCCGAGCTGACCGACTTGAAGCCGACGCTCGAGCCGTCGAACCCGACGCCCTTCTCCATGAGGGCGGGGGTGAAACCGGAGGCGGGGATCGTGACGTGGTGCCAACGGCCCCACAGGTCGCAGAACTTCAGGTCCACCATCTCGACGGACCGCTTCTCGACGAAGGACTTCGCCTCGCTGAAGTCGCTGAACATGACGGGTCTCTCTCCCTTCGGCCCGCCGCGTACCCCGCCGCGGCGCGGCCGGTCATGGTACCGCCGGAGGAGGCGGGATGTCTTCCCGGTCCGTTCCGGGCAGGCCCGGGACCGACTGCTACGATCTCCCTTTCGGAGTCCCCGGGGCCGGGGACCCGCGGAGGAGACGATGCCGATGGAGATGAGGTTCCCCGGAGGTGTGGCGGTCGAGGCCCACCACGCGGGTATGACGATGCACACGGACCAGCCGGTGAAGGCCGGAGGAGGCGGAAGAGCGCCAGCTCCGTTCGACCTGTTCCTCGCCTCGATCGGAACCTGCGCCGGCTTCTACGCGCTCCGGTTCTGCCAGGAACGCCACATCCCGACCGACGATCTCGCGATGACGATGGACTGGGAGCGCTCCCCGGAGACGAAGCTCATCACGCGGATCCGGATCGACGTGAAGCTCCCGACCGCCTTTCCCGAGAAGTACCGCGGGGCGATCCTCCGGGCGATCGACCAGTGCGCCGTCAAGAAGCACCTCGTCGAGCCTCCGAAGATCGAGGTCGCGACCGTCTGACTCAGGGCCGCGCGATGAGACGCCTCATCGTCCCGCTCGCGCGGCGCGACCCCTCCTCGACGCGGAATCCCGCCGCCCGCACCGTCGCCTCCGTGTCCCGGTTCGGCCGGCAGCCGCCGGTGAACCGGGTCCAGAGAGGCTGAGCGAGGTCCTGCAGGGACGCGTGCCAGCCGGTCGTCGCGCGGACGTGCTCGAGGACTCTCAGCGTCCCGCCCGGCGCGAGCACCCGCCGCAGCTCGCCGAGCGCCTGCTGCGGGTCCTCGACGGAGCAGAGGACGAGCCCGGAGACGGCTGTGTCGAAGGCGCCGTTCCGGAAGGGGAGCCGCTCCGCCACGCCGAGGACGAGCGGCACCCCGGATGCCCGGCGGCGGGCCGCCCGCAGGTTCTCGATGCAGGGGTCGATGCCCGTCGCCTTCGCTCGCCGGTCGTAGAGCGGGAAGCTGCGGCCCGTTCCGCAGCCGAGGTCGAGGACGCGGCCGGTGGCCCCTGCCGCGAGCCATCGTCGCCAACGGCCGAGTCCGGTTGCCTCGAGGAGGGCGAGCCCGGCGTCGTAGAGGAACGGGACCTGCTCGACCCCCCTCATCCGGTCAACAGGGCTGCCAAGGTCCTGCGGACGGACCCATCGTCGCCGCGACGGGATCGTCGCGTCACGAGAGCCTCTCGAACACCCCGAGTCCCCGGTTCTTCCGGACGTCGTTCCACGGGAAGTACATGCCGTTCATCGCGACGTAGACGCCGTGAGGAAGGACCTGGACGAACGAGAGGGCGCTCCCGAGGTTGAAGAGCCCGTCCGAGCTCCCGAAGGCGTACGGGATCATGGCACCGGTGAGGACGATCGTCTTCGGGAGCCCCGCGGCGCCGAGGACCTTCGCCGTCTCGGCCATCGTGTCGGTCCCGTGCGTGACGACGATCTGGTCCTCCTCCGACTTCCGGCAGACCTCCTTGACGATCTCCCGGTCGGAGTCGGTCATCTCGAGGCTGTCGACCATCATGACAGTCCGGACGCGCGTCTCGAGCCGGCAGCGCCCGAGCTTCAGCATCTCGTGGACGTGGGTGTCGTGGAAGTAGAGCCGGCCCGCCAGCTCGTCGTAGTCCTTGTCGAACGTGCCGCCGGTGATGAGGAGCTTGATGGCCATCGGGACCCCCGGCCCCGATGATAGCGAGGCGGTCGCGGGCAACGGGGCCGGCGGGGTCCTGTTTTTTCTTGAAGCGACCCGGGAACTCCGCTACGTTCGGGTGTCGCCGGAAAGAGGACGGAAGCTGGGGGCCCGGGGCCCCGGAGGGTGTGAGCACATGAAGACGGGGAAGGCGGTCGTCGCGCTGATCGGGCTCCTTGCCCTCGCGTCCCCTCCCGCGGACGCGCAAGGGAAGGCCGGGACTTCCGTGAAGAAGTTCAAGTTCCGCGGGGGGAAGATCGAGACGGGGATGCTCTACACCTACGTCCGGTCGGACCTCAACGCGACGAAGACGGGGAGCGTCCTCGTCTACGTCCCCGACAAGCGCCGCGTCGAGATCCTGAAGGTCACGCCGGGCCAGGACGGGGCGGTACTCCTGACCGGCGAGATGAACTGGGACGCCTTCACGCTCAGGAGCTTCGAGCTCTGGCGCGAGGGGAGGGACGGGGGCCGGCGACGCCTCGCGACGGGGAGCTTCTCGGAGGACGCCTTCACGATGACGGTGGAGGACCCCTCCCTCTACAGGGGCTCGCAGGGGGCGGCGACCTTCTCGGTGCCTCTTCCGCACGTCCCGGCACACATCTACAGCCTCGACTTCGTGACGCTCGGCCTCGCGATGCGCCACTTCGCGGATCCGGCGGGCTCCGCCGAGATCGGGGTCCTCACCGAGAACCTCGGCGTCGGGCCGGAAAGCCCGAATTTCATCGTCCCGGCGGGGAAAGTGAAAATCGCCTACGTCGAAGAAGTCGACCGGGACGGAATCCCCTGTCTGAAGTACCAGGTGACCGGGCCCGCCCTGGGCGACCAGGAAGGGCTGATCTGGCTCCACCAGGAAAAGGGGTACATCCAGGACGCCGAGATCCCGGTTCCCTCCAGCCCGGACTGGCCCGACGTGAAGATCACGCTCCGAAGCGCGGAGAAGGTGTCGGAGGGGGACTGGCCGATCCGTCGGAGCCTCGAGATCTCGACCGCCACCGGTCGCTAGGGGAGGCCCTCCGGAGTCTGCCGACGCCCCCGCCGACCCGCCGTCGCGGGGGCGTGCCCGTCCTCGCGCGGCGGCCCGGGCCTCAGCCTTCCCTCGCCCGCCACGAGTCGTGGTAGTAGGGCTCCTCGAGGGCGAGCGCCTGCCTCGTGAGCCGCAGCGGCAGGAAAGTGTCGACCATGACCGCGAGCTCGTCCGTCGAGCGCGTCCCGATCGAGGCCTCGTAGGCCCCCGGATGCGGACCGTGCGGGATGCCGGCCGGATGGAGGGACAGCGCCTTCGGCCCGACGCCGCGTCGGCTCGTGAAGTTGCCGCGAACGTAGTAGATGAGCTCGTCGCAGTCGACGGAAGAGTGGGGGTACGGGCAGGGGATCGCCTCGGGATGGAAGTCCGTCACGCGCGGGACGAAGGAGCAGACGAGGGCGCCCCGCGCCGCGAACGTCGCGTGGATCGTCGGGGGGAGGTGGACGAGACCGGTCTTCGGCTGGAACGCGAGGATCGGGAAGGCGAAAGGCCAGACGGTCCCGTCCCAGCCCACGACGTCGAAGGGGGACGCGGCCGGCTCGCGGAGGACGAAGCGATCCCCCCTCTTCACGAGGACGCGCTCGGGCCCTGGGCGCGTGCCGCGGAAGTCGGGGCGCCGGAAGTCCCGGTGCGTGTAGGGGGCGTCCATTCGGAGCTGGCCGACCGGGTTGCGGTACTGCAGGGGAACGTGGAGCCCGCCGCGGAGCTCGAACGCGATGCCCGTGAGCCGCTCCCCGATCCGCCAGCGGTGGACGACGCCCCGCGGGACGAGGACGTAGTCGCCCTCGACGACCGGGAGGTCGCCGAAGGGAGTCTCGAGCGTCGCCGACCCGGAGAAGACGTAGAGCAGGTCGTCGCCGTCGCCGTTTGCGAAGCCGGTCGCAGTCGGACCCCCGGCAGGGAGGTCGAACAGCGAGACGACGACGTCGGCGTTCCCACAGACGGGAGTCCACCCTTCCGGAGCCCCCTCCCCGAGCACGAGACGCCTCCGGAGCGGCTGGTCGTCGGCCCAAACGGGAACCGCCCGGTCGAGGGGACCCGGCTCGGCGGGCCCGATCGACCGGTCCGTCATCGGCGGGCCCTCGTGGTAGAGGATCGAGAACTCGCCGTCGAAGCCCTGACGGGTGAAGCACTCCTCCTGGTAAAGGGCTCCGGAGGGGGAGCGGAAGGCGGTGTGGGGCTTGCCCGGCACCGCGCCGAGCTGCATTCGGTCGATCATGTCAGCCGACCACCTCGAGCGGGCTCGGCTCGCTGCCGGGCTCGCTCCGCTGCGCGGCCTCGATCGACTCGAAGAGGGCCCGGAAGTTCCCGTAGCCGAACCCCTTGTCCCCTTCGCGCTGGATGACCTCGTAGAAGAAGGGGCCGGCGCGGTGGTCGCCGTAGAGGGCGCCCGCGTCGAGCATGAAGATCTGGAGCATGTAGCGGTCGTCCTTGCCGTCGACGAGGACGTGGTTCCTCCGGAGCCCGTCCATCGGCTCCTTCACGTTCGAGACCTTCACGGACGCGAGGCGGGACGGGAGCCGGTCGTAGTAGGCCGGAGGCGCCTCCAGGAACTTCACGCCGCGATCGCGGAGGCTCTCGACGGCGGGGAGGATCTCCTTCACGAGGAGGGCGACGTGCTGTACGCCGGCGCCGTGGTGGTCCTCGCAGAAGCGGTTGATCTGACTGTCCCGGAAGAAGGGGCGCATCGGCTCGTTCGTGGCGAACTTGATCCCGCTCGAAGGGTCGGCCATCACGATCGACCGGAGCCCCGATCCGGTCATCGCACGGCCCCCGTCGACCTCCGCCGTGTGGAACTCGACGTCCCAGTAGCGGATGAAGCCGAGGACGTCGCGGTACCAGTTGACGACCGGGAGCATCGTCCAGGCGTTCGACGTGACGTGGTCGATCGTCGCAAAGCCGTGTGGGTTATCGGCCGGCACGCCGTCGCCGACAGGCTCGAAGTCGGGGGCGAACGCCGGGTAGGCGCCGCGTCGCTCGATGAAACGGAACGTGACGTCGCCGAGCGGCGTCGCGATCGAGAAGGTCCGGAAGTAGCCTCCTCCCTCCTCGTGCGTCTGCACGTCCGTCAGGAAGGTCGCCCCCCGCGGCTCGAGGAACCTCCAGGCGGCGTCGATGTCGCGAACGCGGAAGGCGAGGGAGGAGACGCCGTCGGGGTGGACGCGCAGCCAGCGGGCCGCGCGCGAGTCCGGGCGGGCCGGCGTCGAGACGAGGACGCGGACCTGGCCGGCGCCGAAGACGCTCGCCTCCTCGCCCCCCTTCTCCACCTTCGCCCGGGAAGCGCGGGCGACCTCCGTGAAGCCGAGCGCCTCGGTGTAGAAGCGGCGGCTCCGCTCGAGGTCGCCGACGACGAAATGGAAGCTGTCATACCCGACGATGCCGAGGTCCTGGCTCATGAGAAGGATTCTAGGGTGGATCCCCCGGGGACGGGCGGCGCCCGGGACGGCCGGGCCAACGACGGCCGGCTGCCGGTGTCCGTAGAATCGGGCCGTGGAGGCGCCTCGGCCGGAGTCCGCCCCGAGCGAGTTTTTCCTCCGCGACTTGCCTCTGTTCCTCGACCACCTGGCCGTCGAGAAGGGGCTCGCGGAGAATTCCCTCGCGGCCTATCGGCGGGACCTCGGGGCTTTCGGGCGGCACCTCGACGCGGAGGGCCTCTCAGCGGCGGACGTCGCCCGAGAGGACCTCGTCCGGTGGTTCGGGCTCCGGCGGTCGCAGGGAGCCTCGCCCCGCTCCCTCGCGCGCGCGACGTCGGCGCTCCGCGGCCTCTTCCGGTTCCTGTTCGCCGAGAAGAGGGTCCCCTCCGACCCGACCTCCGGCCTCGAGAACCCGCGCCGCTGGACGACCCTGCCGAAGCTCCTCTCCCGCGCGGACGTCGAGGCGCTCCTCTCGGCGCCCGACGTCGAGACGCCCCGGGGCCTTCGCGACAAGGCGATGCTCGAGCTCCTCTACGCCTGCGGCGTGCGGGTCTCGGAGCTCGCGTCCCTGCGGCTCTCGTCGCTCCACCTCGCCGACGGATTCCTCGTCGTGAAGGGGAAGGGTTCGAAAGAACGCGTCGTCCCCGTCGCGGACTCCTCCGCACGGTGGGTCGCGCGGTGGATCTCGGGCCCACGCGCCGCGAAGGCGGAGGCGATCGCTTCGCCGTTCGTCTTCCCGGGACTCCGGGGGCGCCCCGTCACCCGGCAGACCGTCTTTCTCGCGCTGAAGGGGGCCGCCCGAAAGGCCGGCCTCGACCCCGAGGCGGTCTCGCCGCACGTCCTGCGTCACTCCTTCGCGACGCACCTCGTCGACGGCGACGCGGACCTCCGCGCCGTGCAGATGATGCTCGGACACGCGAGCATCGCCACGACGGAGGTCTATACCCACGTCTCCCGCGCCCGCGCCCGCCGCGTCTACGACCGGAGCCATCCGCGTGCGTAGCCTCGCCCGGCTCCTGCTCGCTCTCCTCCTCGCGTCCGCTCCGGCGCGGGGCGCCCTCGTCGTCCTCGAGGAGGGGCGGCATCTCAAGGTGACCGCCTTCGAGCTCGTCGGGGGGGACCGGATCCGGGTCGTCCTTCTCGGTGGAGGAGAGATGACTCTGCCGATCGAGAGGGTCGAGCGGATCGTGGACGACGAGATCGACCCGTCCGCCCTCGAGCCGCCGAAGGCGCCCGCGCCGCCGGCTGCGGGGCCGCGTCCGTCCGTCCGGGCCGTCTCGGGACGTCCGCACGGCGCGCCCGCGCGATGGGCAGCCCTCGTCGAGTCGGCTGCCGAGGCGCATCGCCTCGACCCCGCCCTCGTGGCCGCCGTGATCCGAGTGGAGTCCGCGTGGAAGCCGCGGGCCGTCTCTCCGAAGGGGGCCCGGGGCCTGATGCAGCTCATGCCGGCCACGGCGAAGAGGTTGGGCGTGAAGAGAGCGTTCGACCCCGCCCAGAACGTCCGCGGAGGGGCGCTCTACCTTTCGCGCCTCGCGGAACGCTTCGGCGAGCGGGAGCCGGAGAAGATCCTCGCCGCCTACAACGCCGGCGAGGAGGCGGTCGAGACCCACGGCGGGATCCCGCCCTACCGCGAGACGCGGGAGTACGTCCGGAAGGTCATGGCGCTCTGGACGGGCGCGGCTTCCTGACCGGCCCCTATACTCGCCCCGTGTTCCGGACCGCCCGCGGTTTCCTCGTGCTCGCGCCTCCCGCGTTCGTCGCCGGGCTCCTCGCGTTCCTCTCGGCGAGGCCCCGTGCCGTGACGACGTTCGTCGTCTATCCGTTCCTCGCAGACGTCCTCGGGTCCGGGCTTCCGCGCTCGCACGCCGCGCGTTTCGTCGTCGTCGCGACGCTCTTCTTCGTCGTCCCGTATCTCATCGCCGGTGTCCTCGTCTTCCTCGCCGATGTCGGTGCCTCGGCGTTCGCCTCCCTCTGGAGACGCGACCGCCGGGCTCCTGCGGCGGAAACGAGGCCCCGGATCCTCTCGCCGGAGTCGTTCGCGACCCTCGTCGCGGGCTCGATCCTCCTTGCCGCCGTCGCGGGGCTGAAGCTCCCGGGCGTCGCGCACGGAGGCGAGCTCCCGGGGGGCGTGAACGTCGCCCCGGCATTCGTCGCGGCGATCCCGTTCGCCGCGCTCGGAGGAGGAGTCCTCCTCGCGGCCCTCGCGTCGGTGCCGCGCGCCGTCGCGCGGGCCGTACGGCGGGGGGAGGGGCCGGAGCGCGGGCTATGATCGCGGCGTGACGCCGCCTGCTTTCGACACCGTCGTCGTCCTCGACTTCGGTTCCCAGTACACGCAGCTCATCGCCCGCCGGATTCGCGAAGCGCGGGTCCGCTCCGTCGTCCTGCCGTTCTCGACGCCCGCGGCCGAGATCGCCGCCCTCGGGCCGAAGGGAATCGTCCTCTCCGGGGGGCCCTCGAGCGTCTACGACGCGGGCGCTCCACGGGGCGACGACGGGGTCTTCGAGCTCGGCGTCCCCGTCCTCGGTCTCTGCTACGGGATGCAGCTCATGGCCCTCCGCGCCGGCGGCCGGGTCGGTCGGGCGGCCGGCCGCGAATACGGGCGGGCCGCCGTCGACGTCGCCGGGGGGCGGCTCCTGCGGGGCCTGGGGCCGTCGGAGACGGTGTGGATGAGCCACGGCGACCACGTCGAGGCCGTCCCCGAGGGGTTCACGGTCACGGCCCGGACGACGAACGCCCCCGTCGCCGCCTTCGAGGACGTCGAGCGCGGGCACTACGGACTCCAGTTCCATCCCGAGGTCCACCACACCGAGCACGGCGCCGCGATCCTGGAGTCGTACCTCCGCGACGTCTGCGGCTGCGCGCCGACCTGGACGATGGCGGGCTTCCGGACGTCGGCCGTCGAGAAGGTCCGCGAGACCGTGACCGAGGGCGTCGTCCTCGGCGCGCTTTCCGGGGGCGTCGACTCGACGGTCGCGGCGGTCCTGATCCGCGAGGCGGTCGGGGAACGGTTCCGGGGCGTCTTCGTCGACACCGGGCTCCTCCGGAAGGACGAGGGGCGCCACGTTCTCGAGGCGTTTCGGCACCTCGGTCTCCCCGTCGCCGGGGTCGACGCGTCGGACCGCTTCTTCGCGGCCCTCGCCTCCGTCGAGGATCCCGAGCGGAAGCGGAAGATCATCGGCGGGCTCTTCATCGACGTCTTCACCGAGAACGCGAAGGTCGTCGACGGCGCGGCCTGGCTGGCGCAGGGGACGCTCTACCCGGACGTGATCGAGTCCGTCTCGATCCACGGCCCGTCGGCGGTCATCAAGACCCACCACAACGTCGGGGGCCTCCCCGAGAAGCTCGGGTTCCGTCTCGTCGAGCCGCTGCGGGAGCTCTTCAAGGACGAGGTCCGTCGACTCGGCGAGGAGCTCGGGATCCCGCGCGACATGCTCTATCGGCACCCCTTTCCGGGACCGGGCCTGGCGGTCCGGATCCCGGGCGCGATCACCCGCGAGCGGGTCCGCATCCTCCAGGAGGCGGACGCCGTCTTCATGGAGGAGCTCCGGGCCTCGGGCGACTACGACCGGACCGCCCAGGCCTTCGCCGTCCTCCTGCCCGTCCGCTCGGTGGGCGTCATGGGAGACGGCCGGACCTACGAGAACGTCGTGGCGCTCCGGGCCGTCACGACCGTCGACTTCATGACCGCGGACTGGGCGCGACTCCCGCACGACCTTCTCGACCGGGTCGCGCGGCGCGTCGTCGGCGAGGTCCGGGGCGTGAACCGCGTCGTCTACGACGTCACCTCGAAGCCGCCCGCGACGATCGAGTGGGAGTGAGGGCCGTCCGGACGCGCCCGGACGGCCGGAGTTGACATCCGGCCGTCGGCGTGTTGTCCTGTTCACGATCCGTTCCGTCTCCGACCGGCGGTGAGGACGGTGACGATGTCTCCCCGTCGGCCCGAATTCGCGCCGACCCCGCAGAACCGCTCGCTCCGGCGCGCGACGAACAAGGAACCCGAGATCGAGATGAAGCTCTACGTCGGAAACCTCCCCTACACGATCGATGACAACTCCCTCCGCGGCCTCTTCGAGGGCTTCGGCGAGGTCCATTCCGCGCGCGTCGTGACGGACCGCGACTCGGGCCAGTCGAAGGGCTTCGGCTTCGTCGAGATGAACGACGGCGAGGCTCAGAGCGCCATGAGCGCGTTGAACGGACAGGAGCAAGGCGGGCGGACGCTCCGCGTGAACGAAGCCCGTCCGCAGGAAGCGCGGACCGGCGGCGGCGGCGGGGGCCGGGGCGGCTACGGCGGCGGCGGGGGCCGGGGCGGTTACGGCGGCGGCGGCGGCTACGGCGGCGGCCGCGGCCGCTACTGAGCCAGGAAACGCCCTTCGAACCGGACGGGCACGGTACGGCAGGACGCCGTGCCGTGCCCTCGTCGTCGTCTCCCGTCGGGATCTCCGCGGCCGTGAGGCGGCCCGCGGCGTGTGACACGTCGCAGGTCCCCGGCGGGGGACTCTAGAATCCGACCGGCATGCCCTCCGACTTCGTCCACCTCCACCTTCACACGCAATACTCCCTCCTCGACGGCGCGAACCGGACGAAGGACCTCATCCGGCACGTCAAGGCCCAGGGCATGGACTCCGTGGCCGTCACCGACCACGGGAACATGTTCGGGGCGTTCGAGATCCAGACGGAGGCGCTGGACGCGGGTCTCAAGCCGATCCTCGGGGTCGAGGCCTACATCGCCCCCGGCTCGCGGCACGACCGAGAGGCCGTGAAGACGGTCGACGGCGAGGGGAACAGCTACCACCTCACCCTGCTCGCCGAGAGCCCGGAGGGGTATCGCAACCTCTCCTACCTCGTCTCCGAGGCCTTCCTGAGCGGTTTCTACTACAAACCCCGGATGGACTGGGAGCTGCTCGAGAAGCACCACGAGGGGCTCATCGCCCTCTCCGGCTGCGTCAAGTCCGAGGTCTCCCAGCGCCTCCTCGCCGGCGACTTCGCGGGCGCGAAGCAGACGGCGCTGAAGTACCAGGCGCTCTTCGGGAAGGACCGCTACTACATCGAGCTGATGGACCACGGTCTCCCGATCCAGCGACAGCTCATGCCGGACCTCCTCCGCCTCTCGCGGGAGACGGGCATCCCGGTCGTCGCGACGAACGACGCGCACTACCTGCGGCGGGTCGACGCCGAGGCGCAGGACGTCCTCCTCTGCATCGGGATGGGGAAGACCGTCCAGGACGCCAAGCGGATGAAGTTCTACAACTCGGAGTTCTTCGTGAAGAACCCCGGGGAGATGCGCGAAGCGTTCCTGGAGTGGTCCCTCGAGGCCGTGAAGAACTCGGCGGCCGTCGCGGACCGCGTCGCGCCGAAGGTCATCCTCGACACGGGCTACAAGATCCCGACGTTCCCGCTCCCCGAGGAGGCCGGCGGGCCCGACGAGTACCTCGCGGAGCTCGCCCGTGCGGGTCTCGAAGCGCGCCTCGCGCCCATCGCCGCTCTCCTCGCCGCCGGCCGGACGAAGCACCCCAGGAAAGACTACGACGAACGGCTCGAGTGGGAGCTCGGCGTCATCCGGAAGCTGGGGTTCTCGGCCTACTTCCTGATCGTCTGGGACTTCATCAAGTACGCGAAGGACAACGGCATCCCCGTCGGCCCGGGGCGGGGGAGCGCCGCCGGCTCGCTCGTGGCGTGGACGCTCGGGATCACGGACGTCGACCCGCTCCGCTACGACCTCCTCTTCGAGCGGTTCCTGAACCCCGACCGGGTCTCGATGCCCGACATCGACGTCGACCTCTGCGAGCGCCGCCGGGGTGAGGTCATCGAGTACGTCCGGCACAAGTACGGACGGGAGAACGTCGGCCAGATCATCACGTTCAACTCGATGAAGGCCCGCGCCGTGATCCGCGACGTCGGGCGGGCGCTCGACGTCCCCCTCGCGGAGGTGAACAAGCTCTGTTCGATGATCCCGGCGAACCCGGGAAAGCCGACGACGCTCGCCGACGCCCGGAAGGGCGTGAAGGAGCTCGCGGACACGCTCGAGGGGAACGAGGGCTACCGGCGGCTCTTCGACCTCGCCGAGCGGCTCGAGGGAGTCTCGCGGCACGCGGGCGTCCACGCGGCCGGCGTCCTCATCGCACCGCGTCCGCTCGTCGAGTACCTGCCGCTCTACAAGAACAACAACGACGAGATCACGACGCAGTTCGAGATGAAGTCCGTGGAGAAGATGAAGCTCCTCAAGATGGACTTCCTCGGGCTCATCACGCTCACGATCCTCGACGACGCGGTCCGCTCCGCGGAGAAGAGGACGGGGAGGCGAGTCGACCTGTCGGCGATCCCGCTGAACGACCCGGAGGTCTTCCGCCTCTTCTCCGAGGGACGGACGGACGGGATCTTCCAGTTCGAGTCGTCGGGGATGCGGGACCTCCTGCGACGTGTCCAGCCGAGCGTCTTCAGCGACCTCGCCGCGCTGAACGCCCTCTACCGCCCGGGCGCGCTCGACGCCGGGACCGTCGAGGTCTACATCGAGCGGCGCCGCGGTAAGAAATTCGACTACCCGCTTCCGCAGCTCGAGGAGATCCTGAAGGACACCTACGGGGTCCTCGTCTACCAGGAGCAGGTCATGCTCGCGGCCCGAGCCGTCGCGGGGTACACCCCGGGCGAGGCGGACCTCCTCCGGAAGGCGATCGGCAAGAAGGACGAGAACGCCCTGAAGGCCGAGGGCGAGAAGTTCATCAGGAAGGCCGTCGCGAGCGGGGTGCCCCGGAAGAAGGCTGAGGAGCTCTGGGAGCTGATCCTCCCGTTCGGCCGCTACGGCTTCAACAAGTCGCACTCGGTCGTCTACGCGCTCCTGGCCTACCGCACGGCGTGGATGAAGGTCCACTACCCGGTCGACTTCATGGCCGCCACGCTCACGGCCGCCTCGGGGAAGTCCGAGGACGTCGTCAAGTACGTGAACGCTTGCCGGGAGATGAAGATCCCGGTCCTCCCGCCCGACGTGAACTCCTCGCAGCTCTCGTTCGCCCCGGACGGGGAGGCGATCCGCTTCGGGCTCGGCGCCGTGAAGGGCGTCGGCGAGGGGGCGGTGAACTCCGTCCTCGAGGCGCGCGCCGCCGACGGCCCGTTCGCGTCCCTCACGGACTTCTGCTGCCGCGTCGACGTGAGGCTGAACAACCGGAAGGTCGTCGAGGCGCTCATCCGTTCCGGCTCGTTCGACGCGCTCGGGAAGTCGAGGGCCGCCCTCGCCGCGGGCGTCGACTCCGCGATGGAGGTCGCCGTCGCGGAGAGGAAGTCGAGGGAGTCGGGCCAGGGGGGGCTCTTCGCCGACGAGGCGGCCTCCGATCACGCGGACCGTTTCCCGGACCTTGCGGAGTGGTCGCCCGACGAGAGGATCCGGTACGAGAAGGAGACCCTCGGCTTCTACATCACCGGGCATCCGCTCGCGCGCTTCGAGGAAGAGATCGGGCTCTTCGGCGACGTCACCGCGGAGCGCGCCGCCGAGCGGGTCGACCAGAGCGTGAAGATCGTCGCCCTCCTCGCATCGCTCAAGAAGACGCAGATCAAGAAGGGGCAGAACGAGGGGAAGATGATGGCGAAGGGGGTCCTCGAGGACCTCACGGGGTCGGTTCCCGTCACGATCTTCGCCTCGCTCCTGGAGCGCGTCGGCTCGTGGCTCGCCGAGGGACAGCCCGTTCTCGTGACCGGCGTCGTCCGCTCCTCGGCGTCGCCGGGGAGTCCTGAGCCGGAAGCCGAGGGCGCCCCCGTCCCCGTCGAGATCATCGCCCGCGAGATTCAGCCCCTCGAGGGGATGCGGGAGGCCTCCGCGACGGGGGTCCGACTGCTGACGCCCGTTCCGGGGACGCTCGACGAGACGCTCGCGTCCGTGAGGGAGGTCCTCGAGTCTTCTCCCGGCTCCGTTCCCGTCTCGCTCGAGGTCCGTCGGGCCGGGCATTGGGAGGTCCGGGTCCGCGCCGCGGGCCGGCTCGCCGTCCGTCCGACGCCGGAGCTCACGCGCGGCCTGGAGCGCCTCCTCGGGCCGGGCTCCGTCCGGTACGACTACTCCCGTTCGTGACCGCGACGGGCGCCGGGCCGGATCCGGGACTCCTCGGGTCGATCGCGGTGGCCGCGGTCGGCTCGGGGGCGGCCGCCTGGCTCGTCGGGGGGGCCGTCCGGGACCTGCTCCTCGGTCTTCCGGCGCGCGACCTCGACGTGGCGCTCGAGGGGACCGCGGAGGCCGCGGAGAGGACGACGGCCGCTCTCTCCGCAGAGGAGGGCTGGAGCTGCCGGGTCCGGCACGCCGCGTTCGGAACGGCGACGCTCGTCGGCCCGGACGGGACGAGAGTCGACGTCGCCGTGACGCGCGAGGAGACCTATCCGCGTCCCGGCGCGCTTCCGGTCGTTTCGCCCGGCGTCCCGATCGTGCGTGACCTGGCGCGCCGGGACTTCACGATCCACGCGATGGCCTTCTCCCTCGGCCCGGCCGGAGTCCAGGGGCCGCTCCTCGACCCGTTCGGTGGGCGAGCGGATCTCGACCGGAAGTCGGTCCGGCTCCTTCACGGGGGCTCCCTTGCCGACGATCCGACACGGGTCTTCCGGGCCGCCCGCTACGCCGCGCGGCTCGGCTTCGAGCTGGAGCCCGGGTTCGCCCCGGCGATGGATCGCGCCGTGGTTTCGGAAGCGTTCGCGCGGATCTCGGGCGAACGCCTTCGCAGGGCCCTCGACGAGCTCCTCCTGGAGCAGAATCGATCCGTGGCGATCGGGATCCTCGTGAAGCTCGGGGTCTTCTCCACCGTCGTCGACGGCTGGGCGGTCGACGAGACCGCGGCGATCGCCGTGTCGGCGTCCGCCGGGACGACGGACGCATGGGCCCGTCTCCTGGCCACGACCCCCGACCCGACGAGGCGCCGAGTCGCGGGGAGGCTCCGGTTCCCGCGCGCCCTTCGCCGAGAGACGAGGTGCCTTCCGTGACGCCGGTTCCGGCTCTCCTCCTTCTGGCGATGACCGCGATCCCGCAGGACGCCCCTCGGACACACCTCTCCCCGGCGGCAGAGGCGGACGGGCCGTTGCGCCCTGAGGACAAGACGCTGATCGCCTCGTTCGAGGTCGTGCAGGGGGAGGGGAGGGACCGGCTGTCGGTCTACCGCGACGGGACGCTCGCCCTCGCGAAGACCTACGCCGGCGTGCGAACGATCCGGAAGAAGGTCCTCTCCGAGGAAGAGGTCGACTTCGTCCGGCGCGTCAGCTCGGAGGCCCTCGCCCTGGACGTTTCGGAGTATCGCGTCGACGTCCTCGGCCGGACCGAGCGCCGGAGGTTCCGGATCGAGGTCGGCCGTCCCGGCGCGCTGCCCCGGGAGTTCGTCTTCGACGAGCTCGCGAGGGTTCCCCTCGCGCTCGGTCGAGCCCGGAGCGCGCTCGAGGACCTCCTCGGCCGCTTCGAGGAGAACGGCGCCTCGTCCGACGAGCTCTGGGACGCCTCGCCCCTTCGGCGCGGCGACGTCCTGACGCACCGATTCGACGGGAAACGGTACCGGATCGTCCGGGACGACGCCTTCGTGCGAAGCCTCGAGATGATCGACGAGGAGCGGGGCCTCCAGCGTCTCATCGTCCTCCGGGAGGACGTCCCGCGCCTCTTCCTTCCTCCGGCCGGAGGCGGCGGGAGGCCTCGTTGATCCGCGTCGTCGCCGGCGAGCTTCGCGGGCGACGCCTCGCCGTCGGCCCCGGCGTGAGGCCGACGACCGAGAGGGCCCGCGAGGCGCTCTTCAGCATCCTCGGGGAGCGCGTCCGGGACGCGAGGATCCTCGACGCGGCGGCCGGCTCCGGGGCGCTCGGGTTCGAAGCCCTCTCCCGGGGAGCGCGGGAAGCGGTCTTCGTGGAGGCCGACCGTCGCGTCGGACGCGTCCTCGCCGCGAACGTCGAGGCGGCCGGCCTCGGGAGCCGCGCGCGGGTCGTCGCGCGGACCGTCGCAGCCTACCTCGTCGCGGAGCGGCCCTCGGGCTTCGACGTCGTCTTCTTCGACCCGCCCTGGGCCGACCCGGTCGCCGCGGAGCTCGACGGCCTCTGGAACGCTCTCGGACCGGGAGGGACCTTCGTCGTGGAGAGAGGGACGGGGGACGCCCCCTGGCCCGGCGCACCCTGGGCCCCGGACGCCCGCCGCTACGGGACGACGCATCTCTTCCTCTGGTCGCGGCCCGGTCCCGCCTCCCGGTCCGGTCGTTGACCGGCCTCGACGGCGTCGATAGAGTCTCCGGCTCGACGCTCCTGCGAAGGGGGCGGTCCGGGGGAGACCGAGACATGGCGCTCTTGCGAACTCTCTTCACGTCCGAGTCGGTCACCGAGGGGCACCCCGACAAGATCGCCGACCAGATCTCCGACGGGATCCTGGACGCGATCCTCTCCGACGACCCGGAGGGCCGGGTCGCCTGCGAGACGCTCGTCACGACGGGGACGGCGTTCATCGCCGGCGAGATCACGACGAGGACGTATGTCGACATCCCGCAGGTCGTGCGCGACACGATCCGCGACGTCGGATATACGCGCGCCAAGTACGGGTTCGACTATCAGACCTGCGCCGTCCTCACCTCGATCGACAAGCAGTCCCCCGACATCGCTCAGGGCGTCGACCCGGGCGGAGCCGGCGACCAGGGCCTCATGTTCGGCTTCGCCGTCCGCGAGACGGAGGAGCTGATGCCGCTCCCGATCACGCTCGCGCACCGCCTCACGATGCGCCTCGCCGAGGTGCGGAAGTCACACGAGCTGGAGTGGCTCCGGCCCGACGGGAAGAGCCAGGTCACGGTGGAGTACGAGGGGAGCCGTCCCGTACGAGTCGACGCGGTCGTCGTGTCGACCCAGCACGCCGAGACCGTGCCGACGCTCGAGCTCCGCGAGGCGATCCGGGAGGAGGTCATCCGGAGAGTCGTGCCCGCGGCGCTCCTCGACGAGAAGACGAAGCTCCACATCAACCCGACGGGGCGTTTCGTGATCGGCGGGCCTCAAGGGGACACGGGACTGACGGGGCGGAAGATCATCGTCGACACCTACGGGGGGATGGGCCGGCACGGCGGGGGAGCCTTCTCCGGGAAGGACCCGACGAAGGTCGACCGGTCGGCCTCGTACATGGCCCGCTACATCGCGAAGAACCTCGTCGCAGCCGGTCTCGCCGATCGCGTGGAGGTCCAGCTCGCCTACGCGATCGGCGTGGCGGACCCGGTCTCCGTGTACGTGGATACTTTCGGCACCGGGACGGTCGATCCGGAGCTCCTTCCCGCGCTCGTGAGGGACCACTTTCGCCTCACCCCGAGAGGGATCATCGAAGCGCTGGACCTACGGCGTCCGATCTACAGGAAGACGGCCTCCTACGGGCACTTCGGACGACGCCTCCCGGAATTCACCTGGGAGCGGACGGACCTGGCCGAGGCGCTGGCGGGAGCGGCCGGTCTCGGCGCGCCGCCGCCCGGCTGACTGCGGCGCTCAGGTCCTCACGCCGAGGAGGCCCCAGGCGGCGCACAGGCCGAAGAAGAGGTTCGCGCCCCACGCCGCGACGAGAGGGGGGAGCGAGCCGGACTCTCCCGCCTTCACGAGGGCCGCCCCGAGTATGAGGTAGACGAGGCCGAGAAGGAGGGCAATGCCGATCCCGGCAACGGCGCCCTTCCTGCCGTACCGGAACGAAAAGGGGAGTCCGACGAGAGTCAGGAGGAGCGGCGCGAGGACGATTGCGCTCTTCTGGTAGAGGCCCGTCGCGATCGCCGAAACGTCGGCGCCGGCTTTCCGGCGGGCCCTCACGAACCGGGCAAGCTCGAGGCTGTCCATCTGGCGCGGGTCCGCCCGTCCGGCGAGGAAGGTCCGCGAAGCCTCGGGAGCCTCGAGGAACGTCGTCCCCGCCTGACGCAGGAAGAGGGACCCGCCGTCGCGGTCGAAGGTCCGGGTCCAGCCGTCGGCCAGGAGGATTCCGCGGCCCGGCACGACCCGCCCCCCGGCTCCGCGAGACTTCCGGAGGAGCCGGAACGTCTCCGGCTCCAGCTGAAGGACCGTGATGCCCGTGACGGACGACGTGCGGGGGTCCCAGGTTTCGGCCGAGAAGAAACGGCCGGACTCGCCGCGGAGGAACGAGCGCCAGGAGTCGGACGAGACGGCCGGAGGCTTGCCGACGAGGATCTTCTTCAGCCGCTCCGCTTCGGCTGCGGATCGGGGGACGACCCGCTCGGCGAAGACGAAGGCGGACGCACCCGTGACGACGGCCAGGACGAGGATGGACGCAGTCGCACGGAACAGGGAGACGCCGTTCGCGAGGAGCGCGGTCGTCTCGGCGGATCGGACGAGGCTTGCCACGGCGATGAGGGCGGCCGCCGAGAATGCGAGCGGGACCACGTCGACGAGGATCGGCGCGAGCTTCGCCTGGAAGTAGCCGAGGACCGCGGTGAGAGGGGGAGCGACCCTGGCGATCTCGTCCGAGATCTCCAGGTACTCGAAGAGAACGTAGAGGAGGAGGACGGAGAGGAGGACCAGGGCGAAGAGCCAGAGGAACCGTCGAGCCACGTAGCGATCCACGAGGCCCGCCCGGAGAGAAGCCGAGGAGCGCCGGGAGCGACGCACGACCGGGCGGTCCGCGGCGGCCGCACGCGGGCTGAGGCGGGCGGCGAATTCCGCGAGGGGCCGGGGGAGCTGTCCCTCGAAGACGGTCCGGTCTCGCCGGACCCTCGAGACCCCCCAGGCGCCGAGCGCGAGAAGGAGGAAGTTCGGAAGCCACATCGCGAGCCACGGGGACATCGTCCCTTTGAGGACGCGGGCCTCGCCCGACGCGTAGAGGACGTAGTAACCGAGGACGATCGCCGTCGAGACCGCGAATCCCGCGGCGCGGCCACCGCGCCGGTTCACGACGCCCAGGGGCAGGCCGACGAGCCCGAAAACGAGGCAGGCAGCGGGGAAGGAGAACTTCTTGTGGACCTCGACCCACGACAGACGCGCGAGGGTCTCGTTGGGGGTCGTCCGAGCCCGGGCCACGAGCTCGGAAAGGGTCATCTCTCGTAACTGTTTGTCGGGTCGTGTCTTGGCGAATCTCTCCCGGGGATTCGTGTCATCGAGTAGGACTCTCTGCGTGCGATAGCTGGCACGGTCGTAGCCTCGCGCATCGCTCGTCGTATGGTGGGTGATCGCATCCTCGAGCCGAAGCCAGAGCCTTCCTTCCGTTTCCTCAAGCTCCAGCGCACCGCGGCGGGCAATCGTGATCCTCTCACCGTCCTCCGGGTTCGAGCTGTCGACGACGATGAGCCCTTCGAGGGTCTTCCGGTCGGTGGAAGCCCGTTCCACGTAGACCCTGCGCCCGGCCAGCTCCGGACTGAAGACTCCCGGCTGAATTCGCTGGGCGATCACGAACGTCGACAGCTGCAGCTTCATCCCGTACAGGATCCGGTTCGTCCGCGGGACGACCCAGGTCATGACGAGGCCCGTTGCGAGGGCGAGCACCGCGGCCAGGACTGAAATCGGCCGGAACAGGGAGAGGAGGTCGACGCCGGCCGCGCGGAGGGCCACGAGCTCCGAGTCCTGGCTGAGGCGGCCAACGCCGACCAGGATTCCGAGCAGGAAGGCAATCGGAAGCGTGAGGACGACGATGTGGGGGGCCGAGAAGGCCAGGACCCGCACCGCGTCGAGGAGCGGTTGACGGCTCTGGACGAGCAGGTCGCTGAACTGCACGAGGCCGCGAATGAGCATGAAGCCCGTGTAGATTGCGAAAGCGACCGCCGTCGGAGCGAGGATTTCCCAAAATGCGTAGCGATCGGTCAGCTTCATGCGGCGGGCCCGAAGACGGGATCCAGGGTGGGTTATGGCTGCCGGAGTCTACCGTCTTCGTCCCGATCCGACACGTCCTATAAGAAATATTATGTTAAATATCATCATCTCGCAGCCATATAGAATTCGGAAACGGCAATCCGGAAGGGGTCGGTTCCTCGTCTGCGCCGCTGCGCGACCTCACTCTGCGTCTGCACCGCGTCCGGCAAACGGTCCCAGGTCAAGCGGAGCGAGCCCTGGCCTGCGACGTTCAGGAAACCGCGGACGGCTCGTCGTTCGCGACCCCGAGGCGGCCGGCGCGCTGCCCGTGGCATTGGGCGTTCGCGGCCGGCCTCTCTCGATCTAGAGATCAGGCTCTTCGGCCGAGCTTTCCGACTCGGCACCGGCCTTTCGGGACTTCGCAGTCCCTGGCTTCAGGAACCGGCCGTGCTCCTCGAGGTCGAGTTCCCCTGCGCCGATCCTCCGGACAAGCTCCCGCAGCGTCTGCAGGATTTCGGCCCGATCCGCGGTCGCACCCCTGAAGACGAGGCTCACGGCGTACTGCGACTCCGGAGGCTGGAAGTTGAGCTCGTACGCTTTCCTCAGGCTTCGGAAACGGGCGCCCTCGGCATCAGGGACGCCTTCCTTTCGCACCGAGCGAACCGAGTCGCGACCGATCCCTTCTCCAGATTCGAAAGCGGCGATCGCCTCCAGCATCGCCGGCTCGTTGGGGAGTCGCCCGACCTCGAGCAGGAACGACTTGGAGCGAATGTCGGCGCGCCGACATTCGTCCTTCACCCTGAGCGGAAGGCGAGAAAGCGAGAGCGTCTCGGTGACGGTGACTCTCGACTTCCCCACGGCCTTGGCGATCTGCTCGTGGGTATAGCCGTGACGGTCTTGCAGCGTCAGGTACCCGTCCGCTTCTTCCAGCGGACTCAGGTCCTTTCGCTGAAGGTTCTCGATGAGGGCGATTTCGACGACCTCGGCGTCGTTCACGTCCAGCACGATGCACGGAACGTCGGCGAGGCCGGCCTCCATCGCGGCGCGAAAGCGGCGCTCACCGGAGATGATCGTGAAACGGCCCCCTTCGCGCGGTCGGACGAGGATAGGCTCGAGCACTCCCTTCGCTTCGATCGATGCCTTCAGGTCGGCAAGGTCCCCGAGGATGCTTCGAGGCTGATCCGGGTTCGCCTCGATCAGATTGAGCGCAATCCTCCGGCCGATCGAGATCTCCTCGCCGCGGAAGAGCTGGTCGACAAAGTGTGGATCGTGGCGCATTCGGGAAGTCTCGGGGAGACCACGGCGCTTAGACACGTTCGAGGATCTCCTCGGTCAGGCTGTAGTACTCGGAGGCGGCCGTTGAACGCGGAGCGAAGGTGAAAATCGACTCCTTGTAGGCCGGGGACTCCTCGAGTCGAACCGACTTCGAGACCGTCGTCCTGAAGAGCTTGCCCTGGAACACGGTGTCGATCTGCTTCTGGATGTCGCGGCCGAGGACGGTTCGCTTGTCGTGCAGGGTGATGACGACGCCGAGGATCTGAAGAGAAGGATTCGGCCGGCTCTTGATCTTCTCGATCGTCTCGAGGAGGTCGTCCGTTCCCTCGAGCGCGAAATACGAGGACTGGATTGGAATGATGATGTGGCTCGACGCGACCATCGCGTTCACCGTGATCATCCCGAGGGTCGGCGGCGTGTCTATGAGGATGGCGTCGTACGACCCGGAGACCTCCCCCATCTTGTCCTTGAGCCGATAGTGCCCGTCGATCTCGCCGATGAGCTTCGACTCGACTTTCGCGAGCGAGATCTTCGCGGGCGCGACCGAGAGACCTGGGACGTTGGTCTCGCGGACGACCGAGGAAACGGTGACGTCGGGGTCGACGAGGACGTCGTACATCGATGCGCCGATCGTCCGCCGGTCGAGATAGGACATCGTCGAGTTGGCCTGCGGGTCGAGGTCGACGAGGAGTGTGCGGAGGTTCTTCTGGGCGAGTGCGGCGGCGACGTTGATGGCCGTCGTCGTCTTGCCCACGCCGCCCTTCTGGTTGGTGATCGCGATGATCATGGGAGGGGGCGAGGATACGGGGTGAAGGGCCGCGACTCAAGACGAACGACAAGTTCGCCACGGCGAGTCACCTGCGAAGCGCACCCAATCGCCTCGCAGGCCTGCCGGCCCAGGGCTTTACATCTTGTACTTGCCGAGCGACTCCGGGTCCGCCTGTTCAAGCCACTTCCGGAGCCGTTCGTGGTTCTGCGCCTCTGCGGAGTCGTCCTGGCTCCGGCTCTTCTCGAGGACGTCCTCCTCGACGAATAGAGGTGCGGATGTTCGCAGGGCGAGTGCGATCGCGTCCGACGGTCGGCTGTCGACGACGAGGGACCGTTCGCCGGCGAGGAGATGGAGCTCGGCGTGGAAGGTGTTCTCCTGGAGCTTCGTGATGACGACCCTCTCCACCGATCCCCCAAGCGAGACGATCGTCTCCTTCAGGAGGTCGTGAGTCATGGGGCGCGGAGTCCGGACTCCCTCGAGCTGCAAGGCGATCGCGTTCGCCTCGAAGACGCCCACCCAGATCGGAAGGAAGTTCCGATCCTCGGCGTCGCGCAGGACGACGACGGGCATATTGGCGATCGGATCGACGATCAGCGCCTTGACCTCCATTCTCAGCCTCACGAAGACTCCCCTCCTTCCCCGAATGTGCGGACGCCGGCGGTTCGAATCAAGCCGGGGTGCCCGATTCCCCGTCGGCAGGCCGGGAGACTTCCGTCCGGAGAGGACGGGCGAGGAGCGAATTCGCGAGACCGCGTTCGACGATCACCCGTACGAAGGTCCCCGGGGGCGCCCCGGGAATCCCGTCGACATTCACGAGACGGTTGTCGGGCGATCGCCCGGAGACCCGGCTCCCCTTCTTGTCCCGTCCTTCGACGAGGACCTCGAGAACCTGCCCGACGAGGGCCTGGTTCGCCTGCAGCTGGATGCGCTGCTGGTGGTCGTTCAGGCGCGCCAGTCGCTCCTGCGCGACGGGAAGGGGAACGTCGAGCTGCCAGCGTGCGGCCGCGGTGCCGGGTCGCGGCGAGTACGTGAACGAGAAGACGGCAGCGAACCCGACCTCGTCGAGGAGCGACAGAGTGGCCTCGAAGTCCTCCTCGGTCTCCCCCGGGAAGCCGACGATGATGTCCGTCGAGAGCGCGATGCCGGGGATGGCGGCACGGAGTCGCCGGACGAGCGCGAGGTACTCCCCGCGCGAGTACTGGCGCTTCATCCGCCCGAGGATCCGGTCGCTCCCGGACTGGAACGGAAGGTGGAGCGCCGGGCATACGGCAGGGCTCTCGGCCATCGCGGCGACGAGATCGTCACCGAAATTCATCGGATGAGACGTCACGAATCGGAGGCGGCGGAGTCCCGAGAGGCCGGCGACCGCGCGGAGGAGCGCCGCGAAGCCCGCACCGGTCGTCGGGTCCGAGTACGCGTTCACCGTCTGCCCGAGGAGCTCGATCTCGACGACCCCTTGCGCGACGAGGCCGCGGCACTCCTCGACGACCTCCTCGAAGCGACGGCTTCTTTCGCGCCCGCGGGTCGTCGGGACGACGCAGAACGTGCAGTGCTTGTTGCACCCTTCGATGACGGTTGCGGAGGCCCGGTGCGGAACGCTCCTCGCGACGGCGCCCGGGGTGTACGCCACCTCGTCGAGGTCGAAGGCGATCTCCACGGGTCGGTCGCCTTCCTCCCGGACTCTCCGGACGACCGCCGGGAGGAGCTCGATCCGACCCGTGCCGAGGACGAAGTCGACGGCGGGAGAGCGACGGAGTATCTCTTCGCCCTCCTGCTGCGCGACGCAGCCGCAGACCCCGAGCAGGAGGTCGGGCCGACCACGCTTGCGCACGGCGATCCGTCCGAGGTAGTCGTAGACCTTCTGCTCCGCCTTGTCGCGCACGGAGCACGTGTTCAGGAGAACGAGGTCTGCGTCGTCGACGGACGACGCTTCCAGATAACCCTCTCGAGCCATCAGGCCGACGAACCTCCGGCTGTCGAGCTCGTTCATCTGACAGCCCCAGGTCTCGACGAAGACCTTCCTGCCCTGGAGAGGTGCGCTCTCTCTGTTCGGCGCCGGCGCCGGGGTCCGCATCAGCGGAGCCATCCGGGCGGCGCGCCGCTCTTGCGGGCCTCCTCCTCCAGATCGTCGAGCGCCTTGCCCGCGGCCGTCGCCTCGGCCTCGAGGCTCTTCACTCGCTCGCGGGCCTGGTCCCAGGCGGGCCGAATGACCCGCTCGCGGTAGTTACCGTCGCTCCATGCATAGAAGTCGTTCTCGAGGCGACGAGCCTCGGCCCGGGCCGTCTCGACGGCCGTCTTCGCCTCCTCGGCGCGCGCCCTCGCCGTCGCCGCCCTGTCCCGCCAGTCGGACTCCGTACGTCCGCTCCCGTCCCTGTAGTCGGCGACGGGGGCCGGAGTCGCTATGGCCCCAGCGGCGGTTTTCGGGGCGGTACCGGTGATCGTGATCGAGGGTCCCGAAGTCGATCGCTCCGTGCGGAGGAGGGACTCGTTGGTGATCACGATCCCCCCGCGCCTGGGCTCGTCCCGGCCCGAAGCGCTTTCTTGCGTCTTTCTTACGATGTCGGCAAGGGAGCCGCCGCCCGGCCCCGCGGCGGGCGTTGGAGACGTCGGGACCCCGAAACTCCCCCCACCCAGCTTCCGCGCCGTCTTCGGACGAGGGGTTGGCGTGGGCTTCGGGTCTTCGGCCCGCAGGGCGAACGCGGCGATCAGGACGGACGCGGCCAGAGGGAGCGCACGCGTTCTGCTCATGGTCTCGAGGTTCCTTCCCGGCCGTAGCGGTCCTCGAGCCGGACGACGTCGTCGAGCTCCGGGCTCGAGACCTCGACCACGAGGACGTCGGCCTCGTTCGCGAACATCCTGTGGCGCGTCCCCGGAGAGACGTGGAACGTCTCCCCGGGCTCGAGCGACAGGAGGACGCGCGCCCCGCCGGACTCGGTCTCCATCCCGAGCGTTCCCGAAAGGACGTGGATCGTCTCCTCCTTCCGGAGGTGGTACTGATACGAGAGGGTCTCGCCGGCGCGGATGGAGATGAGCTTCCCGGCGTAGCGCCCGTTCGCGGCGAAGATCCGTTCGCTTCCCCAGGGCTTCGGGACCACCTTGTCGATCGTCTTCATGGAGCCACCGCAGCCCGGGTCTCGGGGTCGCCGCTCAGGAGCGCCTCTGCCTCCCGCGCCAGAAGGGCGGCCACGTCGTCGGGCGTCGAGAGGGAAAGCGCGGCTCGTGCCATCCGCGCGGCGTCCGCCGCGGACGCGCAACGCGCAACGTCCTTCAGGAGGGGGACGGACCTCGGACCCATCGAGAACTCCCGGATCCCGAGGCCGAGGAGGAGAAGGAAGTGCGCCGGGTCTGCCGCCATCTCCCCGCAGACGGAGAGAGGCTTACCCGCTCTCGCCGCCGCCTCCTGAACCCGGGCGACGAGACGGAGGATCGCCGGGTGGTGCGGCCGGAAGATGTCGGAGACGGTCTCGTTCGCCCGGTCCGCCGCGAGCGTGTACTGGATGAGGTCGTTCGTTCCGAGGGAGAGGAAGTCGACCTCCGGCGCGATGAAGTCCGCCGTGACGGCGGCCGAGGGAACCTCGATCATCGCCCCGAGAGGCACGGCGTCGGGGACGGAGATCCCGCGGTCGAGGAGCTCCTGCCGCGCCTCCTCGACGAACGCACGGACGCGCCGGACCTCCTCGACGCCGGCGACCATGGGGACGAGGATCCGCAGGTCTCCCTCCCCGGCGACCGAGAGGAGGGCGCGGAGCTGCGTTCGGAACATCTCGGGGTGGCTGAAGCAGAGCCGGACGCCGCGAAGCCCCAGGACCGGATTCTCCTCCGACCCGGCGAGGTGCCGGGCCCCCTTCTTACCCCCGAGGTCGTAGGTCCGGATGACGACGGGCCGGGGCGCGAGCCGCGTGACGACCTGCCGGTAGATCGCGGCCTGTGCCGTCTCGTCTGGGAACTCCACGCCCTCGGTCGAGAGGTAGAGGAACTCGGACCGGAAGAGGCCGACCCCGTCCGCACCGTACTCGAAGACGTCCGGGACCTCTCGCGCGAGCTCGATGTTCGCGCGGATCGCGACCTCCACGCCGTCGCGGGTCCTCGCGAGCCCGGAGAGGCTCCGTTCCTTCAGCGAGACCTCTCGCGTCGCCTCGCGGCCCTGTCTCTCGCGGAAGAGCGTCAGCACGTCCTCCGACGGCTCGCGCCAGACGACGCCGCTGCGGCCGTCGACGATGAGGCGGTCGCCGTCGGCGACGGACCCGAGGAGCCTCGGGACGGCGACGACGGCCGGGAGGCCGAAGGACCTGGCGAGGATCGCCGCGTGAGAGGTCTTCCCGCCGCGCTCCGTCACGAAGGCGACGACCTTCTCCCGCGGAATCCGGACGGCGTCCGAGGGTGTCAGCTCGTCCGCGACGAGGACGCAGGTATCCCCGGTCAGGAGCGCGAGCCGGTCGACGGCGGCGCCGCCTTCTCCGAGGCTGCGCTTCAGGATCGCGGCGACGTCGTCGAGGTCGGACGCGCGCAGCGCGAGCTCCTTGTCGGGGAGGTCCCGAAGACGAGCGGCGAGCGCCTCGGAGACGACCTCCACGGCCCATTCCGCGTTCACCTTCTCGAGACGGACCTTCTTCTCGATCGGCCCGAGGAAGGACGGGTCCCTCAGGAAGAGAGCGTGCGCCTGGAAGATTGCGGCGTATTCGCGGCCGAGGCGGGCCTCGACCTGCCCCGCCATCTCCCCGATCTCGCGGATCCCCGATTCCACGGCCCGCTGCAGCCGCTCGAGCTCTGCCGGTACCTCCTCCGGGTCGAGCTCGCGGCGAGGCGTCGAGTCGGGTCGCCCGATCCAGACGACGGCCTGCCCGACGGCGATGCCTGGAGACACCGGGATTCCGGAGAGAGAGAGCGACCGCTTCATGCGGACCGATTGTAGCCTCGACGGTGAGCTACTCCGACTCGTCGAACCGCCGCTCCACGAGGTCCGTGAGCGCCGACATCGCCTCCGCCTCGTCCACCCCTTCGGTCCGGACGACGATCGGCGTCCCCTTCCCCGCGGCGAGGAGGAGGAGACCGAGGATGCTCTTGCCGTCCACGTCCTCCCCGTCCTTCGAGAGGGTGACGCGGGAGGCGTAGTGCGCCGCCGTGTGGACGAGCTTCGCCGCCGCACGGGCGTGGAGTCCGAGGCGGTTCTTCAGGACGACCGTCTTCTCGATCACGCCGAGCGCTTCTCCGTCTCCATGAGCTCCCCCGCCGCGACGATCGCCCGTCGCCCCTTCTCGACGAGGACGCGCGCCATCTCCGCGACGTCCTTCCCTTCCCGCGCGAGGGCCCGCGCCTTGACGACCATCGGGAGGTTCACTCCGGTCACGATCTCGACGTGCCCTTTCTGGAGGAACGCGAGGGCGAGGTTGGACGGAGTCCCGCCGAACATGTCCGTCAGCAGGACGACCCCTCGCCCCCGGTCCGCGCGGGCGATCGCCTTCTGGAGCCTGTCGCTCGCGTGCTCCGGCGCCTCGTCCCAGGCGAGGGAGAGGGACCCGAGGGGCTGGTCCCCCGCGTCGGACTCGAGGACCTGGACGGTCTCCCTCAGCGCGTCCGCGAGCGGCCCGTGCGAAAGGAGGAGGATTCCGACGTGTGCGGCCGCCCCGGAGCCGGGGCCGTCAGGGTGCTTCATGGTCCTTCTCGGATGTCGTCACGGTGGGCGACGCGGACGGGGTAGCCTGCTGCGGTCAGGTCGCGCCCGAGCCGCTCGGCGACGTAGACGGAGCGGTGGCGGCCGCCAGTGCACCCGACACCGATCGTCAGGTACGCCCGGTTCTCGCGGCGGTAGTGCGGGAGGCAGAAGAGGAGGAAGTCGAGGAGCCGGCCGTAGAACGGCCCCGTGTCGCTCCCTTCCTCGACGAAGCGGGCGACGTCTGCGTCCCGGCCCGTGCGCGGGCGGAGCTCCGGGACGAAGTGGGGATTCGCGAGGAAGCGGACGTCGAAGCAGAGGTCGACGGACGGCGGCACCCCGTGCTTGAAGCCGAAGGAGACGATCGACACGGCGAGGATGCCGGGGTCGCCTGGCGCCCGGAAGTGCTCCGCGAGCGCCGATCGGAGCTCGTGGACCGTCATCGCCGTCGTGTCGAGGACGAGGTCCGCCTTCTCCCGGATCTCGGCGAGGAGACTCCGCTCCCAGCCGATCGCGTCCGCGAGCGTCCTCTCCTGGGCGAGGGGATGCGGGCGCCGGGTCTCGGAGAACCTTCGCAGGATCGTCCCGTCGTCTGCGTCCAGGAAGACGACCGTGACGGGAAGGAGCGTCCGGAGCTCGTCGAGAAGCGCCGGGAAGGCGTCGGCGAACCCGGGGTTCCTCACGTCGAGGACGACCGCCGTCCGGCCGCGGGCGCCGCGCGCCGCCGCCGTCTCCTGGGCGAAGCCGCGGAGGAGCGAGAGCGGGAGGTTGTCGATCGTGTTGAAGCCGATGTCCTCGAGCGCGTGCGCCGCGTAGGACTTCCCCGACCCCGACAGTCCCGTCAGGACGAGGAGCCGGAGGTCGGTCGGGCCTTCGGTCACGGCGCTCCCCCGCGGGCTCGCTTCCGGGGCGTCCGGCGCCGATCGCGGTCCGCCGCGCCCCTGCGCGCGATCTCCTCGTGGACCCGGTCCGCCATCTCGCGGGCCGCGTTGTAACCCCGCCTCTTCAGGAGGTGGTTCCGCGCGGCGATCTCGACGAGGAGGGCGACGTCGCGGCCGGTCGCGACGGGCATCCTCACGAGGGGGACGGGAACCCCGAGGATCGTCTCCTTCTCCTCGTCGAGCCCGAGCCTGTCGTACTCGACGCCCTCGACCCAGTGAGAGAGGCGTATCACGAGCTCCACCGTGTGCCGCTCGAGGACGGCCGCGACGCCGAAGAGGAGCGGCACGTTCACGATGCCGAGGCCGCGGAGCTCCATGTGATGCCGGATGACTCCGGCGGAGGAGCCGACGAGGGCGTCGTTGTGGAACCTCTTGACGACGACGAGGTCGTCCGCGACGAGCCGGTGCCCGCGCTGGACGAGCGCGAGGGCGCACTCGCTCTTGCCGACCCCGGAGTCGCCGAGAAGCAGCGTGCCGAGACCGCCGACCTCGACGAGGACGCCGTGCAGCGTGACACGCGGGGCAAGCGACTCCTCGAGGAACGCCGTGAGCCCCTCGATGACAGTGCTCGTGAGGCGAGGCGTCGCGAAGAGCGGGACGTCCCTCTCCTGGCAGAAGCGCCGGAGGGCCGCCGGCGGCCGGATCCCCTTCGTGACGACGACGCACGACATCCCGAGCGAGGTGAACGCGTCGAAGCGCTCCTTCACGACCTTCGGCGAGAGCGTCCGGAGGTAGTCGAACTCGCTCTCCCCGAGGATCTGCACCCGCTGCGCCCTCACATACGGGAGAAAGCCGGCGATCGCGAGTCCCGGTTTCTGGACGCGGGGCCACTCGATCGGCCGGTCCAGGCCGGCGCGCCCCGAGACGAGCTTCAGCCCGAGCGGCGCCAGCGCGGGCGACTCGAGATCCGCCGCGCGAACGTGCGGCTTCGTCTCGGGGGGCGTCGGGAGCATCGGAGGGCTAGACCGGCGTCAGGATGACGACGGTGCCGTCCTTCCGGCGGTAGAGGACGCGGATCTGCATGTCGGAGGGATCGCGGTAGGCGAAGACCTCGCGCTTGCCGCGGTCGAAGGCGTGGAGGGCGTCCTCGTCGAACATCGGCCGCGCTTCGTACGTCTCGTTCCGCGGGGCCTTCTCGCGCGGCGCGACCGGCTTCTCGGCCGGGAGCGCGGCCTCCGGGCTCCGGACCCCGGAGGTCGTGTGCTTCTTCTCCTCCTTCACGCGAGCCTTCGTCTTCTTCGCCTGCGCGGCGACGCGGTCGAGGGCGTTCTGCGCGGCCGTGAGCTGGTCCGCGGCGACGGCCTCGGCGGCCCACGTTCGCTGGCGGGCCGAGATCGTCACCTCGACGAGGACGCCCCGCTTCTCGAGGCGGACGACGACCTTCGCTTCTGCCTCCCTCGGGAGGACCTTCGAGAGCTTCTCGAGGCGCTTCTCGATCGTGTCCTTCGTCTTCGCGTCGACGGTGAGACGGCGGGCCGTGAGTTCGACTTTCATCGTGCCTCCTCGACGGTTCTCGGGGTCGCGGGCCTCACGCCGGCGCTCCGGCCGGCCCGCGCTCCACCTTTCGGATCGAGCTGGACGGGATGTGGAGCTCCTCGCGGTACTTCGCCACGGTCCGCCGGGCGATGCGGATCCCCTCCCGGGCGAGGAGCTCCGACAGGCGCGCGTCCGAGAGGGGGTGGGCGGAGTCCTCCGCGTCGACGAGGGCCTTGATCTTCCCCTTGACGGCGAGGGAGGAGACGTCCTCTCCGGCCGAGGAGCTGATCGCCGAGTGGAAGAAGAACTTCATCGGCAGGAGGCCGCGCGGCGTCGCCATCCACTTGTTCGAGACGACGCGCGAGACCGTCGACTCGTGCATCCCGATGTCGTCGGCGACGTCCCGCAGGATGAGCGGCTTCAGGTGGGCGACCCCCCAGTCGAGGTACTCGCGCTGCTTCTTGACGATCGACTCCGCGACGCGGACGATCGTCCGCTTGCGCTGGTCGAGGCTCTTCATGAGCCACTGCGCCGCCCGCATCTTCTCGCGGAGGTAGCTCCTCCCCTCGCCGTCGAGAGGCCCGTTGCTCGACGCGAGGAGCCGCCGGTAGAAGGGGGACACGCGGAGGCGCGGGAGGCCGTCGTCGTTGAAGAGGACGACGTACTCGTCGTCGACCTTCACGACCTGGACGTCCGGCTCGACGTAGATCGTCCGGGTGGAGTCGTAGCGCCGCCCCGGCTTCGGGTCGAGGCGCCTCAGGACGTCCACGGCGCGCTGGAGCTCTTCCGGCGGCACCCCCATCTGGCGCGCGAGGACGGGCGGGGCCTTGCTCGCGAGGTCCGCGAGACGGTTCCGGACGAGCTCCTCCAGGAGCGGCGTCGCGACCTCCTCCTCGTGCGCCTGGATCAGCAGGCACTCCGCGAGGTCGCGGGCCCCGACTCCCGAAGGGTCGAACGACTGGAGGAGCGCGAGGGCCTCGACCGCGACGTCCTCGTCGCACGGGACGCCGACGCAGACTTCGGGGATCGTGATCCGCAGATAGCCGTCCGCGTCGAGGTTCCCGATCATGAACGTGCAGGCCTCGCGCACGGAGGTGCTGGCCTCGGACACGCCGAGCTGCTCGGCGAGGTGCGCGTCGAGCCCCGGAGGGGCCTCGGCGCGATTCTCGAGGGAGTACTCCTCCCCCTCCTCGTCCATCCGTGGCGCCGTGGAGGAGGTCCCCTCGAGGTAGTCGCCGAAGTAGGACTCCAGGTCGATCGCCTCGAACGTCTCCCGTCCGGGCTCGGACGGGATCTCCGCCTCCGGGGTCCCCGGCGCCGGGAGCGGCGCGGGGGGCTCCTCGGCGTGAGGTGCTGCACCTTCCTCCCACGAACCGCCGGCCTCGCCCCCGTCCGGCGCGTCGCCCGCCGGTCCGACGCCCTCTCCCGGCTCGTCGCCCGCCTCCCGCGGCGCGCCCGGCTCCTCGCCGTCGGGACCGGCCGGCGACTCCTGCGGCTCGTCGTCCTCCAGGACCGGGTTCGCGACGATCTCCTGGTTGACGACGTCCTGGAGCTCCAAACGCGTCATCTGCAGCAGCTTGATGGCCTGCTGCAGCGTCGGCGTCATGACGAGCCGCTGCGAGAGCTTGAGGGAGAGCTTCTGTTCGAGTCCCACGATGCGGGTGGAGAGCGCCGGTCGGCGTGATCTCTGTCGACGATTCTAGTCCAGCCGGAACCGGTCGCCGAGGTAGACGCGCCGCACCTCGGGGTCCTCCGAGAGCGTGACGGGAGAGCCCGTCCGGAAGATCTTTCCGGCGTTGATGATGTAGCCGCGGTCGACGATCGCCAGGGTGTCCCGGACGTTGTGGTCGGTGATCAGGATCCCGATCCCGGACGTCGCGAGGTCCCGGATGACGTGCTGCAGGTCGAGGACGGTGATCGGGTCGATCCCGGCGAACGGCTCGTCGAGGAGGAGAAAGCGGGGTGAAAGCGTGAGCGCCCTCGCGATCTCGAGGCGCCGTCGCTCGCCGCCCGAGAGGGTGTCGGCGACGGACCCGGCCAGGTGCGAGAGCTTGAAGCGGTCGAGGAGCTCGTGGGCCTTCTCGAGCCGCTCGTTCCTCGGAAGGGGGAGCGTCTCGAGGATCGCGACGAGGTTCTCGAGCGCCGTCATCTTCCGGAAGACGGACGCCTCCTGAGGGAGGTAGCCGACGCCGCGGCGAGCCCTCCGGAACATCGGGAGCTCGGTGATCTCCTCCGCGTCGAGGAGGACGTGCCCCTCGTCGGGCTCGACGAGGCCGACGACGATCGAGAAGGTCGTCGTCTTGCCGGCCCCGTTCGGGCCGAGGAGCCCGACGACCTCCCCTCCGTCCACGTGAAGGGAGACGCCGTCGACGACGGCGCGTCCCCCGTACAGCTTTCGGAGCCCCTCCGCGGCGAGCCGCGGCTGCGTCTGGTTCACGTCCCCTCCGGCCGGAGGACTCCCTGGCTCGGGATCCCCGGTCCCGTCTCCACGTCGACCCGTCCGCTCCCCCTCTGGAAGGTGAGGAGCGCTCCGGTCATCCGGTTCCCCTTGCCGTCGAGCGCCGTCGCGGGTTTCCCCTCCAGGGTGATCACCTCGGTCTGCGGCTTCCAGGTCGCCTTCGCGCCCTCGCCGCGTCGCCCGTCCGCGCGGTCCTCGACGACGACGTTCCCGCGAGCCTCGGCGTGGTCCACCGTCCGCTCCGGGCCGAGGACGACGTCCGTCACGTCGGCCTTCATCACCCAGGTGCCGGAGACGACGCTCGATGAGCCCTCGATCCTCAGGAGCCGCGCCGCCTCCCGATGCGTCAGGACGGCGCCCGTCGCCGTGACCGTCTCAACGGTCGAGGCCTTCGACTTCGGGTCGACCCTTCGCCTCCGGAGGACCGCCCGGACTTGTCCCTCGGCGCGGAGCGAGCGATCCCTGTCGTCGAGGAGAAGCGAATTCGCGCGGACCACGTTCTCCTCCTGCCACGCCGTCACGTTTCCGGTGAGCAGGATGGTCCGTTCCGGCGGGACGACCCGCAGGAAGTCGGACTCCGAGAAGATCGGCGCCTCGGAGCCACCGCCGAGGACCTCGGATCCCTCGCGCCCGCGGAAGGTGGTCTTCACCGTTCCGACACCCTCGATCCGCTCGTCGCGCCGGAACCAGGTCAGGACGTTCGCGGAGACCCGGGAGCGATCGTCTTCGTAGCGGGCGGGCTCGATCTCGGTCCCGGCGAAGACGACCGATTCCTCGGTCCCGCGGAGCGTGGCGCGGGGGGCCCGGACCGTCGTCGTCCCTTCCGAGAGGGAGACGCCTCCCTCGAGGACTGCCGCCTCGAGGGTCCGCCCGTCCGGACCGAACGTGAGCTGGCCGCTCCCCGCCGCGAGGAGCCTCGCGGCGGGAGCCCTCGTCGCGCCGGGCCGCGGCGTCGAGGCCGACTCGGCGAGCGTGAACGCGCCGGGGACCTGGATGCGGACGAGCCGGCTTTCGGCGAGCGTCGCCTCGAAGCCGTCGGCGATCGCCCGTCGTGCGCCCGTCCCCTCCTCGGGCGGAATGTCGAGGAAGGCCGGGCTCCCCGAGAGCGAGAGCCGCCCGGGCTCGCCCGCCGCGTTTCGCAGAAGGTCGAGGATCTCCCCCCGTGCGCCGACCGGGACTCCGATCTCCGCTCCGGGGGCCGGCAGGAGGAGCGCCTCGACGCGCCCCCGCGCCGCGAGACGGTCTCCGCCCCCGACGATCTCGCGTTCCAGCTCGTCCCCGCGGACGAGGAGCTCTTCGGTCGTCAGGACGACGGCCCCGCGAGCCACGAGACCTCCACCCCGCCGGAGATCCACCTCGCGCGCCGCGAGGGAGATGCGCCGCCCGCGAGAATCGACGCCGCCGACGCGCACGTCCTCCCGGAACCGGACGATGCCCGCGGTCGTCTCGACCGAGCCGCCCCTCGCCGAGGCGACGAGGCGCCCGGCCTCGGCCGCGACCGGGCCTTCGGAGACGAGGGTTCGCGAGCCGGGGTCGTAGCGGAAGGAGACTGACCGGACGCCGAGGCCGCTCCCTTCGACCCGGACGCCGTCGAAGACGCGGAACGCCTTCGTCGCGGGGACGAACTCCGCTCGGGGCGCCTCGAGGACCGCGGCCCGCCCGCTCCCCGCGTCCTGCGTCCGGAACGTGACGTCCTTCAGCCGGAAGGTCCGATCGGCGCCCTCCGCGAAGGCGATCGCCTCCGCCGCGCGCAGCCGGTAGACCTCGCGGTCCCCTTCGCTCTCCGAGTAGTCGAACTCCTCGAAGCGGAGGCGGTCGCGCACGCCTTCCGCCTCGCGGAGGAGCGTCGCGGCGATCTCCTCCCGGGCCTCCTCCGTCCTCGCGCCCGATGGCCGGTAAAGGACGGCGAGGAAGAGCGGGAACCCTCCGCAGGCGAGCACCGCGAGGGCGGTCCGCAGTGTCCGGCGCGTCCCGCCCGTCACGCCGCGTCCCTCCGGACGGCGTCGAGGACCGTCAGGACCGGGCGGCCGATCCAGGCGTCGTGGGCGAGGTTCGCGAAGACGTCCCATCGTCCCCGCCGCTCCGCCGAGGGAATCCTCGCGAGCGACCAGCCGACGGCGTCGAGTCGAGCCCCGTCGCCCTCGAAGGCGAGCCGGAGCCCGCGCTCGCCGACGGGCCGGGCGCGGCCGTCCCACTCGAGGGCGCGCAGCAGGAAGAGTGGCCGCGGGTTCCCCTGACCGTGGGGCTCGAGCCTCCCGAGCGCGGCGACGAGCTGCGGGGTCACCTCGGACGGCGACAACTCTGCATCCGCCTCGAAGACGACGCTCCACTCCGACTCGTCGCGCGCGGAGGAGAAGGCCGTCCGGGCGTCCTCCCGAAACGCCTCGTATCCCTCCTGGGGCACCGAGAGGCCGATCGCGGCGCGGTGTCCCCCGAACTCCGCGCCGTGCCGGCGCGCGACGGGCGCGATCCTCTCGTGGAGCGGCGTCCGACCCCAGGTCCGGCCGCTCCCGCCGACGCGGCCACCCTCGCGCGCGAGGAGAAGGACGGGCCGGCAGACCTCCTGCGCGACCTTCGCGGCGGCGATGCCGAGGACGCCGCGATGCCAGCCTTCCGCCGGGTCCCCTGCCTCGACGACGAGGGAGTCCGCCGCGGGGTCGAACGTCCTCTCGAGCCTCGAGAGAGCCGCGGCGACGACGCGTTCCTGCATTCGCCGGCGCTCCGTGTTCGTCGCCTCGATCTCGTCGGCCAGGACGTTCGCCCGATCGACGTCGCCGGTCGTCAGGAGCTCGAGGGCGCGCTGGGCATGGTCGACGCGGCCCGCGGCGTTCAGCCGGGGGGCGATCCGGAAGGCGACGTCGTGGACGGAAGGGCTCTTCCCCGCCCGGACCGAGGCGCGCGCGAGGAGCGCGGCGAGACCCGGTGAGCGCGGCCCGGCCAAGCCCGAGAGGCCCCATGCCGCGAGAACCCGGTTCTCGCCGGTGAGAGGGACCATGTCGGCGATCGTCGAGAGTGCCGCGACCTTCGCGAGCGAGGCCATCCAGCTCTGGACGAGGTCGGTCCCGAGGCCGGCCCTCTCTCTCTCCGCCTCGAGGAGGGCCTGCGAGAGCTTCCACGCGAGTCCGGCGCCGGCAAGCTCCTTGAAGGGGTAGGGACAGCCGGGGAGCTTCGGGTTCAGGAGGACCGCCCCTTCGGGCAGCTCCTCCGACGGGAGATGGTGATCCGTGACGACGACGAAGACGCCGCGCGCAACCGCCTCCCGGATCGGCGCGACGGCGGTGATCCCGCAGTCGACCGTGACGACCCCCTCCGGGGCGTGCTCGTCGAGTGCCCGCCGGAGCGTCTCCGACCGGAGACCGTAGCCGTCTCGGAGACGATGGGGGATGAACGGTACGGCGTCCGCGCCGAGCCGCTTCAGGGTGGTCGTGAGGATCGCGAGGGCGCCGATTCCGTCGCAGTCGTAGTCGCCGAAGACGACGACCCGGCCGCCGCGTCTCGCGGCGGCGGCGAGGAGCGCGACCGCCTCCCTCATCCCGCCCATGCCGAGCGGGTCGTGGAGCGCCGCGGGTCCCGGCTCGAGCCACATCCGCGCCTCGTCGGGCGTGAGTACGCCGCGAGCGGCGAGGACGCGCGCGAGCGGCGCCGGGATGGCGAGCTCCCGCGCGAGGCGCGTCGCGGCCTTCGCGTCGTGAGGCCGGACGGAGCGCGCGGCGGTCGGAAGCGGGAAGACCGGGCTCACCGGACGCCCGCGGCTCCCTCCCAGGCCCCGATTCGGCGGAATTTCGCGTAGCGGGCCTCGAGGAGCGCGTCGACCGGGAGCGCGGCGAGCCGGTCGAGGTGGCGCACGACGGCCTGCCCCACGGCGTCGATCGTCGCCACGGGATCGGAGTGGGCGCCCCCGGGAGGCTCCGGGACGACCTCGTCGGCGACGCCGAGCGCCTTGCAGTCGGCGGCCGTCATCCTCATCGCCTCGGCCGCCTCGCGGGCCCGGGCCTGGTCCTTCCACAGGATCGCGGCGCACCCCTCGGGCGAGATGACCGAGTAGACGGAATGCTCGAGCATCAGGAGGACGTCGGTCACGCCGATTCCGAGCGCCCCTCCGGAGCCCCCCTCGCCCGTCACCGTCGAGACGACCGGCACGCGGAGACGCGACATCTCGAGGAGGTTCGTCGCGATCGCCTCGGAGACCCCCCGCTCCTCGCTGTCCATTCCGGGGTAGGCACCGGGGGTGTCGATGAACGTCAGGACGGGGCGCCCGAACTTCTCGGCGAGCTTCATGACGCGCAGGGCCTTGCGGTAGCCCTCCGGCCTCGGCATCCCGAAGTTGCGCCGGATCTTCTCCTTCGTATCGCGCCCCTTCTGGTGGCCGACGACGGCCACGGCCCTCTGGCCTAGGAACCCGAAGCCGGCCACGATCGCCGGGTCGTCCGCGTAGGCCCGGTCGCCGTGCAGCTCGACGAAGTCGCGAAGGAGCAGCCGCACGTAGTCGAGCGTGAACGGGCGGGACGGGTGGCGCGCGACGAGGGTCTTCTGCCAGGGAGTGAGGTTCGCGTAAATCTCCCCCGAGAGCTTCACGAGCCGCTCCGAGAGCTTCCTCACGGCCTTCTCGCGGGCCGGGCTCGCGGGGTTCGCCCGGAGCCCGTCGATGCGCGTCCGGAGCCGCTCCAGCGGCTCCTCGAATCGGTTGTCGGCGCTCACTCCCGGAATGTACCAGACCGCGCCGCTTCGGCCGTCACAGGAGGCTCTGGGGGTCCCTGTCGAGGCGCGGCGGATCGGGCAGCGTCCGGAGGCGCTCCCCCGCCTCGGCGAGCGCCTCGCGCGAGTCGGACCTCGCGAGCAGCTGGACGCGATAGAGCCCCTTCAGCCGTTCGAGCGGGGCGGGCGCCGGACCGAGCAGGCGGACGCGGGGAACGGAAGCGACCCTGGCGCGACCGGCGCGTGCCGCCGCCTCGGCCTCGCCGAGCTCCTTCGACGCCCAGGTCGCGAGGAGGAGGTGCGAGAACGGTGGGTAGCCGAAGGTCCGGCGGAACCGGAGCTCGCCCTCTGCGAACCGGCCGTGGTCCTGGGCGACGGCGGCGGCGATCGCCTCGTGCTCGGGTCGCGCCGTCTGGACGGCGACGACTCCGGGCCGCTCGCCCCGGCCGACCCGCCCGGCTGCCTGCGTCACGAGCTGGAACGTTTTCTCCGCCGAGCGGAAGTCGGGGAAGGAGAGGAGCGCGTCGGCGTCGAGGACGGCGAGGACCGTCGCGTTCGGGAAGTCGTGACCCTTGGCGACCATCTGCGTCCCGAGGAGAGCGCGCGCCTCTCCCGACTCGAAGTCCGAGAGGACGCGCGCCGCTCCCCCGCGCCGCGCCGCGGCGTCCCGGTCGAGGACGGCGTAGGCGACTTTCGGGAAAAGCTCCTCGAAGCGTTCCGCGAGCCTCTCCGTCCCGAACCCGACGGGCATCAGGACCTCCGACCCGCAGGCCGGGCATCTCCTCGGCCGCGGGACGAAGTCCCCGCAGTAGTGGCAGAGGAGACGCTCGCCCCGCCGGTGGTACGTCCGCGCGACCGAGCACGATCCGCAGCGGAAGTCGTGTCCGCAGGCGCGGCAGAGGAGCGACGGAGAGAAGCCGCGGCGGTTCAGGAGGACGATCGCCTGCTCGTCCTTCCCGAAGGCCTCGCGGAGGAGATCGACCGTTCGGGACGCGAAGAGGACCCGCCCGTGGTCGCCCGGGCGGGACGGCTCTCCACGCAGGTCGACGACCTCGACCCGAGCGCGCCCCCGGGCCCCGGGGCGTCCCGGGAGGACGAGGCGCACGAGGCGCCCGTCCCGCGCTTCCTGCTCCTGCTCCATCGAGGGCGTCGCCGTCCCGAGGAGGAGGACCGCGCCCTCCCCGTGGGCCCGTACCCGCGCGACCGTCCGTGCGTCGTAGCGCGGGGCCTCGGCCTGCTTGTACGAGCCGTCGTGGGCCTCGTCGACGACGACGAGGCCGAGCCGCGGCAGCGGCGCGAAGACCGCGGAGCGCGGCCCGACGACCGCGTCGACCTCGCCCCGCCGGGCCCGCTCCCACGCCGCCGAGCGCTCCCCGTCGGAGAGCCCGCTGTGGAGGAGCGAGACCCTCTCGCCGAACCGCGCGACGACCCGGCGGATGAGCGCCGGGGCGAGCGCGATCTCCGGGACGAGCAGGATCCCCTGCCGGCCCCCCGCGCTCGCTCGCTCCAGCGCCGCGAGGTAGACCTCCGTCTTCCCGCTCCCCGTCACGCCGTCGAGGAGGAACCGCGCCTCTCCCCCGCGTGCGAGCGCCTCCGCGACGGCCTCGACGGCGAGCCGTTGGGCCTCGGTCGGGACGATCGGCGCCGCGGCCCGCGGCGGGAGGGCGTGGCGGGAAGCGTCCGCAGGCCGCTCCTCCTCGACCGCGGCGACGAGCCCGGACTTCTCGAGCGACGCGAGGACCGACGACGTCGCGCCCGACGCGCGCAGCTCGGCGGGCGAGGCGGGCCTACCGATCGCGGCGAGCGTCGCGAGCGCGGCCCGCTGCTTCGGCCGGCGCGCGAGGCGGGGGTCGTCCGGCGAGCCGCGCGCGACCCAGCTCCGCGTCCGGGGCGGGCGGGAGGCCCGGATCTCCTCCGACGGTATCCGGACGAGCCCCTCGTCGAGGAGCTTTCGGAGCGCCCTCGAGAGGCCGCGGCTTCCGAGGCGCCCGACGAGGTCGAGCGCCGTGGCGCGGCCGGAGGAGAGGAGCTCGGACAGGACCGCCGCCGCGAGGCCGTCGCCGACCCTCGCCCCTACGGCACGCGACGTCGGCGCGTAGGAGGCCTGTCCGATCTCCAGGAGCCGTCCGGGAACCGCGGCCCGCAGGAGCTCACCTGGCGGGGCGAAGTAGTAGGAGGCCGCCCGGAGGAGGAGGTCTATGAACTCGGGCTCGAGGAAGGGCCGCTCGTCGAGGAGGGCCAGGAGCTCCCTTTCCGTCCTCCCCTCCGGCGGCGGAGGAGGGTCGAGGGACGCGACGATCCCGGTCAGGAGCTTCGGGCCGAACGGGACCGCGACTCTCGTCCCGACGGCGGGCGACGACGTCTCCGAGGGAACCCGGTACGTCGCGAGCGAGGGGAGCCCGGACGGGACGAGGACCCCGACCCGCCGGACCGGATCGTCCGGGGTCATCGCCTCAGGCCTTCGTCCCGAGACGCTCGTCCGGCTCCGGCCAGTCCCCGCCCCCTTCCTCGTCCCCGGCATCGACGTCGACGAACCGGCCCGCCAGAGGCTCCCAGCGGAAACGGCGAGAGACGTCCTGCTCGACGTCCTCGCTGACGACGAGGACGCTGCGGTCGACGCTCAGGTCCCCCGCCGAGAGCGCGAGGCCGCGCGCGACCCAGACGGCATCCGTGAATCCTCCCGGGGTCCCGAAAAAGGCCGCGACGTCGAAAAGCGGCTCCGGTCCGTCCCGCCGGACGAACGCCTGCGCGAAGTCGAGCCGGCCGTCGCCGTTCAGGTCGCCGCGGACGAAATAGGGGCTGTAGTCGCCGTAGAGCGTCCGGAGCTCGTCGCGGACGTCCGACCCGACCGCGTCGTTCCCGTTCGCCGGCCGCAGTCCGTCCGCGGCGGCGCCGGCGATCGCTGTCTCCTCGGCGGGCGTCCGATCCGCACGCGCCGCCGCGGTCTCGCGCGTCGCACCCCCGCTTTCGCTCGGCGGCGGCGTGGCGGGCCGCCGGATCGCGAGGACGACGGCCGCGGCTGCGAACGAGAGGACGAGGAGCCGGCCCGCCCAGCGTCCTCGGCTCACGGGACGCTTCCTTTCTTCCCGGGCACGGGGAGACCGAGCCTCCGGAGGACCTGCTGGAGGTCCTCCCAGGCCTCCTTCTTCCTTTCCGGCTGGCGAAGCAGGAAAGAAGGGTGGTACGTCGGCAGGACCGGGATGCCGTTCCGGCTCCCCCACTTCCCGCGGAGGCGTGTGATCGGCTCCTCCGTCTCGAGAAGGAAGTGGGCCGCGAACTTCCCGAGCGCCACGAGGACGACCGGCTGGACGAGCTCGATCTGCGCCTCGAGAAAGCGCCGGCAGGCCGCGATCTCCGGCGGCTCGGGGTTCCGGTTTCCGGGCGGCCGGCACTTCAGGACGTTCGCGACGTAGACGTCCTTCCTCTCGATCCCCATCGCCTCGATCATTTTCGTCAGGAGCTGCCCCGCCCGGCCGACGAACGGGACGCCCGTGGCGTCCTCGTCCGCGCCCGGCGCCTCCCCGATGAACATGATCCGGCTCCGGCCCGTCCCGTCGGAGAATACGGTCTGGGTTCGCGTCCGGCAGAGGCCGCACGCCTCGCAGGAGGCGACGGCCTCGCGAACCGACGCAAGGTCCCCGAACGAAGGCGTCCCGGCGAGCGTCTCCGTCCCCGGGCTTCCCGCGGGCGGCGAGCCGTCGGCCCCGTGCCGGGATCGGCCGGCCGCGACGGCGGTCGCCCGCAGGTGCAGCTCCCGGACCCCGAGATCCCGGAAGTAGCCGAGCGCGGCGCTCAGGGGGTCGTCGCGGCGGGGGCGTCGTGCGGGCATCGCTCGTCGAGGAGCGCCGCGAGGCGCTCGAGGATGGTGGCGGCGACGACGGCCTTCGCCGCGCGGGGGACGGCGGTCGGCTCGGCCTCGCCGGCCGAGAGGAGGAGGACCTCGTTCTCCTCCGAGTCGAAGCCGACGCCCGGGCGGGAGACGTCGTTCGCGACGAGGAGGTCGGCCCCCTTGTCGAGGAGCTTCCGGCGGGCGTTTCCGGCGAGGTCGTCCGTCTCCGCGGCGAAGGCGACGACGACCTGACGGGACGTCCTGACGTCGCGGACTGCCGCGAGGATGTCGGGAGCGAGCGCGAGCCGGATCTCGGGGATGCCGCCGGCTCTCTTGATCTTCCTCGGCGTGAACGCCTCGGCCTGGAAGTCGGCCGGCGCGGCGGCCATCACGAGGGCGTCGGAAGCGGGAAGCTCGGCGAGCACCGCCTCGAGCATCTCGGCCGTCCGATCGACCTTCACGAGCCGGACGTTCGGCGGCGGGTCGATCGCGACGGGACCGCTCAAGAGGACGACTTCGGCCCCGCGCTTCTCGGCCTCGCGGGCCAGGGCGTAGCCCATCCTCCCGGAGCTCCGGTTCGTCAGGAAACGGACGGGGTCGATCGGCTCGCGGGTCGGGCCCGCCGTCACGACGACCCGGCGCCCCTGGAGGCTCCTCGAGACGCGAGCCGCGCCGAGGACGGCCTCGACGATCCGTGAGGGCGGGGCCATCCGGCCCGGCCCGACGTCTCCGCATGCGAGGTCGCCCGACTCGGGATCGACCACGACGGCGCCGCGCCCGCGCAGGATCCGGAGGTTCTCCTGCGTCGCCGGGTGGGCCCACATCCAGGTGTTCATCGCGGGGCCGACGACGATCGCGCGTCGGTGAGCGAGCGCGTAGGTCGAGAGCGCCTCGTCGCCGATCCCTCGCGCCAGCTTCGCGAGGACGTCGGCCGTCGCCGGCGCGACGGCAAGGACCTCTCCCCAGCGGGCGAGCTCGATGTGGTCGACCGCTCCGGAGGCGGGGTCCCAGAGATCTGCGACGACCGGGGATTTCGAGAGGACGGAGAGCGTGAGCGGCGTGATGAACCGCTGCGCCGCGGGCGTCATGAGGACCCTCACGGTCGCGCCCGCGTCGACGAGAAGGCGGACGATCTCGGCGGCCTTGTAGGCCGCAATGCCGCCGCTGACGCCGAGGAGGACGCGCGGGGCCGGGGAGACGCCTCCGCTCACGCCGGGACGTCAGGGAGTGATGAGCGGAAGCGGGTCGACCGGCTCGATCGCCGCGTCTTCGAGACCGTCCTCGAGCTCTCCCTCGGCCGACCGCTGGCCGAGCTGCCACTTCACGAAGCCGCCGGCGACCTCGTCGAGCGCGATCCGGGAGTACTTGGTGTGCTTCGTCTCGACCTTCGGCCGTGCCCCGAGCATGAGCTGCTCGGCGCGGCGGGAGGCGATGTGGACGAGCCGGAACTTCGACTCGATCTGGGGCGTCTGCGGGGTCGTCTCGGGGGATTCGGTCATCGGGCTGGCTCCGGTCTCGTCGTTCACTGTCGTCACTTCCACCTTCGGCTCGGCCGCGTCACGCGGGGAACGTCCTCAGGATGGCCTCCAGGCGCTCCTGCCGCCGCCGGCGGCTCGACCGGCGCGCCACGACGATCGACCGCAACTCGTCCACGGCCGCGTCGAGGACGTCGTTGATTATCGCATAGTCGTACTCGCCGAACTCCGCGAGCTCCCGCGCGGCGGCTCCGAGCCTCCGTGCGATCGACTCCGGGCTGTTGTGGCCCCGGGTCCGGAGGCGCTCCTCGAGGACCTGCCGGGACGGCGGGAAGACGAAGACCTTCACGACCTCCGGCATGCGCGACCGGACCTGCCGAGCCCCCTGGACGTCGATGTCGAGGACGACGTCGATCCCGGCCGCGAGCCGCGGCTCGACCTCCCCCCGCGACGTCCCGTAGCGGTGCCCGTCGTAGACGGCGTGCTCGAGGAACCCGTCGTGCGCGGCGAGCGACTCGAACTCGTCCGGGGCGACGAAGTAGTACTCCCGCCCGTGGACCTCGCCCGGACGCGGTGGCCGCGTCGTGTGGGAGACGGAGAAGTGGATCGTCCCGGCGAACGCCGGGTCGGCGAGGATGCGGCGGATGAGCGTCGTCTTCCCGGCCCCGGACGGGGAGGAGACGATGAAGAGGTCTCCGGCGGGTCTCACGTTTACTCCACGTTCTGGATCTGTTCCTTGAGCGCCTCCACGTCCGACTTCAGGTCGAGGAGGATGCGCGTGAGCGGGAGCTCGCGGGCCTTCTGGCTCGCGGTGTTCGCCTCGCGGTGGAGCTCCTGGGCGAGGACGTCGAGCCGCTTCCCGCAGGCGCTCGCGCCCGCGAGAAGCCGCCGCACCTCCACGAGGTGCGCCCGGAAGCGGTCGACCTCCTCCGTGATGTCGGCCCGGTCGGCGAGGAGCGCGACCTCCTGCGCGAGCCGGGCCTCGTCGAGTGGCACCCCCGCGGCGAGCTTCGCCACGCGCTCCCTCAGCTGCGCGAGGAGCCGCTCGGAAAGGCCCTCGCGTTCGGAGGCGACGCGGCCGATTGCCTCGTCGAGGCGGTCGAGGACCGCCGAGAGGGCAGAGCGGACGGCCTCCCCTTCGCGCCGGCGGGAGGCATCGAAGTCGGCGAGGGCGGCGGCCGCGGCCTCCTGGATCGCCCCGGCGAGCGACTCGCCGGCCTCGTCCTCGGCGACGCGGACGACGCCCGGGAGGGAGAGGAGATCGCGGGCCGACAGCCCCGTCGGGAGGTCGCGCTCCGCGGCGAGGGAGATCCACGTCTCGGCGTAGCGCGCGGCCGTCGCCCCGTCGATCGTCACGGCGGCCCCGGCGGGCCGCGTCACGCGGACCGAGAGGTCGACGTGTCCGCGGACGACCGTCGCACCGACGAGCTTCCGGAGCGGCGCCTCGAGCGCGCCGAGGTCGTCCCGCATCTTGAGCGCGAGGTCGAGGAAGCGGTGGTTCACGCTCCGGAGCGTGATCGAGATCTGGGTCCCGTCGGGCAGGGCGGCCTGGGCCCGCCCGAAGCCGGTCATCGACTTCACGGTGTCTTTCCCTCCTCGAAGGCCGCGAGGTCGTGCAGCCTCCGGTAGACGCCCCCGAGGGCGAGGAGCTCGGAGTGGCGGCCCCGTTCGACGATGCCGCCGCGGTCGAGCACGACGATCTGGTCGGCCCGCCGGACGGTCGAGAGGCGGTGGGCGATGACGAGGGTCGTCCGACCGGCCATGAGCCGCTCGAGAGCCGCCTGGACGGCCCTCTCGCTTTCCGTGTCCAGGGCCGAGGTCGCCTCGTCGAGGATCAGGATCGGCGGGTCCTTCAGGAGCGCCCGGGCGATCGCGAGCCGCTGCCGCTGTCCGCCCGAGAGCCGCCCGCCCGCCTCGCCGACGCGCGTGTCGAGCCCCTTCGGCAGGGCGTCGACGAACTCCGCCGCGTTCGCCGCGGCGAGCGCTTCGCGGATCCGCGCCTCGGGGACCCCCTCGAGGCCGTACGCGACGTTCCTGCGCACGGTGTCGTCGAAGAGAACGACCTCCTGCGTGACGAGAGCCATGGCTCCGCGAAGCGACCCGAGCGTGACGTCGCGGACGTCCGACCCGTCGATCGCGATCCGCCCCGCCGTCACGTCCATGAACCGCGGGAGGAGGTTCGCGAGCGTCGTCTTCCCCGCTCCCGACGGGCCGACGAGCGCGGTCACCGAGCCGCGCGGGACGACGAGGTCGACGCCCGAAAGGACGTCGGGCCCGCCCGGGTAGGCGAACGAGACCCCTTCGAAGCGGACCTCCTTCTCGAACGGCCGTAGCGGCGCGGCCCCGGGCCGGTCGACGACGAGGACGGGGGCGTCCAGGACCTCGAAGAGGCGCCGCGCCGAGGCGAGAGCCTGCTGGAGCGCGAGGTTGATCCGCGTCGCCCGCTTGAAGGGCTGGTACATCATCACCAGCCCGACCCCGAACGAGATGAAGGCCCCGAGCGTCATCGTCCCGGCCTCGATACGCCTTCCCGCGTAGCCGAGGAGGACGAGGAACGCGACGACCGAGGCGGTCTCCACGAGGGGCGACGACAGGGCCATGACTCCCGCGCCCTTCCGGAGGAGCCGGAACGTCCGCTCGTTGACTTCGCCGAATCGTTCCGCTTCGTAGCGCTCCGCCCCGTACGCCTGGACGACGCGGTGCCCGCGGAGCGTCTCCGAGAGGACACCCGTGAGGTCGCCCATCCGCTCGCGTCCCGCCTTGGAGATCCTGCGGAGCCGGTTCGCGATCAGGACGACCGGCACGACGATCGCGGGCGCGACGACGAGGGCGACGAGCGTCAGCTCGGGCGATCGCGAGACGACGAGGACCGACAGCCCGAGGAGAGTCGCGACCGACTGGACGAGGTCGGCGAGGTCCGTCCCGAACAGGCTCTGAATCCGGTCGACGTCTCCCGTCACGCGGGAGATAAGGTCCCCCGACGGGTTCTTCGCGTGGAAGTCCCCGGACTGGCCGAGGAGCCTCTCGTAGACGACGCGGCGGACGTCCCTCACGAACGCGAGCCCGACGGCGTTGAAACGGTACTCGGCCGCGAAGGCGCAGAGGTTCTTCAGGACGAACGCGACGAGGAGGATGACCGGCAGGACGACGCCTCGGTTCGACGGCGTGACGCCGAGGGCCTCCTGGAGGTCCCCGAGCCTGTCGTCGAGCCAGCGGATGACCGGCGTCTTCCTCGCCGCCTCCGCGGCCCCGAGCGCCTTCCCGAGTCCGCGCGCGGCCGGGTCGGCGGCGAGCTCCTGTTCCACTGCGGCGCTCTCGCCCGGCGAGAGGACCTGGTCGAAGAGCGGCCCGAAGAGGTAGGCCACGAGCGTCGTGAAGACCGCGACCCCGACCATCGCGAGGACGGCGACGAGCGCCGCCCTCGCGTGCGGCCGGAAGAGGCGCGCGAGGCGGACGAAGTCCCTCATGACGGCCCCGTGCCGAGGAGGGCGAGGAGGGCCTCGGCCGTTCTCTCCGGAGCTCCGGGCGGTCCGAGCTCCTCGCGGCCGAGGGCGAGGCGCCGGCGCGTCTCCGCAGCGCGCGCGGGCTCGTCGAGGAGCCGCGCGACCTCCTCGGCGACACGTTCCGGCCTCGCGTCCCCCTGGATGAGCTCGGGCACGGCCTGAGAGCCGTCGCCCGGGTCGGAGAGGATGTTCGCCATCGCGACGTTCGGCACCTTCACGAGGAGTCTCCCGAGGAGGTAGCTGAGCGTCGCGACGCGGTAGACGACGACCATCGGCACCCCGGTCAGGAGCCCCTCGACCGTGGCGGTCCCCGAGGCGACGAGGAGGGCGTCCGACGCCGCGAGGAGCGAGAGGTGAGGACCGGAAACGACGGTCCACCCCGCAAGCGCCTCCCCGGCGACCTCGCGCAGGAGCTCGTCGGGAACCGAGTCGGCCTTGACGAGGACGACGTCGAGGTCGTTCCTGCGCGACGCGAGGATCCCGACGGCGTCCCGGAGGAGCGGGAGGAGCTTCCGGATCTCGCCGGCCCGCGAGCCGGGCATCAGGACGATCCGACGGCGGCCGGCGAGAGGCGGCGGGAACGGCTCCGCGAGCTCCCGCGCCGCCTCGTCGACGAGGGGATGGCCGACCCACGTCACGCGGTCTCCGAGGCCGCGCGCGTCGTACCACCTCTTCTCGAACCGGAAGAGCGTCAGGACGGCCCGCCCGATCCGCGCGATCGTCCGGGCGCGGCCGCTCCTCCAGGCCCAGACCTGGGGCGAGACGTAGAAGACGACCGGGACGCCGGCCTTCGCGAGACGCCGCGCGAGCGGGAGGTGGAAGTCGGGAGAGTCGATCAGGACGGCGGCGTCCACTCGCTGCGCGAGCGCTTCGCGCGTCATCTCCCTCATCAGGCGGTGCGCGAAGCGGACCTTCGCGAGCGCTTCGACGACCCCGATGATCGCGAGGTCCTTCTGGTGCGCGAGAAGCCTCATGCCACGCTCCGCGCAGCGGTCTCCGCCGAGGCCGACGGCCTCGAGCCCCTCGACCCGCGCCGCGAGGGCGCGGAGGAGCGCCGCGCCGTGCTGGTCGCCGGAGACCTCGCCCGCCGAAAGGAGGAGCCTCATCCGGCTAGCGTCCTCCGACGAGCGACATCGCCCACGCGGCCGCGAGCGACCCGCCCACGATGGCGGACCACATCCTCACGAAGAACCGTCTCCGCGCGCGCGTCCCTTCCCTCCAGAGGAGGGCGAAGAAGGCCGCGAGGATCGTGCCGAGGACGACGACGTGGAGGAAATGGTCCGCGAAGGGGGACGCGTTCACGGTCGCAGCTCCCCCGCGACGTCCCAGGCGTCGAGCGCGAGGAGGACGTTCAGGACGCCCGCGACGACGAGGTACGTCGTCGCGACCTCGAACGAGGGGCTCCCCGGGGCGCCGGATCCCGCTCCGAGGACACGGGCCGCAAGAACCGGTCCGACGACCGCGTGCGTCGCCGTCGTCGTCAGGAACCCGCCGACGCCCCGGCCCGGGAACGTCCCGAGCGCCCCTCCGAGGGCCAGCCCGATCGCGAAGGCCGAGCCGACGAGAACGAGGAACGCGGCGCCGTCACGGCGCCGGCCCGCCCAGGCGTGCCCGAGACCGGGAACGAGGAGGGTGAGCAGCGCCGCGAGGAGGCGCGGGGCGGGCCGCGCGACGCGGGTCAGGGCGTCCCCTCCGGCGCGCCGAGGCGCGCGCGGAGCCGCCGGTAGGTGACGTCGAGGTCCTCCGGGACGACGCGCGTCCCGCCGACGACCGTCATGAAGCTCGTGTCGCCGTCCCAGCGTGGGACGACGTGCATGTGGAGGTGGCCGGGCACTCCGGCGCCAGCGCACTTCCCCAGGTTCAGGCCGGCGTTGATCCCCTGCGGGGCGTACTCCGCGCGGAGCGTCCCTTCGAGCCGCGCCGTCAGCTCGATGAGATCGGTGCGCTCCTGGGGCGTCAGGTCGGGAAGCGTGGCGCGGTGCGCGTAGGGCGCGACCATGACGTGACCGTTGGCGTAGGGATAGCGATTCAGCACGGCGTAGACGAGCCGTCCCCTCTCGACGATCAGGGCCTCGGCATCGCCGAGGCCCGCGAGGTCGCAGAAGAGGCATCCGGACCCGCCGGACGGGGAGGTGGCGGTCAGGTACGTCATCCGCCAGGGCGTGAAGAGGACGTCGGTCATCCCTCCGGCGGCGCCGGGATCGCCTGCGAGGCCGCCCCGGGCGACGGCGCCTCCTCGTTGATGAGCTCCTTGAGCTTCTTGCCGGGCTTGAAGTACGGGACGAGCTTGGGCGGAACGTGGACCTTCACGCCGCTCTTCTTGGGGTTCCGCGCCACGCGGGCCCCTCTCTGGCGGAGCTTGAAGCTTCCGAATCCGCGCAACTCGATCTTCTGGCCCGCCCGCAGCGAGGCGATGATCCCCTGGAAAACCGACTCGACGACGGTCTCGGCCTGCTTTTTCGTCAGGTCCGCCGCGCGGGCGACCTCCTCGACGAGGTCGGCCTTGGTGGTCGTCTCCTCCGCCCGGCTGACGCCCTGGGTTTCGCGTTCCATCTCCTCCCCCCGGGGGGAGCGCCGGCCTGCCGGCGCCCCCCGCGGCGCCTCCTCGCAGGCGCCGCGTCCGTCAGTCGTCGGTCTTCGCGTCCTCTGCAGGAGCCTCGGTGTCCGGCTCGACGGGAGCCACGGCCGGAGGCTCGTCGCCCGGCGCGACGGAGGCCTCGGCCTCCGGAACGGTCTCCGTCGGCTCCCCCTCGGGAGCCGCGACCTCGCTCGGGTCGGGCTGCGGGACGTCCCTCATCGAGAGGCCGATCCGCTGCTCCTCCACCTCGATCCGCAGGATCCGAACCCGGATCGCGTCCCCCTCGTGGAACTCGTCGGAGAGCTTCGCCCCGCGGAGGACGTCGGTCTCCGAGACGTGCATGAGGCCTTCGAGCCCGAGCGGCAGCCGCACGAAGACGCCGAAGTCGGCGACCTTCGCGACCTGCCCGTCGACGACGTCGCCGGGTTTGTGCTCGCGCGAGAACTCCTCCCACTCGTTCGGGCGGAACTCCTTGATGGAGAGGCTGATCCGCCGGTTCTCCACGTCGATCGCGGTGAGCACGGCCTGGATCTGGTCGCCCTTCTTGAGCACCTCGGAGGGGTGCTTCACCCGGCGGCCCCACGACATGTCGGAGATGTGGACGAGCCCGTCGATCCCCTCCTCGATCTCGACGAAAGCGCCGAAATCGGTCAGGTTGCGGACGACGCCCTGGATCCGGTCGCCGATCCGGTACTTCTCGGCGAGCATCTCCCACGGGTTCGGCTCCGTCGCTCGGAGAGAGAGCGAAAGGCGGCGCGTCTCGGGGTTCACGTCGGCGATGACGGCCTCGACCGTGTCGCCGACCGAGAGGAGCTTCGAGGGGTTCTTGACCTTCTTCGTCCAGGACATCTCGCTGACGTGGATGAGGCCCTCGACCCCCTCCTCGAGCTCGACGAACGCGCCGTAGTCCGTCAGGGAGACGACCTTGCCGCGGACCCGGGCGCCGACCGGATAGTGCGCCGGGAGGTCCTGCCAGGGGTCGGGCTTGAGCTGCTTCATGCCGAGGGAGATGCGCCCGGAGTCGGAGTCGAACTTCAGGACGCGGACCTCGACCTCCTGCCCGACGTGGAGCGCCTCGGAGGGATGCCCAAGACGGCCCCAGGAGATGTCGGTCACGTGAAGCAGACCGTCGATCCCGCCGAGGTCGACGAACGCCCCGTACTCGGTCAGGTTCTTCACGACGCCGTGGAGCGTGCGGCCGTCGGCGAGCGCCTGCGCGGCCTCCGCCTTTTTCGCCTCGGCGACCTCCTCCATGAGGGCCTTGCGCGAGAGGACGATGTTCCCGCGCTTCTTGTCGAAGCTGACGATGCGGAACTCGAGCTCGCGGCCTCGGAGGACGTCGAGGTTCTTCAGCGGCCGGATGTCGGCGAGCGAGCCGGGGAGGAAGGCCCGGACGCCGATGTCGACGGAGAGTCCGCCCTTGACGCGCTCGAGGACCTTCCCCTTGACGGGCTGGTTCTCCTTGAAGGCGCCCTCGATGGCGTCCCAGGCCCGGATGCGGCGGGCCTTCTCATGGGAGAGGACGACGTACCCCGAGGAGTCCTCGCGGCGATCGACGATCGCGTCGATCTCCTGCCCGGCCTGCGGAAGGCGGTCCGGCGCGTGGGCGAACTCCGCGCGCGGGATCATCCCCTCCGACTTGTAGCCGATGTCGACGAGGATCTCGTCGTTCGTGACCTGGATGACACGCCCCCGGATCAGCTCTCCCTCGGCCAGGGAGCGCTCGCTCTCGGCGAGCAGCCTCGCGAACTCGCCGTTCGCGTCGGAAGCCTCCTCCGGCTTCCGGATGGGCGTGATCTTCTGGTCCTCCGACGGCATGAATTCCACCTTCTCGAGGGCTCGCGGAGACGGCTCAAGGCTCTTGAGTTAGCGGCCCGAAACGGGAATGTTAGACGGAGGCCCCCCGCAGGTCAACAGCCCGGCCTGCGCCGGACGAGGGTACACAGCCGGTCGGCGATCTCTTCCGCCCCCAGGTCGGACGTGTCGACGACGACGTACGTCTCGTCGCAGGTGAGCGGCGAGTCCGCGCGGGTCGAGTCGGCCCGATCCCGGGCCTCCATCTCCGCCCGGACGGCCGCAAGCTCCTGTGGCGTCCCCTTCCTCTCGAGCTCCTCGTACCGGCGGACGGCCCTCACCTCCGGGCGAGCCGTGAGGAAGAACTTCGCCGTCGCCTCCGGGACGACCTTCGTCCCGATGTCGCGTCCCTCGAGGACCCCCCCTCCCGCGAGGGCGAGCTCGCGCTGGCGGGCCGCGAGGCGGCGCCTCACGCGCGGGACGGCGGCCACGGCCGACGCATAGCGCGAGATCTCGGGCTCGCGGATCTCGGCGGAGACGTCCGACCCGTCGAGAAGGACCCGGACGTCCCCGCCCGTTCCGGTCACGACGACGTCCGCCCTCTCCGCCAGCTCTCCGACCCGGTCGGGGTCGGAGATCGGAAGCGGCACGCCGGCCCGCCTCGCCAGGAGACCGACGGCCCGGTACATCGCCCCTGTGTCGAGGTAGGGGACGCCGAGACGGGCGGCGAGCGCCCTTCCCACGGTCGACTTCCCGACACCCGAGGGTCCGTCGATCGCGACGACGATCATCCCGCCACGGCCGGGACCGCGCCGACGGAGATCCCGAGGCGTCCCGCGGCGAGGAGCTCGTCGAAGACCTCGAGGAAGCGGAGGTTCTCGACGTGCGTGCCGACGGAGACGCGGAAGGCGAGCGGGAACCCCCATCCCCCCATCGGACGGAGGATGACCCCCCGCCGCGCGAACTCGGGCTCGATCGGTCCGAACGGGACCGGAAGCTCGACGAGAAGGAAGTTTCCGAGGGACGGGTTCACCGTCGCGCCGCGCGCCTCGAGCTCGCGCCGGAGGAACGGACGCTCCTCCCTCACGAGGGCGCACGCCCTCTCGCAGTGCGCGTCGTCGTCGAGCGCCGCGAGGGCGGCGGCCTGGGCGACGGCGGTCGTGTTGAAAGGCTCGCGGACCTTGTTCATCGCGGCCGCGACGTCCGGAGTCGTGAAGCCGTAGCCGATCCGGAAGCCGGCGAGCCCGTAGGCCTTCGAGAAGGTCCGGAGCACGAGGACGTTGCGCCCCCTCCGCAGGTGGTCGAGGCCGTTCGGATAGTCCGCGGTCTCCCGCGCGAACTCGTGGTAAGCCTCGTCCACGACGGCGACGACGTGCTCCGGGAGCCCCTCGAAGAAGCGGTCGAGGTCCGTCTGCGAGACGTACGCCCCGGTCGGGTTGTTCGGGTTCGCGATCGCGACGACTTTCGTGGCCGGTCCGACCCGCCGCTTGAGCGCGTCGACGTCCGGCACGTGGCCCGCTTTCGTCGGGACCTCGACGACGGTCCCGCCCGAGCGGCCGACCGCGACCGGGAACATCCGGAAGATCCCCTGCGGGACGACGACCTCGTCCCCGGGGTCGACGAACGCGCGCATGCAGATGTCGATCAGCTCGGAGGAGCCGGAGCCGACGACGACCTGCTCCTCCGGGATCCCGTGGCGGGCCGAGAGAGCGCGGCGCAGGAACGTCGCCGAGCCGTCCGGGTAGAGGCTCACGCCCGAGCAGGCCGCGACGGCCGCCGCGACGCCCTTCGGCGAGGGTCCGAGGGGGTTCTCGTTCGATGCGAGCTTCACCGCGCCGGTGATCCCGTACTCCCGCTCCACCTCCTCGATGGGGCGCCCGGGGACGTACGGGGCGAGCTTCGCGACGGACGGACGCGGAGACGGCTTCATCACTCCTCCTTGCGGCGGCGCCGGGACGGCGCGCTCCTCATCTTCTTCGGCGACGGGGCGGGCTTCAGCGCCCGGAGCGCGGCGACCTCGGCCGGGGTCAGGTCGCGGAACCCGCCCGGCGGGATCCTCGCGTCGCGAATCGGCCCGATCGCGACCCTGCGGAGCTTCGAGACCCTGTGTCCGACGGACTCCATCATCCGCCGCACCTGACGGGATCGCCCTTCACCGAGGACGACGCGCAGCCAGGCGTTTCCCCCGACGCCGTCCCTCTCGGGCGTCGTCTCCATCAGCTCCACGGTCGCGGGGGCCGTCCGCACGCCGTCGAGGAGGACGCCGCGCGAGAGCTTCGCGATCTTCGCCGGCGTCGGGACGCCCGAGACCTTGACCTCGTACTCCTTCTGGCAGCCTCCCGAAGGGTGCGCGATCCGGTGCGCGAGCGCCCCGTCGTTCGTCAGGAGAAGGAGACCCTCCGAGTCGAAGTCGAGGCGCCCGACGGGGACGACGGGCTCGGAGACGCGCGTGCCGAGGAGAACGTAGACGGTGGGTCGGCGCTGCGGGTCCTCCCGGGTCACGACGACTCCGCGCGGCTTGTTCATCAGGATGTAGCGCGGGGCCGCCGCGACGCGGATACGCCTCCCGTCGACCTTGACGTGGTCCACCGCCGGGTCGACCTTCGTCCCGAGCTCGGTGACGACCCGCCCGTTCACTGTCACGCGACCCTCGAGGATCATCTCCTCGGCTGCGCGGCGGGAGGCCACGCCGGCCGCCGCAAGGACCTTCTGCAGCCGTTCACTCGTCATGACGCTCCTCCGCGGCCGCCGGCCCGGCGACCTCGCCGTTCTCCTCCGACCGGGGCCCTGCGGGCGCTTCGTCCGCCGTCCCCGCCTCCCCGGCGCCCGCATCAGGTTCCGCCGCGGGCGCCTCGGCCGCTCCCTCGGAGACCGGGGCCTCGGTCACCGGGCCTTCGACCTCCTCGACCTCTCCCGTCGCCTCGTCGACGTGGAAGAGCTCCGTCTGCGCGGGGTCGCTCTTCGGCGCCTCGAGGCCGTAGATCGCCTCGAGCTCCTCGGGCTTCGGCAGGTCTCCGAGCGCCTTGAGGCCGAAGTGGACGAGGAACTCCTTCGTCGTCTTGTAGAGGAAGGGGGTCCCGACGACCTCCTTGCGCCCCGCCGTCGTGATGAGCTTGCGGTCGAGGAGGGTCCGGATCGAGGACGAGGAGTTCACGCTCCGCAGCTCGGCGATCTCGGGCGCCGTGACCGGCTGCCGATACGCCACGATCGCGAGGGTCTCGAGCGCCGCCATCGAGAGCTTCGTCTTCCCGTCCAGCCCGAGCAGCCGGCGGACCGGGTAATCGTACTCGGGCCGCGTCACGAGGCGCACGCCCCCGGCGACCCGGTCGACGCGCACGCCGCGGCCGGCCGCGGCGCACGCCGCCTCCAGCGCGTCGACGGCCCGGCTCACCGCCTCTTCCGGCAGCTCCGCCGCCTCGGCGAGCTTGTCGAGGGGAACGGGCTTCGACGAGGCGAAGAGGAGCGCCTCGACGAGCGGCAGCGCCTCCTCGAGGGGTCCGCCGGCCGCCTCGGTCCCCGGCCCTGCGACCTCGGGCTCCTCCGCTCCGGCGCTCGCGGCGGCCTCGGCCGCTTCCGCGGGGACGTCGGCCGGGACCTCCGGGTTCGTGTCGTCTCGCTCTTCCGTCATCGTCTCAGCGGTATTCCTCTTCGTAGCCTTCGAGCACGACCGTCTCGCCCGTCGGCTCCAGGTAGATCTCCCCGAACTCCTCGGCCTGGAGCGCCCGGACCAGGAGGAGGCGCAGGAGCTCGAGGACGGCGAGGAAGACGGCGATCGCCTCCGCGCGTCCCGAGAGGCCCCGGAAGACCTCGGAGAGCGCGACGCGCCCGGTCTCCCGGACCCGTCCCGCCATCTCCTCCATCTTCTCCCGGATGGAGAATCTCTGCGCCACGATCGCCATCGCCGGCGGGTTCAGCGCGCGATAGCGGTCCATCGCGGTCTTGAAGTGGGTCAGGAGGTCGAAGAGCGAGACGTCGGAGAGGTCCGTCTCCTCCTCCTCGGCCTCGGCCTCCGGCCGGTACGACGGGCGCGGGTAGAGCCCGACGCGCTCGACCTCGTAGACGTGGAGCGTCTCGGCGACCCCCTTGAACTTCCGGTACTGGAGGAGCCGCGCGACGAGCTCCTCGCGCGGGTCCGGCGCGTCCGCCCCGTCGACGGACGGAGCCCGCGGCAGCACCATCTGGCTCTTGATCTGCACGAGGAGCGCCTCGACGTAGAGGAACTCCGCCGCGACCTCGAGGTCGAGCTCCTGCATGAGCACGAGGTATTCGTGGTACTGCCGACAGATGTCGACGACCGGGATGTTCCGGAGGTCGATCTCGTCCTTGCGGATGAGGTGGAGCAGCAGGTCGAGGGGCCCCTCGAACTGCGGGAGATGCACCGGGTAGGGCTGGACGAGCTCCGCGCCCGGGGGGATCGGGATACGGATTCCTTCGGCCACGTCTCCCTCAGGCGGAGACCGCCGCGGGCGGCCTCCGGCTCTCCCGGCGGGCGAGGCGTCCGACCGTCATCAGAGGAGCTTCATCGCGTCGGAGACGCCCTGCATCGTCTCGGTCGCGAGAGCGCGCGCCTTCGCGCCTCCCGCCTCGAGCACCTCGCGGACGAACCCCGGCCTCGCCGTGATCTCGGCCCGTTTCGCACGAACCGGCTCGAGGGCGGCGTTCATGTTCCGGATCAGGTGCTTCTTGCAGTCGACGCAGCCGCGGGAGGCCGTCCGGCACTCCCGGTCGACGGCATCGACCTCCTCCTTCGGGGAGTAGAGCCTGTGGAACGGGAAGAGGTTGCACGTGTCGGGGTCGCCCGGGTCCGAGCGGCGCGCCCGCTTCGGGTCGGTCACCATCGACATGACCTTCTTCGAGACGTCCTCGGCCGAGTCCGAGAGCGCGATCGTGTTCCCGTAGCTCTTCGACATCTTCCGGCCGTCGAGCCCCGGGACCTTCGGCGTCTCGGTGAAGAGCGCCTGCGGCTCCGGGAAGACCTCGCCGTACATCCCGTTGAAGCGCCGGACGATCTCGCGGCAGATCTCGAGGTGGCTCTCCTGGTCCTTCCCCACCGGCACGTAGTGCCCGCGGTAGAGCGCGATGTCGGCGGTCATCAGGACCGGGTACCCGAGGAACCCGTAGGTCCCGAGGTCCTTTTCGCGGAGCTCCTGGAGCTGCTCCTTGTACGTCGGAACGCGCTCGAGCCAGCCGAGCGGCGTGATCATGCCGAAGACGAGGGCGAGCTCGGCCGTCTGAGGCACCTGCGACTGGACGAAGACGACCGCCTTCTCCGGGTCGAGCCCGACCGAAAGCCAGTCCGTGACCGCCTCGAGCGTCGCCTCGCGGATCGCCGACGTGTCCGCGTAGTCCGTCGTCAGGGCGTGGAGGTCCGCCACGAAGTAGCGGCACTCGTACCGGTCCTGCAGGTCGACCCAGTTCTTCACCGCGCCCCAGTAGTTGCCGAGGTGGACGCGTCCCGTCGGGCGCAGGCCCGAGAGGACGATCTTCTTCGCCGGTTCGCTCAAGAGGGACCTCCGAGAAGGAGCTGGTAGACGAATCGCAGAGGCGGCCTCAGGAGGTACGAGAGACCCCCGGTGAAGATCGCCACGACGAGGAGGATGAACCCGTAGCGCCGCACCCACACGACCCCGCGGATCCAGCGGGCGGGGGCGAAGCTCTCGACGACGCCGAAGCCGTCGAGCGGCGGGATCGGGACGAGGTTGAAGATGCCGAGCGCGACGTTGACCGCGACCGAGTAGAAGGCGACGAGGAGGAGGGGGTAGAAGAGGGACGACCGAAGGTCCGGACCGCCGGGCGCCGCGACCCGGAGGACGAAGAACGCCGCGGCGGCCGCGATCGCCACGACGAAGTTCGAGAGCGGCCCCGCCGCCGAGACGAGGAGGTTCGCCCTCCTCGGGTTCCGCACCCCGCGGAGCGACACGGGGACCGGCTTCGCCCAGCCGAAGACCGGAGCCCCTGTGAACGCGAGGAGCGCGGGGACGAGGAGGCTCCCGAACGGGTCGACGTGCTTGAGGGGGTTCAGCGTGATCCGTCCGAGGTCGCGGGCCGTCGTGTCGCCGCAGCGGAGCGCCACCCAGCCGTGCGCGGACTCGTGCACGGAGACCGCGAACAGGAGGGCGGCCACCTGGATGACGATCTCGAGGACCTTTTCGGGAGAGACAGGAGCGTCGGGCACGGCAGGGTCGTCCGAAGGCGCCCGATGCTACGTGCCGCCTCAGGAGGCGTCAAACGGCCGGCCCGCGGCGCGCCGCTCCGCGGCGAGCCCCTCCTCCACCGTCGGGTAGTGACCGAACCGGCCCGCGGCGACGCTCTGCGCGAGGAACGGGTTCTGCTCGCCGACGCCCGAGAGCGCGAGGCTCCCGCCCGCCGCGACGAAACGCCCCTGCTCGCGCATCAGGACGGCGACGATCGTCGTCGGCAGGGCCGTGCAGCCGGACAGGTCGACGACGCAGCGGAGGGCGCCGTTCTCGCGGGCGACGCGGAGGTACTCCGTGATCGTGGACGCTTCGGTGAGCGTCACGTCCCCACGGACCCTCAGGGCCGCGACCGCGCCGTCGGTATCGAGGGAGAGCTCCACGCCCGGAGGATGCCACACGGGAGACCGAACGGGTCCCGGCCTCCCGCGGGCCCCGGCGGGAGCACCTAGGCCGGAGTTCTGCGGAGGAGAAGCGGCTCCTCGAAGGGCGCGGCGATCCCGGCGTCCGCGAGGCGAGAGAGAGTCTCGCGGGCCCGCTCGAGGAGATCGCGGTCCGAGAACGGGTCGGCGAAGCGGAATGCGGGGAGCCCGCTCTGCCTCGTCCCGAGCGCCTCTCCCGGGCCCCGCATCCGCAGGTCCTCCTCGGCGACGGCGAACCCGTCGTCCGTCCGAGCGAGGACCTCGAGCCGCGAGCGGGCCGCGGGGGAAACCCCGGCTCCCGCGACGAGGACGCACGTCGAGGCGCGCGACCCGCGGCCGATCCGGCCCCGGAGCTGGTGGAGCTGCGCGAGACCGAACCGCTCCGCGTCCTCCACGAGGAGGAACGAGGCCTCGGGAACGTCGATCCCGACCTCGACGACCGTCGTCGCGACGAGGACCTCGAGCGTTCCGTCCGCGAACTGGCGCATCGCGGCCTCGCGCGCCTCGGGCCGCATCTTTCCGTGGACCGCTCCGACTCGCCGTCCCGGCAGCCGCCTCGCGACCTCCTCGGTCCAGGAGACGACGGACCTCGCGTCGATCGTCTCCGACTCCTCGACGAGCGGCACGACGACGAACGCCCGGCCCCCCGTGGCGACCTCCCGCGCCAGGTCGGAGTACGCCGCGTCGCGGTCCCGCTCGGCGACGACGCGCGTCGCGACCGGAGTCCTTCCCGGCGGCTTCTCCGCGATGGTCGAGACGTCGAGGTCGCCGTGCAGGGCGAGGGCGAGCGACCTCGGGATCGGCGTCGCCGAGAGGACGAGGACGTGCGGGTGCTCCCCGCGCGCGGCGCCGCGGGCCGGGAGGGCGGCCCGCTGGGCGACGCCGAAGCGGTGCTGCTCGTCGACGACGACGAGGGCGAGGCGCCGGAACGCGACGGGCCTCTCGAGGAGCGCGTGCGTCCCGACGAGGAGGTCCACCTCTCCCTCCGCGAGGGCCGCGAGGAGCGCCGCCCGCGGCCGGCCGGTCACCCGTCCGGTCAGGAGGGCCGGGCGCGCTCCGGTTTCGGCGAGGAGGCGGGCCGCAGTTTCCGCGTGCTGCTCCGCGAGGAGCGTCGTCGGCGCCAGGAGAGCCGACTGGTATCCCCTTCCGGCGGCGAGGAGGGCCGTCAGGAGGGCGACGATCGTCTTCCCGCTTCCGACGTCTCCCTGGAGGAGGCGCGCCATCGGCCGTCCCGAACGGAGGTCCGCTCCGATCTCCCGGATCGCCTGCTTCTGGGAGAGGGTGAGCGGGAACGGGAGGACGGACGCGAGCTTCCTGCGGAGTACGGCGTCCGCTTCGATTCGGGGCGCGGGGCGCGCCGCCCGCTCCCGTCGCCTTCGGCCGAGCGCCGCCTGGAACTCCACGAGCTCCTCGAAGGCGAGGCGCCGCAGGTGGGGGGAGGTCCGCGTCTCCCAGGGCGCCACGTCGGCGGCACCTCCGGCGCTCCCCGGGAAATGGGCTTCCCGCAGGGACTCGACGAGCGGCGGCAGCTCGAGCGCCCCCACGACGTCCGCGGGGAGCCGCTCCGGGAGGAGCGGCGCAGCCTCGCGGAGGGCGCGCGCCACGAGGCGACGGCGGAGGCGCGGCGGGAGCCCGTGGAGGCTGCGGTAGATCGGGACGACGCGGCCGACGGAGAGGGCGAGGTCCTCTTCCTCCTCCGGCGCCGCTTCGACGTGCGGCGACTCGAGGACGAGCCGCCGCTTCTCGACCGCGCGGCCGTGCGCAAAGAGGCGTGCCCCCGGGACGATCCACCTCGCGAGCCACGGCTGGGAGTAGAAGACGAGGCCCACCGAGCCGCTCTCGTCCTCGAGCGTCGCCTCGAAGATCGAGAAGCCGCGCCGGCGCGTCCTCACGAGGCGCGCGCCCGCGACGGTCCCCGCGACCGTCGCGGGCGGGCCGCCCGCGACGAGCTCCGCCGCTCGCGCGAACCGGCCCCGGTCCTCGAGACGGAGCGGGAGCTCGAGGAGGAGGTCGAGGACCGTCGCAAGGCCCGCCTCGCCGAGGGCGCGCGCCCTTGCCGGCCCGATCCCCGTCAGTCCGGCGAGAGGCGTCCCGGGGAGGAGCTCCCGACCGCGCGCGCCGCGCGCCACGGCTCAGCTCTGAGTGACGCGGAAGGTCAGGTCGACGAGGCCGAACCGCAGGCGGTCGCCGTCGCGGAGAGGCGTCGGAGCGCCCGTCGCGAGACGCTTGCCGTTCACGAACGTGCCGTTCATCGTCCCGATCTCCTCGACGACCTGGAATCCGTCCTCCTCGCGCACGATCTTGGCGTGCCTGCGGGAGACGGAGCGCTGGCCGTCGAGGTGCGTCAGGTCGACGTCCGGCCGGATGCCGGTGACCGGGTCGATCCGGCCGACGAGCGTCTCCGCGTCGCGGTTCAGGTAGAACTCGTCGGCGCCGCCGTCGGCGACGAGGCGGTAGATCTCGTCCCGCGCCCCGACGCGCTCGAAGAAGTCGGAGGTCTCGTCGAGCGCCGGCGCCACGCCCGTCGACTGCTCGAGCAGCGCCGTCGTCTCGCGCAGCCGGCGCGAGAGCTTCCGGAGCATCCGGACGGCGATCTCGCCGTTGTTCCGGAGCATCTCGTCGAACGTCGACTGGTTGATCCTCACGAGCTCGACGTCGGTCCGCGCGAGCGCGTCCGCCGTCCTCGGCACGTCCTCCAGGATCGACATCTCGCCGAAGAAGTCCCCCTTCTCGAGGACGGAGAGGGTCTTCAGCTCGTCCTTCACCCTCTTCACGATCGCGACGGAGCCGGACTGGATGACGTACATCTCGGTCCCGACGTCCCCCTCGGAGAAGACGGTCGCCCCGGCGGAGAGGCGGACGATGTAGTCCTCGAAGGTCGCGGCACCGCCGCCCGACTTCAGCACGACTTTCACGAGAGGAACTCCTCCTCGAACGCGAGCGTCCGGCTCTCGCCGTCCCACGAGACCCGCGCCCCGAACGGGAGCGGGACGTTCGGCCCCGCGTGCCCGAACGGGAGGCCGGCGGCGACCGGGATCCCGAGCCGGGAGAGCCGGTCGTGCAGGAGGCGCCGGAGCCGCTCCGGGTCCTCCTCCCCTCCGAACGTCACACGTGTCATCGAGCCCGTGATGATACCGGCCAAACGTCCGGAGCGCCCGGACGAAAGGACCGTTCCGAGCAAGCGGTCGAGACGGTACGCCTCCTCCCCGATCTCTTCGAGGAAGAGGACCGCCCCCTCGAGATCGGGTTCCCAGGGCGTCCCTGCGAGCGCCGCGAGGAGCGAGAGGCAGCCGCCCACGAGCGGCCCCTCGGCCCGGCCGGGCACGAGAACCTCCGCGGCGGGGACCCCGAGACGTGTCGGACCTCGCCCCTCGAGGACGGCCGGGAAGAACTCGGACGTCAACGGGTCGAGGGGCCTCGAGAGCTCCGCGGCGACCATCGGTCCGTGGATCGAGACGAGGCCGCAGGCCTCCCTGAGGTACGCCGAAAGCGCCGTCACGTCCGAGAAGCCGCAATGGAGCTTCGCCGTCTCCCGGAGCCGTCCCGCGGGGAGGCGGGAAAGGAGGCGCGTGATGCCGTAGCCGCCTCGCGCGAAGAGGATCGCGTCGACCTCGGGGTCTTCCACGAGGCCGAGATAGCCCTCGAGGCGCGCGTCGTCGTCGCCCGCGAGGCCCAGGAGCGGCTCGCGCGACTGGACGTTCGATGCGAGGCGGACGCGGTAGCCGAACGCCTCGAGCGCCGCGACTCCCGACCGGAGGTCCTCCTCGCGGACCGCTCCCGAAAGGGCGGCCACGCCGACGACCCCGCCCGGGCGGAGCCGTCTCGGCCGGAGGAGCGCCGCGGTCACCCGATCCGGTTCCGGGGATCGCTGAACCAGCGAGCCCAGTCGGAGGTGCTGCCGCCCGGGTCTCGCTTCTCCTCGCCCTGCGCAGCCGTCCTCTGAAGCCGCTGCGCGCCGGTCTGCCGGAAGGCGGCCACGGCCGTCGTCCGTCCGCCCGCAGCGTCGACCGACTCCGTCAGGACCCGATCGTCCGTGACGACCGTGACGCCTCTCGGGTCGCGCGCCTCCCTCACCCGCCGGACGATCTCCTCGTCGGCGCTCCGCGGCGCCGCGTAGACGACGGTGACGTCGCCGAGCACTTGCACCTTCGGCCGCCCGTGCTCGGGAGGGCCGTCGAAGACGACGGTCAGCTTCTTCCTCTTCGCGCGCGCCAGGTCCGCGAGCTCCCGGACGAGCGTCTCTCGCGTGACCCCCTTCTGCCCGAGCAGGTTGTTGCCGTCGATCAGGTCGGCCACGGCGGAATTCTAGAAGCCACTCGGGCCGGACTGCCACCGGGGGAGGCGTTCCGGGGGGAGCCGGGCTGCGCGCGGTTCCCCCGCTCCCCCGAAGGCCGTTGCTGCCGAAAATGACTCGGGCCGGACTGTAAGCCGGGTTCCGTGACCGGTCGGCTCGCGCCTTCCGGCCGGCGATCATTCCTCTAGGCCCTCGCCTTCCGGCGGGGCTCGAGCGGCCTACCCGGAAACGTCGCCTCGCGGCGCGGGGGCGGGCGCCCCTTCCGTTCCCCTATTCGGCCTTGCTCCGCGTGGGGTTTGGCCTGCCGACCCCGTTGCCGGGGTTCGCGGTGCGCTCTTACCGCACCTTTTCACCCTTACCGCGGCCCCTCGCGGGAACCGAGGCGGTCTGTTCTCTGTGCCACTTTCCTTCGGGTCGCCCCGACCGGGATTTCCCCGGCACGCTGCTCGCTGGAGTCCGGACTTTCCTCCCCTCGTTCGGTCGAGACCGTCCGAGCGGCGATCGCCCGTCCGGCCCGAGTCGGGCGCGAGGATACGCCACACGCCTCGTCGTCGCCCCGGGCGCGGCGGCGCCTCAGGACGTGCGCCGTCCCCTTCGTCGCCGGGTGAAGAGGTTCACGCCCTTCGCGAGCTTCGGAACGCAGAGGAGGAACAGGCCGGCGACGGCGAGCGCGAGGACCAGCGCCACGAGGGGAAGGAAGACGGAGACGATCGCCTGGAGGACCGCGAGGACGTCCTCCGCGAGCGAGAGGGCGAAGTTCGCGACCCCCGCGGTGAGGGCGGTCGAGGTGAGGCGCGCGGTCCCCTTGACGACGTGCGCCGCCAGGGCCGTCACGCCTCCGCCGCCCGCCGCGAGGACCGTCAGGGCCGTGTCGGCGCCCGGCGCGACCGCGGCGACCGCGAGGAGCCCGCCCGCGAGGGGCCGGACGACCGTGTGGGCCACGTCCCACACGTGGTCGAGCCCGGGGATCTTGTCGGCGAAGAACTCCAGGAGGTAGAGGCCGAGCAGGACGCCGAGCGTCGCCGGCTCGGAGAGGAAGAGAGGGACCGCGCCCGGGAACTCCCCCGGGAAGAGCCGGGCGATTCCTCCGTAGACGAGGAGGACGGCGTAGGCATTCAGCCCGGACCCGGCCGCGAGGCCGAGTCCCGTCCCGAAATGGGCCACCGTCTCCAGCACTCGCCGAGGATAGACCGGCCCGCCCGCCTCAGCGCGGCTTGGTGGCGGCGATCTCCGCGAGGGCTTTCGAGGCCTTCCGGTTCGTCGGGTCGAGCTTCAGGACCTCCTTGAGGGCCCTCACCCGCTCCGACTCGTTCCGTTCGGCGGCGCATGCGTCCGCCAGGGCGAGCCAGATCTCCACGCTCTCGGGCAGCTTCGCCGTGGCGCGGCGGAGGGTCTCCGTCGCCTGCCGGATCCACTTCGGATTGCGAGCCTGGACCTTCGCGAGGAACGTCCAGTACTCCGGCTTCTCCGGGTCGAACTCGACCGCCTGCCGGAGCATCTCGAACGCAGGGAAGTAGTCCTCCATCTCGACGAGCGCCCGCGCGCGCTGGTAGTTCGCCTTCGCGACCTGCCGCTGGACCTCGCGTGTCGGCTCGCCGTACACGACCGGCGCCGAGATCGTCCCCTTGTTGAGCGAGCGGTCGTACTCCTGCCGGGAAGCGGGCGTCGCGAACGCCTTGTCGGCCTCCCGGACCTTGGCGAAGAGGGCGTCGAGGGCGTCGCGGGCCTCGCCGAGCGTCGGGCGGATCGCGTTGTCGGGGTGGAACAGCTTCGCCCGTTCGTGGACCGCCCTCCGGAGGTCGGCGTCCTGTGCCTCGTCCGCGAGCCCGAGGACCTCGTAGGCGCCGATCCAGTCGAGGCGCCGGTAGGTGTTCCAGACGAGGCGCGCGTGCTGCTCGAGGATCTCGGAGAGGCGCGGGCTCGGAGGGGTCCCCGCGACCTCGGCGTTCAGGGAGGCGACCCCTGAAGGGACCCCCGGGGCGTCGGCCCCCGGAGGGCGGGACGGCACCGAGACGAGCCCGACGGCCCGCAGCCTCTCGAGGACCCGCGGGTCGAGGCAGACGTCGGCGGCGGATCTCGTCCCGTCGACGGCGTCGAGCGCCTCCGCCTCCTCGGGCGTGACGACGACGCACTGGTACCTCAGGAGGAGGTCCGGAGAGAGGACGGGTCTCGCCTTCGGCTCGATCGAAGGAGGAGCCCCGATGACCGGCGGCTGTCGGCGGAGCCCCTCGAGGACGAGCGTCGCCGTCGTCTGGTCGAACGCGACCGGGACGTCGGGAGGACCGTCGAGCGGCACGATGGTGAAGGTCCCGGAGCGCCATCCGAACGCCGAGTAGAGGACCTTCTCCGCGAGGGCCCTCACGCACGCCTCGGCGACGAACGGCGCGACCGCGCCCGACTCCCGGAGCGCGGCGGCGAGGCCCCGGCCCGGCTCCGCGAGCGCCCGCTCGAAGGCGGCGAAAAGGACGGACTCGTCCGCGAGGCCGAAGTTGCGAAGGAGCTCCCCGACGTGCTGCGCCTCGCGGTTCGACGAGGCCGAGACGAGCCGGCCGCGGTGGAACCAGAAGCTCCGTTCCTCTCCCCGGTGCGCGACGAGGACCTGGGCGTTCTCCCGAGCGGCGTAGGCCGTCCGGAGGACCTCGGCGAGATCCGTCTTCTCCAGCGTCCCTCCCGACAGGGAGGCCCCGCCCTGCTTCGAAGCGCTCATCTCCCGTGATTCTAGCGGTCCCCGCCGCCGGCGGAAGACCTCCATCGCACGAGCCGGGCGGCGATCGACTTCCCGGCGGCCGCCGCGAGCGCCTCGTCGGTGGCCGCGAGGACGGCCTCCTCGTTCCGGAAGACGGCGAGGAGCTTCCGGACGGTCCCCGGGCCGATTCCGGGCGCCGCCAGGAGCGGGCTCTCGAGCGTCCGGCGCGACCGCGCCTTCCGGTGGTGCTTCAGCCCGAAGCGGTGCGCCTCGTCGCGCGCGCGCTGGAGGAGCCGCAACCCGGCATTCCGGCGAGGGAGGACGATCGGAAGGGAGCGCCCCGGGACGAAGAGCTCCTCCTCGCGCTTGGCGAGGCCGACGGCCGGGAGCTCGATCCCGACGCGGTCGAGGGCCGCGAGCGCCGCCGAAAGCTGCCCCTTCCCGCCGTCGACGACGAGGAGGTCCGGCATCGGACCGTCCTCCTCCCGGAGCCGCCCGTAGCGACGTGACACGGCCTCGGCGATCGAGGCGAAGTCGTCCGGGACGGACCGTTCGATCCGGAAGACGCGGTACTCCTCCTTCGCCGGGAGCCCGTCCACGAAGACGACGCACGATGCGTACGTTTCGCTCCCCTGGAGGTGGGAGATGTCGAAGCACTCGATCCGCGCGGGCCGGCGGTCGAGGGCGAGCGCCTTCGCGAGCGCGAGCGTCGCCTTCTCACCCGACTCCCGCACCGTCCGGAAGCGCCTCACGTGGCTCGTCCGGGCGTTGTCGCGGGCGATACGCACCCGGTCGAACGCGACCCCCCGCTTCGGCGTCCGGATCTCCACCCTCGAGCCGCGCCGCTCGGAGAGCCACACCTCGAGCGGGGCCAAGGCCTCCCCGGAGACGTCGTCGGGAAGATGGACCTCTCTTGGGAGGAACGTCGTCGCGTCGTAGTACTGCGACAGGAGAGCGGCCCAGAACTCCTCCGGATCGACGTCGCCGAGCCCCTCCCAGAAGAGCTCCCGCGTGTCGAGGACGGCGCCGCCCCGCACGTGGAGGACGGCGACGGCGAGGTTCCCGCCGTCGGCGAAGTCGCCGAAGACGTCGACGTCCTCCCCTGCGAGCGACTGGACCCGCTGCTTCTGCGCGAGCTCCTCGACCGTCCTCAGGCAGTCGCGGTAGGCGGCCGCCATCTCGAAGACCTCGGCGTCGGCCGCGGCGTCCATCTTCGCCCGGAGGCGCGGCGCGAGCTCGTCGTTCCTCCCCGACAGGAAGAGGACGACGTCGCGCACGGCGTCGTCGTACGCCGTCTTCGTCGTGAGACCGGCGACGCACGGGCCGAGACAGGCGTGCATGTCGTGGTAGAGGCAGGGGCGCGGGAGCGTGCCGTCGATCTCGATCCGGCAGGTCCGGACCTGGAACATCCGCTGCACCATCTTCATCGCGCCGCGGCAGGTCCGCGCCGGGAGGAACGGCCCGAAGTAGCTGTGGCCGTCCTTCAGGACGCGCCGCGTCACGAACGCCCGCGGCCACTCCTCCCCCGTCGTCACCTTGATGTACGGGTAGGTCTTGTCGTCGCGGAGGAGGATGTTGTAGCGGGGCTTGTGCTTCTTGATGAAGGCGTTCTCGAGGGCGAGGGCCTCGCTCTCGGTCTTCGCGACGACGGTGTCGATCGTCTCGAACTCCGCGAGGAGCGCCTCCGTCTTCGGGTGCTTCGGCCCCGCGGAGAAGTAGGAGGCGAGCCGCTTCCGGATGGACCGCGCCTTCCCGACGTAGAGGATCTTCCCCTTCGCGTCGCGGTAGAGGTAGATCCCCGGCTCGTCCGGGTACGCGGAGAGGTTCGGCGGGGAGCCCATCGAGCGATTCTGGGAAGCGTTCCCGCCGGACGAGGCGGGACCTCCGGGCGCGGGCCGGGCCGGCATCCGCCGTTCGTCTCTCAGAGCACCTTCCCGAGCTTCGAGGCGACCTGCGAGACCTTCACGTAGCCGAAGAAGCGGCCGCTCGAAAGGAGCCCGAGGCCGTCGGCGACCTTCGTCCGGGCGTCGCGGGCGTAGAGGAGGCCGAAGGCCTTCCGCATGAACTCCTGGAACGAGCCGTCGTACGGGTACCACCAGGGGGCGGAGGCGGAAACCGAGAGGTCGACGCTGACGTGCTTGACGTTCACGAGCTCCCTCAGGCCGTGGACCCCGTGGCTCCGGCCGATCCCCGACTTCCCGAGCCCGCCCCACGAAGCCGTCGGCTCGCCGAAGGAGAAGAGGTGGTCGTTGATCGTGACGGTCCCGGCGCGCAGCTCCTCCGCGAGCTTTCGGGCCGTGCGCCGCGAGCGGGTCCATCCGGAGGCCGTCAGGCCGAACTCCGAGTCGTTCGCGAGGGCGATCCCCTCGTCGAGCGACCCGACGACGGCGATCGGGAGGACGGGCCCGAAGGTCTCCTCCCGCATGACTCGCATCCCCCGGGCGACGTCGACGAGAACCGTCGGCGGGAACCAGAACCCCTTCGCCGCCGGCTTCTCGCCGCCGGTGAGCGCCCGCGCCCCTTCCGCCACCGCCTCGCGAACCTGGGCGTCGACGAAGTCGCGCTGTTCGGAGGTCGTCATCGGGCCGAGGTCGGTGGCCGCCGCGAGCGGGTCCCCCTGCCGGAGTTGCCGCGTCCGCGCGACGACCCTCGCGACGAGCTCCTCCGCGACCTCCTTCACGACGTAGACCCGCTCGATCGACCCGCACGCCTGCCCCGCGTTCGCGAACCCGCCCCAGACGAGCCCGGCCGCCGTCCGGTCGAGGTCGGCGTCCGCGGCGACGACGGCCGCGTCCTTCCCGCCGAGCTCGAGGACGACCGGGGTCACGTTCCCCGCGACCGTCCTCATGACGTGCGTCCCCGTCTCGACGGAGCCTGTGAAGAGGACCTTCGCGACGCCGGGGTGCTCGAGGAGCCGGTCGACGTCGGACCCCGTCGGCGTCACGACGTTCACGACGCCCGGCGGGAGTCCGGCCAGCCGGCAGAGCTCGCCGATCGCGAGCCCCGTCCGCGCCGTCGCCGAGGCCGGCTTCAGGACGACCGTGTTGCCCGCCGCGAGGCAGGCGGCGACCTCGACCATCGGGATCGCGAAGGGGAAGTTCCACGGGGTGATCACCGCGACGACGCCGAGCGGCTCGTAGCGGTACGACGCCTTCTTGTGCGCGAAGAGGATCTGCTCGTACTCGACCGCCTCCTCGGCGAGGAGGTCGCCGGCTCGGCGGGAGAGGTAGCGGAGCGCGTCGGCGGCCGGGACGAGGTCGAGGGCCCGCGCCTCGGCGACGGGCTTCCCCTGCTCGAGCGACACGAGCCGGGCGAGCTCCTCGTGGGAGCGGCGGAGGGCCTCGAGGAGGCTCGCGAGGTGCTTCTGCCGCTCCGCCGGGCTTCGGGCGCCCCAGTGGCGGAAGGCCTTCCGGGCCGCCGCGACGGCGGCGTCGATCTCCTCCGGACCCGCGCGCCCGATCTCGTCGAGGCGCGCCCCCGTCGCGGGGTTCCGCGTGAAGAACGTCTTCCCCGTCGCGACGTCGAGGCCGTCGATGATCGGCCCGGTCGGCGGGGAGAACCGCCTCACGCCATCGCCCCGCGCGTGATCTTCTCGACGTTCTTCAGGTAGAAGGCGACGAGCCGCTGGACGTAGTCGTCGAACGGCGGGCAGGAGACGCCGAGGGGCGCGAGGTCTGCCGCGGCCTGCGCGTTGTCGTACCGGACCGGATGGTCGAAGTACTCGACGGTCGCCGCCGGCATCCCGAAGTACCCCTCGACGAGGGCCGGCGAGAAGAGGAGCTTCGCGGCGGCCGTCGGCACGGGAACGTAGACGAACTGCTTTCCGAGAGCCTTCGCGAAGAGCTCCTCGATCCGGAACGCCGTGAGCGGCCTCGGGTCGGTGAGGTGGTACGTCCTTCCGACCGAGCCGTCCCACGTCGACAGGCGGGCGATCGCCTCGAGGACGTAGTCGACCGGGACGAGGTTCACGGGGGCGGTCCCGCTCCCGACGCGGACGAAGGCCCCGGGCGACGGGAGGCGGCGCATCGCGTTCAGGGCGAAGTAGGGCCCGTCGAACTTCGCGGTCTCCCCCGTCCTCGAGTCGCCGACGACGATCGCGGGGCGGTACGTCGCGGTCGGGAGCGCGCTTCCCGTCACGGTCTCCTCGGCGAGGAACTTCGTCTCCTCGTAGTAGTTCTTGAACGACTGCCCGACGTCGAGGTCCGTCTCGCGGAAGAGGCCGACGGCCGTCCCCGAGACATAGGCCGTGGAGACGTAGTCGAGCCGTCTCAGGTGCGGGCACTCCTCGAGGAAGGCGAGGACGTTCCGGGTCCCCTCGACGTTGACCCGCATCGCGACGTCGCGCGCGACGGCGAGGTCGTAGATCGCGGCGAGGTGGTAGCAGCCGGTCAGCTTGCGGTGGAGGATCCGGGCTTCCGTCTCGCCGAGGCCCAGGCCGGGCGCGGTGATGTCGCCGACGACGAGCTCGATCCGGCCGGACGTCGCGGGATGCTCCCGGGCGAGAGTCTCCACGGACGCCCGGGCGGCCTCCAGGAACTTCTCCTGGACGAGGCAGTGGAACTCGATTCCCGGCTCGAGCTCGAGGAGCCGCGGGATCAGCCTCGCTCCGATGAAGCCCGGGAAGCCCGTGAACAGGACGACGCGGGACGGGGCGGCGGTCGGAGTCGCTTTCTTCCTGGCCATACCGTGCCTCTCTGCCGGGCAGTCTAGAGCCTTTTCTGCAACGCGGCGTCCGTCCGGAGACGGTCCCGGAACGCCTCGCAGGCCCGGAGCATCGCCGGCGGGCGGGCGCACTCCTCGCCGTCGAGCGTCAGTATCGGGGCCGCCGTCGTGAGGGAGCCGAGGACGAAGGCCCCGGCGAGAACCTCCTCCCGGGCCACGCCCCGGCGCTGACCCGCCCCCTCGAGGAACGCCTCCGCCGTCACGGACGGGAGTCCGCCGGGCCCGACGCCCGCGAGCCGTCCCCCGTTCCAGGCGACGAGGGCCGTCGAGGTCCCCTCGACGTAGAGGTCCCCCTCCCGAAAGAGTCCCTCGTCCCCGCCCGCCTTCCTCGCGTGGCGGAGCGCCGCGACGGAGCCGAAGTAGCTCGTCGACTTGAAGCCCGACGAGTCGCGCCGGAACCGCTCCGGCACGGTCACGGCGCGCGAACCCTCCCGGCGGGCGAGGGTGTTCGGCGGGATCGCGCGGAGCGACGCGTCGAGGCGCCAGGAGGCCGGCGCGTCGACGTCCTGGCCGATCGCGATCCAGGAGACGCGGAGGCTCCTCTCGGTCGCGTCGTCCCCGAGGGGGCCGAGCGCCGCCCGCGCCGAAGACTCGAGCGCGTCCGGGGACGGGGCGGGGAGCTCGAGCGACTCCAGCGTCGTGAGGAGGCGCCTCACGTGCCCGTCCCAGAGGACGGCGCGCCGTCCGACGAGGAGGACGGTCTCGAAGAAGCCGAAGCCGCGCTCGACGGCGGGCGCGTCGTAGGGGACCGGTTCGGGGCTCATGCCTCCTCGCTCTCTCTCGCCAGCGCGGCGAGCGCCCGGAAGAACTCGCGGGACTTCGTCTCCGTCTCCGCCCACTCGAGAACCGGGTCGGAGTCCCAGACGATCCCTCCGCCGGCATGGTAGGCGACCCGGTCCTCCGAGACGACGGCCGTTCGGATCGCGACGTTCAGGACGACCGCCCCGTCCCCGCGGACGTAGCCCGCCGCGCCGGTGTACGGCCCTCGCGCGACCGGCTCCAGCCGACGGATGAAACCGAGGGCCGCCCGCTTCGGTGCTCCCGTGATCGAGCCGCCCGGGAGCGTCGCCGAGAGGAGGTCGGAGAGCGCCGTTCCGGGCCGGAGCGTTCCCGCGACCGTCGACTCGAGGTGGTGGAGGTGGCGGAACGACCGGACCGCCCGGAGCGCCGGGACACGGACGCTCCCGGCCTCGCAGACGCGGCCGAGGTCGTTCCGGATCAGGTCGACGATCATCAGGTGCTCGGCGGCGTCTTTCTCCGAGTCGAGGAGCGCCGCCCGGGCCGCTGCCTCGCTCCCGTCGAGAAGCCGCGGCACGGTCCCCTTGATCGGCGCCGACGAGACGCGCCGCGAGGCGGGTTCGACGTCGAGGAACAGCTCCGGCGAGTTCGACACGACGGCGACGCCCTCCATCTCGACGCAGATCGCGTAGGGGACCGGGTTGTCGGCCGCGAGGAGCGCGGCGAGCCGGCGCGCCTCCACCCGGCATGGACGAACGATTCTCCGCGTCAGGTTCGCCTGGTAGACGTCCCCTCGGGCGATCCCCCCGCGAATCGCCTCGACGGCCGTCTGCCATTCGCCTTCGCCGAGTTCGCCCGTGACCCCTTCGCGCCCCGTCCTCTCCGTCGCCTCCGGGTCCGGGGGACGAGCGGGCCCCTCCGGCCCGACGGCGTCTCGCGCCTCCGCCGCTCGAGGGACGGCGGGGAGGCGGAAGAGCCCGAACCAGGCGAGCGGCGATTCCGGCGGCCGGAAGAGCCCCGTCGAGCCCTCGAGGACGACGCCCGCCTCGTACGTAAGGAACCCGGCCGCGACGAGGTCCTGTTCGCCGGAGGTCGCCACGCGATCGAGCCACTCGAGAAGCGCCGGGAGGTCGCCGGGCCGATTCGAGTCCACCTCGCGGACCTCGAGAGGACCCGAGAGGTCGAGCGGTCCCGGCAGCCGCCACCCGGCGCCGGCGAGGAGAACGGAAGCCTGCGGCACGCTCGGGTAGTCTACGGAGCGTGAAGGAAGCGCGCTGGGTCGAGACCGAGGTGAAGGTGAGGTACGCGGAGACGGACGCGCAAGGGGTCGTCTATCACGGCTCCTACGTCGTCTGGTTCGAGGTCGGCCGGACGGCGTACTGCGACGCCGCCGGCTATCCCTACGCGCGGATGGAGGCCGAAGGCGTGAACATCGTCGTGAGCGATCTCGCGGCGCGCTTCCGGCGCCCCGCCCGGTACGGCGACACCGTGACGGTCGCGACGCGACTCGCCGCGCTCCGGAGTCGCGGCTGTACCTTCGCCTACCGCGTCGTCCTCCCCGACGGCAGCGTGTCGGTCGAGGGCGAGACGGTCCACCTCTTCGTCGACAGGGCCACGGGGAAGCCGACGCCCGTCCCCGGCCCCGTCCGCGACGCCCTCGGCGCCCGCGCGGGGCTCTGAGCCTCAGCCGGCCTTCGCGCCGTTCGGGAGCTTCTCCCGGAGGGCCCTGTAGACGAGCGACGGGACGAGCGCGGAGACGTCCCCTCCGAGGCGATGGACCTCCTTGACGAGGCGGCTCGAGAGGTACGAGAGCTCCTCCTTCGGAGTCAGGAAGACCGTCTCCACCTCCGGGTCGAGGCGCCGGTTCATGAGCGCCATCTGAAACTCGTACTCGAAATCGGAGACGACGCGGAGCCCGCGGAGGACGGTGTTCGTCTTCTCCGTCCTGAGGAAGTCGACGAGGAGCCCGGAGAAGGCCTTCACCTTCACCTTCGGCTCGCGCCGGAAGACCTCCTTCGTCATCCTCACGCGCTCCTCGACCGTGAAGAGCGGGGACTTCTCGGTGTTGCAGAGGACCGCCACGAGGACGCGGTCGAAGATGTGGCAGCCGCGGCGGACGAGGTCGACGTGCCCGTTCGTCATCGGGTCGAACGAGCCCGGGTAGACGGCGATTCTCATCGGAAGCCTGATTCTATCGGCTTTCCGAAAGAGCCTCGCCCGTCCGCCGCGCCGTCAGGACGAGGAGGAAGAGCGCGGCCGCGGGCGGGAGGACGCACCACCAGGCCGTCGTCAGGCTCTCGCGCGCGTCCGCGAGCGACCTCCCCCACGACGCGTGCGGGGGGGGCGTCCCGAGGCCGAGGAAGGAGAGCGACGCCTCGAGGAGGACCGCGCCGCCGAGGACGTACGGGAGGGTCGCGACCGCGGGGGCGACGGCGCCCGGGAGGACGTGGACGAAGAGGACCCGCGCGCGCGTCGCGCCCGCCGCGCGTGCCGCGTCGACCCAGGGCGCCCCCGACAGCCGGAGCGACTCCGCCCTCACGAGCCGGGCCACGTCGGGCCAGCCCGTCAGCGCGATGAGGATCGCGGCGGTGAACGCCGAAGGCGGCGCCAGCGCCGCGCCCGCGGCGACGAGGACGAGGGCCGGCACCGCCTGGACGACGCCCGTCACGAAGAGGATCGGGCCGTCGAACCGCCGCCCGAGCGCGCCAGCCGCCCCTCCGAGGAGCGTGCCGGCGGCGAAGGCGAGGGCCGCGGCGGCGAAGCCGACTGCGACCGACACACGCGCCCCGTGCAGGAGTCGCGAGAGGACGTCGCGCCCGAGATCGTCCGTGCCGAGAAGGTGGATCCGGTCCGGCGGGCGGAGCCGCGCCGCGAGGTCCGCCGCGTCCGGGTCGAACGGGACGGGCGTCGCGATCCGCAGGAGGAGCGGCGCGTCCGCCGCCCGTTCACGGGCGAGGAGCGGCGCGAGGAGCGCGAGGAGCGGGAAGAGCGCGAGGAGGAGCAGGCGCCGTCCCGCGCGGCGGCGGCTCACGGCTCTTCCCTCTCGATGAAGCGCGGGTCGGCGACTGCCGCCACGGCGTCCGCAGCGAGGGCCGCGCCGACGACGGCGAGGCCGGAGACGACCGTCAGGCCGAGGACGGTCGGGAGGTCCCGCGCGAAGACCGAGTCCGCGAGGAGCTGTCCCGTCCCCGGGAGCCCGAAGACGCGCTCCACGAGGACGGAGCCGGCGACGAGCTGCGGGACGAGGGACGCGCCGAGACCCGCGAAGGCCGGGACGGACCGGCGAAGCGCGCGCAGCGTCTCTTCGACAGCGGACTCTCCCCTCGCCCTCGCCGCGAGCGTCGCCGGCGCGGCGAGCGCGGCGCCCACCGCCGTCTGCGTCACGCGCACGACGGGCGCGAGCGCGACGAGCGCGAGCGTCAGGGCCGGGAGCGCGATCCCGCGAGGCGTCGGCTCGGCGAAGACGGGAGCCCAGCGCAGGCTGACGGCGAAGACGATGAGGAGGAGCAGACCCAGCGCGAACGCCGGCAGGGAGAAGAGCGCGTCGAGGAGCGGCGCCGAGAGGCGCGCCGCGGTCCCCCCGGGTCGCCGGGCGGCCGCGATACCGAGCGGAAGGCCCACGAGGAGGGCGAGGAGGAACGCGACGCCGTTCACAGCGAAGGTCGCCGGGAGGGTCTCCGCGATGCGCGTCGTCACCGGCCGGCCGTCGCGAAAAGAGCGTCCGAGGTCGAGCCGCGCCGCCGATCCGAGCCACGCGGCGAGCCGAGCCGGGAGCGGCCTGTCCAGGCCGTGCGCCGCGCGGAACGCGGCGAGGGCCTCGGGCGACCCGGCTCCGATCGGCCCGTGGCCGATCATCGTCAGCCGCGCCGGGTCGCCAGGGGCGGCGGAGACGAGGAGGAACACCGCAACGAGGACGCCGAGGAGCGTCCCGGCCGCGCCGAGGAGGCGCCGGGCGAGGAACCGGGTCACGGCGCGATGTTACGCGGGGACGCGGTCCGCCCTCTTCGCGACCGCGGTCAGATCGGTTTCGCGGCCCGGACGGGCTGCCATCCCGCGGCCCCCGGCCAGAAGAGCCAGAGGCCGACCGGCGAGGCCTTCACGTTCCCGACGCGGTCCCTGACCCCCCAGGCGACGGACACGTTGTGGAGGAACGTGAACGGCTGGTCCTCCGCGATGACGCGCTGGAGCTCGGCGTAGAGGATCTTCGCCATCTCCCGGTCGTAGACACCGGCGAGGTCGTCCATGAGCGCGTCGGCCTTCGGATTCCGGTAGAAGGAGTGGTTCATCCCGTTCGGCGGCACCTGGGAGGAATGCCAGTTCGGTCGGAGGTCCGGGTTCGGGTCGAGGTTCAGCGCGAGAGAGCAGGCCTCGTAGTCCCCGGAGTCGACCTTCTCGACGAAGGCGCCCCACTCCATCGGGGCGAGCTTCACCTCGATGCCGGCCTCGCGGTACGAGCCCTGGACGAGCTCCAGGATCTGCCTCTGCCGGTCGCTCGAGCCGCCGAACGAGAGCGTGAAGGCGAGCCGGTCCCGCCCCTTCGCGCGGACCCCGTCCTTCCCCGGCCGCCACCCGGCCTCGTCGAGGAGCGCGGCGGCCTTCCTCCTCTCGTACGGGAGCGGGGCGAGTGTCGGGTCGTACGCCCAGAGCCCCGGCGGCAGAGGGCCGTTCGCCGGCCGCGCGAGGCCCCCATAGAGGGAGCTCGCGATCGCGACCCGGTCGACGAGCATCGTCAGCGCGCGCCGGACCCGTGCGTCCGAGAACTGCGGGAGCCGGTTGTTCCACGCGAGGTACGTGTACGCGATCTCGTCGTAGACGACCTCGCGGATCGACCCGGCCGACGCCGCCTCCGCCCTCTGCACCGCGGTGAGGCGGGACTCGTCGAGCGCCCCCGTCACGAGCCCCTGGAACGCCGACGCCGATTCCGGGACCGTCCGGAGGACGACCTGCTCGAAGGCGGGCGGCTCGCCGAAGTACTGCGTGTTCCTCACGAGCCGGAGCGTCCCCCCTTCCCAGGAGGCGAGACGGAACGGCCCGCTCGCGAGCGGCTTCCGGTTCGCCGGGTTCGTCTCGACCTCGGTCCCGGCGTAGAGACGGGCCGGCAGCAGCGGCAGGTTGAAGGCGTCGCGCTGGGACGGGTAGGCCTTCCGGAACGTCGCCCTCGCCGTCCGGGCGTCGACCGCCTCGACCTTCACGAGGTCTGCGAAGAAGCTCTTCCGGTAGAGGGCGGGCGTTTTCGGGTCGACGATCGCCTCGAGCGTCGCCTTCACGTCCTCCGCCGTGATCGGCGTCCCGTCCTCCCAGCGGATCCCCTCCCGGAGGCGGACCGTGTAGACGAGGCGCGACGGATCCGCCTCGACCGACTCCGCGAGGCCGGGGACGAGGTTCAGCCTCTCGTCGTAGTCGAGGAGGTTCCGCTGCAGGAGCGCGATGACGACGACCTCGGGGTCCGACGTCGCGGTGATCGGGTTCAGCGTCTGGGGCTCCCCTTCGAGCCGTCTGTAGAGGACCCGCTCCTGTTCCTTCCCGACGGGGCCCCGGCACGAGGCGGCCAGGAGCGCGAGGGCGAAGAGGCCGCGCCTCACCGGAACTCTCCCGGGAACTCGGCCGCGACCGAGGCGCTGTTCCCCGCGGCGTCGACGACGCGGATCGCGAGGAGGGCGGGGTCCGCGGGCTTCGGAACGGAGAGGACGAGCTCCTCCTCGCGACCGTCCAGGCCGCCGTCCGCGGCCGTCAGGGGCCGCCAGCGGTCGGCCGAGACGGTCCCCTCGGCGCGGACGACGGGCGAGAGCGCGTCGACCGCCCTCACGCGGAGGTGGAGCCGGTCCCCCTCCGCCTTCTTCGAGACGACCGAGAGCGCCGGCGGCGTCGCGTCGACGACGAAGACGTCGCTCTCTTCCCGCGCTTCGAGCGCCTCCCCCTCCGCGTTCGAAGGCCGGTCCGAAGCCGTCACCCGGAAGCGGTACCGGCCGTCCGGAAGCGGCGTCGCGTCGAAGGAGAGGAACGAGTCGTCGACCTCCCGGCGGATCGGGAACCAAACGCTCGAGCCTTCGCGGCGGACCTCCACACCGTAGCGGAGGGTGTCGCCGTTCGGGTCGCTCCCCTTCCAGGTCACCGTCCGGAAGCCCTTGCGGAAGAGCTTCTTCCCCGTGGCCTCCGTTCCCTCCTTCGGGGCTTCGAGCCCCGCGAAGGCGCCGTTCTCGTCCGGGTTCGTGACCGAGAGGACGGCGGGGCCCTGCGAGGCGCCGCCTCGCGGGTAGACCGCGCCCGGCTCGAGGACGGCCACGCCCTCGAGGATCGGGCGTGCGTTCCGCTCGGTCCACGACGCCTCGACCCTCTCGACGACCGGCGGCTCCCCCGACGGGGAAGAGGCCAGCTCGGCGCGCCACTGGAAGTAGCGCGCGGGCGGCACCGGGAAGGCACCGGTCGCGTCCGGCCGGGTCCAGTCCGACCACGTCCCGTCGGGCCGGTCGCTGTTTCCCGACCGGACCGACAGCGAGACCGAGGCCCCCTTCGGGACCGTCCCCTCGAAGCGGACGGCGCCGAAACGGGCGAGCCGGCCCGCGTCGCGGACGGAGGAGTCGTAGAGGCCGGTCCGCACCCCTGGCTTCGCCGCCGGCCGTAAGACACCGGGCGACGTCGACGTCACGATCGCGAATCCTCCGGGAACGGCCGGCATCGCGACGACCTGTCGCTGGGCGACCTCCGCCTCGAGGCGAAGCTGCCGGTCCTTCAGCCCGTAGACCCGCCCGCGCGGTCCCGTCGCGAGGAGGAGCGCGTCGCGGCCGTCGTCCCAGCGGGCGCCGTACACGGTGTCCTCGGGGAGGATCCAGGCCGGCTCCACGAAGCCGTCGTCGCCGATCGCGACGACCTCCCCGTTCCCCTCCCGCGCCGCGGCCGCAGGCGCCGCGGGGCGGACTGGGGACGTCGTCGCGGACACGGAGACCGTCCCCTGCGGAACGGCCTCTCCCCCGGCGGTCCCCGGCGCCGGGGTCGGCGCGACGGGAGCCTTCGGCTCGCTCCGTTGCTGCGCGAGGGGAGGAACCTCGACCGACGTCGCGACGGCGAGCACTCCCCGCCCGGGCGCAAGGGCGAGCGCGGTCACCTCGGGCCGGGCAAAGTCGTGGAGCGTCCTCACCTTCCCGTCCGGCGCCACGGCAACGACGAGACCGCGGTCCGAGGTGCCGGCGAGGACGGTCCCGTCGGGCTTCACGAGGAGCGTCCGTACGTGGGTGTCCTCGACCTCGGCGAGGAGCGAAGCGCGACCGTCCCGGCCGGCCTTCCAGATCCTCCCCTTCGTCCCGGTCCCGGCGTATACGGTCCCGTCCGGACCGAAAGCGAGCGCCCAGACCGCCGCCTCGCCCGTCTCCCCGGCGAGGGTCGCGGCTCGGCCGGGCTCCTTCGCATTCGGGTCGACGCGGAAGAGCCGCCCTCCGGGGGACGTCCCGCAGACGAGCTCGCCCCCGGGACCAACGGCGACCGCCGTCACGTTCGGGGCTTCCGCCTCGAAGAGGACCCGGACCGAGCCGTCCGGCTCGGCGACGAAGAGCCGCCCGCGTCCGCCGCCCGTCGCGACGTAGACCCGACCTCTCGCGTCCGAGACGGCCCCGAAGACGGCCGCGCCGGCCGCCTCCTCGGGCCAGGCGCGCGCCGAGAACGCGGGTCCGATCGTCAGGCGTCCGTCCGACGTGACCGTCGTGCCGTCGAGCTCGCCAGCGAGGAACTCCCGGGCCGAGCCCGTCGTCGAGAGGCGCGTCGCCGCAGCAGCCGGCAGCATCGGGAGGAGGAGGGCGAGCGCGAGGCCCGCCGGGGAGATCCGCATTCGAAGGTGGCTCATCGGGTACCTCGCGGGCGCGCCGTCTCGACGTCGACGTCGATCCGGACGACGCCCGACACGGGGCGGTCGAACGTGAGGGTCTCCTCGGCGACGAGGCGCGCCTCGACGTCCGAGATGCCGGTCTCGCCCTGCTCCCGGGCCCCGGCGAGGAGAGAGAGCGCGGTGGGCGGCAGGGCGTCGAGCGTCGCGGTCCGCGTCCCCGAGCCGCGGGCCGCGACGAGGAGGCCCGTGAAAAGGCGGTTGCCCGGGACGATCCTCGCGACGAACGCCGAGAGCTCCGCGAGCGTCGCCGGCTCCGACGGATCGAGAAGCTGAAGCAGGCCCGTGGCGTTGCTCCCGTCCGCGACGACGAGCGTCGCCCGGCCCTGCGGGGTCCTTTCGGGCACCCGGAGCTTCACGACGCGGACGCTCTCCTCCCCGCGACGGTCGGCGAGCCGGATCGCGACCGGAAGGACCTCGCCCGGAGCGACCTTTCGCGTTGCCGGGGCGGCCTCGACGAGTCGCAGGCGGCGCTCCTCGGGAGCGCTCGCGAAGCGGAGGCGGAGCGAACGGATCCCGGGCTCGGCGAGGTCGTTGTCGGCGACCGCGGCCGCGAGAGCGACCGTCGACAGGACCGCGGCCTCCCTCGCGCGGGTCCCCGTCGCGACGTCCTCGTAGGCGAGTTCCCCGGCCGCGGTGTCGAGCACGATGCGGAAAGCGAGCAGCTTCTCTCGGGAGGTGGGGTCCGCCGCCGACAGCGACGCGTCCGCGACGAGACCCGCGAGGACGGGGAGGAGCTTTCGGTGCGCGGCGACCTCGTAGCGGAGCACCCGAGGCTCCCGCCCTTCGGATTCGACCCGGACCTCGACCGGGACTCCCCGCCCCGGTCGGTCCGTCCATCCGCCCACGCCCGCGTCGCGGTCGTTCGTGAGCCGGTAGAGCGGCTCGGCGCCGTTCGCGAGCTTGAACGACTGGAAGAGGCTCGGGACGACGGCGACGACCTCGGACGGCGCCACCGGGAGCTCCAGCTCCCCGGCGCCGAGGAACGGGTGCCCGAAGGCGACGAAGCGGCCGTCCGGCCAGACCTCCGTCACGGTCCCCGTCGCGCCGAGCTGCAGGTCCCCGCGGACGAGGTAGGCGGTCACGGAGGCGCCGGGGGCGAGGCGGTCCGGAGGTCGACTCGCGCCGCGACCCGGCGCTGGCGTCGCGCCCAGCACGGCGAGGTTCGATTCGGAGACGCCGAGCTGGCCGAGGGCCTCACGGAAGGTCGTCAGGGTCGTCGCCGGGAGTCCCGCCGCCTGGAACGAGAGGAGGCCCCCGCTTCCCGGGAGCTCCGGAATCGCGCCGGGGAGGCTCGCGTGGAACGCACGCCGGAGCTCCTCGAGGCGGGACTCGCCCTCCGCCGCGAAGAGGCGGGCCAAGGCGGCGGCCCGTTCCGCGACGGAAGGACCGCCCGGACGCGGGAGCCCTCCCGCCGCTCCCTCCGGCGGCACGATGGAGGCCATGGCCTCGATCGGCGTCACCCCCGCGAGCGCCTTCTTCGAGAACCCCCAGCTGCTCGCGACGGCTCCCGCCAGCCTTCCGTCGAGATAGACGGGGCTGCCGCTCATCCCGGCGACGACCCCCGCCTCGTCGACTCCCTCTCCCGAGAGCGAGACGAGGATGACGGAGCGCCCGGCCGCGACGTTGCGGAGGACGCCGACGACCTCGACCTCGAACCTCTCGACGGCCTGTCCCCTGAAGACCGTCAAGCCATGGCCCTTCATCCCCGTTCGGACCTGCTCGAGAGGGAGCGGGTCGGCCGCCCGGACGGGACCGGCGGCGAGCACCGCGAGAAGGGCGCCAGCCGCGACGTAACGCTTTGACCCTCTTCGAGATTCCGTGCTACCTTGACCCCGTTTCAGGCCCTCCGGGGGCGGGAGAAGAATGACGGAAGCCGGCAACGCCAACATCGTTCAGCTGTTCCTCACGGCGGGTTGGACGGCCAGGGCCGTCCTGATCATCCTGGCCCTGTTTTCCCTCGGGTCGTGGGCCGTCATCGTCGGGAAGCTCTGGAGTTTCTCACGGGCCGACGCCCACTCCGGACGGTTCGTGGCGCACTTCCGGAAGAGCCGGAAGTTCGCCGACGTCCTCGGCGTCTGCGACCAGTACCCCTCGAGCCCGCTCGTCGGTCTCTTCCGGGCGGGGTACGCCGAGCTCGACGCCCAGGTGAAGGCCGGCCGGGACGTCGCGCCGTCCGACTCGGGGCGCCTCTTCGTCAAGAGCCTCGCCGCGATCGAGCGGGCCCTCGAGCGGGCCGCCGGCGTCGAGACGAACCGCCTGACGCGCCGCCTCCCCTTCCTCGCCACGACCGCCTCCGCCACCCCCTTCATCGGCCTCTTCGGCACCGTCTGGGGGATCCTCGGGGCCTTCCGGCAGATCGGGATCACCGGGTCGACCTCGATCGTCACCGTCGCGCCGGGCATCGCCGAGGCGCTCGTGAACACGGCCGCCGGGCTCGTCGCCGCCGTCCCCGCCCTCATCGCCTACAACTACTTCAACGGCCGGGTCCGGGTGACTCGCTCCGAGATGCGCGATTTCGCCCTCGAGTTCCTGAACCTCGCCGAGCGCCACTTCACCTGAGCCGGGAGGAGCGCCGATGGCCGTCAAGATCGACGACGACGTCGAAGCCTACTCGGACATCAACGTCACTCCGCTCGTCGACGTGATGCTCGTCCTCCTCATCATCTTCATGGTCACCGCGCCCCTCCTGCACCAGGGCGTCGAGGTGAAGCTCCCGAAGTCCGTCTCGCAGAACCTGCCGAAGACGCCCGAGGACCCCCTCATCCTCTCGATCACGAGGAAGGAGGTCTACTACCTCAACGAGACGCCGATACCGAAACAGCAGCTCCGCGAGCGGCTGACGCTCATCCTGAAGAACCGCCGGGACCGCGCCGTCTACCTCAAGGCGGACCGCAACCTCCCCTACGGCGTCGTCGTCGAGACGATGGACGTCCTGAACCGGCTCGGCGTCGAGAGCCTCGGGATGGTCACGGAGCTCCGGAGCGAGAAGGGCTCGTGACGGTCTCCGAGGTCCTGGAAGAGCGGCTCCGGCGCCCGGACGCGCCCCACGGCCTCGCGACCGCGCTCTCGTTCACGGCGCACGCCGCGTTCCTCGCCTTCCTCGTCCTCATCTCCCAGCCGCGGAAGCTGACGACCCCGCCCCTGATGTCGCTCCCTGTCCGCGTCGTCTCCCCGGGCGCCCTCGCGCGACTCACGGGCGCGCCCGCGGCGGCCCCGCGCCGGCCGGTCATCGAGAAGGCGCGGGAGCAGGCTCCCGCGCCCTCGGCCGAGGCGCTTCCCCTCCCGGAGAAGGGGAAGAAGGGGAAGGAGCCGAAGCCGGCTCCCGTCCCGCGTGCCGCGCCGGCCGGGCCCCTCCCGGCGGAGGGCGGCGCCGCGGTCGAGCTCCCCTCGGCCGGGAACGGCCTCGGCGGAAGCGGCGCGCCCGGTCTCTCGAACTACGGGGCCTCGCTCTCGGGCTTCGACGCCGACTTCCCCTTCGCCTACTACGCCGAGCAGGTCCAGGCCCTCATCGGCGCGAACTGGCTGAAGCCCGACGTCCCTGCGGGAACGGCCTGCGTCGTCGCGTTCCGCATCCAGCGCTCCGGACAGGTGACCGACGTGAAGGTCGAGACCCCCTCCGGCCTCGGCTTCTACGATCGTGCCGCGACCCGCTCCATCTACGCCGCCAACCCGCTCCCGCCCCTTCCGCCGGAGTTCCGCCGGGACGAGCTGGGGGTCCACATCCGCTTCGAGTGAAGCGCTCCCGGAGATCTTCGATGCGTCTCGCAACGTTCGCGACGGGCCTCGCTCTCGTCGCCGCGCTCGCCCCGATCGCCGGCCAGCAGCCCCCCGCTCCCGTCGCGCCCCCCGCGCCGCCGACGGACATCTCCCTCGTCCTTTCCCAGGAAGGGGGAAGACGCGTCGCGCTCGCCGTCCCTCCGCCGGTCGCCCCGGACTCGGAGGTCGTGCGGACCGAGGTCGTGGCGCCCTTCCACGCGGCGCTGACGGGCGACTTCGGCATCTCCCCGTGGTTCGTCCTCGCGGACCCCGCCCTCCACCCGAAGGGGATGCGTCCGCCGGCCACCCGCGAAGAGGGCGACGCCTGGATCGCGTCCGGCGCCCAGTTCCTGCTCGACACGCGCGTCGAGCCGGATGGGACGAACCTCGTCGTCGCCGCCCAGCTCCTCGACCTCCGGACCCTCCGGCCGATCCTCGCCCGGCGTTACTCGGCGGCCGGCGCGTCGATCCGGCGCGTCGCCCACACGATCGCGAACGACGTCGTCCGGCAGTTCACCGGACGGCCGGGCCCCTTCCTCACCCGGATCGTCTTCGCCTCGGACCGGGACGGCGGACGGAGCAAGGAGCTCTACGTCATGGACCACGACGGGGAGAACCAGCGGCGGATCACGTTCCACCGCTCGCTCTCGATCGCGCCCGACTGGTCCTACGACGGCGACAAGGTCGTCTACCAGTCGTTCGTCTCGACGCCCCCCGGCCTCTACTGGTTCTCGCTCGGGGCTGGCGCCCGGAACCGGATCCCGGTGCCGACGGAGCTGAACTCGGCCCCCTCCTTCTCGCCCGACGGGAAGGCCGTCGCCTACGCGGGGAGCATCCGCGGGAACCCGGAGATCTTCGTCGTGAACCTCGACGGGACGGGCCACCGGCGGCTCACGACTTCGTCGGCGATCGATTCCAGCCCCCGCTTCTCGCCGAACGGCCGGGAGATCGCCTTCACCTCGAACCGGCAGGGCACGCCGCAGATCTACCTGATGGACCTCGAGGGGGCGAACGTGCGGAAGCTGACCCTCACGGGGAACTGGAGCGACGAGCCCGCCTTCTCGCCGGACGGGGGCCGCCTCGCCTACGCCTGCCGCAACGAAGGGGACTTCCAGATCTGCGTCCTCGACCTCGCGTCGGGGCGGACGGTCCAGATCTCGAACGGTCCCGGGACGAACGAGAACCCGACCTGGTCCCCCGACGGGACGAGGATCGCCTGGGAGCTCCAGAGGGGCCGCTCGACCCAGATCGTCTCGGCGGGCGTCGACGGCAGCGGGTTCAAGGTCCTCACCTCGGTCGGGAACAACGGCTACCCCGTCTGGCAGAGGACCACGGAATAGCCCGCGGTCCGCTTCGGTTGTCCCTCCGGAAGCGCTCGAATACAATGGCTTGGGGTCTCCATGTCCCGTCCGCCCCATGATTTGGAGGATCTGAAATGACGAAGCCGTTCCGGTCTCTGGGTCTGTTCCTCGCCTCGGGTCTCCTCGTCACGGCGGCGTGCTGCACGAAGAAGCCCGCTCCGGCGCCGGCGCCCGAGGTCCAGGCCGAGCCGACCCCGACCCCCGCGCCCGTCCCGGTTCCGACCGAGGCTCCGATCGTCGCGCCCGTCGCGGAACCCGTCGCCGAAACCCTCCCCGCCGACCTCGCCGAGCTCAACAAGAAGGGCTACCTGAAGGACATCTTCTTCGACTACGACCTCTACGACGTCCGGGCCGACCAGCGCGACGTCATGGGGGTGAACGCCGAGTGGCTCAAGAAGTGGCCCACCGTGAAGATCCAGATCGAGGGCCACTGCGACGAGCGCGGCTCGAACAAGTACAACATGGCGCTCGGCGACAAGCGGGCGAACGCGGCCCGCGACTACCTCGTCTCCCTCGGCATCGACGCCTCGCGCGTCACGACGATCTCCTACGGCGAGGAGCGGCCCTTCCTCGAGGGCCAGAGCGAGAGCGCGTGGTCCCAGAACCGTCGCGCCCACTTCGTCGTCACCGCGAAGTGACCGGCCTCTCCTCCCGGGATCTCCGCCGGAGCGCCCCCCTCGCGGGGGCGCTCCTCCTCGCGGCCTCCTCCCTCACGGGGTGCGTGAGCAGCTCCGACATCGAGGGGCTCCACCGCCACGTCGGGGACGTCGAGAAGAAGGTCGAGGCCCTCGCGCGGCAGTCGAGCTCGAAGGAAGAGGTCGAGAAGCTCAACCAGAACCTCACGAAGCAGGTCTCGACGATCCTCAGGGCGAACGCGGACATGGGGACCCGCTTCGATGAGCTCACCCGCGAGCTCCAGTCCCTCGCCGGCAAGCTCGAGGACGCGAACCGCCGTCTCGCCCAGCTCTCGCAGCAGATCGCCGAGGCCCAGGCGAGGATGGACAGCCCCGCCGCGCAAGCGCCCGCGATCGTCCCGCCCTCCGTTTCCCCGGCGGCACCGGCGCCCGTCCCGGCGGTCGCCGCCCCGCGGCCCGCCGCGGGCCCGGCCGACCTCTACAACGCCGCCCTCGGCGACTACCAGAGGGGGCGCTTCGACCTGGCCCGGCAGGGGTTCGAGGAATACGTCGAGACCTACCCGAAGACGGACCTCTCGGACGACGCCCTCTTCTGGGCGGCGGAGTGCTGGTCGGCCCAGAAGAAGCCGCGCGAGGCCCTCGAGACGCTCGAGCGGCTCCTGAAGAGCTACCCGCAGAGCGACAAGGCGTCGTCGGCCCACCTCCGAAAGGGTCTCGCGCACCTCGACCTCGGCGAGAAGGCCCAGGCGATCGTCCAGCTCCAGTTCGTCGTCCACGAATACCCGACCTCGGACGAGGCGAAGAGCGCGCGGCAGCGCCTCAGGGCCCTCGGCTCCGATTCCCGCTGACATCCACGAACGCCTCCGCCTCTCGCGGGGGGAAGACCACGGGAAAGACCCGAAAGGAAACGATGGCCAACACGAAGCAGGCGAAGAAGCGTGCCGGACAGAACGAGAAGCAGAAGGCGCGGAATCGCGCGGTGAAGAGCGAGACGCGCCGCGTCGTCAAGGCGACCCGCGCCGCGTCCCCCGAGAAGGCGAAGGAGTCGCTCCCGAAGGCCGCCTCCTCGCTCGACGTCGCCGCCCGCAAGGGGACGATCCACAAGAACAAGGCCGCGCGCCTGAAGTCGCGCCTCGCGAAGGCCGTCGCCAAGAAGGTCGCGAAGGCCGGCTGACGCTCCCGGGAACGAGGGCCGGGATGGCCGGGCGGCGCCCCGCCGGGACGCGCCTGCTGCCGGGCCCCCGGCCCTTGGCGTCTCCGGCCCCCCTCTCAGAATCCTTCGAGGATCGTCGTGACGAGGCTCCTCGCGAACGGGCGAGCCATCGCCTCGATCGCGGCGTTCTCGACGTCGACGTAGCTCGCGCTCGAGGCCGCGACGGGATACGGCTGCCGGAAGAGGAACGACGGGTTCTCGAAGAGGGGCTTCTCGGTCTTCCGGTCGGTGAGCTTCACTCGGGCGAAGACGGCGATCTCGTACTCCAGGGCGCGCCCCTGGTCGTCGAACCTCACCGGGTTCACCGTGTACGACAGGATCTTCCCGGAGATCTCGACGTCCGCGCCGTCCCGCCGACCCACCGGCTCGAGTCCCGCGCGCCCTGCGAGCTCCCGGAGGATCGCGTCCGTGAGCCGCTGCTCGAGGCCCACCTTCGGCGTCTCGTTCGTGAAGGTCTCGACGAAGACGGTCGAGGCCCCTTCCGGGAGGATCCCCCGCCCCGTCCCGACGAGGGCGTAGCCGCAGCCGGACAGGCCGACGGCGAGGAGCGCCGAGAGGAGGGCGCTTGCCGGGGGGCGCGTCCGCCTCCGTCCCCCGGCCGCCCGAGACGCGTTCACCTCGCCCCCGGGCGCCTCCGGGGACGTCGCGCCGCGCTTCACTTCACCACGACGTTGAGGAGGCGGTCCGGGACGTAGACGACCTTCACCCGTTCCTTCCCCTCGAGCCACTTCGCGACGCCTTCCTGCGCCTCTGCGGCGGCGAGAGCATCCTCCCGCGTGGCGCCGCGCGGCAGGACGACCTGCCCGCGGAGCTTCCCGCCCACCTGGACGGCGACCGTCACCGACTCCTCCACCGCGAGCGCCGGGTCGTACGCCGGCCAGCCCGAGACGAGGAGGCTCCTCGTCTCCCCCATCTGCTCGTGCCACTCCTCGGTCAGGTGCGGCGCGATCGGATGGAGCAGCGCGAGGAGCGCGAGAATCGAGGCGCGCGTCTCGCCCGGATCGGCCTTCGCGTCGCCGACGAGCCCGGCGACGTGGTGCGTGAACTCCATCAGGTGCGCCACGGCCGTGTGGAACGAGAACGTCTCGAAATCGTGCGTCACCGTCTTCACGGCGATGTGGCGCTTCCGGGCCGCCGGAGAGTCGGCCGCGGCCGGGGCGAGAGGCGCCGCTCCGTGCGCCTTCAGGTGGTTCTCGACGAGCGCCTTCACCCGGTAGAGGAACCGCTCCGGGCCGGCGATCTGGTCGTCGCTCCACTCGGCATCCGACTCGGGCGGGCCGAGGAAGAGGACGTACGCGCGGACGGCGTCGGCCCCCTTCGCCGCGATGAGCGGGTCGAGCGAGACGGCGTTCCCGCGGGACTTCGACATCTTCTCGACGCGCCCCCCCGGCGACATCTTCGTGATCATCCCCTGGTTGAACAGGGCCGAGAACGGCTCCTCGAAGGAGACGAGGCCGAGGTCCTTCATCACGCGCGCGAAGAACCGCGCGTAGAGGAGGTGGAGGATCGCGTGCTCGATGCCGCCGATGTACTGGTTCACCGGCGCCCAGCGCGCGACGACCGCCGGGTCGAAAGGAGCCGTGTCTCTCTTCGGGTCGAGGTAGCGCAGGTAGTACCAGGACGAGTCGACGAACGTGTCCATCGTGTCCGTCTCGCGCCGGGCCTCTCCGCCGCACCGCGGGCACGACGCCTTCAGGAACGCCTCGACCTTCTCGAGAGGGTTGCCCCCCTTTCCGGTGAACGGCGCGTCCTTCGGGAGGACCACCGGGAGCTCGTCGTCGGGGACGGGGACCCAGCCGCAGGCCGGGCACTTCACCATCGGGATCGGCGTCCCCCAGTAGCGCTGGCGCGAGATGAGCCAGTCGCGCAGGCGGTAGCGGACGCGGGCGCCGCCGATGCCGCGTTTCGCCGCCTCGGCGGCGATCGCCTCGCGGCCCGCCTCCGACCTCATCCCGTCGTACGGCCCCGAGGCCGTCATCGTCCCCTCGCCCGTGAAGCAGGCGATCGAGGCGTCGGCTCCCTCGGGGCGGCGGATCACCTCGCGGATCGGGATGCCGTACTTCGTCGCGAAGGCGTGGTCGCGTTCGTCGTGGCCCGGGACGGCCATGATCGCCCCCGTCCCGTACTCGGCGAGGACGAAGTTCGCCGTCCAGATCGGGATCTCCTCGTTCGTGAACGGGTTGATCGCGTGCGCGCCCGTGAAGCGGCCGTCCTTCTCGGCTCCCTCGGCCTCGCGCTGAACCCGGTCCTGGCTCCGGACCGTCTTCACCCACTCCTCGAGCGCGGCCTTCTCGGGGTGCCCTTCGATGAGGCGCGGCAGGGCCGGGTGCTCGGGGGCGAGGATCATCGCGGTCGCGCCGAAGACGGTGTCGGGGCGCGTCGTGAAGACGCGGAGCTTCTCGCCGAGCTTCGGCACCTCGAAGTCGAGGTCGGCTCCGACGGAGCGGCCGATCCAGTTCCGCTGCATCGTCCGGACCTTCTCGGACCACTCCCCGAGCTGGTCGAGGCCGGCGAGGAGGCTGTCGGCGTACTCCGTGATCTTCAGGAACCACTGCTCGAGCTCGCGCTGCTCCACCGCGTTCTTGCAGCGCTCGCAGGTGCCGCCCTCGGCCTGCTCGTTCGCGAGGACCGTCTGGCACGACGGGCACCAGTTGACGGTCCCCTTCCGGCGGTAGGCGAGCCCCTTCTCGAGCATCCGGAGGAAGAACCACTGGTTCCAGCGGTAGTACTCCGGCTCGCAGGTCGTGACTTCCTTCGTCCAGTCGTAGAGGACGCCCCAGCCCGCGAACTGCTCCTTCATCGCCGCGATGTTCGCGAGCGTCGACTCGCGCGGCGGGATGCCGCGCTGAATCGCGAAGTTCTCCGCGGGGAGGCCGAAGGCGTCCCACCCCATCGGGCAGAAGACCTTCTCGCCCTTCTGCTTCAGGTACCGGTGGAGCGCGTCCGTCAGGAAGTAGGTCCGCGCGTGCCCGACGTGGAGGCGGTCCCCCGACGGGTACGGGAGCATGACGAGGAGGTAGGTCCCGGTCGCTTCGGGGTCGTGCGTGTCGACGAACGCCGACCGGTCGGCGTCCCACCGCGCCTGCCACTTCTTCTCGATCTGGGTCCGTTCTTCGCGTGCGTCCATAAAGGACGCCGAGTGTAGCAACCGGGACGGCGGGAGGCTTCCCCGCCGCGCCCTACTCCGCGACGCGGGCCGCCCCGGCGAGGTGGCGCTCGATCTCGGCCGCGAGGCGAGGGAGCGGGACGCGGCGGGCCTCGAGGACGGCGCGCGCCGCGGCGTCGGGCATCCCGGGGATGACGGCCGTCTCGCGCGACTCGCAGAGGACGGCGCCACCCGCCGCCGCGACGGCACGGCAGCCTTCGGCGCCGTCGTCGCCCATGCCGGTCAGGACGACCGCGACGACGCGCGGTCCGAACGCCGCCGCGGCCGAGGCGAAGAGGAGGTCCGCCGAAGGGCACCAGCGCGCGGACGCGGCGTGCGGCGTCACCTGGAGGAAGGGCCGCTCCCCGCGCCGAACGAGCTCGAGATGCCCTCCTCCCGGGGCGAGCCAGACGACTCCCGGGCTCGCCTCCGCCCCGTTCACCGCCTCGCGGACGTCCCAGGCCGTCCCGGAGCCGAGCCTCTGGGCGAGCGAACGGGTGAAGGGCGGCGGCATGTGCTGGGCGACGCCGACCACGGCGTGCTGCGGGAGGAGCCCCGCAAAGAGCTCCCGGAGGGCCGGAGGCCCCCCCGTCGACGCCGCGACGACGAGCGCGGGAGGCTCCCCCGCTCCGGCGATCCGCGGAAGCCGGATCGGCGCCGGCGTTGGCGGGGGCGCCTCGGCGGCCTTGCCGGCCCGTCCCGGAACCCGCCGAAGGAGGCTCTCCATCGAGAGGAGCCGTGCCCCCTCGACGACGTCCGCGAGGCGCCGCCGCCACCGCGCGAGGCTCTCCGGCCGGGCGCTCGCCTTCCCGAGGACGTCGAGCGCCCCGGCCTCGAGCGCCATGATCGCGTTCCGCTCCTCGTTGTCCGAGGAGATGACGACGACCGGGAGCGGACGGTTCGCCATGATCCAGCGCAGGACCGCGTGCCCGTCCATTCCCGGGAGCCCGAGGTCCAGCGTGACGAGACCGTACTCGCTCGTCAGGAGCCGCCGGATCGCCTCCTCACCCGTCGGGACGGACTCGACGTCGGCGACGCCGGGCGCCGCGCGAAGCGTCTCGACGATCCGGAGACGCTGGTAGGCGGAGTCTTCGACGACGAGGACTCTCATGCCTACCTCCGGTAGGCGACGTCGTTCGCGAGGCGTACGAGCGTGAGCGAGGAGGACGCGGCGGCGAGGGCGTCGCTCGCGCCGAGGAGGATGTAGCCCCCCGGCTTCAGGCGCGATGCGAGGACCTCCACGACGCGCGTCCGTGCCTCCTCGTCGAGGTAGATGAGGACGTTCCGGCAGAGGATCACGTCGAACGCAGGGCCGGAGAGCGGCTCGTCGAGGATCGACCGGGCCTCGAACAGGACGGGCGCCGCGAGGGCCGGCTTCAGCCGGAAGAGCCCTCCGGGTGCGGCGTCGAAGGCGTCGCGGCGGCGCTCGGGAGAGGTCGCCCGGAGCGCCTGGGGGCCGAAGACCGCCGCCCTCGCCCTCCTCACGTGCGCCGGCGAGAGGTCCGTCCCGAGGATCCGGACGCGCCGTCCGGGGAGGAGTCCGCGCTCGTGCAGGACGATCGAGAGGCTGTAGGGCTCCTCCCCCGTCGCGCAGCCGGCCGACCAGACGTCGAGGACGCCGTCCTGGCCGGCCGCGAGGAGGCGTTCGGGCGCGATCTCCTCGGCAAACGCCCTCAGGCTCGAGGGGTCGCGGAAGAAGTAGGTCTCCCCGTTCACCGCGGCGTCGAGGAGCCGCCCGAAGAGGGGCGATTCCGCGGGCTCGTTCCGGAGCCGGCCGTAGAGCTGGTAGAACGAGCCGGAGCTTCGCGCCTCGGAGCCGAGGCGGCTCTCGAGCCTCGTCCTCTGGGAGTCCGCGAGGACGAAGCCGGTCCGCCGCCGCAGGAGGTCCTGGAAGAGGCGGAAAACGGGCTCGGCCAGCTCGGGCGCGCGACCCGTCACGTCCCCCTCGTGCTTCGGACGCGCCGTCGGTTCGCGGCGGTCAGGGCCCTCGCCCACCGCCGCTCGGCGCGCGACGGTGCGTGCGTCCACGCGGCTCGGCAGGCGTCGGGGTGGCGCACCGCGAGCTCTTCCGCCGCCGCATCGGCCTCCGGCGGCACCAGCTCGCGGGCGAGGACGAGCGTGAGCGGCTCGATCGCCGCCTCGCCGCCGAGCGCGGCGACAGCGAGGAGGATCGAGCGGAGGACGTGCCGGTCCCCTTCCGCGAGGAGCGCCGCGGCGACGGCCGGCGCGAGGTCGCCGGAGGGCGCGGAGGCCGCGCGGCGGGCGATCGTCTCGGCCGCCGCTGCGCGGACCGTGGGCCGCTCGTCCGCAAGCGCCGTGGGGAGCGCCTCCGCGGCCGTCCCTTCGTCGGCCACGACGAGGGCGCGGACGGCCGCGCAGGCCGTCTCCGGGTCCTCGTGCGCGGTCGCGGCGACGGCGCTCCGCGCCGCCGTCGCGTCACCGGTCCGCTCGATCTCTTCCAGCGCCGCGATCCGGACGGCCGGCTCCTGCGCGAGCATCTCCTCGACGAGCCGCGGCCGCTCCTCCCCGCCGAGCGCGACGACTGCAGCCCCCGCGGCCGCCGCCGCGGCCGGGTCGTCGACGAGGAAGACGAGGGCGTCCCGCCAGGTCACGCCGCGCAGCACGTCGCCCCGACCCGCGCGGCGGGCGATCCCCCGCATGGCCGCGGCCCGGACGGCCGGGCTCTCGTCCGAGAGCCGGGCCACGAGCTCGTGCTCCGGGATCCGGCGCCCCCTCGCCGCGGCGGAGACGGCCGCCTCGCGCACCGTCGCGTCGGGCGAGGCGAGCGCGCCGCGGATCGCGGCCTCCACGTCCGGTCCGTCGGCATCCGCCAGGGCCGCCAGCGCGGCGACACGCCCCGGTCCGTCCGGCCCGCCGGCCCGGTCGAGGAGCGCCTGCTTCCGGCTCCGGAGCCGGTCGAGCGGCGCACCCGACTCGTCGCTCGCGAGCGCGAGCGCCGCGGCGAGCGCCGTCTCGGGGTCGTCCTCCGCGAGGACGTCGATCAGGTCGGGAACGGGAACGAGCCCGGGGGGGACGCACGAGAGGACCGCAGCGCGCACGGTCGGAGAGGGGTGAACGAGGAGCGGGAGGAGCGTCGGTGCGTCGGCCCCCCCGCGGAGGGCGTCCACGAGCTCGAGCGCGGGCTCCGGGTCCGCGACCTGGAGGACGGCGAGGAGCGCCTCGTCGCGCCGGGCCGGACCGAGCGAGCGGAGAGCGGCGTAGCCGTCGCGGAATGGCCCGTTCGCGGCGATCGCGAGGGCGGCGCCCCTCGCGTCGAAAAGCGCCAGGACGTGGGCGGCATCCGTCCGGTAGAGATCGTCCTCCTCCGGATCCTGAAGGATCCCGAGCAGCGTCTCCCGTGCCCCGGGCCAGAGCGGCCGGAGCGAGGCGAGGGTGCTTTCCGGCGCTGCCTCGAGCGCGGCCCGGAGGGCTGCGAGGAGGAACGGGTCGAGCTCGCCCGCGGCGGCGAGGCGGACGAGGGGTTCCGCAGCCACGACGGGACGGAGGCGGGCGAGCGCGTGCAGCGCCCCCTGCCGAAGCGCGTCGTTCGACAGGAGCGGCAGCAGGCGCGGTGCGATCTGAGGGTCTCCGATCGTCCCGAGCGCTTCCAGGGCGTGGACCTGGAGCCAGAGGTTCCCCTCGTCGAGCGCGGCGAGGAGCGGCGTGACGGCGTCCCGCCGTCCCGACCGACCCAGCGCGAGGAGCAGGGCCGCCCGCGCGTTCGCGTCCCCTTCTCTCCGCGCGGCGGCCTCGATCGCGGCGACCGTCTCCGGACCCGGGGCCGGACCCGGCAGCGCGGCCGCCGCCGAGATCCTCACGTCGGCGGACGGGTGCTGGAGCGCCCCGAGGAGCGTCGGTCTCCCGGCCGCCCCGGCCCTCGCGAGAATCGCGAGGCCCGCGGCCCGGTGTCCCGCGTCGTCGTCGTCCGCCAGGGCGACCGCGCAGGCGGCCGCCACGCGTGGGGTGAAGCGTCGCGCGAGGGACGCGACGGCTCTCTCCCGGACGCGGTAGTCCTCGTCTCTCAGCAGCCCGAGGAGGAGCTCCTCCGCCTCCTCGCCCGGCACCCGGCCGAGCTCGCCCGCGAGCCTCCACCGCTCCGACGCCTCCGCGGACACGGCCGACGCCTCGACTCGTTCCTCGCTCATGCTTCGCCCCTCGCCCCGAGACGGTCCACGTCGAGCAGCGAGAGGAAGCCCGCCTCCTCCGCGACGACTCCCGAGACGGCGCCGCGTCCCGGCGGCGGCGGCGCCACCCGGTCCGCGGGGAACTGCTCCACGCCGTCGACGGCGTCGACGAGGAGCGCGTGATCGCAGCCGAAGAGGACGACGACGAGCGGCGCCGTCCGCGCCGTCGAAGGCGGCAGCCCGACGGCCGCGGCGACGTCGACGACGCCCAGGGCCTCGCCCCGCACGAGGGCGACGCCGGCCCAGGAGGCCGGAGCTCCCGGGAGGGGCGTGATCCGTCGCGGCCGCGCGGCCTCGCGCACCCTCTCGAGCGGCACCGCGAAGCGTTCGCCACCGGCGCGGAAGGCGAGGAGGAGGCCCTCGCCGTTCACGTCGGTCTCCCGGACACCGAGAAGACGCTCGCGACGAGCGACGCCGGGTCGAGCGCGAGGGCGACCTCGCCTCCCGGCACTTCGGCCGCCCCGGCGATCTCCCGGCGCCTCGGCACGGAGTCGGCGAGCGGCTTGACGAGGAGGTCCCACACGCCCTCGACCGCGTCGACGACGAACGCCGCCGCGCGCTCGCCCGCCTCGGCGACGACGACCGGTTCGAGCTCGCCCCGGGCCGGCGTCCCGGGCATGCCGAGAAGGGTGTCCAGGCGGGCCACGGGGAGGGCGCGGTCGCCGTCCCGCAGGCAGGGCGTGCCGTCCACGACCTCGATGTCGGAGGGACGGGCCTGGAGCGTCCGGAGGACGTTCTCGCCGGGCATCGCGAAGCGGAGCCCGCCGACGCGGACGACGAGCGACTCGAGCAGGACCAGCGTCATCGGGACGACGACCTCGAACGTCGTCCCGGCGCCCGGCGCAGACCGGACGGAGACCCGGCCGCCGAGCGAGGCGAGGTTCTCCTTCACCACGTCGAGCCCGACGCCCCTTCCGGAGAACTCGGAGACGGACGTCGCCGTCGAGAAGCCGGGGCGAAAGAGGAGCGCGTACGGATCCGGCGGGTCCGGATCGGCCGGAGCGATCAGCCCGAGCTCCCGCGCCCGCTTCAGGACAGCAGCCCCGTCGATGCCTCGACCGTCGTCCGAGAACGAGAGGACGACCTCGCGTCCCCGCGGCGCGACGGTGAGCGAGACGCGCCCCCGGCGAGGCTTTCCCGCGGCCGCGCGGGCGTCGGGCGGCTCGAGGCCGTGGTCGAGGGCGTTCCGGAGGATGTGGAGGAGCGGGTCGGCGAGCTCGTCCGCGAGGACCTTGTCGATCTCCGTCTCGACGCCGTGGACCTCGAAGTCGGCCTCCTTGCCGAGCGCCGAGGCCGTCCGGGCGAAGGCGCGCGAGAGCCGCGAGGTCAGCGTCTCCACCGGCACGAGGCGAAGCGCGAGGGCCGCCGGACCGAGCCCGGCGACGAGGCGGTCGAGGAGAGAGAAGGCCCTCTGCGCCTCGTACCGCGCGTTCCGGTCGGGCGCGCCCGCGAGGGCCTTCCCGAGCGCCCTCCCGAGCGCGCCCCGCGCGAGGGCGAGCTCCCCGGCGAGGTCGACGAGCGCGGCGACCTTCGCGAGCGGGACCCGCACGACGCCCCGCGCCACCTGGGGGGCCTGCTCGGCAGCCGGCTCCGCGGCGTGCGGGGCCGGCGACGACCCCGAGAGCGGCACCGGGACGAGCGCGCGCGCCGCGCACCTCTCGCCGAGGCTGGCCCCGTTCGCGCCGGGAGGGAGCGCCACGAGGAGCCGGAACGCCATTCGAGCGGGATCGGAGGCGCTCCCCGGGAACGTCCCGATCAGCTCGCCGGTGGCGGAGGCCTCGGCCATTGCCGTCCGGAGGCCCTGGTCGAACGAGTCGAAGTCGTAGTCGAGGTCGACGAGGAGGAGGGCCTTTCCGCGGCGGACCGCCTCGCCGACGCGATGGCGCTCGTAGTCGGAGAGCGACGCCTCGAGGTCCTGCGGGAGGACGGGGACCGCGGCGACCGTCGCGGGCGCCGTCGCGAGAGCGGCCTCGAGCCGCTCCCGAAGCGGCTCGGCGAGGGCCGGACACTCCTCCCCCGCGGCCACGCGGCCGACGAGAGAACCGAGCGCCGCGAGCCCTTCGCGCACCGCCGTGCGCGAGGCGGGGGTCGCGGCGACGCGACCCATCCGGACGCCGTCGAGGAGGGCCTCGAGGTCGTGCGCCGCGTCGGCGACGCCGGTCAGGCCGACCATCGCTGCGACCCCCTTCAGCGAGTGGACCGCGCGGAAGAGGGCGTTCAGGCGGGCGGGGTTCGGGTCGTCTCCGTCCCCTTCGAGCGCATCGAGGCAGGAGCCCGCCTCCTCGAGGAGCGTCTCCGCCTCGGCGAGGAACTCGTTCGCGAAGCTCCCGGCGGGTTTCTTCCGCCGGCTCACGGGGCCTCCGGCGTCCGCGGCGAGAGGACCTCCTCGAGGACGCGGTCGAAGGTCGCGGCGTCGAACGGCTTGCCGAGGTAGCCGTCGGCCCCCGCCTTTCGCGCCCTCGCGGCGTCCTCGGCGTCCCGTTCCGTCGAGACCGCGACGATCGGCAGCGCCCGCTGCTCGGGCCGCGCACGGACCATGCGGATCAGCTCGAGGCCCGAGAGCGTGGGCATGTTCACGTCCGTCAGGACGAGGTCGAACGGCGCGCGCGGCAGCTCGCGGAGCGCCTCGAATCCGTTCTCGGCCTCGACGACCTCGACCCTCTGCCCGGTCCGGCGCGCCCAGCCCTCGAGCGACTGTCGGATGAGAAGGCGCGCGGGCCCGGAGTCGTCGACGACGAGGACGTGCCGACGGGTCCGGCCCGGGGCCGTCACGGGACCTCCGCCCCCGGCGCGAGGTCCACGGCCTCGACGGCGCGGAGCCGCGGGCGGGCGAGCAGCCCCTCCCGGGCCTTCCGCGCGAGCGCCGGGCCGCGCGACAGGACGCGCAGCCCGAACCCCTCGGGCGGCGCCCCGGGCAGGGCGAGGTGCCGGGCCGTCACCGTGTTCGCGAGACCCCCGGGATCGGAAGGGACCCAGCCGAGCCCCGCGACCCAGACCTCGATCCACCGGTGCCGCACCCCGCTGATCCCCTCGTTGAAGAGCTCCTGGGAGTTGTCCGTCAGCTCCTCCGGCGCTCTCGCCGTCAGGATCCCCGTCACCTGCCGCGCCGGGATCCCCCCGCGACGGAGGAGGTCCGCAGCGAGGAGAGACCTGCCGACGCAGGAACCGCGCCGGCTCCTGTGGCACGAGAGCGCGCTCTCGGCGAGGAGGCCCGGCGTCTCGTAGCGGATCCGCTTCGCGACCCAGGCGACGACGCGCTCCACCGCCTCGAGCTGGGTCGTCGCGCCGCGGAGGAGCATCCGCGAGAGCGCCTCCAGCTCGTCGTCCGCCGGGAGCGGCTCGGCGAGGATCTCTCGCGCCTCGGACGGGAGCGAGCGGCTCTCGGCCGGGTACGGCGCCTCGTCGGGCAGCGGCATCCCGTCGACCTCGACCGTCGCGACGAGCGTGCGGCCGTCGGGCGAGGAGAGGACGACGCGGTAGCCGGGGCCTTCGACGGGCCGCACGGACCGCCACGGCTCGGGCCCCTCGACCGCGTAGCTCGCCGCCTCGACGGCGCGCGCGCGGGGCGCCGCCGTCCCGGCCGCCGGGAGGAGCAGGAGCGCGATCGCGAGGACGGGAGCCGGCCTCACCGGCTTCCGGCGGGGGCCGGCTTCGACCGGCGGCCCGCGGCCTCGCGGTCCCCGAAGAGGCCGCGGCGGATGCCGTCGAGGACGCCGTTTACGAACGGCGCCGAGGACGGCGTCGAGAACTTCTTGGCGATCTCCACGGCCTCGTCGATCACGACGGGGTCGGGCGTCTCGTCCTCGTAGATGAGCTCGTAGAGAGCGAGGCGCAGGAGGTTCCGGTCGACGACGGGCATCCGGCCGAGCCGCCAGTGATCGGACTGCTTCGCGAGCCGCTCGTCGAGCTCCTCCTGTCGGGCGACCGTCCCGAGAAGGAGGCGCGAGGCGTACTCCTTCACATCGGGCGACGCGTTCAGGTACTCGTCCGTGCGGGCGAACATCTCCTCCGGCTCGGTCCGGGCGATGTCCCGCTGGTACAGGAGCTGGAGCGCCAGCTCACGGGCCCGACGCCTTCGGCCGCTCACGGCGACCTCCCTACCGGGCCGGCGCGCCCGCCCGCAGCCGCGCGCGGAGGTCCGCCAGCTCGACGGCCGCCGTCGCCGCCTCGAACCCCTTGTTGCCCCCCTTGGCGCCGGAGCGCTCGAGCGCCTGCTCCAGCGAATCGCACGTCAGGACGCCGAACGTGATCGGGACGTCGAGCTCCAGCCCGACCTGGAACACTCCCTTCGCGACCTCGGTCGCGACGTAGTCGAAGTGAGGCGTGCCGCCCCGGATGACGGCGCCGAGCGCGACGAGCGCGTCGAAGCCCGCGCCCTTCCCGAGGTCGCGGAGCGCGAGGGGGATCTCCCACGAGCCGGGAACCTTGACCACCGTCACGGCCCCTTCGGTCGCGCCGAGCCTCCGGAAGGCGTCGAGAGCCCCGTCGAGAAGGCGGGAGACGACGATGTCGTTCGTCCGGGAGGCGACGATTCCGAACCGCCGTCCGTCGGCGCGAAGCTGGCCCTCGATCACGTTCATGACCGCCTCAGTCTAGCAGAGAGAACTGCCCGACCGGACGGACGGAGCCGTCGCCGGACCGGACGCCCGGCGCGCCCCGGAGCCGCTCGGCGAGCGGCGCGGGAAGCGGTGCGCCGTAGCTCTCGGCGTACCTCGCGAGGAGCTCGTCGAGCGTCCACCGCTTCGCCTGCGGCCCGAGCGTCTCGAGGCAGAGGACAGCCGCCACGGCGCCGACCCGTCCGGCCTCCTCCCACGGCAGCCCCCGGAGCCGGGAGGCGACGAGACCGGAGCGGAACGCGTCGCCGACGCCCGTCGGGTCGAGCGCCTCCGTCCGGAGCCTCGCCGCCGGGACCCGGATCGTCCTCGCGCCGCCCGGCTCCTCGGCCGAGCCTCCCCGCAGGGCGATCGTCGCCCCCTCCTCCCCCCGCGTGATGACGAGGACGGGCACTTTCGCCGCGAGCTCCGCCTCCGAGAGGCCGGTCTTCTTCTCGATGATCCCGAACTCGTATTCGTTCCCGATGAGCATCGCCGCGCCGTCGAGACCGTCGAGGAGGTCGGCCCCGTCGAGACGGGCGACCTGCTGGCTCGGGTCGTAGACGTACGGGATCCCGAGCTCGCGGCACTCGTTCGCGTGCTGGCGCATCGCGGTCGGGTCGCTCGGGCAGACGAGTGCGAGCGCGACGGAGCCGGGAGCGAAGGAGCGGAACGTCAGCTCCGAGGCGCGCGCCATCGCGCCCGCGTAGAACGTCGCGATCTGGTTCTGCTCCTCGTCCGTCGACACGAAGAACGACGCCGTGAAGACGTCCTCGCAGAGCTTCAGCCCGGAGACGTCGACCCCCTGCGCCGCGAGCCAGTCCCGGTACTCCCCGGCGTCCTGCCCGGCCGTCGCGAAAACGGTCGGGGTGACGCCGAAGAGGGCGAGCCCGTAGGCGATGTTCGGGGCGACGCCCCCGCGCACGCGCCGCATCTCGTCGACGAGGAACGAGACGGAGAGCCGGTGGAGGCGGTCGGGGACGACGACGTCGCGGAACTTGCCGGGGAAGCTCATCAGGTAGTCGAACGCCACCGAGCCGGTGACGACGACCTTCGGGGCCGTGCTCATCTCCAGTACCTCTCCATGAGGAGCGCGAGGCGCTCCCGGGCCGCGGGCGGGATCGCCGCGGGGGCGGTCAGGACGGCGTGGCGCATGGCGCCCTCGCAGTCGGGCGGGCGCTCCGGGTCGAGAGCGGCGACCGCCCTCGCGAGGACGCGGTCCGCCGTCTCGGCGTTCTTCCGGAGGACGGCGAGGACGGCCTCGACGGAGACCGGAGCCTCCTCCTCGTGCCAGCAGTCGTAGTCCGTCACGAGGCACATCGTCGCGTAGTCGATCTCCGCCTCCCGGCAGAGCTTCGCCTCCGTGGCGTTCGTCATCCCGATGACGTCGACGCCCCAGGAGCGGTAGAGCCGCGACTCGGCGAGCGTCGAGAACTGCGGCCCTTCCATGCAGAGGTAGGTCCCCCCGCGGTGCGCGACGGCGCCCGCCTCGTGCGCCGCCTTCGCGAGGACGTCGACGAGATGGGCCGAAACCGGGTGGGAGAACGAGACGTGCGCGACGCACCCGTCCCCGAAGAACGTCGAGGGTCGCCCCTTCGTCAGGTCGAGGAACTGGTCCGGGAGGACGACGTCGGTGGGCCGGTACGCGACCTTCATCGAGCCGCAGGCGGACGAGGAGACGAGGTAGGAGCAGCCGAGCTTGCGGAAGCCCCAGACGTTCGCCCGGGAGTTCACCTCGCTCGGCGCGAGCCGGTGTCCCCGCCCGTGGCGCGCGAGGAACGCGACCGGCACACCCGAGAGCTCCCCGAGGACGAAGGCGTCGGACGGCGCGCCGAACGGCGTCTCGAGCGCCACTTCCTCCGCGACGACGAGGCCCGGGAGCGCGTAGAGGCCGGAGCCGCCGACGAGGCCGATCCGCCTCGTCAACCGAGCCTCCGGGCGACTTCCTCCTGCACGTCGAGTGCGAGCTTCAGCGCCGCGCGCCCCGCCTCCCCCGTCACCGCGGGCTCCGTCCGGGTCCGGCACGCCTCGAGGAAGGCCCCGTCCTCCGCCGTGAGCGGGTCGGCCGGGACGACCTCGACGGGCCACTCCATGATCCGGGGGGGGCCGCTCATCCGGTCGAGCCGGTAGGCCGTCACGTCCCGCTTCTGCGTGTCGATCGAGAAGTACCAGTCGGGCTGGAAGAAGCGGAACTTCCGCGTCTTCTCCGTCGAGACGCGCGAGGCCGTCAGGTTCGCGACGCACCCGCCCTCGAACTCGATCCGGATCGACGCGATGTCGACCTTCTTCGAGAGGATCGGCACCCCGACGGCGTGGATCGCCGTCACCGGCCTCTTCACGATCTCGAGCGCGATGTCGAGGTCGTGGACGAGGAGGTCGAGGACGACGTCGACGTCGAGCGCGCGCGGGACGAAGACGCCGAGGCGGTGCGCCTCGATGAACTTCGGCTCCGTGACGAGCGGAAGGACGGCGACGACGGCCGGGTTGAACCTCTCGATGTGCCCCACCTGGAGGACGCGCCCCTTCTCCCTCGCGATCGCGATGAGCCGGTCCGCCTCGGCGAGCGTCACGGTCATCGGCTTCTCGACCATGACGTCCGCGCCGCCGGCGAGGAGCTCCTCGGCGACCTCGGCGTGCGTCGAGGTCGGCGTCGCGACGACGACGGCCTTCGCCCCGCGGTCGAGCAGCTCCTTCACGGAACGGCACCGGACGAGGCCGAGGGGACCGTACTTCCCCACGATCTCGGCGGCCATCGCGTCGTTCGGCTCCACGAAGCCGACGGGCTCGGAGAGGGAAATCTCGGTGAGGATGCGGGCGTGGTGGCGCCCCAGGTAGCCGCAGCCGGCGATGCCGGTCCTGATCTTCTCGGACATCAAACCCGGGAGTTTATCGGAGCGGCCGGCGGCCCGACGAGGCCGAGGAGCTCGCCGAGCCGCTCGATCCGCGTCCCGCCGCCGTGCCCGAGGCCGACGAAGCGGACGGGAGCCGCCGCAGCCGCCGCCTCGTCGTAGCGCGAGTCGCCGACGAAGAGGCACTCGTCGAGCGGCGTCCCGACGCGTGCCGCGGCGAGCCGGACGACCGCCGGGTCGGGCTTCCCCGCTCCCGCCTCGTCCGCGGACGCCGTCCCGTCGAGGAGCGGCAGCAGCCCGTGGAGGGCGAGGACGCGCCGGGCGAGGGGTGCCGTCGTGTTCGTCGCGACGGAGGTCCGGATCCCCCGACGCCGGAGCTCCTCCAGCACGGGGACGGCCTCGACGTTCGGGCGGACCTCGCCGAGGTGCGTCTCGAAGAGCCGCGCGTAGGCCGCGTCGATCTCCTCGACGCGCCGCTCGGGCATGTAGGCGTCCCGGTCGGCCGCGGCTCCGTTCCCGTAGATCGCGTCGAACTCGGCCCGGGAGACCGGCGTGTGGCCGAACCCGGCGAGCGTCTCGTTGAAGACCGAGAACCAGGCGTCCTCGGAGAAGACGAGGACGCCGTCCATGTCGAAGAGGACCGCGCGGACGGGAGCGATCAATGGCACCTCCGGGCCGCGGATCATCGCAGAGGCGCGAGGCCTGCCCCGTCGGCCCGCTCCTTGCTTCCGAAGAGGGCCGCCGGTAACCTCCGGTCCCTCTATGGAAGCCCGCGACTACAAGGACACGCTCCACCTCCCGAAGACCTCCTTCCCGATGAAGGCGGACCTCCCGAAGCGGGAGCCGGAGCGGCTGCGCCGGTGGCTCGACTCGGGGCTCTACGAGAAGGTCCTCGAAGCCCGCCGCAAGGCCGGCGCCCCGCGCTACATCCTCCACGACGGCCCCCCCTACGCGAACGGGCACATCCACATCGGGACGGCCCTCAACAAGATCCTGAAGGACATCGTCGTCCGCTCGAAGACGCTCGCGGGCTTCGAGAGCCCGTACGTCCCCGGCTGGGACTGCCACGGCCTGCCGATCGAGCTGAAGGTCGACAAGGAGCTCGGCGCCAGGAAGCGGGAGATGTCGCCCGTCACGTTCCGGAAGGCGTGCCGCGAGTACGCCCAGAAGTGGGTCGTCGCCCAGCGGGAGGACTTCCAGCGCCTCGGCATCCTCGGCGCCTGGGAGGCCCCCTACCGGACGATGGACTACGCCTACCAGGCGACGATCGCCCGTTCGTTCGGCGAGTTCCTCGCGAAGGGCCTCGTCACCTACGGCTTCAAGGCCGTCCTCTGGTGCGTGAACTGCAAGACGGCGCTCGCCGAGGCCGAGGTGGAGTACGAGGACCGGAAGGACGCCTCGATCCACGTCGCCTTCCCGATGCCCCTGAACGAGGGGCTCCGCGCCCTCTGGGGCGGGGCCCTCCCGGCCGACGCCGAGCTCTTCGCCGTCATCTGGACGACGACCCCCTGGACGCTCCCGGCGAACCGCGCCGTCTGCCTCGGGCCCGAGATCCCGTACGTCCTCGCGCGCCGAGCCTCAGAGCCGTCGAAGCTCTACCTCCTCGCCGAGCCGCTCGTCGAAGCGACGGCGAAGGCGCTCGGCTGGAGCGACCTCGCCGCCGTCCCCGGCACGACCCGCAAGGGGGCCGAGGTCGAGATGGCCCGCCCGACCTACCGCCGCCCCTTCGACCTCGACGGCGTCTCCTTCGGCTTCCTCCTCGGCGAGCACGTCTCGACCGACGACGGCACGGGCCTCGTCCACACCGCCCCCGGGCACGGACGCGAGGACCACGACGTCGTCAAGCGGAGCGGCTACCCCGTCGACGACCCGGCGCTCTGCCCCGTCGACGAGGCGGGCTTCTACGACCGGCACGTCCCCGAGCCGCTCCGCGGCAAGCGGGTCGTCGCGGCGAAAGGCCCCGACCTCGACGCGAACCGCGCCGTCCTCGGAATGCTCGAGCAGGGCGACCCGTCCGGCGCGCGCCTCCTCGGCCGGACGGACGTCGTCCACAGCTACCCGCACTGCTGGCGCTGCAAGACGCCGGTCGTCTTCCGCTCCACCCACCAGTGGTTCATCGACCTCGGCGCGCTCCGCGAGAAGGCGCTCGGGGAGATCCGCGGCCGGGTCGAGTGGGTCCCCGCGTTCGGCGTCAACCGGATCGGCGCGATGGTCGAGAACCGGCTCGAGTGGACGATCTCGCGCCAGCGCCTCTGGGGCTCGCCCATCACCATCCTCCGGCCGAAGGAGCCGAAGGAGGGGATGCCGGAGTACTACCCGACGGCCGACGACCCGTCCGAGCTGACGCTCTTCTTCGACAACCTCGTCGCGATCTTCGAGACGCACGGCGCCGACGCCTGGTGGGACGACGAGTCCTTCCCCGCGGAGGCGTTCGTCCCGCCGGCCTCGAAGTGGAAGGGGACGGCCTTCGAGAAGGTGAAGGACATCCTCGACGTCTGGTTCGACTCGGGCGTCTCCCACGCCGCCGTCCTCGGCACGTCCGGCTACGGCATCCCGTCGCCCTACACCGTCGGGAACGCCGCGCCCGTCCTCTACCTGGAGGGGCACGACCAGCACCGCGGCTGGTTCCAGTCGTCGCTCCTGACGGCCGTCGCGCTCCACGGCAAGGCCCCGTACGAGACCGTCGTGACCCACGGCTTCGTCGTCGCGGGCGACGGCCGGAAGATGTCGAAGTCCGACGGGAACACCGTCGAGCCCGACGCCGTCATCGACAAGCACGGCGCCGACGTCCTCCGCCTCTGGGTCGCCTCCTCCGACTACACCGACGACATCCGCCTCAACCAGGAGATCCTGACCCGGACGGCCGAGGCCTACCGGAAGGTCCGGAACACGGCCCGGTTCCTCCTCTCGAACCTCTTCGACTTCGAACCCGCGACGAACGCCGTCGCGACGGAGCGTCTCGAGCCGTTCGACCGGCTCCTCATCGCCCGGGCGGCGCTCCTCGTGTCCGAGTGCCGCGAGGCCTACGACCGGTTCGAGTTCCACACCGTGGCGCGCCGCCTCCGCGAGTTCGCGACGACCGACCTCTCGGCCCTCTGGTGCGACGTGCGGAAGGACGCCCTCTTCGTCCTCGGCAAGGACGACCCGGCCCGCCGCTCCGCGCAGACGGCCGCCTACCGGATCGCCGAGGCGCTCGCCCTCCTCCTCCACCCGATCTGCCCCTTCACGGCGGAAGAGATCTGGGAGGCGCTTCCGGGCCACGAGGGAGGCACCCCCGCGCTCGCGACGTGGGACGACCTGCGCCTCGCGACGATCTCCGACGAGGGGCACGCCGCCTGGGGCCGCCTCCTCGACGTCCGCGCGGCCTTCGTCTCCGCCCTCGAGCCGCTCCGGCGCGACGGTGTCGTCGGCACGAGCGCCCAGGCCCGCGCCGAGGTCGGGCGGACGGCCGCCCTCGACGCCGACCTCGCGGCCGTCGGCCTCGACGAGGCGCGATTCGCCGAGCTCCTCATCGTCCCCGAGGTCGCCTTCACCGCCCCGAGGGCCGAGGAAGAAGCCGCGCTCCCCGTCGTCTCGGCGCACGCGGCAGAGGGGACGAAATGCCCGCGCTGCTGGCAGGTGAGGCGCGACGGCGACGAGACGGGGCTCTGCGGCCGTTGCCGGCAGATCCTCGCGGCGGTCGCCGGATGAGCCCGGTCCGCCTCCGCGCCCTCTATCTCGGCCTCTCCGCCTTCGTCGTCCTCCTCGACCAGGCGACGAAGGCGATGGTCCGCGCCTGGGTCCCGCTGCACGAGAGGATCGTGGTGATCCCGGGCTTCTTCGACGTCACGCACGTCCAGAACACCGGGGCCGCCTTCGGCCTTTTCGCCGGGGCGACCTCTCCCTATCGTCCGATCCTCCTGAACGCCGTCGCCTTCGCCGTCTTCGTCCTCGTCCTCGTCTACGCGTTCAAGAGCCCCGTCCACTGGAAGCGCCTCCAGCTCGCCCTCGCCGGGATCCTCGGCGGCGCCGTCGGGAACCTCATCGACAGGATCGGCTCCGGCTCCGTCACCGACTTCCTCCGCCTCCACGCCGCCGACCGGTGGGAGTGGCCCTCCTTCAACGTCGCCGACAGCGCCATCACCGTGGGCGTCGTCCTCCTCGCGCTCGACATCCTGAAGAACCCCGCGAGCGAAGAGACGACGCCGGAGTCCTGATGCACCCCGAGCTCCTCCACCTCGGCCCGATCGTCCTCCCCGCCTACGGCGCCGCGCTCGGCGTCGCTTTCGTCCTCGGCCTCCTCCTCCTCCGGCGGCGAGCGCCCGAGTACGGCGTCGACCGCGAGACGGCCGTCGACATGGGGATCTGGCTGATCCTCTCGGGGCTTGCGGGCGCGAAGCTCCTCCTCCTCGTCGTGGAGGGGCCGGGCTACTACCTCACCTCCTTCCGCGGCCTCCTCGAGCTCTTCCGCGCCGGAGGCGTCTTCTACGGCGGCCTCCTCGGCGCGCTCGCCGCCGCGCTCTTCTTCGTCAAGGTCAAGAAAGTCCCCTTCCTCGCCTTCGCCGACGCGGCGGCCCCCGCCGTCGCGCTGGGCCAGGCGATCGGCCGCCTCGGCTGCCTCGCCGCCGGCTGCTGCTGGGGCGCCTCCTGCACGAAGCCCTGGGCGATCACCTTCACCGACACGAAGGCCGCCGAGAACGTCGGCGTCCCGCTCGGGCTCCCGCTCCACCCGACGCAGCTCTACGAGGCGCTCGGGCTCTTCGCCCTCGCCGGCCTCGTCGTATGGTTCGGGAAGGGGCGCGTCCCGGGACGGACCTTCTCCCTCTACCTCGTCGGGGCGGCCGCCCTTCGGTTCACCGTGGAGCTCTTCCGCGGCGACCCGCGCGGCACGGTCCCGGGGACGGCGCTCTCGACCTCGCAGGGAATCGCGCTCGGCCTCTTCGTCCTCGGCATCGCGATCTGGGCCTGGGGCTCGAAGAGGGCCGCGGCCCGCTCAGAGGCGTGAGCGGGGCCGTCGAGCGCCCCCGCCGGAGCTTCACCGCCGACCGCGGCGACGACCGCGAGCGCCTCGACCGCGTCCTCCTCCGCCACCTCGCCGACCTCCCCGAGGCCTCCCGGACGAAGGTCCAGGAGTGGATCGAGGCGGGGCTCGTCCTCGTCAACGGCCGCGCCGTCACGAAGACGGCCGCGAGGGTCGCGGCGGGCGACGCGGTCGACACCGTCCTCCCGCCGCCTCCGCCGCCGAAACCGGAGCTGATCCCGCAGGAGATCCCGCTGTCGATCCTCTTCGAGGACGACCACCTCCTCGTCCTCGACAAGCCGCCCGGCCTCGTCGTCCACCCCGCCGTCGGCCATCGGGACGGCACGCTCGTCAACGCGCTCCTCTTCCATTCGAAGGAGTGGGCCGGCGAGGCCGACCGCCCCGGCCTCGTCCACCGCCTCGACAAGGACACCTCGGGCGTCCTCGTCGTCGCGAAGACGGAGGCCGCGCACGCCGGCATGGCGAAGGCGATGAAGGCCCGGAGCCTCGTGAAGGAGTACCTCGCCGTCGTCTACGGCCACACCGCCGTGACCAAGGGCCGGGTCGACCTGAAGATCCACCGCGACCCGCACGACCGGAAGCGGATGGCGACCTCGAAGACCGAGGGGCGCGACTCGACGACTCTCTACGAGCGCCTCGCCGAGTCGACCGGGGCGAAGGCGGGCCTCTCGCTCCTCCTCTGCACCCTCGTCACCGGCCGGACGCACCAGATCCGCGTCCACCTCAAGGCGATACACCACCCGATCGTGGGAGACCCGGTCTACGGCTCGCCGCGCTGGAAGGGGATCGCCGACCCCGCCCTCCACGACGCCTGCCGCGACTTCCCCCGCCAGGCGCTCCACGCGCGCCGCCTCGCCTTCGACCATCCCGTGACCGGCGAGCGCGTCGACGCCGTCGCGCCGATCCCGGCGGACGTCGCGGGGCTCCTCGCCGCAGCCGGGCTGACCGTCCCGGGCTAGCCGATCGCGGCGACCCGCGCCCACTCCCGGCGCGAGCGGTCGACGCAGTCCTCGATCGAGAGCCCGCCGAACCAGTTCCCGAGGACGCAGAGCTTCCGGCCCGCCGAGAGCCGGTCGATCTCCGCGACGACCGTCTCGTGCCCGAGGACGGGCGACGGGAGGACCGTCCGCCTCTCCGCCGACTCCTCTGCGTCGGCGCGAGAGAGACCGAGGACCTTCGTCGCGCGATCGAGGCGTTCGTCCGCAGTGAGCCCCGTCCGGAAGTGGAACGAGAACGCCCGCCACTCCGGGTCGGGGACGGAGTCGCGCGTCACGATCGAGTGGAAGGCGTCCCTTTTCGGCACGAGGAACATGGAGACGGGCAGCTCGCGCACCCTCTCCGCTCGGACGGCGAAGCCGAGCGTCTCGACGACGGCCTCTCCGACCTTCGCCGCCTCCGCGGCGACGTCCGGAGCGATCCCGCGGAGGAGCGCGGCCGCCGAGCCCGGGGGGGTCGCGACCGCGACGATTCCGGCCTCGTGCGTCTCGCCGTCGGCCGTCGTCACGGAGAAGCCCCCACCCGCCGCCGCGATCGCCGTCGCCCCGCGGCCCGCCGCGACGTCGACGCCCGGCGTCCTCGCGAGCGCCTCCGCCGCCGACTGGAGCCCGCCGCGGAGCGTGAAGCTCCGCGGGAAGTCCTGGCGCCGCGTGTCGCGCATCTTGAAGAGCATTCCGGCCGGGAACGCGTCCGCGCTCTGAGACGGCACCGCCGAGAGCATCGGCCCGAGGACCCTCGCGTAGTTCCCCTTCCCGACGATCCGGCCGTAGAACTCCGCGACGGTCTTCCCTTCCTTCTTCGCACCGATCATCCGGGGAAGGCTGACGGCCGCCTCGGGCCACGAGAAAAGACGCAGGAGGACGCCGAGGTTCGAGCCGGGGACGAGCCGCTCGCCGTCGAGGAACCGGAGGTGGGTCTTCGCGCGGGGCTGCACCTCGCCGCGCAGCCCGCACGCGTCGAGGACCTCCGTGAAGCCGACGTAGGAGTTGTAGCAGGTGTGTGCGCCGAGCTCGTACCAGTAGCCGCTCTCCGAGCGGCGCGTCGCGAGACACCCGCCGGGACGCTCACGCTCCTCGAGGACGAGCGCCGTCCGCCCCGCGTGCGCGGCCTCCGCCGCGAACGTCAGCCCGCTGACACCGCCTCCGACCACCACGACGTCGTGCTTCGCCATACGCCGCGGAGGTTCGCACGAACGCGGAGCGGGCGCGACGGGTGGAGAGCCGTACGCGTTGGATCCTCATGACAGGCGCGAGCTTGCCGTTATTTTGCGATCACGTATCATCACACCAAGGAGTCCGGAATGAACAGATCTCCCGCGCTCGCCGCGGCCGTCGTGACGGCTGTCCTCGGAATCGGCATGACGCTCCCCGTCCTCGCCCAGGACGACCCGAAGGTGATCGAGGGCGAGGCCGTCCTCTCCCACCCCGCCGGGAAGCTCGTCGTGAAAGCGGCCGAGCTTTTCCGAGCCGGGAAGGTCGACGCGGGAATGGCGCTCTACACGGCCTCCGAGCAGGCCGACTGGAAGAAGTCGAGCGAAAAGGCGGAGATTTCGGCTCGCCGGAAGGAGCGCGCCCCCGACCCGAAGATCCTCATGGAGGCGATGCGGAAGAGCGGGAAGCTGACCCTCTACCCGAGCGAGGGGCAGCTGCAGGTGCCGATGCCGGACCGCGCGATGGCGATCGCCTACCTCGGTCTCGAGAAGGGGGTGTGGCGGCTCACCGGCGGCCCGATGGTGATCGAGAACGCGCAGGACCCCGCGAAGGAGGAGCGCTTCCACGGGGCCGAGATGCGCGCGCATCCCGTCTACGCCCTCGCCCTGAATTACGCCGACGCTCTCCACTCCACGAAGGACGACACGTTCATGAAGCTCGCGACACGGAAGGCTCAGGAGAAGTGGAAAGCCGAGCCGGCGAGCGAACGGGCGGAGAGCGCCGCGTACCGGAGGAAGGTCGTCCCGAAGAAGGACGCGCTCGTGGCGAGCCTCGAGAAGGACGGGTACGTCGTCGTCGAGGACGACGTCCGCGCGACGCTCGTCGTCCTCACGATTCAGCAGACTTCTTCCGAGCCGGGGACGGTCAGCTCCACCTCGTCGACCCTCTCCCTCGGCTTCGAGCTTGAAGAGGGGGCCTGGAGGCTGGCGCAGTAGCGACCTGACCTTCGAACGCGGGCGCGCCCCTCGCCCGACCGGTTCCTCTCCGGCCGCGGCGGGGGACGGCCCCGCCGTGCGCGAATCACGCCTCGAACCTCCTTGACCCGTTCTCGCGCGCTGGCGTAGCGTGCCCGGGAAGGGGCTTCCGATGCTGAGCACCGTCGAGGTGACGATCGAAGCGTTCGTGAAGGAGCTGCGCGACGGCTACCGCCGCACGTGGGGCGACGTCGAGCCGGAGACGCCGAGCATCATCTCCTGGGCCGCCTCGACGGCCCTCGAGGTCATCTCGCAGAGCGACGCCCTCTACCACGACCTCGAGCACACGATCCACGTCACCCTCGTCGGCCAGGAGCTCCTGCGCGGCCAGCACATCCGCAACGGCGGCGTCTCCCCGTCCGACTGGCTTCAGGCGATCGTCTCCCTCCTCTGCCACGACATCGGCTACGTCCGCGGCGTCTGCCGGCGCGACGCCGGCCTCGTCTGCGCCACGGGCCGCGGCGAGGAGACGGTGACCCTCCCCGAGGGCTCCACGGACGCCGCCCTCACGCCGTACCACGTCGAGCGCGGAGGCCTCTTCGTCGAGGAGCGGTTCGGGCGCGCCCCGCGCATCGACGTCGCCGCCGTCAAGCGGAACATCATGGGGACCCGCTTCCCCGTCCCCGCCGACGGCGAGTCGCGCGATCTCGTCGGCTACCCGCGCCTCGTCCGCGCCGCGGACCTCGTCGGTCAGCTCTCCGACCCGCGCTACCTCAAGAAGATCCCCGCCCTCTTCTACGAGTTCGAGGAGACGGGCGTGAACGGCAAGCTCGGGTACCGCCATCCCGGCGACCTGCGGCGGAACTACCCGCGCTTCTACTGGAGCTGCGTCTTCCCCTTCATCGGCGAGGCGCTCGACCTCCTGACGCTCACCGAGCGCGGGCTCCAGGTCCGGGCGAACCTCTTCTCGAACGTCTTCATGGTCGAGCACGAGACGGGGTTCGCGCCGCCTGCCGGGGAGGCGCCCGCGGGCCGGTGAGGCCTTCCGTGATCGCGTCCCCGCTATGATCGCCGGCCGCGGTCGCGCCGGAGCGCCGGCTCGACCGCCTCGCGAACGAAAAGGAGCTTCCTCCATGCCGATCCTCCGGTCCCGCTTCGCCGTCCTCCTCCTCGTCGTCTCCACGCTCGCCGCCTTCCCGCTCCTCGGGGCCGGCGACCCGGCGGACGCCCCGGGCAGCAGCGACCCGGCCCCCTTCGGCCGGATGCCGGGCTTCACCATCTACAGCCACGACGCGAAGGAGTTCGACAGGCTCGCCTTCCCGGTCTCCGCCGGCAAGGAGCAGGCCGTCGAGGGACGGCTCACGAGCGTGACCTACTACGTCAAGGAGGGCGTCGCGCGTCCGAGCGCGCTCCAGATCGTCCGCAACTACGTGAACGCGGCCGAGAAGGCCGGCGGGAAGACCGTCTACCGCTTCGAGGACGGCGGCGCCGAGTACGCGACGCTCAAGGTCGTCACGGGCGATGCGGAGGTCTGGGCCCTCGTCGAGGCGGCCAGCAACGGCATCTACTCCGTGAAGACCGTCGCGAAGGCCCTCATGCGGCAGGACGTCGTCGCCGACGCCGCGAGCCTCGCCCGGACGCTCGGAGAGACGGGCCGCGTCGTCGTCCACGGCATCTTCTTCGACACGGGCCGCTCCGAGGTCAAGCCCGAGTCCGAGCCGACGCTCGTCCAGATCGGCAAGCTCCTGAAGTCCGACCCGAAGCTCAAGCTCTACGTCGTGGGCCACACCGACAGCGCGGGCGCCTTCGACGCGAACGTGAAGCTCTCGCAGGCCCGTGCGGCGGCCGTCGTCGCGGCGCTCGTCGGCCGGCACGGCGTCGCGGCGGCGCGCCTCACGCCGTTCGGCGCGGGACCCGCCGCCCCCGCCGCGTCCAACAGGTCGGACGCGGGGCGGGCGAAGAACCGCCGGGTGGAGCTCGTCGAGCAGTAGCGCCGCCCGCCCGGGCTCCCGCGCCGGGGGCCGCCTCCCTCAGAACTTCAGGACCTTGTCGACCTTCCCGTTCAGCTTGAACTGGACCATCCCACCGTCCTTCACGTGGACGTCCCAGCCGTGGCTCCTGCAGAAGACGCCGGCCGTCAGGTTCACGAGCTCCACCTTCCCGTCCGGCTTCCCGAGGAGGCCGGGCGCCTGCTTCACGAGGCCGGGAACGACCGAGACGTCGACCTTCGCGAGGGCGATCTTCTTCTCGCAGTCGTCCTCGCTCGCCTCGTCCGGCCCCGTCACCGCGCCCCCCTCGTACTTGAAGCGGCAGCGCCCCGTCGACGTGTCGGAGCAGGCGACCGTCGCGAGCGCCGACTGCGAGGTGATCGCGAGCTCGTAGACCTCGCGGTGCCGCGCCGAGAGGGCCTCCTTCATCTTCCCGAGGTCGTCAAAGAGGCTCCCGACCTGCTTCGGCCGGTGAGCGTCCTCGATGTCGACGACCTCCTGTGACGCGCCGGGCTCCACCCGGAAGAGGGCGTTCCGCGCCGCCTGCGCGATGAACCCGTCCGGGTCCTTCAGCGACTCGCGGAGGAGCGGGATCGCCCCCTTCGCCGCCTCGCGCATCTCGCCGAGCGCCGAGAGCGACGTCGCGCGCACCTTGGGCCAGCGATCCTCCTTCGCCGCCTTCATCAGGGCCGGCACCGCTTCCTTCGCGCACCTGGGGCCGATGTTCCCGAGCGCGTCGGCCGCCGAGACGCGGACGTCGTTGTCGCGGTCCGTCTGGAGGAGCTCGACGAGCCGCGGCACCGCCGGGAGCGCCGCCGCCCTCTCGAACCCGAGCGAACGGGCCGCGCGGGCCCGTTCGTTCGCGCTCCCCGAGTCGAGCTGCGCCTGGAGCTCCTGCACCTTCTTCGAGGCCTTCTGGGCCACGGCGGCGGGGGCGAGGAGCGTGAGACAAAGGGCCGTCACGAGGTGACGTCGCATCGGAGCCTCCTCCCGGGGACCTCGTTCCCTGACTCGTTCGGGGGCGGATATTACGCTGCGCTTCCCGTACGCACCCGGTCGGGCGTACGCTGAGGTCTTTCGAGGACTCGACGCGCGGGCGCCCCGGCGCTCCGCCGCCGGAGCGAGGGAGGACGAGCGATGGCGAAGGGCGAGGACCCGGCCGCGGCACGGCGGCGCTGGCACGAGCTCGCGGGGGAGGCGCTCCCGCTCGAGGCCGACTCGGTCTTCCGCGAGACGGACGGCTATCTCGCCCGCCGAGCGAACGAGGCGCGGGCGAAGCTCCTCCGGGCGCTCGCCCCGCTCCTCGCGACGGCCCTCGAGCCCGGCGAGCCGGTCCGGTACGCCGCGCGCGGGTACCTCTACTCCGCCGCGGAGTTCCTCCTCTCGGGCCACCTCGCGGCGCGTTCCACGAACCAGATGGCCCTCGTCCTCACCGACCGCCGGTTCCTCTGGATCCAGGTCGACGGGCGCGGGCGGCCGAAGGACCTCAAGAACCAGGTCCGGCTCGCGCGCGTCCGCCGCGTGAAGAGCAGCTGGACCGGCTCGCTCACCGTCGAGACCGTCTCGCGCGAGAAGCTCACGTTCAACTCCGTGCCGAAGGCCGACCGGAACGCCTTCGCCGCGCTCCTCCCCGGCAGTCCCGCGGCGCCGCACGAAAGTGCGAGGTCCGTCGAGCACCTCTGCCCGGCCTGTCTCCGCGTCGTCCCTGGACCGGTCGGCTCCTCGGACCGGTGCCCCGACCCGGCCTGCCGCATCCCCTTCCGGAGCCCGAAGAGGGCGGCCTGGCTCTCGGCCCTCGTCCCGGGCGTCGGCGACCTCTACCTCCGTCATTTCGCGTTCGGCGCGCTCGAGTTCGTCGGCTCGATCGCCGTCCTCTGCATCGCGATCTTCGCGATCGGCGCGGCCCTCGTCATGCGCGAGCCGGAGGTCCTCCTCGTCGCGGGCCTGCTCGGCGTCTTCTTCATCCTCCTGCCCCGCCTCTTCGACTTCGCCCTCACGCTCCACATGGGGCGGAAGGGGATCGTCCCTCTGTCGCTCTCGCCGGCCCCGGCCGGAGTCGAGGAGGGCGCTGCGATCGGCCCCGGCCGCGCGCCCTCTCTCCCCGCGTTCCCCGCATGGAGCTGGGCTCTCTTCGCGGCCGGCGCCCTCGCCGTCGGGGCGACGGGCTGGCTCTCCTGGTCCCAGGCGCGCGCGCACGGCCGCGTCCTCGAAGCCTGCCGCCTCGCCGAGACCGGCAAGGTCGCCGAGGCGACGAAGCTCTACGAGGCGTCCGCAGCGGCGGGACCCGTCGACCCCGCCGACCGCGGGCGCTTCGCCCTCGCGCTCTGGGAAGGCGGCGACCTCGACGGCGGCGACCGCCTCGTCCGGGACCTCGGGATGATCGACAAGGAGGTCGTCGACGCCCTCGACGCGTTCCTCGCGCGTCACGAGGCCGCCACGGAGGACCTCCGGGCCGGTCAGGTCGCGCTCGTGAACGGAGAGACCGGGACCGCCTGGGAGCGCATCGACCGCGCCGTCGCGCACTTCGCGACGCTCGAGACGGCGCCGTTCCCGAAGAGCCGATACGACGCGGTCGTCGAGCTCGCCGGCGGCTTCCTCGGCCCGCCTCTCGTGCCGGACGATCTCGCCGCCGCCATGCGGATGACCGAGCTCGCCGCGACCCTGCCGGGCGTCGACGCCCGTCTCGCCGTCGCGCGCTTCCGCGGCCGCGCCGCCTCGGGCGACACGGCCGCCGTCCCGCCCGACACCTCGAAGCTCGACGCCCGGTGGCGCATCCTCGGCCTCGAAGGTCGCGCCGCCCTCCGCTCCGGCGGAGCCGACGCGGACGCGATCGGCCGCGAGGCCGAGGCCGTCACTCTCGACGACGTCGGCCGCCTTCCCGGTTCGGACCGGGACGACGTGCGGGCCCGCCGTGGCGCCCTGATGCTCCTTGGCGGCCGAGGCGCCGCCGTCCCCGCCGGGGACCTCGAGGCGGCGCGCGAGCGTGCCGAGAGCCAGGGGTGGGGGGCGAAGTCGGACGGATGATCGAGGCCATCAAGTCGCGGCTCTGGCGCCTCCTGCAGGAGAAGGAAGTCTCTCTTGCGATGCTGCTCGACACCCGCGGCGCCATCCTCTGGCACAGGGGCCGTCCCGTCTCCGGCCGGACGCTCGAGGAAGGCCACGGGTTCCCGAAGAGCGCGATACGCGAGGCGATCCGGCGCAGGGCGGCGTTCCAGGAGGACGACGTCGTCGTGGAGTCCTCCGGCGAAGGGCTCCCGCAGTCGGCGCGCGTGCTCTACGTCCGGAGCCTCGTCATCCTGCCCGTCGACGACACGCTCCTCCTCTACGTCGACAGCGGGAGCCGGAGCTCCTTCTCTCCCGCCGACCGGGAGGTGCTGACGCTCCTCGGCGAGATGCTGCGCGACACGCTCACCAGCATCAAGAAGGACGAGATGGAGCCGGGCGGGATCACCGGCCCGAGCGAGGCGATGGACCGGGTCCGCGAGCTCGTGGTGAGGTACTCCCTCGAGGAGGACCCGGTCCTCCTCCTCGGAGAGACCGGCGTCGGCAAGAGCCACGTCGCGGCGCTCCTTCACCGCTACTCGGGACTCGCCGGGAAGCTCGTCGTCGTGAACGTCCCGTCGATCCCCGAGAGCCTCTTCGAGAGCGAGCTCTTCGGCCACGCCCGGGGCGCCTATACCGGCGCCGGCGACCGGAGCCTCGGACTCGTCCACGAGGCCGAGAACGGAACCCTGTTCCTCGACGAGGTCTCCGAGGTGCCGACCGCCGTGCAGGCGAAGCTCCTCGCTTTCGTCGAGACGAGGCGCTATCGGGTCCTCGGCGAGAGCCAGGAGCGAGAGGCCCGGGTCCGCATCGTCGCCGCGAGCAACCGCGACCTCGCCGCGGAGGTCAAGGAGAAGCGGTTCCGGAGCGACCTCTTCTACAGGCTCAACGTCCTGCCGATCGCCCTCCCGCCGCTCCGCCAGCGGCCGGAGGACCTCCGCGCTCTCGTCTCGCACCACTCCGGCCTGCTGCGCGGCAAGGAGCTCGGTGACGGTTTCTGGACGGTCGTCCTCTCCCACTCCTGGCCGGGGAACGTCCGGGAGCTGATCCACGTCCTCAAGCGCGCGGGGATCAGCCTCCCGGGGCCGGCGATCGGCAGCGAGGTCCGAGAGCTCCTCGCGACCGACGAGGCCTCCCCGGCCGCCGGACCCATGGGCGCCGTCGCCCGGGTGGAGTCCGCAATCCGTGCGGGGGCCTCCTTCTGGGAGACCGCCTGGCGGAGCTTCCTCGACAGGGAGATCAACCGGGAGGAGCTGCGCGGCCTTCTCGCGCGCGCCTTCGCGGAGAACGGGTCGAGCCTGCGCCGCCTCGCGCGCGCCCTCCACGTCGCGGACGAGGACTACCCGCGCTTCGTCTCCTCGCTCCACAAGTACGACGTCCACCCGGCCCGGCGCTGAGCTCCGCGCTTCCCCGGGTATGCCGATACCCGCCGCGGTATCCGCGGCGCGGCGCCCGGAGCGCCGCGCGACGTTCGCCCGTGACCTGAGGCGGCCCGGTTCCGCGCGCGGAGCGATGCGGGATCCGGCGGCCCTCCGTGGCTCGCAGCTTGCTCCTTCCGGGTCGACCTCTCGACGAGGAAGGAGAACGTCATGCAGATGTGCGACATGTGCAGCTCCCCGACGACCTGGGAGGAGGGCACGGGCTACACGGCCGCGGAGTTCCGGAAGATGGTCTCTCAGGGTCTCGGCCCGCACGAGTCGACGATCTCGCTGTCGGAGGCGATGGGGATCCCGCGGGACCAGGCGGTCTACCAGTGGAAGAACGGCCTCGTCGCGCAGTCGGCGACCGGCTGGCTCCTCTGTCCGTCCTGCGCGGAAAGGGCGGGCCGGTACCTCCCGAAGCGGGCCGGAGCCGGGCCGGCGGGACACGTCCTCACCGAGTCGGTCCCCGTCGACAGGCTCTTCCCCTCGTACGGCGGCGCGTCCGCGACGCGGGGGAGCTTCCGGGACTCCGGGATGGCCCGCTCCCGGGCGCTCCTCCTCCTCCTCGCGGTCGTCTCGCTCGCGATGATCTTCCTGCCGCTCGGCAGCCCGGCCTGGGCGATCGGCATCCGCGTCGCCTTCGGCGCCGCCGTGGCCGTCCTCGCCGCCCGCTACGCCTCCCGCCTGAACCGCTCCGGCGTCGCCTGGGGCCTCTTCAGCTTCTTCCTCCCCACGCCCACGCTCTTCGTCCTGCCGTTCCTGAAGGAGCGGTGACGGTCTCCGGCGCCCGCCCCGTCAGGGGCGTTCCGGGACCGCGCCGAGCAGCTCCTCGAGCCGGGCCACGACGGTCGCGTCGTCGGGCCGGCTCGAGGGCTCCTTCGAAAGGAGCGCCAGGACGAGCCCTTCGAGCGCCGCCGGGATCCCGGCCCTCAGCGCGGCCGGCGGCACCGGACCGCCGTCGAGCACCTTCCGGATCACCTCCGTCGGCGTCTCGCCCGGGAACGGCTTCTCCCGCGTGAGGAGCTCGTAGGCCACGACGCCGAGCGAGTAGAGGTCGCTCGCGGACGTGACGCGACCGTCGGTGATCTGCTCCGGCGACAGGTAGGAGATCGTGCCCATGATCATCCCGGTCTGCGTCAGCCGGGTGACGGACTGCGCCGTCGCGAGGCCGAAGTCGAGCAGCTTCACGACGTTCTTCCGGCCGTCCGCCCGGACGAGGACGACGTTCTCGGGCTTGAGGTCGCGGTGGACGACCCCCTTCGAGTGGATCTTCGCGAGAGCGTCCGCGAGCTGCGCCAGGACCGCCAGGCACTCCTCGACGGGAAGCGCCGGTCCGCTCCGGATGACGTCCGCGAGCGACGGGCCCTCGAGCAGCTCCATCGCGATGTAGAGCCTCCCGTCGTGCTCGCCCCGCTCGAGGATCCGGACGACGTTGGGATGATGGAGCTGGTCGACGATCGCCGCCTCGTTGACGAAGCGCCTCCGCACCGCGGGGTCGCCCGACAGCTCCTCGCGGATGACCTTGACGGCGAGCGGCCGCCCCCCCTGGGCGAGGTCGACGGCCCGGTACACGACCCCCATCCCGCCGGACGCGATCGTGCCGACGATCCGGTAGCGCCCGATGTAGCTCCGCTTCCGCCAGAAGGTGAAGAGGTAGCGGAAGCGGCGGAAGAAGAGCGCCACGCCCGCGACCGCGAGGGCCGTGAGGGCGAGGAGGAGGCCGGCGACGAGCCGCGTCCGGCTCAGCGCGAGCCGGCGGATCTCGCCGTCCTTTGTCAGCAGCTCGTTGTCCTTTCGAAGCAGCTCGATCTGCCGCTTCCGCGCGTCGGCGTCGTACCTCTCCTGCAGCTCGGCGATCTTCCGGCTCCTCTGCTCGTCGAGCATCGCCGAGCGCGCCTCTCCGGAGAGGACCTCGCTCTCGTACGCGTTCCTGTAGTCGCCCTTCGCCTCGAAGCACTGGGCCCTCAGGCGATGGACGGCGTCGAGCCTCTCGTTCGACTTCGTCTCCTTCGCGATCGCGAGGGCCTTCTGCAGGACCGCGAGCGCCTCGTCGGGTCTCCCCTGCAGGAGCCGGATCTCGGCGATGTTGTGGTAGGTGCCGGCGAGCTCGGCGAAGGCGCCCGTCTCCTTCTCGAGCTCCTCGACCCGCAGGTACCGTCGCAGGGCCTCGTCGTACCGCTTTCGCTTCTTCAGGACGATGCCGATGTCGTTGAGCGCGTCGGCCTCGATCCCGCGTTGACCGAGCTCGCGCCCGATCGCGAGCGAGCGCTCGAAGTACTTCAGCGCCTCGTCGTCCTGACCGAGCTTCTCGTACGTGTTCCCGAGGTTGTTGAGAACCTTGGCGACGCCGCCCCTCTCGCCGAGCTCCTCGAACAGCGGCTGCGCCCGGGTGTAGTAATCGCGGGCCTTCAGCTGGTCCCCGAGCTGGCTGTAGATGTTCCCGACGCTGTTGAGATTGTTCGCGATGCCGATCTTCCGCCCGAGGTTCTCCTCCAGGCGGAGCGCCTCGAGGTTCAGCTCGAGGGCCTTCTGGGAGTCGCCGAGCGTGTTGAAGAGGACGCCGAGGTTGTTGCTCGCCGCGGCCATCCCGCGGACGTCCCCGAGATCGCGGAAGAGGGCGAGAGCGCCCTGCCCCGCCTCGACCGCCTGCCAGAGGCGACCCATCTCCGACAGGAGCATTCCGCAGTACCCGAGCGTCTTCGCCTGCTCCGACCGGTCTCCGAGAGTCTCGAAGAGCTCGGTCGCCCGCCTCATGTGCGGGAGCCCGTCGCCGCTCCTCTCGAGGACGAGAAGCGCCAGCGCCAGGTTCTTGTGGGCCCGCGCCTGGCCGCCGACGTCGCCCTGCCGATGGGCGAGCGCGAGCGCGCGGCGGCCGAGCTCCGCGGCCCGATCCGGCTCCTTCCGGACGAGGAGCGCGCCGAGCTCGTTCAGGATTCCGACCTGCTCCGTCTCCGGAGCGGTCTTCAGGCGCCTCTCGAGATCCGGGAGGGGGTCCGCGGCCGGAGGTGCGCCGAGGACCCGCGCCGCGCCGAGGAGCGAGAGGATTGCTGCGGCCGCGAGCCAGCGGGGACGCCGGCCTTCGCTTCCCCGTCCCGCGATTCCCGCTGGAGGGCGCTTCCCGGTCGCCTCGCCCGAAGCGTCCCGTCCCGATCGCCGGATACCCGGCGAGGACGCGTCGATACCGTCGCGGGTATGCGTGGGCACGAGGACGATGATCTCCCATGCGCGAGGCCCCCGCCACCACGCGCTTTCGCCGGCCGCAGCGAATCGCCACGCGCCGCGTGATGGCCTGGCTCGCCAATTGCTCTCCGGCTCCTCGGGAAACCAGGCCGACGACGCACACGAAAGGACGGGCCGACGCATGAAGCCTCGCACGCTGGTCTCGACGGGACTCCTCCTCATCGCAACGATCGCCCTCGTCTCCTGCTCCTCGACGGAGCCCCCGACACCCACGCCGGGCGGAGCGGCGACCGCCGCTTCGCCCTCCGAACCGGGGGCTGAAGGCACGACACCTCCGGCCGCTCTCGGGGCGGCGCCGGGTGCCCCGTCCGACAAGGCGCTCCTCACCGTCTACAGGAAGAAGCGGATGGTGGGGCTCGCTCTCCACACCTCGGTCTACGTCGACGGCGTGGAGCTCGCCGAGCTGGAGAACGGGGCCTACGTGAGGCTCGCCGTCGCCCCGGGTCCGCACACGCTCCACGCCGACGAGGAGCGGGACGCGACCAAGGTCGAGCTGGAAGCCGGCAAGGAGTACTTCTACCGGATGGAGCTCGTTCCGGGCCTCTGGAAGGGGCACGGCATCCTCGTTCCCGTCGACGCGGAGACGGGCGCCGCCGAGTTCCGTGAATGGAAGCTGAAGCTCACGAAGGACGCGAAGCGACCCGAGATGGTCGTTCCCGATCCGGGCAAGCCGTAGCGCCCGCTCCCGGCCGTCGTCGATCCGCGCCGCCGTCGCGCGGTCGACGAATCGCCGGGCGGTCCGTCGGCGGGGCTCCCGTGCGGCCCGCCTCGGAGCTACACTTCGAGCTTCCTCCGGGGAGTGACGTGAGCCTTTCGAGCCCTGTCCGAGAACGCCGTCGGAGCGCCCGAATCGCCCGGGCGCTCCCCGTTTCGATCCACACGGGGTCCCGGACGCTTGCCGCGCTCACGGTCGACGTCGGCGATCACGGAGCTCTCGTCGTTTCGCCCGAGCCGCTCGACTCGAGGTTCGGCATCGTCGTCTCCAATCCCGCGACCGAGAGGCGCGCGTCCGCGCGCGTCATCCGCTGCGTCACGGGAGATGCCCCCGGCGAGTTCGAGGTCGCCTTCGAGTTCCTCGAGCCTTCTCCCGCGTTCTGGCTCGACGGCCGCGGCTGACGGCCGGTGCCGGTTCGGCGCCTCTCCCGCTCAGGGCCGCGCCGTCCCGCCCGGAGAAGGTCCCCCCGGCTCCCGGCGCCGCCCATCGCGAGCCGCCGGCGCTAATCTTCCCCCATGCCCCGCCCGCCGTCGCCCCGGGTCGTCGTCCATCTCGACATGGACGCCTTCTACGCGTCCGTCGAGGTGCGCGAGGATCCGTCGCTCCGCGGCAAGCCCGTCGTCATCGGGCACCGGGGGCGGCGCGGCGTCGTCTCCACCTGCTCGTACGAGGCGCGCCGCTTCGGCGTCCGCTCGGCGATGCCCTCCGTCACGGCGGAGAAGCTCTGCCCCACCGCCGTCTGGCTCCCGGGCCGGATGGCCCTCTACGTCGAGGTCTCGCACCGGATCCGCGGGATCCTCGAGAGGCACTCCCCGCTCGTCGAGCCGCTCTCCATCGACGAGGCATTCCTCGACCTGACCGGCATCGCCCGCGACCTCGCCGACGGGGGCCGGATCGCCGCAGGGATCAAGGAGGAGATCCGCGAGCGTGAGCGGCTGACCGGCTCGGCGGGCGTCGCGCCGAACAAGTTCCTCGCGAAGCTCGCCTCCGACCTCGAGAAGCCCGACGGACTCGTCGTCTTTCCCCTCGAGGACGTGAGAGCCCGCCTCTGGCCGCTCCCGGTGGAGCGCCTCTGGGGGGTCGGCCCGAAGACGGCCGAGCGCCTCCGCGGGCACGGCCTTTCGAAGGTCGTCGACCTCGTGAACGCCCCCGCGGGGCGCCTCGCGCGGATCGTCGGCGAGGGAAGCGCGGAGCACCTCCTCGCCCTCGCTCACGGACGGGACGACCGCGCGGTGGAGGCGGGGCGCGAGGCGAAGTCGATCTCCGAGGAGCGGACCTATGGCGAGGACCTGACGCGGCCCGCCGACATCGACAAGGCCCTCCTCGCGCGCGCCGACGGCGTCGCCCGCGAGCTCCGGCACGAGGGCTTCGTCGCGCGCACCGTCCACATCAAGGTCCGGACGGGCGACTTCGAGACCGTCACCCGCGCGAAGACCCTCCCCGAGCCCACGGACCTCGCCGAGGTCCTCCTCGAGGCGGCGCGGGAGCTCTTCCGGGAGCGGATCGCGCTCAAGGGGCGCGGAGTCCGTCTCCTCGGAGTGGGCGTCAGCGGCCTCGAGCCGCCGGGAGCGGGCCAGGCCGCCCTCTTCGCGGACGAGCGGACGGAGAAGCTCCGGAGCCTCGCGAAGACGGCCGACGAGATCCGCGAGAAGTTCGGGAAGGCCGCCCTCGGCCGGGCACGCCTCATCGCGACGCCGAAGACGACCGGGACCGACGCCGACGGGAGCGAGAACGAGGCCGCCGAAGCCTCCAGCCTCCCGAGCGTCGACTGACGGCGGAGCGCCGGGCTCAGCGAAGAGAGCATCGCTCTTCCTCGTACTCGAAGCTCGCCCGTCGAGAGGGGCTCGTCGGGACGCCGCGTCTCCGTTCGACAGGGATCCGACGGGCTTCTCGACGTATCCGTGCGGACCGTCACCGGACTCCGGCTCGCGGCGGTTGCGATGCAGCATCCCCGAGCCCAGATTCTCCGGGGGCGATTCGAGGGCGGAGGGGAATCCGGACCACGCCGCGGCCTGATCCGAGGCGACGAGCCGCGACACGAGCCGCCGAAACGCTCGCGGGCTGCGACGAAGCGCCGGCGTCACGACGGCCCGCTCGGCCAAGAGACCGGCGAGGAGGAATGGGGAGTGGGCAAGTTCCTGGCTCTCTCGACGTGCATCCTCTGCCTCGCCGGTTCAGCGGCGCTCGCGGTCGGTCCCAACGATCGCTGCGACGCGGTCCCCGCCGACCGGACGTTCACGGACGGGCGGCCGCACCTCTGGCAGACGTCGACGACCTACGGCTCGACGGGCTGCCCGAACGGCTACGTCGTGGACGTCGCCTACTCCCCGCTCTCGCCTCTCCCGGGGACCTACATGAGCTGGGGCGACGACGAGCCGACGACCCAGACCGCGTGCGAGCAGTCGTTCCTCCGCATGCACGTCTGGTACATGTCGGGAGCTCACCCCTCCTACATGGGCGAGCTCGCGAGCCAGGGGACGTGGATCGACAACACCGACACGGTCCGGAACCCGGGCGCCGCGAAGGTCTGCCACGCCCCCCCGCTCCGCGCCGAGTCGGCCTTCAGCCTCGGCATCGGACGGAGCTACCGCTTCGCGCTCAGGGCCGAGCGCAACTACGTCACGCACGTCCAGAACCGAAAGTTCGTCCTCGCGAACGCCCCCGTCCCGAGCCGGAAGGGGGGCAGCGTCGCCACCTCGGGAGGAGCGGTCTACGTCGCTCTCCCGATGAGCGAGGGAGGCGTCGACGCGACCGGATGGCCCCTCGCCCCCTTCTCGTTCAAGCTCGAACGGCCAGAGCGCCGCGTGAGCCGCGGCGGGGACCTCGTCCACACCGGCTCGTCCTTCCTCCCGACCTCACAGGCGTTCGTCTCGGCGCGCTCCCCGAACTACGGGTACTCGAACGCGATGCTCCTCTATCGGGGGAACACCGGCGGCCTCGACGACTTCACGTGCCCCGCCCACACCATCACCGGCACTCAGGGCGGGCTTCCGACCTACGCCTACACTCCCGGCTCGACCCCGGCTCACCTCGAGACGGGCGCGCTCTACTGCGTCCTGAACGAGCGGAACACGAAGGTCTACAGGCTAAAGGTCTTCAAGTCGTCCTGGCCGGGTGTGTCGAGCCTCGTCCTCGTCGGGTACAGGTTCGCGGCCGAGACGGGCCGCACGACGTGGGGCTGCCTCGACGGCCTCTGCGACGCCGAGGCCCGCATCGCGGGACAGAACCTCCAGCCGACCGAGGCGGAGCGCGAGGACTTCGTCGGCACGACCCTCGGCTTCGTCCGCTCGGCCCGCTCCTGCCTCGAGGCCAGCCTTCAGCGAGCGCTGCCCGTGCCTCTCTCCCGGACCCTCCACGGCGAGATGGAGACCCCGGCGGAGTCCGTCACCTGGCTCTACGGCTTCGGTGGCGCGACGCTCTCCGTCGCGGGCTTCCAGGGCAAGGTCCTTCCCGGGCAGACCCGTGTCATCGACCCGCTCGACCTGCGCTGGGAGCTCCACGAGCCGATGCACGTCTTCAACCACTACGCCTTCGCGGATTCCCTCCCGGGCTGGCTCGACGAGGGGCTCGCGATCCAGGCCGAGGCCCGCCTCGACTGCGGCGGCGCCCCGATGCTCATGACGGCAGGCTGGCGTTTCTGGGCTCCGGGCGACACCGATGGGCACACCGTCGGCAGCGAGCTGTTCCGGCGCCTCGAGGTCGAGCACGGCTGCGGTAGCGATTGCGCCGCCGAGATCTGGCGCGACCTCGTCGACGCGCACGGCGCCGACACCGACCTCACGAACGCCGAGATCAAGGCCGTGTTCGAGGGCCGGATCGGCGCGGACCTCTCTGAGCTCTTCTCGCTCCTGGGAATCGCCTACTGAGGGGCCGCGTCGAGGCGGTCCTCGCGCGGCGGGACGCGCCGGGAGGCGGCGCCCCGCCTCAGGGATCGGGAATCGGCGTCGCCCTCGGGGACGGCAGGGCCTGCGACCTGTGGACGAGCGGGTTCGCGGGGAGGCTCACGTTCAGCCAGTCGTACGTCGCGACGGCGCCGGAGTCGAGGCGGACCGCCGTGCAGGCGAGGCTCCTCCCGTCCCAGCAGAAAAGCAGGGCCGAAAGGCCGGGCGCCGTCAGCTGGTCCTTCGGGAGGACGATGACTCCGTCCTCGCCGGTCGTGCCGAGGGACGAGAGGCCCGAGGCCGACACGAGGAAGACCGGCGTTCCGGAGGGCTGCTCGGCGGGCGGAGGAGCGTAGGCCCGGAACGTCACGCATCCTGCCGGCGATGGACAGGGCCGCACCGCGGAGAGGTCCATCGCCGCCCGGTGGGTGCAGGCGGCGGCCGGGAGGAGAAGGACCGCGAGCGCGGCGCGAATCGAGGCGCTCATGGAGCCGGGCGACTCCCGGCTCCGATGCCCTCGTGAGGAGGTGCGCCCGCAGCGTCGGCGATCGGCGGGGAGAGCTTCTTCGGCGCCTCGAGGTCGATCCGCGCGACCTCGTTCCAGGCGACGAACGCGGGCCGCGCCGCGCCCTCGACGAAGACGAGAAGCCCGGCGTTCCTCTCGCCGAGGTCCCCCTTCCGCTCCAGCTTCAGCTCCTCGCCGCTCCGGAGAGTGACGCGCGCGGGCGTCGCGCCCTCCCCCGCGGGCTCGATCGAGGCGACGAGGCCGAACGGGATCGTGTAGTCGATTCCCGCCGCCGGGGCGTCGAGCGTCTCCGTCGTCTCGCTTTCGTCGAGGTCGTAGACGAGTCGCCCGGCGAGGCGGCGGCCGTCGCGGGTCGTCACGCTCCCCGAGAGCGGCCCGCCCGGCGGGAAGTCGGCGTAACCGGGGCCCTCGCCGCCCGCGCGGAAGTCCACGCGCTGGAAGGCGTCCCAGGAGACGAGGACCCGCCCGTAGCGCAGGTCGTCGACGTAGACGCCGCGGTTCCCGTCGCTCACGTCGTTCGTCCCGGAGAGCTCGACCTCGCGGCCGTCGACGAGCGTCACGACGGAGCCGACGGGCTGCCCTCGGGCGATCGAGCGGATCGTGTCGAACCGCAGCTTCTCCTCCCCCGCGTCGCTCCGGCCGTCGAGCGTGTCGGTGCCGACGCACTCCTCCCGGTCCCACTGGACGAAGCCGGTGAACTCCCCGCTCCGCGTCTGGACCGTGCCGAAGAGCCGGGACGGGACGGCGGCCGACGGGCCGGCCGGAAGGAGCTCCACGGAGCGGATCCGCGTCGAGTCGAGGTCCACCTCGCCCCGCCGCGCGTCCCAGACGCGCACGCCATCGTCGAAGTCGCTCGCGTCGAAGCGGTTCAGGTCGAAGACCGCCCCGCTCTTGAGCGTCACGCGGACGTCTCCGCCGCGCGCCTCGATCTTCGCGACGTCGCCGAAGCGCGACATGAAGAGCCGGACGTAGTCGTCCTCCCTCCTCCGCCCGCCGAACTCGATCCCGAAGAGCGAGAAGCCCCGGCGCTCCTTCGGAAGCCGCTCGGGCGGAACCTGGGCGAGCCACGGATTCGTCTCTTTCCGGCCGTTGAAGTAGTCGCCCCAGAACGCCTCCTGGGTCCCCCCCCAGCGCAGCCGCCCCTCGTAGGTGTCGCCGCCGAGCGTCGTCACGCGGCCGTAGAGGAAGCCCGGATGGACCGCTCCCGGACCTGCCGCGGCGGCGGCCGAGGGGGAACTCGCGGCCGGAGCCGGTTCGGAAGGACCGACGCCCGGATCGCCCGTGCGGGGGCGAGCGGCGAAGGCGAGGGCGACGGCGATGAGTACGACGCCCGCGAGGGCGCCGGCGATTCTGGCTCTCGACATGGTTCCTGCCCGGGCTCCGCTTCGAGGTCGGCCCGACCGGAGGCTACTTCCTTCCCGGTTCGAACGCGATCCCGAGCTTCGCGAGCGCCTCCCTGAGCGGCGGCAGGCCGATCTCCTTCCTCCACTCGTCGACCCGCGACGCGTCCTCGAGCGGGTAGAGCTTCTCCGACTTCGTCGCCTCGTCCCATCGCGTGTGGGTGCCGAAGCGCTGCGGGCGGTCCTCGTTGAAGAGGCTCCGGTCGTACATGTTCGCGTATCGCACCCACGGGAGCTCCCCCGCCTCGCAGGCCGCCCGGACGGCAGGCAGGTACTTCTTCTGGGCCCCGTCGCGCGAGTGCATCGCGACGAGATAGGCCCCCATCGCCGCCTCGCTCCCCACCTGGCCGGTCCGGGGCCATCCCTTCTCTGCGACGAGAGCCTCCAGCTCGCGCTGGTTCCTCTGCTGGACCAGGAACTTGAGCGTCCAGATCGCCTCGACGACCGAGGACTTGGGGCCGGTCTTCCGGGCCGCGATCCCGACCTCCTGGAAGAACGCCTGGTCCCACGCCGAGAGCTTCCAGAGCGCCCGCGCGTACGCCGCGTCCCGGATCGGCGGTTCGGACCTCGCTACGAGCCGCGCGACGAGCCCCTCCTCGAAGGCCGCCCAGCGCGGGTCCTCCCGCGCCGTCACGAGGTCGGGGTCGATCAGGGGCGCGACCGTCGGCTCGTCCCGGACGGCGAGCGCCAGGGTTCGGAAGCAGTCGTCGAAGCGCCGATTGATCGAGAGGGCGCCGGCCAGCTCGAGGAGGTTCTTCCGGTCGCCCGGTTCCTCGCGCTGCCGCTTCTCGAAGGCGGCGATGGCCCCCGGGACGTCCCCTTCGGCTCGAAGCGCCCCGCCCGGGCTCGCCGGGCCGGGAGGCGGAGGCTGAGCCGAGGCGACCCGGCAGGCGGCCAGCACCGCCACGAGGATCGGGAGGCGCCTGCTCCACATCGTCGACTCCTACTTCCCCAGCTTCGCGATCACCCCGCGGATCCGCGTCTTCTGCACCTCGTCCTCCGTCAGGGCGAGCGCCTTCTCGTAGTTGCCGATCGCCTTCTTCGCGTCCCCGGCCGTCGCCTGGGCCTCGGCGAGCGAGTCCCAGACGTTCCACGAGGCGGGGTGGTCCTTCACGTTTTTCTCGAAGAGCCGGATCGCCTCGTCGACCTTCTTCTGCCCGAGGAGCTGGTAGCCGTACTGGTTCACCTCGGCCTCGGTCGCGAGCGCGAGCGCTTTCGCGCGCAGCTCGGCGGCCCGCTTCGCGTCCCCCTTCTTCTCGAGGAGGTCGGCCTTCGTCGACTGGTTCGTGAAGTTGCGGTTCATCTTGATCGAGCGGTCGGCCCACTCCTCCGCCTGCTCGAGGGCCGTGTCGTTCCGGATGCACCAGGCTGCGGCGCCGTTCCAGGCCTGCCACCCGAAACGCGGCATGCCCCGGAGCTGCTCCTTCAGGCTCGCGAGGACGACGGCCTTCGTGTCGACCTCGACCGGGAAGGAGAGCCGAAGCTTCTCCCAGGCGAGCGTGACGGCGACGGAGCGGTCGGTCGGGTCGGCGAGCGTGAAGAGGAGACGCTCCTCGTGCGGCCCTTCCCTCGGGGTCGCGGCGAAGCGGACCGCGTCCTCCTTCGGGTCGTAGCTGTAGCTCCCCCACGCCTTCGCCTGCGTGCTCAGGATGACCGTCCACTCCTTCTCGCCCGGGATCGTGTGGAGGCCGTAGGTGCCGGCCGGCAGCGTCTTCCCGCCGACGGTGACCGGACTCGAGAACGACAGCGTCGTGTTCTCGTCGGCCCCGGTCCTCCAGACCTCGTTGTACGGGACGAGCCCGCCCCAGACCTTCCGTCCGTTCACGGCGGGTCGCGACCAGCGGACGCCGACCTCCGTCATCCCGACGATCTGGGTCACGGACGCTTTCGGGCTCGCGGCCGGGAACTGGAGCGGCGGGATCTGGGCAAGGGCCGGCACGGCGGCCAGGGCCAGGGCGCAAGCGGCGCCGGCGACGACGAATCGGGACGTTCGCATCGGGAGTCCTCCTGTCGGCAGGGCGACGGCGAAGCCCGCATCGAACCCCGGGGCTCCGCCCGAGTCCTGTCGGTGTCTCCCGAGAGGTACGTCGAAGAGGACGCCGGGTTTCCGTGGACGCCCCGGCGTCACTCCGGACCCAGGAGCTTCAGCAGGGCCTCGCGGTACTGGGCGCCCACCGGGACGACCCGCCCCGTCCGGGTCACGACGGCCCAGCCCCCCTTCTCCCGGGTCCGCGCCTCGCGCACGTGGTCGAGGTTGACGATCCAGGAGCGATGGGTCCTCAGGAACCGCTTCGGGTCGAGCCGCCCCTCGACCGCCGAGATCGTCGCGCGGAGGAGATGCGTCGCCTTCTCGCAGTGGAGGGAGACGTAGTTCCCCGTCGCCTCGAGGGCGTGGATCGCCGTCGTCGGGACGAGGAGGTAGCGATCGCCCTCCCTCACCACGAGGTGCGGCCGCACCGACTGCCGTCTCTCGTGCGCCTCCAGCATCGCCCGGAGCCGCTCCTCGAGCGCGCCGCGGCTCCGCGGCTCGAGCGCGGCCCGCACCCTCCCGAGCGACTCCGCGAAGCGCGCCGGGTCGATCGGCTTCGTCAGGTAGTCGAGCGCATGGAGCCGGAACGCCTCGACGGCGTACTCGTCGAAGGCCGTCACGAAGACGATCACGGGCATCGCTCCCTCGCTCCGCCACGCCTCCGCGACCTCCAGCCCGGTCAGCCCCGGCATCTGGATGTCGAGGAAGACGACGTCGGGCGAGAGCTCCCGGAACGCCTCGAGCGCCGAGGGACCGTCGCAGCTCTCGCCCACGACCTCGACGTCGGCGTGGGCCGCCAGCAGGACGCGGAGCCTCTCGCGGACGAGCGGCTCGTCGTCGACGAGGAGGACCCTCATGCCACGCGCGCCTCGGCGAGCGGCACCCTCACGCGGGCCGTGAAGCCCTCGCCCGGAGCCGTCTCGATCTCGAGGCCCGCCCGGGCTCCGTAGAGCGCCTCGAGCCGCTCGCGCGTGTTCACGATGCCGACCCCCGACCCGAGAGGCGGCGCGGCGCCGAGCCCGTCGTCCCTCACCGTCACGACGAGCGAGGCTCCCTCGGCGACGGCGTCCAAGGCGAGGCGGCCCGGCCCCACCTTCGGCGCGAGGCCGTGGCGGATCGCGTTCTCCACGAGCGGCAGGACGACGAGGCTCGGGACGGGCGTCTCGAGGAGCGCCGGGTCGACGTTCCACGACACGGCGAGCCGCTCCCCGAACCGCGCCTGCTCGATCTCCAGGTACTGGCGCGTCAGGTCGAGCTCCGTCTTCAGGCTCAGCGTCCGCCCCGAGGCGTCCTCGAGCATCGCCCGCAGGAGCGTGGAGAGCCTCACGAGGAGGGCGTCCGCCGTCGCGGGGTCGCGGTGGAGGAGCGTTGAGATCGCCTGGAGGGCGTTGAAGAGGAAGTGCGGGTGGAGCTGCCGCTGGAGGAGGGCGAGCCGCGCCTCGGCGAGCTGGCCGGCGAGGCGCTCCGCCTGCCGCCCTTCCTCCCGCCGCGCCTGCGCGTGCGTCATCGCCTCGGAGCCGAGGAGGATGAGGAAGTAGGCGAACGGGACGCCGAGGAGCGACCCGAGGAGATTCTGCCGCGTCGGGAGGAGCCCCGCGACGAGGGCCGTGCTCCACCCCGAGGCGAGCCCGGCCGCGACGAACGCAACGCCGCGCCGGAGCGCGAAGTACGGCACGAAGACGACGAGCATCCCGAGGAGGTGCGCCGCGAGGAACCGTCCGGACCCGAGCCGGTCGATCCGGACGCGGCGCCCCCACGAGAGGACGAGCGGAGCCAGGAACGCCCACGGCATGAGCACTCCCAGCTCCAGCACGAGGAGCTCCGACCAGGGCCGCCCGTAGAGCCTCCCCTCGAGGACCCACATGAACCCGAGCGCCCCGAAGACGAGGAGCCGGAAGCCCAGGCGATCCCAGGAGAGGAGGACGTCCGCCGGGCGGAAGGAGCGCTCCGCCGTCAGGCGGGACCCCTCTCCAGCACCTTCCAGAGGTGCTCGACGTTGTGCCCGTGGATGTCGAGGTTCTCCCACTCGGTCCCGCGGAGCTCCTCGTTCGGGAGCTTCGCGATCGCGGGGAACGCCGAGAGCGGCACCTCCGCCTTCGCCTGCTCGAGCGTCTTCCCGGCCGCCCGCGCGCGCTTCACGCCGTTCCAGACTCCCTCGACGTACGACACGAACGCCTCGTACTGCCCCTTCCGCATCACGGCGCGGCTGTGGCTCGCCAGGAACTTCGTCTCGCCGTTCGCCTCGGCGAGGACCCGGCGCATGACGACGGCCCAGTTGTCGACGACGGCGGGCGTCGCCTTCTCCGTGACCGCGTCGAGGGCGGGCACCTTCGTCGGGTAGAAGACGCCGGCCGTCAGGACGAGGTTCTCCTGCGGCACGGTCACGACCGTGTCGCCGACGCCGTGGGAGTGCCCGTACCAGTCGAGGCGGACGTCGACGTCGTCGAGGTGGAGCGTCATCTCCTTCTCGAACGTGATCGTCGGCGGCAGAAGGGCCGCGCTCGCGCGGAGGTCCTCCTGCATCGTCCGCCACCCCTTCTCGTAGGCCGCCCAGTCGGCTCCCTCGAGCTTCTTCGGGTCGGCCTTCTCCAGGTACCCGCGCACCATGGCGAGCTGCCGGTTCCCCATCTCGCAGAGCTTCGTGGGCCGGCCCGAGTCCGCCATCATCGAGAGCATCTCACGCCGCAGCGACTCGTGACCCACGATGGGAACGTCCGCGAACGCCTCGTTCCCGCCGACGTGGCAGACGTGCTCGTGCGTGTCGACGAGATAGGCGAAGTCGTCCCTCTTCAGCTCCGTCCGGATCGCCTCGCGGAACGCCGCGGCGACCCGCTTCGAGAACGGCGCGTCGACGACGACGATCCCCTTCCGCGTCGCGATCGCGACGATGCCGTTGTCCCAGGGGCCGCCGTAGACGACCGCCACCCGCGGGCTGAGCCTCACGACCTCGAGCCCGAGGTCGCTCGCCTTCACGGGCGCCGGCGCGGCCGCGCGGACCTCCCCGGCCGCGCCCACGGCGAGAGCCAGCGCGAGAGCGCCCGTGCGAAGAAGCGACGTTTCCTTCATCTCAACCTCCCGGTGAGGTCTCGATCCGGCGGGCTGCGGAATCTCCCGCCGCGCCACCGGATCGCTTCGGACCTCCCGGCATCAGGTTGTGGCGATCTCGGGCCGACCGCCACGGGAACGGGTCCGGCGCCCGGCTCCCCGTGACGAACTCCCGTGAACCGGGGACGGACGTCGAGCCCGCATTCCCTCGGAGCCAGGAGCTCGCTCCGCTCGCCGCGTCCGCGGGCCGGGGCTCACTTCCCGGCGGAGGGCGGGGCGTCCGGGGTTCCGGTGCCGAGAGCGTCTCCCTCCTTCCACCCGTCGAACAGGGCGCGCAGGCCTTCGACGAGGCTGTTCGCCGGGACGTGCTCCGCACCTCGGAGGACGGCGAGGCGACACGAGAGTCCGGCGGGAGCCGCCGTGTCGATCAGCTCCTTGAGCGCGCCGTTCTGGCTGACGACCGTCGGGAGGTCGCGCTCCCCCATCACGAGCGAGAGCTTCCTCTTCCCTCCCTTGAACCCCCGGACGAGGCTCCCCCGCTTCTCCTGGAACGAGGGCACGAGGAGCGTGGCGCTCGCGGCGACGTAGGCGTCGGCGATCGCGGGGCTCCGGAGGAGGGCGTAGACGGCCGTGAAGCCGGAGTTCGACGTACCGTAGAGGACGCGATACCCGTCGGTCCGGTACGTCTTCTCGACCTTCGGGATCAGCTCGTCGCGGACGAAGTCGAGGTACGCGTCGGCCCGGCCGCCGGCCTTCGTCCCGTCCGGATAGGTGACGACGTCCGGGAAGACGTCCTTCTCGCGATCCGTGTTCCGGATGCCCACGACAATGAAGTCCGGGACCTCCCCCAGCTGCGCCGCCAGGCGGACGCCTCCGATGCAGCCGGAGTTGAAGTTCAGCTCGCCGTCCATCATGAAGACGACGGGGAACCGCCTTCCGGCCTCCCGGTACGCGTCGGGCAGCGAGACCCAGTACTCGCGGGTCTCCCCGAGACGCGCCGACTCGATCGTCCCGTGCTCGATCGGGAGAGGCAGCGTCGGAGGATCGGCGCCGACCGCGGCCGGGAACGGGCAGATCGCGAGAAGGGCGAGGAGCTGAAGACGCGCTCGGATCACGGGGCCTCCTGCGAGGGGGAGGCTCCTGGCTCCGAAGGGAGCCACCTCGGCGTCCCCGCTCACCCGACTTACGCAGCGAGCGAGGGGATGTTCTCCGCGCGCCGCGACGCCCTCACGCGTCGCGCCCGACCTCCGGAGGCAGCCGCCGAGGCCCCCGGTCAGATCCTGGCTTCCGGCGCGAACAGCGGGCGGGGTTTGGCGGAGAGGGTCTCCGACAGGGTGACCGTCGCGCCGACCGTCAACGCGATCGCGACGAGGAGGACGAGCAGCTGCGCGAGCGACGTCTTCTGGATCGGCTGCCGCGCCTTCACCTCGCACACCTCACCGGGGCACAGCTGAGGAGGCTTGCGGTAGACGAGCCCGTAGAACTTGCAGCCCAGGCAGATTCCGAATGCCGATTCGAAGAAGAGGAAGACGAGGCAGACGAGACAGATGATCCCGGAGATCGGGCCGTAGGTGTTCATCAGCACCATCAGCACGAACATCGTGCCCGACAGGGCGACCCCGATGACCCACGCGAGGCGCTTGGGCTCCGCGGCCACGTATTCCGGGCTCTGGTTCCCGACGATCAGGCGCCCGAGGACGAGCGTGGGCGAGAACCGGGGGCTGAGGCCGACGCGCACCAGGAAGTCCGCGAAGAAGAACGGAATGACGAACTTGATGGGGACGAAGTTCCCGCGGAAGAGGATGAACAGGAGGGAGAGGAACGTGGCGAGGAAGAGGATCCCCGCCGCCGCGCGGATCTCCCGCTCGTTCAGGACGGGGACCGCGAATCCCTCGACCTGCTCACCGAACTGACGGATGTCGGTCACGAAGCCCCCCGGCGGAATCAGACGTTCGGACGGAGTCGCCCGGGGTTTCGTACGCGACAGGCCGCCGAAAGTTGCCGCAGCTCCCGCGGCCATCCCGCCCGCAGAGTGTAGAAGGTAGACCTGACCCCAAAGGAGGATGACCCCAAAGGTGGAGCTCAGCTCTCGAGGAGGTCTTTCGGGAGCGGGAGGGCCTCGCCCGGAAGCTGGTCGCGGCGGACCTGCTTCCGCTCGTACATCCGCGCGTCCGCGGTGCGGAGGGCTTCCGCGACCTCCGAGGGGGCCGAGAACGCGGCGACGCCCCAGCTCGCCGAGACCGGCACGGCGGGGTGCTTCTCGCTCGCCGGGAGCGCCGCGAGGGAGGAGAGCGCCCGCTCGATGCGCACGGCGAGCTTCTCCGACTCCGCGCCGGGCGCGATCACGACGAACTCGTCGCCCCCCGTCCGGTAGAGGCGGTCGGAGTCCCTGAGCTGCGACCTCATCGACGAGGCGAAGTGGCGCAGGAGCTCGTCGCCCGCCTCGTGCCCCCACCGGTCGTTCACGCCCTTCAGCCCGTCGAGGTCGAGGACGACGACCGTGCCGCCCCCGGACGGCAGCGTTTCCGTGTGCTCGTCGAACGCGCGCCGGTTCAGCAGCGTCGTCAGCGGGTCGTGGAGGGGCGACTCCCGCAGGCGCGCGTGCGCCTGGCCGAGGGCTTCGTGGGCCGCGGCGAGCTCGCGCTGCGCGTCCTCGTTCCGGACGAGGACCATGCCGAACGCGAGGAGCGTCTCGAGGAGGAGGTCCAGGTACGAGTTGTACCCCGCCACGAGGTGCTGCATCAGCCGCGGGGCCGGGAAGCCGGCGGTGCGGCTGACGTACTCGAGGAGGTAGAAGCCCCAGAGCGTCGCCATCGCGCCGAGCGCCGCGCTGGAGACCGTCACGGCCCTCGTGCGTCGCGGCGCGCGCGTGAACGTCATCTGCCGCGCCGTCCACGTCAGCACCGGCACCGCGAAGAACGCCTGCACGATGACGAGCTTCTCGGCGCTCGAGAGGAACGGGAGCGAGGCCGCGACCATCGCGACGAGGAAGGCGGCCGCCGCCCATCGCGGCGGCCTTCGGGCCGGGCCCATCACGAACGCCCAGGCGCCCTGCGCGAGGCCGAGGAAGAAGGCGGCCTTCCCTGCCTGGTAGACGAGGGCGAAGACCGGACGCGCCGGGGAGGACGGGCCGGCCGCGAAGAAGAGGCAGAGCGCCGCCAGCCCGACGAAGAGGACGGCCCAGGCTCGCGTCCAGATCGAGAAGTACCGCCGCTCCGCGCCCGCTCTCGACAGGACGACGAAGAGGAGCGCGAGCAACAGCGTCAGGGCGGTCTGGATCCCCAGGCCGACGAGGGAGATCGCTCGAGTCGTTTCCTGGTCGAGCATGCGCGGGCCGGCAGGGAATCGTATCAGCCTGCCGGACAGGTGGCTCCGAGGGGACGCTTCTCCCGGCGCGGCCGATCTCGGAGCACATCGCGCGGCTTCGCGGCCGGCCGGATTCCGGAACCGGGGCTCGTCAGACGGCCGCGGTCGTTCCCGTCGCGCCGATCCGGGCCACGCCCGTCTCCCGGACGAGACGCCGCACGACCTCGAAGACCTCCTCCGGCGTCGCGACGCCGGTAGCGAGGTAGACGATCAGCCACGCCCGCCGCGTCGACTCCGTCACGCGCACCCGGTCGGCACCCGTGATCGGCACGTCGGCAGGCCCCTCGGCGTCGACGAGGAGCGGCTTGCCGGCGCAGTCGAACGGCCCCCTCAGCGAGAGCATCGCCTCTCCCGGCCGCCCGGCGCGGAAGACGAGCGGAGGTGCGGCCTTCTCCGCGTCCATCACGCAAACGTTCGTCGCGAGCGCGAGGGCCACGAGGTTCCCGAGGTCGACGAGCGGGTGGACGGCCGGCACCTCCTCCCCCTTCAGCACCCGTCGGAGGAGCGCCTCGGAGCCCGACCGATAGCGTGTCGGGTCGCACCCCGCGCGGCGGAAGAGGCGTCGGAGCCCCGAAACCGCGGGGACCTCCGGGAGCGTCTCGAGCCTCAGGCGCGCGCGCACCGCCGCGGCGGCCTCCCGCCTCGCACGGCCGAGCTCCTCTCCGCCCCTACCGGTCGGCTCCAGCTCGGTCCAGGAGAGCTGCCACCCCGGGAGCTCCATCGTCACGGGTGGCGGGAACGCCGGCGCCGTCGTCACCGCGGGATTCTCGCCCACTCCGCCGAGCTTCCCTCTCCTCCCGGACCCGCGCCGATAGCTCCCCGGCTCAACCGCCGCTGCTCCGGACAGGCGTCGGCCGCGGGAGGCGGATCACGTGCTTCCGGAAGTTCAGCACCGTGCACGACAGCGCGTTCGTCACGACGAACGCGACCGGCAGCTCCGGCTCGGCGTCCGCCTCCACCCGGGCCTCGAAGCCCCGGCCGCGCAGGAATGCCGCGGCGGCCTCGGCGTCCGCGACCGGGTCCGTCGAGACGAGCCCGATGCAGGCGCCCGCGGCGTCGAGCTTCCGGAGGACCTCCGGCGGCGAGCAGTTGATGATCGTCCCGTCGCGGAGGATCGAGCGGCCGATGCCGCTGCTGTCGAAACGGAACCGCTCGCGGAGTCCGTGGCGCTCGAGGAGCGCGACGACGGCCTCCTTCGCCTCAGGTGTCGGAGCCGAGAAGATGCGGGACCCCGGGTCCGGAAACGGGAGCGGGTTGCGCCCCGTGGCGAGAAGGACGGTCCACGCGGCGAGCACGAGCGCCGCGAGGGCGAGTACGACGATCAGCCAGACGGGTACGAACATGTCCGCTCCCCTTCACGCGAGATGAGGTCCGTCGACGGGATGAGCCATCGTACGCGAGAAGCCCGGAGGGGCCGCTGTCGGAGTCGCGGACGGGCCGCGTCGGCCCGGTCTCTCCCAGCGACCGGGATCCCGGTTCGCTTCGGCCTGACTCAGCCAGACCGCAAGCGCCAAACGTCGCAGCCGATCTCAGCTGGGCGCAGAAGGTGGACCTGCCTCCCATCGGTCAGGAGGCGAACCGGCGCGGCCTCTCCTACGGCAGGGCCAGGGGACGGCCGCCCCAACGGGTCGACGCCGGTCCGACCGATGCCGACTGGATGTCGTAGCCATGCGCCGTCGCCCAGCCGACGGCAGGCGCGACAAGCCGCATGTTCCGGGAGTTCAGGAAGCCGATCGCCATGCGAGCCCCGGATCGCGGCGGCAGCCGGCTGACGAGAGAAACGTCCCGGTGCCGGCCGTGTTCGAGACGGCGGGCGGAGGTCTCCCCGGACCGCCCTCGCCGTCATCCCGCCGAACCCGCGCTATCTCCCCTCTCCGGCGCCGCGCGCGGCGGTCGCTCCCCTCTCTGCACCAGCACGACCGCCGCCACGATCGCGGCCGTCGCGACCGCCAGCTCCCCGCGGAGCGTCTCGCCGGCCCAGGCCCAGCCCACGACGATCGCGACAACGGGGTTCACGAACGCGTGGGTCGCCACGACCGTCGGCGACACGTGCTGCAGCAGCCACGTGAACGCCGTGAACGCGACGACCGAGCCGAACGTGATCAGGTACGCGAGCCCGAGCGCCGACCTCGCGGAGACCTCGCTCAGCCGGAGCCGGCCGAGCTCCCCCGTCGCCGAGGCCAGCACCAGCAGCATCGTGCCGCCGCTGAGCGCCGCCACGGCGGCGCGTCCGAGCGGCTCGTCGGGGAGCTTCAGGAGCGGTCCGGCGGCGACACCGAGCGCCCACGCGAGCGAGCTGACGAGCGTCGCGACGATCGCCCACCCCGCGATACGCCCGACTCCGGCCTCCGGCAGCGTCAGCAACGCGACGCCCGCGAGCCCGAGGAGGAGTCCGGCGACGTTGGCCCGGTTGAACCGCTGGCGACCCAGACCGACTCCGATCGCGAGGATCCAGAGCGGCTCGGTCGCGATGAGGACGGCGGCGAGCCCGGACGCGATGTGCTGCTCGGCCCAGTGCAGGAGGCCGTGCCCGGTGAGGAAGAAGAGCGCGCCCAGGACGCTCCCCGAGAGCCAGTCCCCCCGGCGCGGCCGGTATCCGCGGAGCCGGGCCAGCCCGAGGAGGACGCCGCCGGCCACCCCGTGCCGGACGGCCGCCGTCGTCAGCGGCGGGATCGTCTCGACGGCGTAGCGGATGGCGAGGAACGTCGTTCCCCAGACGAGATAGACCGCCGCGAACGCGAGGAGCAGGACGACGCGTGCCCTCGGCGACGACGACGGCGGTTCCGGAACGCTCATGGCCTAACCTCCTAATACGCCTATAGCGGTTAGGATTGTCGGACCACCGTTCTAACTGGTCAAGCGCGTTATGATGGTTATTCGGGAGGCCGCACGATGGGGTACGAGTTCCTCGCCGGGGACCTCGGTCTCGACTTCGTCAACACCCGCGAATACCACGACGGCCCGATGCCGGAGGACGTCCTCACGTCGTGGCGGGAGCTCGTCGACTGGGGAGCGGCCGCCGGGCTGGCGACGCCGCGCGTGGCCGCCTCGCTCCGCGCCCTCGAGGCCACGAGCCCGCGCGCCGCGAGCGCGACCTTCCGGCGCGCCCTCGAGCTGAGGGACGGCCTCTGCCGCATCCTGACCGCGCTCCTCGCGGGGCGGTCGCCGGCGGCGGGCGACCTCCGGCTCCTCAGCGAGCGCCTCGCCACGGCGCAGGCCGCCGTCGTCCTCCGTCCGGCGCAGGGCGCCCTCGCGCAGGAGCTCGCGGTCACGCCCGAGAGGCCCGACACCCTCCTCGGCCCCGTCGTCCTGGCCGCGGCTCGGCTCCTCTCATCGGCCGGGACGCTCGCCTTCGTCCGCCGATGCGCTCACCCGACCTGCCGCCGGTTCTTCGTCGATCGCAGCCGGAACCGTTCCCGGCGCTGGTGCGACATGAGGATCTGCGGGAACCGCGTGAAAGTGCGCGAGCATTACCGCCGCAATCGCCCGGCGAACGCCGCCCCCGAGAACGGGTAGCCCCGGGGACGCCCCGGCCGCCGCTCAAACCTTTCCTGGCCTGCCGGCGCCCGCCATCCCCGACCCGCAGGCCTCGGCGATGGCCCCTGCCAGGCCCGAGGGGTTCTCCCAGGCCATCGAGTGGCCGGCGTCGGGGACGACCGCCACGCCGACCCCGGCCGCGCGGAGGGATTCGAAATCCGGATCGGGCAACGATCGCGCTCCGAAGAGGACGGTCCGCGGCATCTCCATCCCGAGGAGCTGCTGCCGCCACGACGGCGACGAGCCTTCGACGAGAGAGACCGCCGCGCGGTGCGCCGCGAACGGGGCCGTCGCGGCCATCGAGCCCGCCCAGATGTCGTTCCCCGTGCGCGCTGCCTCGCGGATCGTCTCCGCGTGCCCGCCCGCGACGTAGCGATCCTCGGGCTGGCTCGCGATACCCCTGCTGAAGACGCCGCCCCCGGGGTCGAGGTTCGGCTCGGAGAGCACCAGGTGTTCCACGCGCCCTCGTCCCATCGTCGCGACGACGATCGCGACAGCCCCGCCCATGCTGTGGCCGTAGAGGTCGCACGTCGCGATGCCGAGCGCGTCGAGGAGCGCGACGACGACCCGCGCGTGCGCCGCGACCGTGTACTCGAAGCCCTCCGGCCGATCGCTGAAGCCCGAGCCGAGGAGGTCGACGAGGATCGCCCTCCGCGCCGCGAGCGCCGGATCGCGGGTCACCGCCGGGTAGTCGCACGACGACGCGCACCCCAGCCCATGGATGAAGATGAGCGGCGCGCCGGCACCGGCGAGGTCGTGGAAGCGGAGCGTGGCCTGGGGCGAGTCGAGAACGAGAGATCTCATACGGCAGCGAGCATTCTCGCCCGACGCAGGCGGCCTCGCGGGAAGCGGTCACCGTCCCGTCTTCCCCGCCGGGGCGAGTCTCGCCGAAGGCTGAGGGCATTCTGGAAACCCCGGGACCCCCTCCCCCGTAGACTGGTCGCGTCTTCAGAACGCGGCACACGGTCCATGGGGGCCCCAATCCCCCTCCGAACGGACTCATGAGGAATTCGCGTGAAGAGAGAACGGCGTCTCCTCCTTGTCGGCATTCCGCTCCTGACGCTCTCCATGCCGGCATATCCCGAGGAAATCGCGGCGCCCCGGACCTCGCTCAGCCGCGAGCAGACCCAGAAGGTGATCCAGGACTCCGAGCTGCAGGTGGACTCCATCCTGAAGAAGGAGATCCACCTGCCCGGCCTGGCCGTCGCGCTCGTCAGCCGGGACGAGGTGCTGTGGGCGAAGGCGTTCGGCACTCGCGATGCCACGCGGCGAGAGAAGGCCGACACGAACACCCTGTACGGCCTCTTGTCCGTGTCGAAGACGCTCACCGTGACGGGCCTCATGGCGGCCGTCCAGGAAGGCCTGATCGACCTCGACGTCCCGATCAGGACCTACCTTCCCGGCTTCCGCCTCAACTCACGGTTCCCCGAAGACCCGATGTCGGTCATCACCATCCGTCATCTCCTGAGCATGACGTCCGGCCTGACCCACGACGCGCCCGTCGGGAACAACGCCGACCCGTACACGCCTTCGTACGAAGACCACATCCAGAGCATCTCCCGCACCTGGCTGCGCTTCCGGACTGGCGAGCGGGCGGAGTACTCGAACCTCGGCGTCGAGCTGTCCGCGTACATCCTGGAGAAGATCACGCACCGGCCCTTCACGGAATACGTCCAGAAGAAGGTCCTCGACCCGCTCGGGATGCGGCGGACGACCTGGGACATCGACAGGATCCGGAAGGACGAGAACCGGGCGGTTGGAAACAACAGGAACTTCGAGCGTGTTCCGCTCGAGAACCCCATGCTCGCCCCGGGAGGCGCGTACTCGAGCATCAGCGACATGGCCGCGTTCGTCAGGTTCCAGTTGAACGACGGCAGGGTCGACGGACGCCCGGTGGTCGCCGAGCAGGTCCTCCGGCAGATGCGGACGATTCCCTTCCCCGTCAGGGACCAGGTCGCCGGGTACGGCATGGGCCTCTGGGTCGGCTCCTACCACCTCGGAGGGCAGGACGTTCGCTGGCTCGCGCACGGGGGCGGCGGGTTCGGGTTCCGATGCCAGATGAAGTGGCTGCCTGACCTGGGGTACGGAGTCGTCGTGCTGACCAACGCACAGGACCACGACAACGTGAACGATGACCTCGCCGAGGACGTCCTCATGAGGGTCGTCGAGCTCCTCACGGGAAAGAAGGACCTGGGCCCCTCCGACTGGCTCAGCCGGCACACCCCCTCGCGGACGGCCGACCCGGCCGGCCTGCCTGCCGAGCTCGCGGGAAGGTACTGCGGCACGAACGACGACATGACGTTCCTCGTCAAGGACGGCACGTTCGGCTACGCCTCCGGCAACGCCTTCATGCCCATCACGCCGGTCTCCCGGTACGAGTACGCAACGAGGCGCTACCTCTACCGCTTCGTCTGCGACGCCGATGGGAAGCCGGTCTCCGTCGTGAGGCCGTACGACGGAACGGTGTGGACACTCGGATCACCCGCCAACGAGCCGAGAGGACCCGATCGGAAAGAGTGGGCAGGCTACGTGGGCAGCTACGTCCGGAAGCGGTTCGGGTTCGGCGAGAAGCTCTACAACGTCTCCGTGAGGAACGGGTGGCTCCATTTCCAGGGTGACGGCCAGGACTTCCGCCTCTCGGAGCACACGCCCGGCCTCTTCTTCACCCCCGACGGCGAGGCGCTCGACCTGCGCGGCCCCGCCTACTCGTTCCGGAACATCAGGCTCTACAAGAGCTGCAGCTGACGCGCGACGAAGAACCCGCCCTGCCTGCACCGGCGGATCGGCTCAGACGTGGATCCGCCGCAGCAGCCCCGCCGCCACGAGCGACGTGAACTGCCTCTCGAGCGAGCCGGCGAATCCGGCGTCGTGGACGACGGCGCCGGCCTCGATGTTCCGGGCATGGGCCGCCTCGGTGAAGTTCGCGGAGGTGACGAGCGCGGTGTGGCCGTCGACGACGACGCACTTGGCGTGGATGACGGCCCGCTCGTCGCCCTTCGCCGCGAGCGAGCGCGGGTCGTAGTAGAGCTCGGGCGAGCGGCCCGACGGCCAGTTCTTCTTCAGGAACTCGCGGAAGTAGTCGCGGGCAACGGCGTCGGGGTCGAAGTCGCTCCCGCCCGGCGCCGGCACGTTCAAGAAGAGGAGGACGCGAAGCTCGGGAAGCTCCTCCATCCGCTTCGCGAGCGGCTCGAAGACCTCCTTCCCGAGGAAGACCGTGTAGCTCGAGACGAGGACGCTGCGGGTCGCCTTCGCGAAGAGCTCCCGCGCGACGACGCCCGTCTCGCGGCTCTGGCTCCCCGGCATCTCCGGCCCCGTCCAGACGAGCTCGACGCGATCGGACGTCTTCTCCCGGAGCTTGCGCTCCGCGGCCACGGCCAGGAGGAGCTCGGCGAGGTGCCCGGGCGGCACTCCCGCGTCGTGCAGGCGGTTCAGCTCGGCGAGCGCGCCTTCGAGGTCGACGTTCGGGAGATGCCGGGCGACGCCGCTCGCGGAGTACGGTGCCGAGAGCCGGCCTGCCGCGAGCGCGCCCGCGAGCGCCTCGAGCCCGGCCCGCGAGATCCCTTCCCACGGCCCGCTCATGGCTCGTCCTCCGCGAAGAATTCGGCTCCCCCGCCGAGCACCGTCGGCACGACGAGCGCCCGGTCGAGAAAGTCGTTGCGGTTCTCGCAGCTCGGCTCGGAGACGAGGAGGCAGCCGTGGCAGGCCGCTCCGGCGAGGAACCGCTCCTCGTGCCCGCTGTCGGGCCGGTGGCCCGCGCAGACGGGGTCGTTCGAGCAGAGCCGTGCCAGCTCCAGCGCGCGCCCGAGATGCCGGCCGAGGTTCCTTCCCACCTCCACGAGGCCGCCGAGCGTCCCTTCCGCGTCGGGGCTCGAGGTGTAGAGAAGGAGGCCGAAGGCCCCCTCGCCCACGTAGATCCGCTCGCGGATCGAGCTCGTCGCGTAGCCGCAGTCGAGTGAGACGGCCGTGAGCAGGAGGTGCGAGAGCGAGTGGAGAAGGACGTAGGGCAGCCCCGGGAACGGCATCGCGGGCTTCTTGTGAGCCGTCTTCCACCGCTCGAAGCCGAGCGCGAGCTGCTTCCCTCGCTCCTTCACGCCCGGCCGCTCGAGCCACGCGGCAACGCACGCGGGGTCGAGGGCGAGGAAGACCCCCTCGCCCCGGTTCTCGACGGCCGGCACCCATTTCACCTCCGCCGCGAGGGGCGCCGATCTCACGTCGAGCGACAGCTCCCCGTCGATGTCGGCCGTCTGCGCCTCGAACCGCGTGAAGCCGACCTGCGCGGTCACCTCGCGGAGCCGGTCGACGAGGACGACGCGCTCGATCGCCTTCATCGGCCCGGTCGGCGCCTCGAGAGGCAGCCGCCGCGCGAGGAAGTCGTGCCCCCCGTGGAACTCGTCGCCCAGCTTCTCCTTCACGGAGAGGAGCGTCGCCAGCTCGACCTCCTTGATCTTCTCGGCCTTCGCGGGCGCGCCCGACTTCCGCCTCAGGATCTCGGCCCAGACCTCGTCGTCGGTGACGGGTTCGAGCGCGGCCTTCACGGCGGGCCGCTTTCGTTCCTTTGCCAGCTCACCCGGCTCCTCGACGAGCGAAAGGAAGTTCTCCCAGACCTTCGCCACGGCATCCCGCACGACCGAGCCGCGGTCCGGAAGCGAGATGACGCTCAGCACCTGGGGGAAGTACGCGTCGCTCGCCGATCGAACGAGCAGCCGGGCCAGCTCGAGCTTCCCTCCCTCGCCCCCGCACTTCTCGCCCCCGAACCTCCCGAGCCACGGGCGCTTTCCCGGACACGTCCCGAGGTTCTCTGCGCCGCGACGCGTCGCCTGCGCCATCGACCGCTCCGCCCCGCACTCGCATCCGACGATCACGTCGGCGAGATCGCCCGACGAGCCGCGCTCCTCCATCCAGATCGGCCGGAGGCACTCGCCCCGGTACATGTGGATGAAACCTCGCCAATCGACGTCGGAGAGGTGCCCGAGGACGCACGCCGCGACGAACCGGACGGGGACGGCCGGGACCTTCTTCCCGTCGACGACGTACTTCCCCTTCTCCAGCGAATCGAGGTGGACGAGCGGCCTCCGCTTGCCGCTCACCTGCACCACGAACCACTCGGGGAACTGGAACGCCGGAACTCCCGTGGCCGGTATCCGCTCGTCGTCGGAGACGATCGGAGGGCTCTTCAGCGGCACGGGCTTCCCGTGCCCGAGGACGCTCGCCACCTTCAGCGAGAGCCGCTCCTCGACGATCGCCGGCATCGCGGAGGCCGGGAACCACGAGTCGAGGCCGCTCACGACGACGGAGTGGTTCGGGAGGTCGACCATCGCGCCCGGCCCGAACGTCCTCACGAGCTGGCTGCGGCGGATCTCGCCGTGGTGCCTCTTCTTCACGATTCGGCCTCCTCGGCGTCCGGCACCGCGGCGTTGTCGAGCCGCCGGAGGACGAGCCCGACGCTCGGCTCCACGTCCCTCATCGAGCGCTGCGCCCGGAACTTGCGGGCCTGCGAGGGGAGCGAATCGAGCTCCGGGTCGAGCGGGTCGCGGAGGAGCGCGAAGGCGTTCGGCGGGCCGCCGCGCTCCTTCGCTTGGTAGGCGAGCTTCACGCCGTTCTGCTTCTTCTCGTGCGCCAGGGCGGCCCAGCCGTCGAGGAGGTCGTCGACGAGGCTCTTGACCCGCTTCCGCAGCGCCTCCAGCTCCTCGGCCCCCTTCTCGGTGTCGTGCCGCGAGGCGCGCTCGGCCATTTCCTCGGCGACGAAGGCGAGGTCCTTCCGCACCGCCTCGATCCTCCCCGCTCCGTCCGCGGGGGTGAGCGAGGCGACCCCGTGCCGCGCGAGCGCCACCGCCACGGCGGCCGCGGCCCTCTCGAGGGCTCGCGCCGAGAACGGCGTCACGCTCGTCGCCTCCACGGCCCGGTAGAACGACGCGTGGTACGCCCCGAACCGCTCGTAGTGCGACCGGTCGCGCGGGCGGTGGACGTTCTGGAGCGTCACGACGAGCCCGGGCCGCGCGTCGTCTCTCCCGACGCGGCTCGTCGCCTGGATGTACTCCGACGTCGTCTTCGGCTGCCCGAGGACGACCATCAGCCCGAGTCGCGTGATGTCGAGGCCGACGGAGATCATGTTCGTCGCGAGCGCGACGTCCACGTGCTCCTTGTCGGTGAACGGCAGCGCCAGCCGATCCTTCGCCCGCGCCACCTTCGCCGTCGACTCGCGCGACGTCAGCTCCACGACCTCCTGCTGGATGGCCCGGTCGAGGAACTCCCCTCGGCCTGCGCCCGAACGCCGTCTCTCCGACCGGCGCGCCGCCTGCGCGGCGACCTCGTCCTCCACGATCCGCCGCGTACCGCCCAGCTCGCGAAGGCTCGAGAAGTAGCCGAGGAGCGTCAGGTACGGGTCGGCGGGGTTCTTCTCGCCGAGGGCCGCTCCACCCGTCTCCTCGAACACCCTCTGCGAAGCGCCGAGGAGCGCGAGGTACGTCCGGAGGAGCAGCACCTTCAGGCTCCGCCCCTGCGCCGAGAGGCCGACATACGTCCTCGGCTCCTTCTCGGATTGCGAGACCGTGCGCGCGAAAAAGGAGTCGCGCCGGTCCGGGCCCGGCGGCGGGAAGACGTAGACGGCGCTCCGCCCGAAGAGCGCCCGCACCTGTGCCTCGGCCCTACGGATCGTCGCCGTCGAGGCGACGACCTTCGGGCCGACCCGCCTCCCCGCTTCCTCGCGCGAGGCGAGCCGGTCCACGGCGATCTCGTAGAGCCCCGCCATCGTCCCGAGCGGGCCCGAGATGAGGTGCAGCTCGTCCTGGATGATCAGCTCGGGCGGCAGCAGAGGCTCCTTCTCCCCCTTTCCGAAGAGGCGCCCCACGTCGCCGACCCACGGCAGGCTCGCGAACTTGTCCACCGTGGCGATGAGGAACGCCGGACGCCGCGCGTAGATCGGCTCGTCCACCGTCAGGATCGGCAGCGGCCGGTCGCCCCGGAACTCGCACCTGCGGCTCACGCAGACGACCCGCAGGTCGGTCGGCCGGTCCGAGCTCGGCTGGAGCGAGAAGGAGTCCTTCGTGAACGGCGTCCCGCACCACGGGCAGCTCTCGAGCGGGATCGGCGGCGGCCAGCGCTTGCTGTCGTTCTTGTACTTCAGCGTCTTCGACCGCGCCGTCGTCTCGTCGTCGTCGCCCTTCACCCCCATCCGGTTCGGGGTCGCGGCGCGACCCACCCAGAGCCCCACCTCGAACGGCCACGTCCCGAGGGCCGCGTCGGCCTCCCGCTCCAGCTCCAGCGCGCAGACGAGCGCCGCCACGCGCCCGAGCTGGTCGAGCGTCAGGAGCCGCAGCGTGTAGCGCATCAGCACCGCCACTCCGGCCGAGGAGAGCCCCGGGTTGCGGAGCCGCCGGAGGACCATCGTGAAGGCCGCGAGGCCGAGGTAGGCCTCCGTCTTCCCGCCGCCCGTCGGGAAGAAGAGGAGGTCGACCGCGCCCCGGTCGCTCGAGCCGGGCCGTGCGATCCCCTCGAGGTTCATCAGGAGGAACGCGAGCTGGAACGGGCGCCACCTCGGCGGCTCCACCGCCTCGGGCGCGACGTTCGCCGCCCGCGCGCTTCGCCGCCGGGCGGCCTGCGCCATGGCCCGGTTCGCGACGCGGAACGCCTTGAAGACGTCGGGCTCCTTGAGGAGGGCGATCCCCCGCTCGATCCGCGCGCAGGCGTGCTTCGCCTCGTCGAGGAGGATCCCCGCCGCCTCGGCCCGATTCCCGTCGAGCGTCGTCTCCCGCTGCCCGGCAATCCACTCGCCGTACCGCGCCGGGAACGCCGCGAGCGAGGCCGCGAGCGACCCGGAGTCCTCCGTCGCCGCGAGCGCCTCCATCCCCAGCTCCACGCCTTCGAGACGCGTCGGCTCCACCTTCTCCACGGCCGCCGTAGGCACCCACTCGGTCGCCACCTCGCGGCAGCTCCCGTCCTCCGCGACCTCCGCCCGCGCCGAGACCCCGTGCCCCACCGCGTACTCGAAGACGTCGCGATACTGGACGTCGGCCACGCGGTCGTCCCAGTCGGTCGAGTCGAGTCCCGTCGCGTTCGGCCGCGCCACGAGCGGCTCCTTCGACCGCAGGACGAGCCGCACCTGGAAGGCCACGGCCTCATCCTTCCGCTCCTCGGGAGCGGGCTTGCGGTCGTTCACGAGGAAGACCGAGACGCTCCGCGTCCCGGCGGGAAGGCCGAGCGCCTCGACGCCGCCCGCACCCCGCGCCGTGACGACCAGGTTCAGGCCGCCCGAGTCCGGCACCGCCGTCGTCGCCGCCCTCGCGTCCCCCCCGGGCAGAGCGAGCGCCACGACGGCCCGCTTCGGCTCCCGCGTCCACGTCGTCTCCCTGCCCCGCGGCTCGCCTTCCTCCGCCTTCGGCAGCCGGTAGTCGCCCCACGTCACCTCGGCCTCGAGCGCGTCCGCCCCTTTCGCGACGAGGAGGCTCAGACCGACGGACGACGGCAGAAAAACCTTCCTCGCCGACGCCCGCTCCGGCACGTCGGCGTCGTCCGCGCCGTTCTCCTCCCCCGCCGCGAACAGCTCCTCCTGCCCCGTCGGGTCGACCTTCTGCTCCTCCGGCGCCTCGAACGGCACCAGGAACCCGCCCACGTACCAGCGGGACGGCTCGTGGGGCAGCTCCTCGCGCTCGTGCTCGCTTCCCGGTTCCGGCCCGATCAGGTCGAGGCGCAGGGCCCGTACCAGCTCGTCGCGTACTTCAGCGGACTTCACCTTCAAATAGCACCTCGGCCCGTCACAGGTTCATCGCTTCGGCACGCCTCGTCCAGCGCCAGGCCGACGGCTCCCAGGTTCTGCACCCGTTGGAGTCGAGAACCGGGTTGAGGAACTCCGTCACGGCTCGCGTCACTGCCCCGAGGGTCTTCCAGGTCAGGTCGTCGCCCTCGGCCAAGACTTCATAAGGAGCGGCCCAGAATTCGGGAGGCGGCGGACACTCCTTCGGAACAGCGTGTGTCCCACGGAACTCGAAGGTCAGCTCGATGGCCCGACGGAGAGCGGCCCCATCGATCGGACCGGTCGTCGCCAGGAGAGCCAGGTCCGGAAGATCCCGGACCCGTGAGTTCGGCCTCGGTCGGGGCATCGTGAACGCATGAAGCTTCTCCGCGATGTGCGAGACGACGGGATAGAGCCGGAGCGACGGAGGGGCGATGCCCGCGAAAGCGAGGACGTCGTCGGTCACGACGACGTCCGGCTCGCCCACGAGCGGGTCGCCGAAGGCGACGTCGACGCCGAACGGCCGGCCGTAGATCATGCCCGCGAGGCGGCACTCCGCTCGAAAGCGGAAGCCGTCGTAGCGCATCCCCTCGTTCTGGATCTCGGGGTGATCGGCGTCCGGCTGAACTTCGAACAGCATGCAGTCACCGAGGTCGAGGCGACCTGCCTCCTGGAGCAGCTCCAACACGTTGCCGGGCGAGCCCATCATGCGGAGGTCGACGTCCTTGGTGGTTCGCGCCCGCGCGAGACGCAGCTCGAGGACGAGCCCTCCCTTGAGCACCACGGACTCGCCGGCGACCTGAGCCAGCCGGGCGAGGAAGCGATCGAAGACGAGCAGCTGCCGGCGACGAGCGAAGGCGATGCCTGTGGTCGTCGAGGCCCGGAGCCGTTGCTCGAGGGCCTGCTTGAAGGCCAGGGGCGTCGAGTACTGGCGAGCAGTCATCGCGCGGCCGCCGTCCGACCCCGGCTGCCCAGCTCGGCAAGGAGTCGAGCTTCATCCTTCGCCGAGACGAGCCCGCGTCGGCGCGCCTGGAGGATTCCTTGCCGCACGTGGTCGTGGGCGACTTCAGCCTCGATGCAGTCCCGAAGGGTGCGGAAAGGTGCCGTGACGCGAACCGCCGAGTAGCTGGCCAGGTCACCGTCGCCCAGGTCGGCGAAGTAAAGCACGACGCCGGCCGGCACCCTGAGCCGCCGACGCCGCCAGCCCGAGGGCACCGTCATGTGGACCTTTCCGGGAAGAGCGTCGGAGAGGTCGTGGAGCGCGAGGGCCGTCTCATGGGAGAAGACCCCGAGCTGGCCGGCCCAGAGCCAGAGAACGACGAGGTCTTCGTGTTCGCTGACCGGGAAGTGGACGAGCCGGTACACGCCCCGTCGCACGCGCGTCATCCTCCCCGCCGCAACGTACTTGTGGAGGAGCGGACGCGAATAGCCTGACTGCTTCGCCTGAGCCGTCGTGAAATAGCCGCTCTGGGCCTGCGCGACAGCGAAGAGCCCATCCCAATCCGGCTGATCTCGCGCTTCTCCAGGCTCGCTGGCCATGTCGCACGAATGTTAACCCACGGTTAACGTCTGTGCAGCCGAGAGGCCCCCTCGCCCCCTCACTCCTCGCCCCCGAGCTTGCTCCCGTCCGCGAAGAGGACCTGCTTCGGCATCCAGACCACCTTGAGGTTCGCGAGCTCCGCATCCCGGAAGCGGCGGTGCTCGTCGCTGAACTGGTTGAACTCTATGGTTCCCGTCCACTTCGCCTTCTCGCCTGCCGAGACGGGGTCGGAGATCGTGAGACCCGAGGAGAAGACCTCCTTCCCGAAGAGGTCGGTGAATCGAAGCGTTCCCGTGAAGGCCCGGACGTCTTTCCCCGAGAGGTTCTCGTAGGCGCAGCGGATGATGATGACGCCGCTGTACCGGCCCGCCATCGCGTCGGCGTCCAGAAAGTCCTTCGCAAAGACCGTGAACGCAAGCGCCTTCCGAAGCTCGGCCTCGAGGGCTTCCTCCCTGGCCTTCGCCTCCCTCGCGAGACGCTCCTGTTCGTCGGTCTCCTTCTTCTCCTTCTCCTGGCGCGCCCGTTCGGCGGCGATCAGGTCGCCCACCGTCTTCCCGACCGGGGAGGGCTCCCTCTGGCCGAACGCCTCGCCCATTCCCTTCCTGAGCGCGTGCTGGAAGAGGAGGCCGGACTCCTCGAACGTCAGCCCCTTCATCGGCTTCAGCTCCTCGAGGAAGGTCTCCTTGTTCGCCTCGGTGATCCGCAGCTGCTTCGGGTCCTTCGTACAGGCCGTCAGGACGCCGAGGCCGAGGACGGTGACGAGGGCGACGGCGAGGAGCTGCGACTTCTTCGCCTGGAACTCCGCCTCCGTGAGGACTCCCCTGTCTCGAAGCTGCGCGAGGCGCTCGAGCTGGGCGATCGAGTCGTCCTGGCCTCGGGCCGGCGGCGCGCTCACCGGGAGCGGCGGCGGAGCGGCGTTCACCTTCTTGTACTCGCCTCGCTTCGCCAGGTAGAAGGGGAACCCGACGATCCAGAGCAGGAGGCAGACGAAGAACCACCCCCACGGGCCCATGTCTCCCGCCCCCTTGATCTGCCCCTTCCGGACTCCGATCGTCTTCGCGTCCACGAGGACCCACAGCGACGTGCCGATGACGACGAGGAACATCAGACTGTCCATGAACTCCTCCTCCGGGTCGGGACACTCCGCCAGGAACGTGGAATCCGCCCCGCGGGCCGGCCTGGAACACGACGCCCCGACCGCAAACGTCGAGGAATCTGCATCCGACACCGGGACGAATGACGTCCGAGCCGGCCCACCACAAGCCAGCCGCGGAGCCGGCAGCTCCACTCCCTTCGAATGCCGGCGATGGAGCGCGAAACCGTTCCAATCGCCGCGAGATCAATGTCTCGCAGTCGTCGTGGGACCCGATCCAGAACCAGACGATCTCGTCGCCCGCGACTTCAAAGCCGCTCGGGGTCGAGCGGCTCGGTGAGTCCGGCCGAATGCTCGGCGAGCGCCTCGTCGGCGAGGGCGTCGAGCGTCGGCTGCGACCTCGCGAACGACGACGCCCAGAGCCCCTCGTCTGTCAGCTCCGCCAGGAGCCACGTCGCCACCTCCTCCTGCTGGGAAAGGGGCAGCTTCGAGATCTCGGCAAGAGCCTTCTCGAGAAGGGCAATCACGACAACGGCCTCCACCTCCAGCTTGCGGCCTCCGATTCGATCGAGCGCCGGTCGCTCACCGCTTCGCGCTACCAGACCTCCCGATCGATCCCTTCGACGTGCTCGAAGTCCGAGTCCCGCGTCACCAGGGTCAGCCCGTGTTGAAGGGCGGTCGCCGCGATCCAGATGTCGTTCTCCGGAATCGGCCTTCCCTTTCGGCGAAGCTCGTCCTTGAGCTCACCGTACCGGCGAGCCGTCTCCGCATCGCACCTCAGCAAAGCCACCGTGTTCCGAAGCTGCTCGAGCCTCTGGAGGTTCTCTCGCGGGCGGCTCGACTTCATCGCCCCGTAAACGAGCTCGCCAAGCGTCACGACCGAGGCGTTGACCTCGGCGGCAGCCTCGAATCGATCCAGGAGGGGGCGCTCGCCCGCGAACCAGGCGACGACGATGTTCGTGTCGACGAGGTATCTACCAGCCACTCTGATCGACCCGTCGGCAGTCATCGCCCACGGCTTTGAGAATTTCCGCCGCCTGGCCCGCTTCCAGAGTCCCGAAAAGAGGCGTCCAGTCCGAGGCCTGGGGCGGCGATACGGCCTCGACCTGCCCTTCGATCACGTCGAGAAGGCGATACAGGTCCGGCGCCGGCAGATTTCGAATCTGTGCGATCAACTCTTCAACGGTCATCGTCCCGCATCCTCCTTCCGCCCGAATCATACAAGGGGGGGCACGACGCCCCGTCTCCCCAGCTCGCCCCGAGCGCCTCCCCCACCTCCCCCGGCACCCTCTCGAGCCGCGCCAGATCGACCGTCGCGACCCTCACGACGACCCGCGAGGAGCCGCCGGCCTGGATGACGAAGTCGCGCTGGAGGCCGGGCCGCCCGACGGCGGCGTGGTGGGGGTAGATGAGGACGGCGGTGTCGGTGGCGTAGCGGTGGGCGTAGGCGAGGACCTGGTAGAC
>CAZLQX010000003.1:0-252298 GCA_964561935.1 uncultured Holophagales bacterium
TGGATCACCCTATCTTCTCCTCTTCAGTGTCCAAGAAAACCGGGGGCGCCCCACGAGTGGCACTCTCACGCTGAATCTGAAGAACAGGGGCATCAAGAGCGTCAGGAGCAGTTCCGCTCGCAGTTACGTCGGGATAGGCCTGCTGCGCACGGAGACCGGAGCGTCAGGGCTGTGCGTGCCCGAGAAAGCCGATGTTTCCGACGAGGGCGTCGGTGTACCGGGCATCCTCGTCTCGGGAGCTTCCTTCCTTCTTGACGAGATCTCGCGGATGGAGTCTCAGACGAACTAGCTCGGCGGGCGACGGGGGGGGGGCGACGGTCTTTTCCTTTCACTGGCTCCTCCCCCTCGGCCTCGTCCGCTCGCGGTCAATCCGTGGCGACCCGCCGACCCGGTGGCCCGCGACCCGATGACACCATGACAGGATGACAGCAGTTCCTTCTGTTCCCCCATTCGCCCTACGCCTGCCCACATGCTTGCCAGAAGTCAGCGGAACAGTAGGAAAGGCTGTCACACGTGTCATCCCGTCATGGAGCGGAGGTGCCAGAAGCGATGCATCTACCGAGGGCGCGCGGACGTTGAATGATCAGACCGCGGGAGGCGCCTACCACAAGGAAGGCGTCTGGATTCGAAGAGGTCGCCCGAAAAACCGGGTCTAACGTCTCTTCGCATCTTCCTATTAGGAAGCGTTAAGGCGCAGTTTCAAGAAATTTCGAGTAGAGGTGGCTACACGCATGCGGGCAGCCGCCGGTACCCCCCCCCGGGGGGGCTTGTGTTCGAGCATTCCCGTTTCAAAGGCGGCGCTGTGTGTGGCCCCGAACAGAAGGTGCTGCCATTGGACCTGAGGTCCATGGCCACTGGCGGTAGCGACTCGGGGAGGTCCGTACCATTCACCGCACGGTGGGTGGTATCGGTGGGTGCAGGCGTTGACAAAAAGCAACAGCTGCAATAGTATTCGGGCGTGGGAAGCGCCTCCATTTACCTCCGGGTCAGCACCGCAGGGCAGGTGGCTGAGGGGGTATCCCTAGAAGCTCAGGAGGCGAGAGCGAGGAAGTGGGCCGAGGCGAACGGCTACATCGTCGCCGGGGTCCATTGCGACGCCGGGATCAGCGGCAAGAGGGCGGGAAACCGACCCGGTCTCCAGTCTGCCCTCACCGAGGTCTGCCGCAACAAGGGGGCGCTTGTCGTTTACAGCCTCTCCCGCCTCGCCCGGTCCACGAAGGACGCCATCACCATCGCAGAACGGCTGGAGAAGGCCGGGGCCGACCTTGTCTCGCTGTCCGAGAAGATCGATACCACCTCGGCGGCTGGGAAGATGGTCTTTAGGATGCTGGCCGTGCTCGCGGAGTTCGAGAGGGACCTCATCAGCGAGAGGACGAAGGGCGCCCTCGCCCACATGGCGGCGCAAGGACGTCGGGTCGGGGAAGTCCCCTACGGCTTCCAGCTGGCCGAGGACGGGGTTCACCTCATCGGGAACCCTGCCGAGGAAGGACTCCTCCGGACGATTCGGGAACTCAGGGCGAAGGGTCGGACGTGGGCGCAGGTCGCAGACGAGATGAACGGGCGGGGCCTCGTCACGAAGAAGGGCCGACCGTGGTCATGGCGAACCGCTCAGGCGGCTGCATGACGCCCCGCGCGTCTCCCCCGGCCGTGGCCTCTGAGGTCGTGCGGGAGGCGATACGGGCCTCCGGGCTGTCCATTAGGGAGCTATCCCGCCGTACCGCCGTGGAAGCCTCTGCGCTGTCGCGTTTCATGAGCGGGCAGGTGGGGATCTCGCTGGCGACGTTCGAGAAGCTCGCCCCCGAACTCGGCCTCAAGATCATCCGCGTCGCCCAGTAGCTCCCCGGCGCAGCGCTCAGCGCGGAGCGCACCTTTGTTGTCTGACCCCTAGACGGCATCCCCCTTGGAGCGACGCCCTTCGCCGGTAATCCAGTCGCTGGGCGCCTTGAAATCCGTCCCCTGTTTCTTGTTGCACTCCTCGAACGCCTTCGCGATCTTCGCCTTCAAGAACCGGTCGAACACTTCGGCGCAGGAGTGACAAAGAGTCAGGGCGTTCGCGACGCAGTCGGGACCCCCAGACGAGTCAGAGACGATGTGCGCCGCCTGAAGACCCTTGTTTTCGAGGGCGGGACAGTTGCGCCCGCAGATTTCGCAGCACTCAAAGCGCTTTAGATCGTAGAGCTTGTCTTTCGTTCGGGCGCTAAATGGCATGCGTCCTCCCTGTCGATTTCGAGCGGCCTGAGACTCAACGGGACAACCCGATGGTGGTGCAGCGCTTGACGCCACATTCGAGGCAGGGTCCGTCCACGAACGAATTCATGCCGGCATCAGTCTACGGGTCCTGACCCGTCTCTCAAGACTCCGGCGCAGTGATTCTCGGGCTTCGAAGTCGTTCGGGTCCCCCGGCATCCTCCGGTGACGTCGGACTCCGGGACTCAGGCAGTCCTCTGCCTCGCTTCAGCGAAGGAGATCAGCCTTCCCAGCGCCTCGACGGCTGGACGCGCGTCCTCGGCCATGAGAGGCGCATATGTGCTTGCCGTAAGGGCGATGCTGGAGTGGCGCAGCAGGGCCTTCGCCACAGCGATTCCGGCAGTCTTCGTAGCGACGTAGCCCGCTGTCCGCCGAAGGTCGTGGCGAGTGATTCCAGCCTTGTCCAGTTTCGCGGCCTCCATGACACGAACCCAAACTCGCTTCCAGTCAACACGGGGTTTCATGGGGTCACGACCGGGGAACAGGTAGGGCGACGGAAGCCGTTGAGGAAGCCCTCGTTTGCTTCGGCGGTCCCGTTCACGCTTCTCCTCGGCGTCCCGTTGGGTCCTCGCGTGCCTCAGTAGCTCGACCATTTCCGGAGAGAGCGGTACTGCCTGCACGGTGCCGCTCTTCGTCTCGGGGAGCATCAGGACGTGAGTCTCGACATCGACGTCCGCCCAGCGAATCTTCCGCGCCTCGGATGACCGGAGCCCTGCCCCGAGCATCAGGAGAAAGCCGGCTCTCGTGATGGCGTCCTCTTTCGCCAGCGCACCAGCTAGAGCCGAGGTCTCATCATCTGAAAGTATCCGCTGGCGAGGCCGGTACTTTCGAACGAGGTTCTTGACACCGGATGCCGGGTTGACAGGAACCTTGCCAGCGTCGAGAGCGTCGGCGAACAGTTTCCGGATGGAAGCGAGGAACCGGTCGGCCTGAACGGGCGTGTTCCTGCCGAGGCTTCGGTGAAGGGACCGCACATCGTCCGAGCTGATGGCGTCTACGGACCTTGTGCCCCATCGCTCGACCGCGAGCGCCGTGTAGCGCCGATCCTCGCGGATAGAGATGGGCTTCTTTCGCTTTTCGGCTTCCGCGAGGTAGGTATCCACCCACTCGCTGAAGGTCGGTAGTGCGCGCTGAGCTTCACGGATAGCGAGAGGGTCCTCGTCGTAGAGGGCCTGCGCGTTGATCTTCTTCGCCTTCTCGCGGGCCTGTACCAGCGTGACGCCGGGAAACGTGCCGAGCGAAATCGTTCTCCGACGACGGGACGTGTGGAGGCGGTACCGGCAGACGAAGGTCTTACTTCCGGCGGGTGTGACGAGGAGGTGAAGGCCGGGCACGGCCTTCTTGCCAGCATCCGGGTACCAGACCAGCTGTTCCCCTGCCGTCAGCGCCTCGATGGTCCTCTTCGTCAGGTGCATGCCGTCCTCGACTCCCCTTTCCATTAGCCCGCCATTAGCCCGGCAGAGCCCATTTTCGAGCTGCGAGTCGAAATCCGTCAATATGTATCTTGTTCTTGTTAAGCTACTTTGGTTCGGGCCGAAATAGCTCAGTCGGTAGAGCAACTGATTCGTAATCAGTAGGTCCCCAGTTCAAGTCTGGGTTTCGGCTCCACCTTCCTGACCCCGTCGGACGTCCCGACAGACGAAGAGGCCGCGCAAGCGGCCTTCGTCGTTCCGGCGTCCACGGGCGGGCGCGCGGCGCTATTCGGGCGAGTGAAACACGAAGGCGCCGGCCGAGGGGGCGGCGCAGCAGCCGGGGCCGCCAACCGTGGAGTTCTCGAACGTCCCCGTGATCCCGTCGAGGTTGATCGCGCCGGAGCCGGAGACGGTGCCCGGACACGTCCCCCCGAAGGTGAAGCGGATCGTGACGAGCTTCCCGGAGATGGTCCCCTCGAAGGAGACCGGCATCGTCTCTCCCGTGCCCCGGAACTCGTCGCCCTGCTGGGTGACGCGGACCCGGGTCCACCACTGGCCGCCGCAGGAGGTGTTGACGGACAGCTGCCAGGAAGCGGCAACCCTCTGGGAGACCTCGGGACCCGTCAGGTCGCCGTCTCCGCAGCCGGACAGGCAGAACGGCGCCAGGAGGACGAGAAACGCGCCAGGGACCTTCATGAAGCCTCCATGCACTTCGGAATCGGTGTCGTGCAGCCCTGACCGGATTTGCCAGCAAGAGGGGTGCCGCGGTGCGGCGTCCTCCGGAGGTGAGAGCGCGCCTTCGGGACGACGCGCGCGGCCGGGTTCGACCGCCGTCGTCGTCGTGGACGGCCCGTTCCGTCCGCCCACGCGGGTCAGCCCTCGCGCGGGATGTCCACCGGCTGCGCCAGGGTGAAGTCGATCACCGACGCGATCGACGCGGGAGGGACGCCCTTCCAGTAGACCGTCCAGTCGTCGAGGCGCTCGAGCCCGTCGCAGAGCTTCGCGTACCAGTCGCCGATCGGGTTCGCGGGGCGCGCGCGCCAGAAGACGGAGGGGCTCTCGGCGGCGAGGGCGTCCCAGAGGTCGCGCGCGATCCCTTCGCCCTGCGCCTCGGCGGAGACCGCGAACTTCGTCAGGTAAGCGCCGAGCGGCGTCGCGGCGAGGACGGCGCAGCCGCGGTAGGCCTCCTCGAGGTAGACGACGCTCGGGGTCCTCGCGAAGAAGGCCTCGGCGGGCGGGCGCCGAAAGCTCGAGGCGAGGAGCCCGCGAAGGCGCGCGAGGTCGACGTCCTTCCAGCCGTCGTGCCGCGTGATCCGCGCGCCGCGGCGCAGGAGCGTGCCGGCTCCCTTCACGGTAAAGAGCTCGCGAAGGAGGTTCAGCGGCGAGGTCACGGCGACGGTGAAGGAGGGCGGCGCCGACTCCTCGCAAAGGCGCCGGGCGTGCTCCAGGATGAGCGTCTCCTTGCGGGAGAGCTCGCCGGACCCGAGGAGCTTCTCCGCCTCCGTCGTGAGGTTCACGATCGGGACGAGAGATCCTCCCTGCCGCAGGCCGCCGGGGCGGTGGAGGAAGAGGAGCTTGCGCGTCCCGAGCTCGCGGAGGAACGTGTCGAAGCGGTCGAGCCGCCCGTCGGCGTCCTCGCCCTCGGCGGGCGGGAAGACGAGGAGGGGAACGGCCCTTCCACGGGCGCAGGCGACGAGGCGCTCGGCGACGCCCACCGAGCCGGCGGGGAGCACGTCGTGGCGGACCCCCTCCGCCTCGAGCCTCCGGCTGAGGCTCGCCGCGTGCGCGGCGGCGTCGGCCGGCTGGAAGAGGCCGAGGACGACGGTGGGGAAGAGGTCGAGGGCCGCGAGGAAGCGGAGGTCCTGCGCGACGCCGCTCGCCGCGTCGGCCATGACGTGGGCGTCGACCGCGATCGCCGCGAACTGCTCGCGCGGGCGGGCGCGGAAGAGGTCGACGTAGAGCCGTGCCTCCGCCGGTCGGCCCGTGCACTCGAGGAAGCGGAGAACCGCCTCCTGCGGGGCGAGCTCGGCGCGGACCGCGGCCTCGGGCGTCTCGGCGCTCATGGGGGGGCGAGGATACGGCGAATCGGCCGGGCGGAGACGATCGCGACCACGGCAGGCGCCGGAGGCACGTCGGGCTTCAGGAGCGATACGTCGCAGCGCCCACCGTGACGCCGGAGCCGAACGCGAGGAGGAGGGCCTTCTTCCCGGGGGGGAGAGCCCCTTCTGTCCGCGCGCGGTCGAGGGCGAGGACGAACGAGGTCGTGAGCGTGTCGGGGAGCGTCGCGGTGTAGTCCGCGACCTTCTCCTTCGCGACGCCGAGCGCGGCCGGGAGGCGCGAGAGGAACGCGGGCGAGACCTGCGCCGGGACGACGAGGTCGAGGTCGGCGGGCCTCAGCCCGTCGCGTTCGAGCGCCTCGGCGGCGGCGGCGCCGGCCCCCTCGAGCCAGGCCTCGTCGAGCTCGGCCCGGCGGCGGACGAGGAGCCTCCCGCGCGGCTCCTTCAGGCTGACGACGGCGGTGTAGAGGTCGGCCCTCTCCTCGCGCGTGTCGAAGGCGAACACGCCGAAGCCGGCGCCGGCCTGCGGCGAGAGGTCGAGGAGCAGCGCGGCGCCGCTCGCGGGGAACGTCGACTCCGCGTCGGGGCGCCGATCGGAGTTCGCCTCGCCTGCGACGACCATCCCGACGGCGACCTCCCCGGCGAGCATCTGCGCGACGACGACGTGCGCGGCGTTCAGCATCCCGACTCCGCCGTTCAGGAGGTCGAAGGAGAGGGTCCGCCGGCCGTGGAAGTCGACGTTGATCCCGAGGGCGTGCTGGACGTAGCAGGCGATCGCCGGCTCGCAGACGTGCCCGTCGCGGTGGACTCCGGCGTTGACGAGGACGCGGACGTCGGCCGGGCGGTACTTCGACGCCGCCAGGCACCTCCTCCCGGCCTCGACCGTGTGCTTCAGCGCGCCCCGGCGGAGGAGGCTGCGACGGGGCGGGCTGACCCCGACGCTCTCGATGCGCGCGCGCCTCACGCCGGGCCTCCGTTCACGTGGGCGCGGTAGCGGTCGGGCAGGTCGTCGAACGTGAAGGTCGCGTGGGAGATGACGATGCCCGAGGCGCCGCTCACGAGGAGGACGTTCGCCCCGGAGCGGATCGTCCCGCGCAGGATGAAGTCGTGGAGGGCGAGGAAGTGGCTCGCCGTCGTCGTGTTGCCGTAGACGTCCGCGTGCGAGAGGAAGACGTCGGGGAGGTCGCACCCCATGTAGCGCGAGACGGCCCGGACCCCCTGCCGGATCGCGCGCGTCGAGACCTGGTGGGGGATGACGTGGTGGACGTCGCTCCAGTCCCAGCCCGTCCCGTCGAGCGCCTGCTTGAGGTAGGCGGGGAAGTTCCGGTTCCCCTCGATCTGGAGCCCGCGCGCCTTCGTCACGAGGACGCCGCCGCTCCCGCGCGTCGAGGGCTTCGAGAAGCAGTAGTGGTCGTGGCGCGCCCCGGTCACGAGGTCGAGCCAATGGAAGCCGACCGTCTCGTCGGGGGAGGCGTCGACGATCACGGCCGCGCCGCAGTCGCCGAGCGTGAGCGCCGCGAGCTGGCCGTCGAGGCTGTGGCGCACCTCGCGCGTCGCCGTCCGGGCGAGAGGCATGTTCTGCTCGCCGCTCACGACCATCCCGCGCCGGATCGCGCCCGAACGGATGAGCCCCTGGAGGACCCAGATGCCGTTCAGGAGGCCGGCGCAGGCGTTCACGACGTCGAAGACGAGCGCCTTCTTCGCGCCGACGGCGCGGCGGACGAGGACGGCCGTCGCCGGCTCGAACGTGAACTCGTCGGGCCGGTTGTGCTTCGAGATGCTCGTGCAGACGATCGCGTCGAGCTCCTCCGGCTGGTAGCGCGACATCGCGAGGGCGCGACGCGCGGCGCCGACGGCGAGGTCGGCTGCGTACTCGTCCACCGCGACCCGCCGGGTCGCGATCCCGGTGATCCGCTCGAGGTCGAGGCGGGGCCTTCGCCGGCAGGAGGCCATCAGCTCCTCGGTCGTCACCACCTTCTCGGGGAGCCGTATCCCGAGGCTCTCGATCCGGATCTTTCGGGTCATCCGTCGCCCGCCGGGGATGGTACCGCGGGACGGGGCGCCGTCAGCGGAAGAGCTCCGCGGCCCCCTCGCGGAAGGAGACGGCGGGCTCGTACCCGAGCTCGCGACGCGCTTTCGCGAGGTCGTAGCGGGCATGGCATGCCACGAAGCGGGCGCCGTAGCGCGTGAGCGGCGGCGGGCGGCGGAGGCGAAGGGTGCGGGAGGTCCCCTCGACGAGGGCGGCGAGGGCGAGGACGAGGGGGAAGGGGAGGGAGACGCGCGGCCGGGCGACGCCGAGGGCGTCGGCGATGCCGTCGATCGCCTCGCGCGCCGTGATCTCCTCGCCGTCCGTCAGGTGGTAGAGCTGGCCCGCCGCGGCCGGCGCGTCGGCCGCGAGGAGGAGGCCGTGGACGAGGTTCTCGACGTGCAGCAGGCCGACGAGGTTGCGCCCCCCGCCGACGTACGGCATCGCCCCGCGCGAGAGGAGCCGGACGATCCGGGGGACGACGTTCGGGTCGCCCGGTCCCCAGATCGCCCCGGGCCTCACGACGGTCGTCGCGAGGCCGCCGCGGCCGTGCGCCTCGCGGACGATCCTCTCCCCTGCGAGCTTGCTCTCCGTGTAGAAGTCGCCGCGTGCCGGAGGCTCGGGGGGCGTCTCCTCCGAGACGACGCGTCCGTCGCGCGGGAGGCCGAGGACGGTGAGCGAGCCGAGGTGGACGAGGCGCGCGACGCCGGCCTCGCGGCAGGCGGCGACGAGGTGGCGGGTCCCCTCGACGTTCGCCGCGAGGAACGCCTCGCGCGGGCCCCAGTCGGAGACGCGGCCGGCGGCGTGGAATACGAGCGAGACGCCCTCCGCGGCGCGGACGAGCGAGACCGGGTCCGCGAGGTCGCCGCGGACGACCTCGACGCCGTGGCGCTCGAGCGCCTCGAGGCCGGAACTTCTCCGGGTCAGGGCCCGGACGCGGCAGCCTCGTTCGACGAGGGCCGCGACGAGGCGGCCGCCGACGAAGCCCGTCGCCCCGGTGACGAGGACGGAGGGGCCGCCGCCGGAGAGCGCCGCCCCACCGTGCTCCGAAGCCGCTCCCTTCCCCACGGACCGACTCTACTCCCCGACCCGTCGGACGCGTCTCCCGCGGGGTCGCGGGCCGCCCTGCGTCACGCCTCCGTCTGCTCCGTCCTCGCGATGATCTCGTCCTTGAGCGCGTCCGAGAGGTCGCAGAAGTAGTCGCTGTAGCCGGCGACGCGGACGATGAGGTCGCGGTGCGACTCGGGGTCCGCCTTCGCGGCCTCGAGCGTCTCGCGCGAGACGACGTTGAACTGGACGTGGTGCCCGTCGGAGCGGAAGTAGGTCCTGACGAGCTGGGCGAGGCGGGAGACCCCCTCCTCCCCCTCGAGGACCGAGGGGGAGAACTTCATGTTCAGGAGCGTCCCGCCCGTCTTCACGTGGTCCATCTTCCCGGCCGAGCGGAAGACGGCCGTCGGCCCCCTCCGGTCGGCCCCCTGGACGGGGGAGATCCCCTCGGAGAGGGGCTTGCCGGCCCGGCGTCCGTCGGGGGTCGCGCCGCAGACCTCGCCGAAATAGACGTGGCACGTCGTCGGGAGCATCTCGAGGCGGTAGGTGCCGCCGCGGGCCGAGGGGCGCCCGTCGATCGCGGCGAAGGTGGTGCGGAAGACCCGGACCATCAGGTCGTCGGCCGCGTCGTCGTCGTTGCCGTACTTCGGCATCCGGTTCACGAGGCGCTGCCGGAGCGGCTCGCGCGCCGCGAAGTCGGCGTCGAGGGCCGCGACGAGGTCCGGGAGGGAGAGCCCCTTCTCCTCGAAGACGAGGCGGCGGATCGCCGCGAGGGCGTCGGTCACCGTCCCGATGCCGACGGCCTGGACGAAGGTGTTGTTGTAGCGGGCCCCGCCCGCGTTGTAGTCGCGCCCCTTCGCGATGCAGTCGTCGGTGAGGACGGAGAGGAACGGCGCCGGCATCCGGGTCGCGTAGAGCCGCTCGATGACCTGGTTGCCGCGGACCTTCACGTCGACGAGGTGCCGCAGCTGCCGCTCGAAGGCGGCGTAGAGGTCGTCGAACGTGGCGAGCGACGCGGCGTCGCCCGTCGCCGGGCCGAGGCGGACGCCGGTCCGGGGGTCGACGCCGTCGTGGAGCGCGAGCTCGAGCACCTTCGCGAGGTTGAAGTAGCCCGTGAGGATGTAGGCCTCCTTCCCGAAGGCCCCCACCTCCACGCAGCCGCTGCAGCCGCCGGCGCGGGCGTCCTCGAGGCTCTTCCCCTGCCGGAGCTGCTCCTCGACGACGGCGTCGGCGTTGAAGATCGACGGGAACCCGTACCCCTTCCTCACGACGCGGAGGACGTGCTTCAGCACCGGCTCCGGCGTCTTCCTCGACACCTGGACGTTCGAGGAGGGCTGGAGGAGGTGCATCTCGTCGATCACGTCGAGGAGGAGGTGCGTCACCTCGTTCGACCCGTCGGAGCCGTCGGCGAGGAGACCGGCGAGGTTGACGTTCGCGAAGTCGGTGTACGTGCCGCTCTCGGCCGCCGTGACGCCCACCTTCGGCGGCGCCGGGTGGTTGTTGAACTTCACGAAGAAGCACTCGACGAGCTCGCGGGCGGTCTCTGGCGCGAGGGTCCCGTCGGCCAATCCCGCCCTGTAGAACCGCAGGAGGTGCTGGTCGAGGTGGCCGGGGCTGAAGGCGTCCCACCCGTTCAGCTCGGTAATGACCCCCAGATGGCAGAACCAGTACGTCTGGAGGGCCTCGTGGAAGTCCCGCGGCGGCTCGGCCGGGACACGACGGCAGACGTCGGCGATTTTCCGCAGCTCCGCGCGGCGCGCCTCGTCGGGCTCCGTCGCGGCCTTCTCGTCGGCGAGCGCGGCGTGACGCTCGGCGAAGAGGACGAGCGCCTCGCAGGCGACGTCCATCGCGAGCAGCTCCTCCTTCTTGTCGATCGCCTCCGCGTCCCGCTCGAAGTCGAGGGCGGCGAGGGCGGCCGCGACGTCCCGGCGGAAGGCGTTCATCCCCTTCCGGTAGACCTTGTCGTCGAGGACGGTGTGCCCCGGGGCCCGCTGCTCCATGAACTCCGTGAAGACGCCGGCCGAGTAGGCCGCGTGCCACTCGGCGGGGAGGGCCGGGAAGATCTGGTCGCGCATCGACCGGCCGCGCCAGAAGGGGATGACCGCCTCTTCGTAGGCCGCGATCACCTCCGGCGCGACGCGGTACCAGGTCTTCGGGCGCGAGTCGAGGATCATGAGGTCCTCGACGCTGTGGCACGTCAGCTCGGGGTAGGTCGGGACGGCCTTCGGAACGGGCCCCCGCTCGCCGACGATCAGCTCTCCCTCGCCGAGGAAGAGCGTCTTCCTCTCGCAGAGGTGGCGGAACGAGAGCGCCCGGAGGAGCGGCGTCGAGAGGCGGCCGAGGTTCTCTCGGTAGAACTCCGTGACGAGGAGGGCGCGCTCGGCGGAGATCGTCGGGACGGCGTCGAGGCTCTCCTGCCTCAGGCGAGCGGTGCGGGAGTTCATGCGGACCCTCCGATGGAAGTCGGGATTCCGGTCGGGGCGAAGCGGGCGGCGAGGGCCGCCATCCGTCCGGGAGACGGGGGCGCGGCGGCGGCGAGGGCGGCGGGCGCCTGCGCGCGGCCGAGGCGCTCGCGCTTGCCGCTCGCGGTGTCGTGGTACGGGAGGAGGCTGACGCGCTCGACGCCGCGGGTCCGCTCCGCGAGGGCCACGGCGCGGGCGACGTTCGCGACGTCGTCGCTGACGCCGGGGACGACCGGGAGCCGGAGCCAGATCCTCGCGCCCGTCCGGCTCACGGCGGCGAGGTTCTCGAGGATCGGCTCGAGGGGGGCGCCGGTCAGCTCGCGGTGCCGGGCCGGGTCGAGCGTCTTGACGTCCCAGAGGAGGAGGTCCGCGAGCGCCGCCGCCGCGAGCACCGTCTCGCGCGCGGCGAAGCCGCACGTGTCGACGGCGACATTGAGTCCCTCCGCCCGGCAGGCCGCGAGCGCCGCGAGGAGGAACGCGGGCTGGGCGAGCGGCTCGCCGCCGGAGAAGGTGACGCCTCCGCCCGACTCCTCGTAGACGGCCCGGTCGCGGAGGACCTCGGCGAGGACCTCGCCGACGGTCGCCTCGCGGCCCGCCACCTCGCGCGCCGCGGAGGGGCAGGCGGCGACGCATTCCCGGCACGCGGTGCAGCCGTCGCTCCCGAGCGCGGCCCCGGCCGGGAGGGGACCCTCGGGGCGCGGGCAGGCCGCGCCGCAGCTCCCGCACGAGAGGCAACGCCCGGCGCTCCAGAGGATCTCGGGCGCGAACGAGATCCCCTCGGGGTTGTGGCACCAGGGGCAGCGGAGCGGGCACCCCTTCAGGAAGACGGTCGACCGGATTCCCGGGCCGTCGTGGAACGAGCCCCGCTGGACGTTGAAGATCGTCCCCTTCGTCCCGAATCCTGCGGTCGCGCTCGGCATGGGCCCCTCGCGAGCGGGATTCTCGGGCGGGCCGGGGCGGGGCGTCTTGTACGATTCCGGCGGATTTCGCCGTGCCTGCCGCCCATCGCCCCCGCCGGAGCGGCGCGCCGACCGCTCCCGACCCGCTCGACGCGGCCCTCTCCGCCGCCGGCTTCGCGCTCGACCTCTTCGACGGCCTGCCGGACGTCGTCTTCTTCGCGAAGGACGCGGCGGGCCGGTACCGGGCGCTGAACGAGACGCTCGTGCGGCGACTCGGGCGAAGGACGAAGGAGGAGGTCCTCGGCCGGACGACGCGCGACCTCTTCCCGCCCCCCCTCGGGGAGAGGTACCTCGAGCAGGACCTCTCCGTCTGCCGCACGGGGAGCCCGATCGAGGACCTCCTCGAGCTGCACCTCTATCCCGACGGGCACGAAGGGTGGTGCGTCACGACGAAGGTCCCGCTCCGCGGCCCCGGGGGCGGGCTCCTCGGCGTCGTCGGGACCTCGCGCGACGTGAGGCCGCCCGACCCGGGGGACGGCGCGCTCGAGGGGCTCGCGGAGACCCTCCGGCTCCTCCACGAGAGGCCGGGCGGGCCGCACCGGGTGGAGGCGCTCGCGCGCCGGGCCGGCCTGTCGCCCGAACGCTTCTCCCGCCGCGTCCGGGCCCTCTTCGGCCTGTCGGCCTCGCAGCTCGTCATCAAGGTCCGGGTCGACGCGGCGCGGCGGATGCTCCGCGAGACGGACGCCCCGATCGCCCGGGTCGCGCTCGCCTGCGGCTACTGCGACCAGAGCGCCCTGACGCGCCAGTTCAAGGCGGCGACGGGCCTCACCCCTGCGCAGTACCGGGGGCGTTGACAACTCTGTAATGCAGAGTTATCTTCCCGACCCATGGACGTCTCGAGCGCCCTCGACCGGATCGAGGAGATCCACGCCCAGTTGGCGAAGGGCGAGGTCTTCCGCGGCTACCGGCCGGTGCCGGTCGCGCTCGCGGGCGCGATCGGGCTCGTCGCGGGGTGGCTCCAGCGTCCGCTCGTCCCCGCGGGCGACGGGACGCGCTTCCTCGTCTTCTGGCTCGCCGTCGCCGGGCTGGCCTTCGTCCTCAACGCGTCCGTCGTCGGCTTCGGCTACGCGCGCTCGCGCGACGCGTTCGCCCGGCGCCGGACGCGGCAGGTCGTCGGGCAGTTCGTGCCGTGCCTCCTCGCGGGCGCGGTCGTGAGCCTCGCCCTCCCGGCCGCGGAGCCGTCGCTCGTCCGGCTCCTCCCGGGGCTCTGGGCGCTCCTCTTCGGCCTCGGCGTCTTCGCCTCGCGCCCCTACCTCGCGCGCGCGACCGGCTGGGTCGCCCTCTTCTTCGTCGTCGCGGGAACGGCCCTCCTCGTCTTCCCGGGCCAGGACCTCGCCCGACTCGGCCTCGTCCACGGCGCCGTCTTCGGCACGGGCCTCCTCGTGGCGGCCGTCGTCCTCCACCTCGACGTGCCGAGGGAGGGCCCGTGAGCGCCGAGGCCGGGGAAGGGCGCTTCGCCTACGAGGGGCTCGACCGGGTCCTCCACGAGAAGGCGCGGCTCGGCATCCTCACCTCGCTCGCGACGCGCCCCGAAGGGCTCCTCTTCGGAGACCTGCGGCGCCTCTGCGCGCTGACGGACGGCAACCTGAACCGCCACCTCGAGGTGCTCCTCGAGGCGGGCCTCGTCGAGGTCTGGAAGCGGTTCGAGGGGCGGCGCCCGCAGACGCTCGTGAAGCTGAGCTCCGAGGGACGGAGGCGCTTCGTGGAGTACCTGGGCGAGCTCGAGAGGGTCCTGAAGGACGCGAAGAAGGCCCGGGCGCTCGAGGGCGCCGAGCCCGGGACCCCGCTAAAGGCGGGCTGGAACCCGGCCTGAGGCACGGCGAAGCGGGAGAGACGACTTTCTGGTGCCTGCGAACTTTGTAATACAGAGTTATCTCGGAAGGGAGAGACGATGAGACGCGAGACGGAAGGCGGGATCGGGACGGGGCGGACGAGGGAAGGGGCCGCGGGCGCGCCGCTCCACGTGGCGATCATCATGGACGGCAACGGCCGCTGGGCGACGCGGCGGGGCCTCCCGCGCGCGGTCGGCCACCGGGCCGGGGCGAGGGCGGTCCGCCGAGTCGTGGAGGCGGCCCGGCGGCGCGGCGTCGGCACGCTCACGCTCTACGCCTTCTCATCCGACAACTGGCGCCGCCCGGCCGCAGAGGTCGAGGCGCTCATGGGTCTCTTCGGGCGGTACCTCGGCGAGGAGGCGCGACGCTGCGTGGAGAACGGGATCCGCCTCCGCGTCATCGGCCGGCGCGACCGGCTCGTCGCACCGCTCGTCGCGGCGATCGACGTCGCCGAGGCCCGGACGGCGGGCGGCACGGCGATGGAGCTGCGGATCGCGGTCGACTACTCGGGGCGCGACGCGATCCTCGAGGCGGTGGCTCTCCTTCCGCGAGACGACGCGCCGACGCGCGAGGCCCTGCTCCGCGCCCTCGGCCGCGCGGGGCAGGGAGGCGCGCCCGAGGTCGACCTCCTCGTGCGGACCGGCGGCGAGAGGCGGACGAGCGACTTCCTCACCTGGGAGAGCGCCTACGCCGAGCTCTACTTCACCGACCGCCTCTGGCCCGACGCCGGAGCGGGGGACCTCGACGAGGCGCTCGCCTGGTTCGGAGGGAGGCAGAGGCGCTTCGGCGGCCTGCCCGAGGCGGAACCCGCGTCCCGCATCGTCGAGGGAGAGAGCCGTGAAGCCCACCACGCCGCCTGAGCTCCGCGTCCCGCCGCGCCTCGACCCTCGCCTTCGCCTCCCCCCTCCGAAGGCGCGCCACGCCCTCCTCCTGAACCCCTTCTACCCGAAGGACCCGCACGCGAGCTTCGGCAAGCACGTCCTCACGCCGACCCTCGCCCTGACGAGCGTCGCCGCCGCGACGCCCGAGGGGTGGGACGTGAGGATCTGGGACGAGAACCTCCTGCAGGGGCCGCCGCCGACCGAGCCGTTCCCGTCCGTCGTCGGCATCACGGTTCACCTGACCTTCGCGAATCGCGCCTACGAGCTCGCGCGCTGGTACCGCGAGCGGGGCGCGCTCGTCGTCCTGGGAGGCCTCCACGTGTCGTCCTGCCCCGACGAGGCCGCGCCCCACGCCGACGCTCTCGCCGTCGGAGACGGCGTCCCCCTCTGGCCGCGGATCCTGGCGGACGCCGAGCGCGAGCGGCTCGAGCCGGTCTACCGGGCCGCCTTCACGGCGCCGTACGCCGACGCCCCTCCCCCGCGGCGCGACCTCCTCCCGCGCGAGTCGTTCCTGACGACGGCGAGCCTGATGGCGACGCGCGGCTGTCACAGCCGGTGCGACTTCTGCTGGCTCTCGACGCGCGGCGTGAAGATGCCGTGGAGCGTCAAGGAGCCGGTACAGGTCGTCGACGAGTGGCTCGCGACGGGCGAGCCGTACGCCGTCTTCCTCGACAACAACCTGGGCTCCGACCCGGAGCACCTCCGCCGCCTCTGCCGGGCGCTCGCGCCCCTCGAAAGGATCTGGAGCGCGGCCGTCTCGATCGACGTCACGGACGACCCTCGCCTCGTCAGGGAGATGGCTCTCGCGGGCTGCACGGGGGTCTTCGTCGGCCTGGAGACGCTCTCCGACCCGAACCTCGCCGACGCGCGAAAGAAGACGCCCCCCGCCGCCGACTACGCCCGCCGCGTCGGGATCCTCCACGACTTCGGGCTCCAGGTGAACGGCAGCTTCGTCCTCGGCTTCGACCACGACGGCCCCGACGTCTTCGACAGGACCGTCGCGTGGATCGAGGCGAACCGGCTCGAGTGCGCGACGTTCCACGTCCTGACGCCCTACCCCGGCACGCCCCTCTTCCGCCGGATGGAGGCCGAGGGGCGCCTCCTTCACCGCGACTGGTCGCTCTACGACACCGGGCACGTCGTCTTCCGCCCGGCGCGCATGACCCCGGAGCAGCTCGCCGAGGGCTACGCCTCCTGCTACCGGCGTCTCTTCTCCGCGGGGTCGATCTGGCGGCGCCGGCCGCTCGACCCGCGGGCCGTCGCCCCGTACCTCGCGATGTCGCTCCTCTACAAGCGCGCAAACCCTCTCTGGACGTTCCTCATCCGCCGCCGCCTCGTGGCTGCGGCCTGGCAGCCGCTCGTCGAGGCGACGCGGCGGCGGCACCTCTCGTTCCGGCGGAGGCTCGCGGCACGGGACCGGGAGTCCGATCAGCTCCCGCAGGCCTCGCGGAACCGTGCCGCGGGGCTCGTCGCCGCGAGCTGAAAGGGGACGGGGTTCAGCCCGGGCCGAAAGGTCGCACCGCGGCGGCCGTTTCGCCCGCCTCGATGAGCCGCGCCCCCTGCGGGAGGATCCAGAAGAGGTTCGCGGCGATCGCGCCGGCGCCGAGGAGGAGGACGAGGACCGGCCGCATCGTGATGAAGGTGCCGGCGAACCCGACGACTGCAGCCGCCTCCGAGACCATGAGCGCGATCCAGCCGCGGCCCCGGACGTCGGAGGGCGTCATCGGGGGACGGTCGCCTGCGTTCGGACGCTCCCGGGGCGCGAGGAGCAGCGCCACGACGAGGAAGACGAAGCCGGTGCAGAGAAGGAACGTCCCGAAGGCCTCCGTTCCGGGCCGGGCGGACTTGCCGCTCCCGACGGTGACGAGGAGCCCGATCGCGACGTAGATCACGATCGAGAAGCTCAGGACCGCGCCGAGGAAGACGAACGCCCGCTTCTGAGGAGACATCTCCGAGAGCGACATCTCCGGTCCTCCTTTGGTCGAATCATAGGTCGCCGCGGCGGCCGCGGGCGGAGCAGTCCTCGCCGTCCCCGACGCGGGGGGAGCCCCCCGGCCGCGCCGCGGGGCCTACGCGATCTCGGCGCCCCTCTCGGCGAGGAGCGCGCGGAGGACCGAACGGTGGCAGCGGGCCTCCTCGGCGCAATAGCAGCCGACGGCGAGGTCCGTCTGCCGCGAGAGGGCGGCGAGGAGGTCGAGGAGCCGCGCGGCGTGCGGCGCGGTCATCTCCGCGCGGTACCTCCGCTCGAACGCCCTCCAGGCCCTCTCGTCCGACGCGGACCGGGCGGCCTTCACGAGCCCTTCGCTCGGCGCGAGGTCGGGGAGCCAGACGTCGTAGAAGTCGCGGGACGCGAACTCGGCCTTCGGGACGCCGCGCGGCGGACGCCTCACCGTCCCGAGGCGAAGGCCTTCCCCCCGGCCGCGCGGGCTTCCGAGCCTCACGACGCGGATCGCCATTCGTTCCTCCTCGCGCCGCCGCCCTGTCCCGCTCAGCGCTCGAACGACTCCGTCCGCCCGGCCGCCGAGAGCGGGACGAGGAAGCGGGCCGGCTCCTCGGCGATCTTCCGGTGGGCGTCGGCGAGCGTCGTCTCGCCGGCGTAGCTGACGGCCGAGCGGAGGTGCCCGGCGATCCGGGCGAGGACGTCGACGACGCTCCCGACGTACGGGACCCGGACCGACTGCCCCTCGGCGGGCGTCGCGAGCGCCTCGGCCGCGCCCGCCTCGGTCGTCCCGTCGACGACCGCCTCGGGCGAGGTCATGCCGCGGTAGAGCTTCACCTTCTGCCGCGTCGCCGGGTCGTCGACGACGATGCCGGGCGACTCGTCGGTCCCCGAGAGGAGCGAGCCGAGCATGACGGTCGAGGCGCCGGCGGCGAGGGCGAGGAAGACGTCCTTGTCGTTCCGGATGCCGCCGTCCGCGATGATCGGGACCTTTCCCTCCGTGCCGAGGTACGCCTCGCGGATCGCCTGGAGCTGCGGGACGCCCGCCCCCGTCTCGAGGCGCGTCCGGCAGCCGCGCCCGGGGCCGACGCCGACCTTCACCGCCGCCGCGCCGAGGTCGGCGAGGAAGCGGGCCCCCTCGCCCGTGGCGACGTTGCCGACGACGAGCGGGATCCCGGGGAACCGGCCCCGGAAGGCGGGGACGGCCTTCGCGAGGATGTCGGAGTGGGCGTGGGCGACGTCCATCAGGACGACGTCGACCTCGGCCTCGGCGAGGGCCGCGGCGCGCTCGAGGTAGTCGCCCGCGGCGCCGATCGCGGCCCCGACCCTCAGGCGCCCGCGCTCGTCCTTCACCGACCAGGGCTTCTTCTTGAAGAGGTGGAGGTCGCGCATCGTGACGAGGCCGCGGATCCTCCCGCCCTCGTCGACGAGAGGGAGCTTCTCGACGCGCCGATCCCACATGGCCTTTTCGGCCTCCTCGAGGGAGACCGTCGGGGGGCGCGTCACGAGACGGGCGAGCGGCGTCATCAGCTCCTCGACCCGCCTCTCGTTCCCGCCCGGCCCGTGCGGCAGGTCGCGGTGCGAGAGGATGCCCGCGAGGAGGCCCGAGCCGGCCGTCTCCTCGATCAGGATGCCGCTCGAGCGGTGCCGCTCGATGAGACGGCGCACCTCGGCGATCGTCGCCGTCCGCGGGAGGACGAGCGGCTTCTCGATGACGTAGGAGTGGCGGGTCTTGACGTAGCGGACGCGGGCGGCCTGCGTCTCGATCGAGCAGCTCCGGTGGAGGAAGCCGAACGCCCCCTCGAGGGCGAGGGTCTTCGCCATCTCCTCGCCGACGACGGTGTCCATGTTCGCGCCGACGATCGGGAGGCCCAGCTCGAGGCCCGGGACGAGCGGCATCGAGAGCTCGACCGTCCGGCGGGTGGCGACGGGGCTCCGCTGGGGGCGGAAGAGGAAGTCGTCGAAGGTCCGGCCGAGGAAGAGGGATTCCAGGTCGCGCATCGGCGCGATTGTCGCGCGGAGGGGCGTCGGGAGGGGTGCCCGGTTGCGACAGCCCCGGTAGAATGGAGGCCGGAATCCGAACGGACCCGGGGAGAGTGCCATCCGCGAGCGCAAGCGATCGGCCGCGACGTGTCGTCGGCGCCGGGGCGCGAAGGGACGACGTCTCGCGGGCGGAGCCCGCGTCGCCGCGGGCCTGTCGCTCCTCGCCGTCCTCGGCGCGGCGTCCCCCTCGGCGGCCCTCGACCCGTCGCGGCCCCTCTCGCAGGCCCAGGTCGACGCCTGGCAGATGGAGGACGGGCTTCCGCAGAGCACGGTCACGTCGATCCTGAGGACCCGCGACGGCCACCTCTGGTTCGGAACGTACGACGGTCTCGTCCGCTTCGACGGCGCCCGCTTCGCCGTCTTCGACGGCCGGACGACACCGCTCCTGGCGACGGGCTCGACCTTCGCGCTGATGGAGGACCGGCGCGGCGCCCTCTGGATCGGCCGGAGCGAGAACGTCCTCGTCTACGAGAACGGAGCGTTCCGGAAGGTCCTCGGCGAGGAGCTGGGGCAGGGGACGGTCTGGTCGCTCTGCGAGGCTCCCGACGGGACTGTGTGGGGCGGCGCGGGGAAGGGGCTCCTCCGCTGGACGGAAGGCCAGGTCTCGCTCTTCGGGAGAATGCAGGGCCTTCCCGTGGCGCGCTTCCGGTCGGTCCGCGTCGACCGGGACGGGACGGTCTGGATCGGGACGAACGGGGCCGGGCTCGTCTCGTGGCGAAACGGAGAGGTGACGGTCCGTTCGACGAAGAGCGGCTTCCCGAGCGACGACATCGTCGCCGTCCTTCCCGATCCCGCAGGGGGGATCTGGGCGTCGACGGCCGGCTCCGGCCTCGTGCGGATCGTCGGGAGCTCGCAGCGCGTCTACGGACGCGGGGACGGACTGCCGACGGAGCAGCTGACCGCGCTCGCGTTCGACTCCGCGGGGACTCTCTGGACGGGCACCTGGGGCAACGGCGTCTGCCGTTTCGTGCCGGGGGCCGTCTCGTGCCTCGGCGCCGGCCCTCTCTCGAACGACAAGGTCTGGTCCCTGCTCCCTGACGAGGAGGGGTTCGTCTGGGTCGGGACGTGGGTCGGAGGGCTGAATCGGCTCCGCGACAGGAGCTTCCACACCTGGGGAACGCCCGAGGGGCTCTCGAACGAGAACGTCCGATCCGTCCTCCACGGGCGGGACGGGAGCGTCTGGCTCGCCACGGCGGGCGGCGGGCTCAACAGGATCCGGGACGGCCGGGTCGAGGTGCTGCGGAAGGCCGACGGTCTTCCGAGCGACGAGGTCTCCGCGCTCTGCGAGGACCGGTCGGGCGCGCTCTGGGTCGGCACCTACACCTCGGGCCTCGCGCGGCTCCGCGAGGGCCGGATCGAGAGGTTCGGGAAGGGCGAAGGGTTGCCGGGGCTCGACGTCCGCGTCGTCTACGAGGACCGCCGCGGGACGATCTGGGCGGCGACGACGGCGGGAGTGGCCCGCTCGCGCGACGGTCTCCGCTTCGAGCGGCTCGAGGCCCCCGAGTGGGTGGGGCTGAACGCCGTGGCCTGCGCGCTCGAGGACCGCGAAGGAGCGCTCTGGTTCGGCACCTCGGGAGACGGACTCGTCCGCTACGACGCGACGGGCTTCCGCGTGATGACGACGCGCGACGGTCTCCTGAGCGACCGGATCTCGGCCCTGCACCAGGACGAGGCGGGGGACCTCTGGATCGGGACGGCCTGGAGCGGCCTGAACCGCCTGTCGGGCGGCCGCATGGCGGCCGTCCGGCCGGAGGACGGACTCGCCGAGGGGCGGGTGCAGGTCGTCCTGGAGGATCGCTCCGGGGGGCTCTGGTTCACCGGCAACCGGGGATTCCAGCGGCTTCCGAAGAAGGACCTCGTCTCCTTCATGGAGGGACGCCGGGATCCGCTTCGGCCACGCGCTTTCGGTCTCGCCGACGGCCTCCGGAGCGCCTCGTTCGCGAGCGGGCAGCAGCCGGCCGGCTCGATCGGTCCCGACGGGAGGCTCTGGCTCCCGTCGTACCGCGGCGTCGTCGTCGTCGACCCCGACCGGCTCCCGCCCGCGCCGTCGGCGCCGGCCCTCCGCCTGGAGGAGGTCTTCGTCGACGGGATGCTCCGGCCGCTGCGGCGAGCGGTCGACGTCTCGCCGGGCCGCCGGACCGTCGAGCTCCGCTACGCCCCCGCGAGCCTGCAGCCGTCAGCGAGGTTCCGGTTCCGGTTCCGGCTCGACGGCTACGAGACGGACTGGCACGAGGCGGAGACGCGGCGCTCGGCGTTCTACACGGGACTTCCGCCAGGCCGCTACCGGTTCCGCGCGGCGTGCCGCGTCGGAGACGGGGCGTGGGGGCCCGAGACAGAGCTCGCCGTCCTCGCGGTCCGTGCGGCCCCGCACGAGACCGCGTGGTTTCGGGGCCTCGTGCTCCTCCTCGCCCTCGCCCTCCTCTTCGTCGCCGACCGGCTCCGGACGTCCCGCCTCCGGCGGCGTACGGCCGAGCTGGGACGGCTCGTCGAGGAGAGGACGGCCGAGCTGCGCCGGGCGAACGAGCGGCTCGCCGGGCCGTCGCGGAGAGACGCTCCGGCGAGCCTCGTGGACCGCCGGCGCCTCGAGGAGGCGCTCGCGGAGGAGTGGGCCCGATCCGCGCCGCTCGGCCGGCCCGTCTCTCTCGTCCTCGCGGCCGTCGACGGAGCCGCGAAGCCCTTCGCCGCGAACGGGCCGGACCCCGCGCGCGGAGGCGCCACCGAAGTCGCGAGGGTCATCCAGGCGAACGCGCGCCGCCCGGAGGACGTCGCCGCCCGGCTGGAGGGCGAGACGTTCGCGATCCTCCTCCCCGGCACGCCGCTCGCCGGGGCGAGGCTCGTCGCCGAGACGGCCCGAGCGGAGGTCCAGGAGCTCCGGATCGCCTCGACCGAAGCTCCGGGCATGCTCGCGACGGCGAGCTTCGGCGTCGCGACGCTGCTCCCGGGCGCGGGGCGGAAGCCGGACGACCTCCGTCGGGAGGCGGAGGCGGCGCTTCGTCGTGCGCGGGCCGCGGGACGCAACCGGGTCGAGGCGGCCGCCGTCGACGGGCCTTCGGAACACGCCGGCGGCGACCGTCCGGCCTGAGCGTCCCCGGCGTACGCGTTTCGCATCCCGCTCCGGGGATGGGAAACTGCGCCGTTCGGCCATGACGCCTCCCGACAAGCTCCCCGCCACCCCGCCCGCCGATCGCGGCCCGCCCTGCGGGACGACCGACTCCGACGAGATCCTCGGCCTCTTCCTCGACTGGGTCGCCGACACCGGGCTGACGCTCTACCCGGCGCAGGAGGAGGCGCTCCTCGAGATCATGGCGGGCAAGCACGTCATCCTCGGGACGCCGACCGGGTCGGGGAAGTCCCTCGTCGCCCTCGGGCTCCACTTCAAGGCGCTCTGCGAGCGGCGCGTCTCGTACTACACGAGCCCGATCAAGGCGCTCGCGAGCGAGAAGTTCTTCGCGCTCTGCGGCGAGCTGGGAGCGGAGAACGTCGGGATGCGGACGGGAGACGCGAGCATCAACGCCGACGGCCTCGTCGTCTGCTGCACGGCGGAGGTCCTCTCGAACATGGCGCTCCGGATGGGAGAGGAGCTCGACGCGCCGTACGTCGTCATGGACGAGTTCCACTACTACGCCGACAGGGAACGGGGCGTCGCCTGGCAGGTGCCGCTCCTCGTCCTGCCGGGGACGCAGTTCCTCCTCATGTCGGCGACGCTCGGCGACACCTCCGCGATCGCCGAGCGGCTGACGCACGACACGGGGCGCGAGGTCGCGTTCGTGACGTCCGAGGAGCGCCCCGTCCCGCTCGACTTCGCGTACGCCGAGACGCCGCTCCACCAGACGATCGAGAAGCTCCTGGAAGAGGGGAAGAGCCCGATCTACGTCGTGAACTTCACGCAGCGCGAGTGCGCCGAGCTGGCGCAGGCGCTGACGAGCGTGAAGATCGGGACCCGGGAGGAGCGCGAGGCGATCCGCGAGGTCGTCGCCGGCCGGCGGCTCGTCACCCCCTACGGCAAGGAGTTCCGGCGCTTCCTCTCCTTCGGCGTCGGCGTCCACCACGCCGGGCTCCTGCCGCGCTACCGCCTCCTCGTCGAGCAGCTCGCCCAGAGAGGGCTCCTCCACGTCATCTGCGGGACCGACACGCTCGGCGTCGGCGTGAACATCCCGATCCGGACGGTCCTCTTCACGAAGCTCGCGAAGTTCGACGGGGCGAAGGTCGGCCTCCTCACCGTCCGCGAGTTCAAGCAGATCGCCGGGCGCGCCGGCCGGCGCGGCTTCGACACGCAGGGGAGCGTCGTCGCGCAGGCGCCGGAGCACATCGTCGAGAAGAAGCAGGCGACGAAGAAGTCGGACGCCTCCGGGAAGAAGGTCACGAAGACGTTTCGGGGGCCCGCGAAAGGGGAGATCTCCTGGACCGAGGAGACCTTCCAGCGGCTCATCACCCGGCCGCCGGAGACGCTGAAGTCGCGCTTCCACCTCACGCACGGGATGGTCCTCGACCTGATCCAGCGCGACGCCGACACGAACCGCGACGCCCCGCCGCCGGATCGGAACTTCTCGGCTCTCCGCGACCTCGTCGCCCGCTGCCACGAGGAGGACGCGACGAAGGCGCGGCTGCTCAAGCACGCGGCGCTCCTCGTCCGCTCGCTCTACCGGGCCGGGATCGTCGGCATGTCCGTCGAGGAGAGCGGCTTCGGGCGCGTCGTCGTCGCCGACGACCTCCAGTGGGACTTCTCCCTCCACCAGGCGCTCTCGATCTATGCCGTCACGGCGCTCGAGCGGCTCGACCCCGCCTCGCCCACGTACGCCCTCGACGTCGTCACGGTCGTCGAGTCGATCCTCGAGAACCCCGACATCGTCCTGCGCAAGCAGACCGACCGGGCGAAGGGGAAGCTCGTCGAGGAGCTGAAGGCCGAGGGGGTGCCGTACGAGGAGCGGATGGCGAAGCTGGAGGAGGTGACGTACCCGCAGCCCCTCGCCGACTTCCTCTTCGGCGCCTTCGAGGCGTTCCGCGAGGCGCACCCGTGGGCCGGGGGGACCGAGCCGAAGCCGAAGTCGATCGGGCGCGAGATGTTCGAGACGTTTGCGGGCTTCTCGGACTACGTGAAGAGCTACGGCCTCGAGCGGAGCGAGGGGGTCCTCCTCCGCTACCTCTCGCAGCTCTACCGGACGCTCGACCAGACGGTCCCCGAGCCGGCGAAGACGGACGAGCTCTGGGACGTCCTCGGCTTCTTCCGCGCGCTCGTCGGCGAGACGGACGCGAGCCTCCTCGAGGAGTGGGAGAGCCTCCGGCACCCCGAGGAGCTCCTCGAGGCGAGCGCCGAGCCCGAGAAGCCGAAGCAGGCCGCGTGGCTCCGCGAGCTGCTGTCCGACCCGCGCGTCTTCGCGGCGCGCGTCCGCTCCGAGATGCACCTCCTCGTCCGCGCGCTCGCACGGAAGGACTGGGAGGACGCCGCCGAGCGGGTCTGGCAGCCGGCGGAGAACGCCGAAGGCGCGGCCGAGGCAGCCTGGGCGCCCGAGCGCTTCGAGGCGGCCCTCGCGCCGTTCTTCGAGGAGCACGCCGAGCTCGTCTCCGGCCCGGAGTCGCGCCTCCACCAGTGGACGAACCTGCGACCGACCGGCACTCGGCAGTGGGCGGTCACGCAGACGCTCCTCGACCCGGAGGAGGAGAACGCCTGGGCCGTCTTCGCGGAGATCGACCTCAGGGACGAGACGGCCCCCGACGGCCCGATCCTCCGGCTGACGCGGATCGGGACGTAGGGCCGCGGCCTCTCTCGGCGCCCGCGACCGCTGCCTCCTCGGCCCGGACCGCCTTTCGTGCAGAACCTTTACTTTCGATTATCATGATAATCGAAAGTTATGCTTCGCAGAAGCGTCCCCTTGCCCGCCGCTCCCCGCGAGTCGTTCTTCCTCTGGGGGCCGCGCCAGACGGGAAAGAGCACTCTCCTGAGGTCGCTCTATCCCGAAGCCGTCTGGCTCGACCTCCTGAAGACCGACGAGCAGATCCGGTACGCGTCGAGACCCGCGCTTCTCCGGGAGGAGCTCGAGGCCGTCCCGCCGGGCCTGCTCGTGGTCATCGACGAGGTGCAGAAGGCCCCCGGTCTCCTCGACGAGGTCCATTGGCTCGTCGAGAACCGGGGGCGGGTGTTCGCCCTCTCGGGCTCGAGCGCGCGCAAGGTGCGCCGGTCGCACGCGAACCTTCTCGGCGGGAGGGCCGTCCGTTACGAGATGCTCGGCCTGACGTCGGGGGAGATCGGCCAGGAGCTCGACCTCGTCCGGGCGCTGAACCACGGGTTCCTGCCGAGGCACTACCTTTCCGAGACGCCGGGGAGGCTGCTCCGGTCGTACGTGAACGACTACCTCAAGGAGGAGGTCCTCGCCGAGGGCCTTTCGCGAAATCTCCCGGCCTTCACGACGTTCCTGGCGGCCGCGGCGCTCTCGGACGGCGAGCTCGTCAGCTTCGCGACGATCGCGCGCGAGTGCGGCGTCTCGGCCCCGGCGGTGAAGGGTTGGTTCGAGGTCCTCGTCGACACGCTCCTCGGTGACTTCCTCCCGGCCTTCACGAAACGGCCGAAGCGACGGGTCATCGGCGCGCCGAAGTTCTACTTCGCCGACGTCGGAGTCGTGAACCACCTCGCGAAGAGAGGGCGGATGGAGCCGGGGTCCGCTCTCTTCGGGAAGGCCTTCGAGAGCTGGGTTCGGCACGAGCTCCGCGCGTACTCGAGCTACAGGGAGCGGTTCTTCGACCTGTCGTACTGGAGGCTCGCGAGCGGCATCGAGGTCGACTTCGTCGTCGACGACATGGTCGCCGCCGTCGAGGCGAAGGCGACGCCCCGCGTGAAGTCGGACGACCTGAACGGTCTCCGGCAGATCCGGATCGACCATCCGAAGCTGAAGGAACGCTTCGTCGTCTCGCTCGAGCCGAAGGCCCGCGTCACCGAGGACGGGATCGTGGTCCTTCCCTGGCGCGTGTTCGTGGAGCGGCTCTGGGGCGACGAGCTGATCTGACCGGTCCCGCCCAACGACCGTCGCCCCCTCCCGTGCCGCTTCAGGGCTCGAGCCTGCGCAGCCGGGGCGAGTTCACGATGACGGAGACGGGGCTGAGGCTCATGGCGCCGCCGGCTGGGCCGCTCGAGTCGCCGAGCCCCCCGTCATGAGCCGGCGGATCGTCTCCCGCTCCTCGTTTGTCGGGAGGCCCCAGCCGGGCCGGTAGCCGAACACGTCGCGCGCGGGCCTCGAGGAGAGGCCGTCCAGGATGTCGATCCTCTCGAGCGGGACGAGCGCCGGGTGGACCTCGCCGCAGGCGTGGGCGAGGGCGAGGAGGTACTTGCGGAGCGTCGCGAGGTAGTTCGCGAGCCGGGCCGACTTCAGGGTCGGGTCGAGGCCCCCGACGAGCCACGGGTCCTGCGTCGCGACGCCCGTCGGGCAGCGGCCCGTGTGGCACACCTGGGCCTGGATGCAGCCGATCGAGAGCATCGCCTCCCTCGCGACGTTCACCATGTCGCACCCGAGCGCGAGCGCGAGGAGCGCCTGCTCGGGGAAGCCGAGCCGCCCCGAGCCGACGAAGACGACCCTCTCGGCGACGCCGCGCTCGGCGAAGGCGCGGTAGACGCTCGCGAAGCCGAGCTTGAAGGGCATCGCGACGTGGTCGGTGAAGACGAGCGGCGCCGCCCCGGTCCCTCCCTCGCCTCCGTCGATCGTCACGAAGTCGGGCGCGCGCCCGCTCGTCTCGATCTGCCGGGCCAGATCCTCGAAGAAGCCCGGGTCGCCGACGGCGCTCTTGATCCCCACGGGGAGGCCGGTCGCGTCCGCCAGGCGCTCGACGAAGTCGAGGAGGGACGAGACGTCCGAGAAGGCCGAATGGGCCGACGGGCTGATGCAGTCCTTCCCGACGGGCACGTGCCGGATCCGCGAGATCTCGGGGGTCACCTTCGCGGCCGGAAGGACGCCGCCGAGCCCCGGCTTGGCCCCCTGCGAGAGCTTGATCTCGACGGCGCGCACCTTCGCGCTCGCGACGTTCTCGAGGAAGCGCTCCATCGAGAAGCGGCCGTTCTCGTCCCGGCAGCCGAAGTAGCCGGTGCCGATCTGCCAGACGATGTCCCCGCCCTTCCGGTGGAAGTCGGAGATGCCCCCTTCGCCGGTGTTCTGCATCGCCCCCGCGAGGGCCACGCCCCGGTTGATCGCCTCGACCGCGGCGTGGCTCAGCGAGCCGTAGCTCATCGCCGAGGTGTTCACGAGGCTCGTCGGCCGGAACGCGTGGCGGCGTCCGCGCGCCCCGCCGAGGACCTTCGCGGCGGGCAGGGGGTGGCCGGGGTCGTACCCCTCCTCGCCCGGGACGGGCGAGTGGAGCGGGAACGTGGAGTGACGGACGACGACGTAGCCCGTCTCCTTCTCGAGGTCGTTGTCGGTCCCGAACCCGAAGTAGCTGTTCTCCTTCTTCGCCGACGCGTAGATCCAGCGGCGCTGGTCGCGGCTGAAGGGGCGCTCCTCGTCGTTCCCCGTGACGATGTACTGCCGGAGCGGCCCGCCGAGCGCCTCGAACCAGTAGCGGAAGCGTCCGAGGACCGGGAAGTTCGAGACGATCGTGTGCGCCTTCTGGAGGCGGTCGTGGACCGCGATCGCGGCGAGCACGAGCAGCACGGCGCCGAGCACGACGAGTCCCGTCATGGTTCCCCCCTCGCGCGCCCCCGGCGCGCCCGTCTCCTCGGTTGTCTCGAGGCGGCGAGGCTACCACCGCGAAGGGTCCGCGGCGCAAGGACGGAGACGCCCGGCCTTCGCCGGGCGCCTCGGGTCTGGGGTCTCGAGGACCCCGGGGTTTCGGGCCACGCGCAGGCGTGGACCGCGGCTCGGGGACCTACTTCTTCAGCCACTCTCCCAGCCAGCCGAGCACCGTGTCGTGCCACTGGAGGGAGTTCGCGGGCTTGAGGACCCAGTGGTTCTCGTCGGGGAAGATCAGGAGCTTCGAGGGAATCCCCTTGCGCTGGAGCGCGGTGAAGGTCGAGAGGCCCTGCGTGTAGACGACGCGGTAGTCCTTCTGGCCGTGGATGACGAGCGTCGGGGTCTTCCAGTTCTTCACGTAGTCGATCGGGTTGTGGTGCCCGAAGCTCTTCGCCGTCCAGGGAGTCCCGCCGTTCTCCCACTCGGGGAACCAGAGCTCCTCGGTGTCGTAGTAGGCCATCCGCTCGTCGAGGTTCCCGTCGTGGACGACGAGGCACTTGAAGCGGTCGGTCTGTCCGGCGATCCAGTTGATCATGTAGCCGCCGTACGACGCGCCGAGGGCGCCGACGCGGCCGCCGTCGAGGAAGGGGTACTTCCCGAGGGCGAAGTCGAGCCCCTTCATCAGGTCCTCGTAGGGCGCGCCGCCCCAGTCGCCGTTCACCGCGTCGGTGAAGGCCTGGCCGTAGCCGGTCGAGGCGTGGAAGTCGATCATCACCGCGGCGTAACCGGCGCCCGCGTAGGCCTGCGGGTTCCAGCGGTAGTGGAAGTCGTTCCCGAAGGAGCCCTGCGGCCCGCCGTGGATGAGGAAGGCGACGGGGTACCTCTTCGCCGGGTCGAAGTCGACGGGGTGGACGATGTAGCCGTAGACCGTGTCGCCCTTGGCGCCCTTGAACGTGAACTGCTCGGGCTTTCCGAAGCGGGCCGCGGCGACCTTCGCGTCGTTGACCGACGTCAGCTTCTCGAAGGCCCCGCCCGCGACCGGCATCGCGTAGAGCTCCGTCGGCCCGAGGAGCGAGTGGCGGGCGAAGAGGACCCGGTCCTTCCCGAGCGGGGCCGGGCCGTCGATCGAGCCGTCGGCGGCGAGGATCCTCGCCTTTCCGCTCGCCACGTCGATCGAGAAGAGCGCCTTCTGCCCGAGGTGGTCCGCGGCCGCGTAGAGCGACTTCCCGTCGGCCGACCAGGCGAGGCCCGCCGGCGAGCGGTCGTCGTTCTTCCCGGTGCCCGCGCGGAGCGTGAACGAGCGGTCCTTCCCGGTCGCGAGGTCGCGGAGGACGATCTCGAAGCGGTCCGCCTCGTAGCCGGGGCGGCTCATCGCGAGGTACGCGAGCGTCTTCCCGTCGGGCGAGAAGCGCGGCGCGGCGTCCCAGGCGGGGTTCGCCGTGATCCGCTTCGGGGCGGCCGAGCCGTCGGTCGGGACCTCCCAGAGGTCGTAGTTCGTCGACCAGGCCTCCTCGCGGCCGACGTCCTTGCAGGTGAAGACGAGCGTCTTCCCGTCGGCCGAGACGGCGGTGTCGTCGAGGCCGCCGAACGGCTTCGTCGGCGCGTCGGCGTCCATCTGCGGCATCAGGTCCTTCGCCGCCCCGGCCGCCTTCCCGTCGGCGCCGAGCGGGAGGACGAAGACGTGGTTCCGGCGCCCGTCCTTCCAGGTGTCCCAGTGCCTCACGAAGAGGCGGTCGTAGAGCATTCCGCTCGCTTTGACGGACTCCTTCGCGTCGAGCGCGGCCTTCGTCTCGGCGGGGCTCTTCCCGGGGAAGACCTCCATCGAGATCACGAGGAGCTTCCCGCCCGGGGCGACCTCGAGGTTGTCGACGTCGAGCGGCTCGGAGGTCACCTTCTCGGCCTCTCCGCCGCCGGTCGCGATGCGCCAGACCTGCTGGGAGCCGCCGCGCGTCGAGAGGAAGTAGAGGCTCTTCCCGTCCGCGGCCCAGCGCGGGCCCGAGTCGGCCGCTTCGTGCGTCGTCAGGCGCCGAGTGGCCTTCGTCCTCGCGTCGAGCAGCCAGAGGTCGGTCCGGCCGCGGTTCGCGGCGAGGTCCGTCGTCCGGAGGACGAACGCGACCTGCGTTCCGTCGGGGGAGACCTGCGCGTCGGAGATCCGGTCCATGGCGAGCATGTCGTGGACGGAGAAGGGGTGGGTCCCGGCGGCGGCGAGCGGTGCCGCGCACGCGAGGAGGAGCCCCAGGGAGAGGGTCGGGAGGAGGGTTCGGCGGAACATGGCCGAATCCTACCCTCTCGGCGGTCCCCCCTCCGGGAAGCGGTACTCGACCCGGTCCTTGAGGGCGAGACAAGGCGCCTCGAGCAGCTTCCACGAGACCGCGGCGAGGAGCGAGACGACCGCGAGGAGGATCGCGAGGTAGACGGCCCAGCCCGCCGCGCCGGGAGCGATCGCCGCCGGGCGGAAGCCCGCCTCGCGCAGGGTGTACGTCACCGGCCAGTGGAAGACGTACATCGCGTAGCTCACCTTCCCGGCGGCCCGGAGCGGCCTCCACTCGAGGAGCGCGGGGAGGAGGGAGCCGCGCGGAAGGGCGATCGCGAGGAAGACGAGCGCCGCGAATCCGACCGCCAGGACGGTGAACCCGAGAGTGAGCATCGGCGGGGTGCCCCAGAACGCGTCGCCCGCCGCCCCGACGACGAGGCCGGTCGCGAGCGCGGCGAGTACGAGGACCGCCGCCGCGTGGGGGACGTACCGCCGGGGCTCGGCGATCCGCGGGAGGAGGAGGGCGAGGAGGCTCCCGGCGGCGAGTCCGTCGAGGCGGAACGGCGTCAGGACGTAGAGGCCGATCTCGGGGACGACCCCGAGGAAGCCGGCGACGCGCGCCGCCGGGACGAGGAGGACGAGGGCGCCGCAGAGGGCGGCGAGGGTCCGGCGGGGGAGGAGCGAGACGGCCAGAGGCCAGACGAGGTAGTACTGCTCTTCGACGGCGAGAGACCAGAAGTGCGAGAGCGGCGCCGCGGGCCATCCGTCGAGCGTCATCTTCACGTTCGAGGCGTAGAGCCAGTACCAGGCCGAATCGGCCGCGCCGACGCGGAAGAGGAGGACGAGGAGGAGGAGCGAGACGTAGTAGAGCGGGAAGATCCGGAGGAACCGCCTCGCGTAGAAGACCCGGAAGTAGTTCGTCGCGCCTCGCGAGTCGGCGAGGATCCGGGTGATGAGGAACCCGGAGAGGACGAAGAAGAGGTCGACGCCCGCCCAGCCGAAGCGGGCCGCCCCGCGGAGGAGCGCCCCCGCGCCGCTCGACGCGGGCTCGAAGAGCGCCCCGTGATAGAGGATCACCGCGAGGACCGCGAGGCCGCGCAGCCCGTCGAGGGGCGCGATGCGGGGCGGCGCGGCCATGGAAGCCGATGTTAGCCCCCGCCGCGGGACGTCCGGGGCGGACGGGGCCGAGCCTCGCTAAGATCCGCCGCAGGAGTCCGACTTGAAGGGAATCATCCTCGCCGGGGGCTCCGGCACGCGTCTCCACCCCGTCACGCGCGGCGTCTCCAAGCAGCTCGTGCCGGTCTACGACAAGCCGATGGTCTACTACCCGCTCTCGACGCTGATGCTCGCCGGAATCCGCGAGGTCCTCGTCATCACGACGCCGCACGAGCAGGAGGGGTTCCGGCGGGTCCTCGGCGACGGCTCGCAGCTCGGGCTCGCGATCGAGTATGCCGCGCAGCCGAGCCCGGACGGGCTCGCGCAGGCGTTCCTCATCGGCCGGGAGTTCGTCGGCTCCGGGAGGGCCGCCCTCGCCCTCGGCGACAACATCTTCTACGGGCACGGCTTCCCGGAGCTCCTCCAGAAGGCCGCCGCCCGGGAGTCGGGAGCGACCGTCTTCGCCTACCGCGTCCGCGACCCGGAGAGGTACGGCGTCGTCGAGCTGGGGACGGACGGCCGCGCGGTGAGCCTCGAGGAGAAGCCCGCGAAGCCGCGCTCCTCCTACGCCGTGACGGGCCTCTACTTCTACGACAACCGGGTCCTCGAGGTCGCCGCGAGCTTGAAACCCTCGCCGCGGGGCGAGCTCGAGATCACCGACGTGAACCGCGTCTACCTCGAGAGGGGCGAGCTGAACGTCGAGGTCCTGGGGCGGGGCGTCGCGTGGCTCGACACGGGGACGCACGCCTCGCTCCTCCAGGCCTCGAACTTCATGCAGGCGATCGAGGAGCGGCAGGGGCTGAAGGTCGCCTGCCTCGAGGAGGTCGCCTGGCGCATGGGCTACATCGACGCCGGGAAGGTCCGGGAGACGGCGCTCTCGATGAGGAACAACGAGTACGGGCAGTACCTGCTCCGGCTCCTGGACGAGGAGGCGGAGGCGGGCGCGCACGCCGGGAGGTGACCGTGACCTTCCCCTTCTCGGCGGACGACCTCGCGGAGATGTCCCGGCTCGGCGTCGATCCCGCCGAGGCCGCGCGACACGTCGCGCTCCTGACGAACCCTCCGGCGCCGGCGACGCTCGTCCGTCCCTGCACCCGCGGCGACGGCGTGGAACGCCTCGCCGAGGAACGGCACCCCGACCTCCTCGCCCTCTTCGGGGAGGCCGAGAGGGCGGGCCGCCTCTCGAAGTTCGTCCCCGCCTCCGGCGCCGCCTCGCGGATGTTCCAGGCGCTCCGCAGGGCCCTCGACGAGCCGGCGGCGGCGTGGGAGACGTGGACGGCGCGCGCCGCCTCGGGCGACGCGGGCGCGGCGGAGGTCGTCCGTTTCGTCGAGCGGCTCGAGGAGCTCCCGTTCGCCCAGGAGCTGCGCGAGACGGCGGGAGAGGAGCTCTTCTCGGACCCGCGCGGGAGGCTCGCGGAGCTCCTCGCCGCGCTCCTCCTGACACCGGGGCTCGCGCTCGCGTCGCGGCCGAAGGGGCTGGTCCCGTTTCACCTCGAGGAGGAAGGGGCGCGAACGCCGTTCGAGGAGCACCTCGTCGAGGCGGCGCTCACCGTGAGGGACGCGTCGGGGCGGACGCCGGTCCACTTCACGGTCGCCGAGGAGGCGCGCGCCGACTTCGAGGCGCTCCTCGCGCGCCACCGCGGGGAGCTCGAGAAGAGGCTCCACGCCCGGTTCGAGGTGACCTTCTCGGCCCAGGCGCGCTCGACGGACACCCTCGCGGTGGGCCTCGACGGCACCCCCTTCCGGACGGCGGAGGGCGCCCTCCTCTTTCGCCCGGGCGGGCACGGCGCCCTCCTCGGGAACCTCGCCGCGCTCGGCGGCGACGTCGTCTTCGTGAAGAACGTCGACAACGTCGTCCCCGACTCGCGCAAGGGGCCGACGCTTCTCTGGAAGAGGCTCCTCGCGGGGCGCCTCCTCGAGGTCGAGCGTCGCGCCCGGCACCTCGTCGCCCTCCTCGACGCCGCCGCGGCGAACGCCGCGGACGAGGCGCTCTCGTTCGTCCGCGAGACGTTCGGCGACGAGACGGCGGGGGACGAGGCCCTGCCGCCGGTCGAGCGCGCGGCCGCCGCACGCCGCCGCCTCGCGCGGCCCCTCCGCGTTTGCGGCGTCGTGCGGAACGAGGGGGAGCCCGGAGGCGGGCCGTTCTGGGTCCGCGGGCGCGACGGGCGCCTCGCGCGGCAGATCGTCGAGAGCGCCGAGGTCGACCTCTCCGACCCGGGCCAGAAGGCGATCTGGGCCGGAGGGACGCACTTCAACCCGGTCGACCTCGTCCTGTCGCTCCGCGACGGCGCGGGCCGCCCGTGGGACCTCTCGGAGTTCGTCGACGAGGAGGCGGTGTTCGTCTCGCGCAAGTCGCACGAGGGGGTGCCGCTCCTCGCGCTCGAGCGGCCCGGTCTCTGGAACGGCGCGATGGCCTACTGGAACACCCTCTTCGTCGAGGTCCCGATCGAGACCTTCGCGCCCGTCAAGAGCGTCCTCGACCTCCTCCGGCCGGAGCACCGTCCCGCTGCCGAGTGAGGCCGCGGCGGCGGCTTTCGTTCGTCCTCAGCCGCGCGGCGGCGTGGACGGACGCCGGAAGAGCCACTCCTCCCGGCGCCGCTCGTCGGCCGTGCACGGCCAGTCGAACGTCGCGTCGAAGGCGCAGCCCGGCGCCCGGGGCGCCCTGAGCTCCGGCCCCGGGGGCCGCTCGAGCGCCGGGTCGAGGAGCGCGAGGAAGTCCTCCGCGTAGAACGTGAGGTCGGCGACGGGGAGCGCGGGGGCGAGGCCCCGGAGCCTCGCGAGGAATGCCGGTGAGACGACGGCCGCCGCGCGCCGCTTCAGCGCGGCGCTCCCCTCTCGCGAGAAGGCCGAGAGCGGCGCGGCGAGCCGGCCGCGGGACCCCGCGAGGACGAGGCAGGCGTCGGGTGGCCGGACCTCGGCGCACTCCGCGACCCCCGCGACCGGGGCGTGCGTGAGCGTCCGTGCGACCGTCTCCCCGAGGCCGGCGTCGGTCACCTCTTCCCGGGTCCCGCTCCCCGCGGCGGGCTGCGTCGAGCGGAGCGTCCAGCGGCCGCCCGGCGTCTCGACGAGGAGGCGGGTCTCGTCGCCGGCGTCCGTCCTCCGGAAGAGGACCGACCAGCGGAGGGCCGGTGGGCCCTTCGCCTCGAAGTGCCAGCGGCCCCTCGGCGCGAGCGCCCGACCTGAGGGCGTCTCGCCCGAGGCCGGGGGTGCTGCGACGAGAAAGGGGAGGAGCGCGGCGGCCGCGCAGCCCCTCACGAGTGCCCCACCGGCACCCAGAGCATCTCTCCGATGAAGACCCCGACGAGCCAGGCGTCGAGGAGGCCGGCGCGCCCCTCGTCCTCGAGGATCCGGAGCGCCTTCTCGCGCGGGACGGCCTTCTTGTAGGGCCTGTCCGCGGCAGTGAGGGCGTCGTAGATGTCGCAGACCGTCATGATCCGCGACGGAAGCGGGATCCGCTCGGCGCGGAGCCCGCGCGGGTATCCGCTCCCGTCGAGCTTCTCGTGGTGCGCGTGCGCGAGCTCGGGGACGCGGGCGAGGTCGGCCGTCCACGGGATCGAGGAGAGGAAGCGGTAGGTGTGCGAGACGTGGCTCTCGATCTGCGTCCTCTCCTCGACGGAGAGGCTTCCCTTCCGGATCGAGAGGAGGCGGAACTCCTCGTCGCGAAGGAGAGGCGTGACGACGCCGCGCCGGTCCCTGTAGGAGCGGCTCAGCAGGTCGCGGAGGGCGCCTCCCGCCTCCTCGGGAAGGACGGTCGGCTCGTTCGCCCGGCGAAGCTCCTCCCAGAGCTCCTCGAGGTCCTCGGCCCGCTCGGAGCGCGCCCGCTCGAGGAAGCGGACGTCGTCGGCCGACGGGGGTACGCCGGCCTCGAGGAGGCGGACGAGGAGCTCGCGCGCCTCGCGCGCGTCCTCGGCCTCGAGCGCGAAGTCGAACCGTTCCCGGATCCGGAGGATCTCGTGCTCCTCGAGCTTCTTCCCCTTCACGAGGACCCGCTCGGGGATCGAGATCTTTCCGAAGTCGTGGAGGAGCGCCGCCGTCTGGAGCTCGTGCAGCTCCTCGCGCGAGAAGGCGACGGAGGCGTACGGGCCGTCCGTCGCCCGGTCGACGACCCGGGCGAGCGAGACGCTGAGGCCGGCGACGCGGTGGCTGTGGCCCGCGGTCGTCGGGTCGCGGAGCTCGACGGCCGTGATCGCGGCCCGGGCGAAATCCTCGAAGAGCTTCCGGATCGACGCCGTGAGCTGGTTCGCCTTGACGGAGACGGCCGCCTGCGTCGCGAGCGAGAGGAGGAGGGGGACGAGGTCGGGCGGGTAGGGGGCGTGCGCCCCGTCCGCGAGCCGGCGGTTCATGAGCTGGAGGACGCCGACGAGCGCCCCCGTGTGGTCGCTCATCGGGACGACGAGCATCGCGCGCGTCCGCCAGCCCGTCTGCTCGTCGAACGCGGTGTTGTGGCGGTACGGGGCGCCTTCCGGCACCGCGTAGGCGTCCTCGAGATTCACCGGCTCGCCGTGGCCGGCGACGTACCCGGCGAGGCTCGCGTCGTCGACGGGCATCGTCCGCTCGGAGAACGCGAACTTCACGGCGTCGTTCTGGGCGAGCTTGAAGCGGAGGCGCCGGCCGTGCGGCCCCTCCTCGAGGAGGTAGAGGCTCCCCGCCTCCGAGCCGGTGAAGCGCCGCGACTCGGTGAGGATCTTCTCGAGGAGGCGGTCGAGGTCCCGCTCTGCCGAGAGGGAGATGCCGATCCGATTGAGGGCCGAGACGCGCTCTTCGGCCTCCGTCGCGCGGCGCGCGAGCGCCGCGGACTCCGCGCGGGTCGCGGCGACTCCGGCCCCGGCCGAGACGAGGGCGGCGAGGACACCGGCCGGCGCCCCTTCGGGGAGGCCGAACGCGGGAACGGGAAGCTCCGGCGCGGGACCCGGGACGAGGACGGCGGCCGGGGCGCCGGGCGTCAGCGTCCGGCGGACCTCCTCGAGAGCCGGACCGCTCGCGAGGTAGACGGCGCCGTCGCCTCCGGGCGGCGGCGGCCCCTCCGTCCACGGCCGGTCCTCGAGCCCTGCGGCGGCGATCGCCTCCGCGAGCGCGGCGGACAGCGGCCCGGCCGGGCGGTGAAAGACGACGCGCACGATGAACGCATTCTGTCGGTCCGGGAGGCAGGGGGTCAACGCGGACGTGAGGGGGGCCGGCGGAGGCGGAGGGCGGCCGGGCGGCCGCGCCGCCTTACTTCGGGCCGAGGAGGGGGGCGAAGACGAGGTACGGGTTCACGACGAGGCCCTTCCATGGGTTCGGGGCCTCGGCGTCCCGGAAGATCGCGAAGTGGAGGTGCGCGCCGAACGTCCGGCCGGTCGTCCCGACCTCGCCGATCTGCTGCCCCTTCTTCACGAGGTCGCCGACCTTCAGGCCGGGGGCGTACCGCTTCAGGTGCGCGTAGTAGAAGACGAAGCGCCCCGTCGCGTCGCGCTGGTAGACGACGATCCCGCCGCGGCGGTCGCGCCCGAGCCGCTCGATCGTCCCGTCGCTCACGGCGAGGATCGGAGTCCCCTTCGGCGCGCCGAGGTCGATCGCGTGGTGCTTCTTGTGGCGCCCGCGCGACGCCTTGAACGTGTCGCGGAGCTTCTCCTTCGGGAACGCCTCGATCGGGAGCGGGAAGCCCGTCGCGAAGAGGGCCGCGAGCTCCTCCTCGGGGATGGACGCGGGCCTGCTGTCCTTCTTCCTCACGACGAGCCCCTTGAGCGTCGCCCCGAGGCTCTGCCAGAAGGAGCGCTGCTCGTCGGAGAGGGACGGGAGCTCGGCCGGGACGACGGAGCCCTCGGGGTAGAGTCCCTCGCCGAACGGCTCGTCGCCGTCGGGGTCCGGCTCGAGCGGGAGCTCCTCCGCCTGGCTCCGGGCCGCGGCGAGCGCCGTCGGGAGGCCCGCCGGGAGGGCGACCCTCCGCGCCCGCGACGCCTGGCTCCCGCGGGCGATCCAGGCGAGGTCGGCCTCGTCGGCCGTCCGGTAGCAGTTCCCGTCCTCGGGGTCGCGGAAGGGGCAGGGGTTCGCGGGGAGCGCGGTGACCGGCTCCGGCGCGGGCGCGACCGTCGGGGCGCCGCCTCCCGGGCTCCCCGCTCTCGTCGCGGGCGCAGGGAGCGCCGCCGCGAGGGCGAGCCCGAGGAGGGCCGCGGCCCCGGAGATCGCGGTCCTGGTCAGCCCGCCCTCTCCAGGTAGGAGTCGTCGCGGGTGTCGATCTTGACGACCGTCCCGGACTCGATGAACTGCGGGACCATGACCGTCAGGCCGGTCTCGAGCTTCGCGGGCTTGTACGACGCGGAGGCCGTCGCCCCCTTCATCCCGGGCTCCGTCTCGACGATCTTGAGGGTCACCGTCGTCGGGAGCTCGACGGAGATCGGGTTCCCCTCGTAGAAGTCGACCTCGATGACCGTCTCGGGGAGGAGGTACTTCATCGCGTCGCCCACGATCTCGTCCGAGAGCCGGACCTGGTCGTAGGTCTCCTGGTTCATGAAGTGGTGCCCCTCGCCGTCCGAGTAGAGGTACTGCATCTCGTGCGTGTCGAGCGTCGCCTTCTCGATCCGGTCCTCGGAGCGGAAGCGGTGCTCGTTCATCGCGCCCGTCTTCAGGCTGCGAAGCTTCGCCTGGACGAAGCCGCGGAGGTTCCCCGGCGTCTTGTGGACGACGGAGTGGGCGCGGTGCAGCTCCCCGTTGTGGATGACGATCATGCCGGCGCGGAGTTCGGTCGCTGAGATCATGCCGTGACCTGGAGTCCCTTCCCTCGGGCACGGCTCCCGCCGGACGAACCGGACTGCTGCCGCGCCAAACCCTCGAAGGGTAAACCGACCCGAGGCCTCGAAGCAAGCGGGGCCGCCCTTAGGCGGCCCCGCGGGAAACCCGTTCGTGGAGAGAGACTTACTCGGCGAGCCTGACCCGCTCGGCGCGAGGGTCGATCGGGACCGGCCTCTCCTCGGGAGCGGGAGCGATCGCCGATCTCGGGGAGGCGGCCGGGAGCGGGAAGAGGGCGAGAAGCTGCTCCGTGTTCTCCTCCGTGAAGAACGCCGCGGCCCACTCGACGACCTCCTCCGGCGCGAGAGGCCCGGTCGCGGTCGTCGGGTAGCCGCCGGACGAGGTGTTCCCGTTGAAGAGGTAGGGGTACATGTCGACCCGCGGGATCGACGTGCCGTAGCTCTCGTTGATGAACTGGATGACCTCGTCCGCCCAGACCGCGTACCCGAGGGAGGTCGGGTGGACGCCGTCGTACGAGATGATCCCGCCCGTCAGGTACGCCGAGTTCACGACCATGCCGGCGTAGTCGCGGCCGTGGACCTTCAGGTCGGTGAAGAAGGCCGCGGTGTCGAAGACCTTGTAGCCGGCCGCGGAGGCGATCGAGCGGATCTGGGCGTTGATCTCGGCCCCGCGGGTCTTCAGGAGGGCGACCTCGTCCGGGTAGAGGACGACGCCGGGGATCCCGAGCGTGGCGTTCGCGTTGTCGGGGAGGGGCTTGTTGCAGTTGGCCCGGCGGGGATCCGCGGAGGGAGCGCCGCCCGCGTCGAGGACGGCGCAGGGGATGCCGTAGCCCGTCGCGAGGAACGCCGAGGCGGTGAGGTTCACGAGGCTGTCGGCCGGGATCGGCGCCACCGCCGCTCCCGGGGCGGCGATGTTCCCGCCCTTGGAGCCGAGAAAGGTCATCGGCTTGCCGTCGGCTCCGACGACGGCCTTCCCGCCGGAGGTGATGTAGGGCGGGATCGTCGTCGTGAAGGGGATCGTCGTCACGTCGGGAATGAGCTGGGCGACGCCCTTGCCCGCGCCTCCCTGGGCGGCCTTCATCGTGTTCACGAGCGTCTGGTAGCTCGCCGCGTAGGCCGCGGCGGGCATGACCGTGACGCCGTCGACCGCCGTCCCGGAGGTCGCGGGGCCGAGGAGCTCGTTCCCGTAGACGCCGATCGAGAGGAAGGTCGGCTGGCGGGACGCGGCCTGCTCGACCTGCGTCGCGTTCAGCGTCCGCAGGACGAGCCCCGCCACGTCGGAGCCGCTCGTCGGGGCCTTCTTCGTGAGGGCGAGGGAGAGCGTGTAGCCCGGGATCGAGAGGTTGTCGTAGGGGCGGGCGAGCGTCAGGTTGAGGGGCTTGGCCTGGCTCGGCCGGTTCGAGAAGCTCGGGGCGAGGCTCGTCAGGACCATGCAGCCGCCAACGCCCGGGGTGTCGAGGAGCGGCTGCTCGAAGGCCGCGGCGCCGGCGCGCCGGGCGAGGATCGCGTTCCACGAGTCGACCTGGCCGTACTTGACCCAGCAGTTGTCGAGGAAGCCGGCGTCGACCGAAGCGCCGATCGCGACGAACTTGGAGAAGTCGGCCTGCGCGGCGGCCGGAAGGGCCGGGACGGCGAGGAGGAGCGCGAGAACGAGGAGGAGGGTGGTCTTCGTGGTCTTCATCGGTCACCCCCTCAGAAGGACGTCCGCATGTTGAGGACGGTGAGGTTCGCGTGGTTCTTGTACCGGCCGTTGAAGTTGTCGTCGTTCGCGGTGACCTTCCGCTCGTTGAAGAAGAGGAAGAGGTTCGAGACGTCGACCCAGGTGTGCTCGCCGATCTTCCAGCTGAAGCCGAGCGAGTAGCCGTTCCGGTTCATGTCGGGGAGGAGCGGGCCGACGTCGCCGTCGGGCTCGGGCGTCTGGTCGTAGAGGTACCCGGCCATCAGGTCGAGCTTGTCGCTCGCCTTCCACTTCGCGCCGAAGCGGAACGCCCAGGCGTCCTCCCAGTCGTGGGGGAGGACGCTCGTCGGGACCTGCTTGCCGTCGACAGCCTCGAACTCAAGGACCGTCGTGTCGAAGGCGGACCACTCCGTGAACGTCCCGGCGGCCTCGACGCTCAGCTTCCCGAAGTCGTAGCCGACGCCGACCTGCGTCTGCGCGGGGAACTGGATCGTCGTCTTGACGGGGACTTCCTTGTTCACCGGGATCTTCGCGGCGAACGCGGCGTCGAGCTGCGGGTACCCGGTCCCGAACTGGTAGAAGATCGCGTCGCCGCCGAAATTCGCGTCGACCTGCCCGTGGTAGGAGGCGCCGATCGTGAGAGCGGGCGTCGGCGTGATCTTGATCCCGGCGCCGAACGTCACGTCCATCTCGAGGTCGGCCCGGATGTCCGCGTGGGCCGCGTCGACGATCCGGTTCGTGTAGGGGTTCAGGAGCGGGACCTTCCGCTGGAGCTTGACCGTCGAGAAGCGCATCTCGGGTCCGGCTCCGATCGCGAGGACGTCGTTGACCTGCCAGGCGATCTGGAGCGAGGCCGCGTACTGCTTCAGGTCGGCGTACTGCGAGAGGAAGCGGCCCCGGAACTCGTCGGGGTTGTCCCACCGGGTCGCGAGGCCGAACGGGAACCAGGTCCCGAAGGAAAGGCTGACCGAGTCGCTCAGGCCGTAGGAGCTGTAGAAGTTCGGCGGGAAGAAGAACTGGTCCTTCATCTCCGCCTGGTAGCCCTGGCCCGGGTAGGGGTCGTAGCCCTCCTCCATCTTGGAGGTCGGCACGATGAGGGTCACTCCGGCCATCGCCTTCAGCTTGCCCTTCTGGGTCTGCTTCGCGAGACCTGCCGGGTTGTAGAACATCGCGGAGAGGTCGTCCGCGTGGGCGACGAACGCGCCGCCCATCGCCGTCGAGCGCGACCCGGCCTCGAAGATGGAGAAGCCCGCCGCGGACGCCGGAGCCGCGACGGCGAGCGTGAGGACCAGGAGGCCAGCGAGCCCTCCGAGCCCCGTTCGGGAAATCCTTGTCAACACGAGTCCCTCCTCTTCCGCGTAAACGCGCCGTGTCACGACACTCCGGGAGCGCGCGGATTCTCTCTCGGACCTGTACAGAGTCAAGACCCCTCCCGGACGATGTCGTCCGGGAGGGGTCGGGAGGGCCTCGGGGGTCGTTCCCGGGCGGGCGCTACGTCCGGCGGACGGGGGCGCGGAGGACGGGAGCGAAGCTCCCGGGCTTCGAGGCCTCGCGGGCGAGGAGCGCCTCGTCGATCCGGCCGACCGGAGTCACGTGCGGGGCGGACGTGACGAGCTCGGGGCTCTCCTCGGCCTCCTTCGCGATCGCGATCATCGCCTCGGCGAACGCGTCGAGCTCCTCGACGGGCTCGGACTCGGTCGGCTCGATCATGAGCGCGCCCGGGACGATGAGCGGGAAGGACATCGTCGGCGGGTGGAAGCCGTAGTCCATGAGCCGCTTGGCGACGTCGATGTTGTGGACCCCCTTCGCCGCCTGGAGCTTGTCGTCGAAGACGACCTCGTGATAGCTCGGGGCGTCGTACTTCAAGTGGTAGAACGGGGCGAGCTTCTTCCGGAGCCAGTTCGCGTTCAGGACGGAGGTCTCGGCGACCTCGGCGATCGCGTTCCCGTAGGAGAGGACGTAGGTGAGCGCCCGGACCAGGACGCCGTAGTTGCCGTAGAACGTCCGCATCCGGCCGATCGAGTCGGGCCGGTCGTACTCGAGGCGCCAGCCGTCGCCCGCGCCCTCGACGGTCGGGACCGGGAGGAACGGCACGAGCGCGGGCGCGACGCCGACGGGGCCCGAGCCGGGGCCGCCGCCGCCGTGGGGCGTCGAGAACGTCTTGTGGAGGTTCATGTGCATCGCGTCCGCGCCGAGCCGGGCGGGGAGCACCTTTCCGACGAAGGCGTTGAAGTTCGCCCCGTCGAGGTAGACGTAGCCGCCCTTCGCGTGGACGATCTTCGTGACCTCGAGGATGTTCTCCTCGAAGACGCCGAGCGTGTTCGGCACCGTGATCATCACGGCGGCGACCTCGTCGGTCATCTTCGCCTCGAGCTCTCCGAGGTCGAGCGTACCGCGCGGGGAGGAGGCGAGCTCCTTCACCTCGTAGCCGGCGAAGTGGGCCGAGGCGGGGTTCGTGCCGTGGGCCGAGTCGGGGACGAGGACGTACTTGCGCGGGGCGCCCGCCTTCACGTGGGCGGCGCGGATCATGAGGCAGGCCGTCAGCTCGCCGTTCGCGCCGGCCGAGGGCTGCAGCGTGACGCGCGCGAACCCGGTCAGCGCGACGAGCGCCTGCTCGAGGCGGGCGAGGAGCTCGAGCGCCCCCTGCGAGAGGTGCTCCGGGGTGTAGGGATGGACGTCCGCGAAGCCGGGGAGGCGGGCCAGCTCCTCGTTGATGCGCGGGTTGTGCTTCATCGTGCACGAACCGAGCGGGTAGAGGTTCGCGTCGATGGACATGTTCTTCTGCGAGAGGCGCGTGAAGTGCCGGACGGCGTCGACCTCCGACGCCTCGACCTCGCCCTCGACCTCGGGGCGGTGGAGCGCCCCGAAGAGCGCTGCGGGGTCGGCCTCGGGGACGTCGAGCGCGGGGAGGAGGACGCCCTTCCGGCCGGGCCGGGAGACGTCGAAGATCGAGGAGGCGCCGCGGCGGCGGTCCGCGAGGGCGGCAGGGACGGGGCTCGCGAGGCTTCCGTGGTCCGTCATCGTCAGAACCCCTTCAGGACGCCGAGGTAGCGGTCGAGGTCCTCGCGCCGGACCCTCTCCGTCGTCGCGACGAGGAGGAGGTCCCCGTGCTCGCTCGAGCCGGGGGCGAGGCGGGCGAACGGCACGCCGCCGAGGATCTGCGCCTTCTCGAGAGCGGCGAGGACCTCCCCGACGGGAGGAGAGCAGCGGAGAGCGAACTCGTTGAACGTCGGGCCGGGGAAGGCGACGGAGAACTTCCCGCTCCCGAGCGCCTTCACGCCCGCCTTCAGGTACTCGGACTTCGAGAGGCACTGGAGGGCCGTCTCGCGCAGGCCGTGCTTGCCGAGGGCCGTCAGGGTCATCGTCGCGGCGAGCGCGACGAGCCCCTGGTTCGAGCAGATGTTCGAGGTCGCCTTCTCGCGCCGGATGTGCTGCTCGCGCGTCGAGAGCGTGAGGGCGAAGACAGGCCCGTCCGGCGTCTCGAGCCGGCCGACGAGGCGGCCCGGGATCTGCCGCTTGAACGCGTCGCGGCAGGCGAGGAATCCGATGAGCGGCCCGCCGAACGAGGCGGGGACGCCGAAGGAGGCCGCCTCGCCGCACGCGATGTCGATCCCGGCGGCGCCGGGGGGCGTCAGGAGCGCCAGGGAGAACGCCTCGGTCACGACTCCGATCGCGAGGGCGCCGCGGGCGTGGGCCGCGCCGGAGGCGACGGACCAGTCCTCGACGAGGCCGAAGACGTTCGGCGACTGGACGGCGACGGCGAAGGTCGCGTCGTCGACGGCGGCGGCGAGGGCGCCGGGGTCGGTCACGCCGTCGGCCCCCGCGGGCACCTCGACGACCTCGAGGCCGAGGTAGGCGAGGTACGTCCTCAGCGTCGCGAGGTACTCGGGGTGGACCGTCCGCGAGACGACGACCTTCGTCCGCTTCTTCGTCAGGCGCTCGGCCATCAGGACCGCCTCGACGAGGGCGGTCGCCCCCTCGTACATCGAGGCGTTCGCGACGTCGAGCCCGGTCAGGAGGGCGACGTGCGACTGGAACTCCCAGATCGCCGTGAGCGTCCCCTGCGAGACCTCGGGCTGGTACGGCGTGTAGGACGTCAGGAACTCCCCGCGGAGGAGGAGCTGCGAGACGAACGCCGGCGAATGGTGCGAGTAGAGCCCGCCGCCGAGGAAGGAGGCGAAGCAGGTCGCGGCGGCGTTCTTCACGGCCATCGCGCCGAGCTCGCGGCGCAGCTCGATCTCCGACATCGGGGGGGCGAGCGCCGGCGGGTCCTTCCGGAGGACCGCGCGGGGGACGGTGGCGAAGAGGTCGTCGACCGAGGCGGCGCCGACCTCCCGGAGGAGGGCCGCCTGCTCGGCGGGGCTGGAGGGGATGTAGCGCATACGGGATCTCCCGGGCGTCCGCGCGGGACGCGCGGGCTCCCAACATCTACGCCGCGGACCGGGGGCGGATTCGGGTCAGGCCTTCGCCTCTTCCTCGACGAACTTCTCGTACGCGGCGGCGTTCATGAGGCCCTCGGCCGCGCCGTCCGACGTGACCTTGACCTTGACGAGCCAGCCGTCCCCGTGGGGGTCCTCGTTCACGGCGTTCGGCTCGTCGGCGAGGCCCTTGTTCACCTCGACGATCTCGCCGGCGACGGGGAGGAAGATCTCCGAGACGGCCTTGACGGACTCGATCGTCCCGAACTCCTGCCCCTCGTCGAAGATCTCTCCGACGTCCGGGAGCTCGACGAAGACGACGTCGCCGAGCTCGTGCTGGGCGTGGTCGGTGATGCCGATGGTCGCGGTGTCGCCCTCCACGCGGATCCACTCGTGGCTCTTCGAGTAGAGGCGGTCGTCGGGGTAGCTGCTCATGGCGTTCGGCTCCTGGCGGGGTCTCTCAGGCGGTGGGGCGCTTGTAGAAGGGGGTCGGCACGACGACGGCGGGAACGTCCTTGCCCCGCACGTCGACGAGGAGTCGGGTCCCGACGGCGGCGGCGGCGAGCGGGACGTACGCGAGGCCGAGCGCCCGCCCGACGGTCGGGGTCTGCGTGCCCGAGGTGACGACGCCGGCCTCGCCGGTCGCCTCGACCTTGAGCGGGTAGCCGTGGCGGGCGATGCCGCGCCCCTCGACGAAGAAGCCGGCGAGCTTCTTCGCGAGGCCCGCTTCCTTCTGCTTCGCGAGGGCCTCGCGGCCGACGAAGTCGCCCTTCTTCATCTTCACGATCCAGCCGAGGTCGGCTTCCCACGGCGTGACGGTGTCGTCGAGCTCGTTCCCGTAGAGGGAGAGCTTCGCCTCGAGGCGGAGCGTGTCGCGGGCGCCGAGGCCGGCCGGCAGGAGCCCCTTCGGGCGGCCCGCTTCGATCAGCGCCTCCCAGATCCGGGGCGCCGCCTCGGCGGGGCCGTAGACCTCGAAGCCGTCCTCGCCCGTGTAGCCGGTGCGCGAGACGATGCAGCGCGCGCCGCAGACGTCGGCCCAGGTGAACCAGTAGTAGCCGACCTTCGCGAGGTCCGCCGGGACGAACGGCCGGAGGATCTCCTCGGCGAGCGGCCCCTGGATGGCGATCTGCCCCCAGGCGGGCGACTCGTCCTCGATCGTCGCGCCCGGGGCCGCGAACGACTTCGCCCAGGCGACGTCCTTCGGGGTGTTCGAGGCGTTCACGACGAGGAGGTAGTCGTCGTCGGCGATCCGGTAGGTCAGGAGGTCGTCGACGAACGTTCCCTTCTCGGTCAGGAAGGCCGAATACTGGACGCGCCCGTCCACGAGGGCGGCGACGTCGTTGCAGGTGATCTTCTGGACCACCTCGAACGCCTTCGGCCCGCGGACCCGGATCTCGCCCATGTGCGAGACGTCGAAGAGGCCCGCCTTCGTCCTCACGGCGACGTGCTCGTCGACGAGGCCGGAGTACTGGACGGGCATCTCCCAGCCCCCGAAGGGGACGAGCTTGCCGTTGAGCGACCTGTGAGCGTCGAAGAGGGGGGTGCGCTTGAGGGGGGAGGAATCGGGAGCGTTCATAGGTCCGGCCGGGCACGATACGGCCGGGGGGAGAGGGCGTCAACCGCGTCGGGCGCGCCCCCGGGGCGGGGCCGGCGAGACGAAAGCTCGATAGACTCCCCGCCCGGAAATGAGCGACACGCACGCCCGCGACGCGTCCCTCCTGTCGGGAGGGCGGCCCTTCGTCCCGATCGACGCCGACGCCCCGGTCACGGACGGCTCCGACGACGTCCTCCTCCTCCTCGTCGGGGAGGTCGTCGCGCAGGTCCTCACGCCGCTCGGACCCCACCCGATCGGTGCGCCGCGCGCCCCTTCGTTTCTCTCGCTCCACGGGGCGCTCACGGGGGCCTTCGACCTCTGCCGCTACGACCCGCGGCCGGGGGCCGGCATGGTCGTCTTCTCGGGGACGGAGGCGCGTCAGCACCTCTTCGACCCGTCGCCGGCCGGCGCGGCGTTCCGGCGCCTCGCGCTCGCGAGCGTGACGACCGCGCTCCGCGAGGTGAACGCCTCGCTCGCCCGCTTCTTCGACGACGTCGTCCCCGAGCCGGGCTGGAAGCCGCGTCCCGCGGCGGCGGCGCCCGCGCTCTCGCACGCCGCGCCCGCCGACCCGAAGCGCGTCCACGACCTCTTCGACGCCGCCGGCCTCGACCCGACGACGCTCCCCGACCTCGGCCTGACGGAGCGGCGCGTCGCGGGAGGGAGCCGGCTCCTCTCGGCCGGCGACGCGGCCGAGGAGGCGTACGTCGTCGCCGAGGGGCGGCTCCGAGTCTCGATGCGGATCCCGGGGGTCGGGGAAGAGGCGCTCGCCTTCCTCGGCCCTGGGGAGGTCGTCGGCGAGATGGGCCTCGTCGACGACGCGCCCCGCTCGGCCGACGTCTCCGCGCAGGACGGTCCCGCCGTCGTCTTCGCGCTCCCGCGGGAGGTCTTCCGGAGGCTCGTCGCGGAAGGGACGCCCGAGGGGGCCCCGCTCCTCGGCGGCATCGTCGTGGCGCTCGTGAGGCGCTTCGAGGAGTCGGTCCGGAAGGCCGCGACGTTCCGGGTCCTCTCGGGGCCGTTCTAGGGAGACGGCGGAGACCGGCGGGGAAGGCCTTCCGGTCCGGGAAACGTCAGAGCCGGCGGAGCCTCTCGCGCAGGACGACGCGCTCCTTCCCGACCGAGCTCGAGACGACGACGCGGACGCGCCGCGGGGCGAAGCCCGGGGCGGTGAAGAGGACCTCGTAGGCGCCCGGCGCCTTGAACTGGAGGTCCTGCACGGTGAAGCGCGAGGCCGTTCCCATCTCGTTCCCGTCGATCCGTACCGTCGCGAACGGGGGGTCGACCTCGAGGCGGGCGAAGGCGGACGTGAGGTAGTCGGGCCGCGGGACCTTCCCCGAGGGGCCGACGGGACCTGCCGGGTCGCCCTTCTCGAGCTCCCGCTTCAGGACGACGCGGTCCTCTCCGGCGCTCCCGGTGACGACGACGTCGACGAGAAGGTCCTTCCGCCCGGGAAGGGCGAAGCGGAGCCGGTACTTCCCGTCGCTCGCGAACGAGAGGACGGTCCCGCCGCCGCCGTCGTCCCAGTCGTCGGCGATCCCGACGTAGCGGCCGTCGAGGAAGACGCGGGCCTGGTCGGGCGAGACGTCCAGCTTCACCGAGCGGCGCGTGATGGCCGTCGCGTCGGGCCGGGGGAGGGGCGTCGGCGTCGGAGCGCGCGTCGGGGTCGCCGTCGGCTCGGGCGTCGGCGTCGCGGTCGGCCTCGCCCGCGGCGTCCGGGTCGGCGTCGGGGTCCTCCCGGGGCCGGCGGCGACGCGGGTCGGGACGGGGGTCGGCGAGACCGCCGGCGTCGGCGTCTCCCCGAAGGAAGGCGTCGTTCCCGCCGCCGGCGTCGGCGCGACGGACGGGACGGGGGGCGTGGCCGGGCCGGCCGTCGGCGTCGGGACGACGGGGACGACCGTCCCTCCGCGTCCGAGAAGCTGCGAGCGCACGACGAAGAAGCCCCCCACGACGAGGGCCGTCAGGAGGAGCCCGCCGGCGGCAGCCCCGGCGAGGGCCGCGGGGCTGTGCTGCGAGGAGGTCGTCGACGTCCGCCCCCCCGTCCGGGTGACCTTTCGGGAGGAGGAGACGTCGCTCGCGGGGGGCGCGGCGGCGGGGGCGGTCTTCAGGGGGCGCTTCGCCGGTCCCTTCGCGGTCCCGGCGGCCGCCGAGGGGGAGGCCGGCGCCTCGGCCCGGAGGACGGGAACGGCTGCGGAGGCCGCCGCGGCCCGGGCCCTGGCGACCTTGCTCTCGGAGAGCGCCGAGGTGGAGCCGAGCGGCGTGATGCCGATGAGCGCGCGGAGGTCGTCGGCGAGCTCCATCGCGTCGCCGTAGCGCTCCTCGCGGTTCTTCGCGAGGCAGCGCCGGACGATCTCGGAGATCTCGGGCGGCAGCTCGTCGTTGTGCGTGAGCGGGTCGGCCGGCTCGTCGTGGAGGATCTGGTAGACGAGCGTCGTGAGCGTCTCGGCCGGGAACGGCTTCTTCAGCGTCAGCGTCTGGTAGAGGACGACGCCGAGGGAGAAAATGTCGCTCCGGATGTCGAGCTTGTCGCCGCGGACCTGCTCGGGCGACATGTACGCCGGCGACCCGATCATCTGGCCCGTCGTCGTCAGGTCCGTGTCGCCCGTCAGGAGCTTGCCGATGCCGAAATCGGTCACCTTCGCGACCGACGCGTCCGTGAGGAGGATGTTCGCGGGCTTGACGTCGCGGTGGATCACGCCGCGCTGGTGGGCGTGCCCGAGGGCGTCGGCGACCTCCGCGAGGACCCGGATCCGGTCGGCGACCTCGAACGGGATCGGGTCGAGGAGCCGCTGGGAGAGGCTCCCCCCCGAGATGTACTCCATCGCGAGGTAGAGCGTCCCCTCGTCCTCACCGACGTCGTAGACCGTGACGATGTTCGGGTGCTGGAGGCGGCCCGAGATCTTCGCCTCCTTCAGGAAGCGGGCCTTCGCCTCCTCGATGCTGAAGCTCTGGGACGGGCCGTCGAAGCGGACCGTCTTCAGCGCGAGGACGCGCTCGATCTGGGGGTCCCTCGCGAGGTAGACGACCCCCATCGCCCCCTTCCCGAGAGGGCGCAGGATCTCGTAACGACCGATCCGGGCTGGGTTCACGCCGATCCGGGAATTCTACTCAGGTCGTCCCGCCCTCCGTCGGGTCGATCTCGGCGGGGCCCTCGTCCGTCATGAGCGTCGCCTCTCCCTCGGTGGAGGAGGCGAAGTCGCTCTCGCGCTTCTCGAGCGCGGACGCGGCCTCGTCGAGTCGGTCCGACGGGACGGCGACCTCGAACGCGGCGAGGTCCTCGTCGGCGGGGACCGGGTTCTGCGAGAAGCTCCGGTCGACGATCCGCGCCGGGATGCCGCGGCTCTCGAGGAACCCGACGATGAAGCCCGCCTCGGCCTCCGTCCCGACGGACGTGACGCCGCTCCAGGCCTGCGCGGGGGTCTCCTTCGGCTCGTCGCTCATGGTCCACCTCGCTTCGGCTTCGGTCCGGAGGCCCGCGTCGCGGGTCCCGGGGTACTCGGCGGCTTCGACGTCGCCCCTGGCGGGGGAGGGGGGCGGGCGAAAGGTCCTTCCGGGCGCGGCGCGGGCCGGAAAGCCCGCGCCGTCAGAATTCGGTCGTGTCGAACGCGTGGGAGAGCTGCTTCATGATCGCGTTCGTCGCGAGCCCCGCGACCGCGGCCGTGATCGCCTTCCCGCGGTGGCGTCCGATCCAGAAGCCGACGGCGGCGGCGCCGAGGAGGCAGGGCACCGGGTACTTCCTCACGACGTCGAGCGCCGCGTTCTGCAGGTCGATCCCCTGCTCGAACGCGAAGGGCGCCTCGGCCCCTCCGATCGGTCCGTCCGGCGAGGCTCCGTGCGGGGCCGGCGGGCGAATCGTCGGCTCCGACATCAGTCGTCGCTCCGCTTGCGGAAGAGGAGGCCGAGGGCGAATCCGACGCCGAGCGCGATCGCGACCGACTTGCCGGGGTTCTGGCGCACCCAGTCCGTCGCCTTGTCGGTGACCTCGTCCCAGTCCGTCTCGCGGAGCCGGTCCCGCAGCGCGCCCGCGCGGGCCTTCACACCCTCCGCGACCTCTTCCATCTTCCCCTTCGCGCGCCCGCCGAAGCTCTCACGGGCGGCGTCGATCTTCTCGTCGACGATCCTGGCGGCGTCGGTCGTCTCGGCCATGGTCCGGACCTCCCTTCGGGTAGTCGCCGCCATCTTCGCACGCCTCCGCGGCGCCCCGCCACCGCCGGAGCGGGTCTACGATGGGGGGAGGAGGGCCCCATGCAGATCGGCTTCCACGGCGCGGCGCGGACGGTGACGGGCTCGAAGTATCTCCTCACCCTCGACCACTACCGTCTCCTCGTCGACTGCGGCCTCTTCCAGGGCGGCTTCGAGATGCACCAGAGGAACTGGAAGCCGACGCCGTTCACCCCGTCCTCGGTGGACGACGTCCTCTTCACCCACGCCCACGTCGACCACACCGGCTACTTCCCGCGCCTCGCCGCGGACGGCTTCACCGGGCGGGCGCTCGCGACCCCCCCGACGAAGGCGCTCCTCGGCGTCCTCCTCCCCGACTCCGGAGGCCTCCAGGAGGAAGAGGCGCGCTTCGCGAACAAGAAGGGCTTCTCGCGGCACAGCCCGGCCCGCCCGCTCTACACCGAGGAGGACGCGAACCGCTCGCTCGAGCTCCTCCAGCGGATCGAGTTCGGGAAGGAGACGCCGCTCCACAAGGGGCTGAAGGCGACCCTCCACCGCGCCGGGCACATCCTCGGGGCCGCCTTCGTCGAGCTCCGCTACCGCGACAAGGGCTCCGACTGGAAGACGCTCGTCTTCTCGGGCGACATGGGGCGCCGGGGCGTTCCGATCCTCCACGACCCGGCGCCGCTCCCGGCCTGCGACGTCCTCGTCTGCGAGTCGACCTACGGCGACCGCCTCCACGAGGCGACGGACCCGAAGGAGCAGCTCCGGCGCGAGCTCGAGGACGCCTTCCGCCGCGGCGGCTTCACGGTGATTCCCGCCTTCGCCGTCGGCCGGACCCAGGAGGTCCTCTACCACCTCTTCGAGCTCTTCGAGGAGGGGCGCCTCCCGAAGGTCCCCGTCTACGTCGACTCGCCGATGGCGAACTCCGTCGTCGAGCTCTACTGCCGCTACCGCTCCGAGCACGACGTCGAGATGCAGGAGCTCGAGGAGCACGCCGGCTCGCCGCTCCAGACGCCGTACTTCACCATCGTGAGGAAGCGCGACGAGTCGAAGAAGCTGAACCTCGAGGCGGGCCCCGCCGTCGTCATCTCGGCTTCCGGCATGGCGACGGGGGGCCGCGTCCTCCACCACCTCTTCCACCGCCTCCGCGACGCGCGGAACACCGTCCTCTTCGTCGGCTACCAGGCCGAAGGGTCGCTCGGCCGGCGTCTCCTCGAGGGGGAGACCGAGGTCTCCGTCCTCGGCGAGCCGATCACGGTCAAGGCGGCGATCCGGCAGATCCCGGCCCTCTCGGCCCACGCCGACGCGGACGAGCTCATCGCCTGGATGAAGACGGCCCCGAAGGCTCCCGGGACGCTCTTCCTGACGCACGGCGAGCCGGCCGCGCAGGACGCCTTCGCCGCGCGGATCCGCTCCGAGCTCGGCTGGAACGTGAGGGTTCCCGAGCCGGGCGACGTCGCGGAGGTCTGAGCTGGGCCGCGGCACGGGCGCCTTTCCGGTCCGGCCTCCGGAGCTGAGGGGCCTCGGCCGGGCCGTCGCCCTCGCCTGGGTCGTCCTGCGGAGGAGCGTGAAGACGTTCCTCGCCGCGAAGGGGACCTCGCTCGCCGCGGGCCTCGCCTACTCGTCGCTCCTCTCCTTCGTCCCGCTCGTCGCGGCGGTCACCGTCCTCACCTCGACCCTCTTCGGCGAGGAAGGAGGGAAGGGCTTCTACCGGCTCCTCCGCTTCTTCGTCCCCGGCACCTCGCGCGAAATGCTCCGGGGCGTCGCCGCTCTCGTCGACGTCGCGCAGGCGGCCTCGGGGATCGCGACGGCCCTCCTCGCCATCACGTCGCTCAAGGTCTACTTCGACGTCGAGGCGGCCGCGAACCACGTCTGGGGGACGCTGCGGCCCCGCCGCGCGCGCCAGCGGCTCACCCTCGCCGCGCTCGTCGTCGTCTTCGGGCCGGTCGCGCTCGGCGTCGCGACCTCGCTCCTCCTCGAGCGGGGCATCCCCGTCACGCGGCTCCACGCCGGAGCCGTCCTCTCGTCCGTCCTCGGCCTGACGCTCCTCTTCAAGGTCGTCCCCTCGGCCCAGGTCCGGTGGGGGGCGGCCGTGGCCGCCGGGATCGTCGCGGGCGCCGGGCTGACGGCGCTCCGCCAGGTCTTCACGGCGGGCTTCGTCGCCGTCGGCGGGGTCGAGCGCCTCTACGGCACGCTCAGCGCGATCGCGATCTTCGTCATGGCGACGGGCTTCGCCTGGACGATCTTCCTCTTCGGCTTCGCCTTCGCGCACGCGGTCCAGTTCCGCGACGAGCTTCTCGCGCACGACGCGCCGCCGTCCGCGGCGAAGAAGCCGGGCCCCCTCGAGGAGACGACCCAGCTCCTCCTCCGCCTCACCGAGGCGTGGCACGCGGGCGTTCCGCTCTCCCTGTCGACCCTCCGCGAGGCGTGCGGCCGGGCGCCCGAAGACCTGAAGTCGAGGATGAAGCGTCTCGGGAACGCCGGGCTCGTCGCCGTCGAGGGCGACGCCGTCCGCCTCGCCCGCCCCCCCGACACGATCACGCTCTACGCCGTCGCTCACGCCGTCGGCGAAGCGGCGCCCCGCGCCGTCCCGACCGGCTCCGACCCTGCCTCGGCGATCCTCCGCTCCCTCTACATGCGCGCCGACGCCGAGGAGCGTGGCGTCCTGCAGGGGACGAGCCTCGAGGACGTGTACCGCCCGCACGCCCGGCGCCGCTCCGCCGACGGAGAGTCGGGCGAGCTGCGTCTCGGGGCGCCCGAGACGGGGCACGGGAGGAAGGGGAGCGACAAGGGGACCGATGCCGTTTGACGAATCGCCCGGATCCGGCTAGATTCTCCGCCCCCACGGTGGGGCTGTAGCTCAGCTGGGAGAGCGCTAGAATCGCACTCTAGAGGTCGGGAGTTCGATCCTCCTCAGCTCCACCATTCAATCTAAAGGACTTGGCGCCCCGAGAGGGGCGCTTTCTGGTTCGCGGGATGCCGCGCGTGTGCTCTCTGCGCGGTTCCGGCGGGATGATCCGCGGGCGAGGATGGCCTCGAGGTCAGGCCTGCGCTTGACGTCCTCGATGAGGCGTCAGAGGGCGTCGCGCTTCTCGACGGGCTCTCCGGAGGCGCTGCCGCCGTAGACGCGGACGACCTCCCAGCCCGACGCGGCGGCCGTGTGGCCGGAGGCACTCTCCCTGCCCTGAAAGGCTGTCGGGCTGGAGGGGACGGGTAACCCCGGCCGAATTCAGGGCCGGACGATCAGGGGTCACGGACCGAATCGAAGCCCGAGAAGTCTCAGAACTACTGGACTGAAAACGGGGAGCACCGCAGGAGGGAGAATCTTCTCAGCTAGACTGGACGCGAAAATGGGGCAATGTCAGCACTCCGTCTGTGCGAAGGGCCGACGCCGAAAGTGGGGGTACAAGTGTTCGACGTCGTGAAGCGGAGCGGAAGGGCCTTGATCGCCTCGGTGGCCTTGGCCCTCGCAGCGTCGCCGGTCTCGGCGGCGAATTTCGCACCGACGGATGTACCCGGTCTCATCGCGGCCATCAACACCGCGAACGCAAACCGCGAGGACGACGTGATCGATCTCGGGGGCCGGACGTTCACGCTCACGGCCGTCGACAACACGACCACCGACGGGCCTAACGGCCTGCCCGGAATCCTCGGCGACGGCGGCAGGAGCCTCACGATCCGGAACGGCACGATCGAGCGCGACCCGGCGGCTCCCCTTCTGCGATTCCTTCGCGTCTCTGCCGACGCGACTCTCTCGCTCGAGACGACGGCTCTCCGTTCCGGCAGCCTGAGGCTCTCGCCTTACCCGCACTCAGGAGCCGCGATTCTCAACTCCGGAACGTTGACTGTCGTCGCAAGCACCCTCTCCGACAACGACGCTTGGCCTAAGCTGGCGGGGGCAATCCTGAACAATGGATCCCTTGACGTCACCGCGAGCGTCTTCTCGGGCAACTTCGCTCTTTTCGCCGGCGCGATCCTGAACAACGGGTCTCTCTCCGTCTCGGGTTGCACCTTCGTGCAGAACGGCGCCGAGGCGGGAGCCGCGGCGATTGAGAACGACGCGACGATCTCCGCGATCCGGAACACCACCTTCTCGAGGAACAGGACGTTGAGCGGAGGCGCGATCTCCAACTATGGTTCAATCGGCGTCATCTCGAACTCGACCTTCGCGTTCGACGAGGGCCTCGTCGGAGGCACCATTGACAACGGCGTGTTTGGCGAGATCCTCGAGCTCTCCAGCAACATCATCGCCGCCAACCTCGCGACGACCGCGCCGGACATCGCGAACGAGGGCTCGATCGTCTCCGCGTTCGACAACGTGATCGGCGTCGGCGACGGGAGCGGAATTCTCAACGGCGTAAACGGGAACCAGGTCGGCTCGTCGGGTGCGCCGCTTGACCCGCTCCTCGGCCCGCTCGCCGACAACGGCGGATCGACGTTCACGCACGCGCTGCTCCCCGGGAGCCCTGCAATCGACCGAGGGAGTAACCCGGCCGGACTTGCCTACGACCAGCGCGGAGCAGGATTCGCACGGGTCGCCGGCGCGCGCGCGGACGCCGGCGCGTTCGAGCTCCAGATGGCGGACCTCTCCGTCGTCAAGACCGGCACGCCGGACCCGGTCCTCGCCGGCGCGAGCATGACATGGACGGTCACGGTTCAGAACGCCGGACCCGGCGCGGCGCTGACGGTGGCCGTTTCCGACCTGCTGCCGGCCGGGACGACGTTCGTGTCGGTAGGCGCACCCGCGGGCTGGAGCTGCTCCGCTCCTGCGGTAGGAGCGAACGGAACCGTCTCCTGCTCGACGGCATCGTTGTCGGTCGGCTCCGCGGCCTTCTCGATCGTGGCGACCGTCGACGCCGCGACACCGCCCGGGACGATCCTCTCGAACGCGGCCTCCGTCACCGCCGTCACGCCTGACCCGGACTCTGCCGACACGACGGCAACCGCGACGACGACCGTCATCTCCCCGGCCCTCCTCTCGGCGACGAAGACCGTTTCAGGTGCGTTCGCGCCGGGCGGGCAGGTCACCTACGCGATCGTCCTATCGAACGCCGGCCCCGGCGCCCAAGCCGACAATCCGGGCGACGAGCTCGTCGACGTCCTCCCGGCCGAGCTCGTGCTCGACTCCGCGATCGCGACGTCCGGAACGACCGTCGCGACAGTCGGGACGAACACCGTGACGTGGAACGGATCGATCCCGGGAGGCGGGACGGTCACGATGACGATCGTGGCGACCGTTCGCCCGACGACGCCTCTCGACGGGTCCGTCTCGAACCAGGCGACGATCGCCTTCGACCGCGACGGGAACGGCACGAACGAGGCCTCCGGCGTCAGCGACGACCCCGCGACGACGGCCGAGGGAGACCCGACGGTCTTCGTCGCCGCGGACGCTGTCGTGGTTCCCGTGATGGGTGGGTTCGGCCTCCTCGCCATGGCGGCGCTCGTCGGCGCTGCGGGCCTCGCGGTTCGCCCGCGCTGACGAGCGCCGCGTCTCGACGGCCGCTCTCGTTCCGGGGGTCAGGATCGCCGCGCGAGGCCGAGGCGTCGGAGGAGGGCCACGAATCGCGGCCCGGAGGCGACACGGTCGAAGCAGGGCATCCCTGCGAGCCACGGCATGGGCGCATCGCGCTCCGCGAAGGCGTGCTCGGGTTCGTCGAAGAGACGCGCGTCGTCCTGAAGGCCGAGGCGGACGAACGCGATTGCCGACGCTGGGGCGTAGCGCACTTCCCCGCGCGCCTCCGACTCGCGGAGGATCGCCCGCGCCCGCCTTCGGTCGCCTTCGAGAGCGCGGATCCACCCGATCGACTCCGCGACCCACGGAAACCCGCCCGTCGCAGCGACGCTTCGCTCGAAGGCCGCGATCGACTCGCCGTATCGCCGCTGCTCGGCCAGGGCGTAGCCGAGGTTGAAGGCTGCGAGGCCGTTTCCCGGGTCGAGGTCGAACACGCGCAGGAGCTCCGCGACGGCCCGCTCGGTCTCCCCCGCCAGGAGGAGCGTCCACACGAGGTTCGCGCCGACGACAGGAGACAGCGGGTCGAGACCCTGCGCCCTCCTCACCTCGGCGACGGCCTCCTCGTGGCGGCCGACGGTGCTTACTCATACCTGCGAAACTTAGGGACTAGATTTCTCGTATCGTCTGCATGGACTTGCAGGTCAGACGAGACGCTCGATCGCTCGACCACGTGACGTTGGAGGAGATGCGCCGGCTCGCTGTGCGGCGGGTGAAGGCTGGGGAGAGCCAGCGGAGCGTCGCCGAGAGCCTTGCGATTCACCCGCGGACGGTCTCGAAGTGGATCGTGGCAGAGCGGACGTCGGGGCCCGAGGCTCTCGCGAGCACGAAGGCCTCGGGTCGTCCACCGGGGCTGACGGAGTTGGAGCGAGAAGAGCTCCTTCGCCTGATCGTAGGGAAGACGCCCCTTCAACTCGCCTTCGGTACCGCCCTGTGGTCGGTCCCTGTGCTCCTGGACGTGGTGCAGAAGCGATTCGGAAAGGTGCTTCACTCCACGACGGTGCTGCGCACCCTTCACCGGATGGGCCTTACACCGCAGAAGCCGACCAAGCGCGCATTCCAGAGGGATGAGGAGGCATGCCGGACGTGGGCCACCGAGAGCTTCCCCTCGATCGTGAGGGACGTTCGGAAGCGCCAGGCGACGCTGCTGTTCGCCGATGAGGCCGGCGTTCACGAGGACGCCCCGGTCGGGCGGACCTGGGGTGTGAAAGGAGAGCGACCGGTAGTACGTCTGAGCGGATGGAGGCGTCGGTTGAACGTGATCTCGGCGGTAAGTCCACGAGGCCGGCTCTGGTTCCGTTGCTTCAAGGGCACGCTCTCGGCGCCCGTCTTCATCGATTTCCTTCGGGCCTTGCTACACGACGTCCGGGGCCGCATCGTTCTGGTCCTCGACAGGCATCCGGCGCACGTCGCTGCGGCGACACGCCGTTGGCTCGCTGAGCACGCGGATCGGATCGTCGTTCACTTCCTTCCGGCCTACGCGCCGGAGATGAACCCGGACGAGCACGTCTGGTCCCAGCTGAAGGGGCTCTTCAGGCGGACGCCAGTTCTCGCCACCGAGGACTTCGACGCAGCAGTCGAGAACGCCATGATTGGAATCGCCCTCGATCGCCCCCTTGTTCGCCGCTTCTTCGACCATCCTGAAGTGGCCTACGTCAAAGCCGCGCTGCACTGGTGACCGGCCCTATCTTTCGCAGTCAGGAGTAACAGGCCACGTGTTCGGCCAGGGCCGCCTCTGCGCGGTGACCGACGACTCGGGCTCGACGGTCTACGGATATGATCGTCGCGGCCAGGTGATCTCGGAGGCCCATGCCGTCAAGGGGAACTCCTACCTGCCGCTCCAGTACGGGTACGACGCCGCGGGCGGGCGAACGAAAGTCGTCTACCCGACCGGTGACGTGATCACGACGACGTACGACCTCGGCGGCCGTCCTCTCTCGATGACGGTGACACCCCCCGGTGGGAGCGCCACGCCACTCGTCACGGCGATCACGCACAAGCCGTTCGGCCCGATCTCCGGCTTCACGACCGCGGCTGGAGTCGTCGAGACACGTACCTTCGATACGAGATACCGCAGGCAGTCGCAGACCACCGTTGGAGCAGCCGGCGCCTCGAATCCTCTGGTCAGCCTGAGCTACACGAACTACGACAAGGAGGGCAACCTCCTCCAGCTCGACGACCTGTCGCTCTCGCCCGCCGTCTCGCAGCTCTTCAGCTACGACCCGGACCGGTACTTCCTAGTGGGTGCCACGGGTCCCTATCTCCCTGGCCTCGCCACGAAGCAGTTCCAGTGGGGCTACGACGCGAACGGCAACCGGCTGTTCGAGACCGCGAGCCCGGGCGAGACTCGCTCTTTCGGGTACGAGTCCTGGTACGACGAGTATGGGGTCCTGCGGCACTCCGGTGTCCTAACCAACATCTCGACTGCCCCGGACGGGAACACGGTCCTGGAGAGCGACTTCGGCGGCAATCTCATCGGCGAAGGACTTGTCGTCGGGAAGCGCTATAGCTATGACGCACTGGCACGCCTGAAGCAGGTCACCTCGGTCTCCGGGATCCGACCGCGCCACCGCGAGTCCGTCGTCGCATTCGAGCACGATGCGACCGGCCATCGGGTCCACGCCGCGCTGACGGTGGGCGGCTTCGGTCCGGTGGTGATCCAGACGCTGGAGGACTTCGTGTACGGGGTTGATGGCTCGCTCTACCAGTGGAATCGATCGGGCGACGGCGCCACGACCACGAGGGAGAGCTACATCTATCTCGAGGGCGAGCCCGTCGCGACCCTCTCGAGCGCCTTCTCCGGGACGTACTTCCTCCATGGAGACCACCTCGGCCGTCCGATCGCGCAGACAGGGCCCGACGGGACCCTGACCTGGCGCGGAGACTTCGAGCCCTTCGGCGCGAAGGTCGGCGATCGCGTCGGCCCTACCGGGCCGGAGGTCCGCTTCCGCTTCCCCGGGCAGTGGGACGGCGGTGAGCTCGCGGGCACCGACAACTTCCATCGCACGTATCGACCGGATTGGGGGCGGTACATTCAGCCAGATCCGATTCCCCAAGCCAGCGATCTGGGCGGATTCGCATATGTCTCCAACCGGCCCCTTCTGTTCAGCGACCCCGAAGGTCTCTACGAGACCGGCCAGGTTCTCTGTCGAAACGCGCCAGGTCTTGGGAAGGCCGGCGCCGACGTCGTAATCGTAGTGAAGGACGGGAACGGTCCGACGTACCGGGGTGATCTCAACGAGAAGGTTGCAGTTGCTACGTTTGGACTAAATCCGTACACGGGCCGAAGTGCAGAGGAAGTTAAGTGCGGAGGCGCTGTGATAGTCAATGCTGACCCGGTCCGCCCAAGTCCACTCACAAAGAAGAAGCGTTCTGACGATCCGTACGCCGGCTACTCGGATGTAGTGCACGTCTCAACTAAGCGAATGACCCCACCGGTAACGGTGGAGGAGATCCGCCGCCGAGTTGATGAGTGGAACGCCAAGAACCGCTGCGTTTATGGAGACAAGAAGCTGTGCTCCGACTTCGTCAACTTCGTGGCCTTCGGGAAAGACACGAGTTTTGCTCCTGTGCCGACTCTCTGTGGACGCTGATGCACCGCCTCGTGAGGGTTCTGGTTGCGCTGATTCTCGTCCCCGTTGGCTGCGCCTCGAGCGGGCTGTCTCGCGAGGACATAGATGCTCGCCTAGCGCGGACACGCTCGCGCATTATCGTGATCATGACGGCTCTGGAGAACTACGCGGCTGCTAACGGTCGGTATCCGAGAGCTGGCGCCGACGACACGCCATGCACACCTGAACCGAGACCGCGGCGAGACACGTCCCCTCGAGTCTGGCCCCCGACACGTACGATCGAGTGGGTCCGACCCTACCTGGAACCAGCCTTTGTAGACGAGCTCCCGCTCCTGGATGGCTGGGACCACCTCTTTCGTGTCGAGGTGTCCGGTGATGGATGCGACTACACGATTGCGAGCCTCGGTTCGGACGGCAAGCTCGACAAAGAGTTCCGGTCATCGTGGAAGAAGAGGGAGACGTATCGGGACCTCGTCTTGAGCAATGGCAGCTATCGCAGTGCCTGCGAGGAAATGGCCGGCCGATGAGGTTCCATCGCCCTCAGGACCCATGACCACAGTCGCCTCGGCCGGCACTGTCCGCTCGGGGTCAGCAACCGTGATTGACGGCGGGGGCGAGGTTGGTTCCTGTCACTCGTGTCCAAGAACGGTAGCTGAACGGGAGTGACGTAGGACCGATCGGGGTCAGGTCTTGATTTTCCACTGTAGCGATCGGCCCCCGATCGCGCCGTAGAGCACGGATCAAACCCGGAGGCCGCCGGGGGAAAGCCCGAAAGGGCGCCCCCGGCGGCTACGTCGCGCGGGGCGAGGAAGGTGCGGGCGCGGCACGGCGCGCGCCGACGGGTCCGTCCTCGGACCTCCCGTCGTCACGCGCCGTGCAGCGCCCCGCGACCCATGTCCCCCGGGGGTCATGTCCCCCGGGGGTCAGGTCTACCTTCTACACTCTACGAGCCATCCCGGAGCACAGGAGCGCCGCGGGCTGTCAGCGGGCGCGGTGGGATGAGCGCGACCAAGGCGGTTCCGTCGTGCTGGGTGGGGAGGGCACTGGTGCGAGCACTGCGGATGCCGGGAGTCCCTCCTCGGACGCCCGTCCGATGCGGCGTGAAGTCCTTTCTGGACGGGTTCGTCATGAGGGGATCGACGCCGTCTCCCGCGAGGCTGAATGGCGTGAGGGGATGATGGTGTTCATCGCGCCAGCAGCGATGTGGGGAGGTTCGCGACGGCTCCGTCGGACCGACCTGCGGGGCGCAGGTGCTCGCCAACGGAGATCGACACGACGCTGCCAGCCCGGGGGAAGGCGCCTACGCTACCGTCGACGGGGCTGCGCGATGCGGCTCCGCAGGGTGAATGCGGCTCCGGACGCCGGCTCTACGTGACGGGCTTCTTCGCGCAGGTGGAGATGCCGAGGAGCGTGTAGAGAGGGCAGAGCCCCGTGATGCCGGTGAGGAGGGGGATCAGGCCGAACCAGCCCAGGGCGGTCTTCGGGCCGAAGAAGACGAGGCCGATGCCCACGAGGCCGATGACGACGCGGATGACCCGCTCGACCGGATGCTCGGTGACGATCAGGTACTTGTTCACGTGTCCTCCTGCGGTGTCGAAGTTCGGGGGCGATCCGGAACGGGCTGGCGGCCTGTGAGCGGGCGAGGGGCGCCCTTCTGCCGGTGGCCACCCCGCGTTCGCGCTACCGTGAGCGTCTCCTCGGCGCCGGCGGTGGAGTCGGGGCCCACGGGCTCGTCTCCTTCCCGAGCTCGGCCGGGCCTTCGCGCTCGAGCTCGACGCGGAAGCTCGAGAGGTTCGACCCGATACCCGGCTCCGCCTCGTTCGGCTGGTTGAAGAGGTAGCCGGCGATCCGAAGGGCGGCCGGCCGGTCGCCGTCGCGTTGGAAGGCGCGACCGAGCTGGACGAGCTGGTAGCGGACGCCGGCCGCCGCCTCCTCGAGCGCCTCGGTCCGGCGCGCTTCGAGCTGCTTCAGGGCTTCCGCGGCCTCGGCCGCGCTCGCCCCGTCGAGCTCCCGCCGGGCGGTCTCGAGGTATCTCTTCCAGGCCGCGTCGATCTCGAGCTCCATGGCGAGGCGCTCGGTCACGACCCGGCGCGCGGTCGCGAGGTCCCTCGCCTCGAGCGCCACGTCGAGCTTCTCGGCGAGGGCCCACCGGATGAAGTCAAGCGTGTCGTAGTCGGGCGGCCGGTAATGCCAGCGGCGGTGGGGGATGGTGGCGAGCCGGGACCAGAGGTCGGACGGGACGGCCGGCTGCCGGAAGCCGAGGAGGGCGAGGTACCTGTCGAGCGTGACGAGGGCGCGCCCGAAGTCCTTCTCCTCCCTCGCGATTCCCGCGAGCGCCATGACGGCGTCGCACTGCGCCCCCCGCGGCGAGAGCGTGAACGGGATCGCGAGGACGGCTTCGGCCTCGCGGGCGGCGACCTGCGGGTCGACGCGCCGGAGCATCCGGATCGACTCCATCCGGTCGCCCCAGAGGGTCGGCTCCGCCGCGATCCCTTCGACGAGGATCTGGGTCAGGGCAGGAGGCGACCTCGGGCCGAGCATCCGGATCCCCTCCCACACGATGTTCCGCGCCACGCGCCGGCAGTACGAGACCGCGGGCTGGTCGGGAGGGGCGTCGCGACGGAACGCGTCCGGGACGCGGCAGTCGAGGAGAAGCGCGTCCCAGGCGCGGCGGTCGCCGAGCGCTCGCTCGAGGACGGCGAGATAGACCCTGTCGAAGTCGTGCTGGTCGAGGAACGGGCGTTCGATCGCGTCGGCGGTGATGACGCGGGCCTCCTCGAGCTCGCCCGTGAAGTAGTGGAGGTTGCGCAGGCCGAGGCGCCATCGCCGTCCCTCGCCGTCCTCCGGGCGCGACTCCTCGGTGAACAGCGTCCTCAGGAAACGTTCGAACTGGCGGCCGGGGATGCTCGTGCGGTTCGTGAACGCCTCGAGGACGGCGAGGAGGTAGGCGTCGTTCTGCGGGAAGAGGCCGAGGCAGCCGAGCGCGACCTTCAGCCTCTCCTCGCCGGGCGGGAGGTCCTCGAGCGTGGAGATGAGACGTTCGGCGCGGCGGGCTCTCTCGGGGCGGTCGAGGAGGCGGGCGGCATCGAGCGCGAGCGCCTCGCGCCAGCCCTTCTCGAGGCGCCGCTCCTGCTCCTCCATCCGCTTCCGCGATTCCCGCTCCATGGGGACCGCGACGCAGACCATGGTCGCCATCGTCTTCATCTGGGCGACGCGCGGGCCGGTCTTCGCGGGCGGGACCTCGTTCCGCGGCGAGGCGAGCCAGTCGCAGACGCGTTGCCGAAGGGCCTCGTCGGCGGCGAAGAGGTCTCCGACGACGAGCTGGTAGGCGCGGGGCGCGGTCCCGTCGACGTAGGCCTCCTTCGAGGCGCCCGGGGGGAACCAGAGCCCCGTCTCCTCGTCGAAGAGCCCGGAGCCGTCGTCCTGTGCGAGGAGAGGGAAGGCGGCGAGAGCGCACGCGAGCAGCACGACCCGCACCGGAGCGCCAGCCCGGCAGGGAACCGCCACGAACGGGAACGTCACGTCGGGCTCGATTCTAGTCCGCCAGATGCCGTCGAGGCGCCGGCCGCGGCGGCGTTCGACGTCGGGCAGACCGGAAACGGGGGGCGGGCGACGACGGGCCTGCGCGCCGGTGGAATAGGATTCCGCCCGTGACGTCCCTGAGCCCCGTCGGGTCGCGGCCGGCGCTCTCGCCGGCGAAGAGCGAAGCGTTTCGCGGAGCCGCTCCGAAGGCCGGTCCGCCTGGGGAGACCTGCCCGTGAGGCGGAGCTGGTTCGCCGCCCTCGTCCTCGTCTTCACGGCGGGGGCCGCCTACCTCTTCTTCACGTTCTACCGGAGCGCGAAGGAGGCGGCCGTGGCGCGCCTCCGCGAGGAGCAGCGGATCCACGCCCGCCAGGCGGCCCGCGGGATCGAGGACTTCTTCTCGACCTGGACCCGGTCCCTCACCGCGCTCGGCGGGACGGACGAGATCGCCGAGGCCGGCCCCGTCGGCCGGCGACAGATGAAGCTCTTCTTCGAGGCCCACCAGCAGGACCTTCGCTCCCTGAGCCGGGTCGACGAACGGGGCGTGATCCGTGTCTCGTTCCCGCTCGCATCGGCCGAGGGGGCGGACATCTCGGGACAGGCGCACGTGCGGGAGGTCCTCCGGACGCGACAGCCGGTCGTCAGCGACGTCTTCCGCTCCGTCCAGGGTCTCGTCGGCGTCGCGATCCACGTCCCCGTCTACAGGGACGGCGCCTTCAAGGGGACCCTCGCCGTCGTCGTCAACTTCGAGAGCCTCGTGTCGCGGCATCTCGAGGTGATCCGGTTCGGCGAGAGCGGCCACGCGTGGGTCGTCAGCCGGGCCGGGACGCTCCTCTACGCTCCGTCCGGCGGGCCGGCCGGGGAGCCGGCCTCGGAGGCGTTCCGGTCGAGCCCGTCGATGCTCGCCCTCCTGGAGGACATGCTCCGGGGCGGGGAGGGCGACGCGACCTTCACGAGCGACGGGCTCCGCGACCCCCACGCGGCGCCGACGCGGCACTACGCCGTCTACCTGCCGATCCGGCTCGGCGGCACCTACTGGTCGATCGCGGTCGCCTCCGCGGAGCGCGACCTCCTCGCGAGCCTGAACTCCTTCCGCAACCGCCTCGCGCTCGTCGTGGGGCTCGTCTACCTCGGCGGAATGCTCCTCGCAGGCCTCGCCGCGCGCGCCTGGCTGACCGTCCGCGCGGAGTCGCAGCGTCGGCTCGCCGAAGCCGCGGCCCGCTCGAGCGAGCGCCTCCGGGCGCTGATGGCGAGCGCGGTCTCCGACGTCCTGATCTACCTCGGCGTCGAGCCGGACGGGGGCTACCGCTACCTCTCGGTGAACCCCGCGTTCCTGAAGACGACCGGCCTCGCGGAGGGCGACGTCGTCGGGCGGACCGTCGCGGAGGTCGTCCCCGAGCCGGCGCGCGCCGCGCTCCTCGAGAGGTACGCCGAGGCGATCGCCTCCGGCCGGACGGTCACCTGGGACGAGACGTCGGACTACCCGGCCGGGAGGAGGTACGGCGAGGTCTCGGTCACGCCGATCCTCGACGAGACCGGCCGCTGCACGAACCTCTTCGGGATCGTCCACGACGTCACCGAGCGGACGCTCTCCGAGGCCGAGCTCGAGCGGCACCGGCTCCACCTCGAGGAGCTCGTGGCGGCGCGGACCGCCGAGCTCGCGGAGAAGACGGCCGACCTCGAGCGGTCGGAGCGGGCGCTCCACGGCCTCCTCGAGGAGGTGAGCGGCGCGAACCTCGAGCTCGAGGCGGCAAACGCCCGGCTCCAGGAGGTCGACCGGCTGAAGTCGCTCTTCATCGCCTCGATGAGCCACGAGCTGCGCACGCCGCTGAACTCGATCATCGGCTTCACCGGGATCCTCCTGCAGGGCCTCGCGGGCCCGCTGAACGACGAGCAGCGGAAGCAGCTCGGCATGGTCCGGCGAAGCTCGGAGCACCTCCTCGCGCTCATCACGGAGATCATCGACCTCAGCAAGATCGAGGCGGGGAAAGTGAACCTCGCGGCGGAGGATGTCGACCTCGCCGCCCTCGCCCGGGAGGTGGCGGCGTCGCTCGAGCCCGCCGCCGCCGCCGCCGGGCTCGGGCTCGCGGTCGAGGCGCCGGAGAGCCTCCGCGTCGTGAGCGACCGGAACCGGGTCCGCCAGGTCCTCGACAACCTCGTCGGGAACGCCGTCAAGTTCACCGAGAAGGGGGGCGTCACGGTCCTCGTCGAGGAGGCGGGCGGCGCGGCCCGGGTTGCCGTGAGGGACACCGGGCCGGGGATCCGGCCGGAGGACATGGGCCGGCTCTTCCAGTTCTTCAGCCGGGTCACGTCGCCCGGCCGGCCCATCCGCGAGGGGACGGGCCTCGGTCTCTACCTCTCGAGGAGGCTCGTCGGTCTCCTCGGCGGGGAGATCGGGGCCCGGAGCGAGCCCGGACGCGGGAGCGAGTTCGCGTTCACGCTTCCGCTTTCCGCGTCGAAGGAGGGGCCCCCGTGAGCAGGGTTCTCGTCATCGAGGACAACGAGCAGAACATGTACCTCATCACCTTCATACTCCGGAAGATGGGGCACGATGTGCTGCAGGCGGTCACGGGCGAGCTCGGCGTGGAGGCGGCGGAGCGGGAACGGCCCGACCTCGTCCTCATGGACATCCAGCTTCCCGGGATCGACGGCTACGAGGCGACGCGGCGGATCCGGGCCTCGGTGCGGGCCGGGGACGCCCCGATCGTCGCGATCACCTCGTTCGCGATGACGGGCGACCGCGAGCGGCTCCTCGCCGCCGGGTGCAGCGGCTACATCGAGAAGCCGATCGACCCCGACACGATCATGGCCCAGCTCGCGGCCTTCCTGGGAGAACGGCCGTGAGGATCGTCGTCGTCGACGACCTCGCCGAGAACCGCTACTTCCTCGAGGCGCTCCTCCGGGGCCACGGACACGAGGTCGTCTCGGCCCGGAACGGGGAGGAGGCCCTCGCGGAGCTCCGCCGCCTGCCCGCCGACCTCGTGATCTCGGACGTCCTGATGCCGGGGATGGACGGCTACCAGCTCTGCCGCGAGATGAGGGTCGACGCGCGCCTCGCCGCGATCCCGCTCGTCTTCTACACGGCGACCTACACGAGCGAGGAGGACCGGGACTTCGCGCTCGGCCTCGGCGCGAGCGCCTTCGTCGTGAAGCCGACCGCGCCGGAGGAGTTCATCGGGATCGTACGGGCCGTCGTCGCCGGAGCGAGCCGCGTCCCGGTCGAGGTCCCCGACCCGGAGATCCTGAAGGAGCAGGTCTTCCAGAGGGAGCACGACGTCCGGGTGAGCCGGAAGCTCGAGAAGAAGCTCGAGGAGCTGGAGGCCGCGCACCGGGTCGCGGAGGAGTCCCGCCGGGAGCTCGAGGTGAGGAACGAGGCGCTGCGCCTCCTGAACGGGCTCGCGGCGCGCCTCCAGCAGAGGCTGGCCGTCTCCGCCATCGCCGGGGAGGCCGCGGACACCCTCGCCCGGCACGGTCGGTCCGCGCGCGCCGCCGTCTACCTCCTCTCGGACGACGGGACGCAGCTTCGGCTCGCGGGCCACCGCGGGCTGACGCCGGAAGAGGCCGAGGCCGCGGCGATCGTGCCGGTCGACGGGAGCCTCGCCGGGCTCGCGCTGCGGGAGAGGCGAATCGTCACGACGGCAGACCTCTCGGGGGACGATCGCGCCTTCCTCGCGACGCGCCGGACCTTCTCGGCCCGGGGCGTCTCCTCGGTCGTCGCCGTCCCGCTCGTCTTCGGCGAGCAGGCGCTCGGGGCGCTCGGCCTCCTCTCCCTCGAGCCGAGGGAGCCGGGCCCCCTCGACGTCGAGATCTACCAGGCGATCGCCCATGCCGTCTCGCTCGCCCTCACGAACGCACGGCAGCTCGAGGGGCTGGAGTACCAGGCCTTCCACGACCCGCTGACGCGCCTGCCGAACCGCGCGTGCCTCCACCGGGACTTCCCGGCGCTCGTGGCGCGCGACGGGACGACCGCGGCCGCCGGGCTCGTCCTCCTCGACCTCGACCGCTTCCGGGAGATCAACGACGCGCTCGGCCACTCCGTCGGCGACGGCCTCCTCGTCCAGGTCGGGCTGCGGCTCCTCGGCGAAGGGGAACGCAACGGCGCGACGGTCTACCGTCTCGGGGGCGACGAGTTCGCGGTCCTCCTCGCCGGCCGGGGCCGGACGGAGGGGACGGAGGCCGAGGCCCGACGGCTCCTCGAGGTCCTCGCCCGCCCGCTCGACGTGGCGGGCCTCTCCCTCGAGGTGAGGGCGAGCGCCGGGGTCGCGACGTATCCCGACGACGCTCCGGACAGCCACGGGCTCCTCCGGTGCGCCGACGTCGCGCTCTACCACGCGAAGCGCTCCCCCGACTCCGTCGCGGGCTACTCGAGGCCGCTCGACCGGGACACCCCGGAGCGCCTCGCGCTCCTCTCCGAGCTCTCGCGGGCGATCCGCGACGGCGGGCTCGCCGTCCACTTCCAGCCCCAGGTCGACCTCGCGTCGAACGAGGTCTCCGGCTTCGAGGCGCTCGTGAGGTGGCCGCACGCGCGGCTCGGGCTCCTCCCGCCCTCCGCGTTCGTCCCCCTCGCCGAGGGGAGCGAGATGATCAACCCCCTGACCTACCGCGTGGTGGAGGACGCCCTCGCCCAGCTCCGCCGCTGGCACGTCCGCCGGCCGGGCCTGACGATGGGGATCAACCTCTCCGTCCGGAACCTCCTCGACCGCAACTGCGCGCAGCGTCTCGAGGAGATCATCGAGCGGGCGGGCGTCGAGCCCTCCCTCGTCGAGTTCGAGCTGACGGAGACCGCGGTGATGTCCGACCCCGACATGGCCCTCGCCGTCCTCGGACGGATCACGGCGACGGGAGCGCGGCTCTCGATCGACGACTTCGGGACCGGCTTCTTCTCCCTCGCCTACCTCAAGCAGTTCCCGGTGAGCGGCATCAAGATCGACCGCTCCTTCGTCGCGGAGATCGCGCGGTTCGAGCGGAGCGCCGCGATCGTCCGCTCGAGCATCGACCTCGCCCGGAGCCTCGGTCTCCGGGTCGTGGCGGAGGGAATCGAGGACCGCGCGACGGCGGACCGGCTCCTCGAGATGGGGTGCGGCCTCGGGCAGGGCTTCTACTTCGCGCGTCCCGGCCCCGCCGACGTCGTCGACTCTCTCCTCGGGCGGTCGCTCCCGTCTCCCGGCGTGCCGTGAGGAGAAGGCGCGGGCCCGCGCCTCCTCCTCGCGGCCATCCTCAGAACGTCGCCGAAGCCCCGAACGAGAACGTCCGGCCCAGGCCGGGGAAGCCCGCCTCGCTCTCGGTGTCCTCGTCGAGGAGGTTGCGGCCCGAGACCCAGACGCGGATCCCCTTCGCGACCTCCTGCGTCACCTTCGCGCCGAAGAGGACGTCGCCGTCGACCTCCTTGACGGGATCCGTCGGGTAGGCGACGGACGGGAGGCTCGAGTACGTCTTCCCGAGCCAGAGGGCGTCGAGGTCGAGGAGCGTCCCCGGGCCGGGAATCCGGAAGGAGGCGAGGAGGCCCGCCTTGTGCCGCGCGACGGTCGTGACGTCGTCGGTGACCCGGAGGTCGCTCCGGTCCTTCGCGTCGACGAGCGTGTAGTCCGCGCGGAGCGTCAGACCGGGGAGCGGCGTCACCTCGAGGACCGTCTCGAGGCCGGCCATGCGGACCTTCCCGACGTTCAGGTAGAGGTTCGTCGCGCTCGAGCCGTTCCGCGTGATCATGTCGCTCACGTCGTGGAGGAACCCGCCCGCCTCGAGCCTCACGTTCGCGCCGAGCGGGTGCGAGACGCTCGCCGTCGCGTTCATGCTCGTCTCCGAGGCGAGGGCGACGTTGCCGCTCTTCGACGAGTAGAGCTGCGAGAGGGTCGGGAAGCGGCTCTTCCGGGCGAGGGAGGCGTTCACGACGGTGCCCGAGGGCGAACGCCAGACGAGCCCCGCCATCGGGTTCACCTGGTCGTCGCTCGGCGTGGCGAGGGCGTCCTGCCTCACGAAGTCGCCCGTCGACCCGTCCGTGACGTTCCGCTCGGCGCACGAGACGTCGAACTCGTCGTACGAGACGCCCGCGACGGCGCTGAGCTGGCCCGTGAGGGTGAAGGAGCCCTCGAGGCCGACGGAGCCGGTCGTCGAGGAGGACTCCGCGAAGGGGAGGTAGGCGTCGTCGCGCTCGCGGTGCGTGTCGTCCTTGAGGTGGGCCGCGAGGCGGAAGGTGCCCCACGGGGCGGCCTCCCACTCGGCGAGGAGCGAGCCGCCCGTGAGGGAGTCGTCATAGCGGCTGATCGCGATCCGCTCGCGGTACGTCTGGTCCCGGTACGACTCGTAGTCGTCGACGTGCTCGTGGTGGAACGCCTTGGCCTTCAGGGTCAGCCCCCGCGCGATCTCGTGACGGCCGTCGAGGTCGAAGGCGAGGTCGCGGTAGGTCGGGATCCGCGAGAACTGCGAGAAGGCGGGGCGCTTGAGGAAGACCTGCACCGCGTCCGTGGCGGGCGGCGCCCCCTTGTCGCGGTCGAAGAGGTGGACGTTGAGGAAGAGCGCCGTCGCCTTCGACGGCTCCCAGCCGAGCTTCGCCCACGCGTTCCACTGCCTCGTGCCGGAGTTCTCGCGGCGCCCGCCGTCCTCGAGGACGGCCGGGGTGCTCTTCGTCGGGTTCCTCTGCTGGATCGTCCCGGTCCTCGGCTCGAAGGAGCCGGAGACGGGCGTCCCGCCGCTCGTCTGGCCCGAAACGTTGAGCCAGTAGCTGAGCGCGCCCGCCCTCGCGCCGTGCGTCGCGACGAAGCGGCCGGACGCGTAGTCGCCCCCTTCGACGGCGACCTCCGTGAAGGGCTTCGCGCCGGCCGTCCGGCTGATGATGTTGATCGTCCCGCCGAGCGCGTTCGCGCCGGAGAGGACGGAGGCGGCGCCCTTCGTCACCTCGATCCTCGCGATGTTGTCCGTCGGGATCTGGGCGAGGTCGAGCTTGCCGTAGTTCGCCTCGTAGTACGGAACGCCGTCGATGAGGACCTGGACGCGGCTCTGGTCGAAGCCGTGGAGGTAGACGGTCGGCTCGTTCTTCCGGCCCGTCGAGACGCGCAGACCCGCGACGCCGGCGAGCGCCTCGGCGACGTTCCTCGCGTTTCGGGCGGCGATCTCCTCGGCCGTCACGGCGACGGTGAGGGCGGTCTCGTCGACCGGCGCCGCTTCCGTGGTGACGGTGACGCGAGCGAGGGCGTAGGCTTCGTAGCCGGGCTTGGACGGCTGGGGCTCCTCTCCGCGGGCGGGAAGGGCGGCGAGCGCGGCGGCGCAGGCGCCGGCGAGGAAGAGGCGGGGCGTCTGGTTCACGGGGCCTCCGTTCGGACTCTACAGTCGAGCGCGGTCTTCGGTTCCCGCCGGGAACCTGAGACACTCGGGGACGTCGGGGAGATGGCGTGAAGAAGGCGACACGGAGAGCGACCGGGGCCGGCGCGCCGGGAACGGCGCAGCTGAGGCCGAGGCTCCGCGTCGTGCGGGACGGGGAGGTCCTCCTCGGACCGGGGATGGTCCGGCTCCTCGAGGAGATCGCCCGCACCGGCAGCCTCCGGGTCGCCGCGGGCGAGCTCGGGATGTCGTACATGCACGCGTGGCAGCTCGTCCGCATGATGAACTGCGCCTTCCGGGATCCGCTCGTCGCGCTCTCGCGCGGGGGCGCCGCCCACGGGGGTGCGCAGGTCACGGCGACGGGCCGCGAGGTCCTCTCCCTGTACGGGGAGATGGAGGCCGAGGCGAGGCGCGCGGCGGAAGGCCGCTGGAGGCGCCTGAAGCGCCTCCTCTCCTGAGCTCCCGGGGAGCCTCGGCCTCTCCGCGACGTCGCCCAAACCGACCTATTTTACGGGATATGTCGACGGGGGCGCGAGACGGGCCGAGGGCGGCTCGAGGGGCTGGGGCGCGGGGCCGGGACCGGGCGGGACGCGCGGCGCGGCGCGCCCCGCCCCGTCGACGCGCTACTTCGCGGCGGCGAGCGCCTTCTCGTAGTCCGGGTGGTGGGTCATCTCGGGGACGACCTCGGCGTGCCGGACGACGCCGTCCTTCCCGACGACGAAGATCGCTCGGGCGAGGAGGCGGAGCTCCTTCACGAGGACGCCGTACGCCTGCCCGAACGAGGCGTCGCGGTGGTCGCTCAGCGTCGTCGCCTTCTCGATCCCGGCGACCGAGCAGAAGCGCTTGTTCGCGAACGGGAGGTCCATCGAGACGTTCAGGACGACGACGTCGTCGCCGAGCTTCGTCGCGGCCTCGTTGAACCGCCGGAGCTGCGCGTCGCAGACGGGGGTGTCGAGGGACGGGGTGACCGAGACGACGACGGTCTTCCCGGCGAAGTCGGCGAGCGTCTTCGGCGCCAGGCCGTTGTCGAGGACGGTGAAGCCGGGGGCCTTCTCGCCGGACCTGATCTCGGGGCCGACGAGGGTGAGCGGGTTGCCGAGGAACGTGACGACTCCGGTTCTCTCCATGCGGGGTTCTCCCTTTCGTCCAGGCTGAGTCTCGCCCGGAGTATCGCTCCTCGCGGCCGGGACGAAGGGGGCCGTCCTGCTCAGGAGGAGAGCTTCGACGCGACGGCCCGCACCGTCGTGACGTTCCGGAAGGTCGCGAGGAGCCCGAGCGCCTTCTCGAGCCGCCCTCCCGAGACCTCGGAGTCGGACGAGCGGACGCGGCAGAGCCACCAGATCTCGCGCTCGCTCACGGCGAGCTCGTCGGACGGCGTCCGGAAGCCGTCGACGAGGGCGTGCCGGTCGGGAGCGAGCGGCTCCTTCAGGAAGCCGACGTAGACCCCGTGGGCCGTCGCGACGTCCTCGGCGGGGAACGGCTCGCGGGCGACGAGGGCCGCGAGCTCGGCGGGGGTCCTGAGGAACGCCGGGACCTCCCAGCCGAGCGCGGTCCCGAGCGAACGCTCGATCTTCGCCTCGAGCGTCGCGGCGCGCCCGCGCCCCGCCGTGAAGAGGACGTTCCCGCTCGCGACGTGGGTCGTGACCCCGGTGAAGCCCGTCTCCTCGAAGAGCTGCCGGAGGCGTTCCATCTTCACGACCCGCCCGCCGACGTTCACGGCGCGGAGGAAGGCGGCGTAGCGGGGCATCGGGAGATTATAGGGTCAGGTTTCGATTTTCCCGGGCCGCGCGGGGGCTCAGGCGGCGACGCCGAAGAGGGCGCCCGCGGCGGCCGTGACCGCCATCGCGAGCGCCCCCCAGAACGTGACGCGCCCCGCGCCGACGGGGACGGAGGCCCCGCCGATCCGGGCCGCGACGCCGCCGAGCAGGGCGAGGAGGCCGAGGGAGGCGCCGACGACGACGGGGACGAGCGCGCCGCGCGGCGTCGCGACGACCGCGAGGACGGGGAGGGCGGCTCCGACGGCGAAGCTCGCGGCGGAGGAGAGGGCGGCCTGCAGGGGGCGCGCGGCGGTCGCCTCGTGCATCCCGAGCTCGTCGCGGGCGTGGGCGCCGAGGGCGTCGTGGGCCATCAGCTGCTCGGCGACCCTCTCGGCGAGGCCGCGGTCGAGGCCGCGCGCGACGTAGATCCCGGCGAGCTCGGCGCGCTCGCCCGGCTCGTCCGTCGCGAGCTCGTGGCGCTCGCGCTCGAGGTCGGCCCGCTCGGTGTCCGCCTGCGAGCTGACCGAGACGAACTCACCGGCCGCCATCGACATCGCCCCGGCGAGGAGCCCGGCGACGGCGGAGACGGCGATCGTCCCCGGCTCGGACCCCGCGCTCGCGACGCCGACGACGAGGCTCGCGGTCGAGATGAGGCCGTCGTTCGCGCCGAGGACGGAGGCGCGGAGCCAGCCGATCCGGTCCGTCCTGTGGAGCTCGAGGTGGCGCGAGAAGCGGGCGGGGGCGGAGGTCGAGGCGTGCATGGCGGGACGATAGCGCCCGGCGGGGGCCCCGGGCCGGACTAGACTCGGAGAGGCCTTGCCGCCGTCCGCCGACGCCGACCCGTCCCCCGTCGAGGGTCGTCTCTCGGAGGCCGAGGAGCGCTTCGAGAGGAGGCGGCGGAGCCTCGGCCTCCCCCTCGGTCCGGCGCTCTTCGCGCTTCTCCTCGCGTTCCCTCCGGAGGCCCTCGCCCCGTCCGCCGCGCGTCTCCTCGCCGTCGTCGCGTGGGTCCTCGCCTGGTGGGTCACGGAGGCCGTCCCTCTCCCCGCGACGGCCCTCCTCGGCCCCGCCCTCGCTGTCCTCCTCGGCGTCGTCCCCGCGAAGGAAGCGTTCGCGCCGTTCGGCGACCCGATCATCTTCCTCTTCCTCGGGTCGTTCCTCCTCGCGGGCGCGATGGCGGCCCACGGCCTCGACCGGCGGATCGCCCGCGCGATCCTCAGCGCCCGCGCGGCGAGCGCCTCGCCGTTCCGCGTCGTCGTGACCTTCGTCGGCCTCACGGCGGCGCTCTCGATGTGGCTCTCCAACTCGGCGACGACGGCGATGCTCGCGCCGGTCGCCCTCGGGGCGCTCGGGACGCTCGGCGGGGGAGAGAGCCGGCCCCGGCTCGCGCGCCCTCTCCTCCTCGCCTGCGCCTACGGGGCGTCGATCGGCGGGATCGGCACTCCCGTCGGCTCGCCGCCGAACCTCGTCGCGATCGGCCAGCTCGAGGCGCTCGCGGGCGTCCGCGTCGGCTTCGTCCCGTGGCTCCTCGTCGCGTTCCCGGTGATGCTCGCGATGCTCGTGGGGACGGTCCTCGTCCTCGGGCTGCGGTTCGGACGGACGCGCGCCGCCGAGGCGACGACCGGCGCGGGGGCCGGCGCGCCCGCGCCGGAGCCCGCGGGCCCGGCGCAGAGAAGCGTCGCCTTCGCCGTCCTCCTGACGGTCGCGGGGTGGGTCGGACCGGGCGTCGTCTCCCTCGTCCTCGGCCCGGAGCACCCCTCCGCCGCGGCGCTCGCGCGGGCGCTCCCGGAGGGGGCCGTCGCCGTCCTCGGCGCGGGGCTCCTCTTCGTCCTCCCCGGCGGGCCGGGGCGTCGCGCCCTCACGTGGCCGGAGGCGGCGCGGATCGACTGGGGGACGCTCCTCCTCTTCGGCGGCGGCCTCTCGCTCGGAAGCGCGATGTTCCGCACGGGGCTCTCCGAGGCGCTCGGCCGCGGGATCGTCGACGCGACGGGAGTCACGACGCTCGCCGGCCTCACCGTCGTCTTCTCGGTCTTCTCGATCTACTTCACCGAGGTGACGTCGAACACGGCCGCCGCGACGATGCTCGTCCCGCTCGCGATCGCGAGCGCGCGGGCGGCGGGGGTCTCGCCCCTCGAGCCGGCCCTCGGCTGCGCGCTCGGCTGCAGCATGGCCTTCATGCTCCCGGTCGCGACCCCGCCGAACGCGATCGTCTACGGCACGGGGCTCGTCCCTATGCCGTACCTCGTGAGGAGCGGCTTCCTCCTGAACCTCGTCGCGAGCGTCGTCGTGCCGGCGGGCGTCCTCCTCCTCGTCCCTCTCGTCTTCCGGTAGACGGGATCGGCGCCGCGGGGGGATATCGTCGGCGTCGAGGTGCCGCCGATGACCTCCCCTTGCCGCGCCGCGCGCGCTCTCTCCTTCGTTCCCTGCGTCGCTCTCGCCCTCGTCCTCGCGCACGGCGCCTCGGCGGGGTCCGCGGCCGCCGCTCCGCCCGCGACGCAGGCCGCGGCCGCCGTTTCGTCTGAGGCCACGTCACAGGCCGTTTCGCCGGGCGCCTCCCCTTCGCAGACCGCCGCGACGATCGCCGACCTCGCGTTCCTCGAAGGGGGATGGGTCGCGGACGACGGGGCGCGCCGCGTCGAGGAGCGGTGGCTCTGCGCCGGCCCCGACGGGATGCTCGGCGTGGGGCGGACGACGGACCTCGCGAAGGGGAAGACCGTCTTCTTCGAGTACCTGAGGATCGAGGCGCGTCGCGACGGCCTTTTCTACGTCGCTCAGCCGCGCGGCGGCCCGGCCACCGAGTTCCGCCTCGTCCGTATCGAGGAGGGGAGAGCCGTCTTCGAGAACCCCGCGCACGACTTCCCGAAGCGCGTCGTCTACTCGAGGCGAACTGACGGCGGGCTCACGGCCCGCGTCGAGGGGGACGCCGGGAGCGCCGGGCAGGCCGAGGAGTTCCGATATCGGCCCGCCGGGTCGTGCCCTCGCGAGACGACGGCTGCCGCGGGCGCGCGGGAGCGAGTCGGTCGTCTCTCGGGCGACGAGGAACCGCCCGCCCCGCCGCGATAGGGAACGGAGTATGGCGAAGGGCGTCGCCAGGGGACGCGGGAGGCGCGAGCCTGGGCGGCTGTCCCGGCGCGGCGTCTTTCCGGGCACTCGACCCTTGACGCGCCATTTCATGGGACTCATATTACTAGTTGCGATGGCTACTACTATTGACGAGAACATCGTCAAAGCGCTCCAGGACATAGGCTTGTCCGAAATTGAGGCGCTCGTCTACGCCTTCCTCGCGCAGGGCGAAGCGGCCACCGGGTACCGGATCAGCCACGCCATCGGGAAGCCGACCGCGAACACCTACAAGGCGATCGCCTCGCTCGTCCAGCAGGGGGCCGTCCAGGTCGACGAGGGGGGGAGCCGCCTGATCCGGGCGGTGCCCCCGGAGGAGCTCCTCTCCGGATTCGAGCGTCGGGCGAAGGAGAGGCGCGAGGCGGCGCGGGCCGCCCTCGCCCACCAGCTCCCCGCGACGGCCGACGAGAGGGTCTACTCGCTCCGCGCGCGGGACCAGGTCCTCGAGCGGGCCCGGGCGATGCTCGGGCGGGCGAAGGAGATCGTCCTCGGCGACCTCTTCCCGGGCCCTCTCGACCTCCTCGCCCCCGACCTCGAGGCGGCCGCCGCCGGCGGGGCGCGCGTCGTCGTGAAAACGTACGGCCGCAGGGATCTCGACGGCGTCTCCGAGGTCGTCGAGCCCGACGCGCGACGGGCGCTGACCGAGTGGCCGGGTCAGCAGCTCTCCCTCGTCGTCGACGCCGAGGAGCACCTCCTCGCTCTCTTCGACGCCCCGCTCGGGGCCGTCCACCAGGCGGTCTGGAGCCGGAGCACGTTCCTCTCCTGCCTCCACCACAACCACGTCGCGATGGAGCTCCTCCACACCGCCTGGAAGGCGCGCGACTCGCTCACCGACTCCGACGCCCTCGTCGGCATCTCCCTCCTCTCGAGCCGTCCGTCCGGGCTGCGAAGGCTGAAGGAGAGGACCAGGCGAGGAGGCGGTGAGGAAGAGCCCGGAGAACCCGAATGAACGCCAGCCTGAAGCGATTCCTCGCCACCCCCGTACTCCTCCTCGCCCCGCTCCTCTTCCCGGGCCGCCTCGCCGCGGGCCGGCCCGCCGGGCCGGCTGTCGCTCCCGACGCCGCCGCTCTCGTCGAGAAGCACGTGATGTGGCTCGGCGGGTGGGAGGCGCTCGACGGGATGAAGGACCTCTCCCTCGACGGGACGATCCGCGTCGCCGGCCTCGAGGGCCGCCTCTCGGTCCGCACCCGGCGCGACGGCCGCCAGCGAACGGAGGTCGACCTGAAGGTCGTCCGGAGCGTCGAGGTCCTCGCCGGGACCGAAGGCTGGGAGCGGAACGCGAGCGGCCAGGTCGAGCCGATGGGGCGCGACAAGGCGGTGCGACAGCGGCGCGCCCTCGAGAGGACGTTCGGCCGCCACCTCCGGGGGGAGGGAGTCGTCGTGAGCGCGGCGGGCGCCGAGACGCGCGGAGGCCGTTCCTGGTCCGTCCTCCGCTTCGCCTATCCCGACGGCGACACGTACGACCTCCTCGTCGACCCGGCGACCGGCGAGTCGCGCCACGAGCGGAGCGTCGAGGACGGCCGGACGACCTGGACGACCTCCTCCGACCTCCGCGTCGTGAACGGTCTTCGCATCGCCGGCCGGCAGGAGGTCGAGGGAGAGACGGCCCGGCAGGCGCAGATCGTGACGTGGGAGACGGTCGCCGTGAACCGGGGGCTCGACGACGCCCTCTTCGCGCCGCCGGCCGCGGCGGGCTCGCTCGTCCGCCTGCCTTCCGGCCGGACGACGACGGAGTGGGTCCCGGTGGAGCTCTTCCGGAAGAGCTACGTCTACCTCGCGGGCGAGCTGAACGGCGTGGCGACCGACGTCGTCCTCGACTCGGGCGCCGGGATGACCGTCGTCGACCGCGCCTTCGCCGAAAGGCTGAAGCTCCGCCCCGAGGGGGAGCTCGAGGCGCGCGGCACGGGCGGCAACGTCGGCGCGGGCCTCGTCACGGGCCTCACGCTGAAGGTGGCGGGCGTCGAAATCGGCCCGGTCTCGGCCGCGGTCATCGACCTCTCCGACGTCGGGCGGAGGCTCGGCCGGCCGCTCCCGGTCATCCTCGGAAAGGAGCTCTTCCACGCCCTCGTCGTCGACCTCGACTACCCGGCCGCGCGCCTGCGTCTCCACGACGCGGCGACGTTCCGCTACGACGGGCCCGGCCGAAAGGTCGACCTCCTGCCGGGCGAAGAGGGGCACAAGAGCCTCCGGATCTCGATCGAGGGGGGCGAGCCGGTCGTCGTCGGCCTCGACACGGGCCAGGGAGGCGCCCTCTCGGTCTTCCGGCACTACTCGGACGCGCGTCGGCTCCTCGACGGGCGCCGCGTCTCCGAGAGCCGCAGCGGCGGCGTCGGAGGCGCGACCGTCTCGAAGCTCGCGACGCTCCGCGCCGTCTCGATCGCCGGCTACGACCTCCGGAACGTCCCGGCCACCTTCCAGGCGACGGACGTCCGCGGCGCCTTCGACACGAAGCGCCAGGAGGGGAACCTCGGCGCGGGGATCCTCTCCCGCTTCCGGGTCCTCTTCGACTACTCGCGCTCCGCCCTCTGGCTCGAGCCGGGGCCGCGTCTCGACGCCCCGTTCCCGAAGGAGAAGACGGGCCTCGACCTCGACTGGGTCGACGGGGCCCTCGTCGTCGAGTTCGTCGCGCCCGGCAGCCCGGCCGCCGCGGCGGGCTGGAAGAAGGGCGAGCGCGTCACGGCGCTCGACGGAGAGCCGGCGGGGCCGGAGTCGTGGCGGACGGAGCTCCGCTGGGCCGAGGCGGAGGCCGGGACGAAGGTCCGCCTCACGCTCGCCGACGGGACGGAGCGGACGCTCACGCTCGCCGAGTACTACTAGCCGCGGTCCCGGGGCCCGGGGCCGCCCGCGCCGCGAGCGGGCGGCCCCTCCACGGCGCTCGCGTACGCGGCGGCGAGCTCCGCCTCGCCCGCCGCGGAGACGCCGAGGTCGCGGAGGAGCCCGTCGGCGAGGTCGTAGACCCAGCCGTGGACGGCGAGCGACTGCCCGCGTGCCCAGGCGTCCCGGACGACCGTCGTGTTGCAGACGTTCCGGACCTGCTCGACGACGTTCAGCTCGCAGAGGCGCGCGAGCGCCTCGGCGTCGGAGCCGAGCCGGGCGAGCCGCTCGCGGTGCTTCTCCTTCACGTCGCCGACGTGCCGGAGCCAGTTGTCGACGAGGCCGTGCCGCTCGCCCCGGAACGCGGCCCTCACGCCGCCGCAGCCGTAGTGGCCGCAGACGACGACGTGCGAGACGCGGAGCACCTCCACGGCGAAGTGGATCGTCGAGAGGGCGTTCAGGTCGCTGTGGACGACGAGGTTCGCGACGTTCCGGTGGACGAACATCTCCCCGGGCATCAGCCCGACGATCTGGTTCGCCGGGACGCGGCTGTCGGAGCAGCCGATCCAGAGGTAGGAGGGGGACTGCTGCCGCGAGAGCCGCGCGAAGAACTCCGGGTCGGAACGGCTGACGCTCGCGGCCCACTCGCGGTTCTTCTCGAAGAGGTCGGGGAGGTAGCGCATCGGGTCCTCCGGAGAGTCAGCCGTTCTCGAATCCGTCGAGGACGTTCACGGCGTTCACGCCGAGCTCCCGCGTCGCGTAGCCCCCCTCGAGGACGAGCACCGTCGGGAGCGCGATCCGCGCGATCCGCGCGCCGAGACGGAGGAAGTCGTCGCCCGCGAGGGCGAACGTCGTGAGCGGGTCGCCCGCGAAGGTGTCGAGGCCGAGGGAGACGACGAGCGCCTCCGCCCCGTGGGTCCCGATCCTCGCGCAGGCCGTCTCGAGCGCCGCGAACCAGTCCGCCGCGCCCGTCCCGGCCGGGAGCGGGAGGTTCAGGTTGAAGCCCTCGCCCTCGCCCTCGCCCGTCTCGTCCGCGTGGCCGAGGTAGAAGGGGTACTCGAAGAGCGGGTCCGCGTGGAGGCTCGCGAAGAGGACGTCGGAGCGGCCGTAGAAGAGGCTCTGCGTGCCGTTCCCGTGGTGGTAGTCGACGTCGAGGATCGCGACGCGCGCGCACCCGCGGTCGCGGAGCGCCTCGGCGGCGACCGCGGCGTTGTTGAGGAAGCAGTAGCCCCCCATGAAGTCGCGGCCGGCGTGGTGGCCGGGGGGCCGCGTCGCCGAGAAGGCGCTCCGCGCGCCGGAGGCGACGAGGTCGGCGGCGCTCGCGGCGGCGTCCGCGGCGGCCTTCACGGCGGACCACGTCCCCGCGGCGAGGGGCGTCCCGTTGTCCATCGAGTAGAGGCCGAGGCGGGCGACGAAGTCGCGCGGCTCGACGTCGCTCCGGAGCGTCCGGACGGGCCAGACCGAGGGGAACGGCTGCAGGCCGGCGTTCCCGGGGTCGCGCGCGAGCCACTCCTCCCAGGCCGATTCGAGAAAGGCGAGGTAGAGGGGCGAGTGGACGCGCGCGAGGAGCGGCGCGGCGTCGGCGGACGGCTCGCGGAGCTCGTGCCCCCGCGCGGCGAGCTCCTCGCGGACGAACGAGGCGCGTGCGGGCGACTCGAAGCAGGGGACCCGCTCGCCCCGGAAGTACTCGAAGGCGGGGGCGTGGCCGGCGTGGAGCGGGGTGAAGAAGGAGATCACGCCCCGATGTTATCCGGGCCGCGCCGCCGGCCGGGAAGGGCCGCGTCCGCCCCGCTCAGCGCCCGGCGCGCCGCGCCCGCTCCTCGGCCTCCTCGAGGCGCGCGAGCGCGCCGCGGAGGAAGGCGAACGCCTCCTCGCGCGTCGTGTAGCCGGGCTGCCGGGCCGCCGCGACGCCGCCGGGACGGAAGACGACGATCGTCGGCAGCCCGGTGACGCGGAACGCCTCGACGAGCTTCTTCACCTCGGGCGTGTTCGCGCCGTCCTCCCGGGTCCGGTCGACGACCTCCACCGGCACGAACCGCTCCTCGAGGAGCCGCGCGATCCCGGCGTCGGCGTTCACCCCCTCCTTCAGATCGCGGCAGGACGGGCACCAGTCCGCCGTGAAGAAGAGGAGGAGCGGCTTCCCGTTCGCGCGCGCCTCGGCCGTCCCGTCGGCAATCCCGCGAAAGAGGACCCCGGGCCCCTCGGCCCGGAGCCCGGGCGCCACGAGCGCGAGGAGAAGGGCTGCGAGGAGCTTCGGGGCGACGGCCTGCTTCACCGCTCCTTCGACCGCCTCTTCTTCTTCTTCTCGGCGGCCTCGAGCCGCTGCACGGCCTCGCGCAGGAACGTGAGCGTGCTGACGTGCGAGGAGTAGCCGACGTTCCGGACGGCGGCCGCTCCCTCGGGGCGCACCACGACGAGCGTCGGGAAGCCGGTGACCCCGGCGCTCTTGACGAGGCCTGCGACCTCCGGCGTGTTCCGGCCGTCCTCGCGCGTCCGGTCGATCACCTTCACGGGGACGAAGTCGGCCTCGATCTGCTCGACGAAGTGCGAGGAGGCGAAGACGTCGGACTCGAGGCTGTGGCACGGCGGGCACCAGTCCGCCGTGAAGAAGAGGAGGAGCGGCTTCCCGTTCGCGCGCGCCTCGGCGAAGCCGTCGTCGACTCTGCGGAACCGGACCCCGCGGGGACCGTCGGCGGCGGCCGGATCGGCGAAGACGACGAGGAGGGCGGCTCCGAGGAGGAGGGCGCGAAGCGGACGCGTCACGCGGGAGCTCCTTTCGTGAGGTCGCGGCGCCGGGACGGCCGCGACCGGCGAGTCGGCGACGAGGCTCGCGGCTCCGGGTCCGGTGGAAGCGAGGGCGGTCGCGAGCGTTCGCGGGGAACGGCGTCCCATGCGCGGTCGCATCTTCCTCTAGTCCCGGCAGCCGCCCGAGTAGGAGACGACCGAGGCGCTCGCCGAGCCGATCTGGAACGCCGGGTCGTCGTCGAGCGCCTTCGGGATGGCGACCGAGAGCTCCCAGGGACTGCCGTGGCCGGGAGCGAGGTCGGGCGAGCGGGGCGGGCCGGTCGCGGAGCCGACGAGCCGGCCCCGGGCGTCGACGACGGAGACGCGAATCGTGACGTCGCACGCCGCGTCGCCGCCGGCGTTCGTGAGCCAGCCGTTCACCGACACGACGCCGGCCGACCTCCGCCAGGTCGGCTGCGGGAAGGCGAAACGGGCCCCGGCCGGGGCGGAGGAGCCGAGCTTGCGACCGGAGGCGACGGAGGCGAGCCGCGGCGTCGGCACGGGGGTCGCCGCGGGAGGGACCGGCGTCGGCGTCGGCGTCGCCGTCGGCGTCGGGGTGAACGTCGGGATGGGAGGACGCCGCGGCGTCGCCTGAGGCGCCTGACCGGGTGAAGCCTGCGGGGCGAGGGCGAGGAGGAGTACGAGCGGGAGCGGCGTCATCGGGTGTCCGTCTCCTCGCGCATGGCCGCGTTCATTCTCGGCGACGAGCGTCGGCCGTGGAAAGCCCCTCGCGCCGACTCACGGGGCCGAATCCCGCAGTGGAAAGGCGATCCCCGCGCCCGGGGCCTCGTGCGAAGCTGGCCGAACGATGGAGTAGACGAAGGCGTCCTGGGTCCGTCCGTGGACGACGAAGCGGCAGCGGAGGCGCCCCTCGAGCGCCCCGCCCGCCTTCGCGGCGACGGCCTGGCTCGCGCGGTTCTCGACGGCGACGAGGAGCTCGAGGCGTTGCAGGTCCGTGTTCGCGAAGGCCCACTCCGCCGCGAGGCGCGCGGCCCGCGTCGCGCGGCCGCGGCCGGTTGCGGAGGTGCGGATCCAGTAGCCGAGGTTCCCGAGCCGGAACCCCCGGTTGACCTGGTTGACCCCGCAGCAGCCGAGGATCCGGCCGCCGGCGTCGACGACGACGAACTCGAACGCGGTCCCCGCCTCGCGCGCCGCGGGCTGCTCCCCGACCCAGCGGGCGGCGTCGTCGAGGCCGTAGGTGAGAGGGCACCACGGGGCCCACGGGTGGAGCTCGGCGATCGACTCGCGGACGGCGTCGAAGAGCGGCACGGCGTCGGCGGGCTCGGGGAATCGAAGCGCGACGCCCGCCTCCGCTTCGGCGTCATCGCCGTCGCGGGGGGTCCGGGCGGGCGGCCGCGCGAACGAGATCAGCTCGATCGGCGCGCCGTCGTGGGCGATCATCGCGGAGCGGACCCCCTCGGACGGCGAGCCGGGAGGATGGAGGACCTGCTGCCCCGCGAGGGCGGCCTCGAGGTCGTCCACCTCGAAGGCGACGTGGGGAACGGTCCGGATGAGCTCGTGGAGGGCGCTGTCGGGGTCGAACCGCATCCACTCGACGCCGTACGGGCTCGAGCCGAAGCCCGAGACGTGGAGCCCGAACGCCTCGAGGAAGATCTCGCCGGGGCGGGCCGTGGCGGTCGGGACGCCGACGTGGTGGAAGCGCCACCCGAGCCGGGCGACGACGGGCGGGGGCTCGTGGTCCCGACGGCGGGTCCGTCGGAGCCCGCACGGGAGTGGCGAAGACACGGCTCGATTCGTCATGGGCGGAGAAGCCTTCGGGTCCCGTCAGGATACCGCCGGTGCGGGTGCCGGAGGACGGCCCGGCGTTCCCCGTCCGCGGCGAACGGCGCGAAGGAGGGCGAGGCGGCCGCGCGCCGACGCCGGGCCGTGACGGTGTCCTCCTGCGGACCCCGTGGGACGACCGGGCGAGATGGACGCGCGACGAGCGGCGGGCGGAGAATGGGGCACCGTGCAGGGAAGGGGCGGTGTCGTCGGAACGGAGTCGGCGGCGTGAACGAGTCCGCCGCGCGCGGTGAAGGACTCGCGCGCTTCAGCCGCGCGCTGACCGAGCTGACGAGCCGCCGCCTCCTCGGGGGCGGGCCGTTGGAGCCCCGGGTGCGCGGGTTCGCGGAGGTCGTCGCGGAGACGCTCGGCGTCCCCCGGGTCTCGCTCTGGCGGAAAGACGTGCGCCAGGGCCGTCTCGAGTGCGTCGACCTCTTCGACGCGCGGACGGGACGGCACGAGTCGGGGCACTCCGTCGTCGCGTCGGACTACCCGGACTACTTCCGCGCGCTCGACGACGAACGGAACATCGCGGCCGCCGACGCCCTCGCGGACGCGCGGACGAGGGAGTTCGGCCCGGGCTACCTCGCTCCGCTCGGGATCTCCTCGCTCCTCGACGTGCCGCTCCGGAGGGAGGGGACGACGATCGGCGTCCTCTGCGTCGAGGCGACGGGGGCGCGCCGCGACTGGTCGACGGAAGAGGAGCTCTTCGCTCTCTCCGCCGCGAACCTCCTGAACCTCGCCCTCGAGAGCGACGAGCGGAGGCGGGCCGAGGAGGCGCTCGGGGCGGCGCGCGACCGGGCCGAGGAGGCGAGCCGCGCGAAGACGCGGTTCCTCCGCGCGATGAGCCACGAGCTCCGCACGCCCCTGAACGCGATCCTCGGGTACGCGGAGCTCCTCGCCGAGGAGGCGGGGGCGGCGGGCGAGCCGAAGATCGGCGAGGACGCGGGCCGGATCCGGAACGCACGGCAGAGACTCCTCGTCCTCGTCGACGAGGCGCTCAATCTCGCGGACCTCGACGCGGGCCGCCTCGCCGTCCGCCGGGAGAGGGTCGACGTCGCGGCGATCGCCGGGGAGGCCGTCGAGGCCGCCCGGCCCCTCGTGGAGGGACGGCCCGTCCGCCTCGAGGCGGAGCTCGGAGGGGCGGGCGAGGTCCTCGCGGACCCGTCGCGTCTCCGCCAGGTCCTCGCGAGCCTCCTCGACAACGCGGCGAAGTTCACGCGCGAGGGGACGGTCCGCGTCGTGGCGCGCCGCGCGACGCGCGGCGGACGGCGCTGGGCCGAGGTCGCGGTCTCCGACACGGGCTGCGGCCTCCCGGCGTCGCTCCAGGCCGAGCTCTTCACGCCGTTCACGCCGGGCGAAGACGAGGCCGCGCGCCCCTTCACGGGGCGCGGCGTCGGCCTCGCGATCGCGCGGCGGCTCTGCACGCTCATGGAGGGGGAGATCGAGGTCGCGTCGGCGCCGGGCGCGGGGGCGACGTTCACGGTGCGTTTCCCGGAGCTTGGGCCCGCTCCCTGAGCGGCCCTGCGGCGCGGCGTCAGCCGCGGCGGTAGACGTCGGTGCTCAGGTACTTCAGGCCGGTGTCGCAGGCGAGCGTGACGACTGTGGCGTCCGGCCCGAGCCGGGCGGCGACCGCGAGAGCCGCGACGACGTTCGCTCCGGTGGAGGTCCCGGCGAAGAGCGCCTCCTCGCGCGCGAGGCGCCGCGTCATCTCCTTCGCCTCCTCCGTCCCGACGGCGAGGACCTCGTCGGCGAGGGAAGGCTCCCAGAGCGGCGGCACGTAGCCGACGCCGACGCCCTCGATCTTGTGCGGGCCGGCCGGGCCCCCGAGGAGGACGGACGACTCCGCCGGCTCGACGGCGACGATCCGCACGCCGGGGCGTCGACCCTTCAGGACGGTCGCGATGCCGCGCAGCGAGGCCGCCGTCCCGACGGAGTGGACGAAGGCGTCGACCTTCCCGTCCGTCTGCCCGAGAAGCTCCTCGGCGAGGGGGAAGTAGCCCGCGATCGCGTCGGCGTTCTCGAGCTGGTTCGTGAAGAACGTCCCCGGCTCCCGTGAGATCTTGCGGGCGGCCGCGACCATGTCGAGGATCAGCTTCTTCGTCGTCAGGCCCCCCTCGCTCGGGACGAGCGTCAGCCCGGCGCCGAGCGCGGCCATGTGATCGCGCTTCTCGCGGCTGAAGGCGTCGGAGGTCACGATCCGGATCCTGTAGCCCTTCGCGGAGGCGACGAACGCGAGCGAGGTGCCGGTGCTCCCGCCGGTGTACTCGACGACGGTGCCGCCGGGGGCGAGTCGGCCGTCCGCCTCGGCCCGCGAGATCACGGCGAGCGCCATCCGGTCCTTCATGCTCCCGGTCGGGTTCTCACCTTCGAGCTTGACGAGGACGCCCGCGGAGCCGGCGGGAACGACCTTCCGGAGACGGACGAGGGAGGTGTTGCCGACGGCGTCGAGGACGTTCATGCGCGGAGCCTGCCTCCGCGCGAGGATAGCGCCGCGCGTGGAAGGGAGCGCTTCGAGGGGACGGCGGCCGCCCGGCCGGCGGCTCAGCGGGAGGCGGCTTCCTCGCAGATCTCCTTCAGCTTCGCGAGCGCCATCGGCCACGCGTCGTCCATGAACGCCTCGAAGTCGGGGGGCGTCTCCACCTCGGCGGTCACCTCCGTCGCGCCGCCGACGTCGACGAACGTGTAGTTCTCGAACGAGGGGGGCCAGGCCGTGGCCTCGGGGCTCGTCGTGTCCTCGACGCCGTCCTTGACGATCCCGAGGTGCTTGATCGAGACGAACTCCGGCGGGCGGCTCTCGGCGATGACCGAGGTCATCCCTCCGTCGCCGCCCGGCCCGAGGAAGCGGATCCGGTCCCCCGTGTTCCAGGAGCCCTCGTAGTACGAGCCTTCGCAGAACGGCGTCGTCCAGACCCGGTAGGTCTCCGGTCCGAGCATCGCGGCCCAGACGGCCTCGCGCGGCGCGCGGATGGTGATCGAGTGACGGACCTTCTTCATGGGCGCCTCCTTCCGGACGAATCGGACGGCGCCCGGTCGACGGACATATCGGTCCACCGCGGGACGCACCGAGCTCCGGGACGGTTTGTGGCTCTCTCCGACGGTGGCGGGGCGGATGGATTCCGGGGAGGGGCGTTTTCGCCGCGATCGGCCGACTTTGCCGTCCGGGCCCCGGTCAGCAGGGAATGAGGCCGAGGGCACCCGCGCCGAGGAGCCCTGCGAGGTCGGTGGCGAACGACAGGGCGACGCCGCCGAGGCGCCAGAGGTGCTCCTTTCCGCTCCGACCGAGGAGGACGACCACTGCCGATCGCCCGCGCCCCGCGGCGAGCGCGCCGACGTACGACCACTCCAGCCAGCGGAGGAGAGCGGAGCCGGCGAGCAGGGCGAGCGGCGGGACGCCGAGGCGGTTCTGCGCCGGGGCGAGGGTGGTGAGGCCGAGGAGGAGGAGCCACCCGAGGAGGAGGCCGAGCGCGAGGCGGAGGAGCGCGAGGAGCGCGGCCCGGCGGAGCGGCGATGCCGGCCGGGCCGGTGCGAGGAGCGCGAGGCCCAGCCGGCACCACGCCGTGTAGGCCAGGAGCTTGACGCCGAAGAACGCGAGGACGCCGAAGGCGCTCACGCCGGACCCCGCGTCCGGGACTCGTCCCCTGCGATCACGCGAACGAGGAGACGTGCTCGAAGCGGCCGACGTCGACGAGCCCCCTGTCCGTCAGCTTCAGCTCGGGGATGACGGGGAGGGCGAGGAAGGCGAGCGTCATGAAGGGGTGGTCGACGGCGGTGCCGAGGGCGCGGGTCGCCTCGTTCGCCTTCCGCTCGGCGCGGTCGACCTCCTCCATGGGGGCGTTCGACATGAGGCCCGCGACGGGGAGCGCGACCTCGGCGAGGACCTGGGCGCCGTGCGCGACGACGATGCCGCCGCCGAGCTCGGCGGCTCTCCGGACGGCCGTCTCCATGGAGGCGTCGTCGCAGCCGGCGACGACGACGTTGTGCGAGTCGTGCGCGACGGAGGAGGCGATCGCGCCGCGCGCGAGGCCGAAGCCCCGCGCGAAGGAGACGCCGACGTTGCCGGTGCCGCGGTGCCGCTCGACGACGGCGAGCTTCGCGAGGTCGCGCGCGGGGTCGGCGGCGGCGCCGCCGTCGACGACGCGCGCCTCCGCGGTCGAGGCGCCGGTCGCGAGGGAGCCGGGGCGGACCTCGATGACGCGGACCCGGGCGCCGGGCTCCGCGGCGAGGCGGAGGCGCGAGGCGTCGAAGCCGTCGATCCGGAACGACGGTCCCTCGGGGATGCCGCGCGACGGGACGTCGACGAGGAGCCTCCCGCCCTTCGCGACGCTCCTCCCGCCGAGGACGACGAGGTCGGGGCGGACGTCGTCGAGGCTCTCGAACGTGATCAGGTCGGCGCGGTAGCCCGGTGCGATCGCGCCCCGGTCGCGGAAGCCGTAGTGGCGCGCGGCCGAGAGGGAGGCGAGGCGGAAGGCGAGGACCGGGTCGAGGCCGAGCGCGATGGCGCGGCGGACGTGGTGGTCGACGTGGCCGTGGGTCAGGAGGTCCCACGGATGACGGTCGTCGGTCGCGAAGGCGAAGCGCTCGGAGTTGCCGGCGTTCACGAGCGGGAGGAGGTCGTCGAGGTTCTTCGCGGCCGTCCCTTCGCGGATCCAGATCGACATGCCGCGGCGGACCTTCTCCGTCGCCTCCTCGCGGCCGAGGCACTCGTGGTCGGTCCGGATGCCGGCGCCGACGTAGGCGTTCAGGTCGAGGCCCGAAAGGAGCGGAGAGTGGCCGTCGATGGGGAGGCCGCGGGACGCGGCGTCCTCCACCTTCGCGCGGACGTTCGGGTCGCCGAAGAGGAAACCGGGGACGTTCATCATCTCGGCCAGGCCCAGCACGTCCTTCCGGCCGTAGAAGCGGGCGAGGTCGGCCGGGCCGAGGTCGGCGCCGGCCGTCTCGAGGTGCGTCGCCGGGACGCACGAGGGGAGCATGACGTGGAGCTCGACGGGGAGGCCCTCGGCCGAGGCGAGGAACGCCTCGAGCCCCTCGGCGCCGCGCACGTTCGCGATCTCGTGCGGGTCGGTGACGACGGCGGCCGTGCCGTGCGCAGCGGCGAGCCGCGCGAAGACGGGGGGCGTCGTCATCGTCGACTCGACGTGGATGTGGGCGTCCCAGAAGGCGGGCGCGAGGAACGCGCCGTGGAGGTCGATCTCGTTCGCCGGGTCGGCGGCGCGGTACGGCCCGAAGCCGAGGACGCGGTCGCCCGCGACACCGACCGTCTCCTCGTGGATCTCGCCCGTCAGGACGTTGACGACGCGAGCGTTCCGGAAGACGAGGTCGGCGGGGACGGTGCCGCGCGCGGCGTCGACGAAGGCGGCGAGGGGGAGCGTTCCGACGGCCATGGGAGCCTCCGGGCGGAGCGTAGACCGGGACGGGGCGGGAGGCGAGGGGCGCACGGGGAGGAGGGCTTCCGCGGCCGGATCGACTAGGATCCGTGCACTTCGAAAGGAGGGTTCCCCATGTCCGAGCGCAAGGAGCTGCTGCCCGGCTCGTTCTGCTGGCCCGAGCTCGCCACGGCCGACCTCGCGAAGGCGAAGGCGTTCTTCTCCGCCCTCTTCGGCTGGGAGCCCGCCGACGTCCCGACGGCGGGAGGCACCTACACGGTCTTCAAGCTCCGCGGCCTCGACGTGGCGGCGGCGCGGTCGTTCAGCCAGGAGGAGCGCGGGCAGGAGATCCCGCCGCACTTCATGAGCTACGTCTCGACGACGGCCGTCGACGCGGCGGCGGAGAAGGCGAAGGAGCTGGGCGGGAAGGTCCTCTACGGTCCGTTCGACGTCATGGGGATCGGACGGATGGCCGTCGTCTGCGACCCGGAGGGGCTCCCCTTCGCGCTCTGGGAGGCGCGCGGCCACGTCGGGATCCAGCTCGCGGGCGAGCCCGGCGCCCTCTCGTGGACGGAGATCGTCACGCGCGACGCCGACGGCGCGAAGGCCTTCTACGGCGGTCTCTTCGGCTGGACGTTCAGGGCCTCGGGGGAGGCGATGCCCGACTACGTCGAGATCTACCGGGAGGAGCAGCCGATCGGCGGCGTCTTCCCGATGAAGGGCGACGAGTGGGCCGGCGTCCCGGGGCACTTCATGCCCTACTTCGCCGTGACCGACGCGGACGCGGCCTTCGCGAGGGCGAAGGGGCTCGGCGGGACGGCGGTCGTCCCGCCGACCGACATCCCGAACGTCGGGCGCTTCTCGCTCCTCCGCGACGACCAGGGGGCCCACTTCTCGGTGATCGCCTTCGCGCCGATGCCGCAGGAGGGCTGAGGGGGGAGGTCGGGCGGGCCGCGCGGTCCGCGACGGCCGCCCCGACACGATGCCGGTGCTACCGTCGTCCGGCGGAGGCCCGGCGATGCGGACGATCGACCTGCGAAGCGACACGGTGACCCGGCCTTCGGCCGCGATGCGGGCGGCGATGGCGGAGGCGGTCGTCGGCGACGACGTCTTCGGGGACGACCCGACGGTGCGGGAGCTCGAGGAGCACGCGGCGTCGCTCCTCGGGAAGGCCGCGGGGCTCTTCCTCCCCTCGGGGACGATGTCGAACCAGGCGGCGCTCCTCGCCTGGACGGAGCGGGGCGACGAGGTCTTCGCCCACGCGCAGAGCCACGTCCTCCTCTACGAGCAGGGAGGCGCGGCCGTCCTCGGGTCGCTCCAGACGCGCTCCTTCTCCTCCGACGACGGGCTGCTCGACCCGGAGGAGATGGAGGAGTTCGTCCACACGGGGGAGGACCCGCACAACGCGCGGACGCGCCTCGTCGCCCTCGAGAACACGCACAACCACTGCGGCGGGCGGGTCCTCGACCCGCGCGGGGTCCTCGCGGTGCGGGCCTTCTGCGACCGGCACGGTCTCGTCCTCCACCTCGACGGGGCGCGGGTCGCGAACGCCGCGGTCGCGAGCGGCCGGCCCCTTCCCGAGCTCGCGGCCCCGTTCGACTCGGTGAGCTTCTGCCTCTCGAAGGGGCTCGGCGCGCCGGTCGGGTCGGTCCTCGCCGGACCGGCCGATTTCGTGCGGAGGGCCCGGCGCGCCCGGAAGCTCCTCGGCGGCGGGATGCGCCAGGCGGGGATCCTCGCCGCGGCGGGCCTTCACGCGCTGCGGAGCAACGTGCCGCGTCTCGCCGACGACCACCGCCGCTGCCGGACGCTCGCGGAAAGGATCGCGAAGGCTCCCGGGCTCCTCGTCGACCTCGGGCGCGTGGAGACGAACATGGTCTTCGCCTCGACGCGGCCCACGGGGCTGAGGGCCGCCGAGGTCGCGCGCCGGCTCGCGGAGGCGGGGGTCCTCGCGCTCGACGAGTCGCCCTGGCTCCTCCGTTTCGTGACGCACCTCGACGTCGACGACGCGGACGTCGAGGCGGCGGGCGAGGCCGTCGTCCGGACGATGTCGGCGCTCGCGTGACGACGAACGCGAGAGGCCCGGCGCGACGGCGGCCGGCCCGGGAGGGCCCGACCCGCGTCGCGGGCCGGGCGCAGCGTCAGAAGGTCCCCGAGTCGACGTCGCGAAGGAAGCGGATCAGCCCCTCGAAGTAGGCCTCGGGGTCGTCGTACATCGCGAGGTGGCTCCCGTTCGGGCAGTGGTGGTACCGGCCGCGCGGAAGCGTCCGCGCCATCCGCTCGAGGTGCGACGGGTCCATCGTGTCGTGCGTCGCCCCGATGACGAGCGTCGGCACCGCGATGCGCGCGAGGTCCGCCGTCCGGTCCCAGCCGGCGAGCTTCCCCGAGGCGCCGAGCTCACTCGGCCCCTGCATCGGGACGTAGACCTTCGGGTTGACGTGCGCGAAGGTCCGCTGGACGGGGTCGGGCCACTCCGCCTGCGGGAGGCGCAGGACGTGCTTCTCGTAGTGGTGCGGGACGAGGAGCTCCATGTAGCGCGGCTCCTCGTGGCGCCCCTCGGCCTCGAGGCGGAGCGCCTCGGCGAGGGCGTCCTGGTCCATCGCCGGCATGAGGACGTCCCGCGCGTAGGCGTTGTAGGCGGGGATCGACGCCATCATGTTCGAGACGACGAGCCCCTTCAGGTGCTCCGGGTGCGCGAGGGCGTACTCGATCGCGAGGATGCCGCCCCACGACTGCCCGAGGAGGAAGAACGAATCGCGGTCGAGGCCGAGGGCCTTCCGCACCTGCTCGACCTCGTCGACGAAGCGGGGGATCTCCCAGAGCGACGGGTCGTCGGGCTGGTCGCTGTGCCAGGAGCCGAGCTGGTCGTAGTAGACGTACTCGATCCCGGCGGCGGGGAGCCAGTCGTCGCACGCCTCGTAGCACTCGTGCGTGGCGCCCGGTCCGCCGTGGAGGAGGAGGAGCTTCACGCGCGGGTTGTCGCCGACGCGTCGCGTGTAGACGCGGAAGCGGCCGGCCGGGGTCTCGACCGGGATCCTCCGGACCTCGCCGGCGCGCGCGTCGGACGCGTTCCCCTCCGTCCCGGTCGTCGTCATGGGCCCTCCTCGAACGGGCGGGCGACGCCCGCCGGTGCCGGGGGCCGCCGCTCGCGCTCGTGACGGATCGTCCCCCCGACGATACGGCAGGAACGCGCGGGAGGCGAGCGGAAGCTCCGTCCACTATCCTCCTCCGCCGGGAGCCGCGCGGTTCCAGCCGCCGCGGGGAGAGGGAGGACGCGATGAGGAGAACCGCGGGAACGCTCGCGGCGGTCGTCGCCCTGGCGGCGGGCTGCGCGGGAGGGACCGGGGGGGCGCGGACGTTCGCCGAGGCCGTCCGCGTCCGGTCCGACGTGACGATCGTCGTGACGGACTCGGGCCTCGGCGGGATGTCCGTCGTCGCGGACCTCGCGAGCCGCCTCCCGGCGAGCGGCATCGCCCGCTCGGCGCGCGTCGTCTTCGTGAACGCCCTCCTCGACGACGCGATCGGCTACAACGACCTGAAGGACGAGGCGGACAAGGTCCGCGTCTTCGACGCGGCCCTCGACGCGATGGAGCGCCGGTACCGGCCCGATCTGATCCTCGTCGCCTGCAACACTCTCTCGGTCTTCTACGGGAAGACCGAGCACGCGCGACGCGGGACGACCGAGACGGTGAGCATCGTCCCGATGGGAGCGGAGCTCGTCGCGGAAGCTCTGCGGGAGCGCCCGGGCGCGGTCGCGGTCCTCCTCGCGACCAAGGGGACGATCGACTCGGGCGCCCACCGGAAGCTCCTCCTCGAGGCGGGGGTCGACGAGGGGCGGATCGTCGGCCAGGCGTGCCCGAGGCTGACCGGGGCGATCGAGCGAGGGGCGCACTCCGAGGAGACGCGCGGCCGCGTCCGGGGCTTCGTGGCGGAGGCGGCGGCGAAGCTGCCGAAGGGGACCGGGCCGCCCGTCGTGAGCCTGAACTGCACGCACTTCGGCTTCGCGCGGCCGCTCTGGGAGGAGGCGTTCGCCGAGCTCGGCTTCCCGCAGGTGACCGTCCTCGACCCGAACCCGCGGATGACCGACCTCGTCCTGAGGGAGGCGGGCGCGCGGCGCTTCCCGTCGACCGCCGTGACCGTCGAGGTCGTCTCGAAGACGCCGATCACGGACACGGTGCGCGACGCGCTCGGCGCGCTCCTGCGGCCGACCTCCCCCGCGGCCGCCGACGCGCTCGCGCGCTGGAGGCACGTGCCCGACCTCTTTCACGCCGAGGTCGACCCGTCGAAGGTCGCCCGGTGAGCGAGCCCGCGCGTCGGCGGGAGCCGCGGACACCGCGCCGCGCGGGACGTGCCCGCTTCGGCTAACCTCACGGGAGATGCGGATTTCCTCGCGGGCCGTCCTCGTCGCGGCGCTCCTCGGCCGCCCGCTCGCGGCTCAGGAAGCGCCGTTCGCGACGGAGCTCTCCTTCGGCTTCCGCTACGAGGGGAGCTCGACGGATCGCCCCCTCGTCGTCCTCGACGGGACGCCGACGGACGCCTACGTCTACTCCGCCGACGACCGCTCCCACGCCGTCGAGGTCGCGGCGACGCGCTGGCTCCGCCCCGTGCCGGACGACGGGACGACGCCGCTCGCCCTCCTCCCCTGGGCGGCGCGCGTCCCGGGGCTGACGGCCCGCTTCGCGCTGACGGGCGCGAGCCGCGACTCGGCCGGGAGCTTCGCCGGACAGGCGTCGTCCTACGAGGCGCGGCTCTCCGGCGACGGCTCCGTCCGGGACGCGGAGGTCGGCGCGGAATGGTTCCTCGGCCGCGTCCTCTCCCTTCGCGGGGCGCTCGCCTTCGCGAACGAGCGGGAGACGGCGGCGTCGACGTCCGTCGAGCGCCCGTCGGGGCGGACCGACGTCGCGACGGCGGCGACCCGCGCCTCGGGGCCCTCGGCCTCCCTCGGGGTCGCGCTGCGCCTCGGCGAGCACGAGCTGCGCTTCGAGGGCGGGTACGGCGCGACGGACCTCGTCCGCGAGGACGAGAGCGCCTTCACGGGCGGGACGCAGCCGTTCTCCTCGCGGCTCGAGACGGAGAGCCTCTCGCGGCGCGGGTCCGTCGCGGCGCGGCTCCCCTTTCTGGAGAGGCGGCTCCTCGTCGACGTCGAGGGGGAGTATTCGCTCGCGACCTCCTCCTCCGACCTCGAGGGGCTCCTCTCCGGGCCGTACGCGAAGGGGCGCGCGATCTCCCGCCGGGCGTCGGCCGCGGTGACGTGGTTCCCGCGCCGGCGGCTCGGGGTGACCGCGTCGCTCGACTACGCGACGCGCGACGCATCCTCGGGGACGGGCGGCCCGCTCCGCCCCTCGAGCTCCGGGACGACGCGGACGCTCGGGCTCTCGGCGCGCTGGTTCGCGACGGAGAGGGTCTCCGTCTTCGCGGCAGCGGCGCGTGTCGCCTCGGACTCCGTGACGCCTCCCGGCTCGACGACCTACCAGCGCTTCGACGAGACGTCGGGGCGCGTGACGCTCGGCGCGGCGGCGAGGTTCTAGGCGGTGGGGGAGAGCCCGTTTCTCCGCGACCTCGTCATCGTCCTCGCGGCGTCGCTGCCGGTCCTCTTCGTCTTCCAGAAGCTGCGCGTGCCGACGATCGTGGCGTTCCTCTTCACGGGGATCCTGATCGGGCCCTACGCGCTCGGGCTCGTCGGCGACCCCGACCAGGTCCGGAAGATCGCCGAGCTCGGCGTCGTCCTGATCCTGTTCTACGTCGGCCTCGGTTTCTCGCTCCCGCGGTTGAAGGAGCTGGGGAGGACGGCCGTCGTGAGCGGCGCCCTCCAGATGACGCTCGCCGTCCTCGCCACCGCGGGGGTCCTCCTCCTCCTCGGCCAGGATCTCCGGCCGGCGATCTTCGGCGGTCTCCTCGTCGCGGGCTCCTCGACGGCGGTCGTCCTGCCGGTCCTCTCCTCCCGGGACGAGATCGACGCCCCGTTCGCCCGCCAGTTCCTCGGGACCTCGCTCTTCCAGGACCTCGGCGTGATCCCGCTCATCCTCCTCCTCCCGGCGCTCGCCGGCGGGACGCAGGCGGGCGAAGCGCCGTCGCTCCTCTCCGTCCTCGGGCGGGTCGGCCTCGCGGCCGCGAGCGTCGCGGTCCTCGTCGTCGTGGCGCGCTTCGTCGTCCCGCCGCTCCTCGACCGGCTCGTCCGCGTCGCCGGCCGGGAGACGTTCACGGCCGGCGTCGTCGTCGTGATCCTCGGGATGGTCGCGATCGCCGTCGAGGCGGGCGTCTCGGCCGCCATGGGCGCGTTCGCCGCGGGGATCGTCGTCGCCGAGAGCGAGTCGATGGCCGACGTCAGCGCGACCTTCGCGCCGTTCCGCGACATCCTGACGAGCCTCTTCTTCGTCTCGATCGGGATGCTCCTCGACCCGGTGTTCGTCCTGTCGCGCCCGCTCCTCGTCCTCGGCGTCGTCGTCGCCGTCGTCCTGCTGAAGGTCGTGACGGCCTACCCGGCGCTGCGGGCGGCCCGCGCCGTGCCGCGCGTCGCGATCCGGGCCGCCTTCTCGCTCGCGACCGTCGGGGAGTTCTCGTTCGTCCTCGCGCTCGCGGGGCTCGGCTACGGGCTCCTCCAGGAGGGGCCGCAGCAGCTCTTCGTCGCGGTGTCGGTCCTGACGATGCTCTCGGCGCCCCTCCTCGTCGCGGCGGGGGCGCGCCTCGTCGGCCTCTTCCCGGAGCGGCTGGAGGGGGCCGCCGAGGCGCCGAGCGCCTCCGTCCTCCGGTCGGGGCACGTCGTCGTCGTCGGCTACGGCCTGAACGGGAGCAACGTGGCGCAGGCGCTCGGCGAGATCGGGATCCCGTACGTCGTCCTCGACGCCGAGGCGGACCGCGTCTCCCGTGCGCGGGCGGCGGGGGTGGAGGTCCTCCTCGCCGACGCGACCTCCTCCGCCGCTCTCGAGATCGCCGGGATCGCACGGGCCCGGGCGCTCGTCGTCACGGTCCCCGACCCGGCCGCGAGCCGCAAGATCGTCCGCCTGGCCCGGTCGCGGAACCCCGGGGCGAGGACGATCGTGAGGACGCGCTACATCCGCGAGGTCGACGAGCTGAGGCGCGCCGGCGCCGACGAGGTGATCCCGGAGGAGTTCGAGACCTCGATCGAGATCGTCGCGAGGCTCCTGCGCTCCTTCCACGTCCCGGGGAACCTCGTCGCGACGCAGGTGCGGGTCCTCCGCGACGAGGCGTACCGGAGGCTGCGCGACCCGCTCGCGCGGCCCGAGACGGGCCGCCGCCTCGCCGCGCTCGTCGCGGCGGGGACGTCGGACCTCGTCCTCGTCCTCCCGGAGATGTCCGCCGTCGGGAAGACGCTCGGCGAGCTGAACCTCGAGGCGGAGCACGTCGCCGTCCCGGCGCTCCTGCGCGACGGGGCGCCGATGGCGCCGCCCCCGCTCGACCTGCCGATCGAGCCGGGCGACACGCTCCTCCTGGTCGGCGCGCACGAGGACCTCGTCCACGCGACGAAGCGCCTCGAGGGGAGCGGCGGAGGCGAGGCGGCAGGGTGAGACGGCCCCCGGCGACCCGCCCCGGACGCGCGTTCGGCGTCGCGGCGGCGGTGGCCCTCGTGGCCGCGTCGCTCTGGCTTCCGGCGGGGCTTCCCCTCGTCGCGCTGGCGGACTTCGACCACGACGACGCCCTCTACGTGAGGCTCGGGAGCCACCTGGCCCGGGCCGAATGGCTGGGGCCCTACGACGAGTCGACGCTCGCGAAGGGGCCCGGCTTTCCGCTCTTCGTCGCGGCGGCCTATCGTGCCGGCATCCCGCTCCTCCTCGCGGGCCGGCTGCTGTTCGCGGCGGCGAGCGGGCTGCTCGTCCTCGCGCTGCTGCCCCTGTTCCGGGGAAGGACCGTGCCGCTCCTGCTCTTCGCCGCGCTCCTCTTCAACCCCGTCGTCGTCACGCGGGCGGCGAGAGAGGTCGTCTACCCGTCGCTCACCCTCCTGGCGCTGGCCGGCGCGGCGGGGCTCTACCTGGCGTTTCCAGCGTCCCGATCGCGGGCGGCCGCATGGGCGGCCCTGTGCGGCCTCGGGCTCGGCGCGCTCTGGCTGACGCGCGAAGAGGGGGTCTGGATCGCCCCGGCCGTCGGGACCCTCCTGGCGGCGACGGCCGTCCGAACGGCGGTCCTGCACGGAAGGACGCGCCCGCTGGGCGAAGCGGCGCTCCTGTCGCTGCTCCCTGCCGGGATCCTCGGAGCCGTCCTCCTCGCGGTGGCCCTCGTGAACCTTCGGGTCTACGGCTCTTTCGCGGTGCGCGAGTCGTCGGGCGGGCCGTTCCTGGCGGCCTACGGCTCACTCGCGCGCGTCCTCCCGCTCCGTCCCGTTCCGCGGGTCCCGGTCCCGCGCGAGGCGCGGCTCCGCGCCTACGCCTGGAGCCCGGCCCTGAGGTCCCTCGAGCCGCACCTCGAGGGAGACGTCGGCCGAGCCTTCGCCGCCGCGAGCGAAGCGCTCATGCCCGAGGCGAAGGGCGAGATCGGTGCGGGGTGGCTCCAGTTCGCCCTCCGCGAGTCCGCGGCGAAGACGGGCCGGTACCGCGACGCCCGGACGGCCGCAGCGTTCTGGGAGCAGGTGCGGCGCGAGCTGGACGACGCCTGCGACCAGGGCCGGCTCGCGTGCGGGCCGAACCTCGGGTCGATGACGCCGCCGGACGCGGCGTCACAGCTCCCTGCCGTCCTCGCGGACCTCCCGCGCAGCCTCGGCGTTCTCGTCTCGTCGGTGGACTCGGCCCCTGCGTTGAGGGATCCGGGTGCGAGCCGCGGGCCGAAGGCCGGCCGCGTCCTCTTTGCCCGCCTGACGCGCGAGCGGCTCGCGCCGGCGCCGGACGAGCCGCGCTGGATCCGTCTCCACGGCTGGGCCTTCCGAAGGGGGATCGGACCCGTCGAGTGGAGAGTCCGGAACGCGAAGGGCGCGGCCGTTCCGTTCGGAGTCCGCCGCACGGCGAGCGAGGACGTCGCCGCCGCCCTGGGGGCGCCGGAGGCGCGGGACGCGAGGGTCGAGCTCCTGGCCTCCTGTCCGGGGCCCTGCGTCGTGGAAGTCACCGACTCCGGACGACCGCTCGTGTGGTTCGACCCTTCTTCGCCTGGAGTGCGGACGGGCAACCCTCCGTCTTCCCTTGCGTTGAGCGTCGACGGCGTCGAGATCGTCTCGCCGGCTGCTTCACCCGGGGACTACGAGAGGGACCAGTGGCGACGAGACGCCTTGCGACGGGTCGCGGCCGCCTACCGCACGATCCTGACGACCGCCTTTCCGGCCGCCGTGCTGCTCTTCGCGCTCGCGGCGGGGATCACGGTCGTGCGCCGCTGCGACGCCCGTGCCGTAGTCGTGACCGGCGCCCTGCTCGCGGGCGTCCTCTCGCGCGTGGTGCTGCTCGACCTCGTCGAGCGGACCGCTTTCCCCGCGCTCCACTGTCTCTATCTCTCGCCGGCCTATCCCCTGCTCTACGCGTTCGTCGTCCTCGCCGCGGTGGCGGCGGCCGCCTCGCTCCGCGGCCTCCCGGCGGCCGGCCGCCTCCGGCGCTACTTCTGGACGAAGGGGACGACCCTCGGCTTCACGAGACGCTCGAAGTCCGCGTAGCGGAGCTTCATCAGCTCCGTGTGCGTCCCCGCGTTGAAGGCGATCTCGTCGTCCTCGGCGAGCTTCGGGGCGACGTAGACGTCCATCCCGTAGAGGTTGCCGAACGGCGGCATCGCGCCCGCCTCGCAGTCGGGGAAGAGCTCACGGAACTCGGCCTCGCTCGAGAGGACGACCGTCGCGCCGCCGGTCACCTCGCGGAGGACCTGGAAGTCGACGCGCTGCGAGGCGGGGAGGACGACCATCACCGGCTTGCCGTCGACCTTCACCATGACGGTCTTCGCGAGGTCGCGCCCCTTCACGTGGGCCGAAGCGGCGATCTCCTGCGCCGTGTAGGCCGGCGAGTGGACGACGGAGACCCAGCGGACGCCGTTCTGGTCGAGGAACTCCTTCAGCTTCCGTACGGGCATGGGACCCTCCTTTCCGGCCGGTCGGGGCGCACCCCGTCCGGCCCGTTCGCGGGCGCTCGCGGGGAGCCGGTGTGGTGCGGCGCGCTCATGCCGTCACCTCCGAGCCTGGGCGGGTGCGAGGGAATTCTATGACGGGGCGCGAAGGGTCGCCGCGCTCCGGGCGAGCCGCTCGAGCTGGATCTCCTCGAGCGCCGCAGCGAGCTCGGGGCGCTGCGCGAGGAGGCCGAGGAGGTCCGCGGCGGGGAGCTGCAGGAGCTCGGTCTCGGAGACGGCCGTGACCGTCGCCGTCCGCGTCCGCGAGCGCGTCCCGGCGAGGTCGCCGAAGAAGTCGTGCGGCGTCAGGAGCGCGAGGGCGGCGTCCCTGCTGCCGCGCCGCACGGTGACGCGGACGGCGCCGCGCTTCACGAGGAAGAGCCCGGCGTCCGCCGCCCCCTCGCGGACGACGACCTCGCCGGCCCGGACGGCGAGGGGGCGGAGGCGGCGGGCGAGGGCGTCGCGGTCGGCGCGGGGGAGGCGGCCGAAGAGGCGTGATCGCGCGAGGACGCCGTCGAGGACCCGCTCGGCGAAGAGGCGCGAGAGGGCGTCGGCGACGTGGCGGTGCTTCCGGACGACCGGGGCGAGGGCGTTCCGGTCGAGCTCGAGGAGGTCGGAGCGGACACGGGCGGTGACGGTCGCCGTGCGCGGCACTCCGCTCAGGAACGAGATCTCGCCGGCGACGTCGCCCGGACCGAGGAGCCCGAGGAGGACGGGAACGCCCGCGTCCCCCTTCGCCGAGACGAGGAGCTCGCCGGAGGCGACGAAGAGGAGCGTGCTGCCGGCGTCTCCCTCCGCGAAGAGGCGCTCGCCGGGCTCGAGCGCGAGGAGCCGGATCTTCTCGAGGACGAGCTCGAAGAGGAACGGCGGCACGTCCTTCAGGAGCGGGATCCCGCTCGTGACGTCCCGGACCTTCGCCGCCTTCCGGCGGCGGGCGGCGACCTCCTCGGGGGGCGGCCCGCCGAGGGGAGGCGGGGGCTCGGTCGAGGCCTTCGCGGTCGCCTCGAGGATCTTCTTCAGCTCGATGTGCGAGAGGAAGCTCGACGTCACCTCGGCCTTCGGGTCGAGCGCCTCGACCTTCTTGTAGACGGCGATCGCCTCGACGAGACGCCCTGCCTTCTGGAGACGCGGCCCCGCGCGGTTCAGGACCTGGACGGCCTCGTGCCGCTCGCCGGAGGCCGCCAGGGCGTCGGCGAGGCGAAGGACGGCCGCCGCGTCCCCCGGCTCCTCGCGCAGGCGCCTGCGGCACTCCTCGACCGTCGCCCGGAGCCGGGCGTCTCCGCCCGCGCGGCCCTCGAACAGCGGCACGACGCCATCGTACGCCGGACCGGGAACGCGAGGCGTCTGCGCCGGTCGTGCTGCGGCGCAGTAAGATCGCGTCGGCGTCGTCCCCGGCCGGGGCGCGCCCGAGGAGGACGGCATGAAAGCGGCGCTCCGTTCGACGGACCGGGACTCGAAGCGCCCCGCCGTGCCCCCCGTCGGCGCCTGCTCGCGCTGCCCGGCCTGCGGGAGCGAGGAGTGCCGGGTCCTCGAGGAGCTCGGCACGTACTGCCAGACGATGGCGGCCGCGGGCGCGGTGCCGGGAAGCCGCGGAGCCCGGCGGAGGGTGTGAGGCCCCGCCGGAGCCGGCCGGCCCGCGCCTATCATCGGAAGCGTTGAGCCTCACGCTTCTCCTCTCCCGGGCCGCTTCGCCGGACTCTGTGCAGGTCTTCGCGCCGGTCCTCACCTCCGAGCTCGCGGTCCCCGCGGCCTCCGCGGTGGCGATCGCCACGCTCGGCCTCGTCGCGCTCCTCTTCTGGGCGCGCGACCGCGTACGCCGGGACCTCCTCCTCTACGCGCTCCTCGCGGCGGGGCTCGCGGCGTACCTCCTCGCGTCGCTCCCGGTCTGGACGTCCCCGCCCGCGCGGGTCGCGGCGACTCTCGCCGTCCTCCTGCCGCCGCTCGCCTGGCTCCTCCTCCTCCTCTTCCTCGAGGTCCCCCGCTCGGCCGCGCGGCTCGCCCTCCTCGCGGTTCCTCTCGCGGGTCTCGTCGCGACGTTCGCGGGGCCCCGCAACGCGCCGGCCGCCGCGTGGGCCGGCGCAGCCTCGCTCGTCGTCTTCGGCGGCGCGGCGCTCGTCGACCTCGCGAGGCTCCGTCGTCCGGACGGCGCGCTCCTCTTCGCCGCGACGGCGGCGCTCCTGCTCGCGGCGCTCTTCGACGCGGCGGCCGGGAGCGGCGTCCTCCTCCCGGGAGCCCGGGTGACGCCGCTCCTCGGGCCCGCCTTCCTCCTCTTCACCGCACTCCTCCTCGTGGCCGTCGCCGACCAGGGGCGGCGCCTCTTCGAGCGGGCGACGACGGACGCCCTCACGGGGCTGCCGAACCGCGCGACGTTCCTCGAGCGGGCGCGCCGCGAGCTCGCGCGCGCCGAGAGAAGCGGCGGCTCGCTCGCCCTCGCGATGCTCGACATCGACCACTTCAAGCGGTTCAACGACCGCTACGGCCACCAGGCCGGGGACCGCGTCCTCGCCCAGGCGGGGCGCGCCGTCGCCGGCGCCGTCCGCGGGATCGACCTCGCGGGGCGCTACGGCGGGGAGGAGCTCGTCGTCCTCCTCGTCGACGTCGAGGGGGAGGCGGCGGTCGCCGCGGTGGACCGGGTGCGAGGGGCGATCTCCGAGGTGCGGATCCCCCACGTCCCGGACGCCGTGACGGCCTCGGCCGGGGTCGCGCTCCACAGCGGCGCGTTCGACAGGGCGGACGTCGCGGCGCTCATCCGCCGGGCCGACGCCGCGCTCTACCGGAGCAAGGAGGCGGGCCGGAACCGGACGACCGTCGAGCCGCGCGGCCCGGAGCGCCCCGCTTCCCCGGCCGAGGTCCTCTACCGCTGAGGCGAGGAGCGGCCCGCGCGCGGTCCGCCCGCGGGCCCGCTGGTAAGATCGTCGTTCAATGGCCGCCGACACCGGCATCCGGGACGTCGTGACCGGGCTCTACGTCCGCGAGTACTTCGACGACGTCATCGCCCGCGAGCTGGAGCGGTCGCGCCGCCACGGGATCGTGCTCTCGGTCGTCGCGGCCGTCCTCGCGAACCTCTCCGAGATCGGCGCCGCGGGCGAGGAGACGCGCGACGCGGTCCTCGGCGAGACGGCGAAGGAGCTCCAGCGGAACGTCCGCGAGACGGACCACCTCTTCCGCTGGGAGGACGACGAGCTCCTCGTCCTCCTCTTCGGCGCGGACGCGGCCGCCTGCGCGCTCAAGGTGGAGCAGCTCGACGGGATCTTCCGGCCGTGGCGCGAAGGCGCCGGGCCCGTCGCCGTCCCCGTGAAGGTCCGGATCGGCGGGGCGACGCACGAAGAGGGGCTCGTCTTCGCCACGGTCCTTCAGGCCGCTCGAGAGACGGCCCGCGCGCCGCACCGCTGATCAGAGCGGGAAGCCGACGCGCGCCCCGAGCCGCCGGACGAGGCGGAACGGGAGGCCGATGACGTTCGAGGGAGTCCCCCAGATCCGCTCGACGAAGAGCCCGCCGAGACCCTGGAGGGCGTAGGCACCCGCCTTGTCGGCCGGCTCGCCGGAGGCGACGTAGGCGTCGACCTCCTCGTCCGTCATCGGCGCGAAGACGACCTCCGTCGTCTCGCGGCCCGAGACGATCTCGCCGTCCCGCGCGAGGGCGACGCCCGTCACGACGTCGTGGGCGCGGCCGCGGAGGGCCCGGAGCATCCGGCGGGCGTCCTCGTCGTCGCGGGGCTTCCCGAGCGCGGCGCCGTCGAGGACGACGATCGTGTCGGCGGCGAGGACGACGGCGCCGGCCGGGGCCGTCGCCGCCACGGCGGCGGCCTTCGCGCGGGCGAGGCGCTCGGCGGCGTCGTGCGGGTCCTCTCCCGGGAGGAGCTCCTCGTCGACGTCCGCGGGACGGACCCGGGGCTCGAGGCCGAGGGCCCGGAGGAGGGCGAGGCGGCGCGGCGAGGCGGACGCGAGGAGGAGCGGTGGCCGGTGCGTCACGGGGGCGAAGTCTACGAAAGGGGCGCGGCCTACGGGTAGTAGCCGCTGATCGTCCGCGCCTCGAGGTCTCCCGGCGAGACCTTCACCTCGACCTTCCGCCACTTGTCCCCCTTGCGTGCCGGGGGGACGTAGGTGAGGAGGTACTGGCTCCGGAGCTCCTCGTCGATCTCCTTGTAGACGCCCGCGAGGGCCTTCGCCGAGTCGACGTAGTAGACGGTCCCGCCGGTCTCGCGCGCCATCCGGTTCATCTTCGTCCGGACGTCGAACTGCGTCCCGGGGACCTTCAGGGCGATGAAGTAGATCGCGACGCCCGACTTGCGGGCGTAGTCGAGCGCGGCCTCGTAGGCGAACTTCGAGGCGCGGTCCGCGCCGTCCGTCAGGAGGACGTACGCCTTCCGCCCCTTCGTCCCCTGGTACTGGTAGAGGCCGTAGACGACGGCGTCCCAGAGCGACGTCGAGCCCTGGGCCCTGAGGCCCGCGAGCGCCTGCGCGAGGCGGTCCCGGTCCGTCGTGAAGCGGGCGGCGAGCTGCGGCTCGTTGTCGAACGTGACGAGGAAGCAGCGGTCGCGGGGCGTCATGACGCTCCGCAGGAAGTCGTTCGCGGCCTTCTGCGCCTCGGGGAGCGTCTCCTCCATCGAGCCCGAGGTGTCGACGCCGAGGCCGAGCGCGAGGGGGAGGTTCGTGACGACCTCGAAGCCGTCGACGGCCTGCTCGACGCCGTCCTCGAAGACCCGGAAGCTCGAGCGCGCGAGCCCCGTGACGGGACGCCCCTTCTGGAAGACCGAGGTGTAGAGCTCGACGGCCTGGACGTCGACCTCGGAGAGGTACTTCGGGGCGTTGAAGTAGCGGACGTCCTCGCTGACGCTCCCGTCCTCGAGCGTCGCGACGACGCGGAGGAAGCCGATCTCCTTCTGCCTCGGGACGTCGACGACCTGCTGGAAGGGGGGCTGGTAGAGCGTCGCGGCGCGCGTCTCGTTGACGAAGAGCTCGAGCTTCTGGAGCTTCTTCGTCTCGGGGACGGCGAGGTCCGCGACGACGCGGACGGGCCCGGCGAGAGGCGCGCCCTTCTCCGGGGCGGTGATCCGCACCCGGAAGGCCTCGCGCCCCTCGTTCAGGACGAGCTCGTCCTCGGAGAGGAGCCGCCCGTCCTTCGAGTAGCCGAGGACCTTCACGGTCCGCTTCCGCGGGAGCTCGCCGAGGTCGAGGTCGGCCTCGAAGGGGGGGCGGCGGTCCGTGACGACCTTTCGCCCGTCGAGGAAGAACTCCGCCGAGGCGACGTCGTCCGAGGTCGAGCGCGTCTCGAACCGGACGACGCCTGTCGCGAACTCCCTCGCGATCGGGAGGAGCGAGAGCGAGCCCCGCTCGTTCGGCTCGGCGACGAGGCGCGCGAGGGCCGCCTTCGCCGCCTCGCGGGCCGCCTTCTCCTCCGGCGTGAGGCTCTGGTCGGGCGACTCCGGGACGACGACCTTCTCGTCGAGGAGGGCGGCGGCATTGCGGTTCGCGTCCGCGATCTTCACCTTGAGCCGGTACTCGCCCGGGTAGAGGTAGCGCTCGATGTTGAGCGGGAGGAACGCCCCCGTCACCGTCGAGGACGGGAAGTCGAACCGGTACCGGAAGTTGTCGACGAGCTTCCCCCCCTTGACGACCTCGCCGACGACGTCGAGGTCGTAGAAGCTCTCCTCGCCGAGCACCTTCGTCCCGAGGGTCTCGCGCTCGAGGAGGACGGAGAGCTCGAGCCGGATCTTGCTCGCGACCATCTCGGGGAAGCGGAGGACCCGCTGCACGGGGAGCCGCGCGGCGGACGGGTCGAGGTCCGTCGTCATGAGAAGGATCTTGTCGACCCCCTCGACGTCGGGCTTCGGCCCCGTCTTCAGCTCGTCGATGAGCTTCTGCGCCCCCATCGTCCCGAAGATCCCGGCGGACGTCGCCATCGCGGCCTGGATCTCCCGCCACTCCTGGCAGCGGGTCGGGTCGACGGTCCGCGCCGTCCCGGCGCCGCCGAGGCCGGCGATGCCGCCGGCGATGAGCGCCTGGGGACCGTCGAGCGGGGTCCAGAGCCGGTAGTCGCCGATGCCGAACGGCTGGTAGAAGAGGAGGCTCACCTTGCTCATCCGGAGCGACTCGAGGCGCTCGTAGTACCAGATCTCGACGGGGTTGTAGATGTCCTGGCAGTCGATCTTCCGGAAGCCGTCCGGAGGGCCGTTGATCAGGAAGACCCGGCCCTGGTCGCTGTTGATCGACCGGTAGCGCTCCTTGACGGTCTGGAGCCGCAGCTCGTAGACGTCGCGGAATGCGACGCGCTGGCCGTCCTCGTCGACGGAACGGCGTTTCCAGAAGTCCTCGACGAAGCGGTCCCGCTGGTAGTCGGAAGCGAGGCGGAGGAAGGTCGCCTCCTCGAGCTCCGTCAGGATCGGCTCCACGTCGGCGAGGAACTGCCGGTAGCGGTCCGGGAGCGCGTCGAGCGCCTGCTTTCGCTCCCGGGCCGACATCCGCTTCGCCCCCAGGACGAGCGGGGCGGGCGCGCCGGCCGGGGCGGAGGCCGTCGGGCCGGAGAGCGGGACCGCGAGGGCCGCCCTCTCGCGCAGGCCTCCCGTCGTGTCCCCCTGCCGCTTGCCGATCGAGCGGTAGGCGGCCTGGACGAGGCCGGTGTCCGCGCAGCCGAACGCTCCCTCGGCGAGGGCGTCGAGCGGCTTGTCGGCCTGTGACTTCGGCGCGAGGAGGGCCGATTCCCCCTCCAGGACCGTCCAGTAGCGGCCGATCCCGGTGCCGGGCTCGGGGAAGAAGATCATCCGCGCGTTCGATCCGAGGAGCCGGTGGGAGAGGTAGGTCCAGACCTCGATCCGGGCGAAGAGGTTCGGGCAGGAGACGATCCTGCGGGCATCGGGACCGCCGCCGGAGGCGACCCAGACCGCGGCGCGGTCGTCGTCGAGGCGTCCGAAGAGCGTCATCGCCTCGGCGCGCAGCGCGCGCGCCGCGTCGGGTGCCTCGTCCGTGACGTCGACCCCCTTCGAGGGGTCCGCGGGCGGGGCAGGCCGCTCCGGGGCCGGAACGGGAGCCGGGGTCGGGGGCGGGCCGCCGGCGGGCGGCGTCTGCGCCGCCGAGCCGGCCGCGACGAGCGCTGCCAGCGCGAGCCATCGAGCGTTCGACCGGACCGTCACCCGAGCCTCCTTGGCCTCCGTCCGCCCGGGGCTGCAAGACGGGGGCCGCATCCGAGTGTACGGCGGGCGCGGGCGCGGGTTCGTGAGCGGAGCCACGGACCGCGCGGGACGCGCTTCCTAGAATCGGGACGATGCCGACGATCCGGGTCTACGCCGACCACCACGCGACGACACCGCTCCGGCCCGAAGCGCTCGAGGCGATGCGGCCCTGGCTGGAGGGACTCGCGGCGAACCCCTCGTCGATCCACGGCCCGGGGCGGGAGGCGCGGAAGGCGGTCGAAGGGGCGCGGCGGGAGGTCGCGTCGATCCTCGGCGTCCACGCGGAGGAGGTCGTCTTCACGTCCGGAGGGACGGAGGCCGACGCCCTCGCCGTCGTCGGCGGGGCGCGCGCGGCGCGCGCCGCGGAGCCGGACCGGACACGGGTCGCCTTCTCGGCGGCGGAGCACGCCGCGGTTCGGGAGGCGGCGCTCTCCCTCGGCGGGCTCGGCTTCGAGCCGGTCGAGCTGCCCGTCGACGGATGCGGGCTCCCGCGGGCGGAGGCGCTCGCCAAAGCGATCGGCCCGCGGACCGCGCTCGTGTCGCTGATCCTCGCGAACAACGAGACGGGTGTCCTGAACGGCGCGCTCCCGGCGACCGCGCGGGCGGCCCGGAACGCGGGCGTCCTCGTCCACGCCGACGCCGTCCAGGCGGTCGGGAAGGTCCCCGTCTCGCCGGCCGGTCTCGGTGTCGACCTCCTGTCGTTCACCGCGCACAAGCTCGGCGGGCCGAGGGGAGCGGGGGTCCTCTGGGCCCGGGACGGCGTGCGGCTCGCGCCGCTCTTCGTCGGGGGCGGGCAGGAGCGGGGGCGCCGAGGCGGGACGGAGAACGTCGCGGCGATCGTCGGCCTCGCCGCCGCGCTCCGCGCGGCGACGACGCGCCTCGCCGAGGAGGCGGCGCGCGTCGCGGCGCTCCGCGACACCTTCGAGAGGGCGCTCGTCGCGAGGATTCCGGGAACGCGCGTGAACGGAGCGGGCGCGCCCGCTCCGGGGCGCCTTCCGACGGTGACGTCCGTCACGTTTCCGGGCGTCGACGGAGAGACGCTCCTCGCGGCGCTCGACCTCGAGGGGATCGCGGCGTCGTCCGGTTCGGCGTGCGCCTCGGGGACGCCGGCCCCGAGCCGGGTCCTCCTCGCCTGCGGCCTGCCCGTCGCGGACGTCCGCGCGACGCTCCGCTTCTCGTTCGGCTGGACGACGACTGCGGAGGACGCGGAGACGCTTGTCGAGGCGCTTCCGCCCCTCGTCGCCCGCTGTCGCGCGGCTTGATCCCGCGGTCGCGGGAGTGTCTAATGGCCGCGGCTTCCAGTCCGGGACTGGCCCGCGGGGGAGATGCGTTGATCATCCAGTGCTCTGCCTGCAAGACGCGCTATCACTACGACGAGGCCCGGTTCGCCGGCGCCCCGGCGAAGAAGATCCGCTGCACGAAGTGCGCGACGGTCTTCGAGATCCGGAATCCCGCCGCCGCCCCGCCCCCCGCCGGTTTCCAGCCGGAAGAGACGGCCTCGATCGGCGCGCCGATGCCCGGCGCCGACGACTTCAACTTCGACACGACGGTGATGGGGCCGCACCGCAAGCGCCCCGTCGTCGCGGCGCCGCCGACCTCCGCCGTCCCGCCGCCGACGACGTCGGCGCCGGCGCCCGCACCCGCCGCGCCGCCGCGCTCCGGGACCGCGGAGTTCGAGAAGCCCGCCCTGACCGGCGCCGCCGGGGCCGGTCGCCGCCTCCGCCTCCCGGACTGGGAGAAGCTCTCCCTCGCGTGCATCGCCGGCCCCGAGGCGGGCCGGATCTTCGAGATCGACAAGGCGCGCGTCGTGATCGGCCGGGCGGGCGCGGACGTCCTCCTGAACGACCCCGAGTGCTCGCGGCACCACGCGGCGATCGAGGTCTCCGACGAGAAGGTCTTCCTCGTCGACCTCGGCTCGACGAACGGGACCTACGTCGCGGACAAGCGGATCACGCAGACCGAGCTCGAGAACCGGTCGGAGTTCGACGTCGGCTCCTCGACGCTCATGCTGATCCGGACCCGCAAGGAATAGCCGGCCCGGGAGCGGACCGGAGGGAACCGGCGATCTGCCGGCTCGCCCAGGGCGCCTCTGCGGTCGGATCCCTGACGGGATCTCGACCGGATCCGGGAGGATTGCCGGCGCCCTCCCTCTCCGTGAGCTATCGACCCTCCAGCGCCGCGACGACCGCCTCGAGGGAGGCGGGGAGGCTCCGGGCGGGGTTCGCGTAGCGCGCGCTGCTCCCGTGGTACCTCACGGCGGCTCCCGAGAACTTGATCGCGTGGGCCGTCGCGACGACGACGACGGTCTCGTCCCTTCCGATCGCCCCCTCGCGCCTCAGCTTCGCCGCGCCCGCGAGGGCGACGGCGGAGTTCGGGCAGATGGCGAGGCCGTGCCGGTTCGCGAGGGCCGCGGCCTCGAGGAGCTCGGCCTCGGTGACGCGCGTGACGGCGCCGTTCGAGAGCTCGATCTCTCGCCGCGCCTTCGGGTGCGAGACGGGCGCGCCGATCCGGATCGCCGAGGCCTCCGTCTCGTCCGCGGTCCGCGTGACCCGCTCGGCGAAGCCGGTGAGGAAGGAGCGGTAGAACGGGTCGGCCGCCTCGGCCTGAGCCCCGGCGATCCGCGGACGCTTCCCGATGACGCCGAGGTCGAGCCACTCGCGGATCCCCTTGCCGATCGCCGAGACGTTGCCCGCGTTCCCGACCGGGACGACGAACCAGTCGGGGACCTCCCAGCCGAGGTCGTGGATCGCCTCCTGCCCGATCGTCTTCTGCCCCTCGATCCGCACCGGGTTTTTCGAGTTCAGCAGGTAGACGGGGCGCGTGCGTGCGAGGTCCGCGACGATCCGCATGCATCCGTCGAAGTCCGTCGCGAGTCCCAGGGTGAGAGCGCCGTGGTGGAGCGCCTGAGAGAGCTGCTCTCCCGTGATCTTCGCCTCGGGGAGGAGGACGACGGCGCGCATTCCCGGCACCTCGGCCGCGTAGGAGGCGAGGGCGGCGGAGGTGTCGCCCGTCGAGGCGCAGACGACGTCGCTGCGGCCGAGCTTCCGCGCCCAGGAGACGCCGACCGTCATGCCGCGGTCCTTGAACGAGAGGGTCGGGTTCTCCCCCTCGTGCTTGACGAAGAGGCGCGCGAGGTCGAGCTCTTTCCCGAGCTCGACGCAGCGGTAGAGACGCGTCCCGCCCTCGGGCTTGCTGACGATCTCCCCCGGCGCGAGCGCCGGGAAGACGTGCTCGCGGTAGCGCCAGACGCCGCTCCGCTCGAACGCCGGCGTCTCACCGCCCGGCAGCGCCGAGCGCCGCCGGTCGAAGAGGTCGCGCCACTCGCGGCCCGACATCCCGAACGAGGCGAGGTCGTGGAGGACCTCGAGGAGGCCGCCGCACGAGGGGCACTCGGTGAGGACCTCCTCGATGCCGTGGGGGGCCCCGCAGCCGAGACAGGCGAGGCGGGAGAGGGGCGCCGCCACGAGCCGCCTACGCCTCGCGCGCGCCCCGCGGCGAGACGGCGTGGACGCTCGCGTCGGCCTCGACGCCGAGCGCGCGGAAGGCCTTCTCGGCCGCCTTCGCGATCTTCGCGGGGGCGGGGCCCTCCTCCGACAGCGCGAGGATCGTCGGGCCCGCGCCGGCGAGGGTCCAGCCGAGGGCGCCCGCCTTCCGCATCGCTCCGGTGACCTCGTCCCACCCCGGGACGAGGGCGCGCCGGCGCGGCTCGGCGATCCGGTCGCGCCGCATCCAGGTCCCGGCGGCGCCGAGGTCGCCGCGGTGGAGCGCGTCGATGAGGGCGGCGAGCGCGGCGGCCTGCCGCGTCGCCTCCGCGAGCGGCACCTCCCGCGGCAGGACGCGCCGGGCGTCCTTCGTCTCGAGCTCGGCGTCCGGGTGGACGAGGACGAGCCTCAGGCCCGGCGGGACGGGGAGCGGGACGGGCGGGACGTAGTCGGCCGGGTCGGACGACGGGACGAGGACGAGGCCGCCGAGGATCGAGGCGAAGCCGTTGTCGCCGTGCCAGGAGCCGTCCGCCGCGTTCTCTCCGCGGAGGACCGCCTCGAGGAGGACGCGCAGCCTTCGCTCGCCGAGGAGGAGCGCGGCCGCCTTCGCGCCCGCGGCCGCGGAGGCCGCCGAGGAGCCGAGGCCGCTCGCGAGCGGGAGCCCCTTCTCGAGCGCGAGCTCGATGCCGGTGCGGGCCGTCGCGCGTCCGGCGGCGACGGCGGCCTCGAGGACGAACGCGGCGGCGACGGAGGCGGTGTTCCGCTCCGCGTCGAGCGGGAGGCGGCCGCGGTCCCCCTTCACCTCGACGAGCCGCACGCCGGGCCGCTTCGAGCGCCAGGCGGCGACGGTGTCGCCGGGGCCGTCGAGCGCCGCGGCGAGGACGTCGAAGCCCGGGCCGAGGTTCGCGACCGTCGCGGGGGCGAAGGCGCGGACGGGCGCGCTCACCGCGTCACCGCCGCGTGGAGCGCCTTCACGGAGGCCGCTCGGTCCCTCTCGTCGACGACGAAGGAGATGTTGCACTCGGAGGAGCCCTGGGCGATCGCTTCCACGTTCACTCCCGCGCGCGCGACGGCGGCGAAGACCTTCGCCGCGATCCCGACGGTGCCGCGCATCCCGTCCCCGACGGCCGCGACGACGGCGACGGGCGAACGCGCCGCCACGCCGTCGATCGAGCCGACGAGCTTCTCGTACCGGAACTCGTCCGCGAGCGCGGCCGCGACCCGCGCGCGGTCCGCCTCGGGGAGGACGAGGGCGATGTTCTGCTCGGAGGAGGCCTGGGAGATCATGACGACGGAGGCGCCGAGCCGCGCCGTCGTCTGGAAGACGCGCGCCGCGATCCCCGGGACGCCGCTCATCCCCTTCCCGTCGAGCGAGAGGAGGCAGAGGCCGGAGACGGAGGTCACGGCCCGGATGCCGGGACGCGGGTCCCCCTTCTCGGAGATCGTCGTCCCGGGGCCGTCCGGGGCGAACGAGTTCCGGATGACGAGAGGGATCCGGGCGGCGATCGCGGGGAGGACGGCGGGGAAGTGGAGGACCTTCGCGCCGAAGTAGGTCATCTCCGCCGCCTCGCGGTACGAAAGGCGCGTCAGGAGCCGCGCGCCCGGGACGATCCTCGGGTCGGCCGTCAGGACGCCGTCGACGTCGGTCCAGATGACGACCTCGCGCGCGGAGAGGGCCGCCCCGAGGAGCGCCGCCGTCGTGTCGGAGCCGGAGCGGCCGAGCGTCGTCGTCTCGCCCTCCGCGGAGCGCGCGACGAACCCGGTCACGACCGGGACGACCCCGCGCGCGAGGAGGCGCCGGAGGACGCGTCGGACGCGGGGGTCGGAGCGCTTCCGGTCGCACGTCGCCGCGCCGTGCCGCCCATCGGTGACGAGGAGCTCCCGCGCGTCGACGGGGCGGGCCGGGACGCCGAGAGCCGAAAGGGCCGCCGCGAGGAGCGGCGTGGAGAGCCGTTCGCCGAAGGAGGCGACGAGGTCGGTCACGCGGGGCGTCCGCTCGCGCAGGAGCGAGATGCCGGCGAGCGCGGTCTCGAGCTCGGCGAGCGGGGCGGGGTCGAAGCGGACGGCGGAGCCCGTGGCGGCGGCGACGCCCGCGGCCGCGGCGCGGTGCCGCTCGCCGAGGGCGGCGACGGCGCGGCGGGCCGGGGCGAGGCGTCCCCGCTCGGCGTCGTGCGCGGCGCCGAGGAGGACGTCGGTCACGCCTCCCATGGCCGAGGCGACGGCGACGAGGCGGCGCCGCCGCGCGGCCGCGGCGAGGAGGCCTGCGGCGCGGACGATCCTCTCCGCGTCGCCGAGCGACGTGCCGCCGAGCTTGTGGACGGCGACGGGGCGGTCACTCGCTCTCGGCAAGGAGCCTCTTCTCCAGCTCGTCGAGCGTCGGACGGAGCGCCTTCCAGCGCCCCTCCCTGACGTCGCCGAGGACGTTGCTGACGCGCGCCGGCCTCACGCCGAACGCCTCGCCGACCTCGCGGCCGGAGAGGCCGGTGAGCCGCCGCGAGAGCCAGATCGCGGCGACCTTCGCCGCGTGGGCGTCGGACCGCCCGAGGCCGGTCTCGGGGACGCCGAAGCGCGCCGAGACGGCCGACTTCACGCGCGAGAGCTCGACGGCGCCGGGCCGGGGACGGCCCGCGGCAGGCGGCGTGAGGAGGAGCGCGCGGGCCTCGCGGGCGAACTCGGGGCTCCCGACGACGAGACCCGGGAGGGCGCGCTCGCGAAGCGGCCGGATGTTGCGGGTCCCCGAGACGAGCCGCCGGTAGCGCTCGCGCGCCCGCGGCCGGGCCGGGGAGAGGCGCCGGAGCGTCGCGTCGACCGTGAGCCAGGCGGGCCGCTCGGAGAGCCCGGCGATGGCGGGGGCGCTCGAGTAGCGCCACTCGAGGGCGGCGCGCGCGAGGCGCGCCCTCACGGGGGCGAGGGCGACGACGCGCGCCGCCTCGAGGAAGGCCGTCGCGGGGTCGACGAGGAGCGAGCGGAAGCGCCCGTCGAAGAGCGCCCCGGAGCGGCCGTGCCGGCGGTTGAAGGCCTGGGCGTAGCGCCCCCCGAGGGCGCGCATGCCGGCCGAGAGGTTCGGCGCAGGCGTCTCGAGGAGGAGCTCGACGGAGGAGCCGAGGAGGGCGTAGGCGTGGACGAGCCAGCCCCGCTCCTCGGCGGTCCGTCCGAGGTCGAGGAGGAAGCGGTCCCGGTCCGCGTCATCCCGGAAGAGCGGGCTCCGCTCCGGCGCGCGCCATGCGACGTGGTGCACCGCGCCTGCGAGCTCGAGACGGGGAGGGCGGGACATGCGCGGCGATTCTAGTGGGAAGGGGCCGCCGGTCCCCCCGCGCGCCCGGCGGTACGATGCCCGCACCACGAGGGAACGATGGACGACGGGACGCGCGCGCGAGGGGTGAGGTGCGAGGCGCCGCCCGGCTGGGCGGAGGCGACCGCGCGCCGCGGCGCCACGGACCCTCTCGCCGCGCGGCTCGCCGAGGGAGGGCGGCTCGCCCCGCTCCGCTCCCTCCGCCTCGAGCCGCGACGCGGAGCGGGAGCGGGGACGGCGCGCCTCCACCTCCCCGAAGGGTCGGGGGACGTCGTGGTCGTCCTTCGCCAGCCGTCGGGCGCGCTCTCGATCCACCGTCCCGAGGCGGGTGGGGCGTCGCGGCGCGGGGGCGCGACCGTCGACCTCCCCCTCCTCGCGCCGCGGGCCCGGCGTGCCGGGGAGGCGCCCCGCGGAGCCGTCGTCCTCGTCCTGGCCGCCGCCGCGCGCGTCGAGGCGCGCGCCGCGCGAACGCTCGCCCGCGTCTTCGAGGAGGCCGCGTTCCGGAGGGCCGGGCTCGTCGAGGGGCTCGTCCACGCCACGCCCGAGGGCTTCCGCGAGGGCCGGCTCGCCGCCGCACCGAGGGACCTCCTCGCGGCGCCCCCCGCGCGGAACCTCCTTCTCCTCCACGGCACCTTCTCGTCCACGGCCGCCGCGTTCGCGGGCCTCGCCCGGAGCGGCGTCCTCCCGGCGCTCGCGCCCCGCTACGGCGGCCGCGTCGTCGGATTCGACCACTTCACCGTGAGCCGGACGCCCGGGGAGACCGCGCGGAGGCTCGCTTCCGCGCTGCCGGCCGGCGGGATCTTCCTTTTCGACGTCGTCGCCCACTCGCGCGGGGGCCTCGTTCTCCGGACGCTCGTCGAGAGCCCCGGCCGGGTCGGGCCGTGTGCCGGCCGGTTCACCGCGGGGAGCGTCGTTCTCGCCGGGGTCCCGAATCTCGGCACGCCCCTCGCCTCACCCGACCGCTGGGAGCTCGCGCTCGCGGGCTGGCTGAACCTCTTCGACCTCCTCCCTCCCGCTCCCGCGCCGCTCCTCGGCGCCTTCGTCGTGGAGGCGCTCCTCTGGCTCGCGCGTCGCGTCACGACGCTCCTCCCCGGCCTCGCCGCGATGGACCCGCACGGCGGGACGATCGCGGAGCTCGGCCGGAGCGCCCGGCCGGAGGCCTACTCGGCGATCGCGGCGCGCCACGAGGCGCGCGGAGCGCTCGCGCTCCGGCTCCTCGACGCCGGCGTCGGCTGCTTCTTCGGAGAGCCGAACGACCTCGTCGTCCCGACGGACGGCTGCGCGTCGCTCTCGCGGGACGGCACCGCACGCGTCGCCGACGATCGGGTCGCGCTCCTCGGAACGAGCGGGGCGCCGGCGAGCCACTTCGACCTCCTCTCCTGCGAGGAGGGGGCGGCGTTCGTCGTCGCCGCGCTCGGCGGCGGGGGCGGGCCGGGCGGTCGCCGGGGAGCGCGGAGGTCGGCTCCCGGCGAGGACCGGGCGGTGCGGCAGGCGCGGCGAAGGCCGGCCTCCGCGGCTCGCGGCGGCGCGTCGCCCGCGCGTCTCGGCGAGCCGCGGCGCGAGGCGCTGGAGCTGACCCTCCTCCCCGGAGACCGGCGCGACGCGACCGCCCTCCTGTTCGCCAGATTCGGCGCGGCGCGCGCCGTTGCGGAGGTTCCGCGGAAGGGAGAGGCGTGGAGGGAGATCATCCGGGGACACGAGCGCCTCCGCGCCCACTACGACGGCGACGGGCGGCCGCTCCCGCCGGCGGCCGCGCTCGAGCGCTGGGGGGCGCTCCTCTTCGAGACCCTCTTCCCCGGCGAGGTGCGGAGGCTCTGGGACGCCGCGCGCGGGGCCGCGGGGGGCGTCCCGACGGACGTCGTCTTCACGTCGCTCCTCGACTGGGTCGCCGACAAGCCGTGGGAGCTCGCGTTCGACCCTCACCGCCGCGCGTGGCTCGCCGCGACCGAGGCGTGCTTCGTGAGGAACGTCGTCACGGCGATCCCGTGCGAGGCGCGGCCGCGCCGCCGCGGGAAGCTCGCGATCGTCGTCGCGGCGGCGCAGCCGGCGGGCCTGACGCCCCTCTCCTGGGAGGAGGAGGCCGAGGCGGTCCGGGCGGGGCTCGCGCCGCTCTCCGCCGCCGGCCTCGCCCGGATCCGCGTCGAGCGGGCCGTGACCGTCGAGGCGCTCCACCGTCTCGTCGCGGACGGGCCGTGCGACGTCCTCCACTTCGTCGGCCACGGCGCGTGGGACGCGGAGCGGAGGGTCGGGGCGCTCCTCTTGGAGTCCGCCTCCGGAGGCGCGGCGCCCGTCGAGGCGCCCGTCCTCCGATCGCTTCTCGCGGGACGGGGTCTTTCGCTCGTCGTCCTGAACGCCTGCCAGAGCGCCCGCGGGAGCCGGTCCGACCTCGCCCGGGGGGTCGCGCCCGCGCTCGTCGCCGCGGGGGTACCGGCCGTCGTCGCGAACCAGTTCAGCGTCCTCGACGCCGCTGCGCTCGTCTTCGCGCGGGAGCTCTACCGGTCGCTCGCCCTCGGGCGGGCGCTCGGCGACGCGGCGCGCGAGGCGCGGCTCGCGGTGAGGTGCGACGCCGCGTGCGGGCCTCTCGACTGGGCCGTGCCGGTCGTCTACGCGCGAGACCCCGGCGCCGTCCTCTGACTGCGAGCCTCAGGCGCCGAGGGAGCCCTTGAGCGCCGCGAGCTCGGCCTCGACGGAGGCGAGCCTCTCCTCGAGCGCGAGGAGACGGGCCTCGATCGCCGAAGGGCCCGCGGGAGGGAGGGGTCGGCCCGCGGCCGCGACCTCGGGCGCGCCGGAGACGAGGTGGGCCCAGCGCGCCTCCTTCTGCCCGGGCCGGCGCGGCAGCTCCACCACGAGCGGCTCGGGGTGCGCCGCCATCCCGCGGAGGATCTCCTCGGCCGCCGTGGCGGACGGGAAAGCGTGCATCCGCTCCGCCCGCGCGCGCAGCTCGGCCGCGGTCTGCGGGCCGCGGAGGAGGAGGAGGGCGAGGAGCGCCTTCTCGGGGCGCCCCGCCTGCCACTTCTGGTCGAGGTTGTGCTCCCACTTTTCGACCCGCCCGCCCGTCACCTTCCAGGCGAGGACGAGCTCGCGGAGGCGGTCGAGAGCGGCCGTCACGGCTTCCGCCGACAGCTCCGTGACCGGCTCGCGCGACGTCTTCTGGTTGCAGGCGGCTAGGAGCGCGGGGAGCGTGAGCGGGTAGAGGTCGGGCGTCAGCTGCTCCTTCTCGAGGAGCGCGCCGAGGACGCGGACCTCGTCGGCATCGAGGAGGCGGGGGAGCCGCACCCCTTCAGCCCTTCCGCGCCGCGACGGCCGAGATGAAGAAGCTCGGGTAGCCCTTCGCGATCTCCTCGGCGTCGGGGAGGAACGTCACGTCGACGAAGCCGGCCCTCCGGAGCGACTCGCGCCAGGCGGCGGGCGTCAGGAAGCCGTGGGTCGGGCGGGCGACGGGGTCGAGCGTGACCCGCGTGAAGCTCTCGAGGAGGTCGAAGACGAGCTCGACGTAGATCGGCTGGTCGTTCCCGAGGGGCCGCACGCACTCGGAGACGACGAGCCAGCCGCCCGGCGCGAGCGCCTCCCGGGCCTCGCCGAGGACCGAGGCGAGGTCGGGGGCGACGTGGAAGCAGTTCACGGAGTAGACGGCGTCGAACGCGCCGGCCCCGGCCCCCTGCGCGGCCCAGGGCTTCGTCATGTCGAGCTTCGCGGCCTCGACGGCGACGCCCGGGGCCGCCGCGGCGCGGGCCGCGCGCTCGCCGCGCCGGAGGAAGGTCGGGACGACCTCGGTGAAGAGGTAGCGCGCGGGGCGCGCGCCGAGCCGCGCGAGGGCCGCCTCGGCGGCGCTCCCGGCGCCGCCGCCGATCTCGAGGACCCGCCCGCCCGACTCCGGGAGGACGCGCGAGAGGGCGAGCGCGCCGAGCGTGTTGTTGATCGCGTAGAGGAGGTTGCGGTTCGAGAAGTAGCGGAACCAGAGCGGGAGCCGGTCCGGCCGGAAGAGGATCTCCTCTCCCGTCCTTTCCCCCGAGAGGAACGCGGGGCACTCCTCGACGAGGATCCGGACGGCCTCTCCCGCGACGGCCGAGTCGGGGTCCGTCGCGGCGAGCTCCGCCTCGAGGGCGGCGAGGTCGCCCGGGTCGGAAGGCCCTGGGAAGTACGCGTCCTCCTCCGCGCGGAGGTGCCCGGCGGCGGCGAGCTTGCGGTGGACGAAGGCGACGAGCGGGAGGCTCCTCGGCGCCCAGCCGCGCGAGGCGTGGAGCGCCGCGGGGACCGTGCCGGGCGCGACGGGCCAGGCCCCGGCCCGCCGCAGGACCTCGGCGCAGGCGGCGTCCGCGAGCTCGTCGAAGACCTCGCTCGCGCGAAGGAACGGCAGCGTGAAGAGGGCGCGCGCCTCGGCGTCCGGGATGCGCGCGGAGAGGGCGGGGAAATGCTCCTCGGGCGTCCTCGACATCGGGCGGCATGATACGGATTCGTAGAATCGCGGGAATGAAGATCTTCCTCGTCCGCCACGGCGAGAGCGAAGGGAACCTCGGCGGGACGCTCCAGGGGTGCCGGCTCGACACGCCGCTGACGCGTCGCGGGCGGCGGCAGGCGGAGGCCCTCGCCGTCCGCCTCGCGGAGGCGGAGATCGACGACGTCGTCGCGAGCCCGATGGCCCGAGCCCGGGAGACGGCCGAGATCTGCGCGGCGCCCCACGGGCTCGCGGTCCGGCTCGACCTCGAGCTCGTCGAGTTCGACTGGGGCGTCTGGACCGGACTGCCGCTCGACGACGAGATGGACCGAAGCGTCGCGGAGCTCCGCGCGAAGTGGCGCTCGGGCGACGTCGACGCGGCTCCGCCGCGCGGCGAGAGCCCGCTCCTCGCGGGAGGGCGCGCCGCGCGGGTCCTTGCGCGACTCAGGGCCGTCCGGCCCGCGGCGCCCCTCGTCGTCGCGCACGGCCGCTTCAACAGGATCCTGATGGCGACGCTCCTCGGGCGCGATCTCTCCCGGATGGACGAGGTCCGCCAGAGGAACGGGTCGATCTCCGTCTTCGAATGGGACGGCGACGGCGCCGCGCGGCCCGTCGTCCTCGACGACGTCTCGCACCTCGGGGGCGACGTCTCGACGCCGACCGGGAAGGTCGACTGGGTGAGGGCCTGACGCGCCGCGGCGATCTACGGGACGCGCCGCATGCCGCGGGGAGGCTCGTGGCGAGCCTCCCCGATCCGCTCCGGCTTCCCGATCGAGGGGAGGCGCCGGAGGCGCCGCGGGGAGGCTCGTGGCGAGCCTCCCCGATCCGCTTCGGGGTTCCCGATCGAGGGGAGGCGCCGGAGGCGCCGCGGGGACGCTCGTGGCGAGCCTCCCCGATCCGCTCTATGCCGAGAGCCGCGGGTTCAGGGCGATCGCCTTGTTGAGCGCCTCGACCGCCGCCTCGAACTTCTTGAGCCCCTCGTAGGTCGTCTTCATCGCGTACCACGCCTCGGCGTAGTCGCTCTTGAGGGCGACGGCCTTCTTCAGGTGCCCGAGCGCCTCGTCGAAGGCGAGCTCCCGGTTCGCGGCGAGGCCGAGCCCGTAGTGCGCTTCCGCGCAGGAGGCGTCGCCGTCGAGCGCCGCCCGGAATGCCTCGGCGGCCTCGGGGAGCTTCCCTTCCTCCAGGAGCGCCATCCCGTGCGCGGCGTGGACGGGGGCGCTCTTCGGGTCGATCTCGACGGCCCTCTCGAACGTCTTCTGGGCGTCGCGGAACTTCTTCATCCGCCCGTAGGCGAGGATCGCGCACGCGGGGAGGAGCGGGTCCTTCGGGAACTTGCGCGAGGCCGCCTGGGTGGTCTCGACCGTTCCCTGGAAGTCGCCCGACTCGAGGAGCGCCCGGGCCGTCTTCAGGTGGAGCTCCGGGTCGTCCTTGTGCTGCTCGAGCGCCGTCCGGAGCGGCTTCACCGCCGAGGCGAAGTCCTTCGCTTCGTAGAGGGCAAGGCCGAGCTTCCGGTGGACGGGAGAGGTGTCGGGCGCCGTCTTCGCCGAGATCTTGTAGTTCTCGAGGGCGGTCTTCAGCTTCCCGCCGAGCTTCATGAGGTCGCCGAGGTTCTCGAAGAGGAGAGGGTCCGTCGAGGTGCGCGCCGCCTTCCTCAGGCGGAGCCGGGCCCGCTCCGCGTCGCCGCGCGAGTAGTCGACGAGGGCGAGCATGTGAAGGAGAGGCGCGTCCTCCACACCTCCCTGCTCGGCCCACGACTCGACGTCCTTCAGGATCTTCCGCGCCTCCTCGGTGAGGGTCTTCGGGTGGTCCCCGGCGAGCTCCTCGAGCCGCTCGGGGAAGCCGTCGGCGGCGAGGCGCTGGCGGAGCGTCTCGAAGGCCTCCCGGGCCTTCCGGCCGAAGAAGAAGCGCTGGGTCGTCTGCTCCCGTTTCGCCCTGTCGGCGAGGGAGTCCCTCTCGGCCGTGGCCGCCGCGAGCTGCTCCTCGGCAGCGGCGAGGCGGGCCTCGAGGTCCGCGGACCTCTCGGCGAGGGCGGTCCGTTCCGCAGAGACGGTCTCCAGCTCGCGCGCGATCCGCGCCCTTTCGGTCTCGACCTCGGCGAGACCTTCCCGGAGCTTCGAGGCTTCCTCGGTCGAGGAGGTCTTCAGGGCGGAGAGGGAGCGGAAGAGGACGACGGCGGTGACGACGGCCACGGCCGCGAGGGCGAGGGCGACGAGCAGTCCTGTCGACAAGGGGCTCCTCCGCGCGAAAGGAACGGCGCGACTCGGGATGTTACCTCCGGGAGCGCCCTCTGCGGAACGGAGAAGCCCTGTCCGGGCGGAGGGTCGTGCGGCGCGGTCGAGCGCTCCGCCGCGCCCGGCGGCGAACCGGCGCCAGGGGGCAGGTGGCGGCCGGAGGCCGCCGTTAGAATGCGGCGTGGCTCGCACCAGGATGTCGCCCCGCTGCCTCGCCGTCGCCCTCGCCGCCCCGCTCGCGCTCCTCGCCCCGGCCCTGGCCGCCCAGGAGGTCAAGGGACGGGTCGTCGTCCTCGGCTTCGACGGGGCCGACCACCGTCTCGTCTCCCAGTACATCGCGGAGGGGAAGCTCCCGAACCTCGCGCGGCTCGCCCGGGAGGGAAGCTTCTCGCCCCTCCGGCCGACGATCCCCGCCCAGACGCCGGTCTCCTGGTCGACCTTCTCGACCGGGCTCTCCCCGGGCCGGACGCAGATCTTCGACTTCCTGAAGAGGGACCCGAAGACCTACCGGCCCGAGTTCGCCGTCGCGACGGAGGGGAAGAGGCGCTTCCTCCTCGGGAGCGGGAACCGGGCCGGCGCCGCGGCCCTCGGGGCGCTCCTCGCGTTCCTCCTCGTCTTCCTCCTCGGCCGCTTCACGGTGAAGCGGACGAAGCCCGCGGCCCTCGTCGCACTCGTCCTCGCGGCGCCCGCCGGCTTCTTCTCCTACCGCTTCGGCGGCCTCCTCCCCGAGTCGCTCCAGACCGTCCACAACAACCGGAAGGGGACGCCGTTCTGGGAGGTCGCCGGTAAGAGCGGGATCCGGTCGGTGGTCCTCCATGTCCCGGTCACCTTCCCGGCCGTCGACTTCGACGAGGGGCGGCTCCTCTCCGGGCTCGGCGTCCCCGACGTGCGGGGGCGGATCGGCACGCCGAGCTACTACACGTCCGACCCGTTCTTCTCGCCCCGGAACAAGAACGAGTTCTCCGTGGAGCTCGTCCGCCTCGAGTCGAACGTCGGGACGATCCGGACGGAGGTCTTCGGCCCCTACAACAAGCTCTTCGGCGAGCCCCCGGTCATCAGGACGCCGATGACGCTGACGGTCCTCCCGGACGGCGGGCGCCTGAGGATCGAGCCGAAGGGGAGCGAGCCGGTGACGCTGAAGCCGGGCGAGTGGTCCCCCTGGGTCACCTTCACGTTCGAGTTCAACCCGGTCGTCAAGCTCTCCGGCATCGGGCGCTTCCACCTCGCGAAGCTCGCGCCGGAGATCGAGCTCTACCTCTCGCCGATCCACTTCAACCCGGCGAAGCTCCCGCCGGGCGTCAAGATCACGGCCCCCGGCGGCCTCGCGAAGGACCTCGCGAAGCGCTTCGGCCTCTACAAGACGATGGGCTGGTCGATCGACACCTGGTCGATGAGCGAGGAGACGATCGACGAGCCGACGTTCCTCGACGACGTCACCTTCACGGTGCAGCAGTACCGGAAGATGATGGACGGGCTCCTCGCCGAGAAGGACGTGAAGCTCTACGTCCAGGTCTACGAGTTCACGGACCGGGTCGGCCACGTCATGTGGCGCTTCCTCGACCCGACGCACCCGGCGTACGACGCGGAGAAGGCGGCGATGTTCGGTCCCTCCGTGGAGCGGAACTACGTCCAGATGGACGAGATCGTCGGCGACGCGCTGAAGGAGCTCGGGCCGGACGACCTCCTCCTCGTCTGCTCCGACCACGGCTTCTCGAGCTGGAGGCGGTCGATCAACTACAACACCTGGCTCGTCGAGCACGGCTACCTCGCGCTCAAGGGGGGCGACGAGAAGCAGGCGGACCTCGAGCAGCTCTTCGGCCAGGGGGAGTTCTGGCCGAACGTCGACTGGTCGCGGACCAAGGCCTACTCGATGGGCCTCGGCGAGATCTACGTGAACCTGAGGGGCCGCGAGTCGCAGGGGATCGTCGAGCCGGGGGCCGAGTACGACGCTCTCCGGCAGGAGATCCGGGTGGGGCTGATGGCGATCGTCGACGAGGCGACCGGGCGCCGCCCCGTCGAGCGCGTCTACACCCGCGAGGAGGCCTACGGCTCGTTCGACCCGAACGTCATCCCGGACATCTTCGTGACGAACAGCGAGGGCTACCGGGTCTCGTGGCAGGCGAGCCTCGGCGTCGTCACGCCGGAGCTCTACGAGGAGAACGTCCAGGTCTGGTCGGGCGACCACTGCTCGGTCGACCCCGACGTCGTCCCCGGGATCCTCCTCTCGAGCCGGCCGCTCCGGAAGGAGCCCCGACCGAACATGGCCGACGTCCCCGCGACGATCTACAAGGCGCTCGGCCTGACGCCGCCCGAGCCGCTCGACGGGGAACCGCTCTTCTGAGGCTCCGCGCGGCCCTCCTCCTGGCGCTCCTCGCGGCCCCGCCGGCCGGGGCGCAGGAGGAGGGGGCGCGCCCGCCGGCCCGGGAGATGGGCGGGGCGGAGCGGCGGCGGGAGCTCGAGCTCCTCCGGCAGCGTCTCGCCCTCCTGAAATCCCGCTACGAGACGACCCGCCGGAAGGCGGTCGACACCCGCGAGCAGCTCGAGGCGGCCGAGGCGAACCTCGAGCTGAGGACCGCCGAGAGGCGGCTCCTCGAGCTCCGGGCCGCCGAAGCCGAGCGCGCCGCAGTGCAGGCGCAGTCCGACCGGGACGTGGCCGTTCGCAAGAGCGGCGCGCTCCGGGCCGACGTCGCCGTGCGGCTCCAGGCCCTCTACCGGATGGGGCGGCTCGGATACCTCCAGACGCTCGCCTCTGCCGACTCGGGAGAGTCCTTCCTTCGCGGGCTCCAGCTCCTCTCATTCCTCGCGGCCCGGGACGTGCGCCTCCTGCGCGCCTACGAGGGCTCCCTCGCCGAGCTCGCCGCGAAGGAGAGGAGCCTCGCGGCCCTCCGCGCCGCGATCGCGAACGTCGCCGCCGAGGCGCGAGCGGCGGAGCGGGAGCTGGCGCGGGCGCGGGCCGAGAAGGCGGCGCTCCTCGCGCGGCTCGAGCGGACCGCGGAGTCGCAGCGGACGCGGGTCGCGGCGCTCGAGGAGAAGACCGACCGCCTCGCGGCCCTCCTCGAGCTCCTCGAGACGCGGGGGAGGTCGCTCCCGGCCGGCTCGGCCTCCATCCGGCGGTACAAGGGGGCCCTCGACTGGCCCGCCGAGGGGGAGGTCGTCGTCCCCTTCGGCCGGATCGCGAACCCCCGCTTCCCGAAGACGTTCCTGAGGTCGAGCGGCTGGACGATCGACGTCCCCACGGGCACTCCGGTGCGGGCGGTCTTCGCGGGCGACGTCGTCTACGCCCAGTGGCTGAAGGGCTACGGGAACCTCGTCGTCCTCGACCACGGGGACGGGGTCTTCACCCTCTACGGGCACCTGATGACGGGGACCGCGGCCCGGGGGACGCGGGTCTCGCTCGGCGAGGTCGTGGGCAGGGTCGCCGATCCGCCCGAGGAGGAGGTCGCCGGCGTCTACTTCGAGATCCGCGAGAGCCGGGCCTCCGTCGACCCCCGCTCGTGGCTCAGGTAGGTGGCGTCCGGGGCCTTCGCCCGGCGGGCCGGGCCCGTGCAACCGGCCCGGCGCGATCCCGTATCATCGTCGCGTGACGAAGTCCCGGCTCGCGTCGTTCCTCGGCTCGCTCGCCCTCCTCGGCACCCTCTTCCTCGTCCTCCCCGGGCTCGGCGCGGACGAGAAGAAGGAGAAGGGGGGGAAGGACGGCCTCTACCGACCGCTCGGCCTCTTCGCGGAGGTCCTCTCGCTCGTCAAGGGGAACTACGTCGAGCCGGTCGAGGTGACGCCCCTGCTCCAGGGCGCGTTCGCCGGGATGACCGAGGCGATGGACCCGTTCTCGGAGTACGTTCCGCCCGGCAGGATGGCCGCCTTCGAGGCGGCGAGGGCGGCCCGCGGGAAGGCCGACCACGTCGAGTCGGGCCTCGTCCTCGCCCGTCGCGGCGGGTACCCCGTCGTCGTGACGGCCGTCCCAGGGAGCCCCGCCGCCGTGGCAGGGATCCGGACGGACGACGTCCTCGAGAAGGTCGGGGGCGTCTCGGCGCGGGGCCTCGCCCTCTGGGAAGTGGAGGCGGCCCTCTCGGGCAAGCCGGGCGGCCGCGCGAGCCTCCTCGTCGTGAGGGATGCGAAGCCGCGGCGGCAGACCGTCGAGATCGTGCGCGCCTCGTGGACGCCCGCCCTTCCGTCGGCCGAGCGCGTCTCCGGGGAGCTCGTCGTCCGGATCCCGGCTTTCGTGCCCGGGACGACGGACGCGCTCGCGAAGCTCCTCGCCCCTCTCGACCGGACGAAGCCGCTCGTCCTCGACCTTCGCGGCAACGCCCGGGGCGAGTGGGACGAGGCGGCGCTCGCCGTCTCGCTCCTCGGCCCGGCCGGCCCGGTCGGAGACCTGAAGGGGCGGAAGGTCGCGACGAGGAGCTGGAAGGCCGAGCCGGGTCGACGCGTCCACGAGGGCGGGCTCGTCCTCCTCGTCGACAGCGGCACGGGAGGTCCTGCCGAGCTCTTCGTCGCGGCGCTCCGCGAGGCCGCGGCGAAGGAAGCGGGCTTCGACGTCGCCGCGGCGGTTCGGCGCGAGGAGAGGAAGGCCGAGAGCGGTCTCGACGACGATCCGGGCGCGGCTCCGGCCCCGGCCGTCGAGAAGGGGAAGCTCCGGGTCCGCGTCGTGGGCGAGCCGACGTTCGGGATGGGGATCACGCAGGAGGTCGTCCGCCTCGCGAGCGGCGGCGCGCTCCGCATCACCGTCGGCAAGGTGAGGACCGCAGCCGGCCGGACACTCTCGCCGCGCGGCGTCGCTCCCGACGACCGCGTCTTCCACGTCCTTCCCGAGGAGGGGGAGGAGGGGAAGCTCCCGGATCCCTTCCTCGAGCGCGCCCTGAAGGTCGTCACCGAGCTTCCCGCCGCTCCGCGCGCCTCGTGACGGCGGCCCGCCGGCGCGGCGGCTGCGGTCGGTCGCTCGGCCTCCTCGTCGGCCTCGCGGTCCTCCTCGCGCTCGCAGCGGGCGCCGTCCGGCTCCTGCGCTCCCGCGCCGAGGCGCCTGTCGCCGGTCCGACCGGGGAGCGCCCGGGGGCGACGCCGTCGCCGACGCCCTCGCCGACGCCCCGGCCGACGCCTCGCCCGCGGACCGTGGCCGTCCCCGCCGATTTCGAGCCGGCGGCTGGCGAGGGAAGGGGGGCCGTCGCCGTCGTCATCGACGACGTCGGGAACGCCGACGGCTCGATCGAGCGACTCGCACGCCTCGAGGGACCGCTCGCGATCGCGGTCCTCCCCGGGGCGCCGCGGGCCCGCGAGGCGGCCGCCCTCGCGCGGCGGAAGGGCTGGGACCTCCTCGTCCACCTCCCGATGGCCGGCGTGCGAGGCCCCGCGGAGCCGGGGACGATCTCCTCGGACGACGACGACGCGGCGATCGCGCGGCGGGTCGAGGAGGCGATCGCGTCCGTCCCCGGTGCCGTCGGCCTCAACAACCACCAGGGTTCCCTCGCGACGGCCGACGAGCGTGTCATGCGCGTCGTCCTGACCGTCGTCCGCGACCGTGGCCTCTTCTTCCTCGATTCCAAGACCTCCGCCGCGAGCGTCGCCGAGGCCGAGGCACGCGCCCTCGGCCTCGCGACGATCCCGCGGGACGTCTTCCTCGACGACGCCCGGGCCGAGGCGGCGGCGGGAGGGGCGCCCGAGGCGCGCGCGGCGGCGTGGACGCGCGCTCTCGCGATCGCGGCCTCGGGCGGGCACGCCGTCGTCATCGGTCACCCGAACGCGGCGACGGTCGACTTCCTCGGGAAGGCGCTTCCCGAGCTCGGGCGGAAGGGCGTCCTCCGGGCGCGCATCTCCGAGCTCGTCGACTGACGGGCGCTCCCGCGCGGGACCCGGGAGGGGCGCGCGACCTCGCCCCGCCGGGCGTCGCGGGCTATCATCACGGCGCTCCAGCGCACGGAAGAGACGACGGGGGTTGCCGCGATGGAACTTTTCGACGAGATCGAGCTGACGGACGACGAGGCGCGCGCGATCGGGCGGGCGATGCTCGCCGTGGCGCGGGCCGACGGCGCGGCCGAGCCCCGCGAGGTCGCGCTCATCGAGCAGCTCGCGCCGGTCGACCCGGCGGCTCCGGCCCCGCAGGCGGCGGAGCTCGCGGCGGCGATCCCGCGTGCGGACGCCCGGGAGCTCCTCCTCCGTTCCGCCCTCCTCGTCGCCCTCGTGGACGGCGACTACAGCGAGGCGGAGAAGGCGCTCGTCGCCGACTGGGCCGGGGCGTTCGGCGTGGCGCCCGCGCGGCTCGAGGAGCTCGCGAGCTCGGTCAAGGCGTTCCTGATGTCCCCGCTCGTCCCGCTCTCGAACAGCCCCGCGGTCGCCGAGGTCTCGAGGAAGCTGAGGGTCTGAACCGGCGCCCCGGCGCGCGCCGGGCGGGCCGGGGGCGCCTCCCGCGCACGGGCTCCGGCCGCCTTTCGTCCGCGACCGCCGCGCGTAGACTCCCGGGCCATGCGTGGCCGCCCGTTCGCCCCGGCGCTCTTCCTCGCCCTGATCGCCCCGGCCGCCGTCGCGGCCCCGCCGTCGCCGTCGGCCTTCCTGCGGAAGCCGGTCGGCGCGGACCGGACCCTCGCCGACTGGCGCGAGGTCGTCTCCTACTTCCGGGCGCTCGACGCCGCCTCCGACCGTGTCGAGGTCTCGACGATCGGGCGGTCGACGCGCGGGGAGGAGATGGTCCTCGCCGCGATCTCGAGCCCGGAGAACCTCGCGGGGAAGGAGCGGATCCGCGCGATCGCGCGGAGGCTCGCGGACCCGCGCGGCCTTTCCGACGCCGACGCGCGGGCCCTCGTCGCCGAGGGGAAGGTCGTCCTCCTCGTGACCTGCGGCATCCACGCGAGCGAGATCGGCGCCTCGCAGATGGCGATGGAGTGGGCGCACGCCCTCGCGACGGCCCAGGACGCGGAGACGAAGCGCCGCCTGTCGGAGGTCGTCCTCCTCCTCGTCCCGTCGCTGAACCCCGACGGCCACGCGATGGAGGTCGACTGGTACCGGAAGAACCTCGGCACGCGGTGGGAGGGGAGCCGGATGCCCTGGCTCTACCACCACTACGTCGGCCACGACAACAACCGCGACTTCACCCAGCTCACGCAGGCCGAGACGAAGGCGATCAGCCGCGTCCTCTACCACGACTGGTTCCCGCAGGTCTTCCTCGACGAGCACCAGATGGGGACGAACGGGCCGCGCATGTTCGTGCCGCCGTACGCCGACCCGCTCGACCCCGACATCGACCCGCTCGTCATCCGCGAGGTGAACCTCATCGGGTCGCTCATGTCGATGCGGCTCGAGCAGGCGGGAAAGGCGGGCGTCATCTCGGCGTGGGCCTTCGACGCCTCCTGGCCCGGCGGGTCGAAGAACACGGCCTGGTGGAAGAACGTGACGGGAGTCCTGACCGAGGTCGCCTCGGTCAGGGTCGCGACGCCCGTCGAGGTCCCCCCGTCCGAGCTTCGCGGCGGCGGGAAGGGGCTCGTCACCTACGGGACGCAGTCGAACTTCCCGAACCCCTGGCGGGGCGGGACGTGGCGGCTGCGCGACGTCATGGACTACGAACGGGTCGCCTCGGACGCGATCCTCGAGTTCTGCGCGACGCACCGGCCGGACGTCCTCTCGAACATGCTCGCGAAGGCCCGCGCCTCGATCGGAGCCGCGGCCCCGGGCGAGACGTACCGGATCCCGAGGGCGCAGCGCGACCCGGCGGCCGCCCGCGCGCTCGCGGCGCTCCTCGTCGAACACGGCGTCGAGGTGTTGGCCGACGCGAACGGGGACGCCTGGGTCCCCCTCGCGCAGCCGTACGGGCGCTTCGTCCGCGAGATGCTCGAGCCGCAGCGCTTCCCCGAGGTGAAGCTCGTGCCGGGGAAGGAGATCGTCGCCCCGTACGACGTCACGGCCTGGAGCCTCCCGCTCTCGATGGGCGTGACCGTCGGGAAGGGGACGCTCCCCGAAGGGCTGGCCCCCTGGAAGGCGCCGGCGACGCCGGCCCTTCCCGCCGCGGAGACGTATGCGCTGGGCCCTGGGAGCCCGGAACGCTGGAAGGTCGTCGCCGCGGCCCGGAAGGGGGGCGAGGTCTCGCTCCTCCCGGCGGCCGCGGGAAGCCTCCCGGCCGGGACGCTCCTCCTCGACGCGGGGGCGGCGAAGGCCGGCGCGGCCGTCGCGGGCGAGCTCGGTCTCGCCCTCGAGCCCCTCGCGGCGGCCCCCGCCGGCGCAGCGAGGCTGCGCACCCCGCGCGTCGGCCTCTACAAGCCGTGGCTCGCGTCGATGGACGAGGGGTGGACGCGGTTCCTCCTCGAGCGGTACGGCTTCGCGCCGGTGACCCTCGACAACGCGGGCCTCCGAGCCGGGAAGCTCGGCACGCGCTTCGACGTGATCGTCCTTCCCGACGTCGAGAAGGAGGTCCTCGCCGGCGGGAAGCCGAAGCGCGACGAAGGCGAGATGCGCTACTTCCCCGAGCCGCGGCCCGAATACGCGGGCGGGCTCGGGAAGGAAGGGTCCGCGGCGCTGAAGGAGTTCGTCGAGGGAGGCGGGACGCTCGTCGCCCTCGCCTCCTCCTCCGAGTACCTGATCGACGAGCTCGCCCTCCCCGTGAGGAACGCCCTCGCGCACGTCCCCTCCTCGGAGTTCCTCTGCCCGGGCGGCCTCGTGAGGATCGAGCTCGGCCCGGCGCACCCGGTCACGTTCGGCCTTCCCGAGTCGCTCCCGGCGTTCCTCGACGGGCCGCTCGCCTTCCAGACCGCGATCCCGGGGGCGGAGATGACGCGGACCGTCCTCGCCTCGTACCCGGAGCAGGCTCGCGACGTCCTCGTCTCGGGCTGGATCCGCGGCGAGGAACGGCTCGCGCGGAACGCCGCGGCTGTCGCCCTGACGCTCGGGACGGGAAAGGTCGTCCTCCTCGGCTTCCGGGCCCAGCACCGCGCGCAGACGCTCGCGACGTTCCCGTTCCTCTTCAACGCCCTCGTCTGGTCCGTGCTCTGACGCGCGCCCCCCCCCGGGCGGGATCGGGCGCCGCGGGCGCCCGTTCCCGCCGGGGACCCGGGGCTCGCGACCTCGGCCGAGGGGACAGTGCCGTGTCTTGCGTCACGGTCTCGGCGCCGCGTCGGACCTATCTTCCCGGGATACCAGTCTTACCGGGAGGTCGAGATGAGCTATCCGCTTCTCCGAGAGAGAGATCTGCTCCCCGCCGTCGGAGTGCTCCAGAAGCTGCTGCAGAGAACGGGCGCGTCGATCGACGCCGACGGCGACTTCGGTCCGAGGACGAAGGCGGCCGTCGTCGCGTTCCAGCGGCCGCGTGGGCTGGTCCCCGATGGCGCCGTCGGGGAGAACACGTGGCCGCGGCTCGCCGCCGGGGCCCCGGGTCTTCGGGTCGTCGACTGCGTCGACGTCTTCGACCCGTCGCTCGCGAGGCTCGAGGAGCGGGACATCCGGCGGGCCGGCGGGAACCCGATCGTCATCGGCGGGATGAGCGGCGGCGTCGAGCAGGCCGTCAGCGACATCCTTCGGACGGCGGCCCCGGGCTCCGTCTTCCTTCTGAGGTTCCACGGCCACGGCGCGCCCGGAGTGGCCGGGATCTCCGACGGCCACGGGGTCGCGGGCGAGCACCACTCGAGCCTCAGCGCCGGGAACCTCGCCGCGCTGCGCCCCGTCATCGCGAGGCTGCGCCCGATCTTCGGCCCCTGGGGCTGCGTCCAGTTCATGCACTGCTCGACGGGACGCGGCCCGAGCGGCCGCGCGATGCTCCGCAACATCGCGAACGAGCTCGGCGTGCCCGCGTCGGCCGGCGTCGTCGACCAGCTCGGCGGAGGGCTGACGACGTTCCGGTTCGAGGGCCCGACGTTCACGGCCGTTCCGGGAGGCGGGGCGCTTCGCGACTGGAGCCGCGGCCTCCCGGACTTCGTGCAGATGTCCGTGGCCTAGTACTACTGTGTTGCGAAAGTCGGTGGTTTCGTGCGAGCGGGGGGGCGATCCGTGATGGCTCTCTGGCGGCAGGGACATCGGGGAATCCCCTCCAGAAGTACGAGAGCGATTCGTACGCGCATGGTCTCGATCGACTCCGGGACGTGTCGCTGCGGACGGATCGGGAGCACCCCTCGGGCGGAAACCTCCGGGTACGGCAGCGACCTGGAACGGGAGTCCGAGGAGCGAAACGCCTGAGGGGGAAGAAAGGCCCCGTTCCACGGCGAGGAAAGCGTATGCGGCTATGCAGAGCGTCGCGTGATGGTGGAAGCCCCGCCATCCACGGCCTTCGTAGTGGTCCAGTCCGATCTCGTCCTTCAGTTCCTCGTAGTCGCGCTCGGTGCGCCACCGCAGCTTTGCCGTCCGCACGAGCGTTGCGAGCGGCGTGTTCGGCGGCAGGGTCGACAGGAAGTACTTCGTGGGCTCCTTCTGGCCCGAGGGCCACTCGATCAGAAGCCATTCCTCGGGGCGGGCCTCGGCTCGCCAGTAGTCGCGAAGAGCGGGCCGGACGCGGACCGCATGGAAGCGCGACGTGAGCGGGGCTTTCGTGCCCTGCCGCCAGGTCACGGATCGGAAACGCGCGCGCCCGATTCGCTGCGCGAGCGCCTCGACGGAGATCGGCTGATGGGTCGCGTCTCGAGAGAGAAGCCTGGGGGGGCGTCCCTTGCCGGAAGAGGCAGGGGCAGGCAGAGGGCCCTCGCCCGGAGGCCAGACAGTCGTCGCAGCCTGGATTCCGACGGCGTATTCGAGGCCGAGCGCGGTGACGTCGTCACGGAAGGGCGTGCTGTCGCCGTATCCGGCATCGGCCAGGAGAACCCCTTTGGGGACCCCATCCTCGACCGCGGTTCGAAGCTGGGCCGTGGCGATCTCGAGCTTCGTCCGGAAAGGGACTTCGTCAGGGACACCCGCCTTCATTCGCCGCTCCCGGTCGGCCGCCCAGACCTCCGGCAGATAGAGCTCGTAGGCGATGGGCAGGCTGAGGCGCTCGTTGGCCACGGAGAGGCTTACGGCGACCTGGCAGTTCTCCTGCTTTCCGAGAACACCGCAGTGCTGACGCGTGACTCCCACCGAATGGCGTCCCTTCTTCGGAATGCCCGTGTCGTCCACGATCCACGCCTTCACACCGCCGTGCGCCTGGAACACGGGCAGGGCGTAATCCCGGATCGCCGCCAGAAGCCTGCGGTCGCTCCAGGGCGAATCCGCCACCAGGTGGTGCATGCGCTGATGGACCGAGCGCACGTCGCCAGGCGCGAGCCGCGCGGCCATCGGCTCCACACTCTTCCGCTCCCCGGGCAGAAGAAGCCCGGCGCAGTAGAGCCGAAGCGGCTCAGCGCGATCCGAATGCCCGACCGCCCTCATCAAGACCGACGTGCAGTTTTCGAACCGTTCGCTCGGCGACGGGGCGAAGCCGGCGCTTGTGGCCATGGCCGACTGAACCGCACCGCCGCCTCAGCGTCAAGCCTCATAACACAGCAGCACGAGCCGCCCGGGCGCGGAGGCGGCCGGGTCAGAACCTCAAGGAGAGACAGCTGAGGCCGCCGTCGAGCTTCCGGAACTCGGACATCCCGAGGGCGACCGTCGGGAGGCCGCGGGAGCGGAGCGCGGCCTCGAAGCGGGGGAAGCCCTCCGCGAGGAGGACGGTGCCGTTCACGAGGACGGCGTTCGCGGCGTACTCCTCGCCGTCGGGGACGCGGAGGAGGTCCCATCCGGCGAGCTCGCGGCGGGACGCGAAGGGGGCCGAGACGGCGAGCGTCCGCCCCCCGAGCCAGGCGATCCCGCTCTTGAGGTGCAGGAGGCCGGGAATCCTGCGGACGTCGACGAGGGTCGCGCCGAGGCCGCGGCTCGCGAGGTGCCCGGCGAGCTGCCGTGCCCCCTCCGCGTTCGTCCGCTCCGATACGCCGACGAAGACGTGGTCGCCCGCCTCGCAGACGTCGCCGCCGTCGACGGTCCCGGGAGCCTCGATGGCGGCGACGTCGGGGAAGAAGGGCTCGATCGCCGGCCGGACCGCCTCGACCTCGCCGGCGCGGCTCGGCGCGCCGGGCCGGCAGAGGACGGCGAGGCCGCGCGCGAGGACGGCCGTGTCCTCGACGAACGTCGAGTCGGGGAAGCGGTCGTCCGGGGGAAGGGCGGTGACGGCGAGCCCGAGCGCCTCGAGCGCGCGGACGTAGGCCCCGTGCTGGTCGCGGGCGAGCGCGAGGTCGGGAAGGCCGAGGCCGGCGGTCGTGAGACCCTCGGCGAAACGGCCGCACGGCGGCCGGACGATCGCGCGCGCGAAGCTCACGGCGCCTCCTCGCGCTTCACCGCGTCCCACGTCGCGTCGAGCTCGGAGAGGGACGTGTCGCGCACCTCGCGGCCGGCCGCGCGGACGCGCCGCGCGACCTCCTCGAAGCGCCTCACGAACTTCCCGTTCGTCGCCTGGAGCGCCGCCTCCGGGTCGACCCCGTGCCGCCTCGCGACGTTCACGACGGTGAAGAGGATGTCGCCGATCTCGTGGGCGATCGAGTCCTTCGTCGCCCCCTCCGCGAGGAGCTCGGCCTTGAACTCGGCGACCTCCTCGTCGAGCTTGACGAGGACGTCCGCGTCGCGCTCCCAGTCGAAGCCGAGGTCGGCCGCACGGGACGTGACGCGGACGGCCTTCAGGAGGGCGGGGAGCGTCCTCGGGAGGCCCTCGAACGGAGAGGGGACCGCCCCGGCATCGCCGCGGGCGGCGCGCTCCCCCTCCTTGAGCTTCTCCCACTGGACCTTCACGGCCTCGGCGTCCGCGACCTCCTTCTCGCCGAAGACGTGCGGGTGGCGGGCGACCATCTTCGCGTGGACCCGCTCCGCGAGCGAGGCGAGGTCGAAGGCGCCCGCCTCGCGCCCGAGCTCCGCGAGGAAGACGATCTCGAAGAGGAGGTCGCCGAGCTCGCCTTCGAGCGCGTCGAGGTCCCGCCGCGCGAGGGCGTCGAGCGCCTCGTGGCACTCCTCGAGGAGGTAGCCCGAGAGGTCGGCGAAGGTCTGCTTCCGGTCCCAGGGGCACTCGGCCCGGAGGCGGGCCATGAGCCGGACGAGGGCGGCGGCGGCCTCTCCGGCGGCCTCGGGGCGCAGGGAGCTCGGCGGAATCGTCACGGGAGCCTCCTCGTCGCGGCGCCGGGGAGAAGATCCCCTAGAATGAAGCGCCCGAACGAGGCCTTATGGCAGAAGCAACCAGGACGATCAAGGTCGTCGACCGCAGGATGTTCACAGCCGAGGGGGACCTGCGGGACGACGTGAAGGAAGAGCTCTCCTCCGCGCCGCCCGCGCCCGAGCCGCCCCCGGCGGCCGCGGCGCCCGCGCCCGCGCCCGAGGAGCCTGCGCCGGAGAGCAGCCCCGCGTTCCTCCGCCTCCTCGACATGCTGGCGCAGACGGCGTCGCTCTACCTTCAGGGGATCCCCGACCCGGCCACGGGCCGGCGCTCGGTCGATCTCGGCGCCTCGCGCGAGATCATCGACTCGCTCCTGGCGCTCCGGGAGAAGACCCGCGGGCGTCTCTCCTTCGAGGAGACGGACGCGCTCGAAGGGCTCCTCGGCGAGCTCCAGCTCGTCTTCACGAGGCTCGCCTCGCAGGCGAAGGGCGCGCCCGGCGTGCCGCCGCCCCCCCGCCCGAGAGGCTGACCCGCCGAGGGCCGATGCGTCGCGCGACGGGACACGGCCTCCTCCTTCGCACGCTCCGGCGTGCCGCGCCCGCGCTTCTCCTCCTGGCGCCCTTCGCCGCCGGGCCCGCGGCGGCGCAGGTCCTCCAGGCACCCGGCGAGGCGACCGAGTCGACGTTCCGCAGGGAGATCCGCGGGCAGTGGTTCGGCTGGCTCGCCGCGCACGAGGAGGGCGACCCGCTCCTGGCGGCGCAGAAGGTCGAGGAGATCGTCAAGCACGCGAACAAGATCGGGTTGAAGCGGCTGACGGACCTCTCGCTCGCCGCGACGCTCATGGCCCGCCGGGAGCTCGGTCAGGGGAACTCCGAGAAGGCGCGGTGGGCCCTCGACTCGGCGGTCCGGCTCGACCCCGACCTCCCGGAAGCGCGCTGGTCGCGCGTCCGCCTCGCGCTCGCGGTCGACCAGCTCGGCGTCCCGCGCGAGCTCCTCGGGGCGTTTCGCGCGACGCTCGTCGACCTCGAGGGGCGGAGGGTCTTCCGCGTTCGGTCGACCCTGCTCGCCGTCCTGACGCTCGCCGCGGTCGGCGTCTCGTTCGTGGTCCTCCTCGTCGCCGCCGAGGGGCGGCGCCTCTTCCACGACCTCGTCGAGCTCGCGGGACGCTGGTTCCCGAGGCGGGCCGACACCGCCCTCGCCGTCGGCCTCCTCCTCCTGCCTCTTCTCCTCGGCCTGGACGTCCTCTGGCTCCTCCTCTGGCTCTTCGTCCTCTCCTTCGGCTACGCCGAGAGGGGCGTGAAGTGGGCCGCGCTCGCCGGGCTCGTCCCGCTCCTCCTCGTCGCCCCGGCCCTCGACCGGACGGGCGGGGAGATCGCGCTCTCGGCCTCCCCGCTCCTGAGGGGCGCCGAGGCGCTCCGCGAGAAGCGCTACGACCAGCGGGTCCTCGACGACCTGGAGGCCGTGAAGAGGCTCTTCCCGGAAGACGCGGACGTCCGATTCCTCCTCGGCTGCCTCTACCAGCAGCTGGGGCAGAACGACCGGGCCGTCGCCGAGTACACGGTCGGGGCGCAGGTCTCGGCGGTCGAGGTCCGCGCCCTGATCAACCGCGGGAACATCCGGTTCGTCGACGGCGACTTCGGCGCCGCGCAGGAGGACTTCCAGGAGGCGCTGCGCCGGGAGCCGCGGGACGTGAAGGCCCGCTACAACCTCTCGCTCGTCTACGGCGAGACGTTCCGGACGGTGGAGGCGCAGGAGAAGCTCGCGGAGGCGCGCGCCCTCGACAACGCGCTCGTGACGAAGTTCCTCGACAGTCCGACGCTCGTGAAGGTCGTCTCCGTCGGCTTCCCGCCCGACGAGGCGCGCGCGAAGATTCGCCTCCTCCAGAGCGACGCCCGCAGCAGGCGCGTCCTCGGCCACTTCCACCTCGGGAGCGACGCGCGGAGCTGGCTCTATCCCGCCGCAGGGGGGATCCCGGTCGCGACCGCCGCGGCCCTCTTCCTCGACGCGTGGAGGCGGAAGAGGCACGGGTACGCCCTCGCCTGCCAGAAGTGCGGACGGACGTTCTGCCGCCTCTGCAAGCCGCCCGGCGAGAGCGCGCTCCTCTGCTCCCAGTGCATCCACGTCTACCTGAAGAAGGACGGCGTGTCGATCGAGACGAAGCTGCAGAAGGTCGAGGAGGTCAAGCGGCGGCAGGGGTTCGAGGGGCGCCTGCGGCGGGCGCTGAACGTCGTCTTCCCCGGAGGCGAGCTCTTCCTCGAGGGACGGATCGGGAAAGCGGCCGCGATCCTCGCCCCGTTCTTCCTGGGCCTCCTCGCGGCGCTCTTCCGCGACGAGCTCGCGCTCTCGCCCCGTCCCGGAGCCGGGGCGCTCGTCGCCGGGACGGTCCTCTGGGCGCTCGTCGCCCTCTCCGCGTGGGTCGCCGGGCAGGTCGCGGCGAGGAAGGGGTAGGCCGTGGCGCTCGAAGGGACCCTCCACGACTTCGCCCTCTCCGACATCCTCCAGCTCATCTCGCTCCAGAAGAAGACGGGCCTCCTGACGCTCCGCGGACCGGACGACACCGTCCTCCTCGGCTTCGACGGCGGCGCCCTCGTCTCGGCCGAGTCCCAGGCGAAACGCCTCGACACCCGCCTCGGCACGCTCCTCGTGAAGACCCGGAGCCTCTCCCCCGACGCGCTCGCGAAGGCGCTCGAGATCCAGGGACAGACGCTGCAGAGGCTCGGCTTCATCCTCCTGAAGAACGGCTTCTGCGACCCCGACCAGCTCCGGGCCGGCCTCGACGCCCAGCTCCGCAAGATCGCCTACGGCCTCTTCCGCTGGACGGACGGCGACTACGTCTTCGACCAGCAGGACGGGATCGACTACGACCGGGAATACGTCCGGCCGATCCAGGTCGAGAGCCTCCTCATGGAGGGGGCCCGAATGCTCGACGAGTGGCCGATCATCCAGAAGGTCGTCCGCTCGCCGGAGCTCGTGTACCAGCGCATCCCGGTCGGCCAGAGGGTCGAGGCGGCCGAGGTCGCGGACGACGTCGAGGACGCGGCGGAGATCACGGGGACGAGGGGGCGGGAGCGCCGCGACGGGCCGATCCGGATCTCGAAGGCGGAGTGGTCCGTCTACGACCTCGTCGACGGCCGGAGGACGGTCGGGGACATCGTGGAGCGGACGTTCCTGTCGGACTTCGACGGCGCGAAGGCCTTCTTCGACCTCCTCAGCCGCGGGCTCATCGAGGAGGCGCGCCGGACGGGCGTCGTCGACGAGACCGGCGCGCTCTCCGTCGAGGTGCCGGCCGCCCGGAAGGGGCCGTCGGCCCTGGCGTTCGCGGTCGGGGCCGGGGTCCTCGCCCTCCTCCTCGCGGGGTTGTCGATCCAGGTGCGGAATCCCGCCAACGTCGTCACCGTGCCGCCTCGTCGGATCGCGGCGCTCGAGGGCTTCCAGAAGTCGGTCTCCCTCTCCCGCCTTCGCCGTCTCTCGGAGGCGATCGACGCCTACTACCTGACACAGGGGCGGTTCCCGGAGTCGCCCGCCGTCATCGCGAGCGCCGGGCTCATCGGTCCGTCCGATCTGCTGGACCCGTGGGGGCGTCCCTACAGGTACATCCTCCAGGCGGAGGCGGGGAAGTACTACCTCGCCGGTTTCGACGCCGACGGCAAGACCGACACCGACCTCTTCTTCGCCCATGCCGCCCAGACGGGTGGTTTCGTGGGCGACGTTCCGACGGGCGGCAAGAGGGAAATCATTATCGTGAATTGACTTGGGCCAAGTCTTCCGTGCGAATGAAGATTTCTTCCGACACTAGACTTGACAATAGTCTGCTAATATCCTAGATTCCCGTTCGGGCCATCGAGCCCGGAGGGAATCAGATGAGCAAGATCATCGGCATCGACCTCGGGACGACGAACAGCGTCGTCGCCGTCCTCGAGGGGGGCTCGGCGGAGGTCGTCGCGAACTCCGAGGGGGGGCGTACGACCCCGTCCGTCGTGGCCGTCACGAAGTCGGGCGAGCGGCTCGTCGGGCAGGTCGCCAAGCGGCAGGCGGTCACGAACCCGGAGAACACCGTCTACTCGATCAAGCGGTTCATGGGGCGCCGCTTCGACGAGGTCAGCGAAGAGATGAAGATGGTCCCCTACAAGGTCGTCCGGTCGGCCAACGGGGACGCGCGGGTGATCCAGGGCGGGAAGGAGATGTCGCCGCCGGAGATCTCCGCCCAGATCCTGACGAAGCTGAAGGAGGCGGCCGAGGCGCACCTCGGCGAGAAAGTCGAGAGGGCGGTCATCACCGTCCCGGCCTACTTCAACGACGCCCAGCGGCAGGCGACGAAGGACGCCGGGCAGATCGCCGGCCTGAAGGTCGAGAGGCTCGTGAACGAGCCGACGGCCGCGGCGCTCGCCTACGGCCTCGACAAGAAGAAGAACGAGACGATCGCCGTGTACGACTTCGGCGGCGGCACCTTCGACATCTCGATCCTCGAGGTCGGCGAGGGAGTCGTCGAGGTCAAGTCGACGAACGGCGACACGCACCTCGGCGGCGACAACATCGACCAGCGGATCGTCGACTGGCTCCTCGCCGAGTTCCGGAAGGACCAGGGGATCGACCTCGGCAAGGACCCGATGGCGATGCAGCGCCTCAAGGAGGCCGCCGAAAAGGCGAAGATCGAGCTCTCGACGACCGTCGAGTCGGAGATCGCCCTCCCCTTCATCACCGCGGACGCCTCGGGCCCGAAGCACCTGAGCCTCAAGCTGACGCGGGCGAAGCTCGAGCAGATGGTCGACGACCTCCTCCAGCGCTCGATCGGCCCGTGCCGCCAGGCGCTCAAGGACGCCGGCCTCGACGCGAAGCAGATCGACGAGGTCGTCCTCGTCGGCGGCCAGACCCGGATGCCGAGGATCCAGCAGATCGTGAAGGACTTCTTCGGGAAGGAGCCTCACAAGGGGGTCAACCCGGACGAGGTCGTCGCGGTCGGCGCGGCGATCCAGGGGGGAGTCCTCGCGGGCGACGTGAAGGACCTCCTCCTCCTCGACGTCACTCCCCTCTCCCTCGGCGTCGAGACGCTCGGCGGCGTCATGACGCGCCTCATCGAGCGGAACACGACGATCCCGGTGAAGAAGAGCGAGGTCTTCTCGACCGCCTCCGACGCGCAGACGTCCGTCGAGATCAAGGTCCTCCAGGGCGAGCGCGAGATGGCGGCCGACAACAAGCTCCTCGGCGTCTTCTCGCTGGTCGGGATCCCGCCCGCCCCGCGCGGGATGCCGCAGATCGAGGTCACGTTCGACATCGACGCGAACGGCATCCTCCACGTCACCGCGAAGGACCGCGGGACCGGCAAGGAGCAGAAGATCACGATCACCTCTTCCTCGGGCCTCGCCAAGGACGAGGTCGAGAATGCGGTGAGGGAGGCGCAGTCCCACTCGGCGGAGGACAGGAAGCGGCGCGACGCCGTCGAGGCGAAGAACCAGCTCGACTCGATCGTCTACGCGACGGAGAAGCTCCTGACGGAGAACGCCGACAAGGTCCCGGCGGCCGACAAGACCGCCATCGAGGCGGCCCTCGCGGACGCGAAGAAGGTCCTCGAGACGAAGTCGGACGACGCCGAGGCGCTCCGCAAGTCGGCCCAGGAGGTCCAGAAGGCGAGCTACAAGGTCGCCGAGGCGCTCTACAAGAGCGCTCCGGCGCCCGACGCGGGCGGCCCGGCCGGCGCGTCCTCCCCGGGCGGGAAGCCCGCGGACGACGTGATCGACGCCGAGGTCGTCGACGAGAAGAAGTGACCCCGTGGCGTCGTCGAAGGACGGAGCCGGCCGGGGGAAGGGGCGGCGAGACGACTACGTCCTGATCGGCGTCGTCGCCGAGCGGTTCGGCGTCCACCCTCAGACCCTGCGCCTCTACGAGCGGGAGGGGCTGATCTGCCCCCCCCGCTCGTCGGGGAACACGCGCCTCTACGACCGCGACACGGTCGAGCGGCTCGAGATCATCCTGACGCTCACGCGCGACCTCGGCGTGAACCTCGCGGGCGTGGAGGTCATCCTCGACCTCCGCGCCCGCCTCTCCAGGATGGAAGGGGAGGTCGAGAGGCTCATGGACGCCTTCCGTTCCGTGGCCGCCGAGCATGCGACGCGCGCGGCGGCGCGGCCGACGCCTCAGCAGAACGCCCTCGCGCTCCGGCCGAGCGCTCCCCTCGCCCGACGGCCGGGGTAGGCCGCTCCTCCTCCCGTCCCGGCGGCTGACGGGATACGATGCACGACAAGTGAACCGCAGGCGGACCGACGAGGACTCGGGTCTCCTCCGGAGGTATCTGGGCGAGATCTCGAAGTACCCGCTCCTCTCGGCGGAGAGGGAGAAGGAGCTCGCGCGCGTCATCCAGGACCGCTTCACGCCGGAAGAGAAGCGGAAGGAGGCGATCGACGAGCTCGTCCGTGCGAACCTCCGCTTCGTCGTCTCCCACGCGAAGGGGTTCCACTCGCCCGACGTCCCGTTCATCGACCTCATCAACGAGGGGAACATCGGCCTCATCCAGGCCGCCAAGCGGTTCGACGCGGACCGCGGCGTCAAGTTCATCACCTACGCGGTCTGGTGGGTCCGCCAGGCGATCTCCCACGCGCTCGCCGAGCAGGCGGGGACGATCCGCATCCCGCACAAGCAGGCCGCGCACCAGCTCAAGGCGTTCCGGGCGCGCGACGAGCTCCAGCGCGAGCTCGGGCGAGAGCCGACGACCGAGGAGATCGCCGCGCGAACCGGCCTCGAGCCGGCGGCGGTGGACGTCCTCCTCTCGGTGTCCCGCACCGCCGAGTCGCTCTCCCAGGGCGTCGGCGCCGAGGAGCAGGAGCGGACGCTCGAGGACCGCCTCGAGCAGACGATGGTCTCGTCGGCCGACGACGAGATGCTCCGCCGCGCGACGATCGAGCAGGCGCGCGACATCCTCCTCGAGCTGAAGCCGAAGGAGCGGGCGGTCCTCTGCCGCCGCTTCGGGATCCCGGAGGACGGGAGCGAGGGCGAGCGGGAGCCGATGACGCTCCAGGAGATCGGCGCCGAGCTGAAGCTTTCGCGCGAGCGGGTCCGGCAGATCGAGGCCCAGGCGCTCCAGCGCCTCCGCCGCGGCGGCAAGGCCCGGCGGCTCATGGCCGTCTTCCGCTGACGCCGCGCGCGCCGCCCCCTACAATCCGCGACGTGGACGAGCCCAGCCCCGCGGGGGCCTGCCCAGTCTGCCTCGGCTTCGGGCGCCTCGAGCGCTCCGACGGGACGACGGTCGCCTGCGAGTGCCGGGCCGAGGAGATCGCGGTCGCGCGGCGGGCCGCGGCCCGGATCCCCGAGCGCTACCGCAACTGCCGGCTGCAGAACTTCAAGGACCTCGACAACGACTCGCTCCGGAAGGCCAAGGCCGTCGCGAAGCGCTTCGTGGCCCACTGGCCGGCCGTCGACGCGGGGCTCCTCGTGACCGGGCCGGTCGGCGTCGGCAAGACGCACCTCGCCGTCGCGATCCTGAACGAGCTCGTCGACACGAAGGGGGCGACCGGCCTCTTCTGCGACTTCTCGGACCTCCTCGACCGGATCCAGGCGAGCTTCGGGAAGGGGAGCGACGAGAGCCAGGACGACATCGTCGCGCCGTACCGGGACGCGGGCCTCCTCGTCCTCGACGAGCTCGGGGCGCGCCGTCCCTCCGACTGGGTCCGCGAGGTCCTCTACGGCCTCCTGAACACGCGCTACAACCGGGGCCGCCTGACGATCCTGACGACGAACTTCGCCGACGATCCCGACGGGCGCGGCGGCGAGACCCTCGAGATGCGCGTCGGCGCGCCCGTGCGGAGCCGCCTCTGGGAGATGACGCAGCTCGTCGCGATCTCGGCCGACGACTTCCGGCGGACGCACCGCGCCCGTGCCTTCTCCTGAGCCGGTGAGGCGCGCTTCCCGCCTCGCGGCCGCCCTCCTGGGTCCGGCCCTCCTCGCCGCCTGCGCGCCGCGGCCGGCGCCCGTCACCGCGCCGCCCCCGGCGCCGGTGCCGGCCCCCGCGCCGGTCCCGACGCCGTCCGCGGAGGCGCTCCCCGCGTTCCGGGACGTCCCGGAGCCGCGCCTCGACGTCGGCGTCGCCGTCGAGCGCCCCTCGTTCGCGCTCCCCGTCGGCGAGTGGGTCCTCCGCTCCGGCGGAGAGGTGCGCCGGGTCCTGGGCGCCGTCTCGGTCCGGCCGGAGGCGGCCGCCGCAGACGCTGCGCCGCCGGCGTTCCGGGTCCAGGCGGGCTCCTTCGTCGCGCGCGACGTGGCGGAGGCCGAGGCCGTCCGGCTCGGTGCGCTCCTCGGCCTCCCGTCGGACGTCGCGGCCGCCGGGAGCCGCTTCAGTGTCCGGATCGGCGAGCCGGGCTCGCGCGCCACGCTCGAGCCGCTCCTCTCGCGCGTGCGGCGTGACGCCGTCCCCGAGGCGTTCCTCGTCGGCATCGCCGCCGCCGGCGCCGAGCCGCGCCGGCTCGTGGTCGAGGGCCCCGGCGGCACGCGCGCCGTGCCGTCGCCCCTCGAGATCCAGGCGGCCGACGGCGGCCTCCTCCCGGCGGGAGACGCCCGCTACCGGGGGCTTCTCCGCGTCGTCGCGACGCCGCGCGGGACGCTCCACGTCGTCAACCGCATCGGCCTCGAGGAGTACCTCCTCGGCGTCGTCCCGCTCGAGATGGGGCCGCGCGTCTACGACGAGCTCGAGGCGCTCAAGGCGCAGGCCGTCGCGGCGCGGACGTACGCCGTCAAGCGGCGCGGCGACTTCGCCGCCGAGGGGTACGACCTCTGCGCGACGGCGCGCTGCCAGGTCTACGGCGGCGCCTCAGCCGAGCAGCCGCTCACGACGCGGGCCGTGAAGGAGACCGAAGGGCAGCTCCTCCTCTGGGACGGCGCGCCCGCCGACGCCCTTTTCACCTCGACCTGCGGCGGCCGGACGGAGGAGGCGCGGCACGTCTTTCCGTCCTACCCGCCGGAGCGGTTCCCCTACCTCCGGTCGGTCCGCTGCGCGGGCGAGGAGCGGCTCCCGATCGCGACGACGGCGAAGGCCTCCGGCCGCGTCCACACCTCGCTCGCCGCGCGCGGTCGTGCGCTCCTCCACGCGGCCGGCCGGCACGGAGCGGCGTGGGCGGACCTGAAGGCCGCGCGGGCCCTCCTCACGGAGAGGCTCGGCCTGCCGCCGGGGGCGCCGCCGAAGTCTCTCGCCGCCGAGGTCGTCTACGCGAACCTCGCCGGGCTCCTCGGCGACGACGGGCTCCTCACGGAGGCCTCGGAGCGGACCGCGCCGGCGGCCTGGGGCGGGGACGCGCGCCGCGTCCACGCGGCGCTCGTCCGTTTCCAGCTCGCCGGCCCGACGCCGCTCCCGACGAGCCGTCCTTTCACCGCCGAGGAGGCGGCCGGCCTGTGGGCCTCCCTCCTCCTCCGCGCGGGCGGCCTCGAGGAGGTCGAGGGGCGCCTCGTCGGCGCGCCGCCCGGGAAGCTCGTCGTGAAGACGTCGAAGGGTCGCGAGGAGGAGGTCCTCCCGGCCGATTCCCTCCTCTTCCGCGGGGGGGGCGAGGCCTGGGCGGACGTCGCCTCGCTCGCGCCCGCGCCGGGGGACCGCGTCCGCCTCGTCGTCCGCGACGGGGCCGTCGTCGCGCTCCTCGCGACCGTCCCGCCCGCGGACGGGACGTACGAACGCGAGTCCGCCTGGGTCCACTGGGTCCGCCGTTTCACCGGCGCCGAGCTGATGGGGAAGCTCCGCGAGCGCGACGCGTCGCGGAGGGGGCGCGCGGTGACGCGCCTCGAGGTCCTCGCCCGCGGCGTCTCCGGTCGCGCTTCGCGCGTCCGCGTGACGACGGACCGGGAGGCGTTCGACCTCTCCGGGCTCGAGATCCGGTTCGCGCTGACCCTGCCGGAGTCGCTCTTCACGCTCGTGAGCGGGAAGGGCGCCGACGGGGAGCCGGTCCACACCTTCTACGGGCGAGGCTGGGGGCACGGCGTCGGCCTCTGCCAGACCGGGGCGTTCGGGATGGCCCTCGCCGGGAAGACGCACGTCGAGATCCTCGCGGCCTACTACCCGGGCACGTCGCTCGGTCCCTGGCCGGCGCCGCCGGAGGCGCCGCTCCCGGGCTCGCCCGAGGCGCTCGGCGCGCCCCCGGCGGTCCCGCCGGCCCGCTGACCTGGTCTCTCCGGGGCGGCGGATAGAATGCGGACACACGGGCCGTGCGCCCCAGGAGTCCCGCGATGACGACCGCTCACGACAGCCGTCCGGCCGTCCCGGACGACGTTTCCGCCCCGTTCGGCTTCGAGCTCTCCGCGGAGCAGGTCGCCGTCCGGAAGATGGTGCGCGAGTTCGCCGAGAGCGAGCTCGCTCCGCACGTCATGGAATGGGACGAGGCGCAGCTGTTCCCCCGCGAGGCGATCGCGCGCCTCGGCGAGCTCGGGATGCTCGGCGTCCTCATCCCGGAGGAGTACGGCGGGGCGGGGCTCTCGTACATCGACTACATCGGGGTCATCGAGGAGCTCTCGCGCGTCGACGGCTCGGTCGGCATCTCGATCGCGGCCCACAACAGCCTCTGTACGAACCACCTCTTCCTGTTCGGAACGGAGGAGCAGAAGCGGCGCTGGGTCGTCCCGCTCGCCCAGGGGAAGATGATCGGCGCCTGGGGCCTCACCGAGGCCGAAGCGGGGAGCGACGCGAAGGGGACCCGGACGACCGCCGTCCTCGACGGGAACGAATGGGTCCTCAACGGCTCGAAGAACTTCATCACGCACGGCTCCGTCGGCGACGTCGCGGTCCTCATGGCCGTCACCGACCGCGCCGCCGGAACGCACGGCATCTCGGCTTTCGTCGTCGACCTCCACCAGAAGGGGATCCGCGCCGGCAAGAAGGAGAACAAGCTCGGCCTTCGCGCCTCGGACACGGCGACGCTCGTCATGGAGGAGTGCCGGGTCCCGAAGGAGGCCCTCGTCGGGCCGCTCGGCTCGGGCTTCACGCAGGCGATGCAGGTCCTCGACGGCGGGCGGATCTCGATCGCCGCGCTCGCCCTCGGGATGGCGCAGGGCGCCTACGACTGTGCGCTCGCCTACTCGCGCCAGCGCGTCCAGTTCGGCAAGCCGATCTCCGAGTTCCAGTCGATCCAGAACTACCTCGCCGACATGGCGACCGAGATCGACGCCGCCCGCCTCCTCACCTGGCGCGCCGGGTGGATGAAGGACCGCGGCATGAAGGTCACGAAGGAGTCGGCGATGTGCAAGCTCTTCGCGGGGGAGGTCTCCGTGAAGGTCGCGAACCTCGCCGTCCAGGTCCACGGCGGCTACGGCTTCACGAAGGACTTCAAGGCCGAGAAGTTCTACCGCGACGTCAAGCTCTGCACGATCGGCGAGGGGACCTCCGAGATCCAGCGGATGGTCATCGCGCGGCAGCTGCTCAAGGGATGACGCTCCACGTCCCTCTCGTCACGCGGGCCCTGTCGAACTCTCTCACGGTCGTCGTCTCCGAGAACCGCTCGGCCCCCGTCTTCGGTCTCTGCGTCCTCTACCGGATCGGCTCGCGCCTCGAGCCGCGCGGCCGCTCCGGCTTCGCGCACCTCTTCGAGCACCTGATGTTCGAGGGGACGCCCCGCGCCGGAAAGGGGGTCTTCGACCGGGTCTGCGAGGGCTCCGGAGGGAGCAACAACGGGCAGACCCGCCCCGACGTGACGATCTACGTCGTCGACGCCCCCTCCTCCGCGCTCGAGCGGCTCCTCTTCCTCGAGGCGGACCGGATGTCGGGCCTCGCCTTCGGGCAGGCGTCGCTCGACAACCAGCGTGACGTCGTCAAGGAGGAGATCCTCGTCAACGTCCAGAACGACCCGTACGGCCTCTTCGAGTACGGCGAGCTGCCCGGGGCGCTCTTTTCGAAGTGGGAGAACGCGCACGACGGCTACGGCGACTTCCACGACCTCGACGCGGCGACGCTCGGGGACGTCGAGTCGTTCTTCTCGGCCTTCTACCGGCCGAACAACGCCGTCCTCGCCGTGGCCGGCGACGTCCGGGCCGGGGAGGTCTTCGAGATGGCGGAGCGGCACTTCGGGGCGATCCCGGAGGGGATCCTCCCGCCCCGGCCCGACCTCGACGAGCCGCCCCGCACGGCGCCGGTCCTCCTCGTGAAGGAAGCGCCGCTCGCGAGGACGCCGGCCGTGGCCATGGGCTGGCGGATGCCCGGGCGGGAGCACGCCGACGCGATCCCGCTCCTCGTCCTCGGCGAGCTCCTCCACAACGGGCGCGCCTCGCGCCTCTACCGCGGCCTCGTCGAGGGGCGCGAGATCGCGACGGAGATCTCGGGTGGCTTCAACCCGTTCCAGGGCGGGGCCTGGTACGACGGGACGACGCTCTTCCTCTCGCGCATCGGCACGCGGCGCGAGGTCCTCCCGGAGGAGCTCCTCGCCGCCTTCGACGCGGAGGTCGCGCGGGTCGCAGACGAGGGGGTCCCGGACGGGGAGCTCGCCCGCGTGAAGACGAAGGTCCTCGCGGACTTCTACGCCGGCCTCGAGCCGAGGCTCGGGCTCGCCGTCGAGCTCGCGCAGGCGACGGCCTTCGCCGGAAGGCCGGAGGCGCTCCTCGCGCTCCCTTCCGAGGTCGAGGCCGTCACTTCCGGCGACCTCGCCCGCGCGGCGGTCTGGCTCGCGCCCCAGGCGCGTGCGGCGATCGCGAAGGTCCCGCCGAGGGGGGAAGGGTGAACGCCCCCGCGCAGCTCCCGCCGCTCGGGGAGGAGAGGGCCGTCCCCGCGCCGAGGGTCGCCGAGGCCTCGTTGCCGAACGGCCTCGCCGTACAGGTCGTCCCGTGGCCGGGGGTCCCGCTCGCGAGCGCGCGGCTCGTCTTCCGCGGCGGCTTCTCCGACGACGCGCCGGGAGAGCCGGGGCTCGCGCGCCTGCTCTCGGCCGCGATTCGCGAGGGGACGACGTCGCGGAGCGGCGGCGAGCTCTCGGACCTCGCGCAGGAGTGCGGCGGCGACCTCCTCGCCGGGGCCGGCCCGGACTCGCTCACGGTCGCTGCCTCGGGGCTCGCCTCGCGCCTCCCCACGCTCCTCGACCTCGTCGCGGACGCGGCCATGCGTCCGGCATTCCCGGCAAGGGGCGTCGAGCGAGTGAAGGACCTCGCGCTCGAGGAGCTCGAGACGAGCGAGTCGGAGCCGTTCTTCCTCGCCGTCCGCGCCTTCGCGCGCGCTCTCTACGGGAGCCACCCTTACTCCGTCGTCTCCCCGACGGCGGAGTCGATCGGCGCCGCGACGCCGGAGCGCCTCGCGGCGGAGGCCGCCCGGCGTCTCCGCCCCGACCGGGCCCTCCTCCTCGTCGCCGGGGACGTCGAGCCGGAGGATGTCGTCGCCCTCGCGGGGAGACTCCTCGGCGACTGGAGCGGGGCGGGAGCGCCGCCGCCTCCCGTCCCGGCGCCGCTCGCGCCGGAGGGACCTCGGCGGATCCTCGTCCTCGACCGCCCGGGCTCCGTCCAGACGAACCTCGTCGTCGGCGGCCTCGGCATCCCGCGGACCGACCCCGATTTCGCCGCGCTCGAGCTCGCCCTCACGGTCTACGGCGGGACGTTCACGTCGCGACTCGTCCAGAACCTCCGCGAGTCGAAGGGCTACACCTACTCCCCCGGGGCCGGCGCGAGCTGGCTCGCGGGGCGGGGGAGCGTCCGCTCCTTCGCGGCGGTGCGGAACGAGGTGACGGGCGCGGCGCTGAACGAGGTCCTCTACGAGATGGAGCGGATGGCGACGACCGAAGCCGCGGACGAGGAGATGGAGCTCGCCTTCCGCCGCGACGCGGGCGCGCACGCGATCTCGCTCCAGACGGCGGCGGGGCTCGCCGACGAGCTCGCCCGCCTCTGGGTCCTCGGCCTCCCGTCCGACGAGATCGGACGGATCGTCCCGGGCCTCGCCCGTGTGACGAAGGCGGACGTGCGACGCGTCTCGCGGCGCGTCTTCGGGACCGGCTCGGCCCGGGTCGTCGCCGTCGGCGACGCCGCGGCGATCCGGGAGGAGCTCGCGACGTTCGGGGCGGTCGAGGAGGTCCCGGCGGAGGCCTGAGCGACGCGGGTCAGATCCAGCGCCGCCAGCGGAAGACGGCGAGCATCCCGGCCGTGATCGCGATCCAGGCGCCCCAGAGCGCGGGGTAGAACCAGCGGATCCTCAGCTCCGGCAGGAAGTCGAAGTTCATCCCGTAGACCCCGGCGAGGAACGTGAGCGGCATCCAGATCGCCGAGAAGATCGTGAGGACTTTCACGATCTCGTTCAGCCGGTTCGAGGCGACGGAGAGCTGCGCCTCGAGGGCGCCGCTCGCGAGGTCCGTCAGGACGACCGTCGTCTCCTCGATCCGGGCGACGTGGTCCCAGACGTCGCGGAAGTAGTGCGACGTCCGCTCGTCGATGTACGGCAGGTCGCGGCGCGCGAGCCGCCCGAGCATCTCGCGCTGCGGGGCGACGAGCCGGCGGATCGTCAGGAGCTGCCGCTTCAGGCCGAGGAGCTCCTGGAGGACCTCCCTTTGGGGGGCTCCGGAGAAGACCCCCTCCTCGAGCTCCTCGAGCCGCTCCTCGAACCGGTCGAGGATCGGGAGGATCTCGTCCATCATCCGGTCGACGAGGGCGTGGAGGACCCGGTCCATCTGGCTCTCCATCGGAAGGTCCTTCTCGACGACGAGCCGGGAGACCTCGCGGCAGGCCGCGACGGGGCGCCGGTGGACCGTGACGAGGAAGCCGGGGCCGAGCCAGGCGGCGAGCTTGTAGCTCTCGAGCTCGAGACCTTCCTCCGTGGGCCGGAGCCCGCGGAAGAGGAGGAAGAGGTAGCTCCCGAACTCCTCGACCTTCGGCGGCTGGACGGGCGTCAGGGAGTCCTCGACGGTGAGCGGGTGGAAGCCGCAGACTTCGGCGAGGGCGCGCGCCTCGTCCTCCGTCGGGTCCTCGACGTCGACCCAGATCGAGCGGCCCGAGAGGCCGGGCCAGGCCTCCGCGAGCGTCGCCTCCTCGAGGAGGAGGAGGCCGCGCCCCTCCTCGTGAATGTGGATCCGGAGCATCGGAGGAAGTGTAGCCGCCGGGGCGGGCCCGGGAGCGGCCGCGGCGCGGAATCGAGGGAGAATGCGCGACGGTCCGGCGGGAGCGCGCGGCTTGCGGCCGCCGGGATGCCCCAGAATCGGGCGGAGGCGCGAGGCTTGAGGAAAGGGACGAGGATCCTCCTGACGGGAGGCGGCACGGCCGGGCACGTGAACCCGGCGCTCGCCATCGGCGCGGCCCTCGCCGGGGAGGGGAGCGAGACGCTCTTCGTCGGCGTCAAGGGACGCGCCGAGGAGCAGGTCGTCCCCAGGGAGGGGATCCCGATTCGCTTCGTGAGGGCCTCGGGCTTCCCGGGTGCGCGGCCCTCGCCCGCGCTCGCGCGCTTCCTCCTCGAGCTCGGCGTCGGGACGCTGCAGGCGGCGGGCGTCCTCCTCCGCTTCCGCCCCGACGTGATCGTCGGGACGGGCGGCTTCGCGTCGGCGCCGGTCATTTTCGCGGCGACCTTCCTGAGGAAGCTCCGGCTCCTGCGCTCGCGCGTCTTCGTCCACGAGCAGAACGCCGTCCCCGGGAAGCTGAACCGCCTCGTCGGGCGCTTCGCCGAGAAGGTCTTCGTGACGTTCCCCGAGACGCTCTCCCTCTTCCCGGGCAACGGCGCCGTCACCGGCTATCCGCTCCGGAAGAGGATCGGCGACGTCGACCCCGCCGAGGCGCGCTCGCGCCTCGACTTCGAGGTCCCCCAGGGGCGGACGGTCGTCTTCGTCTTCGGCGGCTCGCAGGGGTCGCGCTCTCTGAACCGGGGCCTCGTCGACGCCCTCGGCGACCTCCTCCCGCACGCGGACCGCCTCTTCGTCGTCCACGGGACCGGCCTCTTCAAGGGAGGCGGATACGACGCGGGCGCCGACACCGAGGCCCGGCTCGCCGCGCGCTACTCGAAGGAGGAGCGGGCGCGGATCGCGACGTTCTACGTCTCGCGGAGCTACTTCCACGACATCGCCTCGGTCTACGCCGTCTCGGACCTCGTCGTCATCCGCGGCGGCTCGGGAAGCCTCAACGAGGTCGCGCGGATGGGCCTCCCGGCGCTCGTCGTCCCGAAGGCGAACCTCCCGGGCGACCACCAGGTCGCGAACGCCCGCGCTCTCGAGCGGGCGGGTGGCGCCGAGGTCCTCTACGAGGAGACGGTCCTCCGAGACGGGCACCTCGTCGAGGAGCTCGACGGGGCGCTCCTCGCGCGAAGGGTCCTCGACCTCGCGGGGGACCGCGAGCGGCTCGCCGAGATGTCTCGGAGGGGGCGCGACGTCCTCGGGATCGACGCCGCGGCCGAGATCGCGCACCACGTGAGGCACGGGCGAGGCACCGGCGCGATCGACCCGACGCTCGTCCCGGCCCCGCACGTCGTCTCGAACGCGGAGCTCCTCGCACGCCTCGAGAAGGCCGCGGCCGCCGCCGGGCCGCGCTACCGCGTCGAGGAGCACGTCGAGGAGCGGGACCTCGCCTGGTTCCGGAGCCGGGCCGCCTCGCTCCTCGTCGACGACGACTGGGAGGCGAGGAACCGCGGCGTCAAGCTCCTCGGTCTCCTCGGCGAGACGGAGAAGGTGCCTCTGATCGTCGCCCTCCTCGCCGACCGGACCCCCGCGCCGCTCTTCCAGCGCCTCCTCGGAGGCGACTTCGCGCAGGTCGGTTTCGTGAGGCGGAACGCGCTCACGGCCCTCGGCCGGCTCGGCGTCGCCGACGCGGGAGTCGAGGAGGCGCTCCTCGCCGGGCTCGCCGACCCCTATTGGGAGGTGCGCGCCGAAGCGGCGCGGACGGCGGCGCGCCTCGCCGGGCGGCTGGCGCGGCGGGACGAGGTCGCGGCCGCGCTCGTGCGGGGCCTCTCCGACCGGAACCTCGAGGCTGCGGCCGCCGCGGCGGAGGCTCTCGGGGCGCTCGGGAGCGAGAAGGACGCCCTTCCGGCCCTCCTCGCGCTCGCGGAGTACCGCTTCTGGAAGGTCCGCGCCGCGGGGCTCCGCGGGATCCTCACGCTCGTCGAGCGGGGCGAGGTCCGCGACCCGGCGAGGCTGAAGGAGGCGCTCCCGGCGTTCCTCCTGACGTCGACCGATTTCCGTCCCCAGTTCGAGATGAAGCTCTCGTACCGCCGCGTCGTCGAGGCGCTTTCGCGCGGAAAGGAGGGGCCGCGATGATCTTCTGGATCGGGAAGCTCCTCGCGCCGTTCCCCCAGCTCTCGTTCCTCCGGCTCGCGGAGTACCTCTCGGCGCGCTCCATCGGCGCGGCGCTCACGGCGGTCCTCCTGACGCTCTGGGTCATGCCGAAGGTCATCTGGTGGCTCCAGCGGAAGGCGTTCGTCGACCAGCTCCGCGAGACCGGGATCCCCTCGGCCTTCGACAAGGCGGGGACGCCGGTCATGGGGGGCGTCGTCCTCGTCGGCGTCGTCGCGTTCTCCTCGCTCCTCTGGTGCAACCTGACGAGCGGATACGCCCTCCTCGTCCTCCTCGGCATGGTCTGGTTCGGGGCGATCGGCTTCGTCGACGACCGGGCGAAGATGAGGGCGAGATCGGGCGACAAGGGGATGTCCGAGGCGAAGAAGCTCGTCCTCCAGGGGGCGTTCGCCGCGCTCCTCGTCGCTCTCCTCGCGAGCCCGCTTTCGCCGGTGCCGCCCGCCGAGGCGGCCCGGCTCCACCTTCCGTTCGTCAAGGCGGCGGTCCTCGACAACCCCTGGCTCTACTTCCCCTTCGTCTTCCTCTTCGTCCTCCTCGTCGGCAACTCCGTGAACATCGCCGACGGAATGGACGGGCTCGCGATCGTCCCCTCGGTCTTCGCGATCGCGGTCCTCGGCGTCTTCGGCTACCTCCTCGGGAACGCGATCTGGTCGCGCTACCTCTTCTACCCGTTCCTGCCCGGTGCGGGCGAGCTCGCCGTCTTCGCCTGCGCCTTCGCGGGGGCCGGCGTCGGATTCCTCTGGTTCAACGCCTACCCGGCGCAGATCTTCATGGGCGACACCGGCTCGCTCTCGATCGGCGGGAGCCTTGCCGTCGCCTCCGTCCTCCTCAAGCAGGAGTTCCTCTTCGTCCTCCTCGGAGGGCTCTTCGTCGCGGAGGCGTTCACCTCGCAGGTGCAGGACAAGGTCGGCATCAAGCTCCTCGGCCGGCGGCTCTTCGCCCGCGCGCCGCTCCACCACGCGATGGCCTACAACGGCCTCGCGGAGACGAAAGTCGTCGTGAGGCTCTGGATCGTCTCGGGCATCCTCGCGCTCGCGGCGCTCGCGACGCTGAAGCTCCGGTGACGGCCCGCCGCTCTTCCACGGCGAACGCGCTCCTCGTCGGGGCGGGCGTCCTCCTCTCGCGGCTCGCCGGCTTCGTGAGGGAGCGGGTCTTTGCCCACTACCTCGGGAGCTCGATGGCGGCCGACGCCCTGAGGGCCGCCCTCCGCGCCCCGAACGTCCTCCAGAACCTCTTCGGCGAAGGATCGCTCTCCGCGTCGCTCATCCCCGTCTACTCCCGCCTCCTCGGCGAGGGACGGGAGGAGGAGGCACGACGGACGGCGCGGACGGCGGGGACGCTCCTCGCGCTCCTCGCGGTCGTCCTCTCGGCGCTCGGCGTCCTCGCGGCTCCGGTCCTCGTCGACCTCTTCACCCCGGGCTTCTCGGGGGAGCGGCGCGAGCTGACGGTCCGCCTCGTCCGCATCCTCTTTCCCGGAACCGGCCTCCTCGTCCTCTCGGCGTTCTGCCTCGGGATCCTGAACAGCCACCGCCGCTTCTTCCTGCCGTACGCGGCGCCCGTCCTCTGGAACGGGGCGATCATCGCGGCCCTCGTCGTCGCGGGGGCGAAGGCCGGGGCCGAGATCGCGGTGTGGGCCGCCTGGGGGGCTGTCGCCGGGAGCCTCCTCCAGCTCCTCGTCCAGCTCCCGCGGGTCGCGCGGCTCGTCGGATCGATCCGCCCGGCCCTCGACACGGGCTCGCCGCACGTGAGGACGATCTTCCGGAACTTCCTCCCGAGCGTCGGGAGCCGCGGCGTCACTCAGGTCTCGAGCTGGGTGGACCAGGTCATCGCGAGCTTCCTTCCGGCCGGCGCGGTCGCGATGCTCGGCTACGCCCAGACGCTCTACCTCCTCCCGGTCTCGCTCTTCGGGATGTCGGTCTCGAGCGCGGAGCTCCCCGAGCTCTCCTCGGGCGCGAGCCCCGAGGCGCTCCGCGAGCGGCTCGACGCGGCGCTCCGGCGCGTCGCCTTCCTCGTCGTCCCCGCGGCCGTCGCCTTCGCCCTCCTCGGCGACCGTGTCGTCGCCCTCGTCTTCCAGACGGGAGCCTTCGGAGCCCAGGACGTGCGGATCGTCTGGGCCGTCCTCGCGGGCTCGGCCGTGGGCCTTCTCGCGATGACGCTCGGGCGGCTCTACGCGTCGGCCTTCTGGGCGCTCCACGACACGCGGACGCCGCTGAGGTTCGCGATCCTCCGTGTCGCGGCGAGCGCGGCCCTCGGCGGCGGACTCGCGTTCGGCGCGCCGCGCGCTTTCGGCCTCGACGCGCGCCTCGGCCTCGCGGGCCTCACGCTCGGCTCCGGCCTGGCGGGCTGGCTCGAGATGCTCCTCCTCCGGCGCGCGCTGAACGCGCGCGTCGGGAAGACGGGCCTTCCCGCCTCGTTCTCGCTCCGCGTCTGGGGCGCCGCCCTCGGCGCGGCCGCGGCGGGCCTCGGCGTGAAGCTCGTGTTCGCTTCCCTCGGCCCCGTCCTCCTCGGAGCCCTCGTCTGCGGCACGTTCGCGGCCGCCTACGGCCTCCTCGCCCTCGCCCTCCGCGTCCCCGAAGCCTCCGCCCTCGCCTCCGCCCTCCGGCGCCGCCTCCCGGGATAGGGGTCAGGTCTACCTTCTACACTCTACGCGGCCGCGCAGAGTGTAGAAGGTAGACCTGACCCCACGCTCGCGAGCCGCTCTTCGCGAAGGGCGTGCCGGACATCGAGCCCCCGCGCCGCGACGTTCCCTGACCGGCGCCGCTTCACACAACTTCACCTCACGGACGAAGGAGCGCAACGGGGCGCCGCCATCTTCCCTGTCGGCGGAAGGAGATCAGCCCTCCGCCCAAGGAGAAGAAGATGAGCGAGAACACCCCGACCTCCGCCGACGTCCCCGCGAACGCCCCGGCGAAGCGCCGCCGACGCGGCCGCGCCCTCTTCCTCGGCGCCCTCCTCCTGCTCTCCGCGGCGGCGCTGACGGGCGCCCTGCAGGCGTTCGGCCTCGGGCCGTTTCGCGGAGGCGCCTGCTCTCACCTGGACCCGGCGCAGGTCGAGAAGAAGATCGACCGGATCGCCGGCTGGATCGTCGAGGACCTCGACGGGACGCCGGGGCAGGAGGCGAAGCTCGCCGCGATCGCGAAGGCGGCCGCGAAGGACCTCGCGCCCCTCCACGACGAGCTCGTCGCTGGCCGGAAGGAGGTCGTCGCGATCCTGACCGCCGAGAAGGTCGACCGGGCCGCCCTCGAGGCGCACCGGCTCCGTCACGTACAGCTGATGGAGGACGCGTCGGAGCGCCTCGTGGCGGCCGTCGCCGACGCGGCGGACGTCCTGACCCCGGCGCAGCGCGCGAAGGCCGCGGCGAAGCTCGAGTCGTTCCACTCCCGCTTCGGCCACTGAGCCCTCTCCGGGCCCGGCGAGGGCGGGTCCCGGCCCCCTCCGCGGGACCTGCCTCGCGCCGGTCCGGATGGACGATGATGCCGCCATGGCGACCCGCATCCTGATGATCGAGGACGACGCGAGGCTCGCGGAGATGGTCGCGCGGGACCTCGGCCGGAGCGGCCTCGAGGTGACGAGCGCCGGGACGGCGTCCGAAGGGCTCGCGCGGCTCGCGCGCGAGCCCTTCGACCTCGTGCTCCTCGACCTGATGCTCCCCGACGGCGACGGTCTCGACGTCTGCCGCCGCCTCCGCGGCTCGGGATCGGCCGTCCCCGTCATCATGCTGACCGCGAAGGGGGACCCGACGGACCGCGTCGTCGGCCTCGAGCTCGGCGCGGACGACTACCTCGGGAAGCCGTTCGACCCGCGCGAGCTCCTCGCGCGGATCCGCGCCGTCCTGAGGCGCCCCGCGGCGGTCGCCGGGGCGGCGCCGAGGGTCCTTCGCTTCGGGAGGCTCGAGGTCGACGCCGACGCGCGCGTCGCCCGGGTCGACGGCGAGGAGCGGCCGATGACGGCCCATCAGTTCAGCCTCCTCCTCGCGATGGCGGAGAGGGCGGGGCGCGTCCTGACGCGCGAGAGGCTCATGGAGCTCGTGAAGGGGGAGGCGCTCGAGGCGTTCGACCGCTCGATCGACGTCCACGTCGCGCGGATCCGCGCGGCGATCGAGGACGACCCGAGGAGCCCGCACCGCATCCTGACCGTGAGGGGCGCGGGCTACGTCTTCGCGCGGAGCCAGGACGCGTGAGACCGCCCCGCCACCCCGGCGCGCGGCTCCACGCGCGGATCTACGTCGCCGTCCTCGCGAGCGTCGTCCTCGTCGCGCTCCTCGCCGGGGCGGCGTGGCACCTCCACTACGGGCGCGAGCCGGTCGAGAGCGGCCTCGGCCTCGCCGCGGAGATCGCGGGCGAGCTGCTCCCGCCCGCGGGCGCGCCCGTCGCCCTCCAGCAGGCAGCGCTCGAGAGGTGGGGGGCGCGGACGCGCGCGCGCCTCTCGCTCTTCACGCCGGCGCGCGAGAGGGTCGCCGCGCACGGGGAGCGGCTCCCGCCGCCCCCCGCCGGATTCGCCTCGAGCGGCACGTGGCACCGGCTCGGCGCGGGGCCGGCCGTCGTCCTCCGTCTCCCCGACGGCCGCTGGCTCGTCGGGATGCGTTCCGCCTCGTCGCGCCCGGCCATCGGCTTCCTCGGGTTCCTCCTCCTCGCGGCGCTCGCCGTCGCGCTCGCGGCCTGGCCGATCTCGCGCCGGATCACGCGGAGGCTCGAGCGCCTCCGCGAGTCGGTCGAGGCGCTCGGCGCGGGGGACCTCGCCTCGCGCGTCCCTGAGGAGGGGAGGGACGAGGTCGCCCTCCTCGCCGCGAGCTTCAACCGGGCCGCGTCGCGGATCGAGGAGCTCGTCGGCGCGCAGCGGCGGCTCCTCGCGAACGCCTCGCACGAGCTCCGGACGCCGCTCGCCCGCCTCCGCGTCGCCGCGGACCTCCTCGACGGCGAGCCGGCCGCGAAGGGCGAGGTCGCGCGGAGCGTCGCCGAGCTCGACGGGCTCGTGGAGGAGATCCTCGTCGCGAGCCGGCTCGAGGCGGGCACGGCCGGGGAGCCGATCGAGGAGGTCGACCTGACGGCCCTCGCCGCCGAGGAGTGCGCCCGTGCCGGCGCGGCTCTCTCGGGAGACGTCGTCACGCTCGACGGGAACCCGCGGCTCCTCCGGCGGATGCTCCGGAACCTCCTCGAGAACGCGCTTCGCCACGGGGGCGGCCCCGTGGAGGTCGAGGTCCGCCGGGGCCCGGCGGGCGGCGTCGAGGTCGACGTCCTCGACCGCGGTCCGGGCGTCCCGCCGGACCTCTCGGACCGGGTGTTCGAGCCCTTCTTCCGACTCCCCGGCGCCGCCGACGGAGGTGCGGGCCTCGGACTCTCCATCGCGCGGCAGGTCGCGCGCCGCCACGGCGGCGACGTCACGTGCGCGCCGCGCAAGGGAGGCGGCGCACGCTTCCGGGTCACGCTCGCCTGACGATCGTCTCGGGAGGCTCCCGGGACGGATCGCTCAGGAGACCCAGAGCCAGGAGGCGTGGCGCACGAGGAGGAGCGCCTGGCTGAGGGCGAAGAGCGCGGCGAGCGCCGCTCGGAGGCGCCCGAGGTCGGTGCGGGCCAGGAGCTGGTAGACCGGAAAGAGCGCCATCTCGTGCCGGGGCGTCGCGGAGGCCGGCTCCTGGGCGTGCAGGAAGACGATCGAGACGACGAGGTAGGCGCGGTCCGCGGCGTCGAGCTTCCGCCATCCAGCCGCGAGGAGCGCGAGGACGCCGGACGTCGAGAGGAGCCGGAGGGCCGCCTCCCCGACCGGGACGCGGCTCGGAGCGCCGAACGCGGCGTCGAGGCCGACGAGACCGGCCGCGTCGCGTGCGAGCGGGAGGAAGGGGACCGTCATGCGGTGGCCCCAGAACCCCTGGATCCACGTGTACCCGAGCGGGTCGTCGAGGGCCGCGCCGACCCAGAAGACGTAGGCGGCGATGCCGGCGAACGGCGCCGTTGCCGCGAGGAGGAGCGGAAGGGCGCCACCCGCGCCGCGGCGAAGACGGTCGAGGAGCGCGGGCGCCGCGAGCGCCGGGAGCGTGAGGGCCGTCGGCCGTGCGAGGCCCGCGAGAAACCCGGCTGCGGCGGCCGGCCCCGCCCGGCCGCGCCTCAGGGCCGCGGTGAGGGAGATCGAGAGGAGGAGGAAGAGGGACTCCGGGTAGAGGGCGCCCAGGAAGAAGCTGCACGGGCCGGCCAGGAGCCAGAACGCGGGATCCGCGAGGAGCCCCGGCGGCTCGCCGCCCGCCGCGTCCCGTTCCTCCCGGTGCAGCAGGAGGGCGGCGCCGAGGGCGCAGAGCTGCGCGATCAGGAGCCCGGCGACGGGAGCGTAGGACCTCCCGCCCGCCACGCGCGAGAGCGCCGGGAAGAGGGGGAAGAAGGCCCAGCGGAGTCGGCCGACCCCCTCGGAGGAGTAGCCGTTCCGGGCGATGTGCGCGTAATGCCTCCCGTCCCACGTCGAGAGGACCTCCGTGGCCGTGCGGGGATGCGGATGCGGCTCTTCCGGCGGCAGGTGGCGGCCGGCGAGCGCGGCGATCCCCCACACCGCGCTCACCCAGACGAGCCAGCAGAGGACGACGCGCCGCGTCGCGCGCCCGGTCCGGGCCCTCCTCCCGTCGTCGTCCGTCGTCGTCTCCCGCCCCGGCCGCATCCCTACTCGTTCATCCGGTAGCAGTCGCGGAGGGCGAGCACCTCGCCCTTCCAGACCCGCGCGAAGCGCGCCCTGTCGAAGGCGGGGCGCCTCACGAGGCGCAGCGCCATCGCCGCCTGCTTCTCCGTCGCCCCCGAGCGCTCGTGGAGCCTGAGGGCGCAGGCGGAGAGGTCGCGGACGAAGACGTCGAACACCTGATCGAGGGTGTCGTCCGAGAGGCCGTGGTGCTCCGCCCCCTCGAGGACGAGGTGGGCGTAGACGGCGAGGGCGAAGAGGTCGCCGACGGCGAGGAGGAGGTCGACGTCCCTCGCCTGGTCCTCGCTCGGCGCGGCCGCCGCGACGAGCTCGCGGAACGCGCCGAGCTGCTCGCGGAAGAGGGCGACGTTCGGGACGCGGGCGTACCTCTCGAAGGCCGGGGCCCAGTCGTGGAAGCGGATCTTTCCGAGGCCCCGCGCGGGCCCCTGCGCGAAGAGGAATGCGTCGTGGGCGGGTTCCGTCCGGCGGCCCACCTCGGGGTACGCCGCAGGCCGGAAGAGCCAGCTCGCGAGGAACTTGACGATGAGGGCGATGTTGACGTGGACCGTCCCCTCGAGCTTCGGCAGGGCGCGGATGTCGCGCGCGGCCATCTCGAAGACCATCTCCTTCTCGAAGCCCTTTGCGGCGATGACGTCCCAGAGGAGGTCGATCACCTTCTCCCCCTCGGTCGTCACCTTCATCTTCACGAGCGGGTTGTAGAGGAGGTAGCGGCGGTCCTCGAGCGAGGCGGCCCTCAGGTAGTCGGAGGCGCGGAAGGCGAAGACCTTCATGGCGACGAGACGCGCCCAGGCGTCGACGAACATCCGCGCCACGTGCGGGAAGTCGGTCACCGACATCCCGTAGAGCTTCCGCCCGGCCGCGTGGCCGATCGCCTCGTGGAAGGCGTGCTCGCAGATGCCGATCGAGGCCCAGCCGAGGTTGTACTTCCCGACGTTCACCGTGTTGAGCGAGGCGTCCCACGCCTCGGGGCCGCGGAGGAGGAGCTCGTCCGCGGCGACGGGGTAGTCCTCGAGCGCGAGCTCGGCGACGTACGACTGACTCGCGACGACGTTCCTCACGAGGCGGAAGCCGGCCCGCCTCGGGTCCGCCGCGAAGAAGACGTACTCGTCGCTCCCCGCCATCTTCCCGAAGACGGAGACGATCGCGGCCTCGTTGCCGTTGCCGATGTAGTACTTCGACCCGTTCGCGAGGAACGAGCCGTCGCCCTTCGGCGCGAGCGACGTCGAGGTCGAGTAGATGTCGGCGCCGTGCTCCTTCTCCGAGAGGCCGAACGCGAAGATCCCCCCGTCCGCGAGGGCGTCGGACGCCCTCCTCCGCATCGTCCCGTTCGGGCTCATCCAGAGCGGCCCGAGGCCGAGGATCGAGACCTGCCACGTGTACCAGTAGCAGAGTCCGTAGAAGCCGAGGACCTCGTTCACGAAGCAGTTTCGGAACGTGTCCCAGCGGGCGTCGGGCCCTCCGAGCTCCGGCGGCGTCAGAAGGTCGGCGAAGACCCGTTCCTCCTTCACGAAGCGGAGGAAGTCGGCATACCAGATCCGGTCGAAGTCGTCCTGCTTCAGCCGCGCCTTCCCTTTCGCCTCGAAGAAGGCGACCGTCTTCGCGACGATCTCCCGCGAGCGCGCGTCGAGAGGGAGCTCCCCGAGCCGCTTCGGGTTCAGGATCATGGCGTCCTCCGTCCGTCCAGCCTATCGGAGGGGGCGGGGTCCGGTCTACGTTCGGCGTTCCGGGTCGCTGGCTCTTACGGCGGGGCGCCGGTCGCCGTCCTCGAACACTTCGGCGCGCCGGGCGTATAAAGCGGCGGCGGGAGGGACGAGATGGCCGATCCGGGCCGCAGCATCGAGCAGCAGCTGGAGGAGAGCGTCCGTCGGGTGCTCGGGGCCCTCGAGCGGGCACCCGTCGCGAAGATCGAGATCGTCGCGAACGAGGTCTCCCGCGCCGTCGGGAAGGTCGTCGCCGAGGTCGACAGGGCCTCCGCCCGGGCCCAGACCCGTGAGGAGCGGCGCCTCGCGAAGCGGCTGAAGGAGGAGGACGAGGCGAGCGTCCCGCACGCGGTCGTCCTCGGCGGGGCCGCCGCGATCGCCGCGTTCGTCGGACTGACGCAGCCGCACCTCTTCTGGCTCCTCTTCGTCGCCTTCGGCTTCGGCATGGGCGCCGCCGACACGCTCGCGAAGGTGCGGCGGCGCGAGCGGCGCCGCGAAGAGGAGGCGGGCCCGGCCGCGGAGGTCCTCGTCTCGCCTCCGGCGCCCGTCCCGCTCGCGACGCCGCCGCCCGCCGCCGAGCCGGAGAGCCCGGCCCTCGCGTCGGTCTCGGCCCGCGAGAGGCGGGTCGACGGCATCTGCGACCGGCTCCTCGCCGAGCTCGCGGGGGCCCCGCCCCTCGTCCGGGAGCTCCTCCGCAGGCCCGAGGAGACCGTCGAGGCGCTCCGGGCCGCCTCCCGGGAGCTCGGCCGGCGCGAGCGCGAGCTCCGGAAGATGCTCGCCGAAGACGAGGGGGAGCGGCTCGTCCGCGAGCGCGCGGAGCTCGCGGCCCGGGTCGACGCCGCGCCCGACGCCGTCGTGAAGAGCCGGCTCGCCTCGGCGCTCGAGGCGCTCGACGCCCAGCTCGCCCACCGGGCCGAGCTCGCGACCGCGGCGGCGCGGATCGAGGCCGAGGGGACGCGGATCCTCTACTCGCTCGAAAGCCTTCGCGCGCAGGTCCTCCGCGCCTTCGCGGCCGACGCGGCCGCGGCCGAGGTGACGCGCGAGAGCCTCAAGGGAGGTCTCGAGACGCTCCGGGGAGAGATCGACGCCGTCGCGACGGCGCTCGAGGAGGTCCACGGCGTCGGGGTTTCCACCGGAGCGGGCGCCCCGACCCCGAGCGCGACCGCCCGCGCCGCCGCGGCGCAGGGCCTCGCGCGCTAGCGGGCCGGCCCGGACCTGCGGGACCGTCGCCGTCTGCCTCGGGGCCGATCGTCCGGTCGGGTCGCGGCCGACGCCGGGTCAGCGTCGGAAGAAGCCCGGCTCGAAGAAGTAGAGGAGGGCGGCGAGGCGGCGGGTGTCGTCGAACGAGGGACAGCAGGGAGACGCCTCTCCCCAGATCGAGCCGTGACGGCGGATCGAGCCCCCGTCCTCGATCCGGCCGAAGATGGTCCCGCCCCGGCGGAGCGTCCCGTCCTTCTCGACCCGGCCCGCGAGCGTCCCGTCGTCGCGGATCGCGCCGTCCTCCTCCACGCGGCCGGCGATCCGGCCGTCGACGCGGACGGTGCCGTCCTCCTCGATCCCGCCGGCGATCGAGCCGTCGATCCGCACCGCGCCGTCCCCCTCGATCCGCGCCCAGAGGCTTCCGCCCTTCCGGACGTCGACGTCGTCGCTGCCGTGCGCGGCCGGCGCGGCGAGGACCGCGGCGAAGGCGGCGAGGAGGAGAGCCGTGCGCAGGACGGCGCACGCAACAGAGGGAGCGCTTCGCATCGACACCTCCCGGCAGGGGAGCCTGCCGCGGCGATTCTGGGAAGGGCGCCCGCCGCGGTCAACGGCGCGCACCCCCCCGGACCCCCGCCCACTATTCCTCAGTCGAACCGGACGCTGACGATCGCTCGCCGGGGGGCTTGCCTTTGCGCGCCCCCCGGACCCCCGCCCAATCCTCCTCAGTCGAACCGGACGCTCACGATCTTCGAGACCCCCGGCTCCTCCTGTGTCACGCCGTAGAGCGCCTGGGCGGTCTCCATCGTCCTCTTGCTGTGGGTGATGAGGACGAACTGCGTGTCGTCGGAGAGCTCCTGGAGGAGGCCGGTGAAGCGGTCGATGTTCGCCTCGTCGAGCGGGGCGTCGACCTCGTCGAGGATGCAGAACGGCGACGGCTTGTAGCGGAAGATCGAGACGAGGAGCGAGACGGCCGTCAGGGCCTTCTCGCCGCCCGAGAGGAGCCCGATCGTCTGGTTCCGCTTGCCGGGGGGCTGGGCCATGATCTCGATCCCCGAGTCGAGCGGGTCGCTCTCGTCGAGGAGCTGCATCGAGGCCGTCCCGCCGCCGAAGAGCTTCTGGAAGACCTGGGCGAAGTTCGCGTTGATCGCGACGAAGGCCTGCGTGAACCGCTCCGACGACGTCAGGTTGATCGTACGGATCGTCTCGAGGATCTGCTCGAGCGACTTCTCGAGGTCGAGCTTCTGCGTCGACATCTCGCGGAGGCGCTGGCTCTCGACCTCGAACTCCTCGAGGGCGGCGTGGTTCACCGGCCCGAGGCGCTCGAGGGCAACCGTCTTCTGGACGACCTCCTCCTGCATCGCGGCGAGGGCCGTATCGTCGGGCTCCGGCTCCCCCTCGGCCCGTTCGACGGGCGGGAGCTCCTCGGGGCCGACGCCGAAGTCGGCGCGACAGGTCTCCGCGAGGTGCTCCCGGTCGCCGCGCCTCCGCTCGACGACGAGCTCGGCCTCGAAGCGGGCGCGCCGCGCCGCGTCGAGCGCCTCGCGGGCCGCGTGCGCGGCGCGGTCGAGCGACTCGAGCGCGACCCGGCTCTCCTCGGCGGAGGCGTCCGTCCCGCGGAGGGCGGCCTCGGCGTCGCCGGCGGCGGCGACGCACTCCTCGCGCCGCTCGCGCGCCTCCCCGCCCAGGAGGAGCGCCCGCTCCTTCCGCTCGGCGAGGGCGGTCATCTGCTGCGAGAGCTCGGCGAGGCGACGCGCCGCGGCGTCCGCGCGGCTCCGATGGGTCTGGAACGCCTCCTGCGCCGCCCGCCGCCGCTCGCGGAGGACGTCGCGGGACGTCCGCGCCTCGCCGTCGGCCTGCTGGGCAGAGAGGCGCGCGGCGCGGGCCGACTCGAGGCCCGTCTCGAGGCCGGCGATCGCGGCCTCCATGGCGGTCATCTCGCCCGTCTTCCGGGCGGAGAGCTCGAGGGCCTTCGCGCGCTCCTCGGTGACGCGCGCGAGGTCGGCCCTCAGCTGCTTCTCTTCTTCCTGGATCGTCGCGACCTCGCGCTCGGCGCGGGTCGCCTCCTCGCGGGCGGCGGAGAGGCGCGCGAGCGCCTCGGAGTGCTCGCGCTCGGCGCGCCGCGAGGCCGAGATCTCGCGCTCGACGGCCTGGGCCGCCTCGCCCGCCTGCGCGCCGGTGCCGGAGATCTCCTCCTCGAGGGCCGCGAGGCGCTCGCCGAGGGCGTCCTTCTCGGAGGCGACCTTCTTCCGGTCGCGCCTCACGGTGAAGAGCCCCTCGCCCGGCACCTCGGTCCCGGCCGCCTCGACGATCGAGCCGCGGACGACGACGCCGTCCTTCGTGACGAACGTCCTCTCGGGGAGGAGCTCGGCGAGGGCGAGAGCGTCGGCGACGGAGCCGACGACGAGGGCGTCGGGGAGCGCCGCGGAAAGCGCCTCGTCGCCCGGGCGCGCCGTCAGGAGGTCGCGCGCCAGGCCGAGGACCCGCTCGTCCGCCGGCTTCAGGGGGAAGGGGGTCTCGGGGATCGGGTGGACGAAGCGGGCCGTCCCGAGGTGCGAGGAGCGGACCGTCTCGAGGAGCGCCTCGAGGACGGCGCGGTCCCTCACGACCGGGGCCTCGAGCGCGCCGCCGAGCGCGGCGTCGAGGGCGTGCTCGAACCCCTCGGCCGCGTCGAAGTGGTCGGCGAGGACGCCGTCCGGCGCGGTGCCGGAGGCCTCGAGGGCCCGGCGCGCGGCCTCGCCCCCCGCCTCGCGCGCGGCGAGGAGCGTCTCGAGGGCGCCGAGCCTCTTGTCGAGGGCGTGGAACTCGCGCGTCGCGCGCTCCCGCTCCTCCTTCAGCTCCGCGAGGCGCTGCTCGGCGGCCTTCCGCGAGACGCCCGCCTCCTCGAGGCGCCGGCGCGCCTCGGCGAGCCGCTCGTTCGTCTCGGCCTCGAGGTCGCGCGCGGCCTCCAAGGCGGAGCGCCGCTCGGAGAGCGAGAGCTCGGCGCGTCCCTTCCGTTCCTCGACCTTCGTGAGTGCGAATCCGAGGCGGTCGACGAGGAGCGCGGCCTCGCGCTCGCGGTTCGTCGCCTCGGTGGCGCGGGCCGCGGCGGCGAGGAGCTCGCGGCGGGAGGCTTCGCGGCGCGTCGCGGCGTCCCCCTCGTCTCGCGTGGCGGCCGCGAGGGTCTCTCCCGTCTCCTTCGCCTTCGCCTCGGCGGCCGCGAGCTCCTCCTGCGCCTCGGCGAGGAGCTGCTCGGCCTTCGTCGACTCCTCGACGGAGCCGACGTGGTCTTCCTCGGCCTCGGAGCGTTGCGAGGAGACGAGCTCCCGGCGCGCTTCGGTCTCCTCGGCCTCTCGGGCGGCCGCGGCGACGGCGGCCTCGGCGGCGAGGAGCGCCTCGCGCGCGGCCGCGAAGGCGTCGGAACGCTCGCGGCGGTGCCGCTCCGCCTCCTCGTACGCGCGGCGCGCCTCCTCGAAGGAGGCGTCGAGGCGCCCCGCTTCGGCGAGCGCGTGCCCCTCGGCGTCCGTCGAGACGCGCAGCGCCTCCTCCGCCGCGGCGGTCGCGGCGGCGAGCCGCTCGGCGCGGAGGCGGAGGAGCCTCTTCTTCAGCCCCCCGAGGACGTCGGCCTGCTCCTTCCAGCGGGCCGCGCGGGAGGCCTGCCGCTTCAGCGAGGTGCAGGCCCTGTCGATCTCGGAGACGATGTCCGCGAGCCGGAGGAGGTTCGCCCGCGTCTCCTCGAGCTTCACCTCGGCCTGCTGCTTGCGGATCTTGTACTTCGAGATGCCGGCGGCCTCCTCGATGAGGCGGCGGCGGTCCTGCGGCTTGGCCGAGAGGATGAGGTCGATCTTCTGCTGCTCGATGATCGCGTAGGCACGGACGCCGAGGCCCGTCCCGAGAAGGAGGTCCTGGATGTCCTTCAGGCGCGCCTTGCGGCCGTTGAGGATGTAGTCGCTCGTCCCGTCGCGCGTGACGCGGCGGGTGAGGACGACCTCGCCTCCCGTCTCGGCCCAATGGCCACCTCGCGACTCGAGCGTGAGCGAGACCTCGGCCATGCCGAGCGGGCGGCGGCGGGCCGAGCCGTTGAAGATGACGTCTTCCATCGTCGTCCCGCGGAGGGCGCGCGCGGACTGCTCGCCGAGGACCCACATCACGGCGTCGCAGATGTTCGACTTCCCGGAGCCGTTGGGCCCGACGATCGCGGTGAGGCGGGAGGGAAGGGTGAGGGAGGTCCGGTCGACGAACGACTTGAAACCCTGGATCTCGAGCTTTTTCAGTCGGAACATGGCAGCGTCAGGGGGGTGACCCTACCACGACGGCGGGGAGGCGTGCCGGAAAAGGGCCGCGCGCCCTCGGTCGTCAGGCGGGGCGCGCCGGCGACGGGCCGGGCACGGCGTGGAGGGCGCGGAGGAGCCCGCCGCGGGAGGCGACCCCCAGCTTGCGGAAGGCGTGCTTGAGGTGGTCCTTCACGGTGTACTCGCTGATGAAGAGCTCCGCGGCGATCTCGGAGTTCCGGAGGCCGCGGAGGACGCCGGAGACGACCTCGGCCTCGCGCCCGGAGACGCCGCGCGCGGCGAGGTGAGGCCGCACGTCGTCGATCGAGGGCGCGGCCCGCTCCCTGAGGAGGACGAGCGTCACGGGGGGACAGGCCGACGTCCCGTCGCCCGGAAGGCTCTCGACGCGTGCCTCGAGGCACCGGCCGTCGTCGAGGGCGACGCGCTCGGTGCCCGGGCTCCCGGAGGCCGCGAGCTGCAGGAGGTGCGAGACGAGAGGCGTCGCCCCGCGGTCGCGTCCGAGGACGGCGAGCCCCTCCTCGGTCTGGCGCGAGAGGAGGTCGTCGGCCGCCTCGTTCGCGAAGAGGATCGTGCCCGTCCGGTCGAAGAGGATCGCCGGCTGCTCGATCGCTTCGGCGAGCGCGAGGAGCCTCTCGCGGGCGCAGCGCTCGCCCGGGGCCTGGGCGAGGCGGGCGAGGAGCTGGGTGGCGAGGGGCGCGAGGAGGGCGAATCGCGTCGTCTCGGCGCCGGTCCAGGGACGGACGCGCCGGCGCACGAGGAAGAGGCGCCCCTCCCACTCGCCCGGGCCGCCGAACGGGACGACGAGGACGTTCCCGTTCGGCGCGGCCGCCGCGGTTCCCGTCGTCGCGGGGCGGAGGCCAGAGTCCCGTCCCCCTCCGACACGGCGGCGGAAGCGCCGGCCGCTCTCGGGGCAGCGGAAGACGAGCTCGAGGGCGTCGGGGGCGAGGGCGGCCTCGAGCGTCTCGACGAGGGCCGTCAGGCCGGGGTCGCGGGGTCCGCTGAAGGGGATCGCGTCGATCAGGAGGCCGGGCATCGTCTCTGGCCGGGCATTCTAGAGGCTCGAAGCCGTCCAGTTTCTGTCGACGTTTCGAGGACAACCCGGTCGCGGCCGTGGTAGCCTTCCGTCCGTTCGCGAGGCACCCCTCACGAATCGGAGGCCCGAAAACATGCTCAGCTTCGAAGTCCGCAAGCCGGGTGGCGAGTCGGAGATCCGGAAGGTTCACCGCGACGTGATCCACCTCGGCGCATCGTCTGGAAACGATCTGGTCGTGAGGGCGCGAGGTGTCCTCGGGCGGCACGCCCGCATCTCCGTCGCCGGCGAAGAGCTCCGCCTCGACGTCCTCGGCACGGCGCCGGGCTCGGACGTGTACCTGAACGGAGCGATCGTGAAGTCCGCCGCCCTCGCGGCGGGCGATCGGATCCAGATCGGCGAGGCGACGATCACCCTCCTGAACGGTCCCGCCCCGAACCCGAACCGGATCGCGGCGCCGCCGCCGCGGGGCCGCGACGCCCTCTCCGTGGCGGCCGCCGCGCTCGCGCCGCCGCCGCCCGCCGTCCCGGTCGTCCCCGTCCCCGCGCCGCGGGCCCCAGAGCCGCGGCCGAGGCCGTACGAGGCGGCGCACGCCGCGCGGCCGGTCGAGAGCCGGCCCGCGTCGATCTCGGCCGCCCAGGGGTTCCGTCTCGCCGACGTCTGGGGCGAGCTCTTCGGCCGCCTCCGCGCCTCGGCGACGCTCGACGAGCGGCTGCAGGAGGTCGCGTCGTACCTCTCCTCCTCGACGCCCGTCCACTCCGTCGCCTTCCTCTCCGTCGCCGAGGCGTCGGCGGGGGAGGCTGTCGCCGCGATCTGGAAGGGGACCCTCCCGCGCCTCGGCCGCCGCGCCGTCGACGAAGTTTTCGCGGCGGGCGCCCCGATCGACGTCTTCGAGTCGGGGATGCGCCTGAGGGTCTACCCCGTGGCGCGCCCCGGCGCGGAGGCGGTCGGCCTCCTCGTCCTGCCGATGGAGCTCGCGGCGGACCCGCTCCTGAACGACCTCGCGCTCGCCCTCGCGGCGGCCGCCGGATTCGTCCATGCCGAGCGCGCGGACGCCCCCTTCGGAGAGCGGAGCGCCGCGTACGTCCCGCCGGTCGCCGTGACCGCCCCGCTCGAGGATCCCGCGGCGGCCGTCGTCGGCTCCTCGCTCGCGATCCAGAACCTCCGCGTCTCGCTCCAGCGGATCGCCTCGGCCCGGGCGCCCGTCCTCATCATCGGCGACGTCGGAACGGGGAAGACCCTCGCCGCCGAGACGCTCCACGCCCTCTCGCCGCGCCGGCCTCGCCCCCTCGTGAGGATCGCGGCGACGGCCTCCACCGCAGCGGCCCTCGAGGAGGACCTCCTCGGGAGCCCCGGTCCGTCGGACCGCCGGCGCCGTCCCGGCCGCCTCTTCGAGGCGGACGGGGGGACTCTCCTCATCGAGGAGGTGAGCGACCTGCCGGCCGCGACCCAGGCGCTCCTCTACCGGCTCCTCGAGGCGCGCGAGGTCGTCGCCCCGGGCGGGCGCTCCGTCCCGCTCGACGTCCGCGTCATCGGCACCTCCTCGCGCCCCCTCACCCGCGCCGTGGAGGAGGGGACCTTCCGGGACGACCTCTACTACCGCCTCTCCGCCCTCACCCTCCGGCTCCCGACCCTGCGGGACCGCAAGGAGGACGTCCCGGCGCTCCTGGACGCCTTCGCGGCCCGGCACGGCGGCCCGCCCGCCTCGAGCTTCGACGTCGAGGCGATGAACGCTCTCCTCGACTTCAACTACGCGGGGAACGTCCGCGAGCTCGAGAACGAGGTCCGGCGTCTCGCGGCGCAGCTCGGCACGGGGCCCGTCAGACTCTCCGACCTCGACGCGAAGTTCGGGGACGAGCACGTCGAGCTGACGCTCGCCGAGAGCGACGACCTCAAGGAGATCGTCGAGAAGGTCGAACGGCAGGTCATCGAGCGCGTCATGCGGAAGGTCCGGGGAAACCAGTCGCTCGGCGCCCGGCTCCTGAACATCTCGCGCGGCTCCCTCATCGCGAAGATGAAGGAGTACGACATCAAGGACTTCCGCTACCTCAAACGCCAGGAATAGCGACGAACCGCTGATTGTCGTTGGGGGTCCGGGGGGCGCGCGCCCGCCCGGGCCCCTGGCCCGCACTATCCCTTCTTCCGGCGGCGCCGCCCCTTCACGGGGGCGGCGCCGGGTGTTCCGGCCTCCTCCGGCCTCTCCTCGAGACGCAGGACGAGCGCCCAGAAGACGAACGGCAGGGCGTACTTCGCGACGATGTCGAAGAAGTAGCGGCCCGTCGCGACGACCTCCCTCTGCCAGCGCGGCCAGGCGACGGCGCTCCACGTCCCGAGCTGCGTCGCGTAGATCGTCTGGACGGTGAACGAGAGGTGGAGGACCTGTGTCAGGAGGAGCGCCCCGAGGGCGGCGGCCGCGCGCGCCGGGAAGACGGAGGCGCGGAGCGAGGGCGGCGTCGCGAGGACGAGCGCGAGGAGGAGGACGAGGTTCGCGGTGATCGGGGCCGCCGAGAAGGACGGGACGTCGGAGCGGGACGAGAGGTCGGAGCGCTCGACGACGACGGATCCGTCCTCGAAGAGGAGGCGCGTCACCTTCGTCCGCTCCGCGGCGCGGATCCAGCCCTCCGAGACGCGCGTCACGAGGGCGCCCCACGGGCGGTCGACGATCACGAACCAGAGGACGATCGCGAGGAGCGCCGAAAGGGGAAGGCGGCGGAGGAGGCTACTCAGCCGCGGGTCGAGGCGGTCGTGCATATCGATCGGCCCAGAGGAGGAAGAGGGAGACCCCGAAGAGGATGACGATCGCCTGCCAGACGACGATGTGCGAGTCCTCGAAGTGCTTCGGGAAGTAGACGCCGATGTAGAAGAGGCTGACGACCCTCACGACGTTCAGGAGCTGGATCGCGAGGAAGCCCGCGACGAGCCCGAAGACCTTCCGGGGCCACGGGGCCGGAAACGCGAGGACCCCGGCGAAGAAGATGTAGATCGTCTCGAGGCCGTTGCAGCCGGTCCTCACGTTCACGGCGAAGCGGGGGGAGACGATCGCGGTCCCGACCATCGTCGTCTCCTCGCCGAAGAGGCGCGCGGCGACGCCGCTCACCTTCGCGACTCCGGCCGTGAAAGGCTCGACGAAGGCGTCGTTCATCGGCTTCGGCGCGGTCGCTGCGAAGAAGAGGACGAGGAACAGGGCGAACTTCAGGAGGAAGGCGGCCTCGGGCCGGAGGCGCCGACGGGGCGGGGGCTCGAGCCCTTTCGTTCCCTTGTTCATGGCGGCGAGGCGGGAGGATAGCCCACCTCCCCGTAAACTCCGTCCGATGTCCGACCTCGAGGCGCGGCGCTTCCGCCGAAACCTCACAGCGGTCCTGTCGCTCGTCGGCCTCCTCACGGCGGGTTCCGTGTTCCTCTTCGGGCACCTCCTCTTCAAGACGCTCTCGAAGGACGTCGTCGACGAGGCTCTCCTCTATTCGCGGCAGGACGCCCGGAGGATCGCCCGGGGCCTCGCGGAGAGGGCCGCCGGGGACCTCTACACGCTGAAGGTGAACCAGAAGGACCTCGACGTTTTCGTCGGCTCGGCGCTCTCCGAGCGGCAGGTCCTTTCCGAGGTGCGGGTCTACGACTCGAAGAACGAGCTCGTCTACGCCTACACGGGACTCCTGACGCGCCCGGAGACGGGCCGTGCCGTCCCGGAAGGGGGGCAGACCCTCTCCTCGGGGCCGGTCGACGCCCCCGCCCGCTCGACCGAGACGACGACCCGGATCTCCGACCCCTACGGCATCGAGGTGCCGATCGGCGACTTCGGGACGCTGAAGGTCGGCGTCTCCCAGCGCGAGCTCGAGGCGCGGGTCGAGGTCCTTCGCGGCAAGCTCTACAAGAGGATCTTCGCGGCTGCCGCCGTCTCCTTCCTCGGGACGCTCGCGGCCTCGTGGGCGGTCATGCTCCTCGTGCGGCGAACGCGGAAGGTCGACGCGGCACGCGTCGAGGCCGAGCGGCGCGCCGAGCTCGGCGAGGTCGCGACGGGCCTCGCGCACGAGATCCGGAATCCCCTCAACGCGATGAGCCTCAACCTCGAGCTCCTCGAGGAGCAGCTCGAGAAGGGGACGTCCGCGGTCACCGCGGCCGAGCTCGCCGCCGCGACACGCGTCGAGACGGGGCGTCTCGCCCGCCTCCTCGCGGACTTCCTCGCCTACGCCCGGCCGTCGCCGCTCGTGACCGTACCGTCGGACCTGAACGAGCCGGCCGCCGAGGCGGTGGCGTTCCTCGGCTCCGAGGCGAAGGCGCGGAGGATCGCCCTGGTGTTCCGCCCGCGCGAGGGGGGCGCCCCGGCCCTTCTCGACGCGGCTCGCGTGAAGCAGGTCGTCCTGAACCTCGTCGGCAACGCCCTCGACGCCGTCGAGGCGGACGGGGCGACGGCGCGCGAGGTCGACGTCTCGGTCGAGGATGGCGACGCCGTCTGGCTCCTCGTCGTCTCCGACCGGGGCCCGGGCCTGAACGGCAAGGCGCCCTCGGAGGTCTTCCGCGTCTTCGTCTCGACGAAGCCGGCCGGCACCGGGCTGGGTCTCCCGATCGCCGAAAGGATCGTGAAGGCGCACGGGGGAGAGCTGACGCTTGCCTCGGAGAAGGGCGAGCCGACCCGCGCGGTCGCCTCGTTCCCCAAGCTCGCGACGGGCTGAGCCCCGGAACGAGCTCGCTCGCCAGGCCCCGTCGGCCGAGGCCGCTCGATCGGCCCGGGCGTGGTAAACGATTTCGGACCCGGCGCGTCCTGTACGGCATCCGAGGAGCCAGGGGAGGAGCCATGGAGCTCGTCGCACGGTCCGTTCCCGTCCGTCCGCCCGGACGGCCCCGCCGGTGGGGGATCGCCTGCGCCGCGATCGCCCTCGCCATCGCCACCGGAGAAGCCGGCGACCTTCTCGCCGGCTCTCCGGTCGCGGTGCCCAGGGGCCCCTCGCACGCCGACGTCGTCCGCTTCCTCGAGCAGGCGACGATGGGGCCGACCGACGCGCTCGTCGCCCGCGTCCGGGAGATCGGGTTCGAGGCGTACCTCGCGGAGCAGGTCGCCGTGGCCCCCTCGACGTACCCCGACCTCCCGCAGATGCCGCTCTCCCAGCAGACGGGCTGCCCGGAGGGGAGCGCCGCGACCTGCGTCCGCGACAACTACTCGATGGTCCCGCTCCAGGTCCGCTTCTTCCAGAACGCCCTCGCGGGCGAGGACCAGCTCCGCCAGCGGGTCGCCCTCGCGCTCCACGAGCTCCTCGTCGTCTCGGGGGTGAAGCTCCGCCAGCCGAGCCTCGTCGGGCCGTACCTCGACCTCCTCCAGCGAAACGCCCTCGGGAGCTGGCGGACGCTCCTCGGCGAGCTGACGCTCTCCCCGGCGATGGGCTCCTACCTCGACATGGTGAACAACGAGGCGGCGGCCCCCCCGGCGAACATTCCGCCCGACGAGAACTACGCCCGCGAGCTCCTCCAGCTCTTCTCGATCGGCGTGGTGCTCCTCCACGAGGATGGGGCGCCCGTCCTCGACGCTGCGGGCCGGCCCGTCCCGGCCTGGGGTCAGGAGACGATCCGGAACCTCGCGCGCGTCTTCACGGGGTGGACCTTCGCGACGCTCCCGGGCGCCTCCGCGCGGCGGAACAACCCGCCGAACTGGAAGGCGCCCCTCTGGCTCTACCGGAACGCGGCGGGTCTCGACGCCACGCACGACAAGGGGGAGAAGCGGCTCCTCGACTATCCGGGGGCGCCGCACGCGGTCCTCCCGGCCGGGCAGGACGGCCTCGTCGACCTCGACCAGGCGCTCGACAACGTCTTCCACCACCCGAACGTCGGCCCGTTCGTCGGCCGGAAGCTGATCCAGCGCCTCGTCACCTCGAACCCGAGCCCGGCCTACGTCGCCCGCGTCGCCCGCGCCTTCGCCGACGACGGACGCGGCGTCCGCGGGAACCTTGCCGCGGTCGTGAAGGCGGTCCTCCTCGACCCCGAGGCGCGCGGCCCCGTCCGGAGCGAGCCCGGGTACGGACGCCTCCGCGAGCCGGTCCTCTACGTCGCGAACCTCTGCCGGGCGCTCGGCGCCCGGAGCGACGGCGTCCTCGCGGCGCAGGCGACGGCCATGGGGCAGAACCTCTGGAACCCCCAGACGGTCTTCAGCTACTTCCCGTCCGACTACGAGGCGGCCCCGGACGTCGCCGGCCCGGAGTTCGGGATCCAGTCCTCGACGACGGCGATCTCCCGGCTGAACTTCGTCTCCGCGCTCCTCTCGACCGGGATCGGCCGGGGTACGGAGACGGGGGGGACGACGGTCGACCTCTCGCGCTTCGTCCCCCTCGCCGGGGACCCGGCCGCGCTCGTCTCGGCCTTCGACCGGCTCCTCCTCCACGGCACGATGACGGGGGAGATGGCCCGCGCGGTGACGGCGGCCGTCGCCGCCGTCCCGGCCTCGAGCGCCCTCGGCCGGGTCCAGACGGCGGCGTGGCTCGTCGCGGGCTCCTCCGACTACCAGGTCGCGCGCTAGGAGAGGTGCGGAGATGAAGACACGACGCGCGTTCCTCTCGGACCTCGGCTGCGGCCTCGGCGCCGCCGCCTTCTTCTCGGCCTTCGACCGCTTCTCGCGCCTCGAGGCGGCTCTCGCCGCCCCGGGCGACTACCGCGCCCTCGTCTGCGTCTTCCTCCTCGGCGGCAACGACGGGAACAACACCGTCGTCCCGTACGACGACTACGCCGCCTACCAGAAGGTGCGCGGGACGTCGCTGAACCTGCCGAAAGACACCCTCCTGAAGGTGAGCGCCGCGAGCCAGAAGGCCGCCTTCGGCCTCCATCCCGCCCTGAAGGAGATCCACCCCCTCTACGACAAGGGGCGGCTCGCCGTCGTCGCGAACACCGGGCCGCTCGCGGTCCCGCTCACGCGGGCCGAGTACCTCGCCGGCGCGCCCCGCCCCGACAACCTCTTCTCGCACTCCGACCAGCAGGCGCTCTGGCAGTCGGCCGTCTCCGAGGCAACCGACCCCCTCGCCCGCACGGGCTGGGGCGGCCGGACGGCGGACGTCCTCGCCTCCGCGAACGCGACCTCCTTCCCGATGGTCGTCTCCACGTCGGGTGTCCCGCTCTTCGGCACGGGCGAGCGGGCGCGCCCCCTCGTCCCGGGGACCGCCCTCGCCGGCTTCGGCACCGACGCGGTTTCCGCATCGCGCGCCGCGGCGCTCCGCAAGCTCCTCGCACGCGACACGGGCTCGGTCCTCGTCGACGTCGCGAACGAGATCACGGCCAACGCCATCGACGACCTCGACGACCTGAACGCGGCCCTCGCGAAGGGGCCGAAGCCGGCGACGGCCTTCCCGTCGAGCGCCATCGGCCGGCAGCTCCAGGCCGTCGCGCAGGTCGTCGCCGTCCGCGACACGCTGAAGACGAGCCGCCAGATCTTCTTCGTCTCGCACGGGAGCTTCGACACGCACGCGGGCCAGGCCGGCACGCAGGAGAACCTCCTCGGGCAGGTCGGCCAGGCCCTCGCGGCCTTCCACGCCGCGACGGTGGAGCTCGGCGTCGAGGCTTCCGTGACCTCGTTCACGCTCTCCGACTTCGGCCGCACCTTCCAGCCGAACTCGGGCGGCGGCACGGACCACGCGTGGGGGAGCCACCAGCTCGTCCTCGGCGGCGCCGTGAAGGGGGGCGACTTCTACGGCGCCTTCCCGACGCTCGCCCTCGGAGGGCCGGACGACGCCGCGACGGAGGGACGCTGGATCCCGACGACCTCCGTCGACGAGTACGCGGCCACGCTCGCGCGCTGGTTCGGGGTCGACGCCGCGACGCTCCCGTCGGTCTTCCCGAACCTCGGCCGCTTCGCGAAGCCGGACCTCGGGTTCCTCGGGTAGCGTGTCCGGGCTCGCCGGAGACGACGACGCCCGCCGGCCGCGGGGGCCGGCGGGCGTTCCGGGTGGGGAGGCCGCCCGGGGAAGCTGCCGGGGAGGGCCGCCTCTCGAAGAGAGATTACGCTCGTCGGAGGCGTCCGGATTTCACCGCCAGTGACCGGGAACCCAGGTCCAGCCCCCGCGGACCTTCTTCCAGTGGCCGTCGACCCAGACGGCCCGGTGCCGGGGCGGGAGCTGCCAGCCGCCGGCGACCCAGACGTGGGCGGAGCCGTTCCACCGCCAGTAGCCGCCGACCCAGACGTGCCGGTGTGTCGGCGCGCCGGCCCGGACCTCGACGCGCGCGGCCGGGGGGCCGACCTTCACGACGACGCGGGCCGCCTCGGCGGCGGGGGAGAGAAGGGCGAAGGAGAGGAACGCTCCGACGAGCGCGTTGCGGGTGCGGTGAGTGTTCATCGTCATGTCCTCCTTGGCGTTCCATCGTTCCGCCGGGAGAGACGGCGGCGTGAGGAAAGCGGTTGGCGCAGGGCGACGGAGCGGTGAGGGACGTCACCGGGGGCGCGGACCGACGCCACGTCTCCCGAGCCGGCCTGTCGGCGCTGCACGACGCACGAGTGGAGTCGCCGCGCCCCGCTGCTACGATCGCCGGCCGGACCTGCGAAGGGAGGACTCGATGACGCGAACCCCGGGCTCCTTCGTCTGCGCCGCACTTCTCCTCGGCGCCGGTTTCCCGCGAAGCGCCGCCGCCGAGCCGCCCGGCCCTCCGCCCGGCTTCGTCCCGCCGGTCTCGATCCACCGGCTGGAGTGGCTCGAGCACCGGGGGAAGCCGCTGCCGGAGCCGGAGCTGCCGCTCCCGCGCGTCGCGCCGCTCGGGGCCGCCTCGCGCTCGGCGCTCCGGAAGACGGTCTTCGGCTTCATGCCCTACTGGAAGGTGGCGGACCTGACGCGCGTGAAGTGGGACCTCCTGAGCCACGTCGCCTACTTCTCGGTGGACCTGGGCGCCGACGGGTCGGTCACGAACCAGACCGGGAGCTACGCATGGCCCTCGGGGGCCTACGTCGCCGCGCTTCGCGACGCCGCACGCGCGGCGGGCGTGAAGGTCGTCCTGACGGCGACGAACATGACCGGGAGCTCGATCGCGTCGCTCCTCGGGAGCGCCGCCGCCCGGCAGGCCGCGATCTCGAACCTCGTAGCGCTCGTGCAGGGTGCCGGCGACGGCGTGAGCGTCGACATGGAGGGCGTCCCGGCCTCGCAGAGGGAGAACCTCGTCACGTTCGTGAAGGACCTCGCCCAGGCGATGCACGCCGCCGTCCCAGGGAGCCACGTGAGCATCTGCACTCCGGCGGTCGACTGGTCGGCGGTGTTCGACTACGAGGCGCTCGCCTCGGCCTGCGACGGGCTCTTCGTCATGGCCTACGACTACCACTGGAGGTCCGGCTCCGAGGCCGGCCCCTGTTCGCCGCTCCAGGGCGGGACCCCCTGGAGCAAGTACGCCGTGACGTGGACGGTCGACGACTACCTCGCGAAGGTCTCGGCCGGCAACCGCGGGAAGGTCATCCTCGGGTTTCCCCACTACGGCTACGTCTGGCCGACGGCGTCGACGTCCGTCCCCTCGGCGACGACGGCCGCGGGGAGCTCGATGACGTACGACGTCGCCGTCGCGAACGCCGCGCAGCACGGGCGGCTCTGGGACGCGACGAGCCGTACGCCGTACTTCGTCCACACGACGGGAGGGGCGCACCAGGGTTGGTACGACGACGCCGAGAGCCTCGGGCAGAAGTGCGACCTCGTCCTTTCCCGCGACCTCGGCGGCACGGGGATCTGGGCGCTGAACTACGCGACCTCCGACGACCTCGTCTGGGAGGCGGTCCGGGCTCGCTTCGCCGCGCCGGCCTGCCTCGTCGGGTGCACGGCTTCGGGTCCTGAGAGCGGGCGGGCGGGGGAGAGCCTCCCGTTCGCGTCGACGGCGACGACGGCGGATTGCGAGGGGGCGGCCGCGGTCGCGTGGGGCTTCGGCGACGGGGCGACCTCGGCGGAGTGGAGCCCGCGGCACGTCTACGCCTCGCCCGGGACGTACGACTGGACCTTCACGGCGAGCGTCGGGGCGGTGCGCTGCGAGAAGACGGGGACGGTCGTCGTCTCGGAGGCGCTGCCCGTCACCTACTCGTCCGTTCTCCCGTCGTCGGCGTTCCGCGCCGGGAAGAACCTCGCGGAGTTCCGGACGGACGTGCGGATCCTGAACCCGGGCGCCGCGGCCGTCACCGTGACGCCGACGTTCTACGACCAGGCATCGGGCACGGTCGTGCCGGCCGGGTCGTTCCCGGTCGCGGCGCGGAGCCAGGCGGCCTTCGACAACGTCCTCGCCTCCCTCTTCGGGAGGACGCTCGAGGCGGGGCCGTTCGGCCCGATCCGGTTCGACGCGACGGGGCCGATCGTCGTCTCGGCGAGCGTGAACAACGTGAACGCGTGCGGCAGCGGCGCCGTCTCCGGGCAGTGGCTCCCGGGACTCGACGCGGGCGAGGCCCTCACCTCCGGCGTGATCCCGCAGGTTGCGATCAGCGCCGACCCGGCGACGGGCTACCGGACGAACCTCGTCGTCATGAACCCCTCGGCCGCGGCGGCGACGGTCTCGGTGAAGGTGCGGAAGGGAGACGGGACGCTCCTCTCGTCCGCGACGATCGGCCCCCTCCCGCCGAACGGCTTCCGGCAGGTGGCGCTCGACGACCCGGCGGTGTTTCCGGGGCTCGCCGGCACGAGCGACGCGAACCTCTGGATCGAGCTGTCGAGCGAGACGCCCGTCCTCGCCTTCACGTCGGTCATCCACAACGTCTCCGGCGATCCGTTCGCCGTCGTCGCCGTTCCCGACGCGCCCTGAAGCCACCGGCTCTGCGCCTCGAAGGGGAGCGCCATTGCCGATGGAAGCGGTTCCGCCGGTCCGCCGGAGCCCCTCCGAGGCCCCTCCTCGACACTCCCACCTCGAAATGGGACTATTCGTGGCCTTTTAGGGCCCGCCCCTCGAGCGGCGGGCCCCAGGACGGACCCTTGAAGAAGCTCGTCGACACCCTCTCCTCCCTGAAGCTCGCCGTGATCCTCCTCGTCGTCCTCCTCGTCGGCCTGTCGGCCGGGACGATCCTCGAGTCGCGTGCGGGGGCGCCGGAGGCGCAGAGGCTCGTCTACTACTCGTGGTGGTTCCTGGCGCTCCAGGGGCTCTTCTGCGTCAACGTCGCCTGCTCGCTCGCGAGCCTCTTCCCGTGGGGGAAGAAGCGGTACGGCTTCGTCGTGACGCACGCCTCGCTCCTCCTGATCTTCGTCGGCGCCGCGCTGACCTACTTCGGGAAGTCGGAGGGGCAGATCGGCCTCTGGGAAGGGCAGGCGTCGTCCACGGCCGAGCACGTCGACGAGAAGGGGAACGTCCTCGCCAAGCACGAGCTGCCGTTCTCGGTGAAGCTCGAGGATTTCGTCCTCGACACGTACCAGGGGACGATGAGGCCGTCGGGCTTCGCGAGCCAGGTCGTCGTCACCGACCTCGACACGGGGACGAGCTTCCCGGCGCGGATCTTCATGAACACGCCGCTCCACCACCGGGGCTGGTCGCTCTTCCAGTCGAGCTACCAGCAGCAGGGGGGGCGCGAGGCGACGGTCCTCTCCGTCTCGAAGGACCCGGGGCAGCTCGTCGTCTTCGCCGGCTACGCGACGCTCGTCCTCGGGATGATCCTCGTCCTCCTGACGCGCGTCTCGCAGGCGCGCGAGCGCGACCGCGAGAAGTCCGCGCTCGAGGCGAAGGTCGCGGAGAGCGGGATGTCGCTCCCGACGCTCGGGGCGGGCCTCCTCCTCGCCCTGCTCCTCCCGGCGCCGGCGCGGGCCGCCGCTCCGGCCGACGTCGAGACGCTCCGGCGTCTCAACGTCCAGCACGACGGCCGGGTCATGCCGCTCGACACGCTCGCACGGGAGACGGTCTGGAAGGTCACGGGAAAGCGCTCGTGGAACGGGGAGGATCCCGCAGCGACGTTCACGGGGTGGCTCTTCGACCCGCAGGCCGCGGCGACGACGCCGGTCGTGAGGGTGACGAAAGGGCTCGCGGCGGCGGCAGGGCTCGACCCTGGGGCGCGGCACGTCTCCTTCGAGCAGCTCGTCTCGAGCCCCCGGGTCATGCAGCTCATCCGGCAGGCGGGGATGGCCGCGCAGCGCGAGGAGCGGCGCCGGGGCGCCCTCAAGGACGCCGAGAAGCTCGAGGAGCGGCTCAACACGCTCTACGCCCTCCTGCAGCGCGACCTCGTCCGGCCGATCCCGGTGCCGGCCGACGCGAAGGCCCGCTGGAACCGGCCCCAGGCGGTGACGAAGGAGGCGCTCCTCGCCCTCGCGAACGGCCCGCGCCTCGACGGATGGCGCGCGCCGGCGAAGATCGAGCGGGAGATCCTCTACAACCGGGTCGACCCGTCGAAGCTCTCCTGGCTCGTCCTCCTCGCATCGCTCGTCGCCTCGATCGTCGCCTGGGTCCGCTCGAGCCGGGCGCTCGACTGGGCGTCCTTCGCCCTCCTCGCCCTCGGCTTCGGCGTGATGACCTGGGGGATCGGGATGCGGTGGGACGCCGGCGAGAGGATCCCCGCGGCGAACATGTACGAGTCGCTCCTCTTCCTCGGCTGGGGCGCCGGCCTCTTCGCCGTGATCGCCTACCTCCTGATGAGGAACCGGACCGTCGTCCTGAACGCCGCGGCGATGGCGGCGGTGACGATGGCGCTGACCGACCTCCTCCCGATGGACCGGTTCATCCACCCGATCGCGCCGGTCCTCGCCGGCACGCCGTGGCTCGCGATCCACGTCCCGATCATCATGATCGGGTACGCGGTCCTCGCGCTCGGCGTCGTCGTCGCGCACATGCAGATCGGCTTCGCGGCCTTCGGCAGGGGGAAGGGCGCCCTCGTAGAGAAGCTCTACGAGCTTCTCTACTGGTACATGCACGTCGGCTCGATCTTCCTCCTCGCGGGGATCCTGACCGGTTCCGTCTGGGCCGCCTCGTCGTGGGGCCGCTACTGGGGCTGGGACCCGAAGGAGGTCTGGTCGCTCGTCGCCTTCCTCGCCTACATGGCGATCCTCCACCTGAAGGTGGACAAGGTGATCGGGACGTTCGGCGCGGCCGTCCTGAGCATCCTCGCGTTCCAGACGATCCTGATGACGTACCTCGGCGTGAACTACGTCCTGAACGTCGGGATGCACTCCTACGGCATGGGCGACTCGCCGATCGTGAAGTGGATGGTCCTCATCGCGCTCGTCGAGGTCGTCTTCCTCGTCGTCTGCGGCGTGGCGCTCCGCGACCGCAAGAGGGCGCTCGCGGCCTGAGGCCGGAGGGAGCAGCGGCCCGCGGGAACGCGGGCCGCTCTGCGCTGCCGGGCGCGGGAAGGCGCCCCGGTCAGCCCTTCTTCCGCTTCAGGTGGAGGACGAGCGGCGGCTCCTCGGGCTTGCCGCCCTTCCAGCCGATCCAGGTCTCGCGCATCTCGTCGGGGCCGAGGAGCTCGATCCTCACGGCATGGATGTGCATGTCCTTCGCGGGGTCGACGTTCGTGCCGCCGTCGTACTCCATCGCGACGACGTTTCCCGTCGCCGTCTTCGCCCGCATGCGCGGCTGGTTCTGCGCCGCGCAGTAGTGCGTCATCACGAGGTCGTTCCCGTCACGGTGGTAGACGGAGACCATCTCGTGCGGCGTCCCGCCGGCGAGCGTCGAGACGAGCGCCGAGCCGGCGCCGGTGAGGCGGTAGCTCTCGGCGACGTGTCCCGCCGGCCCCAATTTCGGCTCCACCTCGACCCAGTCTCCGGCGAGCGCCTTCAGCTTCTCGAAGGCCGCGGCCCCCGACCCGGGCGGGGCGGGAGCGGGAGTCGGGGGCGTCTCGTGCTTCTTCGGCTCCTCGGCGCCGAGAAGGACCGGGAACGCCGCGAGGAGGACGGCGACGAGAAGGCGGCGGACCGGGGCGGATGGTGTTCTCATGGGGACCTCCAGATTCGTGGGGCGGATGGCACGCCGTCGCAGTATGACGGGCCGAGTGCGCACCGGGAGGCCCGCGAGCCGGGGCCCGGGACGGGCACCGACGTTCGTCCTCGCCCGCTGGACGGGGAGCCCCGTCCTCCTTATCCTCGCCTGTTGGGCCGCCCCTTCCGGGGCGCGTCCGAACCCGCCCCGAACGACCGCGGCTCCGCGGCGCCGGCGAGCGGGACGAGGAGCCGCATGTCGGACTACAGGATCCAGGAGCACCCGATCCTCGCGATCCCGGGCGGGGCGGTCGTGCCGTTCACGTGGAAGGGCGAGGCGCTGAAGGCGCGGCCCGGGGAGACGATCGCCTCGGCCCTCTTCGCGAACGGCGTCCGCGTCTTCGGCCACCACCACAAGGACGGCTCGCCGCAGGGGATCTTCTGCGCGAACGGCCAGTGCGCGCAGTGCTCGGTCGTCGCGAACGGCCTCTCCGTCAAGTCGTGCATGGTGCCGGTCACCGAGGGGATGAAGGTCGAGCCGCTCGACGGCAAGGCCTCCCTCCTCGACGCCTCGGGCGACCTGCGCTTCCACGACGTCGAGACGATCGAGACGGAGTGCCTCGTCCTCGGCGGCGGGCCGGCCGGCCTGGCGGCCGCGATCGAGCTCGGGAAGGCGGGCGTCAACGTCGTCCTCGTCGACGACAAGGCCGCCCTCGGCGGCAAGCTCGTCCTCCAGACGCACAAGTTCTTCGGTTCGATCGAGGCGTGCCACGCGGGGACGCGCGGCATGGACATCGGGAAGAAGCTCGAGGCCGAGGTGAGGCAGTACAAGAACGTCCGCCTCTGGACCGAGACGACGGCCCTCGCCGTCTTCTCCGACCGGAAGGTCGGCGTCCTCCGCGGCGGGCACTACTTCCTCGTGCGGCCGCAGGTGCTCCTCGTGGCGACCGGCGCGCGCGAGAAGTCGCTCGTCTTCAGGGGGAACACGCTCCCCGGCGTCTACGGCGCGGGCGCCTTCCAGACGCTCGTCAACCGCGACCTCGTGAGGCCCTCCGAGCGGCTCTTCGTCGTCGGCGGCGGGAACGTCGGCCTCATCGGCGCCTACCACGCGCTCCAGGCCGGCATCCAGGTCGTCGGCCTCTGCGAGGCGCTCGACGAGTGCGGCGGCTACAAGGTCCACAAGGACAAGCTCGTGAGGATGGGGGTCCCGATCCACCTCCGTCACACGATCGTCTCGGCGAACGGGAAGGAGGAGGTCGAGAGCGTCACGATCGCGAAGCTCGACACCGCCTGGAAGGTCGTCCCCGGGACGGAGAAGACCTTCGCGTGCGACACGCTCCTCGTCGCGGTCGGCCTCGACCCGGTCGACGAGTTCCTCCGCAAGGCGAAAGAGTTCGGCCTACCCGTCCTGGCGGCCGGGGACGCGGAAGAGATCGCCGAGGCGAGCGCCGCGATGTTCACGGGGAAGATCCGCGGTACGGAGATCGCGCGGATGCTCGGGCGCGACGTCGGCGAGGTGCCGCCCGAGTGGCACCGGACGGCGGAGATCCTGAAGTCGCGCCCCGGCGCCGTCATCACCGAGGAGATCCCCGCGCACGAGGCGGGCGTCTTCCCGATCTTCCACTGCTCCCAGGAGATCCCGTGCAACCCGTGCACGTCGATCTGCCCGAAGGGGGCCATCAAGATCGAGGGGGACGACATCCTCGGCGTCCCGACGTTCGACGAGAGCGCCTGCATCGCCTGCGAGCAGTGCGTCGCCGTCTGCCCCGGCCTCGCCGTGACGCTCGTCGACTACCGGAAGAAGGACGCCGACGGCGTCCTCGTCTCGATCCCGTTCGAGTTCCCGAAGACGACGATCAGGGAAGGCGACATGGTGACGGTCCTGGACACGCTCGGGAAGGTGCTCGGGCACGTCCCGGTCGCGAAGGTCCGCGCGCCGAAGTTCGCCGACCACGCCCTCCTCGTGAAGGTGCGGGCGCCCGCCGAGATCGCCAAGCGGATCGCCGGCATCCAGGTCCAGGAGCCGTGGGTGACGGAGGCGATGGAGGAGAACGTCGCGCGGATCGACGACGACGACGTCGTCTGCCGCTGCGAGAGGGTGACGGCGGGGGAGATCCGCCGGCACATCCGCGAGGGGGTCCGCGACCTGAACCACCTGAAGGCGCTGACGCGCGCCGGGATGGGCGCCTGCGGAGGGAAGACCTGCCCGGCGCTCGTCGCGCGGATCTTCCGCGAGGAAGGGGTCCCGATGCCGCAGGTGACGCCGCTGACGCAGCGGCCCGTCTTCATGGAGGTGCCGCTCGGCGCCTTCGCGGGGGTCGTCACGGGCGAGGGCCCGGCGAAGGACGCCGTGCCCACGTCGGTCGGCCCTCTGGTGGGAGGCGTCTGATGGCCACCTCCGTCTACGACGTCGTCGTCGTCGGCGCCGGGAGCGTCGGCATGCCCACGGCCATGTCCCTCGCCGAGAAGGGGCTCTCGGTCCTCTGCCTCGACCAGTTCGCCTCGCCCGGCCAGGGGAGCAACAAGGCCGCGATCGGGGGCCTGCGTGCGACGCACTCCTCCCCCGCGAAGATCCGCCTCTGCCTCGACTCGCTGAAGACCTTCTCCACGTGGAAGGAGCAGCACGGCTTCGACATCGAGTGGAAGCAGGGCGGCTACATGTTCGTCGCCTACCGGTCCGAGGAGGCGACGACGCTGAAGGAGCTCCTCGTCGTCCAGAAGAAGGCCGGGCTCGACATCGACTGGTACGGGTCGGACGACCTCCGGAAGCTCGCTCCCGGCCTCGACCCGGAGGGGCTCGTCGGGGGAACGTTCTCGCCGGGCGACGGCTCGGCCTCGCCGATGCTCTCGGCCTGCGCCTTCCACCGGCGCGCGGCCCAGCTCGGCGTCGAGTGCCGCTTCAACGAGCGGGTCACCGGGATCATGCGGCGTAAGGGGACGGTCGTCGGCGTGAGGACCGACAAGGGGGGCTACGCGACGGCCTGCGTCGTCAACGCGGCCGGGCCGTGGGCGCGTTCCCTCGCGCAGGCGGGCGGCCTCGACGTCCCCGTGAACCCCGACTGCCACGAGGCCGGCATCACCGAGCCGGCGCAGCCGTTCCTCGGGCCGATGGTCGTCGACATCCGGCGGACGCCGGGCGCGGCGAACTACTACTTCTACCAGTCGCACGCGGGGCAGGTGATCTTCTGCATCACGCCCGACCCGCCGCTCATCGGGAGCGACCGGCGCGAGACGTCGGAGTTCCTGCCGATGATCGCGAGGCGGATGGTGAAGCTGATGCCGAAGCTCGCGAACCTCAAGGTCCGCCGCACCTGGCGCGGCCTCTACCCGATGACGCCCGACGGCTCGCCCGTCGTCGGGAAGAGCCCGGCGCTCGCCGGCTACGTCGACGCCGTCGGGATGTGCGGGCAGGGCTACATGCTCGGACCCGGCGTCGGCGCGCTCGTCGCGCGGATGGTGACGGAGACGACGACGACGGAGGACGCGGCCGTCCTCCACGAGCTGAGGCCGGAGAGGGAGTTCGCGGGGACGGAGAAGCTGAAGTAGGGGCGGGCCGGCCGCGCGGACCGACGAGGAAGTCTCGCCGTCCGCGCGGCCTTTCGCGAGCCGCCCGCTGCGCGCGGGAGCGGCCTCTACTTCTTCCGCGCCGGCGCCTTCGGCGCCGGCGCGGCCTTCGGCAGCGCGGCGGGCGCCGCGGCTGCCGCGGCGAGGTCGAGGCGCCAGACGCCGTTCCCGTCGAGACCGACGAGGAGGCTCGCGGGCGACTCGAGGGCGAGGGCGACGACGTCGGGATGCGGCGGCGCGCCGCCGACCGGCCTCCAGCTCTTCCCGCCGTCCGTCGAGCGGAGGACTCCCTCCTTCCACGCCCCGGCGTAGAGCGCCCCCGAGGAGGGCTCGAGGAGGAGTCGTCGAACGTTCCACTTCTCCGTGCCGGGAGAGGCCGTCCACGTCGTGCCGCCGTCGGCCGAGCGGTAGATTCCCTTGTTCGTCGCGGCGAGGCGTTCGTCCGCCCCGGATCCGGAGGTCACGGCCTGGATGCGCGTCGTCGGCGGGATCCCGGAGGCTTCGCTCCAGGTCGCCCCGCCGTCCGTGGAGCGGTAGAGGTGGCGGTCGTCGGAGTAGAGGAGCCGGTCGGCGTTCGCGGCGTCGACGTGGAAGGCGAAGTAGCCCAGCATCGTGCTCGCGTCCCGCGGAGCCTTCAGGTCGCGCCACGTCAGGCCGCCGTCGTCGCTCCGCGCGACCTGGCAGAAGTCGCGCCCGCTGTGCGCGTAGACCCGCTTCGGGTCGGACGGGGCATAGCGGAGGTGCTGGACCTCCGGCTCGCAGCCTCCCTTCAGGACGTGCGTCCAGGTCGCCCCGCCGTCGGTCGAGAGGTAGGCTCCCTTCCGCGTCCCGGCGAGGAACGTCCCCTTCGCGGCGGGGTCGGCCGCGAGCGAGAGGACCGCGCGGTTGTTCAGCCCCTCGTTCGAGAGCGACCAGGAGGCGCCGCCGTCCCCCGAGAGGTGGACGCCCCCCTGTGTCGTCCCGACGAGGAGCCGCTTCGGGGAGGAGGGATCGACGAGGACCGTCGTCACCTCGAGCGAGAGGAAGCCCGCGCCCTTCGTCCAGGTCGCGCCGCCGTCGGTCGTCTTCACGACGCCGTCCCGGCCGCTCCCTGCCCAGACGGTCCCCGTCTTTTCGTCGAGGGCGAGGGCGCGGAAGTTCACCCAGTTGAAACCGCGGGAGAAGGTCTTCCAGGTGGCGCCGCCGTCGACCGAGCGCAGGACGCGGTTCGGCATGCTCGCGAAGCAGAGGCCGGGCGTCGCGGTCGAGGCGAGGAGCGCGTAGACGGTGTTCCCGATCCACTTCGCGTCGGTCGTCGTCTCTTCCCAGCTCTTCCCGCCGTCCGTCGAGCGAAGGACCCCGTCGCCGTTCGTTCCCGCGAGGACGAGGCCGTCTCCCGTGGCGACGGAGTGGGCGGCCTTCCCGGGGAGGGCGCTCGTCCAGGTCGCTCCGCCGTCCGTGGAGACGTAGACGCCGTCCTCTGAGGCCGCGAAGACTGCCTTCCCGTCCCGCGCGACGGCGACGCCCCTCACGCGGGAGTTCGGGTTGATGCCCACGTTCGCCGGCTTCCAGGTCGCGCCGGCGTCGGTCGACTTGAAGACGCCCGTCGGGAAGCCGTCGTTGTCGGCGCTCGCCCAGACGGTCGCCGGTGTCGCCGGGTCGAAGGCGATGCCGGTCATCGCCGGCTGCTGCACCTTCTGGTCGAGGACCTTCGTCCAGGTCGCCCCGGAGTCCGTCGAGCGCCAGAGGCCTGTGTAGCCCGCCGCGAGGAGGGTGCGGGAGGCGGCCGGGTGGACCGCGACGGCGTTCACCGTCTCCTCCGCGGGGAGGCCCGCGAGGCGGGCCCATGAGCTCCCGCCGTCCGCGGACTTCCAGACGCCGCCGCCGAACGTCCCGGCATAGAGGACGTTTGCGTCCTTCGGGTCGACGGCGAGGCCGTAGGCCGCGCCTCCGGGCGGGCCGACGGGCGTCCAGGGCCCGGCGGCCGGCGCGGGTGCCGGGAGGAGAGCGAGGAGAGCGGTCGGCAGGCTGCCGGCTCGGGCGATGCGTCTCGGGACGGGGATTCGGTTCACGCGGCCTCCTTGCGGCGATGCCGGCGGGGAGGTCCCTCCCCGCCGGCGTACGGCGTCCGGGCGAATGGCGCGGAGAGTACGTGCCGCAGGAGCGCAGGGGAAGGTTTTCGTGTCCGGGAAGGGTTTCGTGTCCGAACGCGCTACTCGAGCGGGATCCCCTCTCCCGTCAGCTCCCTCTCGCCGCGCTGGTACGCGAGGATCCGCCCGACGAGCTCCTTCACGAGCTTCGGGAACGTGAGGAGGAGCTCGTCGGCCGGGCTGAGGACGACCTGCTGCGTGAAGGCCGTCGCGAGGAGGAGCCGGTCCGGGAGGCGGCGGACCTCGTAGTCCATCTCGAGCTTCGCCGTCTCGGGCGGGCGAAGCGTGCAGGAGACCTCGAGGCGGTCGTCGAGCCGCGCGGGACGGCGGACCTTCACGTCGAAGCGGGTGATCGGCACGCGCCAGCCGCACGCGAGCGCCTGCGCCGGCGTGAGGCCGGCGGCGGCGCAGAGCGCGTTGCGGGCGGCCTCGCAGTAGAGGACGTAGTTCCCGTGCCAGACGACGCGGTAGGCGTCGACCTCGGGGAACCGGACGTCGAGCTCGACGCGGAAGGGGCGCGGGGCGGCGCTGGTCACGGCGCGGTGAAGACGGCGGCGATCTGGTTGCCGCCGGCGCCGAGGGAGTTCACGACGACGGCGCCGAGCGAGGGGTCGTCGCGGAGGGCGCGGGCGGCGAGGGCGAGCTGGAGGGCGCCGGAGCAGGGGTTCTCGCCCGCCTGGAGCTTGACGCGTTCGACGCGCGGCGCCGTGCCGAAGACGTCGGCGAGCGCGGCCTCCTCGGCCGCGTCGATCCACGGGACGCCGTTCGCGGAGGCGTGGACGAGCCCGACGCGCGCGGACTCGACTCCCGCGTCGGCGAGGGCGGCGCGGAGAGTCGCCGCGACGTCGCCGGGCCGGGCGCGGCGCCTCTGCGGCGAGACGGGCGCCCCGGACGAGGCGGCGCCGGCGAGGCGGGCCCAGGGGCGGGCGCCGCGCGCGCGGGCCGACTCCGCGGTCTCGAGGAAGACGACGGAGCATCCTTCTGTCATCGCGTAGCCCGCCCGGGTGGCGGTCGCGAGGACGCCGAGCCGCTCGTACGAGAGGTGGTAGGTCAGGTTCCACTCGTCGACGGCTCCCGCGACGATCGCCTTCGCCCGCCCGTCCTCGAGTAGGAAGCGCGCGTAGAAGAGGGCGTTCAGGCCGGCCGGGTCCTTCTGCGTGATCGTGACGTTCGGTCCCTTGATCTTCAGCTCGATCGCGGCGACGGAGGCGGGGGCGTTCGCGACGGTGTAGGGGAAGAGGAACGGCGAGGCCGTCTCGGGGGACTCGACGGCCATCTGCCGCTCGAAGTCGACGAGCGGCCCGGCCCCGGCGGAGCCGGTGCCGAGGAGGATGCCGGTCTCCTCCTCGTTGCCGGCCATGACCCAGCCGGCCTCGGCGACGCAGCGGGTGACGGCGACGACGGCGTACTGGCTCGCGCGGTCGAGACGGCGGGCCTTCGCCCGCGGCATCTCGGGCTCCGTCGTGAAGGAGCCGATGCGGGCGGCGTAGGCGGGCCCCTTCCGCTCGCCCGCCTCGGAGACGGGGACCTGGGCGACGGCGCTCTCGCCGGCGGCGAGGCGGGCGGCGGTCGTCTCGAGGTCGCGCCCGAGGGCGGTGACGGCGGCGGCGCCGGTGACGAGGAGCTCTCTCACGGCGCCCTCCTCAGGCCCTTCCGAACGCGACGACGGTCGAGTTGCCGCCGAAGGCGAAGGAGTTCGAGAGGGCGACGCGGACCGGGTACTCCCGCGCCGTGTTCGGGACGACGTCGAGGTCGCACTCCGGGTCCGGCTCGACGTAGTGGATCGTGGGAGGAACGACCCCCGTCTCGATCGTCCGGACGGTCGCGACCGCCTCGATCGCCCCGGCCGAGCAGAGGCAGTGCCCGAGCATCGACTTGTTCGAGGAGACGCAGATCGCGCGGGCCCGCTCGCCGAGCGCGAGCTTGACCGATAGCGTCTCGGCCGGGTCGTTCTGGACGGTCGCGGTACCGTGCGCGTTCACGTAGTCGACGGCCGAGGGGTCGAGGCGCGCCGAGCGGAGGCAGGCGCGGATCGTCCGCGCGCCCGCCTCGCCCGAGGGCTCGGGCTGCGTCATGTGGTGGGCGTCGCTCGTGATCCCGTAGCCGAGGAAGCGGGCGCGGATCGTCGCGCCGCGGCGGCGGGCCCGCCCCTCCTCCTCGAAGACGAGGATCCCCGACGCTTCGCCGATCGTGAGCCCCTTCCGGTTCCGGTCGAAGGGGCGGCACGGCTCGGGGTCGCAGGCGCGGAGCGAGTTGAAGCCGCCGTGCGTGAGCCGGGCGAAGCTGTCGGCGCCTCCCGTGACGACGACGTCGGCGATCCCCGCGCGGATCAGGTCCGCCGCGTAGCCGAGCGACGTCGACGAGGAGGAGCAGGCGGTCGTGATCGTCGCGCGGGGGCCGCGGAAGCCCCAGAGCTCGGCGATCCGGTCGGTCGTCTGGTCGGGGGGGTGGTTCAGGATCCGGGTCGGGCGGGCCCCGCGCGGTCCCTTCGCGAGGAGGTCGCGGAAGTACTCCTCGCTGTCCAGGAGTCCGGAGACGCCCCCGCCGAGGACGACGGCGATCCGGCCGAGGTCCTCCCGGTCGAGGTCGAGGCCGGAGTCGGCGAGCGCCTCGCGCGCGGCCGTCAGGCCGATGACGTCCGTCCGGGAGAGCCGGCGCCGGAGGCGTGGCGAGACGCCGGGGTCGGGAAGGGCTGTCACCTCTGCGGCAAGCCTCGTCCGGAAGCCGCTCGCGTCGAAGAGGGTGATGGGGCCGATCCCGCTCCGGCCTGCGACGAGGCCGGTCCAGGTGGAGGCGAGGTCGTTCCCGAGAGAGCTGACGGCCCCGAGGCCGGTGACGACGACGGTCCTGTCGGACATGCCGGGAATCGTACACGGGGCCGCCGCGACGCAGCAGGGGGGAACGGCCGCACGGATAATCGGGCGCATGACCGAACGCGTCGACTGGCACCGGTACTTCATGAACATCGCGGCCGAGGTGGCGACCCGTTCGACCTGCCCCCGCAAGCACGTCGGCGCGGTCGTCGTCCGCGACCGACGGATCCTCTCCACGGGCTACAACGGCTCGCTGAGGGGCCTGCCGCACTGCGACGAGGCGGGCTGCCTGATGGAGGACGGCCACTGCATCGCCACGGTTCACGCCGAGGCGAACGCGATCCTCCAGGCGGCGATGAACGGCGTGAGGATCGAGGGGGGCGAGATCTACACGACGGCGTCGCCCTGCTGGAGCTGCTTCAAGCTGATCGGGAACGCCGGCCTCGTCGGGATCTACTTCTCGGAGTTCTACCGCGAGCCGCGGATCCACGACTACGCCGAGAAGATGGGGATCCGCCTCGTCGACCTCGGCTCCGGGAGCCGCTGAGCCCGCTCAGCAGCCTGCGGCGACGCGCTCGACCCAGCCCTCGACGACGACTTTCACGCCCGAGGCGACCTGCCGGAAACGGCAGCCGAAGCCGGTCGGGTCGTCGGCGAGCCGGACGACGAGGGCCTCGCCGGTGACGGGACGGCCGGACGGGTCGTCCGGCAGCGAGAACGTCACCTCGAGGCGGGTCCCGATCGGATGGCGCTTCTCCGTCGCGACGAAGAAGCCCGTCCGCGAGAGGTTCACGAGGCGCGCCTCCTGCCTCTCGCCGTCGCGCCGGATCGTCACCGGGAGGTCGACGGGGACGCGGGTCTCGGCCCGTTCGACGATCGGCAGGAACCGCTTCACCTCGGCGAGGAACGTCGGCTCGTCGATCGGCTTCCTGAGGAAGTGGCTCGCTCCCGCCCTCCGCGCCTCGTCCTCCATCTGCATCGAGGTCAGGACGATGACCGGGATCCGCGCGGTGACGGGATCGGACCTCAGGATCCGGCAGGCCTGGATGCCGTTCATCTCGGGCATCTCGATGTCGAGGACGACGAGGTCGGGCCGCTCCGCGCGGGCGACGCGAATCCCCTCGAGTCCCGTCGACGCCGTCAGGATCCGGACCTCGGCGCGCGCGAGGAACGTCGCCTCGAGGTCGAGGAAGCTCCTCATGTCGTCTACGAGAAGGATCTTGTGCATCGAAGCGGCGCGCCCTCGCTCGCTCGGAGTTTACCCTCCGGCTCACCAGGCGAGGCGAAGGCCCGCGGCGAGGGTCCTGCCCGGGAGAGGGACTCCCGGCACCTCCTCGTAGCGGACGGCCCCGAGGTTCTCGCCCTCGACCCAGGCCTCGAGGAGGTCCCCCTCGAGGAGGCGGCGCCCGACGCGGGCGTCGAGGAGGAGGACCCCGTCGGGGTACGAGGGGCGGTCGGAGTAGGAGAGGCGCGCCGAGGCCGCGAGGCCGAGCGGCAGACGCGCCGCGGCGAGGAGGTCCCACCGGACGCGGAGCGGGTCGAGGAGGTAGCGCCCCTCCGTCGCGCCGGCCTCGGCGCGAAGCGCCGCCAGGTCGGCCGAGACGAACGCGGCCCTCAGCTCCAGGCGCTCGAGCGGACCGAGCGCGACCCGGGACGGGTCGAGCGAGACGCTCGCCTCGAGGCCGAGCGTGTCGACGGTGCGGAGGTTCGTGGCGCGGTACGGCTCCTCGCGCGAGGAGCGGACGAAGTCGACGAGGTCGGTCCCCCTGCGGTGGAAGACGACGGCGTCGACCGTCGCGGGGCCCGCCTCCCAGGCGAGGCCCGCCTCGACGCTCCTCGACCTCTCGGGCCGCAGATCGGGGTTCCCGACCGTCTGCGGGTCGACGTAGTGGAGCTCGGTGAAGGTGGGGACGCGGAATGCGGTCCCGGCGGAGGCGCGGGCGCGGAGCCCCCGGCCGAGGGCGACCCATGCGCCGAGCTGGGGCGAGAGGCGCGTCCCGAATCCCTCGTGGCGGTCGACGCGGGCCCCGGCCCGGAAGCCCCCTCTCGAGGGCGCCGCCGTCGAGAACGGCCGGCCGAGCTCGACGAAGGCGGCGCTGCGCGACCTCTCTCGCGCCCCGAGGCTCGTCGAGTCGATCGTGTCGCGCCCGGCCTCCGCGCCGGCGGCGAGCGTCCCGCCGAGGAGCGGGCGGCGGGCGACGAGCCGGAGGGAGCTCCTCTCCGTCTCGTGGAGGTTCCGGTAGAACGCCGGGTCGGAACGCTCGAGGACGAAGTCGTCGCGGTGCTCGCGCACCGAGGCAGACGGGGCGAGCGACCAACCCCGGCCGAGGTCGAGCTCCCCGGAGAGGCGGAGCGTGCGCGTGAGGGTCTGCTCCTTCTGGTTCGGGAAACGGGTGCCGTAGAAGCCGAAGGCGCCGAAGGCGCGGCTCGCGCCGCCTCCCGCGAGCGTCACCGGGCCGAGGGGCGTCTCGACGCGGACGGTGGCGCGGACGGACTTCGTCGAGTGCTCCCGGTCGTCGCGGAAGCCGCTCGACTCCGACCGTTCGCCGTCGACGGAGACGGCGACGGAGTCCGTGAGGCGCGCCGCGACGCCGACCCCTCCCTCGTCGAGGGAGAACGAGCCGCGGAGCCAGCGCCCCGTGAGCCGCGCGCGCGAGGCGCCGAGCTCCGCGCCCCGCGTCACGACGTTCACGACGCCGCCGACCGCCTCGGAGCCGTAGAGCGCGGAGGCGGCGCCGTAGAGGACCTCGATCCGCTCGATGGCGTCGGCGGGGACGTCGAGGTCGAGCGCGTGGTGGTTCGTTTGCGGGTCGTTGACCGGCTCGCCGTCGACGAGGACGAGGGTGCCGTTGTAGTCCGCCCCCCGGAGCGCGACGTCGGCCTGCACCCCGCCGGGCCCCCGCCGACGGACGTCCACGGCCGGGAGGAACCGGAGGAGCTCGGCGAGGGACCGCGCGGGGAGGCGGGCGATCTCCTCCCGGGTCAGGACGGCGGCCGAGGCGGCCTCCGATCCCGTGCCGGCACGGGAGGCGACGACGGCGACCTCGGCCTTCACCGGCTTCGGGGCGGGGGTCTCCTCCTCCGCGGGCGCGGCCGGGCCGACGAGGAAGAAGGCGAGGAGGAGGACGGTCCGCGGCACGCGCGGAGGATAGCGGGAGGCCCGCTCCGCGCTACTCTCCCGCCATGACGCGCTTCGGCACGCTCCTCCCGACGCTCGCCCTCCCGTTCGTCCTCTCCGCGGCGGGCCTCTCCGCCGCCGAGGCGCCGAAGCCGCGCGTCGTCCTCGTCGAGGCGGACGGCTCCGACGAGGAGCTCTCCGCCTTCGTCGCGCGCCTCGAGTCGGAGCTCTCCGACCGCGACAAGCTCTCGTTCTCCGACGCCCGGCTCGCCGGGGCGACGCTCGGGGAGCTCGTCGGGGAACCCGAGGGGGAGAGGGCGAAGGCCTTCCGCGCCGAGTGGCCCGGGGAGCACTGGGCCGCCGTCTCCCTCTCGCCCTGCCGCGTCGACGTCAGCCGGATGTTCTACAGCGACACGACGCCGGAGGGGTACCGCGTCCAGCGCGTCGTCGAGAACGTCCGGGTGGAGTGCCCGGCGACCGTCCGGCTCGTCGACGCGGCGAGCGGGAAAGAGAGGAAGCCGCTGTCCGTGACCGGGACGACGAGCTTCCGGCGGAACGAGGGGGAGGACGGGGAGTCCGCGGAGCTTCGGGGGGCCCGGGACGCCGCCGAGAAGGCGGCGAAGAAGCTCCCGTCGGCGCTCGGACGCTGATCCCGCCGCCGGCTGCGTCCCCGGGCGCGGGGAGTGGACGTTCTTTCGTGCGGTCTTCACGCTCCCGGAGCTATCCTCGGCCGTTCGGGCGCCCGGAACGCGGCGCCCGGGGCGGTTCAAGATGAGGCTCGTCCTTCGCCGGCTCCTTCCCGCGCTCGCGCTCGTTCTCGCGCCGGCCGTCGCGCATTCACTGGACGTGGTGAGCCTCCCGCAGGGAACCGGCGCGGCGGGGATCGCCGTCGCCGCCGACGGGACCGTCTGGTTCTCGGCGCAGTTCTCCGGCGCCCTCGGCCGCGTGAGCCCGTCCGGCGAGGTCGCGCTCTTCCCGTTCCCCTCCCGCGGCACACAGCCGCTGGCCGTCGCCGTCCTGCCGGACGGCAGCGCCTGGGGCGCCGACCTCGCCGGCGAGCGGCTCGGCCGCGTCGCGCCGGACGGCGGCTTCACCGAGGTTCCGCTCGGCAGGGCGGGAGGGGAGCCGACGGGGCTCGCCGTGGCGGCCGACGGGACCGCGTGGTTCACGCTTCCGGCCGAGGGGCGAGTCGGGCGCCGCGGCGCGGACGGGGCGGTCCGCGAGTTCGCGCTCCCGGAGGCGAGCGAGCCGACCGGGATCGCGGTCGGTCGCGACGGCGCCGCGTGGGTCGTCGAACGCCGGGGCAACCGGGTCGTCCGCGTCACCCTCGACGGGGCGATCACGGCCTGGCCGCTCGCGACGTCGAACGGTCAACCCGACGCCGTCGCCGTCGCCCCGGACGGGAGCGTTTGGGCGGCCCTTCCGAACGTGCGCCGGCTCGCCCGCGTCTCGGCGCAGGGGGCGCTCGAGGAGTTCGCCGTCGAGAATGCCCCGGCCGGTATCGCCGTCGCGCCGGACGGAGGAGTCTGGTTCGGGGCGCCGACCTCGAAACGGCTCGGCCGCCTCGACCCGGCGACGGGGAAGGTCTCCTGGACGCCCCTCCCGGACGCCCCGGTCGCCGTGGCGGCCGGGCGGGACGGAGCGATCTGGGTCGTCCTCGGTGTTGGCGACAAGCTCGGCAGGGTGGCGCCCAAGGGCTGATCCCGTCGGCTCGCAGAATTTTCTCAGGGCCCGCCCTTGACTGCGGGCCTCTCGAAGCTCAGATTACCTACCGGTCGGTAGCTCCTCGTAAGAACGAGAGGCGGCCGGCCGGGAGAAGCGATCCAATGTTTGATGAAACCGGCGAAAGCTCTGTCCGTAAGCGACTTATGGATGCAGCGATCCTGCTTTTCACGAACCGCGGATATGCGGCGACCTCCGTGCGAGAGATCGTCGAGATGGCCGGGGTGACGAAGCCGGCCCTCTACTATCACTTCGAGAGCAAGGAGGGGATCTACCTCGCGATCCTCCAGGACCTCGAGAGGATCGCGGACGAGTCGATCGCCGCGACCCGGATCGGCGAGGGCACCGCCCGCGAGAAGCTCCAGTCGTTCCTCCTCGGCATCTTCAAGGTCTTCGAGACGCGGAAGGCCGAGGTCCGGATGATGAACGCCGTCTTCTGGGGTCCCGCCCAGGGCGCTCCCCCGTTCGACTTCGAGGTCTTTCACGAGAAGCTGAAGACCGTCATCGCCGAGATCGTCGCGGAGGGGATCGCCGCCGGCGACCTCCGTCCCGCCGACCGCGTGGACGTCACCCTCGCCCTCATGGGGGTCCTCTCCTTCAACATGGACCTCACCCTCGCGCACCCGGAGCTCGGGCTCGGGCAGGACGGCCTCCGCCGGACGCTCGACCTCGTCTTCGAGGGCCTCGCCGCACCCGTCGCCGACAAGCAGGAGTCCGTTCGATGAGCCGCACGACCGCAGCCCTGTCCGCAGCCCTTCTCCTCGCCCTCGCCGCCGCCGGGTGCGGCAACACCGCCGGAGGCGGGGAGGCCGGCAGCCGTCCTCCCGTCGCCGTCGAGACGGCGAAGGCCGCGACCTCCGAGCTCGAAGAGTCCGTCGAGGTCGTCGGCACGCTGACGGCCCGCAGCGAGGCCGACGTGAAGAGCGAGTACTCCGGCACCGTCGCCGAGGTCTTCGTGACGCAGTGGGTCCGCGTCAAGGCCGGGACGGCCCTCGCCCGCCTCGACACGCGCGAGGCGGAGGCCGGGGTGCAGGCCGCGAAGGCGACCTGGCTCCAGGCCGAGGCGGGGGCCCGCCGCGCCGCCCGCGAGCTCGACCGGACGGTGAAGCTGAAGGACGCCGGCCTCGCGACCCAGCAGCAGCTCGACGAGTCCCGCTCGGCGGACGAGGCGGCCCGCGCCGCCGCGGAGGCCGCGAAGGCGCAGCTCGCCCTCGCCGAGACGCGCCTCGGCAAGGCCGTCATCCGGGCCCCGATCGACGGCGTCGTCGCGCTCCGGAACGTGAACGTCGGGGACTACGTCGAGAACATGGGGAACCCGGCGCCGATGTTCCGCGTCGTCGACAACCGGACCCTGGAGCTGACGGCGAACGTGCCGTCGGCCCGGATCGCCGCGCTGAAGGTGGGACAGCCCTTCGCCTTCACGAGCGACGCCCTCCCGGGGCGGACCTTCGAGGGGAAGGTCGCGTTCATCAACCCCGCCGCCGACGAGGCGAGCCGGACGGTGAAGGTGAAGACCGAGGTCCCGAATCCCTCCGAGGCGCTCAAGGCGGGCCTCTTCGTGAAGGGGCGCGTCGTGACGGGCCGCCGGCCCGGAGTCCTCGTCGTCCCGCGCTCCGCGCTCGTCTCCTGGGACACCGTGACGCGCCGGGCGGCGGTCTTCGTCGTCGAGGGGGGCGCCGCCAAACGCGTCGCCGTGGAGACGGGGGCGGCGCCGGGCGACCTCGTCGAGGTCGTGACCGGGCTCGCGGCCGGCCAGGAGGTCGTCACCCGGGGCGGCTTCAACCTCCGCGAGGGGGACCGGGTCCAGCTCTCCAAGGGGGCCTGAGCCGTGTTCCTCTCCGACCTCTCGATCAAGCGGCCCGTCTTCGCGACGGTCCTGATGCTCGCGCTCGTCACGCTCGGCGTCTTCTCCTACCGGCGCCTCGCGATCGACATGTTCCCCGACATCGAGATCCCGGTCCTCTCGGTCATCACCCAGTACCCCGGCGCCTCGCCCGAGACGGTCGAGCGCGAGGTGACGAAGAAGCTCGAGCAGGCCGTGAACCCGATCTCGGGCGTCAAGCACGTCTACTCGGCGTCGCGCGAGGGGCTCTCGACGGTCATCGTCGAGTTCAACCTCGAGGTGAAGATCAACGACGCCGCCCAGGACGCACGCTCGAAGATCTCCGCGATCCGGAACGACCTTCCCCAGGGGATCCAGGAGCCCGTCATCCAGAAGCTCGACATCGGCGGCATGGCGATCGTCTCGCTCGCCGTCCGGTCGACGGAGATGACGCCCCGCGAGCTGACGACGCTCGTCGACCGGAAGGTCAAGCGCCGCATCGAGAACCTCCCCGGCGTCGGCAAGGTCGACCTCGTCGGCGAGAGCGCCCGCGAGGTCGCCGTCGCCCTCGACCCGTCGCGCCTCGACGCCCTCGGCCTCGGGGTCGACGAGGTCGTCGCCGGCCTCTCGGGCGAGAACGTGAACACCCCCCTCGGCCGCCTCGACCGGGGCGGGCAGGAGATGCCCGTCCGCGTCTCCGGCAAGCCGAGGGAGGTCCCCGGCTTCCGCTCGATGGTCGTCGCGAGCCGCGGCGGCGTCCCCGTCACGCTCGGCGAGATCGCCGAGGTGCGCGACACCGTCGAGGAGCAGCGGAAGCTCGCCCTCGTCAACGGCGTCCCGGCCGTCGCGATCGACGTCTTCAAGCAGAGCAAGGCGAACACGGTCGGCGTCGTCGAGGCGGTCACGAAGGAGGTCGAGAAGCTCCGGGGCGAGCTCCCGCCGTCGGTCGAGATCCAGCTCGTCAGGGACGGCTCCGTGATGATCAAGGAGTCGGTCCACGACGTCACGACGACGCTGATCATCGGCGCGATCCTGACCGTCCTCATCGTCTTCCTCTTCCTGAACTCCTGGCGCTCGACGGTCATCACGGGCCTCACGCTCCCGATCTCGGTCATCTCCTCGTTCATCGTCATGTACTTCCTCGGGATGACGCTGAACGTCATGACGCTCATGGCCCTCTCCCTCGCGATCGGCCTCCTCATCGACGACGCGATCGTCGTCCGGGAGAACATCGTGAGACACCTCGAGGAGGGGCAGGACCACATGACGGCGGCGCGGGTCGGCACGGCCGAGATCGGCCTCGCCGTCCTCGCGACGACGATGTCGATCGTCGCCGTCTTCGTCCCGGTCGCCTTCATGAAGGGGATCATGGGGCGCTTCTTCTTCCAGTTCGGGATCACGGTCGCCTTCGCGGTCCTCGTCTCGCTCTTCGTCTCCTTCACCCTCGACCCGATGCTCTCCTCGCGCTGGGTCGACCCGGACGTCGAGCGGCTCGGGACGAGACACGCCGTGGCGCGCGCGCTCGACCGGTTCAACGAGTGGTTCGACCGGACGGCCGACCGCTACAAGGAGCTGATCGCCTGGGCGCTCGACCACAGGAAGGCGGTCCTCGCCTTCGCGACCGCCGCCTTCGTCGCCGGAATCGGGCTCTTCGGGACACTCCAGACCGAGTTCCTCGCGAACCCCGACCAGGCCGAGTTCCAGGTCAAGTTCAAGACGGCCCCCGACGCCTCCTTCGAGGAGACGCGCGGCCGGATGGAGGCCGTCCTCGCCGAGCTGAAGAAGATGCCCGAGGTGCAGCACACCTACGCGTCCATCGGTGCGGGCGACATGGGGACGGTCCGCGACGCCCGCGTCTACGTGAAGCTCGTCGACAAGTCGGAGAGGTCGAAGCACGCCAAGGACCTCGCCGCCGAGGCGCGGAAGCGGATCTCGGGGATCGCCGGGATCATCCCGTCGGTCGAGATGCAGAGCGACGAGTTCGCCGAGAAGCCGGTCATGGTCTCGATCCGCGGCGAGGAGATCCCGCTCCTGAAGCAGTACGCTGCCGAGCTGAAGAAGGCCGTCTACGGCATTCCCGGCATCGTCGACGTCGAGACGACGCTCGAGCTCGACCTGCCGGAGTACCGCCTCGTCGTCGACCGCGAGCGGGCCGCCGACGCCGGACTCTCGACCCCCGCCATCGCCCGTACCGTCGGCGCCCTCGTCGGCGGGCAGGCCGTCACGACCTACGAAGACGAGGAAGGCGAGGCGGTCGACGTCCGCGTCCGCCTCCCGCTCGAGATGCGGCGCGACGTCGGCCAGATCGGCGACCTCCGCATCGCCGTCCCCGGCGGCCGCGGCGGCGCCCCGGCGCTCGTCCCGCTCTCCGAGCTCGTGAAGGCCGAGCGGGCGACGACCCCCTCGGAGATCTCCCGGCGCGACCTCTCGCGCGAGGTCCTCCTCACCGCGAACCTCGACGGCCTGCCTCTCGGCACGGCGGCGCAGAAGATCAAGGAGGCCGCGGCGAAGATCGACATGGCGCCGGGCTACCAGGTCTTCTTCCCGGGCGAGGCGGAGCGGATGGAGGAGAGCTTCGGCTACATGGCCGAGGCGCTCCTCCTCGCCGTCGTCTTCGTCTACCTCATCCTCGCGGCGCAGTTCGAGTCGTTCATCGACCCGCTCTCGATCATGCTCTCGCTCCCGCTCTCGATCGTCGGCATGGCGGGGATGCTCGCCCTGACGCGGGACACGCTCAGCATCATGTCGCTCATCGGCCTCATCCTCCTGATGGGGCTCGTCACGAAGAACGCGATCCTCCTCGTCGACTACACGAAGGTCCTCCGAAAGAACGGCATGGAGCGCCGCGAGGCGCTCATCACGGCAGGGCGGACGCGCCTCCGGCCGATCCTCATGACGACGCTCGCGATGATCTTCGGCATGCTCCCGCTCGCCCTCGGCCTCGGCCAGGGGGCGGAGATGAGGGCGCCGCTCGGGCGCGCCGTCATCGGCGGGCTCGTCACCTCCACCGTGCTGACGCTTCTCGTCGTCCCGGTCGTCTACGCGCTCTTCGACGACTTCGCCCTCTTCCTCCACCGCCGGTGGGCGAAGGCGAACGCCCTCGAGCAGGACGCGCACGGCCATACGGGCAAGACGGCCTCGAAGGCCGCCGCCGGCGCGACGGCTCTCCTCCTCGCCCTCCTCGTCCCGTCGCCGGGCCGTGCGGAGGGCGCCGCGGCGGAGCCGGCGTCGCGGGTCCTCACGCTCGAGGAGGCGATCCGGATCGCGCAGGAGAAGAACCGCGACGTCGAGAAGGCGCGGAGCTACCAGGACTGGGTCCGCGGCAAGTACGTCGAGGAGCGGGCGGCGGCGCTGCCGCAGCTCTCGGCCGAGGCCTCCTGGTCCCGCTCCTGGGACGGGACGTACGCCGCGCTGACGGGAGGCCTCTTCCCCTCGGGCCAGACGACCCCGGCGGCCGGCCTCTCGCTCTCGCAGACGCTCTACTCCTGGGGCCAGGTCGGCGCGGCGATCCGGGCGGCGAAGCACGGGATCGCGGGCGCCGAGGACCAGCTCGACCACTACCGGCAGGCGGCCGTGCGCGACGTGACGGAGGCGTTCTACGACGTCCTCCTCGCCCGGCGGCTCGAGGAGATCGCGAAGGAGACGCTCGCCCTGCGCGAGAAGCAGCTCGCCGAGGCCGAGAAGCGCCAGGGCCTGGGAACGGCGACCGACTACGACGTCCTCGCCGCCCGGGTCGCCCTCGACAACCAGAGGCCCGAGGTGATCCGGACCTCGAACCTCGTCGTCCTCGCCCTCGACCGGCTCGGGCTCGTCCTCGCCGAAGAGAAGGCGACGATCGACGTCGAGGGGACGCTCGAGGCGACGACCGAGGCCGTCCCCCCGTTCGAGGAGGCGGTCGCGTCGGCGCTCGAGAAGCGGCCCGACCTCCGCGGCCTCGTCCGCAACGTCGGGGTCTACCGCGAGTTCGTGAAGATCCGGAGCGCGGGCGACAAGCCGCGGCTCGACCTGAGAGCGAGCGCGGGCTGGGGCTGGTTCGAGGCGGGGAGCGTCTCGGTCGACGGCAAGAGGTGGGGGACCGGCCTCTACTTCTCGTTCCCGTTCTTCGACGGGCTCGCGACGCGAGGCCGGGTCGTGCAGGCGAAGAGCGACCTGACGCGGGCCGAGCTGGACCTCGCGAAAGCGAAGGACGGGGTCTGGGTCGAGGTCCGCACGGCGCTCGACCAGGCGAGGGTCGCCGGCGAGATCGTGACGGCCCTTTCCGGCAACGTCGCGCAGGCCCGCCGGCTCCTCGAGATGTCGGAGAAGGGGCTCGAGTTCGGGGTGAAGACGCGGCTCGAGGTCGACGACGCCCTCGTGAACGCCCGCCAGGCGGAGGGGAACCTCGCCCGGGCGAAGAGGGACTACCTCGTCGCCCTGGCGAACCTCCGCTACGCCCAGGGAACGCTCTGACCGTCGCCGTGGGACGCGGTCCGGCCGCGTCCCACGGGTCCTCTTCCCGCCCGGGCGCGCCATGCGAGGCCCGTGGCTGGCATGATCGGCGCTCGTGTCTCCCGATCGCTTCCCGTGGCCGTGGCGAAGCCCCGAGTCCGGTCGTGCCGTCCTCGCGGGCGCCGCGTGGATCGCGCTCCTCCTCGTGTGGGGCTTCGCGATGCACCGGCTCGTGCCGGGAGCGGCTCCCTCGCCCTGGTCGCCCGAGGTCACGGCGGAGGCGCCCTTCTACGCCCGTTTCGACTCCGGCTGGTACGCGGCCATCGCGCGCGACGGCTACGACGCGCCGCCCCCTCCCGGCCGCGAGTCCGAGCACGCGTTCTTCCCGCTCTACCCGTACCTCGCGCGGGCCCTCCACCTCGCGACGGGGCTCGGCGTCTTCCGGAGCCTCCTCCTCGTCTCCTGGGCGGCGTTCCTCCTGTCGCTCCCGCTCTACCTCGAGGAGGCGCGGAGGAGGGGCGTCCCCACCCGCCCGTGGCGGGCGCTCCCATTCCTCCTCCTCTACCCGTCGGCGTTCTTTCTTCAGTCGGCCTACGGGGACGCCCTCTTCCTCCTCCTCGCGCTCGTCGCGTTCCGCTTCCTCCGGGGCCGGAACGTCGCCGCCGCCGCCGCGGCGGGCTTCCTGGCGGGCCTCTGCCGCGCGCCCGCCGCGGCGCTCGGCGCCGGCCTCGCCGTCGCGTGGTGGCTCGAGGAGTCTCGTGCGGAGGAACGGTGGCGGCCGTTGACGCTCGCCTCGACGGCGCTCCTCGGGGCGGCGCCGCTCCTCGGCGTCCTCTCCTACGTCTTCGGGATCGGCCTCGCGAAGGGCGAGCCGGGCCTCTTCTTCCGCGTCATGTCCGCCTGGCCGGAGCGGGTCACGGACGGAGCGTCGGGCCCCGCGGCCTTCTTCGGCAGGCTCACGAGCCGGGTCGCCTCGGGCGAGGTCCTCGCGCATCCCGGTCTCCTCGTGCCGTACGCCCTCGCGCTCCTCCTCCTCGTCCTCGCGGCGCTTCAGCTCCGCGCCGGCCGCCCGTCCGACGCCGCCTGGATGGCGGCCCTCGTCGCCATGCCCGTCCTCACCGGGACGGACGCCGGGATCCCGCGCTACACGGTGACCGTCTTCCCCGTGACGCTCGCCCTCGCGGCGCACCTCGACGGGAGGCCGCGCCTGAGGGCCGCCGGACTCGCCGGCTCGGGGCTGCTCCTCCTCTTCTACTCGGCGAAGCTCGTCCGCTGGAGCTTCGTCTCGTGACGGACGGGCGGGCGCCGGGCCGCGGGGCGGCGCTCGCCGCCGCGGTCTTCGTGACGTTCCTCTGGTCGACGTCCTGGGTCCTCATCAAGGTCGGCCTCGCCGCGAAGCTCCCGCCCCTGACGTTCGCGGGGCTTCGCTACGGCCTCGCCGTCGTCTGTCTCGCCCCGTTCGCGCTCGGGCCGGCGGAGAGCCGAAGGCGCCTCCTCGGCGTCCCACCGCGGACGGCCGGTCTCCTCGCCCTCCTCGGGCTCGTCTACATCGCCCTCGCGCAGGGGGCGCAGTTCGCGGCGCTCGCCCGCCTCCCGGCGGCGACGGTGAGCGTCCTGCTCGCGATGACGCCGGCGCTCGTCGCGCTCGTGAGCGCCGCCGCCCGGAGCGAGGCCCCGACCCCGCGGCAGTGGGGAGGGGTCGTCGTCGCCGCAGCCGGCGCGGTCCTCTTCTTCCGGCCGGGCGGCCTCGCCGTCCCGAGCCTCGCCGGGCTCGCCGCGGCGCTCGTCGCCCTCGCCGCGAACGCGGGGGGCTCGCTCCTCGGCCGGAGCGCGAACCGGGACTCGGGTCTTCCTCCGCTCGCGGTCACGTTCGCGAGCCTCGCCGTCGGGTCGGCGGTCCTCCTCGGGGCGGGAGCGGCGCTCGAGGGACTTCCGGCTCTCGACCTCCGCTCCGCCGCAGTCGTCGCCTGGCTCGCTCTCGTCAACACCGCGTTCGCCTTCACGCTCTGGAACCGCTCGCTCCGGACGCTCACGGCCGTCGAGTCGAGCGTCGTGAACGGCCTCATGCTGCCGCAGGTCGCGCTCCTCGCCCTCTTCGTCCTCGACGAACGCCTCGGTGCGGGTCCGCTCCTCGGCCTCCTCCTCGTCGGCGCCGGGACGCTCGTCGTCCAGCTCCCGCGCGCGCGCTGAGGGGACCTCTCGCCGGCGGCCGGCCGGGCGGAGAGAATGGCGGCGCATGCCGACGCGCCGGTTCCTCCACCTCGAGGTCGACTCCCCGAAGACCCCGCCGACGGCGGAGGAGATCGCGGCGATCGAGGGCGCCGTCGGCGCCCCGCTCACGCCGGAGCTCCGCGACTTCCTCGACGCGGCGAACGGAGGGAAGCTCGACTACACGTTCGAGCTGCCGACGGAGGCGGGCCCCTTCCCGCTCTGCTTCTACTCGCTCTACGCGACGCGCGTCCCGCTCCCGGGACGGTCCTCGGCGGGGATGATCCTCCACGAGCTCGAGGTCGAACGGCGGCTGAAGGGGCTCCGGCCCGGCCTCCTCCCCGTCGCGGCCGACGGCGGCACCTCCGTCCTCTACGTCGACCTCGCCCCGGAGCGGCGAGGCCGGGTCGTCGCTTGGGTCGAGGGGCTTCCGGGCTGGGACGGGACGCCGGAGGGGTGCTTCGTGGAGATCGCCCCCAGCCTCTCCTCGTTCGTCGCGGGCCTGTATTTGAACACGGTGGACGAGCCTCGACGCGGAGGCTGACTCGGGCGTCCGGCCTGGAGAGGCTCCCGCCCCTCTCCCCCCACCCACCTCCCTTCGTTGTGCGCACGCCTTCGGCGTGCGGGCTGACGACGGAGACGGGGAGAGGGGCGGGAGAGGAGGAGCGCCTTCGGCGCGGCAGGCGCTTAGGATGGGCGCCATGAGACAGCTCGGGATACTGCTCGTCGGGGCCGTCCTCTCGTCCGCTCCCGCCGCGGTGGAGACGGCGCGCGCCGTCCGCGTGCCGGCGCCGGCGTCGGTCTTCGCCGAGGCGCGGATGCTCCTCGAGACGCAGGCGGCGGCGTGGAACCGGGGGGATCTCGAGGCCTTCTGCTCGGTCTACGCGGAGGACGCGCTCTTCGTCACCGCGTTCGGGCTGACGAAGGGGCGCGCGGAGGTGCTGGAGCGCTACCGGAAGAGGTACCCGGACTCGAACGCGAGAGGGACGCTCTCCTTCGAGGTGCTCTCCGTCGACGTCGCCGCTCCCGCGCCGCGGAAGGGCGCTCCCGACGCGATCGGCGTCGTCGCGCGCTGGACGATCTCGCACACCGACCGGCCGGCGGCGACGGGGCTCACGCTCCTGAACCTCGTGAGGGCGCCCGCAGGGTGGCGGATCGTCCACGACGCCTCGATGTGAGGCCGGCGGACGCGCCCGGCGCGCCCGCCGGCGAAGGCGTCACGGCCTCTTGCGGAGCGGGACGGAGAAGGGGTCCTGCGTCGCGTTGTCGATCACGTAGGCGACGCCGCCGACGGAGCACCCCTGTGTGGCGTTCGTGATCACGACGGAGCCGGAGGCGAGGCTCGTGACGTAGGTCTCGAGCGTCTCCTGGACGTAGCGCGTCGCCGGGACGGTCAGGACGGCCTTCGTGCCGGCGCGGTGTCCGGAATCGTCGAGCGCCTCCATCTCCACGACGCACTCCTTTGCCGAGAGGTTGAAGACGCCGATGTTCGTCCGGAAGCCGCCTCCCTGCCTCACGCCCGCGAAGACCGCCGACTCGCCGGTCCGGAGGACGGAGGCCGAGTAGGGGTTCGAGACGTCGCCGGCGAGAGTGAACTGGCCGTTCGTCCCACCCGTCGCGACCGGAGCCCAGGTCCGCGCACCGGCGGCGATCGGGCCGTCGGAGAAGAGGACGAGGGCGCCGAACGTCTGCTGCAGGCCGAACGCGGTTTTCACGACGTCGGGGACGGTGTGCGAGCCGCCTGCGGGCAGACGGATGAGGGACGACTCCCGCTTGCCGGCCGCGGTCCAGAGCTGGAGCCCGACGACCGTCTCGATGGAGGCGAGGTTCGTCAGGGAGAGGTCGGAGACGTAGGGGATGCCGAAGGCGTTCTGGATGCTCGCGACGGACGGGACGACCGCGGTGTTCCGCCACTCGGGAGCGTCGCGCTGGACCCTCAGGGAGAGGAGCCCGCCGGGGCTCGGAATCGTCGCCGTCTCGGCGGCCGCGAGCGGGAGCGGGCCGGGTCCGGCCGGACGGGCCGCGCCCGACCCGGAGGCCGCGACGACGTTCATCGTGGCCTGGCGCGTGATCGCGGCCTGGCCGGGAGGGGTCCAGGTGAGGACGACGTTCGTCGACTCCACCGGCGCGGTGTACTTGAAGGGGGAGGAGGGACCCGTCGCCGAGGCGGGGTCCGCGTTCGTGCCGAACGACCAGGCGAACGTCCCCGTCGTGAGGAGCGTGTCGTCGAGCTGGTTGTACGCGCGCGCCGCGAGCTGGTCGCCGACCCGGACGGTGAAGTTCGTGCCGCAGCCGCCGCCGCCCGGAGACGGACCGCTCGGGCAGAGGTCGACGCCGTTCGACGAGATCCGGATGCCGGGGTCGACGATGACGCCGGCGCCCGCGACGAGGAGGTAGTAGGTCGTCCCCGCGGTGAGCTCGGCGGCGAGGCGGCGCCGGGCGCAGGCGCCGGCGACCGGGTTCAGGCCGCCGCACGTGCCGGTGTAGAGCGCCAGGACCGGCTCGTAGGCGAACGGCTCGGTCCCGCCCGTGTCGAACGCATAGACGTCCGTGGTCTCGGGACGGAAGGTGTACCAGACGGAGTGCCCCGGCGCGGGGGTCACGCAGGAGACGGCGGGGTCGCCGTCGGAGGTCGCCTGCGTCGTGTCGACCGTGGCGTCGAACGGGAGCTCGAGCGCCGGGACCGTCGTCGCGGCGGAGCAGGCGTCGTTCGCGGGCGGGGCTGCCGCAGCGACGAGACCGAGGGTGAGCGTCGCGGCCGTTACGAGGGACGCGATCGTCTTCGACATCCAGATCCTCCTGAGTCCGATTCGAGTGGCCGGCAAACGTAGTGTCGCGCGGAGCGGGGATCCCACGCGCGGCTATCATCCTCCTTCGTGCGGAAAGCTGCCTGGTCCCTCGCCGCGGCGCTCGCCCTCGGCGCGCCGACGGCCTTCGCCGAGACCCCGGGCCGGCCTCGCGTCGGCCTCGTCCTCTCCGGCGGATCCGCCCACGGGCTCGCGCACGTCGGCGTCCTGAAGGTCCTTCACGAGCTCCGGATCCCGGTGGACGTCGTCGCGGGGACGAGCATGGGCTCGATCGTCGGCGGCCTCTACGCCACGGGGATGCCGCCCGGGGAGATGGAGTGGCTCGTGGAGGCGATCGACTGGGAGGACGTCCTCGACGACCGCCCCTCGCGCGACCGGCTCTCCTACCGCAGAAAGCAGGACGACGCCCGGAACTACGTCGACCTCGAGATGGGCCTCACGCGGGACGGGATCGCCTTCCCGTCCGGCCTCATCGCGGGGCAGAAGCTCGGCTTCCTCCTGAAGTCGCTCACGCTCGGAACGGTCGGGATCGACCGCTTCGACGACCTCCCGATCCCGTTCCGCTGCGTCGCGACGGACATCGCCTCGGGGGAGAAGGTCGTCCTCGAGGAAGGGAGCCTCGCGGAGGCGATGCGCGCGAGCATGTCGATCCCCGGCGTCTTCTCGCCCGTCCCGCGGGGCGCGCGCCTCCTCGTCGACGGCGGGCTCGTCGAGAACCTCCCGGTCGGCGAGGCGCTCGCGATGGGCGCCGACGTCGTCGTCGCGGTGGACGTCTCGAGCGACAAGTTCGACCCCGCGAGGCTGCGGTCGATCGGCGGCGTCCTGAGCCGGGCGACGAGCCTGCCGATCGTGAGGAACGTCTCGGAGGCGACGCCCCGCGCGAACGTCGTCCTGACGCCGAAGGTGGCGGACGTCCCGTCGATGGCCTTCTCGCGCGGGGCCGAGCTCGTCGCGCGAGGCGAGGCCGAGGCCCGGCGCCTCGCCCCGCTCCTCTCGGCCCTCTCGGTGTCGGAGGAGGAATACCGCGCGTGGCGCGAGAACGTGAAGGGCCGCCGCGCGGTCCCCCCGGTCATCGACGAGATCCAGACCGTCAGCGCCGGCGTCGACCCGAGGCAGGTGAGGGCCCGCCTCGAGACGGAGCCGGGCCGGCCGCTCGACGTCGCGGCCCTCCGGCGGGACCTCGACCGGATCTACGAGATGGGCGTCTTCGAGACCGTGGAGTTCCGCGTCGTGAGGGACGAGGGGCGTCACGTCCTCGTCCTCGACGCGCGTCCGAAGTCGTGGGGACCGACGTTCCTGAGGATCGGGAGCGGATTCGAGGCCGACTTCGACGGAGACGCGACGACCGCCCTCCGCGGGACGCTCCACGCCATGCAGCTCAACTCGCTCGGCGGCGAGCTGCGGGCGACGCTCGAGCTCGGGACGGCCCCGGGGCTCGCCGTCGAGTACTACCAGCCGCTCGACTTCCGGGGGCGGACCTTCGTGAGCGTCGACGCCGGCTTCGTGAGGACGCTCGGAAGGGTGTCGACTCCCGAGGGCCTCGTCGGAGAGGGACGGATCACCCTCCTCCAGGGCTCCGTCGACGCGGGCCTCTCCCTCGGGTCGTGGGGGCAGCTCCGGGCGGGGCTCTTCCGGGGCACGGGGACCGGGAAGCCGCTCGTGACGAACGCGCCGCTCGCGGACGTCGACATCGATCTCGGCGGCTTCTTCGTGCAGGCCTCCGTCGACACCCTCGACGACCTCGCGTTCCCGCGCCGCGGGACCCTCGCGACGGCCGCGGTCGACGCGTACCGTCCGGGCCTCGGATCGGACGGGTCGTTCCACTCCCTCGTCCTCCGCGCGACGCGAGCGATCCCCCTGGGCCGCCGCACGTCGCTGCACCTCACGGGAGGCTGGGAGGACACGATGGGGAGCCACCCGCCGTTCTACCTCCTCTTCTCCCTCTCCGACTTCACCCGGATCGCGGCGCTCTCCCGCGAGGACGCGACCGGCGAGAGGGCGGCGTACGCCGCGGCCGTCCTCCAGCGGAGGGTCTCGAGCCTCCCGACGAAGATCGGGCGCGGCGTCTACGTCGGGGGCGCCTTCGAGACGGGACGCGTCTGGGCGCGGCGCGAGGACGTCGGCTTCGACGGGATCCGCCCGGCCGGCGGCCTCTTCGTCGGCGCCGACACCGTCCTCGGCCCGATCTACGCGGGTTTCGGCGTCGGCTACGGCGGCAACACGACGCTCTACGTCTTCCTCGGCCGGCCATACTGACGAGGACGCCCGGGCCGGATCGGATCCGGCCCGGGCGCGGGACGGGGAAGGCGCCGGGACGACCTACTCGGCCATCTGGTAGACGCCGTCGTTCGTCCGGTTGTCGACGACCGTCGAGTAGACGAGGAGCCCGCCTCCCTCGACCTCGAAGGTGACGTAGAAGTCCTCGTGCGCGGTGTCGCCGGACGCGGCCGGCGCGATGAGGGAGAAGACCGGCTCCTGGACCTGGCTCCAGGCCGGAATCGTCCGGCGCGTCTCGCCGATGAGCCGGCCGTCCGGCGTGAAGGCGCGGAAGAGGACGGACTTCGCCTCGAAGCCCGGGTTGAAGTAGCCGATGTTCGTCCGGGAGCCGACTCCGCTCGCGCGGTCCGCGACGCTCGCGTTCGCGAGCTGGAGGAGGGTGCCCGAGGAGACGACGTTCGCGACGCGGGCGTTGTCGACCTTCAGGAAGGTGTTCCCCTTCCCCTCGCCGCCGTGGTCGTTCACGACGGAGTGGAAGAAGAGCGCGGGACCGTCGGCGGTGATCCGGGCGGCGGCGAGACCGGTCAGGCCTCCGAAGAGGCTCGCGAGGACGTTCGGGATCGTGGCGTGCGTCCGGGGCGGGATGGTCGCCGTGACGGTCGCGGTCGGCGCCGAGAGGCCGTCGCGGTTCGAGACGAAGCCGTCGACGCTGAGGTTGACGGGGGAGTCGGACGGGTTCTTCACCGTGAGGACGGAGTAGTAGCGGGCTCCGTTGAGGCCCTCCGCGTTGACGACGGTCGGGTACCAGACCTCCGTCGGGGTCGCGGCGAGCGCGGACGGGGCGAAGGCGAGGAGGGCGGCGGCAGCGGTGAGCTTCATGTCGTTTCTCCTGTCGTTCGGCGTTCTGTCCGTGACATCCGCGGCTACGGGTCCGCGAGACGACGCGGATCTCGGGAGACGCGCACCGCGGTCGAGGCCGTGACGGGCCTCACGCCCGGGAATGGCGCCGGCGGCAGCTCCGTTCCCGCTCCTCGGTTCGCGGCGCGGGCGGCGCCTCCCGGCCCGTCCGACCGACCGATCGGCCGATTTGCCGATGCGCGCCGCGTTCCCGTGCGGGACGGTACGATCCGCGGCGTCATCGCATGGGGGGCACCGTGAACGATCGACCGACGAGATTCGCAATCCTTCTGGCCGCGGCGCTCGGCGCCGCCTCTCCCGCCGCCGCCGCGCCACCGGCGCTCCCGAACGGCGGCTTCGAGGAAGCCGCGGGCGGAGGCGCCGCGTCGTGGACCGTCGAAGGGACCCTGCCGACGGGAGCCTCCGCGGCGCGTGACGCCGCCGTCCGCAACGGCGGCGCGGCGAGTCTGAGGCTCTCGGCGGCGAGCCCCACGTCGATCACGGTCGCCTCGGACGAGGTCCGGCTCGAGGTCGGGCACGTCTACCTCCTCTCGGCCTTCGTGCGCACGGAGAACGCCGTCTCCGACCCGACGGGGCGCTACCCGACGCCGGTCGCCGCGGCGCTCGCGATGGAGTCGTTCCCCTTCACGAACCACTCCCCGTCGGCCGGTGCGACGCGCCCCTTCGGCAAGGTCGAGACGCTCTTCGTCGCCACGACGGCGAAGGACCGCGTCCGCCTCCACCTCGGGCGGAACGGGACGGCGACGGGGACCGCCTGGTTCGACGACGTGACGCTCGAGGAGGTGACCGACGTCCGCGAGCTCGTCCCGATGGAGACGGTCCGCTGGCACGGGCCGGCCTTCCGCTACGACGAGAAGGGGTGGATCTACGTCCACGTCGAGGGGGAGCCGTACGCGCGCGGCGTCCAGTACGGGACGCTCGTCGCCGAGGAGATCGCCGAGTACGTGAGGAAGCTCGGCATCCAGGAGAACCCGAAGGACGGACCGGGCGCGTGGGCCGAGATGCGGTTCTTCGCCGACGCCGTCTTCCTCCGCAAGTACGACGAGGAGTACCTCCTCGAGATGAAGGGGATCGCCGACGGCGCCGCGAAGGCGGGGGCGAAGGTCGACGGGCGGCCCGTCGACTTCCTCGACGTCGTCACGATGAACTCCTCGATCGACCTCGACTACGCGAGGTCGGCCCTCCGGTCGACGCCCCACCCGCTCACCGGGCGGAGCTTCCTGACGTCGGAGGACGAGGCGAAGATCCCCGAGCGGGCGCACAAGTGCTCCTCGTTCGTCGCGACGGGAGAGGCGACGAAGGACGGCCGCCCCGTCTTCGGGCAGATCTTCATGTGGGCGGGCTACACGGGCGTCCACTTCAACGTGATCGCCGACGTCGTCCCGTCGAAGGGGCACCGCCTCGTCTACCAGACCTACCCCGGCGGGATCCACTCCGGGACCGACTACTACATGAACGCCGCGGGGATCCTCATCGGCGAGACGACCGTCGCGCAGACGCCGTGGAACGTCGACGGGACGCCGATGTCGAACCGGATCCGGAAGGCGGCGCAGTACGCCTCCTCGATCGACGACGTCGCCCGGATCCTCCGCGAGAAGAACAACGGGATGTACACGAACGACTGGCCGATCGTCGACGTGAAGACGGGCGAGGTGGCCATCCTCCTCCTCGGGACGAAGGAGTCGAAGCTCTGGCGGACCGGGGAGGACCCGGCGCCGTTCGGGACGCCCGGCTTCCTCTGGGCGAACAACAACGCCCGCGACCCGGGCGTGAAGAGGGAATACGGCGTCCAGCCGGACGACGCGCCGTTCGACCCGGTCTACGGCCCGTGGGACCGCGACGTCGCCTTCCGGAAGTGGTACGACGAGGTGAAGGGGCGGATCGACGCGACGGAGGCCGTGAACCTCTGGGCCTCCTCGCCGATCAACCGGCCGCACGCCTGCGACGGCAAGGTGACGACGGCCGAGATGGCCGAGAAGCTCGTCTTCCTCGCCCACTACGGGAAGGTCACGCTCCGCGAGAAGTTCCCCGCGGCCGGGAACCGCCGGATGCCCGACCACCCGGGGGCGATCCCGCACCTGACGCTCGGCTACGCCGTCTTCAGCCCCGTCCATATCGCGGAGAAGCTGAAGGAGGCGAAGGCGAAGGAGCCGAAGGCCGCCGCCGCGCCGAAGGAGGCGTCGCTCGACGTGACGGCCGTCGAGGAGCGGCTCTCGTACGACGTCACGAAGCTCTGGAAGGGGAGCGTCTTCCCGAAGACCGAGGGGACGAACGGCCTCGTCTCGGGGGCGGCCGCCTACTGGCGGCTCCTCAAGGGGCTCCCGAAGGAGCCGGCGAAGGCGTTCGCGTCGGTCCGCGACGAGCTCGCCGGGCTGAACGCCCGCGCGGCGTGGTTCGCCGCGAAGGAGGGGCACGTCGCGATCCGCGAGGCGACGCGGGAGTACGGGCGGCGCTCGCCGTACCAGATCCCGCGCATCAAGGGGACGTTCGCGCTCCACCAGCTCCGGCTCCTCCTCGGGAACGAGAGGTTCCGCGCGGCGACGGACGCGGCGTTCACGGCGAACGCGGGGCGCGAGGTGTCGGCGGAGGAGCTCGTCTCCGCGCTCTCGAAGGGAGCCGGTCGGGACGTCGCGCCGTTCCTCGCCCCGTGGATCGAGGAGAAGGGCTTCCCCGACCCGAAGGTCGAGGCGAGGGCGCGGAAGGACGGGAAGGGCTGGCGGGTGACGCTCGCGGTCACGCAGGCCGGGCGGCCGTACCACCTCCTCGGGAGCGTCGCGATCGACGCGGGCGGCAAGCGCCTCGTGAAGCCCTTCGAGGTGAAGGGGGCGCGCACCGAGCTCGCGTTCACGGTCCCGGAAAGGCCGACGCGCCTCCTCTTCGACGCGGGGCGGGACGTCCCGGTCCCGCTCGAGAACCCCTACTCGTTCCTCAGCTTCACGGACGAGTTCCGGCACGCGAAGGTCGTCTACGGGACGACCCGCCAGGTCGAGGCGAACCACACGCTCGCGCTCCGGTTCCAGACGCTCCTCGCCGACACCTACAGCGAGGAGCTGCCTCCCGTCGTGAAGGACTCCGAGCTGACCGACGAGGCGCTCGCCGAAAGCGACCTCTTCGTCCTCGGCGCGCCGTCCGACAACGCCCTCGCGGCGCGCCTCGCGGAGAAGCTCCCCGCCTCGTTCGGGAAGGGCTGGTTCCGAAACGAGGGGAAGACGTACGGCCGCCCGGACGACGGCCTCTACCTCTGCGTTCCGAACCCGTGGAACCGGGAGCGGGTCGTCTGGCTCTACGCGGCGAGCTCCGCCCTCCAGCTTCACCAGATGACGAAGGCCTGGGGCGGAAGCCTCCCGCAGTGGGCCGTTTTCCGCTCCGACGAGGTCCGGGCGCAGGGCTGGGCGCCTGTCGGCCGCTTCGTCGTCGAGAAGCTCGCGGAGTAGCCCTCCCGGTCGCTCCCCGCTGCGCCCCGCGGCGGGGAGCGCGATCTCCCGGGCGCGTTTACGCGCTCTCGATCCTGTGACGCGCGTCGCCGTGACGCGCGAGGAGGACGTGTAGGATCCCGGCAGAGATCACGTCGCAACACCGGGACCCGGACGCCGTCCGGAAGGAGGAAGACCATGCCCGTCTCGAACATGACCCGCCAGGTGGACGCGTACCTTCGCGACCGGGCGCTCTTCAGCTCGGACATCCTCGCCAAGGCCCTGAAGTGGCAGACGAACTACACGCACCCGCTCGCGGTCGCGTACGGCGCCGCCAAGGAGCGCCTGAACCAGGCGGTCTCGGAGGCGACGCGGAGGGCCCAGGCGCGCGCCCGCGCCTACGAGGAGCTGAAAGCCCGGATGGACTTCGCGGTCGGCGTCCTCTTCGGCCTGATGGGGCCGTTCGTCGACAAGGCGTTCGAGGGGCTCCGGACGAGCATGATGGTGACGGACTCCGCCGTCGACACGCGCGTCCTGACCCAGTGGTACGGAAGCTCGAGGGGCGGGACGTCGTTCGACACGCTCCTCGACCGCGCGCGGATCCGCCAGTCGGTCCTGAACTACGTCGTGGAGCGCGGGACGAGCACGCTCAAGGAGCGGACGGGCGCCGGGGCGATGTCGCCCGCCGCGGGCGCGACGGGCTCGGTCCCGACGCCGGACGGGAGCGCGGGGACGGCCGGGCGCGTCGCCGCCCCGGGCGGCGGCGCGCCGATCGAGGTGGGCGCGGGCGAGTTCGGCGCGGCGGAGTTCGAGCAGAACGTCCAGAACGTCTTCAACCGCTACGCGGTGGAGCTCCACGACCGCTACCTGACGATCTTCGACGGGCCGATCGAGACGAAGCGCGCCTTCCTCGTGAACGCGACGAAGACCGTCCTCGCCTGCCCGCCCGCGAACCCGATCACCCAGACGATCCCGCAGTCCGTCCTCGAGGCCCAGCTCTTCGGGATGATCTCCGCGAACTACATGCTCAGCTTCCGCCCGACGGGAGGGATGATCTGGCCGACCCTCGGGATCGACCTCGCGTTCACGATGAACCGGGCGCTCCAGGCGACGGGGCACTCGATCATCACGAACAACCCGCGGCTCGCCGTCCGCGAGTCGTTCCGGGCGGGCGGGGACGAGCAGATGGCCTGGGACGGGCACATCGAGCCGATCGCGCAGACGAACAAGATCCGCGAGAACGCCCGCGGCGCGGCGGCCGTCCTCGAGGCCTACATGCAGGCGATCGCGATGTCCGACGAGCTGACCTGACCGGCCGGGGAGGCGGGCCGCCCCGTCAGAGGGCGCCGCGGCGCGAGGAGGCGGGATGCCCCCTCGCGCCGCGCGCATGGAGCGCGAGGAGGAGCGCGAAGGCGCCGACGACGAGCGCGCTCACGAGGGCGTAGCGGTCGTCCTCCCAGCGAAGGAGGAGCGGGACGGCGGCCGTAGCCGCGGCGAGGGCCGACGTGACGACCGCCGTCTCCTCTCTCTCGGCGACGAGGAGGCCGAGGAGGAGAAGGACGGAGGCGTAGTAGCAGGTCAGGTCGGCGAGGACGAAGACGAGACCCGCGCCGGCCGCGGCGGCCGCCCACGCGGGGCGTCTGTGGAAGGCGAACGCGAGCCCTGCGACGAACCCGGCCGCGAGGGCGAGACGGGCGGGACGGACCGAGGCGAAGGACGCGTTCCTCGCCGCCTTCCAGCCGGCCCACGGCTCGGGCGCGCGCGGCGCGACGAGCGCTTCTCCCCGGTTCCCGGGCCGGAAGGAGAGGGCCGTCCCGAGGCCGACGTTGTTCGTGAGCGGCGTCGCGAGGTGCTTGCGGCTGTTCGCGGCGAGCTCGCTCCAGGCGGACCACCGCACCGACGCGAAGCCGCCGGAGGCCGCGAGCGAGAGCGGCACGACGACGAGCGCGGCGAGGAGCGCCCCCTGCGCGACGCGGAGCTCCTCGCGGACGGCGCCCCACCGCCGCTCGCTCGCGAGGCGCCACGCGGCGGTCGCGCCGAGGGCGAGGAGAATCGCGCCGGGGAAGAGCCGGAGGAGCGTCGCGGTCGCGAGCGCCGCCCCCGCGAGGCGGGGCCGGCCGAGCTTGAGGAGCGCGACTCCGGCCATGGAGAGGGCGAGCCAGTCCATCCGGAGGAACGAGCCGCCCGTCCACCAGAAGCGGCCCGGGAAGTTCGTCCCCCAGAAGACGAGCGCCACGCACGCCGCCCGCCATCCGAACGCCCGCCCGACGAGGAGCCACGCGGCGAGGAGGAGGAGCGGGTCGAGGAGCGCGAGCGCGAGAATCGACCCGTCCGTCGCGGTGCCGGCTGCCCGGGCGAGGAGGCCGCCGGCGATCCCCCACGCGGGCGTCGCGTTGTATCCGTGGTCGAGGAGGATCCTCCGGAACTGCTCCGGGGTCGTCCGCGTCCGGAACCAGAGGACGTCCGTGACGAAGGCCTCCCACCGGCCCCCGAGGCGGGCGGGCCACGCGGCGAGCGCCTCGTCGGCGCTCGCGGTGACGATGGCGTTCGTCGCGAGGTCTCGGATCGGCACCCGGGCGCCCGGCGGGAGGAGGCCGGCCGCGCGCTCGGCCGCGAGCGTCGCCTCGTAGAGCCCCGTGTAGCCGAGCTCGGGGAAGTACTTCGCGCCGACGAAGTAGTGGTAGGTGTCCCAGACGTGGACGAAGCGGCCCTGGTGGAAGAGACCGAAGTTGAAGAAGGCCGCCGCGGCGGCCGCGCCGAGCGCGGCGAGCGCGCGGTCGCGCGCCGCGGCGCCCGGGGCGTTCGCGCCCCTCCGGTGCAGGAGGAGCCCACGGGCCGCGAGGAGCGCGGCCGCGAGGGCGAGGGCGAGCTTCAGGAGGTCGCCCGCCCTGCCGCCCTCCGAGGCCGGCCCGGGGACGGTCTCGGGCGCGGGCGCGGTCCATGCCGGCGGGACGTCCGGGAAAGCGGCGAGCTCGCCGACGGCCCAGGTCCCGTCGCCCGCGGCGGCGTGGACGAGGAGGAACCGGGCCTCGACCGGCGCGGGGAGCGGGGCGCGGCGGGTCCGCATCCCGCCGGCGGCGTCGCCCGGCTCGACCCGGAGGAGACCGTTCCACGCCCTCCCGTCGAGAGACGCTTCGACCATGTAGGCGTCGCCCGAATCCGCCTGCACGAGCAGCGCCCGGATCGTCCGCGCCGCGCCGAGGTCGACGACGAGGACGGCGTCGGGCCCCTCGAGGCGCACGGCCGCGGCGGCCGCGACCGCCTCCGCGGCGGGGAACCCCTCGGGGACGAGGAGCCCGTCCGTCGCGGCGGCGCCCCCGGAGAGGCCCCGTCCCTGCACCTCGCGCCCGAGCAGGAGGTTCCCGCCGGGGAGCGCCAGGGAGGCGGCGAGGAGGAGGGGGGCCAGCATTCGGTTCGCCCCGGGAAACCCCGCGGCCCGGGCAGCGTATCTCGGAATCGAACGCACGCTGAGCGACCGGTCCGGAGCCCGCCCGGGGTCCGCCGACGGCCGTTCCCGAGGAGGTCCCGATGGATCGAACCCCGCTCCGGCTCGCGCCGGTCCTCACGATCGCCCTCGCCCTCGCCTCGCCGGCCGCGGCCGAGCGCCTCGCCGGCCCGCCGAGCGGCGGGAACCAGAAGGCCTCGGTCTCGCAGTGGATCGGACCGGTCGAGGTGAACGTCACCTACAACAGCCCGAAGGTCGTCGCCCCCGACGGCACGGACCGCCGCGGGAAGATCTGGGGCGGCCTCGTGCCGTACGGGATGTCGAAGGACGACTTCGGCACCTGCGGCGAGGAGTGCCCCTGGCGGGCCGGCGCGAACGAGAACACCGTCTTCCGGGTGTCGCACGACGTGAAGGTCGAGGGGCAGCCGCTCGCGGCGGGCGCCTACGGCCTCTTCATGGTGCCGGGCCCCGAGGAGTTCACCGTCGTCTTCTCGAGGAACTCCACGAGCTGGGGGCACTACTTCTACGACGCGAAGGAGGACGCCCTCCGCGTGAAGGTGAAGCCGCGCAAGGCCCCCTACACCCACTGGATGACGTTCGAGTTCGTCGAGAGGAAGCCGTCCGAGGCGACCGTCGTCCTCCGCTGGGACGAGCTCGAGGTGCCGGTCCGCGTCGAGGTCCCCGACGTCGACGGCCTCTACCTCGCCGAGATCCGGAACCAGCTCCGCAACGCGACCGGCTTCGAGTGGCAGGCGTGGGAGCAGGCCGCTCAGTTCTGCCTCCAGCGGAAGCGGAACCTCCCCGAGGCGCTGAAGTGGGCCGAGCACGCGGCGACGCCGGGGTTCACGGGCATCGAGAGCTTCCGAACCCTCTCGACCCTCTCGCAGGCCCAGGCGGCGAACGGGATGGAGGACGCCGCGAAGGCGACGATGCAGAAGGCGATGGCCCACCCGACGGCGACGGCCGTCGACCTCCACATGTACGGCCGCCAGCTCCAGGGGCAGAAGAGGAGCGACGAGGCCGTCGCCGTCTTCCTCCTCAATGCGAAGAAGCACCCGGACGTCTGGCCCGTGAACGTCGGCCTGGCGCGGGCCTACTCGGCCCAGGGGAAGCTCAAGGAGGCTCTCGCCGCGGCGAAGAAGGCGCTCGCGCAGGCGCCCGATGACGGGAACCGGAAGGGCCTGCAGGGGATGATCGAGAAGCTCCAGGCGGGGAAGCCGATCGACTGACCCGTCGACCGCCCCTCCGCGCGCGAGGGGCGGCGGCTTTCGAGTCCCGGGGCCGCGAGGGCGTTCGCCGTAGCGGCCCCCCCCGCCCCGGCGCGGCATACCCCCAACCGGGGCACCCCCGCCCCCCCCCCCAGCCCCCCCCGCAAACACCAGAACGCACGCGCCTTCAGGACGCAGTTCAGGCGTTCTGAGTGGGCGCACTCGCCGCAGGAGGCGGCGAGCTGCGCCAGCTCGTGTCCCGGGTGGGCGGCGATCCACTCCTCGGCCCAGTTCCCGTCGCCCCACGGGTTCCCGTCGCCGTTGCGGTCGTACTCGCAGCCGTCGGTCGCGTACTTCCGCATGAAGTCGACCTGCCCGCCGGGGTCGAAGCTCTCGATGTCGGCGAAGTCGAAGAGGACCTTGCCGTTCTCGCGGCAGTACCGCCGGATCTGCTCGTTCCGCTGGTGAAGGTCCCCCTCCGCGCCGCTCCCGACGAGGTGCCCCGTCATGTAGACGAACCGGACTGCGGGGAACTCCTCCTCGAGCGCGCTCATCAGGGCGAGGTACGTCTCGATGTCGCCCGGGTCGCCCGTGTCGGCCTGTCCGCACCAGGACCAGACGACGACGTTCCGGTCGCAGCCGCCGGCGCGGTTCAGCAGCTCGCGCGTCGCGTCGGCCCAGGCGGTCCGGTCGGGGCTCCCGAGGTCGCTCGCGCCGGGGAAGGCCGAGTCGTTCAGGAAGACGCCGGGGCTGTAGCCCCAGGAGGAGGTGAAGTCGAGAAGCGCGCCCGGCGCGTCCGCGAGCGCCTCCATCCCGGTCACGACCTGGCTGCCGTGCGAGGTGTGGCCGTAGCCGATCTTCAGCTGCGCCTTCGCGGCCTCGAGGAAGCGCGCCGGGACGCGCGAGAGGTCGGTGCAGGTGTGGTCGACGACGAGCGCGCCGTCCGCGACGGGCGGCGCCGGGACGACCGCGGGGACGAACGCGCCGTCGCCGGTCCTCTCGCCGGGCGCGCCGCCGTCGTTCACGACGCCGTAGGCGATCCACGGCGCGTCCCCCTCGAGGCGCGTCACGCGGACGTAGCCGTTCGCGACGCCGGAGGCCGCGAAGAAGCCGTCCGGCTGCGCCCACTCGCCTCTCTCGAGTGTCACGTCGAGCGGGCTCCCGGCGGCCGCGCCGCCGGCGGATCCGTCGTGCGCCTGGAGGCGGAGCGTGACCGGGCCGGAGCCCGCGGCGCCCGCGTGGAGGACGGCGACGTTCGTCCGGTTCAGGGCGTCGGCGCCGAGGCCGTAGACGAGTGCCTCCGTCGCGGCCTCCGCGCCTCCGGGGACGGCCGGCGTGAAGACCCCGAACTGCCCGCCTCCCGGCGACTGCGAGGCCGTCCGCGCCCCGACGAAGACTTCCCCGAGGGAGACGCCCGAGACCGTGACGCGCACGGCGCCGGCGTGGTCGCCCGAGCCCTTCGGGCCGATCGCGAGCCCGCGCCGCCGGAGCTCCTCGAGCGCGTCGGGGAAGATCCGCTGCCGGCCCGCCGGGACGTCGATCGTCACGGTCCCGCCCGCGCCTCCCGACGGCGAGCGGGACTCGACGTACGCGAGCGAGAAGCGCGCCGTGGCGCCCCCGCGGTTCGCGAGGACGAGCTCGGAGAGGAACGAGCCCGCCTCGACGAGGACGGGGAGGGTCAGCGTCGTCCCCGAAGCGGCGGCGCGGGCCGGCGGGACGAAGGAGCCGTCCCCGTTCCCGTTGTCGTTCACGACGCCGTAGGTCGAGTACGTCCCTCCCGCCGAGACCCGCTCCACGACGACCCAGCCGTTCGAGAAGCCGACCCCGCGGAGGACCTCGTCGTACTGGTACCAGCCGAACGGCGGGAGCGTCCGCGCCTCCTCGACGACCGCGCTCGCGCCGCTCTCGCCGTCGAAGGCCGTCACCCTCAGAGTCACCCCTTCGTCGTCCGTCGAGAAGACGGCGACGTTCGACCGGTCGGCGGCGTTCGTCCGGAGGCCGTAGACCGTCGCGCTCCCTTCGAGCGCGTCACCCGCCCCGAGGCCGACGTAGGCGAGGCCGGCCCGCCCGGCCGGAGAGGCGACGGCGGTCGTCGTCCGCGCGGTCGCGACGACGGCGTTTGCCGGGGACTCGACGACGAGCGTCCCTCCCTGCGGCCCCGCCGCCGGGATCGCGAGCCCCTTCGCCCGGAGCGCCGCGATCGCGTCGCCGTACCTCACCTGCCCGCCGGCCGGGATCGTCTCGGAGACGACCCCCGAGCCGAGCGCGCCGCCGAGCGAGGCGGTGTAGCGGAGCGAGACGGCGACTGCGGCGCTTCCGGGGTTCGCGAGGGAGAGCTCCGTCGTGAACCGCGAGGGCCCCGACGTGACGTCGAGGACGATCGGGACGACCGTCCTCTGCTGGGCGGCGGCCGGCGGGGCGACGCCCGGCGCGGCGAGGAGGAGACCGAGTCCCACGAGTGTGGACGAACGCAGCTGCTTCATCGCGACCTCCGGGCCGGTCCGAGGGGAGAGAGGACCGTGGAAGCTTAGCCCCGGAGTCGCCGGGGCGGGCGGAAGACCGGAGCGAGCGTGCCGAGGGCGGGCGAGGGGACCCTCGTCGGCCCGTCGATCCGCCAGAATCGAGCAGTGACGATCTCGCACGTCGTCGGCTTCGACGACGCCCCGTTCCCGCGCACCGCGCGCGGCGACGTCCCCGTCGTCGGCTGCGTCTACTCGGACGCGACCTTTACCGGCGTCCTTTCCGGCAAGGTCCGTAAGGACGGCCGGAACGCGACCGCGGTCCTCGCGCGGCTCGTGGCCTCCTCGAAGTGGGCGCCGCAGCTCCAGCTCGTCCTGCTCCAGGGGATCGCCCTCGCCGGTTTCAACGTCGTCGAACTCGCGACGCTTCGCCGCCTCACGGGACTCCCCGTCCTCGTCGTCGCGCGGAGACGTCCCGACCTCGCCGCGATCCGCGACGCGCTCCTCTCCCGCGTTCCGGGCGGCGCGCGGAAGTGGGCGCTCGTCGAGGCCGCGGGGCCGATGGAGCCGTGCGCGGGCGTCTTCGTCCAGCGCGCGGGGCTGACGCTCGGTCAGGCCGCCGCCGTGATCGCGCGCACCGCCCTCCACGGCCGCGTTCCCGAGCCCCTCCGCGCCGCGCACCTCGTCGCCGGCGGCGTGTGGGGCGGGGAGAGCCGGGGAAGGGCGTGAGGGAGAGGCGATGATGCGGGCGTGAAGCCCTCGCGCGACGCGACGAGGATCGACCGGACGGCCTTCGAGGTCGTCACGCTCGACGCCCAGGACGACGATCGCGCGTACTGGCTCGCGAGGAGCGTCGACGGACGGCTCGAGGCGACCGAGGTCCGGCGGCAGGTGGTCCATGGCTACGATCCGGCTTCCGACCGACTTCGCCGAGTCCTTGAGGTTGCTCGGCTCGAGCGGAGTCGAGTCCCTCCTCGTCGGCGGCGACGCTGTCGGGCTTTACGGGACCTGGAGGATCCGACGCGCTGCCGGGCACGAGAACACCTCGCTGACCGGAACAGCGGCGCCGATTCTGCGACGACGCCTCAGAAAGGCGCGCGCCGGAGAGGGATCTCGGGAGGAGCCCGGCCAAGGCCCGCTTCCGAACGACCGATAGGTGGTCCGCGCGCAGCGGAAAGCGCCGTCCCCCGGTAGAATGCGCGGTCGGACGGCGCCACTGTTCCTGCCCGCGGAATCCCCGCCGGGCGGTTCGAACGGGCGGTCCGGCAGGAGGATTCCAATGAAGAAGATCCGTGTGGCTCTGTGGGGCCTCGGCGCCATGGGGAGCGGCATGGCGCGGCTCGTCCTCGAGAAGACCGGCCTCGAGCTCGTCGGCGGCATCGACATGCGCCCCGACTACGTCGGCAAGGACCTCGGCGACGTCCTCGGCGCGGGGCGGACGCTGGGCTGCGTCGTGACGAACGACCCGGCGAAGGTCCTCGACCCGGCGAAGGTCGACGTCGTCGTCATCGCGACGACCTCCTGGACGAAGGAGCAGGTGCCCGACCTGCGGAAGATCCTGACCGCCGGCATCGACTGCATCTCCATCGCCGAGGAGATGGCCTCCCCCGAGGCGCAGAGCCCCGAGCTCGCGAAGGAGCTCGACGCCCTCGCGAAGAAGCACGGCGTCACGATCCTCGGGACGGGCGTCAACCCCGGCTTCGTCCTCGACCTCCTCGTCGTCCTCCTCTCGGGCGTCTGCCACCACGTCGAGCGGATCGAGGCGAGCCGCGTGAACGACCTCAGCCCCTACGGCCCGACCGTCATGAAGACGCAGGGGGTCGGGACGACGCCGGAGGAGTTCGCGAAGGGCGTCGCCGACGGCTCGATCGTCGGGCACGTCGGCTTCCCCGAGAGCATCCGCATGATCTCCGACGCCCTCGGCCTCGGCGTCGACCGGATCGAGCAGAACCGGGAGCCGATCGTCTCGAAGGTCTACCGCGAGACGGCGCACGTGAAGATCGCGCCCGGCATGGTCGCCGGCTGCGCGCACGTCGCGATCGGCTACGCGGGCGAGAAGCCCGTCGTCAAGCTCGTCCACCCGCAGCAGGTCCACCCGCACCTCGAGGGGCAGGGGACGGGCGACTACATCAACATCTTCGGCAAGCCCGAGATCCACATCGCGACGGGCCCCGAAATCGCCGGCGGCATCGCGACGATGGGGATCGCCGTGAACATGATCCCGCACGTCGTCGCGGCGACGCCGGGCCTGAAGAACATGATGGACCTGCCGGTCCCCGCCGCCCTGATGGGCGAAGGCGCCTACCGCCGCCGGGTCTGACCGTACCGGACCGACACGCGGAGGAGGCCGGGCGACCGGCCTCCTCCCGCCGCGCCGCGCGCGGGGGGGGTATCGATGAGCGTCGCCAAGGGAACCTGGGTCGAGATCGAGTCGGTCGTCCTGAAACCCGAGGAGCGGGCCCCCGGCCTGCCCGAGGACACCGCCGCCACGCCGTACGTCCTCCGCCTCTCGGGCTTCCTCGAGGAGGAGGCAGAGGTGGGGGACGCGGTCGCCGTGAAGAGCCTGATCGGCCGGACGCACCGCGGCGTCCTGAGGGCCGTCAACCCCTCTTACGGGCACAGCTTCGGAGCCACCGTGCCGGAGCTCCTCGCGATCGGGCTGAAGGGGAAGTGACGTGAGCGACACGAGCTACGCCGCCGTCCTCTCCCGGAAGAACGAGATCATGAAGGCGAGCCTCGGGATCGACTACGAGACGTACGTCTCGTCCCCGATCGCCTTCGACTACGAGCGGATGATGGCCGAAACGGGCTACTCGATCGGCGACATCGCCCGCATCCAGGCGGAGACGAAGGTCGGGAACACCCCGCTCCACGAGCTGACGCGCCTTACGGAGGCCGTCCGGGCGACGGCGGAGCCCGGCAAGGGGGCCCGGATCCTCGTGAAGGACGAGGCGGCGAACGCCTCCGGCTCGTTCAAGGCGCGGCGGGCCTCGATCAGCGCGTACGAGGCGAAGAAGCGGGGCTACGCGGGCGTGATCGCCGCGACGAGCGGCAACTACGGCGCCGGCGTCGCGAGCCAGGCGGCGATGCGCGACCTGAAGTGCATCATCCTGCAGGAGGTCTTCGACAGCCGCGGCGTCGGCCAGCCGGAGATCGTCGAGAAGTCGCGCGCCTGCGAGGCCTACGGCGCCGAGGTGCAGCGGCTCTCGGTCGGGCCGGAGCTCTTCTACGTCCTCCTGAAGACGCTCGAGGAGACCGGGTACTTCAACGCGAGCCTCTACACGCCGTTCGGCATCCGGGGCGTCGAGACGCTCGGCGTCGAGGTCGCCCGGCAGGTCCGCGAGCGCTATCGCCGTGACCCCGACGCCGTCGTCGTCACGCACGCGGGCGGCGGGAACCTCACCGGCACGGCCCGCGGCCTCCTCGCGGAGGGCTGCACGAAGACGCGGATCGTCGCCTGCTCCGTCGACCTCGCGGGCCTCCACATGGCCTCCGACCGCGACTTCAACCGGAAGAGCTTCACGACGGGGCACACCGGCTTCGGCGTCCCCTTCGCCACGTGGCCCGACCGGGTCGACGTGCCGCGGAACGCGGCGCGGAGCCTGCGCTACATGGACGAGTACCAGCTCGTCAGCCAGGGCGAAGTCTTCTACGTGACCGAGCTGATGACGAAGCTCGAGGGGCTCGAGCGCGGGCCGGCCGGGAACACGAGCCTGACGGCCGCCGTGACCCTCGCGCGGCAGATGGAGCGCGACCAGGTCGTCGTCGTCCAGGAGACCGAGTACACGGGCGCCGGCAAGCACCACAACCGGCAGCTCTCCTTCGCCCGCGAGAACGGGATCGAGGTGCGGGTCGGCGACCCGGCCGAGAACGTCCCGGGGAAGACGATCGTCCTTCCCGCCTCGCTCGAGATGGTGAGGGGGCGGGTCCAGGACATGGACAAGCTCCGCCGCTCGTACCTGAAGAACGCCGCGAAGCTGCACCCGGCGGAGACGTGGAGCGACGCCGACGTCGCCTTCCTCGCCGCCGACGTCAAGAAGGACGCGGCCTGGGTCCGCCGGGCCGCCGAAGACCTCGCCTGACACCTCGCCCCGGCACCGCGCCGGGGCGGACGACCCGGCGGGCCGCGCCCGCCCCTGGAGACGACGAGATGACCGACGACAGGATCGCCCGCTTCGAGGAGCGCCGCGCCGCCCTCGCGAAGCTGAGCGACGAAGAGCTCAAGGCCCGCTTCTGGAAGCTGACGAACGAGGTCGTGTCGCCGATCCTCGACCTCGCGAAGAGCCACACGAGCCCCTCGATCGAGCGCGCCGTCCTCCTCCGGATGGGGATCGACTCCGTCACGACGCAGGGCGTCGTGAAGCAGGTCCTCGACGCCGGCCTCCTCGGCAAGGGAGCCGGGCACGTCGTCCTGAAGGTGGCGCAGAAGACCGGGAAGGACCTCCGCGGCGCCGCGCAGGCGATCCTCGACGACGCCTCCGTCCTGCAGGGGCTCTTCGGAGCCGCGTGAGGAAGCGATGACGAAGCCGACTCCTCCGAACCGGAAGCTCGACATCGAGAAGATCCTCGAGGGGCTCGAGAGCTACCACCCGCCTCGGAAGGGATGGACCTGGCGCGACGTGCCGAAAGGCGGTGTCGACATGGGCCCCTTCCACTTCCGGAACATGTCGAAGCCGCTGGACCGCTCGATCGGCCTGCCGGCCAGCAAGTATTTCGACAACATCGACCCGCAGCCCTCCTGCGTCGTGACGACCGAGATCGCCTCCGGGCGCTTCGAGGACGACCTCCGCCGGATGCGGATGGCCGCCTGGCACGGCGCCGACCACATCATGGTCATCCGGACGACGGGGCAGAGCCACATCGACGGCCTCCTCGAGGGGACGCCCGAGGGGATCGGCGGCGTCCCGATCACGCGCAAGCAGATCCGGGCGAGCCGCAAGGCGTGCGACGAGATCGAGAAGGAGGTCGGCCGCCCGATCAACTTCCACTCGTACGTCTCCGGCGTCGCCGGGCCCGAGGTCGCCGTCCTCTTCGCCGAGGAGGGGATCAACGGCGCGCACCAGGACCCGCAGTACAACGTCCTCTACCGGAACGTGAACATGTACCGCTCCTTCGTCGACGCGGCGGAGGCGAAGAAGGTCATGGCCGGCGCGCGGATCTTCCAGATCGACGGCGCCCACAACGCCAATGCAACGGCCAAGGCGGGCTGGCTCGTCATGCCCGAGCTGATGGTCCAGCACGGCATCAACTGCGCCTTCTCGGTCGCCGTCGGGATGGAGAAGGACCTGATCGGCCTCTCCACCGTCCCGCCGAACGCCCCGCCCGCGCCGAAGCTCTGGTACGACCTGCCGTACGCCGTCGCGCTCCGCGACTTCTTCAGCGACTACCGGATGCGGGCGCAGCAGAACACGCGCTACATCGAGGCCGACATCGAGGAGGCGGTGAGGACCCACACGGTCGACACCCTCATCTCGATGCTCACCCGGGCCGACATCCAGAGCACGATCACCCCCGACGAGGGGCGGAACGTGCCGTGGCACTACAACAACGTCCGCGGCGTCCAGACGGTCAAGCAGACCTGGGCCGCGCTCGACGGGATCAGGGAGCTCGTCGCCCTGAAGCACGACGGGCCCCTCGGCGAGATGGTCCGCGACCTGAAGGAGCGCGCCGTCGCGTTCCTCGAGGAGGTCCTCGAGGTGGGCGGCTACTTCGCGGCGGTCGAGAAGGGCTTCTTCGTCGACTCGGCGAAGTACCCCGAGCGGAGCGGCGACGGCATCGCCCGCGACGGCAAGGGGGGCGTCGGGGCCGGCTCCCTCGTCCCGCGCGAGGCGGACTACCTGGCCCCCGTCTGCGATCACTTCGGGACGAACCACCTCCCCGCGAGCGCGGCGAAGGCCTGCGACCCGATCGGCGGCTGCACGCTCTGCGACCCTTCGAAGATCGTCTTCGTCGACGAGCTCGACCCGGAGGACAACTGCCACCGGCGGCTCGAGAAGACGCTGCCCTACCGGAAGGGGACGGCGATCAAGCCCGAGGCCGAGTGGGCCGGCGACGGGACGGTCCTCGTCCAGCTCTTCGTCCCCGAGAACGAGGAGATCGCCCCGGTCTACGCCGTCGAGATGGCGAAGAAGATGGGGCTCGTCGAGCCGGAGGTCATCAACACAATGGTCCTCCACCCGGCGGAGGGGTGCTTCGTCGAGGTGAAGGGGAAGGTCGCGTTCGACGTCGACCGGACGACGCTGAAGATCCCCGAGAAGGAAGTGATCCTCCCCGAGCAGGAGCTTCGGGACGCCGTGAAGAAGGTCGGCCTCACGGTCGTCGCCGGCACCGTCGGCGAGGACGAGCACAGCGTCGGCCTCCGCGAGATCCTCGACATCAAGCACGGCGGCATCGAGAAGTACGGCGTGAAGTACCACTACCTCGGGACGTCGGTGCCGGTCGGCAAGCTCGTCGACGCTGCCGTCGAGACCGGGGCGCACGCCATCCTGATCTCCACGATCATCAGCCACAACGACGTCCACCGTTCCCAGATGAAGAAGCTCGCCGAGCTCTGCCGCGAGAAGGGGATCCGCGACCGCGTCGTCCTCGTCGCCGGCGGCACGCAGGTGAGCCGCGACATGGCGAAGGAGACGGGCCTCGACGCGACGTTCGGGCGCGGCACGAAGGGGATCCACGTCGTCAACGCGATGGTGAAGGCGCTCCGGGCCCGCGGAGCGGCCTGAGCGGAACCGCGCGGCGGGGCGCGGCGGCGCCGTGCCCCGCCGCGCCCCGTGCTGCCGCGCGGTCGCTCCCGAGGCAGGCGCGGCGGCGGGAAGGAAGGCGAGGAGGCGCGGCCCGAGGCCGAGAATGAAGATCGAGGTCCTGACGCTCGAGGTCGGCTCGACGATCACGAAGGCGAACGGCTTCGTCCGCCTTCGCGACGGCGGCTTTGGCCACGTCGCCCAGGGCTTCGCCCCGACGAGCGTCGGCGCGGGTGACGTCGGGGTCGGCGTCGACGCGGCCGTCGCGGACCTCCGGTCCCGATCCGGCCTCGACCCCGCGGGGGCCGAGACCTTCGTGAACAGCTCGGCGGCCGGGGGCCTGAGGATGACCGTCCACGGCCTGACGACGTCGATGACGGCGCGGGCGGCCCGCGAGGCGGCGCTCGGCGCGGGCGGCATCGTCACGCTCGTGACGGCGGGGGAGCTCGACCTCTACGACCTCGAGGAGATCCGGGAGGCCCGGCCGAACCTCGTCCTCCTCGCCGGGGGCGTCGACTTCGGCGAGAAGGGGACGGTCCTGAAGAACGCCGAGAAGCTCGCGAAGCTCGGCCTTCCGGCGCCCGTCCTCTACGCGGGGAACGTCGCCCTCCGGCGGGCCGTCGAGGAGCTCTTCCGGGCCGCGGGGCGCGAGCTCCACGTCGCAGAGAACGTCTTCCCCGACGTCGACGTCCTGAACGTCGACCCGCTCCGGCGCCTCGTCCACGAGGCGTTCAACCGGCACATCGTCCACGCTCCCGGCATGGAGCGCCTCGCGGAGCGGACCCGTCACGGGATCCTCCCGACGCCGGGCGCCGTCCTCCGCGGCGCCGAGCTCTTCGCCGAGGTCGCGGGCGACTGCCTCGTCTTCGACGTCGGAGGCGCCACGACCGACGTCCACTCCGTGACGGAGGGGAGCGCCGACTGGCATTCCCGCCTCGTGGAGCCCGAGCCGCGCGCGAAGCGGACGGTCGAGGGGGACCTCGGCGTCTTCGTGAACGCGCGGAACGTCGTCGACCTCGCGGGAGAGCCCGACGGCGAGACCCGCCTCGCCGACCTCGCGGCGCTTCCCGTCACCGACCGCCAGAAGGCCCTGACCCGCTGGCTCTGCGAGCGGGCCGTCTCCATCGGAGCCCGCCGCCACGCGGGCGTCGTCTCCGACCTCTTCACGCCGACGGGCCGCAGGCAGGTCGTCAAGGGGAAGGACCTCACCGCCGTGAGGTGGGTCGTCGCGACGGGCGGCGCCCTCACGAAGGTGGAGGGGGCCGCCGAGTGCCTCCGCGCCGTCTGCACGGGCGTCGGCAAGCACCTCCTCCCCGACCCGTCCGCCACGATCCTCGTCGACGCCGAGTACCGTTTCAGCGCCCTCGGCACGCTCGCCGCCGCCTACCCCGACGACGTCCGCGCGACCTTCCGACGGTGGGTCGCGGCGACGGCGCCGGAGAGGCCCTGAGGAGCCCCATGTTCATCCGGACCCCGCGCCTCGAGATCTACCCCGACCGGATCGCCCAGAACGCGCGTGCCGTCATCGCCCTCTGCCACGAGCACGGGGCGCAGGTCGCCGCGGTGACGAAGGTCGTCTGCGCCCACCCGGCGGTCGTCAACGCCCTGGTGGCGGGCGGCGCCGACATGGTCGCCGACAGCCGGATCCGGAACCTCCAGGCGATGGCCGACACCGGCATCGACCGGCCCCTCATGCTCCTCCGGATCCCGGCACCGAGCCGGGCCGCCGACGTCGTCCGCTGCGCGAACGTCACGCTCAACAGCAACCTCGGGACGATCGAGCTCCTCTCGGAGGCGGCCGTCCTCCACGGCGTGACGCACCAGGTCATCGTGATGGTCGACGTCGGCGACCTGCGCGAGGGGGTCTGGCCCGACCAGGCGATCGAGGTCGTCCGCGGCGCTTCGAAGCTCCGGAACATCGACGTGATCGGCCTCGGCTGCAACCTCGCCTGCTACGGCGGCGTCATCCCGACGAGGGAGAACATGACCGCCCTCGTGGAGGTGAGGAACCGTTGCCGGGAGGCGTCGGGGCTCGATTTGAACGTCCTCTCCGGGGGCAACAGCGCGAACCTCCCGCTCCTCGCGAGCGGGCAGATGCCGTGGGAGATCAACCAGTTCCGGATCGGCGAGGCGATCGTCCTCGGCCGCAACGTCATCGACCGGAGCCCCTGGCCGGGGACGCGCCAGGACACGTTCCGGATGGTCGCGGAGGTCGTCGAGGTGGAGCGGAAGCCGTCGATGCCGATCGGGGAGCGCGGCCAGGACGCCTTCGGCGGGACGCCGGAGTTCGAGGACCGGGGCGTGAGGCTGCGGGCGATCTGCAACCTCGGCCGTCAGGACGTCGTCGTCGACGGCATCGAGCCCCTGATGCCCGGCGTCGCCGTCCTCGGCGGCTCGAGCGACCACCTCATCCTGGACGTCGAGGACGCGGCGGAGAATGTGAATGTGGGCGACGAGCTCGAGTTCTGGCCCGGCTACGGCGCGCTCCTCGCGCTCTCGACGAGCCCCTACGTCCAGAAGGTCGTGATCCGCGGATGAGCCTCCTCTACGCGACCCACGCGCGCATCCACCTCGGGAACGTCCGCGACAACCTTCGGGCGATCCGCGCCGCCGTCGGGCCCGCGCGGAAGGTCCTCATCGCGGTCAAGGCGAACGGCTACGGCCACGGCGCCGTCGAGGTCTCGAGGATGGCCGAGGCGACCGGGACGGCCGAATGGCTCGGCGTCGCGACGGTCCCCGAGGGGATCGAGCTCCGCGACGCGGGTCTCCGCCTGCCGATCCTGAAGCTCGGGCCGACGTTCCCGTGGGAGATGCAAGCCGCCCTCGAGGCGGGCCTCACGCTCGCCGTCTGCTCCGCCGAGGAGGCGGCCGCGGTCGCCGAGGCGGCGCGGGCCTCGGGCCGGACCGCCTCCGTCCACCTGAAGGTCGACACCGGGATGGGACGGGTCGGCGTGACGCAGGAGGAGGCTCCCGCGCTCGCCCTCCACCTCTCGGCGCTGCCGGGCGTCGAGCTCGGCGGGGTCTTCACGCACCTTCCCGTCAGCGACGCCGCGGACCCGGCCTTCACGCGCGAGCAGGTCGCGCGTTTCCGCGCGACGGCCGAGGACGTCCAGGAGGCGGCCGGCCGGCGCCTCCTCGTCCACTGCGCGAACTCCGGCGCCGTCCTCGGCCACGAGAGCGCGTGGCTCGAGATGGTGCGGCCCGGGATCATGATCTACGGTTTCCGCCCCGACCCGGAGACGCCGGCGACGATCCCGCTGAAGCCCGGCATGAGCCTCCTGACGCGCGTCTCGTTCCTGAAGAAGGTCCGGGCGGGGACCTCGATCGGCTACGGTCGGACGTGGATCGCCCCGCGCGACACGTGGATCGCTACGATCCCGGCCGGCTACGCCGACGGCTTCAACCGTCTCTTCTCGAACCGCGGCCGAGTCCTGATCGGCGGCCGGAGCTACCCGCTCGTCGGGCGCGTCTGCATGGACCAGAGCATGGTCGACCTCGGGCCGGAGACGGACGTGAACGTGGGAGACGAGGTCGTCCTGATGGGACGGAGCGGCGAGGCCGAGATCCGCTGCGAGGAGTGGGCCGAGAAGCTCGGGACGATCACCTACGAGGTGACCTGTCAGGTGAACCCGCGGGTGGCCCGGGTCTACGACCCGTACTGACGGGGCGCCGTCCGCGCCCTTCCGTCCTTGCGCCGGTCCCGTCTATCCTGTCCGACCGGAACGCACGGGCCACGGGAGGAGAACGAGATGGCCGACGACCAGGTCACCGCGGGGAACATCGCGAAGGAGCTGGGGGCCTCCCCGGCGCAGGTGAAGAAGGCGATCGAGGCGCTGAAGCTCGCGCCCGTCGCGAAGAAAGGCGCCTGCAGCTACTACTCGCGCGAGCAGGCGAAGAAGATCAAGGGCGCGCTGAAGTAGCGCCCGGGACCTCCCAGACGTCGACGCCGTCGACGGTCGCGACGAACCTCAGGCGCGAGCGGAGCTCGGCCATCGGCGCGGCCCTCGAGGGGTCCGGCGCGTAGGTGAGGAGGGAAAGCCGGGTCCCGCCGCCGAACGCGGGCGTCGCGAGGAGCCAGCGGATGCCGTTCGCGTGGAGACGCGCGAGGAGGGTCTTCGCGTCCGCGCCCTCGCGGATCCAGGTCGTGAGCGGAGCCTCGTTGATGAGCCCCTCGACGAGCCAGGGGCGGTCGAAGTAGAGGGGGCCCGGGAAGTCCCCGGCCATCACGCCGCCGGGCGGTAGCCGGTTGACGAAGGCGGCCGCCCGGTACCCGGGGATCGTCCGCCCGAGGTACTCCTCGCGGGTGAAGCGCCCGCGGAGGTAGTCCGCAGCGTCGAAGTTCCGGGCCTGGTACGTCCACGAGAGGACGAGGCCCGGGAGCGCGAGGGGGATCGCGAGCCAGGCGAGACGTCCCCCGCGGAGCCGACCGAGGACCGCGGCCGTGACGAGCGAGAGGCCCCAGAGGAGCGGGAGGAGATAGCGCGTCGGCGGGCTCGCCAGGACGGCGTAGGCGAGGAACGGCAGGACGAGGAGCCCGGCGAGGCGGACGAGCCGGGCCCGGAAGCCGAAGAGGAGTAGGACGAGCCCGGCCACGTTGTGGATCCCTGCGGTCTCGTCGTCGTCTCCCGTCCCGGGCGTCGTCCAGACGATGCCGAGGGGGCCGGCCTTGTCCGCGTTGAAGCTCGTGTAGCTCGTGAAGACGTCCCGCGAGACGCCCGGTGTCGGGCGGCCGGCGGCGAGCGTGAGGACCGGGTAGAACGGGTCGCCGAGCGCGACCGCGTTCCGGATCGCGAACGGGGCGAGGATGGCGGCGGTCGCCGCCGGGACGACGAGGAAGGCACGGAGCCGCTCGCCTCTCGGTCGGAGGAGGGCCGCGGCGAGGCCGACGGCGACGGCGCCCGGTGCGAGCGTCAGCTTCGTCGCGAGGGCGCCTCCGAGGGCGAGGCCGGCGAGGAGCGGCGAGCCCCGCCGGACGACGAGCGCGAGGGCGGCCGCGAGGTGGAAGAGCGCGACGTGGTCGACGAAGCCGGCGCCGGCGACGACGCCCACGGCCGGCGCGGCGAGGAAGAGGAAGGGTCCGGCGAGGGAGACGCCGCGGGACGCGCGTCCTCGGTGGAGGAGGAGCGCGAGGAGGGCCGTCGAGGCCGCGAGGAAACCGGCGTTCACGAACTTCGCCGCGTCGGCCCGCCCGGCGGCGAGGCCGGCGAGGTAGAGCATGTTCCCGAGCTGCGGGTAGGACCCGGTGACGTCCCACGGGTAGAGGAAGACCTCCCCGGTCAGGAGGTAGAGCTTCGGGAGGGCGACCTGGTAGCGGATGCCGTCGTTGTCGACGAGAGGGGTCGAGAGCGGGAAGGCGAGCGGGAGGGCCGCGAGGAGGAGAGCGGTCGCGAGGAGCGGCGAGGAACGGTAGAGGGCGAAGAGACGCCGCGCGAGACGGGCGAGGAGGGGGAGCGCCGCGCGCGCTCCGCGGAGCAGGCCGAGGAGGGCGAGGGCGGCCCACAGGGGTCCGAGCGCCCGGGTGCCCGCGATGGATCCGACGAGCCACGTCGCCGTGCCGAAGAGCGTCGTCCCGATGGAAAGGAAGGCCGCGGACCGCGTCGCCCCGTCGGGAGGGCGGAGCCGGTTCGGGACGACGGCCCCGCCGAGGGAGAGGAGGCCGAGGAGGAGGAGCGCCGCGAAGGCCGCGTTCCCTGCGGCGGTCGCGAGGACCGGCACCGTTCCCGACACCCGCGCGAGTATAGGTCCGCCGCGCCCGGGGAGCGGCGTCGTACGATAGCCGTCGCGTGGCGACGACGAGGGGCGACGAGCGGGGGACTCCCCCCGGAGAGGTGCTCGCGGAGCTCTACCGCCGGCGCTTCCCGCCGGACGAGCTCGAGGAGATGCGCGCGGTCTGGCGCGTCCTCGTGAGGGGGTTCTTCGGGCCGAGGATCCCGGAGCGGGGGACGGTCGTCGACGTCGGGGCGGGGCCGTGCGTCTTCATCAACGAGGTGCGGGCGGCGCGCCGGATCGCCGTCGACGCGAGCCCGGCCCTCGCCGAGGCGGCGGGTCCCGGCGTCGAGCCGGTCGTCGACGACGACGTCGGTCTCCCCTCGATTCCGGACGCGACGGCCGACACGGTCTTCATGAGCAACTTCCTCGAGCACCTCGCTTCGCCCGCGGAGCTTCTCCGGGCGCTCGCCGCGGCCCGGCGCGTTCTGAAGCCCGGCGGGGAGCTCCTCGTCCTCCAGCCGAACTTCCGCCTCTGCCCGCGCCGCTACTTCGACTTCGTCGACCACACCCTCCCGGTCACGGACCGCGGCCTCGTCGAGGGGCTTCAGGCGACGGGATTCGAGGTCGTGGAGCTGCGCGTCCGCTTCCTGCCGTTCACGTCGAAGTCGCGTCTCCCGAAGTGGCCGTGGGCCGTCTCGCTCTACCTGAAGCTCCGCCCCCTCCAGTGGCTCCTGGGAGGCCAGACGTTCGTCCGGGCGAGGGTGCGCGCGTGAACGGTCCCTCCCCCGACCGCGTCAGCCTCTTCTTCCCGGTCTACCGGGACGAGAAGACGATCGAGCGCGTGGCGACCAAGGCGCGGCGCGTCCTCGGCGAGCTCGCGGCCGAGTGGGAGATCATCGTGGTCAACGACGGGTCGCCCGACCGGGCGGGGGAGATCGCGGAGCAGCTCGCCCGGTCGGACCCTCGGGTCCGCGTCATCCACCACGGAACGAACCTCGGCTACGGGCGGGCGCTCAGGACCGGCCTCGCCGCGGCGCGCTACGAGTGGATCGCCTTCACGGACGGGGACGACGAGTACGAGGTCGACGACCTGCGGAAGCTCTGGCGTCTCCGCGACCGGTACGACCTGGTCCTCACGTTCCGGTACGCGAAGCGCTACGGGAGCGCCCGCATCTTCATTTCGTGGGTCTACAACAAGGTCCTGAGGTGGCTCTTCCGGACGCGCTACCGCGACATCAGCTGCGGCCTCCGCCTCGTCCGCAAGGAGGTCGCCGACGAGCTCCCGCTCCGCTCCTCGAGCCCCTTCATCGGCGCGGAGATCGCGGTCAAGACGATGCTCCGGGGCTTCCGCGTCGGCGAGGTCGGGATCCAGACCTTCCCGAGGGAGTTCGGGAAGGGGTCGTCGACGAGCGTCGCGAACATCCTCGCGACGATGCGCGACATGCGGGCCGTCTACCGCGAGGTCTTCTCGCCGGAGTACGACCGGCCGTTGAACCACTGAACGGTGCGAGCCCGCTCCGGGGCGGCGCTCCCGGAGGAGCGCCGCCCCGCGCGCCGGGCTCCCCCCGATCAGAACTCCGGCGGCAGCTTCGCGAGCTCCTCCGCCGTGAAGACGGGCCCGTCCTTGCAGACGTAGACGGGTCCGATGTTGCAGCGGCCGCACTTCCCGATGCCGCACTTCATCCGGTTCTCGAGCGTCGTGTAGATGCGGTCGTGGGCGAAGCCGAGCTTCGCGAGCACCGGGAGCGTGAACTTGATCATGATCGGCGGCCCGCAGACGACGGCGAAGGCGTCCGTCGCGGACGGGGCCGCCTTCTCGAGGACCGTCGGGACGAAGCCGACCTCCCCCGTCCAGCCGGGGGTCTCGCCACCGGGGTCGACGGTCCGGTGGAGCTTCACGTCCGCGCGCGCGGCCCACTCCTCGAGCTCGCGCTTGTAGACGAGGTCGGAGACGGAGCGGGCGCCGTAGACGATCGTGACGTCCTTGAAGCGGTCCCTGAGGTCGAGGGCGTTCCAGATGACGGAGCGGACGGGCGCGAGGCCGATGCCGCCGGCGACGAAGACGAGGCTCGACCCTTCCATCCTCTCGAGCGGGAAGTGGTTCCCGTAGGGGCCGCGAAAGCCCATCGTGTCGCCGACGTTCAGGTCGCGGAGGGCCGTCGTCGCCTTGCCGACGGTCTTGAAGCTGCACTCGATGTAGCCCCGGCGGGTCGGGGAGGAGGCGATGCAGAAGGTGCACTCGCCCGCCCCGAAGGCGGAGTACTCGCCGAACTGGCCCGTCTTGAAGTCGAACGTCCGGGCGATCTCGGGGTCGAGGAACTCGAGGCGGAACGTGCGCGTGTCGGGGGTCTCGTCGACGAGGCCGGCGATCTTCACGCGATAGGGCTCGTAGAGGTTCACGCGGCACCTCCGGCGGGGGCGGCGGCGCGGGCGGCGACGGCCCGGAGGACCTCGGGGAGGTCCATGCCCCCGGGGCAGGCGCGGCTGCAGCGGCCGCAGCCGGTGCAGAGGAGCTCGCCGAAGCGTTCGGGGTAGATCGAGAACTTGTGCATGACCCTCTGGCGGTAGCGGACGTCCTGCCGGGAGCGCGGGTTGTGTCCGGAGGCGTGGAGCGTGAAGCGGGCCGTCTGGCAGGTGTCCCAGTTGCGCCGGCGCGTCCCGCGCGTCACCCCCTCGGGCTCGTCGACGATGTCGAAGCAGTGGCAGGTGGGGCAGACGGAAGCGCAGGCCCCGCAGCCGTGGCAGCGGAGGGCGATGCCGTTCCAGACGGGATCGTCGAAGTGCCCGCCGAGCCACGCGGTGACGGGGGCGAGCGGGCCGACCGGCTCGACCCGCCCCTCGAGGAGGGCGGCGCGGCGCCTCGCGACGTCGGCCTCGTTGGCCGCCTCGCCGAAGCGCCCCGCGTGGGCGGAGACGAGCGCCTCCCCCTTCGGCGTGACGACCTCGACGGCGAAGCCGTCGTCGAGGGGCAGGAGGAGGAGGTCGGCGCCGCGGGTGCCGGCCGGGCCGTTCCCGGTCGCGCCGCAGAAGCACGAGGCGTCGCCCCTGGCGCAGGCGACGGAGACGATCGTCGTCGCCTCGCGGCGGCCGAACCAGAGATCGTCGCGGTAGTCCCACCCCATGACCTTGTCGAGCGCCTCTACCCCCGCGGCGTCGCACGGCACGGCGCCGAGGACGACGCGGGGCGGGAACGCCGTCGGGACGGAGTCGATCGCGACGTCGGGTCCGCTCTTGCGGAACGCGAAGAGCGGCTCGGTCGGCGGGAGGAAGAGCGACTTCAGGGAGAGGCGCGGCAGGCCGCCGTCGAGGACGGCCTCCTCGAGGCGGGCGACGGGGCGGTAGTCGAGGCGGCCGTCGGGCGCCCGGACGGGAGCCACGACGCCGACGCCGGCGCCGACGAGATCGGAGACGAGGGAGGCGAGCTGGCTGCGGGAGATCGTGCGTCCGTTCACAGGATGAACTCCTGCGCGTCGTCCTTCTGGAAGGAGCCGACGGGCGACGGGACGGCGGGGTCGTCCGTCGCGGCGTAGCCGAACCGCTCGGAGGCGACCCGGGCGAGCTTTCGGTTCAGGAGGCCGAGCGGGATGTCGACGGGGCAGGCCCGCTCGCACTCGCCGCAGTCGACGCAGCGCCCCGCGAGGTGGAGGGCGCGCGTCACGTTCCAGGCGAAGGCGCCGCGCGGGTGGGGCGACGAGTCGACCCACTGCGGCTGCGTCTTGTCGGCGACGCACCGCTCGCAGAAGCACATCGGGCACGCCTCGCGGCAGGCGTGGCAGCGGACGCAGCGCCCGAGCTCCTCCTGCCAGTAGGCCCAGCGCTCGTCGGCCGTCATCGCCTCGAGCGCGGCGATCCGCGCGTCGCGCCGGTTCTCGCCGGGAGGGGCTGCGGGGAGCTCGCCGACGAGGTGGTCGGCGAGCCGTGGCTCTCTCGAGGCGCAGCCGGGGCAGCGGTCCGCGACGGTCGCGGCGGAGAGCGGCTCGGGAGAGGCGGGGTCGGCGACGACGCCGCCGCACCTCACGCCGATGACGACGACGTCCTCGCGCGCGAGCTGCGTCTCGCGGACGAGGCCGGCGACGGCCCGCGCGTCGCACCCCTTCGCGACGACCGCGGCCTTGCCGAGCCTCTTCACCTGCGTCCTTCGCGGCGAGAGGTAGGGGACGAGGTTCTGCGTGCAGCGGGGGTCGAAGACGAGGCGGGCGGCGCCCTCGGCGTCGGTCGCGAACGCGGGTCGGACTCCGCGGGGCCCCTCCTCCCACCCGAGGACGACGTTCACCGTCCCCTCGGAGAGGAGCTTCGCGGCGAGGTCGCGGAGCTCCTTCATCGCGCACCTCCGCCGCCCGGCGCGGGATTCGGCGCGGGCGCACCCGCCGCGGGCCACGCGGGAAGCTCAGTCCCCGGGTAGCCGGAGAACGGGCCGAGGGCGCGGACCCGGGCGGTCGCGTCGTTGACGACCTCGCGCCACTTCTGCCCCTCGGAGGCCGAGACCCAGGAGAACGTGATCCGCCCCTCGGGGAGGCCGAGGAACTCGATCAGCTCCTTGAAGAAGGCGAAGCGTCGCCTCGCGTGGTAGTTGCCCGAGGTGTAGTGGCAGTCGGCGGGGTGGCAGCCGCTGACGATGACGCCGTCGGCCCCCCTCTCGAACGCCTTGACGATGAAGAGCGGGTCGATCCGCCCCGTGCAGGGGAGCCTCACGATCCTGACGTTCGCGTCCATCTGGAGGCGGCTCGTCCCGGCGAGGTCGGCGCCGGTGTAGGTGCACCAGTTGCAGACGAAGGCGGTGAGCCGGGGCTGGAAGGCGTTCTCTCTGTCGAGCGTCGCGTGCATGTTCCGGTCCTCAGAGGGCGAGGGCGTTCACTTCGGCCCAGATCTGCTCGTCGGTGAAGCCCATCAGCTCCACGCTCTTCGACGGGCAGGTCGCCTGGCAGGTGCCGCATCCCTGGCAGACGCCGGGGTTGACGTCGGCGACGACCTTGACGAGGTTCCCCTTCCGGTCGCGGACCTCCTTGTGCTCCACGGCGCCGTAGGGGCAGACCCGCTCGCAGTGGAAGCAGCCGGCGCAGAGCGCGGCGTCGACCCGGGCGACGGTCGGCTCCCGCTCGAGCATCTCGTTCGAGAAGAGGCCGAGGACCTTCGCGGCCGCCGCGCTCGCCATCGCGACGGAGTCGGGGATGTCGCGCGGGGCCTGGCAGGCGCCGGCGACGTAGACGCCGGCGGTGTTCGTCTCGACGGGGCGGAGTTTCGGGTGCGCCTCGTTGATGAAGCCGTGGCGGTCGTAGGAGACCGAGAGCGTCTGGGCGAGCTTCTCGATCCCCTTCCGCGGGCGGATCGCCGTCGCGAGGACGACCATGTCCGCGTCGATCTCGACGGGCGTGCCGTTCAGGGTGTCGAAGCCGAGGACCTTCACGACCTCCCCGTCGCGGTAGACGCGCGAGACGCGGCCGCGGACGTAGACCGCCCCGTCCTCCTCGATCGCCCGGCGGGTGAACTCGTCGTACCCCTTCCCGGCGGCCCGCACGTCCATGTAGAAGACCGTCGCCTCGCCGTCGTGCACCTTGTGCCGGTAGAGCATCGTGTGCTTGGCGACGTACATGCAGCAGACCTTCGAGCAGTAATCGATCCCCTTCGCCGGGTCGCGAGACCCGACGCACTGGAGGAAGACGATCCGCTTCGGCACCTTGCCGTCCGACGGGCGGAGGATCTTCCCCGCCGTCGGCCCGGAGGCCGAGGCGAGCCGCTCGAACTGGAGGCCGTCGATGACGTCGGGGACCGTCCCGTAGCCGTACTCGCCGTAGCCCTTCAGGCCGGCCGCGGGCTGGTCCTTCCCGATCGTGTAGAGCTCGAAGCCGGTCGCGACGACGATCGCCCCGACCTTCTCGACGACGAAGCGGTCCTCCTGCGCGAAGTCGACGGCGCCGCGGGCGCACGCTTCATTGCACTTGCCGCAGGCGTCCTTCTTCATGCCGCGCGCCTTCCCCTTGAAGTACGCGCAGCTCGCCCGGTCGATGACGGGGATGTTCGGGACGGCCTGCGGGAACGGGACGTAGATCGCCGTCCTCTTCCCGAGCCGCTCGTCGAACTCGCTCGGGACGTTCTTCACGACGCACGCCTTCTGGCAGGCGCCGCAGCCGTTGCACTTCGTCTCGTCGACGCTCCGGGCCTTCTGCCGGATCGTGACCTTGAAGTTGCCGATGTACCCCTCGACGGCGTCGACCTCGCAGTAGGCCATCAGCTTGATCCGCGGGTGCTGGTAGACCTCCACCATCCGCGGGGTCAGGATGCACTGCGAGCAGTCGAGCGTCGGGAAGGTCTCCGAGAGCTGGCTCATGTGGCCGCCGATGGAGGGCTCCTTCTCGACGAGGATCACCTCGGCGCCGCCGTCGGCGAGGTCGAGCGCGGCCTGGATGCCGGCGATGCCGCCGCCGATGACGAGAGCCCGCTTCTCGACGGGGATCCGGATCGTCTCGAGCGGGACGTTCCGCTTGACCTTCTCGACGATGACGCGCGCGAGGTCGACGGCCTTGTCCGTCGCGGCGTCCCGGTCCTCGTGGATCCAGGAGCAGTGCTCGCGGATGTTCGCCATCTCGCAGAGGAACGGGTTGAGGCCCGCCCCGGCCGCCGCGCGCCGGAACGTCTTCTCGTGCATGTGAGGCGAGCAGGCCGAGACGACGACCCCCGTGAGCCCCTTCTCCGCGATCGCCTGCTTGATGAGGAGCTGCCCCGGGTCGGAGCACATGTACTTGTAGTCGATCGAGTGGGCGACGCCCGGGAGCTTTCCGATCTCCCTGGCGACGCGGGCGCAGTCGACGGTCCGGCCGATGTTCTCGCCGCAGTGGCAGACGAAGACGCCGATGCGGGCCATCAGACGGCCTCCTTTCCGGCGGCGGCGGGCGCGGCGGGCTTCGCAGCTGCGGCCGGCGCCGACTGCCGTGGGCCGGCCTTCGCCGCGGGGTCCGGTCTCGGCGAGAGGGCCCTCTCGACGAAGGCCTTCGTGTCGACGAAGTGCCGTCCGAGCCCGAGCGTCTCCGCGTCGAGGCCGAGCGCGAGGCCGACGAGCTCGGAGAGGTAGAGGACGGGGAGCTGCGCCTCGCCGCGCCTCACGAGCGCCTTCTGCCGGAAATCGAGGTTCGAGTGGCACATCGGGCAGGCGACGGCGATCGCGTCGGCGCCGGCAGACCGCGCGTCGTCGAGGATCGCGCGCGAGAGGCGGACGACGGAGCCGGTCCGCGCGACGGAGAAGGCCCCGCCGCAACAGTCGAGGCGGCGGCGCCAGGCGACGGGCGTCGCTCCCGTCGCGGCGACGACCTCCTCCATCGAGACGGGGTCTTCCGGGTCGTCGAAGGAGCAGACCTCGGAGGGGCGGACGAGGAGGCAGCCGTAGTAGCAGGCGACCTTCAGCCCGGTGAGGGGCCGGACGGTCCGCTCGCGGAGGAGGTCGAGCCGGGCGCGGAGGACCTCGACGAGGTTCCTCGGGGCGACGTCGGAGGGGAAGGGGCGGCCGAGGACGTCCTCGATCGTCCCCGCGAGCGCCGCGTCGGAGGCGACGGCGTGCCGGGCGCTCGCGAGCCGGTTGTAGCAGGCGGCGCAGGGGGCGAGGAGCTGGTCGTGCCCCTGCTCCTCGGCGAGCGCGAGGTTGCGGGCCGGGAGCGCCACGGAGAGGAGGTGGCTCGTCGCGTGCGCCGAGGTCGCGCCGCAGCACGACCAGTCGTTCACCTCGACGAGCTCGAGGCCGAGCGGCGGGGCGACGGCCCGGAGGCTTTCGTCGAGCTCGCGTGCCGTGCCGTGGAGCGAGCAGCCGGGGTAGTAGCCGACTCTCACGCGCCCTCCTTCTTCCCGGAGGCGGCGCGGGCCGCCTCCTCGCACGCCTCGAAGATCCGCCGGACCTCCTTGACGCCGTCGATCGGGTGCGGGACGAAGCCGAGCTTCCCGCGGGCGACGAGGCCGGGCGCCGTCGCGACGTCCCTGAGGAGCGCGCCCGTCCGGAGCTTGTAGTCGGCGACGAGGCCGAGCTCGAAGGAGCGGCCCGTCCACCGCACCTGGTCGAGGAAGGCGCGGTGGAAGGCGAGGACGGCGCGCGGCGGCGCGCCGGGCGAGGCCTCGAGCGCCATCTCGCGGAGCGCGTCCATCGTCCGCGCCGGGTCGCAGCCGTTCGGGCAGCGCTCCGTACACGTCTCGCACGTCAGGCAGAGCCAGATCGACTCGTCGGCGAGGAGCCGGTCCCGCGCGTCCTGGTTCACGAGGCGCATGACGTCGTGCGGGCGGAGGCGCGTCTCGCTCGCCATGGGACAGCCGGCCGAGCACTTCCCGCACTGGTAGCAGCGGGCCGTGTTCTTCCCGGTCCGCTCCTTCATCTCCGCGCGCAGCGAAAGCGGGCCGTGCGCGGGAGCGTCCGTTCCGTGAGTCCTCATTTCCGACGGTCCTCCGGTTCCTTCGCCCTGATGCGAGCTCTGAAAGTCCGACCGGGGATCGTAGTCCTCGAGGAGGAGCGCGAGAAGCGCGAAGAATCCGTACGGGACCAGTGCGGATCGGATGAACCGTCGGCATTCGGACCGACCGGGGCCGGGTTGCTAGACTCGCGCGCCGCGCGGAGCGGGCGAAGCGAGGCGGATGCTCGCGCCGCGAACGGAACGGAGATGAGCGGACGGGACATGCCAGAGAAGCGAGAGGATTCCGCACCCGGCGCGGCGGCGGAAGACCGAGGAGGCCGGCTCCTCTTCCCCTGGCCGCCGCGGCGTCTGCCGTGGGCGCGTCCCGTCCAGGTCGCGCTCCGGACCGTCCACGTCGCGGCGATGGCCCTCGTCCTCGGCGGCCTCGCCTTCGACGTCCCCGACGCGCGGCTCCACGCGGCGGGCGTCGTCACCGTCGCGAGCGGCGTCGGCCTCTTCGCGGTCGAGCTCGCGCGGACGGGCGTCTTCCTCTACACGGGGGCCGGCGTCGCCTCGATCCTGAAGCTCGCGCTTCTCATCCTCGGGCACGTCTTCCCCGTCGCGCGCTTCGGGCTCTACCTCGCCGCGACGCTCCTCGCCTCGGTCGGCTCCCACATGAGCGGGCGCTGGCGGCACTGGTCGCTGCTCGAGCGGAGGACGCTGACGCAGGACTGACCAGGGTCGGCGGCGGGCCGATCACGACCACCCGAACGTTGGCGCGACGAGGCTGCGGACCCGCGCCGGGTCCGTCGGCGCCGAACGATCACGCGACGGACGGGGATGGAGGGGCCTCCCGACCTCGTCGGCCCGGAATCGCGACAGGTCGTCGTCGGCCGCGACCTCGCCGAGCAGCCGAAGGTACGGTTCTTCCTTGACGATCGGCGGTCGTGAGGCAGTACACTCCGAACAGGTTTCACGCGGGGGGGCTCGCGACCAAACATGGTCAACCGTGGCGGCTTTCGTTCCGTTGGCCCGGAGGGGCGGCGTTCGAGAGGAGAAGTGGGATGAAGAACGGTGGTCTTCGCTGGCCAGCGCTCGTCCTGGTCCTTGGTGTGTTCGGCTGCGGGAACAGATTGACCAAGGATGTCCAGAAGCACATCGACGTCAGGGAGTACGCCCGCGCGAAGGATCTTCTCTAGCTCGAAATCAAGTCGAACCCGAAGAACGTCGATGCATATCTCCTACTCGGCAAGGTCCGCCTCATGACGCTCGAGGCAGAGGCCGCTGGTGAGGCTTTCGACAAGGTCCTGATCCTGAGCACGAGCGCCAAGGCGCAGATCGGCGCGGCGTATCTCGAAGCGGCTCGGGCGCTCGACGGCGACAAGGACCGGAGGGACGGCGCGATTCCGGCGATAGAGCGCTACCTCGAGAAGGCGACGACGTACGAGCCCGCCTCCGGGAAGGACGTCGTCGCCTGGGCGTCATCGGAGGCGGAGAGGGCCACAGCCGCGGAAAGGACGACGGCGCCGATCGGCCTTCTGAAGGTTGCCGGCAGCCTCGACCCGGGCTCCCGCGTGTCGATCGGGTCCTTCGCCCTCAGAACGGCGAAGGCCTATCTCGAGAAGGGCTTCCTGCCGGAGGCGATCGATTGGGCCCTCCTCGCCGGCGACACGTCGCCGGACGTCCGGAAGGATGCCGCCTCGGTGATCCGCGGAGCGAGCGTTCTTCTCAAGCTCCCCGAGCAGTCCGCCCTGGAGGCGAAGGCCCTCGGGAGGGCCGTCCAGTGGGACCCGGGGCTCGAGAAGGACGACGACGTCTTCTGGCTCCGCAGAGTGGCGCTCGAATCGGGATCCGTCGAGGGCGCTCGCGCATACCTGGCGACCTTCCCGGGCGGAAAGCACTCCGCGCAGGCGTCGAGGGCCGTCGCGGAGGCGGAAGCGGTCCTCCTCGAGGAGCCGTTTCGGTCGCAGGACGGCTTCGATCGGTCCTGGTTCGTGACGGAGCCCGTCTTTCGCGCCAGCGAAGGGCCCCTCGTCCAGACCAAGGCGCCTCCGGGCCAAAGCTTCCGGACCTTCTTCTCGAAGGGGGCGGAGTGGCGCAACTACGAGTTCTCCTTCGAGGTCTGGTCGGACGGCTGGTACCACTGCTGCTCGGCGATCGAGGCGCTCTTCCGGGCGAAGGACCCGAACAACTACTTCCTCGTCGCGCTCCACTCGGACGGGAACGTCTACCTTCACGAAGTGCGGAACGGCGAGTCGAGAGCCGCGCTCGCGCAGGCCCCTGTCGGGGGGTCGGAGATCCGGCAGCGGGCGCGATTCCGTGTGCGCGTGTCGGGGAGCCACGTGGATGTCTTCCGGAATGACGAGGCGCTGCTCGCGAGCGACGGAATTACGATTCCGGCGGGCTCGGTCGGCTTCCGGTCCATCCACACACCTGGGTTGTTCAGGGACGTTTCCGTCAGACCCCTGTCGGCGGCCGACAGACGAGGCGATCCCAGGCGTGCGCGAGGAGGTGGACCTAGGCCGAGGCGTGACCTCCCTGGCGCGGATTCGGAATCGAGGGGACCAGGCCGCACGGAGCGTGCATGGTCCGTAGGTCAGAGGCGGCGATTCTGCCGAACGACGCGGAAAGGAGTAGTGAGATGCGGAGGAGACAGTACAGGTGGTTGGCGCTCGGCGCGGCGCTCTTCTCGCTTGCGTGCGGGAACAAGGTGCTGAAGGACGCGCAGAAGTACGTGGACGTGAAGGAGTACGGGAAGGCGAAGGAACTGCTGGAGCTCGAGATCAAGTCGGACCCGAAGAACGTCGATGCCTACCTCCTGCTCGGGAAGGTGCGCCTGATGGATCGGGAGCCGGACGGGGCGAGCGAGTCGTTCGACAAGGCTCTGATCCTCAGCACGAAGGCCAAGGGGAAGATCGCCGGCGCCTACCTCGAGGCCGCGAAGACGCTCTACTCCGACAAGGATAAGAAGGGGCGCTCGGGCCGGGCGATCCGGCTCTACCTCGAGAAGGCGACGACCTACGATCCCGACTTCAAGAAGGAGGTCGCGGCCTGGGCGCTCGAGGAGGCGGAAAAGGCGACGGCGACGGAGAAGACGACGGACCCGATCGATCTCCTGAGTTTCGCCGGGGAGACGGACGCCGATTCGAGGAAGGGGATCGGGACCTTCGCGCTGAAGACGGCGAAGGCTTACCAGGAGAAAAACTTCCTGCCCGAGGCGATTTCCTGGGGCCTCCTGGCCGGCGACATGTCGGCAGACGTCCTGAAGGACGCCGCAGGAGTGCTCCGGGATGCGGCCATCATGCTGCCTCTCCCGGAGGAGCGCGATCGCGCCAAGGCCGCGCTCGCGAAAGCGTTCCAGTGGAACCCGTCGCTCGAGGAAGACGACGACTCCTTCTGGGTGTCGCGCGTGAAGCTGGGGGACTCCGCCATGGAGGGGGCGAAGGCCTACCTCGAGAGGTTCCCGGCCGGGAAGCACGCCGGCGAGGCCAAGCCCCTTGCGGACGTCGAGCCGTTCCGCGTCGCCATGGGAGACATGCGGATGATCGCGACGGCCGTCGAGGCCTTCGCCGTCGACTACAACCGCTATCCGCCGAGCCTCTCGGCCGGGGTCTCCCCCACGTACATCAAGACCATTCCGGAGAAGGACCCCTGGGGAGCGCCCTACGTCTACGAGACGAACTTCGAGCGGACGAGCTATCGGATCACGTCCGGCGGCACGGACCGATCGATTCGGGGCTCGCAGCAGCCGCCGCCCGCCTCGCCGGACCCTTCGGGTACGTTCCCGACGAGCGCCGCGGGGGAGGACATCGTCTACCAGAACGGGCAGTTCGTGAGGTATCCCGAAGGCATCTGAGCTCCCGCGGGGGCTGAGAGGCAGGAGGATCTCCGGCGGGAGGTGTCGTCGGCGCGTCGCCGCCGACGTCTCCCGCCGGCGGGGATCTCGATTTCGCTCTCGATTCGGAGGATCGTCATGACGGACAGATCTCTGCAGTGGTCTCCGGCACCGGGTCGGTGGCTTCGGGCGGCCGCCTGGAGCGCCACGCTCGTTCTCGCGACCGGATGCTCTCTCGAGTCGAAGGACTGCCGGGAGGTCCTTCCGATACCGGCTGAGGCCGCCATCGTGAGCACTCCCGCCGGGCGACCCGGTTGCGGTTGCGTCGTCGACGGCGTGTCGGTCGTCGCGGACGCGCAACGCGACGGGCTGCTGGGGTGGAAGAGGGGCCAGCTCTGGATCGAGGGCCGACCGGTCGCCGAGTCGGAGTTCGCGGCGCGACTCGAGGAGGAGAAGACGCGGAAGAGGGTGGAGGAGGCCACGCGGCAGGCCAAGGAGGCTGCTGCCTCGGCCATGTCCCGGGCGTCTGGCGCCGTGCGGGGATTCCTGGACGGTCTTCGGAAGCCGTAGCCTCTCGCTACACCCCGAGCGTCCGCGCGACGAGGCTCCGCGCCCTCGCGGGGTCGCTCGTCCCTTTCACGATCGCGCGGCCGTCGGCGAAGAGCGTCAGCTCCGCCTCGTCGCTCCGGAAGCGGAGGAGCCAGGCGTTGGCGACGACCTCGCCGAGCGGGCGGAGCCGCTCGGCGAGGGAGGCGAAGTCGGGGCGCGACGGGACGAGCGGGCGGACCTGCACCGAGTCGCGCCCGCAGAGGACCGAGGCCTGTGGCGTCTCGACCGAGAGGAAGTCGAAGCGGCGGGCGGCGCAGCAGGGGCAGGCCGGGTCGCGCGGGACGGCCATCCGGGTGAAGCGGGCCTCCCAGACGTCGGCGTAGACGAGCTCGGCCTCGGGCGGTGCCTCGCGCGTCGCGAGGAAGCGGAGGGCGCGACCCACCTGCATCGATGCGGCGAGGTGGGCCGCTGGGCCGAGGATGCCGGCCGTGTCGCAGGTGGCGGCCGAGCCCGGCTCGGGGAGCTCGCCGAGGAGGCAGCGGAGGCACGGCGTGACGCCCGGGACGAGTAGCGCGGCGAGTCCGGTCGAGGCGATGCAGGCGCCGTAGACCCACGGCAGGCCCTTCTCGACGCAGGCGTCGTTCAGGAGGAAGCGGGCCTCGAACGAGTCGAAGCCGTCGACGACGAGGTCGATTCCGTCGAGGAGGCTCCGGACGTTCCCCGGGCCGACGTCGGCGACGACCGGCTCGACCGCGACGTCCGCGTTGACGCGGCCGACCCGCCGTGCGGCGGCGATTGCCTTCGGGAGCCCCTCGCGGACGTCGGCCTCGTCGAAGAGCGCCTGCCTCTGGAGGTTCGAGAGCTCGACGACGTCCCGGTCGACGACCCGGAGGAAGCCGACGCCGGCCCGGGCGAGGAGGCTCGCCGACTCGGCTCCGAGGCCGCCGCAGCCGGCGACGAGGACGCGGGAGGCCCGGACCCGGGCCTGGCCTTCGGCCCCGAAGGGGCGGAAGAGGACCTGGCGGGAATAGCGGTCGCCGTGCGGGGGACTCATCGCGACGGATTCTCTCGCGAGAACGTCCGGTGCAATCCGGCCTTTCCTTGCCCCGCTTCGATGCCCGATGCTACCGTTCCAAAGCGGTCGGCCCTTCCCGACGCCCCCTTCGGGGCGCGCCGGCCGGCCGCGACGAGGCGAGCATGTCGACGAGCCCTGCGACCGATTCCCCGACGACCTCGACCGCGCGCGACTACACCGTCCGCACGAGCTACACGCAGGGCCTCGAGGAGATGAGGGCGGCCCACAAGGTCCTCCTCGAGGTGCCGTTCACGCCGAGCGAGCCGGAGCGCGGCTACAACATGAGGTCGCTCCACGTCGACCTGACGGCCATGAAGGTGACCGAGAAGAAGGTCACGCAGCAGATGAAGGACCTCTTCGTCGGCGGGCGCGGCTTCGGCCTCTGGTACCTCTGGAACGCGACGACGCCGGCGACGCGCTGGAACGACCCTCAGAACGAGATCGTCATCGCCCCCGGGCCGATCGCCGGCATCACGCAGTACCCGGGGACCGGCAAGTCGCTCGTCGTCTCGATCTCGCCCCTGACGGACATCCCGATCGACTGCAACGTCGGCGGCTACTACGGGCCGCTCCTGAAGTTCTGCGGCTTCGACGCGATCGAGATCCAGGGGAAGGCGGCCGCCGAGGTCGTCGTCGTCGTCGACGGTCCGCGCGGCGTCATCCGGATCGAGGAGTGCCCCCTCGAGCCGCCCGACAGCCACGTCCTGTCCGAGATCTTCACGCACATGTACGCGACGGGCCCCGAGGACTACAAGAACGTGTCCGTCGTCTCGGCGGGGAAGGGCTCGGACCACTCGTACATCGGCTGCCTCAACTTCTCCTTCTGGGACCTCCGCAGGAAGGCCGCGCGCCTGAAGCAGGCGGGGCGCGGCGGCGTCGGAACCGTCTTCCGCGACAAGAAGCTGAAGGCTCTCGTCGTCCGCGGGCCGGTCATCAAGGCCGACCTGAACCACGTCGCCGACCGGGCGCGGATCCAGAAGGTCGGGAGCGTCATCAACAAGGAGATCCACGACCTCGACTCCTCGCAGTGCAACATGCGCCGCCAGGGGACGGCCCACCTCGTCGAGGTGATGGACGCCTACGACCTCCTGCCGGTGAAGAACTTCCAGTACGGCAACCATCCCGACACGAAGAACATCGCGTCGTGGGTCTGGGACAAGCGCTTCACGCAGGGGATCCCCGACGGCTGCTGGTACGGCTGCACGATGTCGTGCTCGAAGGGGGCCGACGGCCACGTCGTGAAGACGGGGCCGTACAAAGGGGACATCGTCACCGTCGACGGTCCCGAGTACGAGAACGCCGCCGGCCTCGCGGCGAACTGCGGCATCTTCGACCCCGACTGGCTCCTCGAGTCGAACTTCTACTGCGACACCTACGGCGTCGACACGATCTCCTTCGGCACCCTCTGCGCGTTCGTCATGGAGTGCTGGCAGCGCGGCATCCTGAACGCGGAGCGGACGGGCGGCCTCGACCTGACATGGGGGAACGCCGAGGCGCAGATGGAGATGCTCCACCAGATGGCGCGCGGCGAGGGCTTCGGCGTGATCGCGGGGAAGGGGATCCGCCAGATGAAGCGGATCTTCGCGGAGAAGGGCTGGGGCGACCCGAAGCTGATGAACGACATCGGCATGGAGGTCAAGGGGCTCGAGTACTCGCAGTACCAGTCGAAGGAGTCGCTCGCGCAGCAGGGGGGCTACGCCCTGACGAACAAGGGGCCCCAGCACGACGAGGCGTGGCTCATCTTCATGGACATGGTCAACAAGCACCTGCCGACCTTCGAGGCGAAGGCGGAGGCCCTCCACTACTTCCCGCTCTTCCGGACGTGGTTCGGCCTGAACGGGCTCTGCAAGCTCCCCTGGAACGACATCGAACCGGCGAACAACGCCGAGCAGGCCGAGCCGGCCAAGGTGCCCGAGCACGTCCACAACTACTGCGAGATCGCCTCCGGCGTGACCGGGATCGAGGTCACGAAGGAGAAGATCATCGAGCAGTCGGAGAAGGTCTACAACTTCCAGAGGATCTTCAACCTGCGGCGCGGCTACGGGAAGCGCGAGCACGACTGGCCGCCGTACCGCTCCGTCGGCCCGGTGACGGTCGAGGAGTACGAGTCGCGCGCGGAGCGCTACGACAAGCAGATGCGCGAGGAGATCGGCGTCGACCCGGAGGGGAAGTCGACCGAGGAGAAGATCGCGATCACGAGGCAGTACCGCGAGGACCGCTACTCGAAGCTGTGCGACGCGGTCTACAAGCGCCGCGGCTGGACGCCGGACGGCGTCCCGACCGTCGCGACGCTCGAGAAGCTCGGCATCGCCCTCCCCGAGCTCGTCGAGCTCGTGAAGCGGCACGGGGGCTGAGCGGATGGTCCCGAAGCCGGGCGCCCCGGCGTCTCCCGGAGGAGGGCAGGGCGCCCGGCTCGTCGTGAACGGCGACCCTCTCGACTGGTTCGAGGGGATGACCGTCCGCGACGTCCTGAAGGCGAAGAACTACGTCTTCAAGCTCCTCATCGTCACCGTGAACGGCACCCTCGTCCCGCGCGGGTCGTACGACGAGGTCGTCGTCCCGGCCGGCGCGGACGTCAAGGTCGTCCACCTCATCAGCGGCGGCTGAGGCCGCCCGCACGCGAGACGGAGAATCGCGAGGCGGCGCGTCCGCCCGCAGGAGGTCCGAAGTGACCCGAGCCTCGAAGAGCGTCCTCACCGCCACTGCCTTCTTCCTCGCCGTCGCGGCGCTCCTGCCTCTTCGCGCCCAGGAGCCGGCCGCGGCCCCGGCGGCCCCGAAGGGGATCGCCCTTTCCGGCTCGGTGAAGAAGGCCGGAGCCGTCGACGCTGCCCGGCTGGCCGCGCTGCCGCGTCACGCGGTCCTCGCGAAGGTGCCCGGGGCCACGCGCTATCGCGGGACGTTCGAGACCGAAGGGGTCTCGCTGAAGGAGCTCCTCGAGAGCGCCGAGGTCGCGAAGGCGACGAACGACAACTTCGATCGCCCGCTCGATCTCGCCGTCGTCGTGACGGGGCGGGACGGGAAGAAGGCCCTCTTCTCCTGGGGCGAGCTCTTCCTCGGCGGGGACGCCGGGGCCGCCCTGCTCGTCGAGAGGATGCGGCCGCTCGTTCCGCACCACCACGAGGCGATCGAAGACCCACGCTTCGCGCCGGGGAGCTGGTTCGGCGTCGAGGCGCGCGAGAAGCTCGACGTCTCCGGCTGCGCGGGGTGCCACGACGGCGGCAAGCTCGGGAAGATCGACGTCCCGCGCGGCCTCTGCCTCGTCCCGACGCGCGACGCGACGGGACGCCGCTTCGTCGAGGACGTCGTCTCGATCGAGGTCCGGCAGGCCGGCTTCCCGGCGCCGCCGCGGAAGCGTGACCTCAAGGACCCGTGGGTCGAGGCGCCGGCATTCGTCCTCCCGGACGGCTCGTCGACGCCGCTCACCGTCGCGGCCCTGAAGGCCGTCCCGCGCGCCGGGGGAGCGGACGACGGGATCGGCCTCGGGCGGGGCTTTCACGGGCACCGGTCCTTCGAAGGGGCCAGCCTCGCGGCGCTCCTCAAGGCGAAGCTCCCCGCCGGGACCGACCCGGGGCTCCTCTTCGTCGTCGTCACGGCGAGCGACGGCTACCGCTCGCTCTACTCCGGCGGCGAGGTCCTCCTCTCGCGTCTCCCGGAGAACGTCCTCCTCGTCGACACCGAGGGGGGCAAGCCGCTCCTTCGGAAGTCGGGGCGGCTCGAGTCGTACGCGCGGGCCGACTTCTTCGTCGACCGCTCGGTGCGGAACCTCGCCGAGGTCCGCGTCCTTCTCGCGCGCTGAGCGGATCGCGGCGCGGGGCGGGTCCCGGCCGGGCGCCCCGCGCCGGCGCCGCGTCCGTCAGCGGTCCTCGGGTTCCTCGATGAGGTGGACGGGGACCTCGTCGCCCGACTTCAGCTCGAGGGCGTCGGCGGGGACGAGGGCGAGGGCGTTCGAGCGGAGCATCGAGGAGAGGATGCCGGAGCCCTGAGGGCCGGAGAGGCTCGCGAAGACGCGACCTCCCTCGCGGCGCGCGCGGACGCGGATGAGGTGGACCTTGCCGTCGGGCGCCGACTTCCGGAACGCTCCGTCGAAGGTCGCCGTCACCTCGGGGCGGAGGAGCTTCGCGTGGCCCATCATCTTCCGGAGCGCGGGCCTCACGTACTCCTCCATGCAGACCATGGCGGCGACGGTGTTTCCCGGGATGCCGAAGACGGGCGTCGCGTCCCAGAGCCAGAAACCGAGCGGCCCGCCCGGCTTCTGCTTCACCTTCCAGAAGACCTCCCGCGCGCCGGAGTCGCCGAGGACCGCCTTGACGAAGTCGTAGTCGCCGACGGAGATCCCGCCGTTCGTCACGATCACGTCGGCTTCGGCGCGGGCGCGCGTCAGGGCGGCCGTGACGGCCTCGCGCGTGTCGGGGACGCGCGGGATCGGGACCGCCACCGCACCGAACGTCGTGACCTGTCCGCACATGGTCTGGACGTTCGAGTCGCGGATCTGGCCCGGTCCCGGCTTCGCCGATGCGTCGACGAGCTCGTCGCCCGTCGTCAGGATCGCGACGCGGACGCGCGGACGGACGGGCGCCTGGGCGAGCCCGACGGAGGCGAGGATCCCGAGCGCCGCGGGCGTGAGGGCGGAGCCCGCGGGGAGGAGCTCTTCTCCCTCGCGCAGGTCCTCGCCCGCGAGGCGGACGTTCGCGCCCGGCTTCACCGGGGCGGCGATCCTCACGCGGCTCCCCTCCGAGGCCGTCGCCTCGACGGGGACGACGCTGTCGGCGCCGGCCGGGAGCGGCGCGCCGGTCATGATCCGGATCGCGGTGCCGGACCTCACCTCGTGCGTCGCGACGCTCCCGGCGGGGAGGTCCGCGAGGACGTCGAGGAGAGCAGGCGACGCGGCGGAAGCGGCGGAGAGGTCGGCGTGCCGCACCGCGTAGCCGTCCATGGCCGAGTTCGTGAACGGGGGGACGGTCTCCGGCGAGACGACGCGCTCGGCGAGGACGAGGCCGAGGGAGTCGAAAAGGGCGGTGGGCCGCGCGGGAAGCGGGGCAACCGAGTCGAGGATGAGGCGGAGCGCGTCGCTACAGGTCGTCATCGAGCCTCCCGTCGCGGGGGATGAGATGGACCGAGGCGGCGGAGAAGGTCGCCTCGACCGGCAGGCCGGGACGCGGCGCGAGGTCGTGGGCGACGCGCCGCGTGACGAGGGCCTGAAGGGGACCGTCCGGGAAGCCGGCGTCGACCTTCAGCAGGATCGTGGAGCCGCGATCGACGACGGACCCGACCGTGCCGGGGAAGCGGTTCAGCCCTGGCGCGGGAGAGGCGCCTCCGGGAGCCTCGACGAGGACTTCCTCGCGCCGCACGCAGACGTCGACCGGAGTCCCTGCGGGCAGGACCGCGCGGGAATAGAGGAAGCGTTCTCCGGCGGCGACCTCGGAGAGCGCCTCCGTCCGCCGCGCCACGACGCCCGGGAGGATGTTCCCGGTCTGCATGAAACGTGCGACGGCGCGGCTCGTCGGCCGGAGGAGGACCTCCTCGGGCGTCCCCGCCTGGAGGAGACTCCCGCGCCGGAGGACGGCGATCCGGTCCGCGACGGAGAACGCCTCCGCCTGCTCGTGCGTCACGTAGACGCAGGTGATGCCGTGAGACTTCACGACCTGCGTCAGCTCCTCGAGAAGGTGCCGGCGGATCGGGGCGTCGAGCGCCGCGAACGGCTCGTCGAGGAGGAGGAGCTCGGGGCGGAGGACGAGGGCGCGGGCGAGCGCGGTACGCTGGGCCTCGCCGCCGGAGAGCGTCCGCGCGCGCCGCCCGGCGAGGGCGTCGACGTGGAGGAGCCGGAGCGCTTCCGTCGCCTTCCCGCGTGCGGCCGCGCCCGACTCGCCCCGGAGCGAAAGGCCGTAGAGGACGTTCTCGAGCGTCGTCCCGGAGAAGAGGAGCGGGTCCTGGAAGGCCATCGAGACCCGGCGACGGAGCTCGAGGGGGGGAGGCCACGAGACCGGCGCCCCGCGCCACGAAACGGAGCCGGCCGCGGGCTTCTCGAGGAGGTGGAGGACCCGGAGGAGCGTGCTCTTCCCCGCGCCCGTCGGGCCGAGGAGGGCGAGGAGCTCCCCCTCGCGCACCTCGAGGCGGTCGAGCGAGAGGATCGGCTTCCCGTCGCGGACGACCTCGACTCCCTCGAGCGCGACGAGGCTCATGCCGGCTTCCTCTGCTGGACCCACGTGAAGAGCCAGTTGATGCCGAGCGCGAGGGCGAGGAGGATCGCCCCGAGGACGATCGCGCTCGCGAACTCCCCCTGCCGGGTCTCGAGGACGATCGCCGTCGTCATGACGCGCGTCTGCCCCCGGATGTTCCCGCCGACCATCATCACGGCGCCGACCTCCGAGATGATCGACCCGAAGCCGGCCGCGAGCGCCGCGACGAGCGAGAGCCGGGCCTCCCGCACGAGCTTCAGGTAGAGCTGCGTCCGGGAGGCGCCGAGGGAGAGGATCTGGAGGTGGAGCCGCTCGTCGAGCCCCTGGATCGCGGCGAGGGTGATCCCGACGACGAGGGGCGTCGCGATAACGACCTGCGCGAGGACCATCGCCCCGGGCGTGTAGAGGAGGTCGAGACCGCCGAGCGGCCCGGAGCGGGCGAGGAGGAGGAAGACGCCGAGTCCGACGACGACGGGCGGGAGGCCCATGCCGGTGTTGACGAGCGTGACGAGGAAGGCGCGCCCCGGGAAGCGGTGGAGGCCGAGGAAGATCCCGACCGGGACGCCGACGAGCATCGAGACGGCGATCGCGACGCCGGAGACGAAGAGGGAGAGGAGGATGACCCCGGCGAGCTCTTCGGGGGCCGGGAGGAGCGCGCCGAGCGACGCGAGGGCGGGCGTCATCCCTTCTTCGCGTCGGGGACGAAGAGGGGCTGGCCGAAGCGCTCCTTGCCGAACGCGCCGATCGCCCGCTGCGCCTCTTCCGAGACGAGCCACTCGGCGAAGCGGCGGGCCGCGGCGGCGCGGACCTTCGGGTGCTTCTGAGGGTTGACGACGATGACGCGGTAGGAGTTCCGGAGCGAGGCGTCTCCCTCGACGAGGACGGCGAGGTCGAGCGTCTTCCGGAGGGCGAGGAAGGTGCCGCGGTCGGCGAGCGTGTACGCCCTCTTCTCCGAGGCGATCCGCGCCGTCTCGCCCATTCCCTGGCCCGTCGCGACGTACCAGGGCTTCTCCTTCGGGTCGATCCCGGCCTTCTTCCAGAGGTCGAGCTCGCGTGCGTGCGTGCCCGAGCGGTCGTCGCGGGAGGCGAACGTCGCACCCCTTTCCGCGAGACGCTTCATCGCGTCGAGGACCGCGAGCCCCCGGACAGCGGCCGGGTCCGAAGGCGGCCCGACGAGGACGAAGTCGTTGTACATGACGTCGAGCCGGAGCGAGCCGAAGCCGCCGGCCATGAACTCGTCCTCGGCCGCCTTCGAGTGGACGAGGAGGACGTCCGCGTCGCCGCGACGCCCCATCGCGAGCGCCTCCCCGGAGCCCACGGCGATCGTCTTCACCGGGATCCCGGCCGCCTTCTCGAAGCGGGGGAGGAGGTCGTCGAGGAGGCCGCTGTCCTGGGTGCTCGTCGTCGTCGCGAGGACGAGGGTGTCCTGCGCGGCCGCGCGCGGCGCGGCGGCGGCGAGGGCGAGGGCGAGGACGGGCGCGAGGAACGTGCGGCGCATGGACGGCTCCTCCCGCAGCGCGTGCGGCGCGGGGAGGGGATCGTACTTCAGCCGTCGGGTCCGGAAACGACGACGCTCCCCCGGGCGGGCCGGGGGAGTGTCGTTCCTCGGCGGGGACGGAGACCTTCAGGGCGTCGCCGGGACCTCCTCGAGGACGCCGGCGCGCTCCATCTCCTTCACGAGGGAGGCCGCGAGGCGCTTCACGCCTTCGCGGATCCGCTCGATCGGCATGTTGGAGTAGTTCAGCCTCAGCGTGTTCTCGTTGCCGCCGTTCGGGAAGAAGGCGCCGCCGGGGACGAAGGCGACGTTCTGCCTCACGCACTCGTCGAGGAGCGTCCGCGCGCTCAGGTTCGCGGGGAGCGTCATCCAGAGGAAGAGGCCGCCCTGGGGGCGCGTCCAGCGGATTCCCGGGGGCATCTCCTTCTCGAGGGCGGCGAGCATGGCGTCGCGCCGCTCGCGGTAGACCGGGATGATCTTCGCGATGTCGGCGTCGAGGTCGTTCTCGTCGAGGTAGCGGTTCACCTGGAGCTGCGCGAGCGTCGCCGTCTGGAGGTCGGCGCCCTGCTTGAGGATGACGAGCTTCTCGAGGACCGGGATCTCGGCCGCGACCCAGGCGATCCGGAGGCCCGGGCAGAAGACCTTCGAGAAGGTGCCGAGGGCGACGACGCGTCCCGTCCGGTCGAGCGACTTCAGCGACGGGACGCTCGCCCCCTCCAGCCTCAGCTCGCCGTAGGGGTTGTCCTCGACGACCCAGACGTCGTGCCTCTCGACGATCTCCATGAAGCGCCGACGGCGCTCGAGGGACCAGGTCCGTCCCGACGGGTTCTGGAAGGTCGGGATGACGTAGATCGCCTTCGCGTTCGGGAAGGCGCGGAGCTTCTCTTCGAGGGCCTCGGGGACCATGCCGTCGTCGTCCGTCGCGACCTCGACCCAACGGGGGCGGACGACGTTCCAGGCGGAGAGGGCGCCGAGATAGGTCGGGCTCTCGCAGAGGACGACGTCCCCCTCGTCGAGGAAGAGCTTCCCGGTCAGGTCGAGGCCCTGCTGCGAGCCCGACGTGACGAGGACCTGGTCCGGCGTCACGTTCGCGCCCCACGTCGCCTGCATCCGCTCCGCGATCTTCCTCCGGAGCGGCGGGTGACCCTCGGTCGTCGAGTACTGGAGGGCGCGCGTCCCCTCCTCCTCGAACACCTTCTGCGTCACGGCGGCGAGCCGCTTCACGGGGAAGAGCTCGGGCGCCGGCAGGCCGCCGGCGAAGGAGATCACCTCGGGGCGCTGCGTCACCTTCAGGATCTCGCGGATCTCGGAGGCCTTCAGGGCTTCCATCCGTCGTGAGAATCGTGTCGTCATCTCTTCCCCCTTTGTCGCCGCCGCCCCCGCGCGGGGACGGCGCGTTCGTTCAGACGATGGGCGGCGTCGCGACCACGGCGCGGCGGCCGCGGCGCGGCTCGGCCTGCGCGGCGCGGAGCGCGCGGCCGAGCCGTCGGGCGCCCTCCCGGAGGTCGTCCTCCGGGGCGAAGGTGAAGTTGAGGCGGATCGAGCCCGCGGGCGGCTCCTCGACGAACGAGGCGCCGCCCGGGAGGTACGCCACCCGTTCCGCGGCGGCGTGGGCGAGGAGGCTCTCCGGGGCGACGTCCTCGGGGAGGCGGCACCAGACGTAGAAGCCGCCCTCCGGGCGGCTCCACGCGAGCCCGGGGACGGTCTCGGCCGCGAGCGCCTCGAGGAGGACGTCGCGCCGCCGCCGGTAGGCGGAGCGGACGCGGGCGAGGTGGGCCGCCAGGAGCCCGGAGGAGAGGAACCCCTCCACGATCCACTGCCCGAGCGTCCCCGAGTGGAGGTCGACCGTCTGCTTCACGAGCGCGAGCTGGCGGACGAGCGTCTTCGGGGCGGCGATCCAGCCGAGGCGGAGGCCGGGGAAGAGGACCTTGGAGAAGGAGCCGAGGTGGATCACGTGCCCGTACGGGTCGAGCGCCTTCAGCGACGGGATCGGGACTCCTTCGTACCTCAGGTCGGAGTAGGTGTCGTCCTCCAGGACCGGCACCTGGTGGCGCCAGGAGAGCTCCAGGAGGTGCCGCCTCCGGCCGGGCGAGAGGACCGCCCCGGAAGGATTCTGAAAAGTCGGCAGGGTGTAGACGAGGCGCGGCTTCTGGCGCGCGAGGAGCGCCTCGAGGACGTCCGTCCTCATCCCCTCGGCGTCCGTCGGCACGCCGAGGAGGCGCACGCGCGCCGAGCGGAACGCCTCGAGGGCGCCGAAGTACGACGGCTCCTCCACGACGACGACGTCGCCGGGGGAGAGGAGCGTCCGGGCGACGAGGTCGAGCCCCTGCTGCGAGCCCGACGTCACGAGGACCTCCTCGGGGCTCGTCCGGATCCCGCGCGGGACCATGTGCCGGCAGAGCGCCTCCCGGAAGGCCGTGACCCCCTCCGTCGGGCTGTGGAGGAGCGCCTCAGGCCCCTTGCGGACGAGGATCTCCTCCTGCACGCGCCGCAGGTCTGCGAGGGGCAGGAGCTCGGCCGCGGGGAGCCCGGCCTGGAGGCTGATGACGTCGTGCCGCTCCGTCAGCGCGAGGACGTCGCGGACGAGCGGGTCGGGCTCGCGGACGCCGCCGTCCCGGGCGAGCTGACGCCACGGCAGCGGTCCGGTCGGTTCCGCGTCGCTCCGGAGCGTCTGCTGTGAGACGACCTCGGTGCCGCGCCCGACGTGCGCCTCCACGAGGCCGTCGGCCTTCAGCTCGCGATAGGCCGAGAGGATCGTCGTCCGGTTCACGCCGAGCGCCTTCGCGAGCGTCCGCTCCGGAGGGAGCCGGAAGCCGTCCGGGAGGCGGCCCGAGAGGATCAGGTCGCGGATCCCGCCCCGGATCTGCATGTAGACGGGCACGGCGCTCTGACGGTCGATCCGAAGGTCCAAGCTTCGGCTCCTTCTCGGTGTTTTGGTGGGCCAATTTCCACATTGGCCTGTTCATAGCGGAGTATGAGGCATCCATTCTCGGGCGCAACAGCCATTTGCTGGGGGGTTGAGTCATCCAATGGTCGGGCCGACAAGGCCGCGCTTCCGCCCGCGGGTGAGAGACGCTCCGCGCGGGCGGCGCGGAGAGGACGAGCGTGGGCGGGCCGGGGATGTCCGGCAGGCCGTCCCGCGAGGGCCGGGAGGGGGGCCGGGCGCATGGGCGTGGGAGGTCCCACATTTTCTCCACCATGAGCCTCATCCGACGAAGCGGGTCCTTGCTCTTCGTCTCGTATCTCCTTGGCCCGGCCCTCGACGCCGCGCCGCCCACGAAGGTCGCTTCGGTCGTCGGCACGCCCGCTCCGAGCCTCGTGTCGCTGAGCTCCGGCGCCCTGCTCGCGAGACGGCCTGCCGCCTACGGGGAGGGATGGTCGGCGCTCTGGCTCCTCGACGAGAGGCCCGAGTGTTCCGCGACAATTAGATTTCCCGGGTAGCGACAACTAGATTTCCCGGGTCGGG
>CAZLQX010000004.1:0-22266 GCA_964561935.1 uncultured Holophagales bacterium
GCGAGCGCTGCGTCCGCGTGAGCTTGTTGATCGTCTCGATCATGTGGACCGGGATCCGGATCGTCCGGGCCTGGTCCGCGATGGCGCGTGTGATCGCCTGGCGGATCCACCACGTCGCGTAGGTCGAGAACTTGTAGCCGCGGCGGTACTCGAACTTCTCGACGGCCTTCATCAGGCCGATGTTCCCCTCCTGGATCAGGTCGAGGAACTGCAGGCCGCGGTTCGTGTACTTCTTGGCGATGGAGACGACGAGGCGCAGGTTCGCGACGATGAGCTCCTGCTTGGCCCGGTCGGCCTCCTCCTCCCCCTCGCGGATCTGGCGGAGCGTCTTCTTGATCTCGTCGTGCGAGACGCCGTACTTCTCCTCGAGCTCCTTGAGCATCGCCCGGTACTTGGAGACGCGGCGCTTGTAGAAGTCGATCCGGACCTCGTTCTTCTCCTTCTTCAGGTTCGCGAGGTCCTGGCGGATCTGGGCCTCCGGCATCGCGAACTGCCGGTCGATGTCGCGGAGGATGTTGATCATCCGCTGCAGCGTCGCCGGGGTGAAGTCGATCGAGTGGATGAGGCGGGCGATCTCGGAGATGCGCCGGTCGACGGCCGGGTCGACGGCGGGCTGCGGCTTGGCCGCGGCCTTCTTCGCGGCGGCCTTCGCCGGCTTCTTCGCCGCCTTCGCCGCCTTCTTCTTCTCCTGGAGCCTCCGGAGCTCGCCGTCGAGCTTGGCGATCTTCTTGAAGTGGCCGAGGACCTCCTCGATCCGCTTCGCCGTCCGCGGGTCGACCTCCTCGGAGTCCTCGAGGGCCGCCGCCGCGAACTCCAGGAAGCCGCGGGCGACGTTCTTGTCTTTCTTGGCGGCCTCGACGATCCGGAGGATCTCCTCGAGGACGATCCGGTTCGTGGAGAGGGCCTGGTAGATCCGGGCCTCCCCCCGCTCGATCCGGCGGGCGATCTCGACCTCGCCCTCCCGGTCGAGGAGCTTCACCGTCCCCATCTCGCGGAGGTACATCCGGACCGGATCGTTCGTCTTCTCGACGGCCGTCAGGTCCGGCAGCACCGCCTCGGCCGTCCCGGTGGTCCCCTCCTTTTTCGGAGTCGCCTTCTCGGGGACGTCGACGATCTCGATCCCGAAGTCGCCCAGCCGGATGTAGACGTCGTCCAGCTCGTCGGGCGTGTTGGAGACGTCCTCGGGCAGGGCCTGGAAGATCTCGTCGTAGAGCAGGTAGCCCCGCTCCTTCCCCAGGGCGATCAGCCCGCGCAGCTCCGGATGCTTCTCTTCGACCGTCACGTTCACCCCTGTCAGCCCGGGCCATCGTCCGGGCGGCGTAGCTCCTGCTTCATACGACGCACCTCCCCGGAAAGCTTCTGCTTCTCGGCGAGGAGGGCATCCCGCCCGTCCCGGTCACCCCGGGCTTCGGCGGCGGCAATCATGGGCTGCAATTCGACTCCTCGTTCTTCGAGGCGCTTTATCTTGAGCTGGAGGAGTGGCTTGCGTAGCTTCTCCAGGTTGGAGGCGCCGGGGTCGTCTCCCGGGCGTGGCGGGTCCGACAAGAGCAGCCGGGCCGCCAGCACCCCCGCGCCGCCCCCAAGATGGGATTGAAGCTCGGAAAAATCAAGGGCATCCGCCGCGACGGGGAGCCCCCTGAGGGCCTCGAGGAGCTCCCGGGCGTCGGGATGCGAGAAGAGGTCGAGCGGAAGGCGGCCGGCGACCTCCGCCCCCTCGGGCCAGGACGAGAGGAGAACGCCCAGGACCCTGAATTCCGCCTCCGGGAGCGGCCTCGGAGCGGGGGCTCCGGATTCGAGAGCGGGCCTCGCCCGCGACGCGCGCCGGCTCCCCTCGTGCAGGATCTCGAGGGGGACGCCCGCGGAACGCGAGAAGGCCGCGAGGAGCTCGTGCCGGAGGACCCGGTCGGGGGCCGCCCCGAGGATCGTCTTCGCCTGGTTGATCCGCTCGGCGCGCTCCGCGACGTCGCCCGTCGCGGGAGGGACGGACCTCGCGAGGACGTCGAGGAGCGGCGTCGCGCCCTCGACCGCCGCCCGGAGCGCCGCGGCGCCCTCGGCCCGGAGGTACGAGTCGGGGTCGTGCCCGCCCGGGAGGGCGACGTGGAAGACCCTGACGCCTCGCTCGACGAGGAGCGGGAAGGCCTTCCAGGCCGCGGCGAGGCCCGCGGCGTCGCCGTCGTAGGCGACGACGACGGCGGGGACCTGCCGGGCGAGGAGGTCGGCCTGGGTCGCCGTCAGGGCGGTCCCCATCGAGGCGACGGCCCAGCGGATGCCGGCCCGCTCGAGCGCGATCCGGTCGAAGTACCCCTCGCAGAGCACGAGCTTCTCGCTCTTGCGGGCCGCCTCGCGCGCACGGTCGAGGCCGTAGAGGACGCGGCCCTTCGTGAATCGGGAAGTCTCGGGGTTGTTGATGTACTTGGCGGGGTCGTCGCCGAGAGCGCGGCCGCCGAAGGCGAGGACCTCGCCCCGCGGGTCGCGGATCTCGAGGGTGAGGCGGTTGCGGAAGCGGTCGTAGACCCGCCCCGTGTCGGGGTTCTTCTGGAGGAGCCCCGCCTCGAGGAGGACCTCCTCGGTGAAGCTTCCGGAGAGCGCCCGGAGGAGACCGTCCCAGGCGTCGGGGGCGGCGCCGAAGCCGAGCCCCTCCCACTCCTCGCGCGGGACGCCGCGCCCCTCGAGGACGGCGAGAGCGGCACGGCTGCGCGGGAGCTGCTCGCGGAAGAAGCGAGCGGCCGCGACGAGCGCCTCGGCGACGCGCGTCTCCTTCGCCCGGTCAGCGCGGGACCCGGAACGGCGGACGGGGAGCGGGATGCCGGCGCGGCGGGCGAGGTAGGCGACCGCCTCCGGGAACTCGAGCTTCTCCGTCTCGCGGACGAAGGTGATCGCGTCCCCCTTCGCGCCGCAGCCGAAGCAGTAGTAGAAGCCCCGTTCCGGGTGGACGTGGAACGACGGAGTCTTCTCGCCGTGGAACGGGCAGAGCCCCTTCCAGGAGTTCCCCGCCTTCTTCAGGCCGGTGACGGCCCCGACGAGCTGCACGAGATCCGTCGCCGCGAGGACGTCGTGCTTCAGGTCGTCGGTGATCTCGTAGGAGGCGTCCACTCGGCTCTCAGTTCCGGAACGGAGATGGCCCGGCGTTCATTCCGCCCTCTGCGCAGGGCCCGCCGTCCCGTCGAGGCAGCCGCTCATCAGTCGCGCAGTTCGGCGATGGTCACCGCCTCGCCGCCTTCCGACGCGTCGCCGGGGCGATGCGAGGAGACGCCGGGGTGGTCGGCGAGGAACTCGCGGACGGCCGCCGCGAGGCGGCCCGATCCGAAGCCGTGGACGACGCGGAGGCTCCCCTTCCCGGAGAGGAGGGCGTCGTTGATCGCCCGCTCGACCTCGGAGAGCGCCGCCTCGACGCGGAGGCCGACGAGGACGATCTCGCCGCGCGGCGCGGCGGCCTTCGGCGCCGGGGCCGCCTTCGCCCCGGCGAGGGACGCGCGCGGGATCGGCGCCCACCTCGACACGGCCGGCGCGGCCGCGGCGCCGGAGAGGGGCCTCAGGTCGGCGGCGGAGACCTTCATCCTCTTCCCGCCGACCTCGACCTCGGCCTGCCCCTTCCCCTCGTCGAGGGCGAGGAGCTTCCCGGTCGTTCCGAAGGAGACGACCTTCACGCGCTCGCCGACGGCGACCGGCCCCGCGGGCTCGGGGGGCGCGGCCATCTCGAGGAGCGACTCGGCGTCCTTCCGCGCCTCGCCGACGACGGTCATGAGCGCCCCGCGGGAGACCGCGCGCCCCGCGCGCGCCTCCTCGCGGATCCTGTCGAGCTCGCGGCGCGTCCTCTCGCGGAGCGCCTCGATCGCCCGGTCGATCTCCGTCTTCGCCCGGTCGCGGACCTTCGCCTTCTCGGCAGCGAGCGCCACGGCCTCCCGCTCGAGGGCGTCGCGCCGCAAGGCCATCGCGGCCGCCTCGGCCCGGAGGCGCTCCGATTCCTCGCGCGCCTTCCGCGTCTCGGCCTCCAGACGCTCGAGGGCGGCGTCGGCCGCGGCCCATCCGGAGCCGAGCCGCTCTCGCGCCGCCGAAAGGACGCGCCGCGGAATCCCGCTCCGCTCGGCGACGGCGAGGGCGCGCGAGCGCCCCGTCGCGCCGGGGCGGACACGGAACGTCGGCCGCCCGACGCTCTCGTCGAACTCCATCGCGGCCGAGAGGACGTCGGCGCGGCCGTGCGCCCACTCCTTCACGGCGGCCAGGTGCGTCGTCGCGACCGTGAGGCCGCCGCGCCGCAGGTCCTCCTCGAGGACCGACATCGCGATGGCGCCCCCCTCGTCGGGGTCGGTGCCGCTCCCGAGCTCGTCGAGGAGGACGAGGCTCCGCGGCGTGGCGGCGGCGAGCGCCGCGGCGGTGCGCGTCATCGCGCCGGCGAAGGAGGAGAGGTCGCCGAGGAGGTCCTGCGCGTCGCCCGCCACGACGAGGAGGCGGTCGAAGACCGGGAGAGACGTGCCGGGGTCGGCCGGGACGGCGAAGCCCGACTGCGCGAGGAGCGCGAAGAGGCCGACGGTCTTCATCGCGACCGTCTTGCCGCCGGCGTTCGGACCCGAGAGGAGGACGAGCCTCTGCCCCTCGTCGAGGACGAGGTCGAGCGGAACGGCGTCGGAGCCGCGCTCCTCGGCCCGCTCGCCGAAGACCTCCTCACGGAGCGGCGCGAGGCGGCGGTCGAGGAGCGGGTGTCGCGCCTTTCGGAGGACGAGCGGTCCGTCCGTCTCGGGGAAGACCCCCTGGGAGCGGCGGGCGAGCTCCGCTCGCGCCTGGTAGCCGTCGAGCTCCGTGAGTATCTCGACCGCCGCGAGGAGCTCGGCCTTCCTCGCGGCGAAGCGGGCGGTGAGCGCGACGAGGATCCGGTGGATCTCCTCGCGCTCCTCCTCGAACGCCTCGGAGAGCGCGTTGTTCGCCTCGACGACGGCGAGAGGCTCGACGAAGAGGGTCTGCCCCGAGCCCGACTTCTCGTGGACGATCCCCGCGACGCTCTCGCGCCGGTCGGAGCGGACGGGGAGGCAGTAGCGCCCTCCCTTCTCCGTGACGTAGCCGTCGGCGAGGACGTCGGGGCGCGCGCGGACGAGCTCTTCGAGGCGCCTCACGACGTCGCGTCTCAGGCGGACGATCGCGGCGCGGATCGAGGCGAGGCGCGCGGAGGCGGTGTCCCGGATCCTCCCGTCGGGCTCGAACGTGTAGTCGCGCTCCCCGAGGAGGTCCTCGAGGTCCCCGAGCGGGGAGAGCAGGGCGGTCAGGTCGGAGAGCTCGAGCCCCTCGACGGGGACGGCCCGGCGGGCCTCCTCGGAGCGCTCGACGAGCGCGAAGAGGTCGAGGAGCTCCTCGGGCGGCAGCGCCTGTCCGGCCGCGCCGAGGCGCGAGACGAGCGGCGCCCCCTCGTCGAGCCCGAAGATCCTCACGGGCGGGCGGAGCGCCGCGCGGGCGGCGAGGTCACGGGTAACGCCGGCCCGGCGGCGCACCTCTCCCGGGTCGCCGGACGGGACGGCCGCGAGGATCCGCTCGCGCCCCCGCTCCGAAGAACAGAAACGCCCGGCGAGCCGAAGCACGCCGGGCCAGTCGACTTCCGTGTGGATCATCGACCCGTATCCCGAATCAGACTCCCGCGCGACGCTCCTCGGCGAGCTTGCGCAGCATCTTCTTCCGCGCGGCGATCGCCTTCCGCTTCCGCTTCGTGGACGGCTTCTCGTAGTGCTGGCGCTTCTTGAGCTCGGACAGGATCCCCGACTTCTCGCACTTCCGCTTGAAGCGGCGGAGAGCGTTCTCGAAGGACTCGTCCTCCTTCACGTGGATCAACGGCACCTGAGAGTCACCCCTTTCGGGCCCGGAGTGGCGCGGCCGGGTTCGGCCGGACCGAGGCGGACCTGCGAGTCTACGGGCCCCGCCGCCGGGCGTCAACCGGAGGCGCCGGTCCGCGCGGACGGCGCGGGGTCCGCGTCTATAATTCGGTTTCGCGACCCCCGAAGGCTCCCAGGAGAGGCGCGCCATGCCCGTCGACCCCGTCGCCAACCGCCGGTTCATCGAGTCGCTCTCGACGCTCCTCGAGGACCACCTCGCGAGCTGGAAGTCCCAGCTGGCCGACACGAAGAACGAGATCGACCAGCTGATCTCGAAGGCGTCGGAGAACATCCCCGCCCAGGCGAGGCACCTCTTCCCCGAGGACCTCGTCGCGAGCCTCCTCGAGGACGCCGTCCCGCCACCGCCGCCGCCGGAACGGGTCGTCGAGAAGGTCGTCGAGACGGTGACGGTCACCGTCCCGGCCGCGCCCGTCGCGCCCGACTGGGGGCTCGTCAAGGGCTCCATCTCCGCGATCGAGGGGGCCCGGACGCAGGTCGACGTCCTGACGCACTTCCTGACGGAGGCCCAGGTCCACTCCTCGCGCGCCGCCCTCCTCGTCCTGAGGAACGGGCGCCTGACCGGCTGGAAGGCCCTCGGCTTCGACGCCTCCGGCGGCCGGGACGACGCCGCGAAGTCGCTCGACCTGGCGACGGGCGACGACCCGTTCGTCGACGCCTGCCTGAAGGCCGAGAAGCCGATGATCGCCCGGCCCGCGGACGAGGGCTCGCCGCTCCGCCGCGCCCTCGGCGGCCACCCGGCGGCGAAGACGCTCCTCGTGCCGATGGTCATCCGGGACCGGCTCGCCGGGCTCCTCTGCGCAGACGAGCTCCCCGGAGAGGAAGGACGGCTCAACGAGGCCGCCCTCGAGGTGCTCACCTTCGTCACCGGCCTCTCCGTCGACCTCCTCGCCGCGCGCAAGAAGATCCCGTCGCCCGCGCTGACCCCGCGCGGCGAGGAGATCGCCGTCTACCGCGCCGGCCCGGCCGAAGCCGTCGACGCGTCGTCCGAGGACCCCTTCGCCGCCGCGACCCCGCCGCCTCCGCCGCCGCTCCCGCCCCTCTCGTCGGGCGCGCTCCCGGCGCCCGAGCGCCCCCCGCTCTCGGCCTCGCTCCAGGCGCCGGCCGAGGCCGCAGGGCGCTCCCTCTTCGAGCAGACCGACCCGAGCGGCGCCCGGAAGACCCGCCGGATCACGGACGCCGGCGAGGCGCTCCGGGCCCTCGAGGAATCCGCGACCGCGAAGAAGAAGGAGGTCGGGGGCCTCTCCGGCGTCGACCTCCTCTCCTCCTCCGGCGCCAGGACCGCCGCGTCGCTCGGCCTCCCGCCGACGCCGCGGCCGCCCGCTCCGCCTCCGACGCCTCTTCCGGTTCCCTCCGTCGCTCCGTCGACGCCGGCCGAGGCCCCCGTCAGCCGCGGCGACCTGACGATGGCGTTCGACCAGATCAAGGCGGCCGCTCCGCCGCCCCCGCCCGCGCCCCCCGTGCCGCCGCCGGCGGCCACCGCCCCCGCTCCGCCGCAGGGCGGCGGCGGCCTCGAGGCGGGCGGTCCGGCGGCCGCGCCGCTCGCTCCGCCTCCCGGATTCGTCCCGCGCGGCCGCGCCGCCCGCGGAGCCGACGACCCGCAGCGCGCCATCGACGACGCCCGCCGGATCGCCCGCCTCCTCGTCTCGGAGATCAAGCTCTACAACGAGCGAAAGGTCGCCGAGGGGCGCGCCGCGGGAGACCTCTACACGAGGCTGAAGGACGACATCGAGCGGAGCCGGCAGGTCTACGTCGAGAGGACCCCCGAGCACGTCCGCGCGACGTCGGACTTCTTCCAGGAAGAGCTCGTCCGGATCCTCGCCGAGGGGAAGCCGGAGGTGCTCGGCCCGGCTCCTTCCTGACCCTGCGTCGACTCCTCGCCGCGACCCCCGCCGCGATCCTCGCGGCGGGGCAGGGCCTTGCTGCGGTCCCGGCGAGGACGCCCGAGGAGACGCTCGCCGTGGCGCGCCGCACCGCCCGCGAGGGGATCCCGTCCGGGTTTGCCGCCGCCCCGACCGCCGGCCTCTTCGGCGTCCGGAGCGCGGTCGCCCGCGCGGTCGTCGCCGCGGAGAGCGGGACACCGCCCGAGTCGGGGCTCCCCGATGCCGCGCTCGGCCTGCCCGGGCTCGGCGCCTGGCTCGCGCTCGACGCGGAGGCCGCGGGGCTCCGGCCCGGCGCGGCCGCCGGCGGGCTCGTCGCGCGCCTCCTCGCGTTCGCCCGGGAGGCCCGACTGGAGCCGCTCGCCCGCGCGGCCCTCCTCTCCGCCTCCCGGATCGCCCGAACGCCCGCCGAGCGGCGCGACGTTCGCACCGGCTGGGACGCCTGGGAGGCGCGCGCTCCCGGCGCGCCCCGGGCACGGGCCGCGTCCCTGCTCGGGCGGGCTCGGGTGGCGGCGAACCGCGCCGACGCTGCGGCCCATGCCGCCGCGCTCCTCCGTTCCGTTCCCGACGCGCCGGAGGTCGCTCCCGATCTCTTCGAGCCTGCCGACCGGACGCTCCTCCACGAGACGGCGGTGAGGGGAGGAGCGGAGCTCACGCTCCTGCGGGCAAACGCGCTCTCGGCGCGACAGCCGTCCGCCGCCGTCGATCTCGCGCTCCTGCTCGCGAAGCAGCCCTCGTTTCGCCTCGAGGCGGCGTCCCTTCTCCTCGCCGGCGGGCAGGCGAAGGCCGCCCGCAACGCCCTCGTCCGGCCCCCGGCGCTCGAGGGGCGCGACACGGGCGAGCGGCTTCGGATCGAGAGGCTCCTCCTCGCAGCCGACCTCAGGCTCCTCGGCGAGCCGGCGAAGCCCCGGCGCCCCACGCGCGGGAGGCGGCGGGCGCCGGTCAGCCCCCCGGCCGCGCCGGGGACGCCGCGACCCGCGGCCGATCCCGCAGCCCTCCACGCGTGGCCACAGCTCGCCGCGCGCGCCGACGCGCTCCTGGCGCGAGACCCGGCCCCCCCGGAACGGACGCGGCTCCTCGTCGAAGCGGTCCGGGCCGCGGCGCGCCTCGGCCTCGCCTCCGAGGCGCACCGCTACCTCCCGGAGCTCGTCGCCCTCGAGCCGAACACGACGCTCGGCGCCGAAGAGCTCTTCCGGGGAGCCTTCCTCCCGACGCTGGGCCGCTCGCCGGAAGCGCTTCGCGCCGCCGTCGTGGCCTTCCAGGCGCAGGCGGACATCTACCGGGAAGTCGGCGTCCGGCGCCGCGCGACGTACTGGGCCGCACGGTCCCTCGAGTCGCTCGGGCGCGAGGCCGCCGCCCGGAGCCTCTACGCCTCCCTCGTCACCGTCGCCGTCCCCGATCTCTACGCCCGCTGGGCCGGGCGTCGCCTGGGCGTCCCCGCGACCGCCGGGCTCCCGGTCGAGAACGGAGTCCCCGCCTCGCGGCACTCCCTCCGCGCCGACGTCCCGGCGCTCCCCTCGCGCGAGCTCCTCGCCGTCGGCCTCGCCTCGCTCGCCGAGGACGCCGCCGAGGTCGAGCGCTCGGGCGAGCCGCTCTTCCTCGCCGCCTGCGCCGCAGAGCGCTTCGAGTTCCGCCGCGCGACGGCGATCCTGAAGGGACGCTGGCCCGAGCTCGGGACGCCGGACGAGGGGGCGCTCCCGCTCGCGGTGCGGCGCGCGTTCTACCCGTTCCGGCAGGAGGCGCTCATCGTAAGGGAAGCCGCCGCGAACGGGCTTTCCCCCGCCCTCGTCTACGGCGTCATCCGGCAGGAGAGCCTCTTCCAGACCGACGCCCGCTCCGGGGCGGGCGCGACCGGCCTGATGCAGGTGATGCCGGGGACCGGGCGCTATCTGCTCCGAAAGCAGGGGCGCCGCGGACGGCCGAACCTGAGGGACCCCGAGGTGAACGTCGCCCTCGGCGCACGCTACCTCGCGATGATGCTCCGCGACTTCGACGGCGACCGGATCGCCGCGCTCGCCGGCTACAACGCCGGGCCCGGCCGGCCCCGGCGCTGGCGAAGCCAGGCGCCCGGCCTTTCCTCCGACGAGTTCCTGGAGGCGATGCCGATCCTCGAGCCGCGCGACTACGTCAAGAGGGTCCTCTTCTTCGAGGCCGCCTACGCCGCGCTCCACGGCGTCCCGCCCGACCCGCTCCCCGTCTCGGGGAGCCCCGTCAGCCGGCGCCCCTGACCTCTGCGAACGCGGCGAGGGCGCGGACCCGGGCCGCGGCGTGGTCGACGACGGGCGCCGGGTAGCCGGACGGAGGGGCGGCCGCTCGCCACGGCGCGTGGAGGTTCCTCCCCGCTCCCTTCCAGGCCGCGAGCTCCGGCACCCAGCGCCTCACGTACGCGCCGTCGGGGTCGAAGCGCTCCCCCTGCAGGACCGGGTTGAAGATCCGGAAGAAGGGCTGCGCGTCGGTCCCGCAGCCGGCCGACCACTGCCAGCCTCCGTTGTTCGAGGCGGGGTCGCCGTCGGCGAGGCGCGCGCGAAAGAGCGCCTCGCCCCGGCGCCAGTCGACGAGGAGGTGCTTCGTCAGGAAGCTCGCGACGATCATCCGGACGCGGTTGTGCATCCACCCCTCGTGTGCGAGCTGGCGCATCCCCGCGTCGACGAGAGGGTAGCCCGTCCGCCCGTCGCGCCACGCCGCGAAGCGCGCCTCGGCCTCAGCGCCCGAGGCCCACGGGAACCGCTCGAACTCCGCGCGGAAGCTCTCCGTCTGGAGGCGGGGGAACTCCGCGAGGATCGACGCGTAGAACTCGCGCCACGCGAGCTCCGAGACGAAGACGTCGATCGACCGGCGCCCCGCCGCGTCGGCGTCCTTCCAGACGTCCCGGGCCTCGGCGAGGAGCCGGCGGATTCCGACCGTCCCGAAGCGGAGGTGGGGCGAGAGGCGCGACGTCCCCTCCCGGCCGGGGAGGTCGCGTTGGTCCGCGTAGCGGGCGAACGCTCGCGCGCGGAAGGCCTCCCAGAGCGTGCGTCCGGCACGCGCGCCCCCCGGCGGGTTCGCCGGGGCGCCCTCCTCGCGGAACCCGCGCGGGCGCGACATCGGGATCGAGGGGAAGGCCCGCACGAGGACGGCGTCGGGCGTCGGGACGCGGGCCGGCTCCGGGAGCGGACGGGCCTTGTCCGCCTCGCGCCACCGCCTCAGGAACGGCGTGTAGACGGTGTACGGCCGCCCGGCGTCCGTCCGGAGCGAGCCGGGAGAGACGAGGTGGAGGTCGGGGAGGAGCCGGAGGCGCGTCCCCTGCGCCGCGAGCGCCGCCTCGACCTCCCGCGCGAGCGCCCTTCCGTGCGGCTCGTGGTCGTCGTGGCCGTAGACCGCCTCGGCGCCGGTCTCGCGGGCCAGGTCCGCGAGGGCGCGACTCGACGGGCCCTTCCGGAAGAGGAGGCGCGAGCCCTTCGCCGCGAGCGCCGACTCGAGCTCGCGGAGGCTCTCCGCGAGGAATCGGAGCCTCGGCGGGGAGTAGTCCTCCGTCAGGTAGTGGTCGTCGAGGACGAAGACGGGGACGACCGCTTCGTGCCCTCGGAGCGCCGAGTCGAGCGGGACGTTGTCGTCGAGCCGGAGGTTCCTGCGAAGCCAGACGATCGCGGGCGCCATGCGCCCTTTCTACGCCGGAGCGGCTCCCCGGGACTTGCCCTCGCGGGCCTGGCACTCCGCGCAGACGCCACGGATCTGGTGCGAGTGGGTCGTCGGCGCGAAGGAGTAGCGCTTGCAGACCGCCTCCTGCAGCTCCTCGATCCGCGGGTCGACGAACTCGATGACGCCGCCGCAGGAGGTGCAGACGAGGTGGTCGTGGTGCTCCCCGACGAGGAGCCGCTCGTAGCGGTACTTCTCGTCGTTCAGCCGCACGCGCGACACGAGGCCGCAGTCGTAGAGGAGGTCGAGCGTCCGGTAGACCGTCGCCCGGCTCACCTTCTTACCCTTCCCGCGGAGGCGCACGACGAGGTCGTCCGCGTCGAAGTGGTGGTGGGTGGCGAAGATCTCCTCGAAGAGGGCGGTCCGCTCGCGGGTCGTCTTGAGCCCGCGCCGCCTCAGGAAATCGGCGAAAAGTCGGCGTTCCTCGACGGCTTCCGTCATGCGGAGACGATATCGCAACCCGGCCCCCGGAGGGAGACCCGGTCCGCGCGCTCGATGCCGGCGGCGCCGGGCCGCTCCACCCCGGGCCGCTCGGCCCTCGCCCCCGTCCCCGGAGCGGCGTAGCCTCCGCCGGTCCCCTCCGGAGGAGCCGATGAAGTCGTACCGGAAAGAGCTGACCTTTCACCTCCCGAAACGGATCGGCTTCGTGAACGTGACGCCCGAGGTCGAGGCCGCCGTCCGAGAGAGCGGGGTCGCCGAGGGGCTCTGCCTCGTCAACCCGATGCACATCACGGCCTCGGTCTTCGTGAACGACGACGAGCGGGGGCTCCTCGCCGACTTCGAGCGCTTCTTCGAGGCGCTCGTCCCGCACGAGCCGGTCCGCTCGTGGCGGCACAACGACACGGGCGAGGAGAACGCCGACGCCCACGTGAAGCGCCAGCTCATGGGGCGCGAGGCCGTCCTCGCCGTCACCGGCGGGAGGCTCGACCTCGGCCCCTGGGAGCAGGTCTTCTACGGCGAGTGGGACGGCCGGCGCGCGAAGCGGGTCCTGATCAAGGTCATCGGGGAGTGACTCCCTTCAGGCGGCTCCCTCCGCGGACCAACCCTCCGCCTTCAGCCCCAACGCGATGAGCGACTCGGCGAGTCGCCGAGCCGAGCCCTCGTCCATCCCGGGCGTCTCGAGGTAGCGGGCCGTCACCGTCTCCTCGCGCGCCGCGTCCCGGAGCGGGACGCCCGCGGCGCGCTTGGCCTCGGCGACCCTCCGGCAGAGCTCGAGGCGGCGGGAGACGAGACGGCCGATCTCCCGGTCGACCGCATCGATGGCGTCCCGGACCCGCTCGACCGAGGGTGTCGCGCCGGGGAGGAGGCCGAGCTCGTCGCAGAGCCGCTCGAGGTCCTCCGGGAGGAGGGCCTGCGGGCCGTCGCACCAGGCCGACTCGGGGGCGTCGTGGACCTCGACGATCAGACCGTCCACCCCGGCGCCCCAGGCCGCGCGGGAGAGCCCCGGGACGAGCTCGCGCCGGCCCGACGCGTGGGACGGGTCGGCGAGGAGCGGCAGGTGCGTCAGCTGTCGGGCCGCGAGAAGCCCTCCGAGGTCGAGCGTCCCGCGCGTGGCGTGCTCGAACGTCCGGATGCCCCTCTCGCAGAGCATCACCTCGGCGCACCCCGCGTCGAGGAGGTACTCGGCCGAGGCGAGCCACTCGTCGACCGTCGTCCCGAAGCCGCGCTTCAGCAGGATCGGCCTCCCCGCCGCGCCGGCTTCCTTGAGGAGGTCGTAGTTCTGGCAGTTCCGGGCGCCGACCTGGAGGACGTCGGCGACCTCGGCGACCGGCGCGACCTGGGCCGGCGCCATCACCTCCGTGACGACGGGGAGTCCGGCCGCCTCCCCCGCCGCCTTGAGCCAGCGCAGGGCCTGGAGCCCGTGCCCCTGGAACGAGTAGGGCGAGGTGCGGGGCTTGAAGACGCCGCCCCTCAGGGCAGTCGCCCCGGCCCTCGCCACGGCCCGCGCGAGGCGCCGGATCTGCTCCTCGGACTCGACGGTGCAGGGCCCCGCGATGACGGCCCGCGCCCCGCCGCCGACCCGGAAGCCTCCGACGACGACGACGGTCGGAGGGCGGAGGTCCGTCGCGCGCGGGAGCGACTCGACGCGCGGCCTCCGCGCAGGGCCGGGAGGCGCGCCGAGCCAGGTCGCGCCCTTCGCCTTCGCCTCTCGAACCGCCGCGGTCGCGGCAGCGGCCTGCGCCTCGCCGACGACCGCGAAGCCCGTCTCCGGGCCCGCGGCGAGAACCTCGACGCCGGCCTGACGCAAGAGCGCGGCGAGGCGGTCCGTGGCGACGCGCAGGACGCGGAGCGGGGAGACGCCTTCGGGCACGTCGGTCTCGCGGACGAGGCGCCAGAAGCGGGTGACGTTCGGCGTGACGTCGGAGACGTCCTCGAGGAGCGGGACGAGGCCCGTCTCGAGCGCCGCTTCCTCCGAGCAGACGGCCCCGCGGGGTCCGCCCGCCCGCGCGACCTCCGCCGCTGCGGCCGCCGTGTCTTCCGCCGGCACCGTGCGGGCCCGGAGGCGCGCGAGGAGAGCTCCGCACTGACGGAGGACCGGGGGCTGCGAGCGGACCTCCACGATCTCGTCGAGGTCGACGCCGCGCGGCGCGGCGAGGACGAGGCGCATCGGGACCTCGATCTCGCCGAGGACCACGAGGCGCGCGCCCGCGTCGACCGCCTCGCCGAGCGGGCCGAGCGCCTCGACGACCGGGCCGATGACCCTGTCGGTCGCCGGGAGGAGCGCCTCGTCGACCTCGCCCGAGCCGAGCGCGGCAAGGAGCGCCGCGAACGTGGGAAGCGCGACCGGCCTCCCGCAGCGCGCCGCCGCACGTGCTCCGAACGACCCTTCGCTCCCCTGGTAGCCCGCGCGCACGAAGCGGCGTCCGGCCGCCGTTGCACACGATCCCGTATCGTCCTGCTCCGCCATCGTGTCCTCCTCCGGCTGCCGCCGGAAACGAAGAAGCCCCCCTCCGCTCTCGGGCGGAGGGGGGCTTCGGGATGCCCTTCTCTGTGGCCGTGATCTACACGCCCACCCCTCCGCGGAACGGCGAATAGACGCCGCCGGTCGCCGTAAACGAGAGGGGAAGGCCGTTCGTGTTCACGTCGCGAAGGACGATAACCCCTCCGTCAAGCCCTCACCCCTTCTTCTCGTCGATGAGGACCCAGGAGAGGACGACGGAGACGACCGAGACGACGAGCGCCCCGAGGAACGCCGGCCAGAACCCGTCGACGCGGAAGTCGATCCCGAGCTTCTGCCCGAGCCACGCCGTGAGCATGAGCATCAGGGCGTTCAGGACGAGCGTGAAGAGGCCGAGCGTCAGGACGAGGAGCGGGCAGGAGAGGAGCTTGAGGAACGGGCGGACGAGGGCGTTCAGGACCCCGAAGACGAGCGCGATGAGGAGGACCGACTCGACGCCGCCGGCTCGGATCCCGGGGACGAAATGGGCCGCGGCGCCCAGCGCGAGCGCGTTCACGAGGACCCTGAGGATCAGCTTCATCGGCGGGCTCTCCCTTTCGCGCCGGAACGATACCTCCACGAAGCGCGTCGGGGCGACCGACCGCGTCGCGCCCCTGAGCCTGCTCCGGCGTTTCCCGCCCCGGCGTTGACGTGCGCCGGGGCGCTGCGGCACGCTCCGGCCCGAGGTGACCCCCATGGACCGGAAGTACCGGCAGCGCGGCTACCAGGACAACGCCCCGACGACGCCCCGGAGCGGCGGCCCGTTCGGCGACCGTCCGGCCCGGCTCGAGGGCGCGCCGCGCGGCCGGAGCGCCGGTCGGCCGAGCGAGGAGGTCTTCCGCTGCCGGACCTGCCACGAGAAGAACGACCCCGAGGTCGCTCCGGCGGCGACGTGCGGCAAGTGCGGCGCCGCCCTTCACGCCTGCGCCCAGTGCCGGCACTTCGACGGCGGCGCGCCGTTCCAATGCCGGAGGCCGGTTCCCGCCGCGATCCCCGCCAAGTCGCGCGCGAACGACTGCGCGCTCTACGAGCCCGCCGTCACGCTCGACCTGACCGGGAGGAAGGCCTCCGACACCCCCGACCAGGCTCGCTCCGCGTTCGACGCCCTCTTCGGGAAGAAGTAGACCCGCCGCGGGGGGGTCGCCCGCGCAGCGGGCCAGGAGGACCGAGAGCGGGAGCGCCGCTCGCTCCCGCTCCCGAAGACGAAGCGGGGGATGCGGCCGTAGGCCCCATCCCCGGCGCAGTCAACCCGGGCGGAACCCTCCCGCCGCGATCCCGGGCACTCCGTCGCGGCCGAAGGCCGCCGCCTCTCCGCCGCGGGGGGGGTTGGGGGACCCGGGCGGAACCCGGGTCCCCCAGGATCACTTCAGCTGCAGCCGCTCGTCTCCCCGCAGTTCAGGCACTTGTAGCAGGCCCCGTTCCGCACCATGAGGTGCCCGCACTGGTGGCAGCTCGGGGCGTCCGCGCTGTTCTCGAAAGCGAGGATCGGTGAAACGGCGGCGACCGTCTTCTGCGGCGGCGGGACGGGGGCGGCGGCGAGGGCGTGCCCGTTGCCGTTCCCGTTCTCCTCGCGGCTGATGACGCCGGCCCGGGCCCTCAGGTCCGCGGTCAGGAAGCGGGACGCGAGGTACCGGAAGATGTAGTCGACGAGGCTCTTGGCGATCGGGATCTCGGGGTTCTTCGTGTAGCCGGCCGGCTCGAAGCGCATGTGGCTGAACTTCTCGACGAGCGCCTCGAGCGGCACGCCGTACTGGAGGGTCAGCGAGATCGCCGTCGCGAAGGCGTCCATGAGGCCCGAGATCGTCGAGCCTTCCTTCGCCATCGTCAGGAAGATCTCGCCCGGCTGCCCGTCGTCGTAGAGCCCGACGGTGATGTACCCCTCGTGCCCGCCGACGGAGAACTTGTGAGTCAGCGCGCGGCGCTCGTCGGGCAGCTTCCGGCGCCGGGGACCCGAGGCGGGCGCGGCGGCCGGCGCGGCGGCGGGCGTCGAGACCCCCTTCGTCCCCTTGACGGCGTCGTCGCTCTTGCTGGCCGCGGTGTTGAGGGGCTGCGTCCGCTTGCAGCCGTCGCGGTAGACGGCGATCGCCTTCAGGCCGAGCTTCCAGCCCTCGACGTAGACGTTCGTGATGTCCTCGACGGTCGCGTCCGGCGGGAGGTTCACCGTCTTCGAGATCGCGCCCGAGAGGAACGGCTGAACGGCGGCCATCATCCTCACGTGCCCCATCGCGTCGATGGAGCGCGTGCCGCCACGCGCCTTGAAGGCGCAGTCGAAGACGGGGAGGTGCGCGGCGGTCAGGTGCGGCGCGCCCTCGATCGTCCCCTTCTCGTCGACCCAGGCGACGATCTCGTTCACCTGCGGCTCGGAGTAGCCGAGGCGCGCGAGCGCGTGCGGGACGGTGTTGTTGACGATCTTGATCGTCCCGCCGCCGACGAGCTTCTTGTACTTCACGAGGGCGAGGTCGGGCTCCACGCCCGTCGTGTCGCAGTCCATCATGAAGCCGATCGTCCCGGTCGGAGCGAGGACGGTCGCCTGCGCGTTCCGGTAGCCGTGCTGGCGGCCCGACTCGAGCGTCAGGTCCCAGACGCCGAGCTGCGCCTCGTACAGCTCCTTAGGGACGCCCGTCCGCGGGACCTTCGCCGCCGCCTCCCGGTGCATCCCGATGACGCCGAGGAAGGCGTCGCGGTTCGGCTCGTACATCCGGAAGGTGCCGATCTCCGAGGCGATGCGCGAAGAGGTGAGGAACGCCTGCCCGTGCATCAGGCTCGTGACGGCCGCCGCGTAGGCGCGCCCGTCGTCGCCGTCGTAGGGGAGGCCGTTGTACATCAGGAGCGCCCCGAGGTTCGCGTAGCCGAGGCCGATCGGACGGAAGTCGTGGGAGTTCCTCTCGATCGCGGGGGTCGGGTAGGAGGCCTCGTCGACGAGCATCTCCTGCGCCGCGAAGACGACGTCGACGGCGTGACGGAACTTCTCCACGTCGAAGCCGCCGTCCTCCTTCGCGAACTTCATCAGGTTCAGCGAGGCGAGGTTGCAGGCGGAGTCGTCGACGAACATGTACTCCGAGCAGGGGTTCGACGCGTTGATCCGGTGCGTCGACTTGCAGGGGTTCCAGCGGTTGATCGTCGTGTCGTACTGGATGCCGGGGTCGCCGCAGATCCAGGCCGAGTCGGCCATCCGGCGGAGGACGGCTCGAGCGTCGAGCGTGAGGAGCTCCGCCCCCGTCGTCACGGCGTGGCAGGCGTACTCCCGCCCCTCCGCGACCGCGTTCATGAACTCGTCCGTGACGCGGACGGAGTGGTTCGCGTTCTGGAAGAGGACGTTGTTGTAGACCTCGCCGCCGAACGAGCCGTCCCAGCCCGCCTCGATGAGGTCCCATGCCTTCCGCTCCTCCTTCGCCTTGCAGTCGATGAACTCGAGGACGTCGGGGTGGTCGACGTTCAGGATGACCATCTTGGCGGCCCGGCGCGTCTTGCCGCCCGACTTGATCGCCCCCGCGAAGCTGTCGAAGCCCTTCATGAACGAGACGGGGCCCGAGGCGATGCCGCCGGAGGAGAGGCACTCGGTGGAGGAGCGGAGCGAAGAGAGGTTCGAGCCGGTGCCCGAGCCGAACTTGAAGAGCATCCCCTCGGTCTTCGCGAGGTCGAGGATCGACCCCATCGAGTCGCCGACCGCGTTGATGAAGCAGGCCGAGGCCTGGGGCTTCGCCTCGACCCCGACGTTGAACCAGACGGGGGAGTTGAAGCTGGCCGCCTGGTTCACGAGGATCGCCGCGAGCTCGTCGCGGAAGGCGTCCCGGTCCGCCGCGGTCCGGAAGTAGCCCCCCCTCGCGCCGTACGCCGTGATCGTCTCGACGACCCGCCCGATGAGCTGCCGCACGGAACGCTCCCGCTCGGGCGTCCCGACCTTCCCGTGGAAGTACTTCTGCGTGACGATGTTCGTCGCCGTCATCGACCACGCCTTCGGCACCTCGACGTCCTTCTGCTCGAAGAAGACCTCCCCCTTCTCGTTCGTGATCGCGGCCGTCCGGAGCTCCCATTCGATGGCGTCGAAGGGGTGCGTGACGCCGTCCGAGTAGAGGCGGCGGAACGTCAGCCCCCGAAGCCCGGGGCGGGCCGAGGCGGTCTCGGAATCGGCGGAGACGGACGTCTGGGCGTCGGGACGGTCGGAGAAAGCGGTCACGGCAGACCCCCTTGTGGAATTCAGGAGCGCAGGATGAGGAATTCTACGAGATGGCGGGGGTTATCGCAAGATGTTGTGGTCGTAGTCGAAACGACCACTATCTTTTGTGTTGACTTCGCCCGGATGGTCCGGATCTTGCTCAGCGGCCCGGCGGGCGCGTTGACGGCGCCCGGGACGGAAGAGACAATGGAGGGTTCGGGACGGATCGCGTATCCGCGGCCTTCCCGAGGAGGAACCGATGGCGTCCACGACCCTCAACACCGCCACCGTCTCCGTCCAGGAGACGTTCGCCCTCAGCCTCACGGACCGCGCCGTCGACAAGGTCAAGGACTTCGCCGCCAAGATGCCCGACGCCGCCGGCAAGGGACTCCGCGTCTTCGTCCAGGCCGGCGGCTGCTCCGGCTTCCAGTACGGCTTCACGTTCGACGACGCCAAGGAGACCGACCACGTCCTCTCCATCGGCGACATCAAGGTCCTCGTCGACAAGACGAGCGCCATGAAGCTCAACGGCGCGACGGTCGACTGGATCGAGGACTTCCGCGGCGCCGGCTTCTCCGTGGAGAACCCGAACGCGTCCGGCGGGTGCGGCTGCGGCAAGAGCTTCGCCTGAGGCCGGAGAGGCCCTCGTGACCCCGCTCCCCGTTCCGTTCGCGCCGTGACGCCCCGCGTCGATCGCGGCCGAGGCCCCGGCGACGGCCCCCGTCCGGGGGCCGTCGCCGTCTGGGTGCCACGCGCGGCGCGATCGTGAGCCGTCGCCTCTCCCCCCTCGCCGTCGTCTTCCTGACGGTCTTCATCGACCTCGTCGGCTTCGGCATCGTCATCCCGCTCGTCCCGCTCTACGCGGAGGCCTACGCGCCCTCGCCCCTGGCCTTCGCAGTCCTCATGGCGAGCTTCTCGGCGATGCAGTTCCTCTTCGCGCCCCTCCTCGGGCGGCTCTCGGACCGCGTCGGCCGGAGACCCGTCCTCCTCTCCTCCCTGTTCGGGAGCTTCCTCTCGTACCTCCTCTTCGCCTTCGCCGGCTCGTTCGCCGGCCTTCTCGCCTCGCGCGTCCTCGCCGGGATCATGGGGGCGAACATCGGGACGGCGCAGGCCGTCATCGCCGACGTGACGCCGCAGGGCGACCGCGCGCGCGGGATGGGGCTCGTCGGGATGGCGTTCGGCCTCGGGTTCGTGTTCGGGCCCGCGATCGGCGGCTTCGCCGTGAAGGTGAGCCCGATGCTGCCGGGCCTCGTCGCGGCGGGCCTCTCCCTCGTCGCGTTCACGTGGGCCTTCTTCGGGCTCCCCGAGACGCGCCCCGCGAGCGCCGCCGCGCGGCCGCCGCGCCACTGGTTCCCGTTCCGGGCGACGCTCCAGGCCTTCCGCCGCCCGGTCCTCGGCCCCCTCCTCCTCGTGACGCTCCTGAACACGACCGCCTTCTCGAACTTCGAGGCGACGTTCGCGCAGTTCGCGCGGAGCCGGTTCGGCCACGACCCGTCGACCGTCTCCTGGCTCTTCGTCCTGATCGGCGTCACGGCCGCCATCGTCCAGGGCGGGCTGATCCGGCGCCTCGTCCCGCTGCTCGGCGAGGCCCGCCTCATCGGGATCGGCTCGACGCTCCTCGCGCTCTCGTTCGCGGGGCTCGTCCTCGTGCCGGGGCACGCGGCGCTCGTCGCCCTCGTCGTCACCACGGCCGCCGGGAGCGGGCTCGTGAACCCCGCGCTCGCGGGGCTCCTCTCCCGCTCGACGGAAGCGGCCGAGCAGGGGGAGGTCCTCGGGGCGGCCCAGTCGCTCTCCTCTCTCGGGCGGATCATCGGACCGTTCTGGGGCGAGCACGCGTGGTTCGCGTGGGACGCGGCAGGGCCCTACGGCACCGGGGCGCTGCTCGAGGTCGCGGTCGTGATCGTCGTCCTCGTCGGCCTGAAGGCCGTCTCCTCTCCGCGCGGGAGAACGGCGTGACCCGCACCCCCGCGATCCTCCTCCGGCGCGACTGCCCCGCCGTGAGGATCCCGAGCGGCGAGGGCGCCCTCCTCCCCGAGGGGGCCCCGGTCTACCTCGTGCAGGCGCTCGGCGGCTCCTTCACCGTCCAGGCGCCGACCGTCGGCGGGCTCTACCGGATCGGCGCCTCGGACGCGGACGCGCTCGGCCTCGTCCCCGCGACCGCCGACCCGCGGCCGAAGCGCGCGCCGAAGGGCCCCGCCTCCGAGCAGGAGGTCTGGGCGGCGCTGAGGCAGTGCTACGACCCGGAGATCCCGGTGAACATCGTCGACCTCGGCCTCGTCTACGACCTGACGCTCTCCACGGGGCGAGGGCGCGGGACGGACGTGACGGTGAAGATGACGCTCACGGCCCCCGGCTGCGGGATGGGGCCGGCGATCGCCGGCGACGCCCGCGCCCGGATCCTCGCGGTGCCGGGCGTCGAGACGGCGGAGGTCGGGATCGTCTGGGACCCCCCGTGGAGCGCCGACATGGCGACGCCGGAGGGGCGGAGGGTCCTCGGCCTCTGAGGCGCGCCGGGACGACCCGGTCCGCCGAGCCCCGGCGGCCCCTCCGCGAAGGGGCGCGCGCCGGTCCGCGCCGCGGCGCTACGTCGCCTTCGGGAGCGTCAGGATGAAGCGGGTCCCCTTGTCGCCGAGCGACTCGCAGCGGATCGCGCCCCCCATCTGCTTCAGTAGGGCGGCGGTCTCCGGGAGGCCGAGGCCGCTCTTCTCGGCGTCCCGCGCCTGGAAGGAGGGGAGGAGGATCCGCTCCTGGTCCGCGGGCGGCACGGGCAGGCCGTTGTTCGTGAAGACGAGGGCGACGTAGGGGTCTTTCACGAACGCCTCGACGACGATGAGCCGCTTCGTCCCGGCGCTCGCCTCCGGGTCCGCCCCGTCGAAGCGCCGCGAGATCGCGTTCCGCGCGTTGCGCAGGAGGTTCACGAAGATCTCCGCCATCCGCGGCCCGTCCGCGAGGACCCGCGGGGCCGGCTCGTCCATGTCGTTCCGCACGCGGACGCGCGCCCCCTTGAGCTGCCGCCCGAGGAGCTTCTGCGCACGCTCGAGGACCTCCGACGGGTCGACGGGCTCGAGCTTCAGCGGTGCCGTCGCGGCGAACCGCTCGAGCTCGGTGACGACCTCCGAGAGCCGCAGGAGGCCCGCGAGGGCGTCCGTGATCTTCACGCGGATCGCCTCGCGCTCGGAGGGCGGCTCCTCGCCGCCCGAGGAGAGGACGCGCTGCACGGAGACGAGCGCCTCCGTGAGCCGCACGAGGAGCGGGCTCACCTCGCGACCGAGCTCCATGCCGAGCTCCGCGAGCGCCTCCTGCTTGCCGCTGTGGACCTGGACCTCGAGGGCCGCCGGGTTCACGCCCGCCTCGCGGACGGTCCAGACGACCTGCGTGAGCTTGCGGTCCTGGCCGAACCGCCCGGCCGCGGAGACGCGGACGGCGACGCCGCCCGAGGGGTTCGCGGCCGTGAGCGAGACCTCGCGCGTCGGGCGGCCGCGGAAGGCGTCCTCCAGGAGCCCCGCGAGCTGGCTCCGCTCGGCGGTGTCGAAGAGCTCGATGACGCGCCGCCCCTCGACGGGCGTCGTCTCCGAGCCGAAGAGCCTTCGCGCCATCGCGTTCGCGCTCCTCACGACGCCCGACGCGTCCGACAGGACGATGCCGAGCGGGAGGGCCTCGGCGAGGCTCGGCGCGCCCGCGCCCGGGACGAGCGAGACGGGCCCTTCGATCGGCCCGGTCTGCTCCGCGGGCGGCGCGGGGGTC
>CAZLQX010000004.1:22366-39400 GCA_964561935.1 uncultured Holophagales bacterium
CGGCGCGGGGGTCGGCGTCCGCGGCGACGAGGCGGCCTTCGGCGCGCTCGTCGTCGCGGGCGGGATCTTCAGCGCGGGGAAGGCCTGGGAGAGCCGCGCGCGCAGCTTGTCGTCGATCTCGCCCTCGCCCCGGAGGGCCCGGTCGAGCAGGGAGTCGAGGTCGTCTTCGAGGTTCGGGGTTCGCGCCACCGGACCCGTATTCTCACCCGAACCGGGGTGCTAGAGTCGAGCCGGATGCGCGACGTCCGCCTTCCCGAGTTCCCCTGCGTCGTCCCGGTCGAGGTCCGGTTCCGCGACCTCGACGCGCTCGGCCACGTGAACAGCGCGGTCTTCCTCACCTACTTTGAGCAGGCGCGCCTCGCGTTCTGGGTCGCCCTCCACCCCGGGACGGCCCCCGGCGAGCCCCTCGACGCGACGCAGCTCGGCTTCGTCGTCGCCCGGGCCGAGTGCGACTACGCCTCGCCCGCGCTCCTCGGCGAGAGGCTCCTCGTCGGCTGCCGCGCCTCCGATTTCGGGACGTCGTCCTTCGCGCTCGACTACCGCGTCGTCGCCGCGGGGAGCTCCGTCGACGCCGAGGTGCGGCTCGTCGCCTCCGGCCGGACCGTCCAGGTGACGTGGGACCGCGCGACCGGGAAGAAGGCGCCGCTCCCGGACGAGCTGAGGCGCCGCATCGAGGCGTTCCAGGCGCCCCCGCCGAAGAGCTTCCCGCGGATCCCCCACCCCGTCACTGGATCCTGACGCGCCCTCCGAACCCCTCTTCGTACCCGTGGTAGTAGTCGAGCGTCTCCTCGGGCCATCGCCAGCACCAGTAGCCGTCGCCCGAGTCGAAGTCGACGAGCCAGGGCCCCTTCACCTCGAGGCCGAGTCCGTCCATCTCGCGGGCCCACCCGAGGAGGACCGCCCGCGCCTCTGGCCCGCTCTCGGCTCCGGCGTCGGCGCCGAGCGCCTCGACGCGCGCGATCGCCCGCCGCGTCCTCTCCCGGACGGCGGGGAGGAGCTTGCGCGCCTCCTCGAACGTGAACGTCCTCTTCACGGCCCGATGGTAGCCCGCCCGGGGACCGCGTGATCCCGGCCCTCGCCGCCTACGGCCTCTCGGTCCTCCTCGTCGGCCTCCTCGCGGCCCGGAGGAGCTCCCGCTCGGAGGACTCCTTCCTCCTCGGGGACCGCTCCTTCGGGACCGTGGCGACGTGCGCGGCGCTCACGTCGACGACGATCGGCGGCTCCACGACGCTCGTCCTCGCTTCCCTCGTCGCGACGCGCGGCCTCCCCGGCTTCTGGCTCGACCTCTCCGGCGCCCTCGGCCTCCTCGCCCTCGGCCTCTTCCTCGCGCGGCGGGTCCGCGAGACCGGGGAGGTGACCCTCGCGGCGGTCGTCGGGCGTTTCTACGGAGAGCGCGTGAGGAGGGTCGCCGCGCTCCTCGTCGTCCTCGCCTCGGTCGTCTGGTTCGCGCTCCTCGCCCAGGCGACGGAGACGGTCGTCACCGTGCTGACCGACTGGGACGCCACGGCCGTCCTCGTCGCGACCTCCGCTCTCTTCGTCGCCTACACCGCGCTCGGCGGGCAGCGCGCCGTCGTGAGGACCGACCTCCTCCAACTCGCGCTGATGGTCCTCGGGATCGTCGGCGTCGCCCTGCCGCTCGCTCTCGCCTCACTCGCCCGGACCGGCTGGCCGCACGAGCTTCTCGCGTTCCCGGTCGGTCCCCGCTTCGGGTGGACCGACGCGGCGGCGCTCCTCGTCCTCGTCGGCCTGCCGCACACGGTCGGGAGCGACGTCTGGGCGAAGCTCCTCTCCGCCCGGGACGCCGCGACGGCGCGACGGGCGGCGCTCGGCGCGGCGGCGGCGAAGCTCGTCTTCGGAGGCGCCGTCGCCGTCATCGCGCTCGCGGGCGTCGCGCTCGGAACCGGGGCCGCGCCGCAGACGCTCTTCCCCGAGACGGTCCGTCTCCTCGCCGGGCCGCTCCTCTCCCCGCTCCTCCTCGTCGCCCTCGTCGCGACGATGCAGTCGTCCGCCGACTCCGTCCTCCTCTCCGCGGCGGCCGCGACCGCGCACGACCTCCTCGGGGGCGCTCCGGCCCGCACGTCGCGCCTCCTCGTCGTCGCTTTCGGCGCGCTCGGCCTGGCCGTCGCGCTCGCCCTCCGCGACCTCCTCGAGACGTTCCGGCTCGGCTACACGGTCTTCGCGTCCGGGCTCATCCTCCCGACGCTCGTCGCCTTCGTCCCGCGCGTCTCGGTGCGGCCCCGCTTCGCGGCCGCCGCGATGATCGCCGGAGGGACGACGGCCCTCGCCGCCCGGCTCGCGGGGACCGCTCCCGACCCCGTCCTCGTCGGGACGGGGGTGAACGCCCTCGTCCTCCTCGCGGGCCTCAGGCGGAGGGAGAAGCCACCCGCGCCGTGAGCCGGCGGGCGGCCTCGAGGACCGCTCCGCGCACCTCGGCGTCGGGAAGCGTCGTCGGTCCCCCGTTCCCCTCCGCCCCGGGTCCTGCGGGGCCCGCCTCCGCGAGGAAAGCCGCGTCGACGAGGCGAACGATCGCGCGCGCCGAGCCCTCCGCCCTCCCCGGCGGGGCGACGACGGACCGGAGCGCGCCGGCGAGCCAGCTCACGCGAGCGTCGGCCGTATCGCCGCCGTCGGACGGCGGCCCGGCGAGGGCGTCCAGGAGAGCGAGCCGCGCGAGGGCGGGACGCTCGGCCCCGAAGGCGAAGAGCGCCTCGACGAGCCTCCCGACGTCCCCCTCTCCGCCCGCGACCTCGGGGAGCGGCCCGTGGGACGCCCCCGCGAGGGAAGCGCGGTAGAGCCCCTCCTTGCTGCCGAAGTGGTAGTGGAGCGTCGCGACGTTCACCCCCGCGCGGGCCGCGATCGCCCGGGTCGTCGCCCCGGCGAAACCCGACGCGGCGAAGGCGTCCGTCGCCGCCCGGAGGATCTCCCGGCGGGTCTCTTCCGGATTGCCGTCCCGCGGCCGTCCGACGCCCTTCTTTTCCATCGAACGGTTTCCGTCCGGGACGCGTGGCCGGATTCCCTCCCCCCGCCCCGCCACGGCGACGCGTTCTAAGATGCCTCCGGCCACGGAAAGGAGTCCCCATGAGACGCGCTCCCCTGGCGGGCCTCGCCCTCCTCCTCTCCCTCGGGACGCCGGCCGCGGCGGAGACCCCCGCGACGACCCAGTGGGTCCTCGCGACCGCGAAGGCGACCGGCAGGAACGGCGAGGACTTCGTCAGCTCGCTCCGGATCGTGAACCCGACCGCCCAGGCCGCCGCCGTCGACCTGACGTACTTCGCCCAGAGCCCGATCGACGGGAGCTTCACGGCCGCCGGCGACAACAGCGGGGCCCCGACGGTTCGGGTCGCGGTCGGCCCGGGCGAGACGCTCCAGGTCGAGGACGTCCTCGGCTCGAAGTTCGCCGCGAGCCGCGCCCCGTTCGGGATCTCGGCCGGCGGAATCCGGGTCGACTCCGACGTCCCGGTCTCCGTCCTCTCCCGCACCTTCGTCGCGAACGCGCAGAGCGCCGCCGGCGTCCCGGGGACGTACGGCTTCACGATTCCCGCGCAGGTCGCCGCGCAGGCCGTCTCGGCCGGCGAGACCGGCTGGCTCGCCTACGCCGCCGCCTCCCCTTCCGGGACGAGCGGCTTCCGGACGAACCTGATCTTCCTGAACACCGTCTCGCGGACGACCGTGGCGACGGTCGCGCTCCTCCGGGGCGACGGCACGCCCGTCGGCCCCGCCCGCGACTACACGCTGGCCCCCTTCGGCGCCGCGCAGCAGGGCGACGTCGGCACGTCGTTCGGGGTGGGGACGACGGAGACGAACCTGCGCGTCGCCGTCACGGTGAAGAGCGGCGGGCCGCTCGCCTTCGGCGCCTCCCTCATCGACAACGCGATCTCCTCGATCGCCTACCTCCCCCCCGCGAAGGTCGACTCACCCGACGACGGCGCGTTCGGCTGGGTCGTGACGCGGGGCGACGACGCGCTCGCTTCCGCGGGACGGATCGACGTCCAGGGCGGGGCGCCGAACTTCCTGAGCGGGCTCCTCGTCGTCGACTGCCCGGCCGGCTCGTTCCTCTACACGCTCCTCGCCTACGGGGCCGGCTCGGGCGTCGCGCCGAACACGACGTTCACTCCCGCCGCCGGCGGGGGATGGAGCTTCGCCGGCTCGGCGCCGGACGCCGGGAGCTGGTCGGGGACGGTCCTCCCGTGGGTCGACGGGACCCTCTTCGGGACCCTCTCCTACACGACGGCCGCGACGGCCCGCTGCGCGTCGGTGACGAAGAGCTTCGACTTCGTCGGTTCGAAGGCGTTCGGCTTCGGGACGGCGCCGTGAGGGGTGCGCGAGCGGCGGCCCTCGTTCTTCCCCTCCTCGCCGTCGCCGCCTGCGCGCCGTCCGGCGGCGGGACGCGCTTCCTGAACCTCGACCCTCAGAGCACCGGGAGCGAGCTCGCCTCGGGATGGTCGACCTTCGAGCGGACGGAGACGGGGGACACCTTCGTCTGGGCACAGGCGCGCGAGGCGCGCGTCGCACTCCTCGCCGACGGCCCCGCAGACCGGCTCGTCCGGTTCCGCGCCTGGCCCTTCCGCTGGGACGGCGCCCCGGCGCAGACGGTCACGGTGTCGCTGAACGGGGTCGTCCTCGGGACCGTCCCGCTGGGCGACGCCCCGGGCGTCCACGGCCTCGCGTCGCCCGCCCCCGCCTGGAAGGAGGGGGAGAACTCCCTGACGTTCGCGTTCGCCTACGCCGAGGCGCCGCGGGACCGCGTCCCCGGCGCCTCCGACGACAGGACCCTCGCCGCGGCCTTCGACTGGATCGAGATCCTCCCGACCACGGGCCCCGTGGGCGAATAGGGCGGGCCGGAACGACTGCGGGCCGGGGGACCCGAGGTCCGCCCGGCCCGCGAGAGCCTCCGGGGAACCGAGGCTCCTAGAGGATGACGCCCTTGAGCGGGATCTTGATCTCCTTCTTCGCCGGGTCGGTCGTCGTGACCGTGACGAACCCGTCGAAGACCCCCTTCTTGACCTTGTCGTCGACCGAGATGATGACCTGGGCGCGGCTCTTGTCGGCCATGACGACCTCGGTCTTCACGCCGGCGACGCTCGACTCGGCCCTCGTCACCTGGAAGGCCTCGTTCTTGAGGTTGTTGTTGATGATCGTGACCGTCCGCTTCACCGGGTCGGCCTTCGGCTCGAAGTTGCCGAAGTTCACGGAGAGGGGCGCGATGGAGAGCGTCGGCTTGATGTAGCCGGAGACGGCGAGGTTCAGCTCGGGCTGCTTCGCCGCGCCCGTCACGACCTTCACGTAGCCGCCCAGGAGCCCTTCCGGCGCGTCCGCCGTCGTCGTGATCGTGACCTTCCACTGGGACGCGCCCTTGCCGGCGACCTTCTCGGCGTCGGCGGCCGGGGCGAGCGTCGCCTTGACGTAGTCGTTCGGCGTCTCGACCTTCGTCGGCTTGAAGTCGGGCTCGTCCGAGGCGAGGATCAGGGAGGAGCTCGCCGTCTCGCCCGTGAGGGCCTGGAGCCGGAAGAAGCCGACGGGCAGCGTCTCGACGAAAGGCTTCACGTTCGCCAGGACGAAGACCGTCACCTGCGGCTTCTCGGGATCGTCCGTCAGGATGAGGGCCGACTTCGAGATCGGTCCCTGGAACGTCTTCGTGTCGACGTTCAGGACGATCTTCCCCTCGGCGCCCGGCTTGATCGTCTTGTCGTACTCGGGCGCCGTGCAGCCGCAGGAGGGCTTGACGTCCGTGATGTGGAGGTCGGCCTTCCCCTCGTTCTTCAGGACGAAGGTCGCGTGGACGACCTCGCCCTTCGGAACGGTGCCGACGTCCTTCTTCTCGTCGACGAGGACGAGCTTCGGAGCGGCGGTCGTCTTTCCGGCCTGGGCGAAGGCGACGGCGGGAGCGAACGCGAGGAACGCCGCGGCGAGCGCGGCGACCGAGCGGCCGGGCCGGACGCGGGGAGCGGAGAGCGTCATCGGGAAGACCTCCTGTCGTGGCGGACCGCCGCCACTCGAACCTCGAATTATAGCGTCCGCAGACCGGGCCATCCCGGCGCGGTTGACGGTGCCGCAAGCGGGAAAGCAAACTGCGCGCCCATGCCGCGCACCTTCTACCTGATCGCCGTCGGCGGGACCGCCATGACGCCCCTCGCCGCGCTCCTCGTCGAGAAGGGGGAGCGGGTCCTCGGCTCCGACCTGCCGCTCTACCCCCCGATGTCCGACCGGCTCGCCGCGCTCGGCATCGACGTCCTTCCCGGCTTCGACGGGCGGAACCTCCCCCCGGCGGTAGACCGGGTCGTCGTCGGGAACCTCGCCGGGAAGGACAACCCCGAGCTCGTGGCGGCCCTCGAGCGCGGCCTCCCCGTCTCCTCGATGCCGGAGACGCTCCGGACCGAGTTCCTCGCGGGGAGGCATCCGGTCGTCGTGGCGGGCACGCACGGGAAGACGACGACGACGGCCCTCGCCGCCTGGCTCCTCGCGGCGGCCGGAGAGGCCCCGGGTTACCTCGTCGGCGGCGAGCCGCGGAACTTCGCGTCGCCGTCCGCGATCGGTGCGGGATCGGCCTTCGTCGTGGAGGGGGACGAGTACTCGACCTCCTGGGCGGACAAGGGGCCGAAGTTCCTCCACTACGCCCCGGAGACGTTCGTCCTGACCTCCGTCGAGTTCGACCACGCGGACCTCTACGCCGGCCTGGACGCGGTGAAGGAGGCGTTCCGCAGGGGTGTCGCGATCGTCCCGCCCCGCGGGCGGGTCGTCGCCTGCGGCGACGACCCGAACGTGCGGGACGTCCTGGGCCCGGCGCGCGCGCGCGTCGTCCTCTACGGGCTCGGCGACGCGCCCGACCTCGACCTCCGCGCCGAGGAGATCGAGGAGGGCCCCGACGGCACCCGCTTCCTCGTCCGCCCGCGCGGACGCGCCCCCTTCCCGGTCCTCTCGCCGCTCGCCGGGCGCCACAACGTCGCGAACGCGCTCGCCTCGCTCGCCGCCGGAGAAGGGCTCGGCGTCCCGCTCGAGCGGCTCGCGGCCGGGCTGCCGTCGTTCCTCGGCGTGAAGCGGCGCCTGGAGCTCCGGGGCGAGGCGGACGGCGTCGCCGTCGTCGACGACTTCGCGCACCACCCGACCGCCGTCGCGACGACGCTCGCCGGCGCGAAGCGCCGCTGGCCGGGACGGCGCGTCTGGGGGGTCTTCGAGCCGCGCTCCCTGACGGCCGGACGCGCCGACTTCCTCGAGCCGTACGCCCGCGCCCTGCGGGAGGCGGACGCCGTCGCGATCGCCGCCCCCTACCACGCCGCGCGCCTTTCGCGCCCCGGGGCGCCGGGCGCCCTCGACGTCGCCTCGCTCGTCGTCCGCCTCGCCTCGGACGGGAAGGAGGCTCTCACCGCACCCGACGCGAACGCGCTCGGAGACGCCCTCCTCCCCCGCCTCCGCGCCGGAGACGTCGTCGTCGTCATGTCCTCGGGCGCGTTCGGAGGACTCTGCGGGACGCTCCTCCGCGCCCTCGCGGCGCGCGAGGCCGTGGCCGTCTGACGCGTGGCCGCTCCCGGGCGCCCTTCCGGCGCCCGGACGGCCGGCCGCTACCGCTCCTTCGCGACCTTCACGGAAAGGCGCGGGATACCCTCGATCTCGAGCTCGAGGAGCTGCCCGTCGGCGAGCGGGCCGACCCCTTCCGGCGTCCCCGTCAGGAGGAGGTCGCCCGGCTCGAGCGTCATCGCCTGCGAGACCCAGGAGACGAGCACCGGAAGGTCGAAGATCATCCGCGAGGTCCGCGCGTCCTGCCGCAGCTCCCCGTCGAGCCAGGTCCTCAGGCGCACGTCGGACGCGTCGAGCCCTTCCACGACGACGGGGCCGCACGGACAGAACGTGTCGAACCCCTTCGCCCTCCACCACTGCCCGTCCTTCTTCTGGAGGTCGCGCGCGGAGACGTCGAGCGCCGGCGTCGCGCCGAAGACGACCTCGCCGAAGGCCTCGCGGGGGACGCGGCGGGCGCGCCGGCCGATCACGAGCGCGAGCTCGCCCTCGAAGTCGACCCGCTCCGACTCGGGGGGAAGGACGACCGTCCCGCCGTGGGGCAGGAGCGAAGTCGACGGCTTCAGGAAGACGAGCGGCTCGGCCGGGACCTCGTTCCCGAGCTCCTTCGCGTGCGCGAGGTAGTTCCGGCCGATACAGAGGACCTTCCCGCCGGGCGGGACGGGGGGAAGCAGGGCGAGATCCGACAGCGGCCGGGGCGCGCCCGCCTCCCGGCCGCCGGCCCACGGTGCGCCGTCGAGCGGCGTCACGAGATCGCCGTCGAGGCGGCCGAAGCGCGGCGACCCGGCGTCGTCGAAGCGGAGGGTCCTCACAGCGCGTCCTCCTTCAGGAGCCCCTCGTAGACGATCCGTGCGTCTCCGGTGAGCGTCACGTCGTGCGCGAGGCTCCCCTCCAGCCGGAAGTCGACGACGAGCGCGCTCCCGGAGCGCGTCGCGACCGCCACGGGAGGGACCTGCCCGCGTTCCGCGCCGGCCACGACGGCCGCGGCGACGACGCCCGACCCGCAGGAGAGCGTCTCCGCCTCGACGCCCCGCTCGAAGGTCCGGACGGAGAGGCGGGAGCCGCCCCTGACGCAGACGAAATTGACGTTCGCCCCTTCCGGCAGCTCCGGGTGCCGCCGGAGAGGCGGCCCGAGGCTTGCCACGTCGAGCGTCTCCACCTCGACCCCCTCCGCGCAGAAGACGACGAGGTGCGGCACGCCGACGGTCAGGCTCGCCGCGCACGCCTCCACCTCGCGCGCCGACGGGTCGAAGGTCGACACGGTGCCGCCGACCCAGATCGGGCCCGGGAGACGGAGCGTCACGTTCCCGTCGGGGCGCACCGTGGCCGGGATCGGCCCCCAGCCCGTGTGGAGGACGAGATCGTCGGACGCGAGCCCCCGGAGGACGGCGAAGCGCGCCGCGCACCGCGTCCCGTTCGCGCAGAACCGCGCCGGGCCGCCGTCCGCGTTGAAGTAGTCGACCCGGACCTCCGGTCGCGGCCCGGCCGGCTCGACCTCGGAGACGAAGAGGACGCCGTCGGCGCCGACTCCCGTGCCACGCCGGCAGAGCCGGCGGATCGTCTCGGCCTCCCGCGCGCCCACGGAGGCGGAGCCCGCGAAGACGAGGAAGTCGTTCCCGGCCCCGGCCATCTTCCAGAAGCCCCGAGAGAGTCCGCCGATCGTCCCGCCCGTCATCTCTCCCCCTTCGCGCTCTCGTTTCCGGCCGCGTCGAGCGCCGAGACCGCGTAGCGGCGGCCGGGCGGCGGGGCCGCGTCGCGGTACGCCGGGTCCGTCAGGCGGTCGGCGAGCAGGCGCCAGTCGCCGTCCGCGTCCCGCGCCCAGACGCGATAGCCCGCGAGGTCCCGCGCGAGGACGGGGTTCCAGACGAGCCGGTTCGCGTCCTCCTCGGAGAGGACGAGGAGCCCCTCCGGCACCTTCGGCGGGAAGACGTCGCGCGTGTCGGCGACGACCTCGTCGGCCGCCGGGCCGAGGACCGGCGGGAGGTCGGGCGAAGGGGCCGCGCGGACGGTGTAGACGTACCGCTTCCCCGCCGCCACGCCGGAGTCGACGAACGGAGACCGGCCGGCGACGCCGACCCAGTCGCCGTACGCATCCTCCGCCTCCTCGCGCCGGTAGACCGCGTAGCCGGCGACGGAAACCGGCGTCGACCCGTCGAGCATCCCGCCCGGCGGGAGCCACTCGAGGCAGACCCGCCCCTCCTCGACCGTCGCCCGGAGGTCGACCGGCTCGGCGGGAGGGACCTTCGGCGCGATCGAGACGAGCGGGGAGAGGGGCGAGACGCGCCTGCGGTCGCGCGTCGCCGTGACGCCGTAGCGGAGGAGGACCCGTCCGAGCCGCTTCTCGGCAAAGAGCGGCAGCATCGGGTCGCGCACGACGAGCTCGCTCCCGACGGTGAACTCGTCGAGCGCCTCGCGCGGGAGGTCGCGGAGGGTCTCGGCCCTCTGCCGGAAGAGCTTCTCCGCCCGCTCCCGCTCGGCGGCCTCCGTCGGGGGCTCCGGGGCCCGCGCCCCCGCCGTCGAGGGGACGATCTCGCGGAGGACGGTCACGCGCGTCAGGTTCGTGAGCGGCGCCCCCTGCACGGTCCTCGACGGAAACGGGAAGCGGAGGACGACGTCGCCCCCCTCCTGCGTCACGCGGAGCGGCTCGGGGCGCGCCGGGATCACCTGGAGCGGCGCCTCGGGGGCGATCTTCCGCCCGCATCCGGCGGCGAGCGCGGCGGCGAGGAGCAGCGGGGCGGCGCGGCGGCGGCTCACAGGACGAGTCGGGAGAGGTCGCGGCTCGCGACGAGGTCGGCGAGGGCGCGCGTGACGGCGGCGCGGTCGACGACGACGCGCGCGCCGGCGGCGTCCGGGCCGGCGAAGCTGACGTCCGAAAGGACCCGCTCGAGGATCGTGTGGAGGCGCCGCGCGCCGATGTTCTCGAGGCTCCGGTTCGCGTCGGCCGCGGCCTTCGCGATCTCGGCGAGGCCGTCCTCGGCGAACGCGAGGTCGATCCCCTCCGTCCCGAGGAGCGCCTGCGCCTGCTTCGGGAGGGAGTGCTCCGGCTCGGTCAGGATCCTCAGGAAGTCGGACTCGGTCAGGGCGTCGAGCTCGACGCGGATCGGGAAACGCCCCTGCAGCTCCGGGATCAGGTCGGACGGCCGCGCGACGTGGAACGCCCCGGCCGCGACGAAGAGGACGTGGTCGGTCCTCACGTTGCCGTGCTTCGTCTTGACCGTCGTCCCCTCGACGAGCGGGAGGAGGTCGCGCTGGACCCCCTCGCGCGAGACGTCGGGGCCGCCCGCCTTCCCCTCGCGGCCGGCGATCTTGTCGATCTCGTCGAGGAAGACGATCCCCGTCTCCTCGGCGCGGCGGATCGCCTCCTGCGGGACCGTCGCCTCGTCGGAGAGGACGTCCGCCTCGCGGTCGACGAGGATCGCCCGCGCCTCGGAGACCGGGAGCCGGGCCTTCTTCTTCTTCGGGCCGCCGAAGAGGTTCGGGAGCATCCCGGGGAGGTCGATCCCCATCTCCTCGACCCCCTGCGGCGTCATGACGGAGATCTGCGGTGTCCTCTCGTCGACGACCTCGACTTCTACTTCCCGCGCTTCGTGCTTCCCGTCGCGCAGCTCGCGGCGGAGCCGCTCCTTCGCGTCGGGGCCCGGGACGAAGCCCGCCGGGTCGACCTGCGCGGAGAGGAGCTCGACGAGCTTCTCCTCGGCCGCCGCCTGCGCCTTCTCGGCGACCCGCTCGCGCCGCTCGTCCCTCACGAGGCGGATCGCCGCCTCGACGAGGTCGCGCGCGATCGACTCGACGTCGCGCCCGACGTAGCCGACTTCGGTGAACTTCGACGCCTCGACCTTCACGAACGGCGCGTCGACGAGGCGCGCGATCCGGCGCGCGATCTCGGTCTTGCCGACCCCCGTCGGGCCGACCATCAGGATGTTCTTCGGCGTGATCTCGCGGGCGACCTCGGGGGCGAGCTGCTGGCGCCGCCACCGGTCGCGGAGGGCGACGGCGACCGCGCGCTTCGCTTTCGCCTGGCCGACGACGTGCCGGTCCAGCTCGGCGACGATCCTCCGCGGAGAGAGGTCGCGCAGGCGGTGGTCGCGCGGCGAGGCGGGGCGCGTCACGGGAGCGTCTCCACGGAGACGGAGTCGTTCGTGTAGATGTCGATCTCGGAGGCGATCTTCAGAGAGGCGCGGACGATCTCCTCGGCCCCGAGCTCCGTGTGGCGAATGAGGGCGCGGGCCGCGGCGGTCGCGTAGGGGCCGCCCGAGCCGACGGCGAGGATCCCCTCGTCGGGCGAGATGACGTCGCCCGTCCCGGAGAGGAGGAGCGTCTTCTCCCGGTCGGCGACGACGAGGAGCGCCTCGAGGGCCCGGAGGGTCTTCTCGGTCCGCCAGTCGGTCGCGAGCTCGATGGCGGCCCGCTCGAGCTGGCCGCCGAACTCCTCGAGCTTGCGCTCGAAGCGGGTGAAGAGGGCGAAGGCGTCGGCCGTCGACCCCGCGAATCCGGCGAGGACCGTGCCGCCGGCGAGGCGGCGGATCTTCGAGGCTCCGTGTTTCAGGACCGTCGTTCCGAGCGTCACCTGTCCGTCGCTCCCGAGGGCGACGGCGCCGCCCTTGCGGACGGCGAGGACGGTCGTGTGGCGGAAGGCGGGCGTTTCGCTCACGGCGGGGAGTCTACCCGCCGCCTCCCTTCTCCTCCTCGGCCTTGGGATGGGCCTTCCGGTAGACCTCCATGAGCCGCTCGACGTCGAGGTGGGTGTACTTCTGCGTCGTCGCGAGCGAGGCGTGCCCGAGGAGCTCCTGGATCGTCCGCAGGTCCGCCCCGGCCGAGAGGAGGTGGGTCGCGAAGGAGTGCCGGAGGGCGTGGGGCGAGGCGTGGCGGACGACCTCGGCGGCCGAGAGCGCCTGGTCGAGGACGCGGCGGACGCTCCGGTCCGTGAGCCGGCCCCCGCGGGCGTTCAGGAAGAGCGGCTCGCCCCGGACCCTCCGGCCGCGGAGGAGCGCGAGGCGGGCCGGGAGCCAGGCCGCGAGCGCTTCGGCCGCCTTCTCGCCGAACGGGACGATCCTCTCCTTCTTCCCCTTTCCGAGCGTCCGCACCTGGCGGCCGGGAAGGTCGACGTCGGGGAGCGAGAGGCCGACGAGCTCCGAGACGCGGAGCCCCGTCGCGTAGAGGAGCTCGAGGAGTGCCCGGTCGCGAAGGCCGAGCTCCGTGTCGGAACCCGGCGCCTCGACGACGGCCGCCGCCTCGGCGACCGAAAGGGTGACCGGGAGGTCCTTCTCCGTCCGGGGCGTCGCGACGCCGCGCGCCGGGTTCCCGTCGACGCGCCCCTCCCGCTGGAGGAACGTGAAGAAGGTCCGGAGCGCCGAGAGTCGCCGCACGATCGAGGTCCGCGCCTGCCCCTCGGAGCGGAGCGAGGCGAGCCAGGAACGGACCGAGAGGGCATCGACCTCGGCCGGCTCGATCGCGCCGGGCTCTTTCCCGGAGAAGCCCCCGAGGAACGCCAGGAAGCGCCCGACGTCGTCGACGTAGGCCTTCCGCGTGTGAGGCGAGACGGCCCGCTCGTCGGCGAGGTGGCGATCCCACGCGCCGAGGGCCTCGGCAAGGCTCACGCCGTCCCCGACGCCTCCGGCGCGGGCCCGAGCGCCGCGTCGCGCCAGGTCGCGACCGCGGCGAGGGCCCGGCGGACGATCTCCTCGCGCCGCTTCGCCCGGTCGCGGATCGGCGGGAGCGCGGAGTCGTCGATGAGGCCGAACGTGACGTTCATCGGGCCGTAGTGCTCGGGGTCGCTCTCCGAGACGTGCCGGGAGAGCGCGCCGAGCGCCGTCGAGAAGGGGAGCGGGAGCGGCTCGCGCCCCTCGAGGAGCTGGGCGAGGGTCGCGCCGGCCATCAGCCCGGTCGCCGCCGACTCGAGGTACCCCTCGACCCCCGTCACCTGCCCGGCGAAGAGGACGCGCGGGTCCTCCTTGAAGCGGAAGAGCCGGTCGAGGTGCGCCGGGCCGTTCAGGAACGTATTGCGATGGAGCATCCCGTAGCGGACGAACTCGGCGTTCGCGAAACCGGGGAGGGTCCGGAAGACCCGCCGCTGCTCCCCGACCTTCAGCTTCGTCTGGAAGCCGACGAGGTTCCAGTGGCTCCTCGCGAGGTTGTCCTGCCGGAGCTGGACCGCCGCGTACGGCTCGCGGCCGGTGCGCGGGTCGCGCAGGCCGAACGGCTTCATCGGCCCGTGCCGGAGCGTCTCCGGGCCGCGCGCGGCCATCTCCTCGATCGGAAGGCACCCCTCGAAATGGACCGCCTTCTCGAAGTCGTGGTACGGGACGGTCTCCCCGGCGAGGAGCGCGGCGACGAACGCCTCGTACTCCTCGCGCGCCAGCGGGACGTTCAGGTAGTCGGCCCCTCCGCCCTTCCCCCAGCGGCTCGCGGCGTAGAGGACGGAGAGGTCGAGCGACGAGCCTTCGACGATCGGGGCGACGGCGTCGTAGAAGTAGAGCCGGTCTCCTCCGAGCCGCGCGAGGAGAGAGCCGGCCAGTGCTTCGGAGGTGAGCGGCCCGGTCGCGACGACGACGAAGCCGTCGCCGGGGTCGGGAAGGGCCGTCGCCTCCTCGCGGACGAGCTCGATCGACGGCTCGGACTCGACCCTCGCGGTGACGGCCCGGGCGAAGACCTCCCGGTCGACCGCGAGGGCGTCGCCGGCCGGCACGGCCGCGCGACGGGCCTCCTCCATCACGAGCGACCCGACGAGCTCCATCTCGCGTTTCAGGAGACCGACGGCGTTCCCCGGGTTGTCCGACCGGAAGGAGTTCGAGCAGACCATCTCGGCGAGGCGGTCGGTCTCGTGGGCGTCGGTCGTCCGGGCGGGGCGCATCTCGAGGAGCCTCACGGCGTGGCCGCGCCGCGCGAGCTGGTGCGCGCACTCGACGCCGGCGAAGCCGCCTCCGATCACCGTCACGCGGGGTCCCGTCATGCACGCCGATTGTAGGGAACGGCCCCCGGACGCCGCTTCGAGTCCGGCGGCGACGCCTGCCTTCCCGCCGCTACACTCCCGGACGTGACGTTCGAGAGGGAGCTCTACGACGAGGCCTACTGGCACGGCCTCCACCCGCACCACTGGTTCAAGAACCCGCCCCGCAAGTACGCCGAGCGGGACCGCGACGTCCTCCGGGTCGTCGCGCCGCGCCCCTCGGACGTCGTCCTCGAGCTCGGCTCCGCCCGGGGCGACGTGACGTTCCTCCTCGCGCGCCACGCCCGGGAGGTGATCGGCGTCGACGCCGCGCCCGAGGCGCTCGCGATGGCCGAGGCGGCACGGGTCGAGCTCGAGATCCGGAACGTGAGGTGGCTCGAGGCCGACGTCGCGGACCTCGCACCCCTCGCCGCCCGGAGCGTCGACGCCGTCGCCGCGATCGACCTCGTCGAGCACGTCGACGACCCGACGCTCGAGGCGATGCTCCGCGAGTGCCGACGCGTCCTGGTGCCGGGCGGGCGGCTCGGGATCTACACCCCCGACCGCGCGCACTACGTGGAGCGGATGAAGGCGCACGACTTCGTCCTGAAGCAGTTCCCGCAGCACATCGCGGTCCGGCGCGTCGCCGCGTACAGGCGTCTCCTCGCCGCGGCCGGCTTCTCGATCGACCTCGAGACGTGGAGCGTCTCCCCCTTCCCGCTCGTCCGGTGGGTCGAGCGCGTCCTCGCCCCGCTCCCGCTCCTCGGGCCGATGTTCCGCTACCGGATCCTGATCCGCGCGGTCGCGCCGTAGGATCGCCGCGATGTCCGAGCGCCCCGGCTTCGCCCCGAACGCCGCCGTCTACGACGACGCCTATTACGCGGCGATGTACCGCCCGCACTGGTTCTTCCGGAACGCGAGGAAGTACCGCGAGCGGGACGAGGCGCTCCTGCGGGCGGTGAGACCCCGCGCCGGGATGCGGCTCCTCGAGGTCGGCGCGGCGCGCGGCGACACGGCGTTCTTCTTCGCGCCGCTCGTCGCCGAGGTCGTCGGGATCGACGCCGCCGCGGTCGCGGTCGAGGCCGCGCGCGCGGCGGCCGCGGGGCGGGAGCTCGCGAACGTGCGCTTCGAGGTCGCCGACGCCCGCGACCTCGCGGCGTTCGCCGACGCCTCCTTCGACGCCGTCCTCCTCGCCGACTTCGTGGAGCACGTCGTGGACGAGGTCCTCGTCCCGTGCCTCGCCGAGGCCCGCCGTCTCCTCGTCCCGGGCGGCGCGCTCTCGCTCTACACGCCGAACCGCGACCACTGGGCGGAGCGGATCAAGGCGGGGGTCCCCGGCCTTCAGCAGGAGGACCACATCGCCGTCCGCCCCTCGGCGGAGGTCGTCCGCCTCGTGTCGGCGTTCGGCTTCGCCGTGGACGATCTCTTCTTTTCCGCGAGCCCCTACCCGCTCCTCGGAGCCCTCGACCGGCTCTTCCCCGGCGCCGCGCTCTGCCGCTTCCGGACCGTCCTCCGCGCGCTCCGTCCCTCCTGAGGCGCCCTCCCGCGCGGACGCAAGAGGCGGCACCGGGCTTGAATCCCCTTCCGCAGGGACGCTACCCTCTCCCCGGCACGCGCAGAAAGGACGGCCCGACGATGCGACGCCCGCTCCGATTCCTCCTCTTCCTCGCCGCGTTCCTTCCGGCCGGCGCTTCGTTCGCGCAGGAGACCCGCGTCGTCCTCTACGAGGGGACGCGCCTCACCGGCGAGCGGATCGCCCTCGAGAAGGACGTCTTCGACCTGAACGAGACGCCGTTCGGGGCCCGCCGGACGAGCTCCGTCGACGTCGCCCGGGGCTGCCGGGCGACGCTCTTCGAGCTCGTCGGCTACCGCGGGACCCGCGTCGAGCTGACGGAGCGCGACAACGACCTCGGGAACACCTCTCTTGGCCGGCGCTCCGTCGCCTCGGTCCGTGTCGACTGCGGCGGCCGCCGGGATGGCGGCGAATGGGACTCCGGCGGGTGGGGCACCGGCGGACGGGAACGGGGCGTGACGCTCTTCCGCGACGCCCGCCTCGAGGGCCCGTCGGAGACGTTCGACGAGGACGTGCCGGACCTCGCCCGGACCCGCTTCGGGGCGCGCCGCGCGAGCTCGATCGAAGTCCCCGCGGGCTGCGTGGCGACGCTCTTCTCCGAGGCGGACTACCGGGGCCGGTCGACGAGCTTCCGGGAGACGGACGAGAACCTCCGGGACACCGACGTCGGGAACGACGCCGCCGCGTCGCTCCGCGTCGACTGCGGGAGCCGTCCGCGACGGGGCCGCGGTCCGCGCGTCGGCGGGTCGGGCGAAGGGGTGACGCTCTTCGCGGACCGGGACTACCGGGGCCGCTCCGAGACGTTCCGCTCCGACGTCTCCGACCTGTCCCGGACGGACGTCGGGGCCCGCTCCGCGAGCTCTCTCTCGGTTCCGCCGGGCTGCCGGGTGACGCTCTACAGCGAGCCCGGCTTCCGGGGGCGCGAGGAGACGTTCGACGGCGACGAGGAGAACCTCCGGGAGACGTCGTTCGGGAACGACGCGGCGCAGTCGCTCCGCGTGGAGTGCTCGCGCCGCCGGTGAGGGGGTCG
>CAZLQX010000004.1:39410-48094 GCA_964561935.1 uncultured Holophagales bacterium
CGGGCGCCGGCGGGGGCCCCGCTTCCGCGTCCGCCCTTCCGCGCCCGTTTCGCGGGGGGATTCTTCGCCGCGGCGGTGGCGGACGCCGCCGCCGCCGCGGCCGCGGCGTCGGGCACCTTCGCCACGAAGGCGTAGTTCTCGAGGTCGGAGGCCGGCGCGTCGAAGCCGCACCCCTCCTTCTCGCAGACGTAGAAGGCCCCTGCCTTCCGGTCCCTCACGAGGAGGTACGGCGCGCCGCACGCGGGGCACGCCTTCGGGACCGGGCGGGCGCGGAAGTTCCTCCCGCAGGTCGGGTAGTTCGAGCAGCCGTAGAACGGCCCGAAGCGCCCCTTCCTCACGAGGATCTCGCCCGTCCGGCAGTCGGGGCAGGCGACGTTCGTCGAGGTGACGGGCTTCGGCGGGCGGTACCGGCAGGCCGGGTAGCCGGTGCAGCCGACGTAGTCGCCGAAGCGGCCGTGCTTCGTCACGAGGTCGCCTCCGCAGAGGGGGCACGTCTCGCCGGTCGGGACGTCGGGGCGCGCCTCGGCCTTCCCGTTCGCGACCTTCACCGCGACGGTGAAGCGGCAGTTCGGGTAGGCCGTACAGCCGAGGAACGACGACCCGTCGCGCCCCGTCCGGAGCTTCATCGGGCTCCCGCACTCGTCGCAGTTCTGTCCGTCGAGGTCCGAGGCGTCGACGGGGTCCTCTTCGGGCTCCGGGATGTCGACCGTGAAGTCGCAGTCGGGGTAGCCCGAGCAGGCGACGAAGAGGCCGTTGCGGCCCATCCGGAGACGGAGCTCGTCGCCGCTCTTCGGGCACTTCTCGCCGGCCTCCTCGGGAACCGGGAAGTCGGGGAGGTGCTTCCGCACCTCGGCGAGGGAAAGGCCCGCCTTGACAGAGACCATCTTCTTCAGGGCCCGGTCCCGGTCCTTCGTGAAGCGGGCGTCGAACTCGGCGACCGCCTTGCGCCAGTCGAGCTTTCCCTCCTCGACCTCGTCGAGCTCCTCCTCCATCCGGGCCGTGTACTCGGTCTGGAAGAAGTCGTCGAAGCCGTCGCGCATCAGGTCGACGACGAGCCGCCCGAGGAGCGTCGGGAGGAAGCGGCGGTCCTTCTTCCTGACGTACTCGCGGTCCTCGATCTTCCGGAGGATCTCGGCGTAGGTCGACGGGCGGCCGATGCCGTTCTCCTCGAGGAACTTCACGAGCGACGCCTCGTTGAACCGCGGCGGAGGCTGGGTCTCGTGGTCCTCGACCTTTCCGTCCGCGAGGCGGAGCACGTCTCCCTCGGCGAGCTGCGGCAGCCTTACCTTCCCCTCCTCGCCGTCGCCGTTCCCCTCCCCCTCGGCCTCCTCGCCTTCGGCGACCTGGCCGTAGACGCGGAGCCAGCCCGGGTCCTTCAGGACCGAGCCCGTCGCGCGGACGCCGGCGACGTCCGCGCTCCCGGGCCGCGCCGCCTCGATCTCGACCGTCGTCACGTCGGAGACGGACGGGGCCATCTGCGACGCGACGAAGCGGTTCCAGATCAGCCTGTAGAGCTTCATCTCGTCGGCGGCGAGGTCGCCGGCGACGGCCTCCGGCGGGAGGTCCATCATCGTCGGACGAATCGCCTCGTGGGCGTCCTGCGCGTCCTTCTTCTGCTTGAAGCGCCTTGGCTCGGCGGGGAGGGCGTCGGGCCCGTACGTGGCGCCGATGTACGAACGGACCGAGCCGAGCGCCTCCTCGGAGACGCGCGTCGAGTCGGTACGCATGTAGGTGATGAGGCCTACGGAGCCCTTCCCCGCGATCGTCCGCCCCTCGTAGAGCCGCTGCGCGACCTGCATCGTCCGCCGGACCGTGAAGCCCAGGGCGCGGGCCGCCCCCTGCTGGAGCTTGGACGTCGTGAAGGGCGGGACCGGGTTCGTCCGCTTCTCGCGCGCCTCGACGGAGACGACACGGAGGGCCGCGGCGTCGAGGTGCGCGAGGACCTCGTCGGCCGCCTCGCGCGTCGCGAGGCGCGGGTCGTTCCCGTCGAACTTGAGCTTCGTCCCGCGCCACGCAACGGTCCGCGCCGGGAAGAGGACGTCCCCCTTCGCGAGCTGGAGCGGGACGGAGAAGTAGGGGACCGGGACGAAGCGCTCCCGCTCGGCCTCCCGCTCCACGATGATCCGGAGGGCGACCGTCTGGACCCGGCCGGCGGAGAGGCCCCGCCAGACCTTCTTCCAGAGGAGGTCGGAGACCTCGTAGCCGACGAGCCGGTCGATGATCCGGCGGGCCTGCTGGGCGGCGACCCGGTTCGCGTCGATCTCGCCGGGGCTCGCGATCGCCCTCTGGATCGCGCTCTTCGTGATCTCGTGGAACTCGGCCCGGTGGAAGCGGGCGTTCGGGGCCGCGGGGCGGAGGAGCTCGTGGAGGTGCCAGCAGATCGCCTCCCCCTCGCGGTCGGGGTCGGCGGCGAGGTAGATCTCCTCGGCTCCCTTCGCGAGCCTCTTCAGCTCGGCGATCGTCCGCTGCTTGCCCGGGAGGACCTCGTAGGTCGGCTCGTAGCCCGCCTCCCGGTCGATGGAGATCCCCTTCTTGGGAAGGTCGCGGACGTGGCCGTAGCAGGCGTGGACCGCGAAGTCCCTGCCGAGGAACTTCCCGAGCGTGCCGGCCTTGGCGGGGGACTCGACGATGACGAGAGATTTCGACATGGGGCCGGCTACGATGCCACGGCTGTCAAGGCCGGGGCCTCCGTCTCGCGAAAACGGCCCCCGGCAGGGCCTCGGCGAGCCCCTCCAGCTCGAGGAGGACGAGGGCTGCCGAGAGCCGCGCGGCGGGGAGGCCGGTCGCCGCGGAGAGGGCGTCGGCGTCGCGCGGCTCCCCCTCGTCGAGCGCGAGGAGGACGCGCGCCGCGTCCGGGTCGTCGGGCGGGCGGGCGGACCCGGCGGCGCCCGGCGCGCTCCCCGGCCGGAGGCGGACCAGGTCCTCGTCCGGCAGCTCGCGGAGGACGTCCGCCGCGTCGCGGACGAGGATGGCGCCGTCTTTCAGGAGAGCGTTCGTCCCCGCGCAGAGCTCGCCCAGGACCGGCCCGGGGACGGCCGCCACGTCGCGCCCCGCCTCCGCGGCGCAGCGCGCCGTGATGAGCGAGCCGCTTCGCGGCGCCGCCTCGACGACGACGACGAGCCGGGCGCAGCCGGCGATGATCCGGTTCCGGACCGGGAAGTGCCAGGCCTCCGGCGGCGTCCCGGGCGGCAGCTCCGAGAGGAGCGCCCCGCCCTCGAGGATCCGCGTCCGGAGACGGTCGTGGGCCGCGGGGTAGGGGACGTCGACGCCGCAGCCGAGGACGCCCCACGTCTCGCCCCGCTCTTCCAGGGCCGCGGCGTGGGCCGCCGCGTCGATCCCGTGGGCGAAGCCGGAGACGACGACGGCGCCGGCGCGCGCGAGACCGGCCGCGAGGAGGCGCGAGACCTCCAGGCCGTGCCGGCTCGCCCGGCGGGAGCCGACGATCCCGACGACGGGAGCCTCGCCCAGCGGCCGTCCGCGGACGAAGAGGAGCGGCGGCGGGTCGGGCGCCTCGCGGAGGAGGACCGGGTACTCGGCGTCGCAGATCGCCACGACTCGGGCGCCCACGGCCTCGAGACGTCGCCGGGCGTGGGCGAGGCCGGGAACGGGGGCCGGGTCGAGGAGCGGAGCGACCTCGGCGGGCGGCAGCCCCGCGAGCGCCGCCGCCTCCGCGAGGGGCCGGGAGAGCGCCGCCTCGACCGAGCCCGCCGCGGCGAGGAGCCGCGCGAGGACGCGGGCCCGCGCCCCCCGGACCGTGAGGCCCCAGGAGAGGACGACGTCGGGGGACATCCGCGTGGACTGCATTTTGCGTAGGGAGCGCTGACTATAATGCCGTCCTCCGTGAGACACCGTCGCCGCGCCTTCGCCCTGGGCCTCCCCCTCGCGCTCGTCGTGTCCCTCTCCGGCTGCGCCTCGACCTCGAAGGACGCAGCGACCGCCGCCGACCAGAAGGCGTATGGAGCCCGGATGGCGCAGCGCGGCTTCTGGAGGGAGGCCCTCTTCCGCTTCGAGCGGGCCTCGAAGCTCGCCCCGGACGACCCGGAGGTCCTGAACAACCTCGCGGTCGCCTGCGAGGCGACGGGCGAGACGGCCCGGGCCCTCGCGGCGTACAAGCGGGCCCTCGAGCTGAGGCCCGACGACGCCCGGATCAAGCGCAACTACGCGCGCTTCGCCGAGTACTACACCTCGCTGCAGCGCGCCTCCGGACCGACGGCGGCACCGAAGTGAGACGCAGCGCCCCCCTTCTCGCGGCCCTCCTCCTCCTCGCGCCGGCCTCGCCGCTTCTCGCGGGCGCGAACGAGGTCCGGCTGAAGCTCCCCCTCCGGCCGAAGCTCGCGGTGACCGGGCGGGAGCGGATCTCCCTCGCCCCGTTCCTCGTCGCCTCGAAGCTCTCGGAGCGGAAGGAGTCGCGGCAGCTCCAGGAGCTCGACCTCGACATGGAGTTCCGGCGCTACCTCGGCAAGCAGATCGCGCGGCGGACCAAGATGAGCGTCGTCACGATGCCGGCCGACGTGAAGCTCCCCTCGACGGAGCTGAAGGCGCTCGGCGACGCGGCGGAGTTCTGGCGGGCCCTCGGCGCCCGCGTCGGCGCGGAGGTCCTCCTCTCCGGGATCGTCGACTTCAAGGTCCAGGACGACTCGGGATACCGGACCGAGGAGTACGTCAGCCCGATCGACGGCAGGACCTACTACCGGCAGCGGTTCGTCGAGTCGACGGGCTTCACGTTCGAGGTGACCGTCCTCGCGTTCGACGGCCGGACCGGGGCAAAGCTCTTCCAGGAGACGTTCCGCGACAAGAAGGAGAAGAACCGGCGGGCCGCCGACGAGATGGTCGGGCTCTTCGAGAACCTCTTCTCCCTCGAGAACCAGCTCCTCGGCCTCTTCGTCGTCCGCGAAAGGGAGGCGAACCGCTATGTATTCGACTAGGCGGCGCGCCGTCCGGCTCGCGCTCGCGCTCTCGGCGGCGCTCCTCGCCCCGTCCGTCCCGGCCGGAGCCCAGGGGCAGAACAAGGTCGTCTACGACGAGTTCGACTGGAAGATCTACGCCTCGACCCACTTCCGGATCTACCACTACGGCAAGGGGGAGGAGGCGCTCGGCAAGGTCGCGTCGATGGCGGAGTCGGCCTACGACGACCTCTCGCGGCGGCTGAACTACCAGGTCCCGAAGCCGATCCCGCTCCTCTTCTACGTGACCCACGCGGAGTTCGAGCAGAACAACATCATCCTGAACTTCATCCCCGAGGGGGTCGGGGCCTTCGCGGAGCCGGCGCGCAACCGGATGGTCCTCCCGATCGACCTCCCCGACGAAAAGCTCCAGAACCTCATCGCCCACGAGCTGACCCACATCTTCCAGTACGAGATCCTCTTCGGGGGCCGGCTCTCCCGCGCGATGACCTCGAACATCCCGACCTGGTTCATGGAGGGGATGGCGTCCTACTTCGCGAACGACGAGGACGAGAAGGACCGGATGTTCATCCGCGACGCGGTGAACTCCGACCAGATCCCCCCGATCACCCGGGTGAACATCACCGGCTACCCGGCCTACCGCTTCGGCCACGCCTTCTTCGACTTCGTCGAGGCGGAGTGGGGGAAAGACGCCGTCCGCGAGCTCGTCTTCGAGTTCCGCTCCTTCCTCGGGCGCGAGATCGCGACGGCTCTCAAGCGGACCTTCGACGTCGAGCCCGACGACTTCGACCTCCGCTTCCGGCGGTACCTGCGCCGGAAGTACCTCCCGCTCCTCGCCGTGAAGGGGGAGGCCTCCGAGTACGGCGAGCGTTTCCGGGTCGGCCCGTGGGAGCGCCCCTCGTTCGAGATCGGCGCGGCCCCGTCGCCGTCGGGCGACTTCGTCGCGACGCTGACGACCTACAAGGAAGACATCGACATCGCCCTCCTCTCGACCCGGTCGAGGAAGCTCTGGAAGAACCTCTCGCCCGGCCGGACGACGAAGTACGAGTACATCTCCGCCCAGTTCCTGACCCAGGGCCCCGAGAGCGGACGCGACCTCTCCTTCGCGCCGGACGGCGACCGGATCGCCGTCTTCGCGCGGCGCGAGCGGGGCCGCCAGCTCTTCATCTTCTCCGCCCGGGGCGGAGGCGTCGTCGCGCGGATCCCGGTCTCGCCGGACATGCCGCTCTCCCCCGCCTTCTCGCCCGACGGGAAGTCCGTCGCCTTCTCCGGCATCGTCGGGACGTCGCGTGACATCTTCGTCCTCGACCTCGAGACGAAGGCGCTCGCGAACGTCACGTCGGACGCCGCCTACGACACCGCCCCGGTCTTCTCGCCGGACGGGAAGTGGCTCTACCACACGAAGTCCGTCGGCGGTCTCCAGAAGATCGTCCGTTTCCCGGTCGGAGAGCCGGCGAAGGTCGAGCAGGTGACGTGGGGCGAGGGGAACGACGACGACGCGGCCTTCTCCCCCGACGGCTCGCGCCTCTACTTCGCCTCGTCCCGCGGCGGGATCTTCAACGTCTACGGCCAGGACCTGAAGACGGGGGAGATCGTCCAGTACACCGACGTCATCGGCGCGGCCCTGGGGCCGGGCGCCTACATCGGGCCCGACGGGCAGGAGAAGGTCGTCTTCTCCGGCTACCAGGGAGGGCGCTTCCAGCTCTACGTCGCCGACGCCCGCAAGCCCCACAAGCGCCTCGAGGAGAAGGCTCCCCCGCCGGCTCCGATCACGCCCGGCGGAGCGCCCGGGTTCGTCCCCGCGATCGAGGTCTCGATCGACCCCGAGAAGGTCTCGAAGAGCCGCTTCGCGCTCTTCACCGAGGACGTCGGCGCCTACGCAGGGGTCCAGTCCGACGGGACCTTCGTCTCGTCGGCGCGCCTCAGCTTCTCGGACTACCTCGGCGACCGCCGCGCGATCCTCGTCTGGGAGACGCTCGCCGGCTACTCGAACATCAACGCCGTCTACCTGAACCTGAAGCGCCGCATCCAGTGGGGAGTCCAGGCCTTCGACAACCGGCTCTACTTCCTCGGCCTGAACGAGTTCGGAGAGGTGTCCTCCGACCGGCGCTTCATCCGCGAGACGGGCGTGAGCCTTCTCGGCGTCTACCCCTTCTCGCGCTACACGCGCGTCGAGGGCACCGTCGGCTACCTGAACCGCTCCATCGACGCGGCCTACGTCGTCGCGAACCAGGACGGCACGCAGGGGCAGGTCTTCCTCCCCCGCGAGGACGACACGATCCAGGCGGGCCTCGGCTTCGGCTACGACGGGACGCGCTGGAAGGCGTTCGGGCCTCACGGCGGGCAGGCGCTCTCCGTGAACTACCGGTACCTCCCCGACTTCGGCGACGGCGGGACCCTCTCGCAGGAGCTCTTCGCGGAGGCGCGCGCCTACGTCCCGCTTTCGCGGAGGACGAACCTCGCCTTCCGCGCCTTCGGAGGCACCTCGACCGGCACGGTGCCGACCGTCTTCTCGTTCGGCGGCCTCGACAACCTCCGGGGCTACGACTACCGCTCCTTCATCGGGAACCGGATCGCCTACCTGAACGCGGAGCTTCGCTTCCCCCTCATCGACCTCCTCGTCACCGGAATCGGCCTCAACTTCGGCGGGATCCGGGGCCGCGTCTTCTTCGACGTCGGCGGCGCGTGGCTCGAGGGGGAGGACTTCAAGTGGTGGGAGGACGGCCGCCTGAGGGACGGGCACGCCGCGTGGGGAGCCGGATTCACGGCCTGGTTCCTCGGGATCCCCTGGAACATCGACTTCGCACGCCCGTTCGACGGCCGGACGAACCTCGGCGGGTGGAAGACGACCTTCTACGTCGGCTCCGGGTCGTTCTGAGGGGGGCCGGAAAAGGGTGACCCGAGTCACCCCGGACCGGTCCTCCCCGCCCTAGAATTCCGCCGTGCGGATACGCGTCCTCGGAGCGTACGGCGGCTCCTCGCCGTGGCATCGCCAGACGTCGTTCCTCCTCGACGGGACGGTCGCGCTCGACGCGGGGGCGCTCACGCAGTCGCTGACGCTCGAGGAGCAGGCCCGCGTCCGCTCGATCCTCGTCACGCACTCGCACCTCGACCACGTCGCCTCGCTCCCCTTCCTCGTCGAGAACGTCTTCGGCCGGGCCGAAGGGGCGATCGAGGTCGTCGGGCCGAAGGAGGTCACCGGCCTCCTCCAGGACCACCTCTTCAACGACGCCGTCTGGCCCGACTTCACCCGGATCCCGACGCACCTCCTCCCGGCCGTCACCTTCCGGACGGTCGAGGCGGGCGTCCCGTTCCGCGTCGACGGACTGAACGCCCTCGCGGTCCCCGTCTCCCACGTCGTCCCGACGTTCGGCTACCTCCTCTGGGACGACCGCGGGTGCGTCGTCTTCTCGGGAGACACGGGGCCCACGGAGACGCTCTGGGCCGAGGCGCGCCGCCGCGCCGACCTGAAGGCGATCTTCGTCGAGTGCTCCTTCCCCGACGCGATGACGGAGATCGCCGAGGTCTCGAAGCACCTGACGCCCGCGACGCTCCGTCTCGAGATGCGGAAGTTCCCGGCCGGCGTCCCGGTGAACCTCTACCACATGAAGCCGCCGACGCTCCCGCAGCTCAAGGCCGACGTCGCCGCGCTCTCCGACCCGAGGGTCCGGCTCCTGGACGACGGGGACGAGCTGGAGTTCTGAAATGTTCGCGGGGGGACCCGGGCCCTGCGGGCCCGCGGCCGGTCCCCCCGCACCCCCTCCGCGCCGGCTCTGATCT
>CAZLQX010000004.1:48194-225034 GCA_964561935.1 uncultured Holophagales bacterium
CCCCCGCACCCCCTCCGCGCCGGCTCTGATCTCCGCGGCGTCGCCCCCGCCGCCCTGCGGGCCCGCGGCCGGTCCCCCCGCACCCCCTCCGCGCCGGCTCTGATCTCCGCGGCGTCGCCCCCGCCGCCCAGCGGGCCCGCGGCAAGTTCCTCAGCCGCCGCCGGCGACGCGGTCGAGGGCGAGGAGCTCGTTCGCGAGCTCGAAGACGAGGCGGCGGCGCGTCCCCTCGGGAAGGCCGCGCGGCGGGACCGGATCGCGGAGGGTGGCGAGGAGGCGGAGCCGGGTCCCTTCGGGCCGGGGCTCGAGGCGGAGCGTCCGGGAGCGGAAGAGGGCGAGCGGCCCCTCGGCCTCGAGGACGAGCCCGTCGGGGACGACGCGAATCTCCTCGGTCCGCAGAAGCTCCTCTCCTTCGCGCACCCGCCAGGCGAACCCGTCGGCGCGCGCCTCGACCTCGGTCGCGACCCATCCTTCGGGGAGCGTGCGCACGAACGACTCCGGCTCGGCGAGGAGCGCCCGAAGCGCCTCGGGCCGCACGCCCGACGCGAGGTAGACCGCAAGCGTCGGCGGGGGCACGGCCGCCTCCCGCCCGTCGTACCGCGGTGGAGGCGGTCCGAAGAGCGCTTCCAGGCCTTCGCCGTCCCGCGCCGGGAACGGAAAGCGGAAGCGGCTCCAGGCGTCCGAGATCTCGAGGACGCCGCCCCGGAAGCGGAGGAGCCGATCGTCGAGGAGCCGGAAGAGCTCCGTCTCGTCGGAGGATCCCTTCGCCGCCGATTCGGGAAGGGTGGCGGGGTCGCGGTCGACCCGGCAGAGGAGCCGCTCCTCGCCGCGCGTCTCGAGGAGGAGCTCCGGGCCCGCTGCAGAGGGACGCACCCGGAGCGAGCCGTACCCCGTCGCGAGGTCGGCGGCGGGCGGGTCGAGGGAGACGGGGACGGGAAGCGGGAACGAGACGTCGAGGAGGATCCGCCCGCCGTCTGCGAGGAGGACCGTCCGGCGGTCGCCGGCGGCGCCCCGCGCGTGCCCCGCCTCGAGGGCGAAGCCGGCGGCCGCCGCGAGCGTCGCGAAGGCGTCCGTCCGCGCCTCGCCGCAGAGCCCCGCCCCCGCTTCCAGAAAGGCCGCGAGACGCTCCTCGGCCGTGCCGCGCCCCGTGTGACGGAGCGGCACCAGCGCCTGGAATCGGATGAAGAGCTCCGCGAGGAGGCGCGGCTCCGGGAGCGTTCCGCCCGAATGCCCGAGGGCTTCGAGCGCCTCGCGGACGGCGCTCATCGCGCTCCCGGGAGTCCCCTCAGGCGGCCCGCGCCGCCGCCGCGCCGAAAGCGAGGTCGTAGACGCGCGCGTCGGCGGCGAGCTCCGGGTGGAACGTCGCCGCGACGAGGTTCCCGTCGCGGACGAGGACCGGGTCGCCGTTCCGCCGGGCGAGGATCTCGACGCTCGGCCCGAGGTCGGCGAGCTTCGGCGCCCGGATGAAGACCGCCTCGAGCGGCTCGCTCCCGAGGACGGCACGGTCGAGGTCGGTGAGCGTGACGACGGCGGAATCGAGCTGCCGGCCGTAGGCGTTCCTCACGGCCGTCGCGTCGAGGAGGCCCAGCCCCGCGCGGTCGGGGCTCGTGATCCGGCGTGCGGCGAGGATCGCGCCGGCGCAGGTGGCGAAGAGCGGGTCGCCGCGGCGGGCCAGGGCGGCGATCGCCTCGGCGATCCCGGTCCCCTCCATCAGCTTCCACATCGTCGTCGACTCCCCGCCCGGCAGGACGAGGCCCGCGCTCGCGCGGACCTCCTCCGCCGTCCGGACGGGCCTCGCGTCGATCCCGAGCCGCGCGAGGGCCGCTCCGTGCGCCTCGAAGTCGCCCTGCAGGGCGAGGACTCCGACCGGCATCGTCACCAGCCCCGCGTCTGGAGGAGCTCGGCCTCGACGAGCTTGCCCGCCTCGATCCCCTTCATCCCCTCGACGAGCTTCTCCGAGGCCGCCGCGACGCGGGCCGGGTCGTCCCAGTGCGTCGTCGCCTCGACGATCGCGCGGGCGCGGTTCGCCGGGTCGTCCGACTTGAAGATGCCCGAGCCGACGAAGACGGCCTCGGCGCCGAGGATCCGGCAGAGGGCCGCGTCGGCCGGCGTCGCGACGCCGCCGGCGGCGAAGTTCGGCACCGGGAGCTTGCCGTGCTCGGCGACCCAGACGACGAGCTCGAACGGTGCGGCGATCTGCTTGGCGGCGGCCATCCACTCGTCGCGGGAGAGGAGCGTGAGCGACTTCATCTGCCGCGTCACCTCGCGCAGGTGCCTCACCGCGTGGACGATGTCGCCGGTCCCCGCCTCGCCCTTCGTCCGGATCATCGCGGCGCCTTCGCCGATGCGCCGGAGAGCCTCGCCGAGGTTCCGGCAGCCGCAGACGAAGGGCACCTTGAAGTCGTGCTTGTAGACGTGGTTCTCCTCGTCGGCCGGCGTGAGGACCTCGCTCTCGTCGACGAAGTCGACCTCGAGGGACTCCAGGACGCGCGCCTCGGCGATGTGCCCGATCCGACACTTGGCCATGACCGGGATGGAGACCGCGGCTTCGATCTCGCGGATCTTCGCGACGGGGGACATCCGGGCCACTCCCCCGTCGCGGCGGATGTCCGCCGGGACGCGCTCGAGCGCCATGACGGCCGAGGCGCCCGCGTCCTCGGCGATCTTCGCCTGCTCGGCGTTGACGACGTCCATGATGACGCCCCCCTTGAGCATCTCGGCGAGGCCGACCTTGACCCGGAACGCGTCGGAGGTGAACGGGGAGGAGTAGACGGGGGTGCTGCTCATCGTTCGAGTCCCTTTCAGATCTGGATGAGGGCTTCCTCGCGCCGCTCCTCGGCGCGAGGGGCGCGGCGGTGCGCCCGCCGGACGGCCGTCCGGGCGAGGGCGCCGAGGCTCTCGAGCGCCTTCTCGAGCTCGGCTCCCGAGCTGCGGGCGACGGAGATTCGGAGGGAGGGGACGTCGGCGCGGTCGGGGGCGTAGTCGCCGCCGGGGGAGACGAGCACCCCCGCGCCGCGCGCCGCCTCGGCGAGCTCGCGCCCGGAGACGTCCTCGGGCAGGTCGACCCAGAGGACCCAGCCTCCGAGCGGCCGCTCGCAGCGCGTCCCGACCGGGAACGAGCGAAGGACGGTCTTGTGGGCGAGCGCGAGGCGCGCCTTCAGCCGCGCCTTCACGCGGAGGAGGTGGCGGTCGTAGTCGCCGCGCGAGAGGAAGACGTTCAGCGCGGCCTGGAGGACCGGGGGCGAAGTGAGCTCGCCGATCCGCTTCAGCGCCGCGAGCCGGTGGACGAGCTCGCGGGGGCCGGAGATCCATCCGACCCGCACGCCGGGGAAGAGCGCCTTGGAGATCGTCCCGATGTGGACGACGTGCCCCGGCGCGATGGCGGCGAGCGGGGGCGGGAGCTCTCCCTCGACGAGGAGGTCCGCGTCGAACGCGTCCTCGACGACGAGGACGCCCGCCGCCATGGCCGCCGCCACGAGCTCGCGCCGGCGTCCGGCGGTCGCGAGGAGGCCGGTCGGGTTCTGGAAGTCCGGGATCGTGTAGAAGAACTTCGGCCGCTCGGCGAGCGCGCCGCGGACCGGCTCCATCGCCGGACCCTCCGCGTCGAGCGGGACGCCGAGGAGGCGCGCCCCCTGCGCCCGCAGGAGGGAGAGCGCCCCGGAGTAGCTCGGGCTCTCGATGGCGACGGCGTCTCCGGGGTCGACGAGGGCGCGGCCGATCAGGTCGAGCCCCTGCTGGGCGCCGTTCACGATGAGCAGCGAGTCGGCGTCGGCCGGGACGCCGCGCCGCTCGAGGCGGGCCGCGAGCGTCTCGCGGAGCGGTCGATAGCCGAACGGAGAGCCGTAGGCCAGGAGCGCTCCGTCCCGCGCGACGTCGGCGAGGACCTTCGCGAAGGCCTCCGCCGGGAACTCCTTCTCCTCCGGGGCGAGGCGGGCCAGGTCGAGAGCGCCGTCGAGCGGCCCGTCCGGCACGCCGGCCTCGGCGAGCATCCGCCCGAGGAGCGCCGAGGAGATGCGGTCCCACGAAGGGGCCGGCCCGACCGTCGGCCCCGCGAGCGAGCGGCGCGCGACGCGGGTCCCGCCCCCTTTGTTCGTCTCGATCCACCCCTCGCGCTTGAGGACCTGGAGCGCCTGGTGGACCGTGGCCCGGTTCACCTCGTGGGTCCGGGCGAGGGCTCGCGAGGCGGGAAGGCGCGACCCCTCCTGGAACCGCCCCCGCCGGATGTCGCGGATGATCCCGTCCGCAATCGTCCGGTAGAGGGGAACCCGTCCGGGGGTCTCGTCCGCGCGCGCTGCGGAGGCGTCGGTCGTCACCGGGAAGAGGATGAGCCTTGGCCTAGACCAAGGCAAGAAAAGCACCCGCCGGAACCAACCATTCTGCCCGGCGGGCCGGGCCGGTCACTCCCCCCGCGCGGCGCGCTCCTCCCAGAGCCGTCGGAGCTCCTCGGAGAGAAGCTGGTCGAACGCCCGCGACCCCTCCGGGACCCTCCGGCCCCGCGCGAGGACCCTCTTGCGGGCCTCGGCGGCCAGGAGGTCGCTCTCCCGCTCCCATTCCTGGAGCGCGGAGGCGACGCGGTTCCGCACGAACTCCGCTTCGGCCGTCAGCTCGACTCCCGGCGACGTGCGGAGGCGCTCGAGGATCCGGTGCGAGAGGTCGTTCGCGCGATCGCGGGAGAGGGCCATGTCCTTCCTTCGTCGCCGGCGCGGGATCGCTCCCGCCCCGCGTTCATTTCAATGGACCCGTCGCGGGCCCTCGCCCGCGTGCGCGCGGATCGCGGCGACGCCTCGGGCCGTGAGCGGGTGGTCGAAGAGCCCGTCGAGGACGGCGAACGGGATCGCCGACGCGTCGGCGCCCATCGCCGACGCGTCGAGCGCGTGGACCGCGTTCTGGACGAGGTCGACGACGATCTGCGTCTGGAGGCCGTAGTTGTCGTAGACGCGGACGACGGCGTCGACGACGTCCATCCCGACCTGGCCGGTGCCGTCGAGCGTCCCGACCGCCGTGGAGGTGTACGCCGCGCCCGCCCGGGCCGCGAGGAGCGCCTGGAGCGGCGTGAAGACGAGGTGGACGTCGGCGGCGATCTGCTCGTCGCTCAGGAGCCTCACGACGCGGAGCCCCTCGCGCGTCATCGGCAGGCGGACGACGACGGCCTTGCCGAGCTTCACGAGCTCGCGCGCCTCCTTGTACATCCCCTTCGGCTCGCCCGCCGCGACCGCGGCGAAGACCGGCCCGTCGGAGACCTGCGAGATCTCCGAGACGGTCTTCCGGTAGTCGCGCCCGGCGGCGAGGACGGCGTCGGGCCGGACGACGGCCCCGTCGAGGAGCCCCCAGTCCTTGACGCGGCGCGCCTCGTCCGCGTCGATCGTGTCGAGGAAGAACCTCATGCCCGCACTCTACTCGCTTTCCGTCTCGTCCCCGGCGGGGGCCGAAGCGCTCTCCCCGGCGTCGTCCTCCTCCGGCCCCTCCTCCCTCTCCCCGAGGGAGACGAGCTTGGCGACGGCGACGACGGCGTCCCCCTCGTCGAGGTCCATGACCTTCACCCCCTGGGCGTCGCGGCCCGTCTCGCGGACCTCCGCCGCCGGGAAGCGGATCATCATCCCCATCCGGGTCAGGACGAGGAGCTGGTCGGCGTCGCCGACGGACCGGATGCCGACGACGGGCCCGTTCCTCTCCGTGACGCGGACGTTGATGACGCCGGTCCCGCCCCGGCTCTGGAGCCGGTACTCGGAGACGCCGGTCCGCTTGCCGTAGCCGAGCTCCGTGACGGCGAGGAGGGTCCCGTCCTCCTCGACGAGGTCCATCTCGACGACCTCGTCCCCCTCGCGGAGGTCGATCCCCTTCACCCCCGTCGTGTCGCGCCCCATGGGCCGCACGTCCGTCTCGCTGAACTTGATCCCCATGCCGTTGCGGGTTCCGAGGAAGACCTGTCGGCTCCCGTCCGTGACGTGGACGGAGAGAAGCTCGTCGTCCTCCTCGAGGTTGATCGCGATGATCCCGGCCGCGCGGACGTTCCCGTAGGCCGAGAGGCCGGTCTTCTTGACGAGGCCGCGCTTCGTCGCGAAGAGGAGGAAGCGGTCCTCGGAGAAGTCGCGCGTCGTCGTCATCGCGGCGACCTTGTCCCCGGGCTCGACCTGGATGAGGTTCACGACGGCCTTGCCGCGCGCCGCCGGGGCGGCGGCCGGGACGTCCCAGACCCGCACGCAGTGGACCCGCCCGCGGTCCGTGAAGACGAGGAGCGAGTCGTGCGTCGAGGCCACGAAGAGGTGCTCGACGACGTCCTCCTCCGTCGTCCCGACGCCCGTCCGGCCCTTCCCTCCCCGCCGCTGCTCACGGTAGGTCGAGAGGGGCGTCCGCTTCGCGTAGCCGCCGCGGGTCACGGTGACGACGACCTGCTCGTCCTTGATGAGGTCCTCGTCGGAGAGGTCCTTCTCGAAGGTCGCGATCTCCGTCCGGCGGTCGTCGCCGAACCGCGTCTTCACGTCGACGAGCTCCTCCTTCACGATCGCCGTCACCCGCGCCGGGCGGGCGAGGACGTCCTTCAGGTCGGCGATGAGGGCGAGGACGTCCCTGTACTCGGCGACGATCTTGTCGCGCTCGAGGCCGGTGAGGCGCTGGAGACGCAGCTCGAGGATCGCCTGCGCCTGCGCCTCGTCGAGACGCACGAGGCCGCCGTCGCGGCGGGCCCGCGCCGTCAGCTCGAGCGCCTCGACGCCGAGGAAGCGCTCGAGCGCGGGGAGGTCGACGGCGATCTCCCCCGTCAGGCGGGCCTTCGCCTCCTCGGGGTCCTTCGACGACCGGATGATCGCGATGACGCGGTCGAGGCTCGCGAGGGCGAGCGCGAGGCCGAGGAGGAGGTGGGCGCGCGCCTCCGCCTTCGCGAGGTCGAAGCGGGTCCGCCTCACGACGACCGTCCGCCGGTGGTCGAGGAAATGGCGGAGGAGGTCGCGGAGCGGGAGGACACGCGGCTGACCGTCGACGATCGCGAGGAAGATGATCCCGAAGGAGCTCTGGAGCGGCGTGAGCTGGTAGAGCCGGTTCAGGAGGACGTTCGCGTTCTCGCCCCGCTTCAGGTCGACGACGATCCGCATCCCCTCGCGGTCGCTCTCGTCGCGGATCGCGGAGACCCCCTCGATCCGCTTCTCGTTGACGAGGTCGGCGATCTGCTCGATGAGGCGGGCCTTGTTGACCTGGAACGGGATCTCGGTGACGACGATCGCCTCGCGGTCGCCCCGCGTGGACGTCTCGATCTCGGCCTTGCCGCGGACCTGGATGATCCCGCGTCCGGTCCTGTAGGCCTCCACGACGCCGCGGCGGCCGAGGAGGATGCCTCCCGTCGGGAAGTCGGGGCCGGGGAGGACGCGGAGGAGCTCGTCGAGGCCGGCGTCGGGGTTCTCGAGGAGGAGGATCGCCGCGTCGCACGCCTCGCGGAGATTGTGCGGCGGGATCTTCGTCGCCATGCCGACGGCGATCCCCTCCGCGCCGTTGACGAGGAGGTTCGGGAACTTCGCCGGGAGGACGGTCGGCTCCTGGAGGGAGCCGTCGTAGTTCGGCGCCCAGTCGACCGTCTCCTTGTCGATGTCCTCTCCGACGAGCTCCTCGGCGAGGGCGGTGAGGCGGATCTCCGTGTACCGCATCGCCGCGGCGCTGTCGCCGTCGACGGAGCCGAAGTTCCCCTGCCCGTCGACGAGCGGCTCGCGCATCGAGAAGTCCTGGGCCATCCGGACGGCGGTGTCGTAGATCGACGCGTCGCCGTGCGGGTGGTACTTGCCCATGACGTCGCCGACGATGCGGGCCGACTTCTTGTAGGGGCGGTTGTGCCGGTTCCCCTGCTCCCACATCCCGTAGAGGACGCGGCGGTGGACCGGCTTGAGGCCGTCGCGGACGTCGGGCAGGGCCCGGCCGACGATGACCGACATCGCGTAGTCGAGGTAGCTGCGGCGGATCTCCTCCTCGATCGAGACCGGGATCCGCTGCTCGGCGGGGGCGGGGGGCGGCGCGGGCGTGTCGGTCATCTCAGATGTCCAGGTTCGTCGCCTGGAGGGCGTTCGTCTCGATGAAGTTCCGGCGCGGCTCGACCGCGTCGCCCATCAGGATCGTGAAGAGCTCGTCGGCCTCCACCGCGTCTTCGACCCGGACCTGGAGGAGGCGCCGGGTCTGAGGGTTCATCGTCGTCTCCCAGAGCGTCTCGGGGTTCATCTCGCCGAGACCCTTGTAGCGGCTGATGCCGAGGCCCTTCTTGGCGCTCTCGAGGACGGCTTCGGCCGCCTCGGCGAGCGTCGTGACCCGCGTCTCGCCGTCCTTCCGGCGAAGGACGTAGGGCCCGTCGAGGAACCCGTCGAGGGCGGCGGCGAGCTCCCCGGCCCGGCGGACGTCGAAGGCGCCGAGGAAGGCGGCGTCGACGACCGTCCTCCGCACGATCCCGTTCGTCTCCCTCTCGACGTGGAGGGCGAAGCCGCCGTGCTCCTCGTCGGGGTGGACCTCGGGAGAGAGCGCCCCCGGCAGGCGGGCGGCGAGAGCCACGAGGACGTCCCTCTCGCGCGCCGCCTCCGGCCCCAGGCGCTCCCTCACGACCTCGCGGAGGAGGACCTCCGGCACGCCGCGGAGGGAGAGGCGCTTCACGAGAGACAGCCACTCCTGCGTCTCCGTGAAGAGGCGGACGAGGGCGGCGCCCGAGACGGAGACCCCCGTCGGCTCCGTCACGAGGGCGCGGTCGTCGCCGATCCGGGAGAGGAGGAAACGGGCGTACTCCTTGTCGTCCTTGAGGAACGCCTCCTTCTTCCCGTCGACGACCTTGTAGAGCGGAGGCTGGGCGATGTAGAGGTAGCCCTTCTCGATCGCCGCGCGCATCTGCCGGAAGAAGAAGGTCAGGAGGAGCGTCCGGATGTGCGAGCCGTCGACGTCCGCGTCCGTCATCAGGACGACCTTGTGGTAGCGGAGCTTCCCGACGTCGAACTCCTCGCCGATCCCCGCGCCGAGGGCGAGGATGAGAGAGCGGATCTCGGCGGCGGCGAGCATCTTGTCGAAGCGCGCCTTCTCGACGTTCAGGATCTTTCCGCGGAGCGGGAGGATCGCCTGGGTGCGCCGGTCGCGTCCCTGCTTCGCCGAGCCGCCCGCCGAGTCGCCCTCGACGAGGAAGAGCTCGGAGCGGGCCGGGTCGGCCTCCTGGCAGTCCGCGAGCTTCCCGGGGAGGCCGGCGCCGTCGAGCGCCCCCTTCCGCCGCACGAGCTCGCGCGCCCTCCGCGCCGCCTCGCGGGCGCGGGCCGCCTCGATGATCTTGTCGACGATCCGCCGCGCGACCTTCGGGTTCTCCTCGAAGGCGGTCGAGAGCCGCTCGTAGGTGACCGTCTGGACCCAGGTCTTCGCCTCCTGCGAGACGAGCTTCTCCTTCGTCTGCGAGGAGAACTTCGGGTCTCGGATCTTGAGCGAGACGACGGCGGTGAGCCCCTCGCGGCAGTCGTCGCCGGAGAGGGCCGTCTCCTTGAGGTTCTTCGTCAGGTTGTTCGCTTCCGCGTACTTCTGGATCGCCCGCGTGAGCGCCGCCTTGAGCCCCTCGAGGTGCGTCCCCCCGTCCTTGTTCGCGATCGTGTTCGTGAAGCAGTAGATCTGCTCCTGGTAGCCGTCGTTCCACTGCAGGGCGACGTCGAGGCGCTCCTTCTTCGCGTCCTGCGCCGCGTCGCCGGAGGGGTCCTTGACGTCCGTGAAGAAGATGACGCTGTCGTGGAGCTTCTCGCGGTTCTTGTTCAGGTGCTCGACGAAGGAGGAGATCCCGCCCTCGTACCGGAACTCGTGCCGCTTCTCCCCCTTCTCGTCCCGCTCGTCGACGATCTCGATCGTGACGCCCGGGTTCAGGAAGGCGAGCTCGCGCATCCGCTGCGAGAGCGCGTCGAAGTTGTAGGAGGTGACGGAGAAGATCTCCGGGTCGGCCCGGAAGGTGAGCTTCGTCCCCGTCTTGTTCGTCCGCCCGACCTCGCGGAGCGGCCCCTGCGGCTGGCCCTTCGCGTAGGGCTGCTGCCAGACGCGTCCGTCGCGGCGGATCTCGACGTCGAGCGCCGCGGAGAGCGCGTTCACGACGGAGAGGCCGACGCCGTGGAGCCCGCCGGAGACCTTGTAGGCGTTGTCGTCGAACTTCCCGCCGGAGTGGAGGTCCGTCAGGATGATCTCGAGCGTCTCCCGCCCGTGCACCGGGTGGATCCCGACGGGAATGCCGCGGCCGTTGTCCTCGACCGTGACGGACTCGTCCGCGTGGACCGTGACGACGACCCGGTCGCAGTAGCCGACCTGGGCCTCGTCGATCGAGTTGTCGACGAGCTCCGTGACCATGTGGTGCAGGCCCGTGATGTCGTCGGTGTTCCCGATGTACATGCCGGGGCGCTTGCGCACCGCCTCGAGCCCCTTCAGGAGCTTGATCGACTCGGTGCCGTAGCTCGTCTCGCGCTCCTCGAGGGGAACGCCGTCGGATTCAGGAGGCGAGGACATCTTCGGACCTTTCCCCCGGCCGGGCGGCCGGGGCGGCGGGGAACGGGGCCCTCCCCGGGAGGGGACCGGCAGGAGAGAGCCTCCCCTCCTCGACGTGCCAGACGGCGCCCGCCGGGAGGGGAAGGGTCCGCGCGACGTCGGGCCGCGCGGAGGTGAGGAAGACCTGCCCCTCGTCCGGGAGCGCCGCGGCGAAGCGCGAGAGGACGCCGGGGTCCCACTCGGAATCGAAGTCGTCGAACGCGAGGGGCGGCGGAGCGCCGGCCTCCTCCGCGAGGAGCTCCCTCTCCGCGAGCGCCCAGGCGAGGACGAGGGCGCGCGCCTCGCCCGACGAGGCGCGCGCGGCGAGCGGCGTCTCTCCCGAGTGGAGGCGGACGTCGTCGCGGTGGGGACCGAAGAGCGCCCGGCCGGCGCGCCTCTCCGCAGCCTCGTTCTCGCGCAGGCCCCGGAGGAGCGCCTCCTCGAGGGCCGGGCGCTCCGCCGCGGCCGGGAGGTCCGAGACGAGGCGAAGGGAGACCTCGCCGTACGGGACGCCGAGACGCCCTGCGTTCTCCGCGATCCGCTGGCCGAGCGGGAAGACCCAGCGGCGGCGGCCGGCGGCGATCGCGGCGCCGGAGGACGCGAGGACCTCCTCGAACGCGAGGAGGGCCTGCCGGTCGGGACGGGCCGGGGAGGCGAGGAGCGCGACGCGCTCGGCGCGCGCCTTCTCGTAACGGCGGTAGTCCGCGGTGAGGGCGGGCTCGCGCGCGACGACGACGCGGTCGAGCGCGCGGCGCCGGTCCGCGGGAGGTCCGGACAGGCGGTCCAGGTCCGCCGCCGTCAGGAGGACGAGCGGCAGCCGCCTGCTCGCCTCGAGCCGCGACACCTTCCTCCCGTTCCACGCGTGCTCCCGCCGGCCGCGCGACAGGAGGGCGCCGAGGGCTCCGCCGGCGTCGCCGTCGAGGCGGACGGAAACGGACGCCTCCTCCGCCCCCTCGCGAACGACGTCCGCGAGGTCGGCGGTCCGGAAGGAGGGACGTCCCGAGACGAGAGCGAGGCTCTCGAGCACGTTCGTCTTCCCCTGGCCGTTGGCTCCCACGAGGAGGTTCAGCCGCGGGTGGAGGCCGAGGCGGGACGGGGCGAGGTTACGAAAGGCCTCGACCGAGAGGGTTCCGATCACCACGGGACGCCGCGCACCCCCTCAGACCCGCATCGGCATGACGACGTAGAGGTAGCTCTTGAGGCCGGGGACGGCTTCCGCAGGTCGTCCCTGGCACTGAGACCCCTCGTCCTTCACGAAGAGGTGGACCTTCTCCGTCTCGCAGGCCTCGAGGAACTGCTCGAGGTAGCGCGCGTTGAGCCGAAGGGTGAGCGCGTCCGCTTCGTACTCGGCGGCGATCTCCTGGTCTCCTTCCCCGACGTCCTGGCTCTCGGAGGAGACGACGAGGGCACCCTCCTTGAAGGAGAGGCTCACGGCCTTCAGCCGGTCGCCCGAGAGGAGGGAGATGCGGCGGACGGCGCCGAGGAGGTCCTCCCTCACGACGGTCGCCCTCTTCGTGTTCTCCTTGCTGATGACCTTCTCGTAATCGGGGAAGCGGCGGTCGTCGAGCTTGGAGTAGATGCGGCGGCGTCCGAGGGTGAATCCGATGTGGTTCGTGCCGCGGACGATCGTGACGGGCGTCTCGTCCTCGGCGTCGAGACGCGAGAGCTCGTCGAGGACCTTCTTCGAGACGAGGATCGCGTCGAAGCCGGCCTCCGCTTCGGCGTTCTCGACCTCGATGAGGGCGAGCCTGTGCCCGTCCGTCGCGGCCATCTCGAGACCCGCGCCCTTCGGCTTCAGGAGAGCCCCCTGGAGCTGGAGCCGGATCTCCTCGGTGGAGACCGCGAACCGGACCTTCTCCACCATCCGCCGGAGAGCGCCGAACGTGAGCGAGAGCGTCGGCCCGCCGGCGGCCTCCGGCCGCGTCGGGAAGTCCGTCGCCGGGAGCCCGTTCAGGCGGATCCGGAGCTTCGGTTCCTTGCAGTCGAGCTGGACGTGATGGTTCTCGAGAACGCGAAGACGAACCTCGGCTCCGGCGGGCAGGTCGCGCACGACGTCGAAGAGCTTCCGCGCTCCGACGGTGACGGCGCCCGCTGCCTTGAGCGAGAGGGACTCTATCTCCGACACGAACGTCGTGTCGAGGTCCGTCGCGGTCAGCGTGAGCGCTCCCTCACGAGCCTCGAGGAGGACGTTCGACAGGATCTGGTGCGGCGTGCGCCGCTCCACGACACCCTGCATCAGGCTCATCTCTCGGGCCAGGGTGGCTGCCGTAAGTGTCAGCTCCACATCCCCTCCGTTGAACTCTTAAATTCTAGCACCGAAAGAGTTACAGAAGTAGTAGAAGTCCGCGCCGGAAGGTGTGGAGAGCGCCGGAAGAAGAGGCGAAGGACGGAGTTAGGGCTCGCGGGACGCTGTGCAGAACGGAGCCCGGGGCTGTGCAGAAAACAGGGAGGCCGGGAAGGAGTAAGGGAGATCGTCAGGGATTCCACAGGGAGGGTCCGGAGATTTTCACCGGAACTGGGCGACGAGGGCGGCAACCTCCCGGTCGAAGTCGGGATCCTCCTCCCGGAGTGCCGTGATCTTCCGGATGGAGTGGAGCGCCGTCGTGTGGTGCTTGTCTCCGAAGAGCCCCCCGATCTCGGGCAGGGAGAGGCCGATCGCCTCCTTGAGGACGTACATGGCGACCTGGCGGGGAAAGACGATCCGCTCCTTCTTCGTCCGGGTCCGGAGCTCGGCTGGCTTCAGGCCGTAGTGAGCGGCGACGGCCTTGAGGATCTCGGCGGGGGTGGTCTTCTGGGAGTCGTTCGGAAGGATGCCGCGGAGGGCCTCCTCGGCGAGGTCGCGCGTGATCGGCTCTCCGCGCATGGAGGAGACCAGGACGACCCTGTTGAAGTAGCTCTCGAGCTCGCGGACGTGCGTCTTGATCTTGCCGGAGAGGTAGTAGGCCGTCTCGTCGTCGAGGTCGACCTGGGCGAGCTCCGCTTTGTGACGGAGGATCGCGACCTTCGTCTCGAAGTCGGGCTGTTGGATGTCGACGACGAGACCTCCCTCGAAGCGGCTCTTCATCCGGTCCGTCAGACCGGGGATGTCCCGCGGGAGGACGTCGGAGGTGAAGACGATCTGGCTCCCGACGGAGTAGAGGGCGTTGAACGTCTGGAAGAGCTCGTCCTCGGTCGTCGCCTTTCCCGCGAGGAACTGGACGTCGTCGAAAAGGAGGACGTCGGCGTTCAGGAGTCGCTGGCGGACCTGGTCCATCCGGTTGAAGCGGATCCCCGTCACGACCTCCTTCACGAAGGTCTCGGAGTAGACGTAGAGGACGCGCTCGCCGGGACGGCGGGAGAGGCGGCGATGTCCGATCGCCTGCATGAGGTGGGTCTTGCCGACGCCGGTGGGACCGCAGACGAAGAGGGGGTTGTAGCGGTGGGAGGTCTGGTCGGCGACGTGGAGGGCCGCGGCGTGGGCGAGCTGGTTCGGCGGGCCGATGACGAAGTGCTCGAAGGTGAAGAGGGGGTTCAAGTCCCCCACCCGGGAGCGGGACGGAGACGCCGGGCGGGCCGTGGAGACGACGGCCCTGTAGTCGTCCTGACCCTCGAGGACGAAGCGGATCTCCCGCGCTCCCACGCCGGCGAGGCGGGAGGCCTCGTTGATCTGGTCGCCGTACTCCTTCGGGATGTAGTCGATGAAGAGAGGGCTGCCGATCAGGACGTAGACGGCCTCCGGAGTCTCCGCCTTCTGCCTCGTCCCGCGGAACCAGGTGTCGAAGTCGCGCTCGTCCACCCGGGACTTCAGGTGCTCGAGGATCTTCTCCCAGGAGGTCGGCTTTTCCACGGTTTCTCCACCGCAGGAGCGGGAAGGACGGCCCGGCGGAGCGGGGGCGGATGCTAGCACGCCGGTCAGAAGCGGGTCTCCCCGCGGGGGGCCCGGGAGGGGGCGGCCGACCGCCCGGAGGCGGGAAGGACGGGCGCGGGCAGGCCTCTGGGGCCGGCGCGGAGAGCGTCCGGTTGACACGGGCGGGAGACTCCCGGAGAATCCGCCGCTCGCGCTCCCCGCAGCGGGAGAGGTGGTGCCATGAAGAGAACGTTCCAGCCCAACAACCGCCGCCGCAAGAAGACGCACGGCTTCCTCGTCCGGATGCGGACGAAGAACGGCCGGGCCGTCCTCGCCCGTCGCCGGGCCAAGGGTCGGAAGCGCCTCGCCGTCTGAGGCGACCGGGGACGCCGCCGCAGGCGGCCCTTCGGAAGATGCGCTCCGACCCCATCCGGCCCGCTCCGCGCTCTCGCGGGGGCGGGGGACCGGAGTCGTTCGGGAAGGACCGCCGGCTCCTCCGGCGGGCCGAATACCTCGAAACGTATGCCACCGGCAGACGCTACGTCGGGCGGTGGCTCGTCCTTTTCGCCCGCGAGGGGGCCTGCGCCCGCGCGCGGCTCGGCGTGACCGTGACGAGGAAGAGCGGGTCCGCCGTCGTCCGGAACCGGCTGCGCCGGCGGCTCCGGGAGCTCTTCCGGCGGACGGCGGAGCTGCCCTCCGCGGTCGATCTCGTCGTGAACGTGCGGCCGGGCGCGGAGTCCGCCCCCTTCGCGGAGATCGCCGCGGACTTCGCCCGCCTGACCCGAAAGGCGGGAACGGGAGGGGGAGCGTGACGGAGTGCTCGGGGCGCTCCGGGCCGACGGGCCCCGCGCGTGGGGCGGCCGCGCTCCTCTCCGCCTACAAGAGGTGGATCTCGCCTCTCCTCCCTCCCGCATGCCGCTTCCACCCGACCTGTTCGGAGTACGCTCGCGAGGCGATCCTCCGGCACGGGCTCCCGAGAGGGACCTGGCTCGCCGTCCGGCGCCTCGCGCGCTGCCACCCGTTCCACCCGGGCGGGCTCGACCCCGTTCCCGAACCGCCTTCGAGGAGCTGACCTTGGATTCGAAGCGTCTTGCGCTCGCCTTCGGCATCTCGGCCGTCATCCTGATCGCCTGGACCCTCGTCTTTCCGCCGCCGAAGCCTGCGCCGAAGCCCGTCGTGCCGACGGCCGCCGCGGTCGTCGCGAAGGAGAGCGCGACGCCCGCGGGGCTTCCGGCGGCGACGGCGACGCCGGTGCCGGCACCCGCCCCGGTCGTGACGGAGCCGATCGTCGCCGCGGCTCCGCGCGAGGTGACGGTGAGGAACTCCGTCCTCTCCGTCCGGCTCTCGAACCGGGGGGGAGAGGTCGTCTCGGCGGTCCTGACGCGGTTCCGGGGAGGCCACCACGAGGAGAGCCCGCTCGAGCTCGTCCGCAAGGACGCCCCCTTCGCGGGGCGGACGCTGGTCTACGACGGGAGCGGCGACGAATTCCTCCGGCGCGCCGCGGCGGCGCGGCACGAGACGACCGTCGAGAAGCGCGGCGAGGAGGTCGTCGTGCGGTTCCGCTACCGGGAGGCGGATGGACAGGAGCTGACGCGGACCTACGCCTTCGGGACGGGATACGTCGTGGGGCTGAAGGTCGAGCGGGGGGGGCCGGGGAGCCGGGCCGTCTCCGTCGTCCTCGGTCCGGGGGTGGGAAACCCGACGGAGGAGGAGCTCGCGAACCGCTACACGAAGCCGGGCTCGAGCGTGACGCTGACGGCGGGCCGCTCCGTCGCGCGGAAGGCGAAGGACGGCCTGAAGGAGCCGGTCGCTCTCGGCACGGGTCTGCTCGCCGCGGGGCTCGAGGACAACTACTTCGTGACGGCGCTCCTTCCCGGGACCCGGGAGAGCGTCACGCTCCGCCCGGTCTCCCTCGCGGCGACCGGGGCGCCGGCCTCCGGGCAGGCCCCGGCGGCGGCTTCCGAGCCGCTCGTGGAGACGGAGATCGTCGCCTCGGGCGCGGGCACGCTCGAGACCGGGCTCTACCTCGGGCCGAAGGATACGGACGTCCTCCGGACGGTCCGGCCCGGGATGGAGAAGCTGATCGACTACGGGTGGTTCGCGATCCTCGTCTCTCCGCTCCTCTGGCTCCTGAAGCAATTCCACGCCGCGATCCCGAACTGGGGTGTCGCGATCATCCTCGCGACGGTCGTCATCAAGGTCGTCCTCTTCCCGCTCACCTGGAAGCAGCTCGTCTCGATGAAGAAGATGAGCGCGCTCCAGCCGAAGATGGAGGCGATCCGGCTGAAGTGGGCGCCGAAGCTGAAGACGGACCCGCAGGCGCGCCTGAAGATGAACGAGGAGACGATGGCGCTCTACAAGGCGGAGAAGGTGAACCCCGCCGGCGGCTGCCTCCCGCTCCTCCTCCAGATGCCGATCCTGATCGCGTTCTACAACCTCCTGAGCCACGCGATCGACCTGAGGCACGCCCCCTTCGCGCTCTGGATCCAGGACCTCTCGGCGAAGGACCCCTGGTACGTCACGCCGATCCTGATGACGCTGACGATGTGGCTCCAGCAGCAGATGATGCCGGCGACCGGGGACGCGACGACGCGGCGCGTGATGGGGTTCCTGCCGCTCGTCTTCGGCTTCATGTTCAAGGACATGCCGTCGGGGCTCGTCCTCTACTGGCTCGTCCAGAACGTCCTCTCGATCGTCCAGCAGCTCCTCCTCGAGCGGTACACGGACCTCGGCATGCGCCCGAAGGCGGTGAAGAAGGCGTGACGGCCGCAGGGGCGCGACGACCGGAGGGGCCAAAACGGTGGCCCCCCTCGTCCCGGACGCGGCCGGAGGCGCGGACGTCCTCGTCGCGCGGGCGACGCCGGGCGGAGCCGGCGCCCTCGCGATCATCCGCCTGAGCGGCCCGGAAGGGGAAGCCCTCCGGGTCGCGCGGAGGATCGTGCCGGGCCTCCCGGCGCGGCCGGAGGCGCGGCGCGCGCTCCGCGCGACGTTCCTCGACGAGGTCGGCGAGCGCCTGGACGAAGGGCTCGTCCTCTATTTCGCGGCGCCCTTCTCCTCGACCGGGGAGGAGGTCGTTGAGCTGCACGCGCACGGCTCACCGGCCGTCGCCGAGGCGCTCGTCGCGGCCGCGGTGACGGGCGGGGCGCGCCGCGCCCGACCCGGGGAGTTCACGCGCCGCGCGCTCTTGAACGGGAAGCTGGACCTCCTCGAGGCGGAGGGGATCGGGAGGCTCGCTTCGGCCGCGAGCCGGGGCGAGGTCCGGCGGGCGCTCGGCCTCGTGCGCGGGGAGCTCTCGGGGAGGGTGAGGCTGCTTCGAGAGGAGCTCCTCACGCTCCTCGCGGGGCTCGAGGCGCGCCTCGACTTCGCCGAGGACGTCGGCCTAGAAGGCGAGGAGGAGCTCCTCGCGCGGGTCGGTCCGGCGGGGGGCGGGCTGCTCGCCCTCGCCTCGACCGTCGGGGCCGGGCGGGTCCGCGGGGACGTCCCGGTCGTCGTCCTCGCCGGCGCCCCGAACGCGGGGAAGTCGACGCTCTTCAACGCGCTCGTCGGAGAGGACCGGGTCCTCGTCTCGGAAGAGCCCGGCACGACGCGGGACGCCGTCGCGGAGACCGTGGAGATCGGTGGGGAGCGCGTCCGCCTCGTCGACACGGCCGGGCTGCGCGAGACGGGCGAGCGGGTCGAACGGCTTGGCGTCGAGGCGGCGTTCCGCGCCGCCGCGGGAGCGGACCTGCTCCTGCTGCTGCGGGAGCCGGGCGGGGCGGAGGCGCCCGGCCTCCCGGAGGGCGTCCCTCTCCTCCGCGTCCTCACGAAGGGCGACCTGGGCGGGGAGTCCGGCGGCGAGGCGCTGCGCGTGAGCGCGAGGACCGGGGCCGGGCTGCCGCGGCTCCGGAGCGAGATCGCGGAGCGGCTTTCCGCGTCGGCCGGCGCCGGGGAGTACGGCGCGCTGCCGCGACAGCGCGAGGCGCTGGGGCGGGCGGCGCGCGCCCTGTCCGGCGTGGGGCCGGGGACGCCGGCGGAGCTCGCCGCGGCGGCGCTCCGCGAGGCGCTTCATGCGCTCGGCGAGCTGACGGGGGAGACGGCGACCGAGGAGCTCCTCGACAGGGTCTTCTCCTCGTTCTGCGTCGGGAAATGAGCGCGCGCTGGGACGTCGTCGTCGTCGGGGCGGGACACGCCGGGGCGGAGGCCGCGCTGGCGGCCGCGCGGCTCGGGCGACGGACGCTCCTCCTGACGCGCGACCTCGGCGCCGTCGCCCGGATGAGCTGCAACCCGGCGATCGGAGGCCTCGCGAAGGGACAGGCGGTCCGGGAGGTCGACGCCCTCGGCGGTCTGATGGGGCTCGCGGCGGACCGGACCGGGATCCAGTTCAAGGTCCTGAACGCGTCGCGCGGACCGGCCGTCCAGGGACTCCGCTGCCAGTCCGACAAGGCGGCCTACTCGGCGGAGATGACGCGGCTGCTCCGGGCGCAGCCCGGGCTCGACCTCGGTGAGGGAGCCGCAGCGGGGTTCGTTTCCTCCGGGGGTCGGCTCGCGGGCCTCGTCCTCGAGGACGGCTCCGAGGTCGGCTGCGAGGCGGCGGTCGTCACGAGCGGGACGTTCCTCGGCGGGCTCGTCCACGTCGGGTCGGCGCGGCGCGAGGAGGGACGGTGGGGAGAGGCGCCGTGCTCCCGGCTCCCGGGTGCGCTGCGTGCGCTCGGCCTCCGGACGACGAGAATGAAGACCGGAACGCCGCCACGCGTCGCCCAACAAACAATCGATCGTTCCAAAATGTCCCTGTGCCGGGGCGACGAGCGCCCGAGACCGTTCTCGGCCCGGAGCCGGGCCGATCGGTTTCCTCGCCTCCGACAGGTCGACTGCTGGCTGACGCAGACGACGGAGGCGACCCACGACCTGATCCGGCGCAACCTCGGACGCTCGCCGCTCTACTCTGGTGCGATCGTGGGAAAGGGGCCCAGGTACTGCCCGTCGATAGAGGACAAGGTGGTCCGCTTTCCGGAGAGGGAGCGCCACCAGATCTTCGTGGAGCCGGAGGGGCTCGACACCGAATGGACCTACCTCGGAGGGCTTTCGATGTCGCTCCCGGCGGAGCTGCAGCAGGAGATCGTGAGGAGCCTCCCGGGTCTCGAGCGAGCGGAGATCCTCCGCCCCGCCTACGCGGTGGAATACGACGTCGTCCTTCCGGAGCAGCTCGACGACAGCCTCGAGACGCGGGCCCTGCCGGGGCTTTTCCTCGCGGGACAGGTCAACGGAACCTCGGGGTACGAGGAGGCTGCCGGACAGGGGCTGGTCGCCGGAGTGAACGCCGCGATCGTCGCCGGGGGACGGACGCGCCCGCCGTTCACGCTCGGGCGACACGAGGCCTACATCGGTGTGATGATCGACGACCTCGTGACCCTCGGCGCCGACGAACCGTATCGCCTGATGACCTCCCGCGCCGAGCATCGGCTCCTCCTCGGAGCCGACTCGGCGTGGGGACGGCTCACGCCGCGGGCCGTCGAGGTCGGGCTCGTCACGGAGGAGGAGGCGCAGCCCCTCCTCGAGCGGGAGGCGCGGCTCGGAACCGCGCGCGCCGCCCTGGACGAGGACCGGATCGTCCCCGCGCGGGGGACCGTCGAGGAGCTCTCCCGGATCGGGATCGCGCTGTCCGAGGAGACGACGGCAGCGGGGCTCGTTCGGCGACCCGACGCGCCGGACTCGATTCGCGGCTGGCTCGGGGGGCGTCACCCCGCCGTCGTCGGCGGGCTCGAGGACGAGGAGTGGGAGCGTCTCGTGAGCGAGGTCCGATACGAGGGGTTCCTCCGGCGGGAACGCGAGGTTCTCGCGCGGGTCTCCCGCGCGGGCGAACGCGCGATCCCGCCGGACTTTCGCTTTCCCGGAACGCCGGGGCTGTCGGCGGAAGCGGCGGAGAAGCTCGAGCGCCACAGGCCGAGGACGCTCGGGCAGGCGGCGATGATCCCTGGCGTGACGCCCGCCGCCCTCACGCTCCTCCTGGCTCGTCTCGTCGCGGCAGAGCGGGGGCGAGACGCGTGAGGGACTTGGAAATCGTCCTGCGGGAGCGGCTCCGCCGGATCGGCCCGGCTTTCCCGTCCGAAGCGGAGCCCAGGCTCGCGGCCTATCTGGACCTTCTCCTGGAGGCGAACCGGGATGTGAACCTCGTCTCCCGCCGGGAGGCCTCGCGGGAGATCCTCCTGGAACGACACGTCCTCGACGCGCTGGAGGCGCTGCCGCTCATTCCTCCGCAGACCGGCAGCCCTCTGCGCCTCCTGGATGTCGGATCCGGTGGGGGGTTCCCCGCCGTGCCCCTCCTCCTCGCGCGGCCGGATCTCGAGGGGTGGCTCGTCGAGTCGGTCGGGAAGAAGGCCAGCTTCCTGGCGCGGGTGGTCGCGTCACTCGGATTGACGGCCCGTGTGCTGAACGCTAGATTCCCCGCCCCCGCGCTGACGCTGATGAGGAACGCCGGACCCTGCGACCTCCTGACGAGCCGAGCCGTCGCCGACGCCGGCGAGATCGTGAGGGACGCGCGTCCGGCCCTCGCGCCGGGCGCGGTCGCGCTTCTCTGGACGACGGAACCGCTCGTCGGCGCGGTCCGAAAGGCTCTCCCGGGGGCTCTCGTCGCGTTCCGGCCGAGCCCTGCCGCGCAGAGGCGGGGGATCGCCCGGGTGGAGCGTTTCACGTGAAACGTCCGGTGCCCGATGCGGAGAGCCGGGCCGGGGCGAGCGGTGACGCCCGATCGGGAAGCGGACTTGCGCGGAGGAGACCCGCGCGGAGGGAGTGTTCCACGTGAAACGTCTCGCCGTGGCGAACCAGAAAGGGGGCGTCGGGAAGACGACGACGGCGATCAACCTCGCGGCCGCCCTCGCCGTCCTCGAGAAGAAGGTCCTTCTCGTCGACTTCGACCCCCAGGGGAACACGACAGGGGGGCTCGGCGTCGACAAGGCGACGATCGGCAAGACGGTCTACGACTGGATCGCGGGGAACGCCACCTGGAGCGAGGTCGCGCGCCCGACGGAGCTCCAGCGCCTGACCCTCGTTCCGGCCTCCCGCGAGCTCGTCGGCGCCGAGATCGAGCTCGTGGCCGTCGACGAGCGCGAGTACCTGCTCGCTCGACGCCTCGACGCGCTCGAGGACGAGTTCGACTACGTCTTCGTCGACTGTCCCCCCTCTCTCGGTCTCCTCACGGTGAACGCCCTGACGGCAGCGGACGGGGTCCTCGTCCCGATCCAGTGCGAGTACTACGCGCTGGAGGGGGTCTCCGAGCTCGTCTCGACGGTGGAGCGGGTGCGGGACGGACTGAACCCCCGTCTCGAGATCTCCGGCGTCGTCGCGACGATGCTCGATGAACGCCTGAACCTCTCGCGCCAGGTCCTCGAGGAGATCCGGAAGTTCTTCGGGGAGGCATTCCTCGAGCCGCCCGTTCCCCGAAACGTCCGCCTCGGCGAGGCGCCCTCGTTCGGAAAGCCGATCTTCCTCTACGACGTCCGCTCCCGAGGGGCGGAGGCTTACCTCGCCATCGCGCGCGAGGTCCTGAGGAGGGACCTCGCGGGCGGGAACGGAGGTCGACCGTGACGAAGAAGCCCGCCCTCGGAAAGGGGCTCTCGGCGCTGATCCCGGCGAGCCGGCCGTCCGCCCCGGAGGCCCGCCCCGGGACCTCCGTCCTCATGGCCGACCTCGAGCACCTCGAGGCGAACCGCCAGCAGCCGCGCCACCGGTTCGACGACGACGGGATCGAAGAGCTCGCCCGATCCGTGAAGGAGACCGGCATCCTCCAGCCGATCCTGGTCACGCGCGACGGTGAACGCTTCCGGATCCTGGCGGGGGAAAGGCGGGCCCGCGCGGCCCGACTCGCGGGGCTGACGCGGGTCCCGGTCCTCGTCCGGGAAGGGCTCGAGGACAGGGACCACCTCCTTCTCGCGCTCGTCGAGAACGTCCAGCGGCGCGACCTGACGGCGATGGAGGAGGCGGAGGCCTACCAGCACCTGAAGGACAAGTTCGGGATGACGCAGGACGAGATCGCCGAGCGGGTCGGCAAGGACCGCGCGACGGTCGCGAACGCCATGCGTCTCCTGAAGCTCCCCGCGGAGATCCGGGCCCAGGTCGAGGACGGGCTCCTGTCGGCCGGCCACGCGCGGACCCTGCTCGCGCTCCCCTCGGCGGCCGACCAGGAGACGCTCGCGAGGGAGTTCCTGCGTCGCGGCCTCTCCGTCCGGGCCGCGGAGGCGAGGGTGAAGGACTTCCTCGCCGGGGTCCCGAAGAAGCGGACGAGCGGCCCGGACAACGACCCGGACACCCGCGACGCCGAGGGGCGGCTCCAACGGGCCCTCGGCACGAAGGTCGAGATCCGCAGGCGGAAGAAGGGGGGCGAAGTCCGGCTCGCGTTCTACTCCGAGGAGCAGCTCATCGGCCTCTTCGAGAGGCTCGTCGGGAGGGACTCGTGATCTCTTCGAAGAAGGGGGGCGGGGTCCTGAACGGGTTCCTCGACCGGGGGGCCCGCGTCGAGGGGACGCTCTCGTTCGAGGACACGTTCCGGATCGACGGAATCGTCAAGGGGAAGATCGTCTCGAAGAACGAGCTCGTCATCGGGGAGGGAGCCGCGATCGACGCCGAGATCCACGTCGGACGACTCTCCGTCTCGGGGAACGTGAAGGGAGTCGTCTACGCACTCGAGCGCGTGGAGGTCCACGCCGGCGCGCGAATACAGGCCGAAATCCACACCCCGTCGCTCTTCGTCGAGGACGGGGCCGTGATCCAGGGACCGGTGCAGACCGGCCCGCAGGTCGGCCGGGCGCCGGGGCCGCCGTCCGACCCTTCCGTCCCGGCCCTCCCGGCGACGGCGCCGCCGGCGAAAAAGGGCTGATCAGCCGATCGGCCCGAAAGCACCGCCCACGACCGCGTGGGGAATCGTCGTCTCGTGCCCGGGCTCGATCCCGAGCGCGCCCGCGAGCTCTCGGTCCAGGTCCCTCGCCTCGTCGAGGGCGTCGAGGTCGATCGCGGTGTCGAGGTGCCGTTGCTGCGAAGCCCCCGGGAGGTTCAGGCTGCACGGGGGGTGGATGACCTCCCCGGCCCGGGCCCAGGCGAACCCGAAAGAGCGGCAGGTGATCGGCCTCCACGCGTAGATGCGGCATCGTCCTGACGGAAGCTCGAGCATCGGGCAGGCGCGGTCGGCGACGACCTCGAAGTAGGCGTCGTCAGCCTCCTCGGTCCGATCGGAGGCAAGAAGCCCGGCGGCAGCGTCGCCGGGGAAGGCCGCAGCCGTCTCCTCGGCGATCCGGGCGGAACGACGCTCGACGTCCTCCCGCTCGGCGGTCGACAGCCGTTCGACACCGGCCCGGACGAGCGCGGCCTCCGGAAGCGAGATTTCGAAAAGGCCGACGCAGCAGCCGAAGCAGCCCGCCCTGCAGGCGACTTCGCCGGGAACGGTCCTTCCCTTCGCCTCGAGCCAGGCCCGGTCGGCGGCGGAGAAAGCACTTTTCAATCGCACGATCTGTTTTTCGGTCGGCACCGGGTGATCCCTCACGGGTCGGGGATCCTAACCCGGTCGCGGCGCCCGCCCCGTCCGCGCGTTGACCGCTCCGGCGGGTCTGTGGCATAAACGCGGCCCCCGTGCGGACTTCCGGCTCGCGGTGCGCCCGGGGGCGGAGTCCGCAGCGCGCCCTCGAGAGCGGAACGAGCGATGCAACTGCCCGACCTCTCCCTGATTCTCGTCGTCGTCGTCTTCTGGGCCGCCTATGTGGTCCTGAGGAAATTCCTGCTCGCGCCGCTCGGCGCCGTCCTGGCGGCGCGCGAGCGTCGCGTCGAGGAAGCCCGGGCCTCGGCCGAGGCGGCGCTCGAGCGCCAGCGCGAGGTCGCCGCCGACCTCGACCGGAGGCTGACCGAGGCTCGCCGCGAGTCGCTCGCGCACCGGGAGGCGGTTCGCGCCGCGGCCGGCGACCGCCGGCAGGCGATCCTCGACGAGGCGCGCGAGAAGGCGCGGAGCGCTGCGGCCGAAGCGCAGGCCCGGCTCGAGCGCGACGTGCTCGCCGCGCGGGAGCAGCTCGGCGCCGAGGCGAAGGCGATCGCGGCCGAGATCGCGAACTACGCCCTCGGCCGGAAGGTGGCCTGATGTCGTCCGGACCGATCGCGCTCCTCCTCGCCGGCGGAGGGGAGGGGGCCCACACCTTCCTCGGCCTCCCCTACCCCTTCTGGCAGGCGCTGAACCTCCTCGGCTTCCTCGCCCTCCTCGTCTGGCTCCTCCGCAAGCCGCTCGTCCAGTTCTTCGAGAACCGGCGCGCCCAGGTCGCCGAGTCGCTCACGAAGGCCGAGGCGGACCGCGACCGCGCCGAGGCGATCGCGAAGGAGGTCGGGGAGCGGCTCACGCGGATCGAGGCCGAGATCGAGGCGCTGCGCCGGAACGCCCTCGATCAGGCCCGGGCCGAGGAGACCGAGATCGAGACCCGCGCCGCCGAGGAGGCGGCGCGGATCTCGGCGCGCACCGCGGCCGAGCTCGACGCCCGCGTGAGGACCGCGCGGAACGAACTGACGGCGTACGCCGCGGACCTCGCGGTCGAGCTCGCCCGGGAGCTCGTCGCGAAGAACGTCACGCCCGAGGACGAGAAGAGGCTCGTCGCCGAGGGCGTCCGGAGCCTCGCGGGAGAGGGCCGATGAGAGCGAGCGGAGCCGCCTTCACGCGGCCGTACGTCGACGCGCTCTTCGAGGTCGCCGGCTCTGCCGACGCCGTCGAGGCGCTCCTCCCGTCCCTCGAGACGGTCGCCCGCGCCCTGAACGCCTCCGAGGAGCTCCGGGCCTTCTCCACGAACCCGGCGATCCCGCGAGCGGACAAGCGGACGCTCGTCGCCACGCTCGCCGGGAGCGCGGAGGCCCCCGAGCTCGCGGGACGGCTCCTCCGGACGCTCCTCGACCGGGGCCGCTTCCTCGCGCTCCCGACCGTCCTGGACGCGATCCGGGACCGCCTCGACGAGGCGCGGGGCGTCGTCGAGGCGAACGTCCGCACCGTCGCGCCGCTCGGCGCGGATTCCGAGACGGCGATCCGCGAGGCCCTCGAGGCGCGCACCGGGACGCGCGTCCGCCTCCGCACCGAAATCGACCCCTCGCTCCTGTCGGGCTTCGTCGTCCGGCTCGGGAGCGAGGTCTTCGACGCCTCCCTCTCGCGCCGCCTCGCGCGTGCGCGGAAGGCCCTGGAGGGCGCCTCCGGCGCCGCGTGACCCCGACCGACCGAGGGCAAGGAAAAGAGACGCTCAGATGACCGACATCAGCGCACGCGAAATCACGCAGCTCATCAAGGCGCAGCTCGCCGGGCTCGACCGGGGCATCGACACCGCCGAGGTCGGAACCGTCCTCTCCGTCGGCGACGGCATCGCCCGCGTGTACGGCCTCGACAAGGTCATGGCGGGCGAGCTCCTCGAGTTCCCGAACGACGTCTTCGGCCTCGCCCTGAACCTCGAGGAGGAGGACGTCGGCTGCGTCCTCATGGGCGACACCGCGAAGATTCGCGAGGGGCACGAGGTGCGCCGGACGAAGCGGATCATCTCCGTCCCGGTCGGGCCGGCCGTCGTCGGCCGCGTCGTCGACCCGCTCGGCCAGCCGCTCGACGGCAAGGGGCCGATCGAGGCGAAGGAGTACTACCCGATCGAGCGGATCGCGCCCGGCGTCGTCGCGCGGCAGCCCGTCAAGGAGCCGATGCAGACGGGCCTGAAGGCGATCGACGCGATGATCCCGATCGGCCGCGGCCAGCGCGAGCTCATCATCGGCGACCGCCAGACGGGGAAGACCTCCGTCGCCCTCGACGCCATCATCAACCAGAAGGGGAAGGGCGTCGTCTGCATCTACGTCGCGATCGGGCAGAAGAACTCGACGGTCGCGCAGGTCGTCCAGACGCTCGAGACCCACGGCGCGATGGAGCACACCATCGTCGTCGCCGCGAGCGCCTCGGACCCGGCCCCGCTCCAGTACATCGCCCCCTACGCCGGCTGCGCGATGGGCGAGTACTTCCAGTTCACCGGCAAGGACGGCGCGCCCGCGTCGAAGGACAACCCCGGCGGGCACGTCCTCGTCATCTACGACGACCTCTCCAAGCAGGCGGCCTCCTACCGCGAGATCTCGCTCCTCCTCCGCCGGCCGCCGGGCCGCGAGGCGTACCCGGGCGACGTCTTCTACCTCCACAGCCGCCTCCTCGAGCGCGCCTCGAAGCTGAACGACGACCTCGGCGGCGGATCGCTCACGGCCCTCCCGATCATCGAGACGCAGGCGAACGACGTCTCCGCCTACATCCCGACGAACGTCATCTCGATCACGGACGGGCAGATCTTCCTCGAGTCGGACCTCTTCTACTCGGGCCAGCGTCCGGCCATCAACGTCGGCATCTCGGTCTCGCGCGTCGGCGGGTCGGCCCAGGTCCGGACGATGCGGACGGTCTCCGGCACGCTCCGCCTCGACCTCGCCCAGTACCGCGAGCTCGCCGCGTTCGCGCAGTTCGGCTCCGACCTCGACAAGGCGACCCAGAGCCAGCTGAACCGCGGCAAGCGCCTCACGGAGGTCCTCAAGCAGAACGTCTTCGTCCCGATGGACGTCGCCCTCCAGGTCGCCTCGGTCTTCGCGGGGACGAAGGGCTACCTCGACGACCTGCGCGTCGAGGCCGTCCTGCCCTTCGAGAAGACGCTCCACCGGACGCTCGTCTCCGAGAAGGCCGCGCTCCTCGACGAGGTGCGCACGGCGAAGAAGATGACGAAGGAGCTCGAGGAGGCCCTCGCGGCCGCCGTGACCGAGGCCAAGAAGCTCTTCCTCGCCGACAACCCGAGCGCGAAGGCCTGACGCCGGAGACGCGATGCCGAACCTGATCGACATCCGGCGGCGGATCCGCAGCGTCAAGTCGACGCAGCAGATCACGAAGGCGATGAAGATGGTCGCCGCGTCGAAGCTTCGCCGGTCGCAGGAGCGGGTCCTCGCGGCGCGGCCCTACGCCCGCACGCTCGGCGCGACGCTCGCCTCGGTCGCGGGGCGCCTTCCGGCGCGGGACGACGGCGCCCCCGTCCACCCGCTCCTCGCCCAGCGCGAGGAGCGGAAGGTCGTCCTCGTCGTCGTGACGGGCGACAAGGGGCTCTGCGGCGCGTTCAACACGAACGTGAACCGCGTCGCCGGCGCCTTCCTCCGCGAGAAGAGGGGCGCCGGCGTCGAGGTCTCCCTCGTGACCCTCGGCCGCAAGGCCGTCGACTTCTGGAAGCGGCGCACGGTTCCCGTCCTGGACGCGCGCCCCGGCCTCTTCCAGCGCTTCGGGTACGACACCGCCTCCGAGGTCGCCCGGTCCCTGGCCGCCCGCTTCACCGGGGGCGAGGTCGACGCGGTCTACGTGGTCTACAACGAGTTCAAGAGCGTCATCTCGCAGGTCGTCGGGGTGAGGCGCCTCCTCCCGATCGAGCTCGGCGAGCTCGAGGCGACCGACGCCGGGACCGACTACCTCTTCGAGCCCGGTCCGGACGTCATCCTCGGCCGTCTCCTCCCGCGGCACGTCGAGTTCCAGCTCTTCCGCGTCCTCCTCGAGTCGAACGCCGCGGAGAACGCCGCGCGGATGACGGCGATGGAGTCGGCGACGAAGAACGCGGGCGAGATGATCGACTCGCTCACCCTCACCTACAACCGGGCGCGCCAGGCGAAGATCACGAAGGAGCTCATCGAGATCGTCTCCGGCGCGGAGGCCCTGAAGTGAGGCCCGCGACCGGAACGACCCGGGGGAACCCGGGCCCGGGATTGGCTTCGCCTTCGACGGGAACGCCGTTCGGTCGTCCCCATCGGTCCTCCCGGACCCCCTCCGCGGCCGCCCAGACAGGCTCGAACCGCCCCGTCTGCCCGTCCTCCCACGAGTACTCCCGGCCCCGCCGGCCGCAGAGGTAGCACATGGCCATCGAAGGCAAGATCGTCCAGGTCATCGGCCCCGTCGTCGACGTGGAGTTCCCGGGCGGGCACCTGCCCTCCATCATGAACGCCGTCCACGTCACCGACCCGGACGGCCTCTCCACCGTCGACATCGACCTGATGACCGAGGTCGCCCAGCACCTCGGCGAGAACCGGGTCCGCTGCATCGCGATGAAGCCGGCCGACGGCCTCGTCAGGGGCATGAAGGCCGTCGACCTCGGCGCGCCGATCTCGGTCCCGGTCGGCCCCGAGACGCTCGGCCGGATCCTGAACGTCATCGGCGAGCCGGTCGACGGCCTCGGAGAGGTCGCCACGAAGGAGCGCTGGCCGATCCACCGCCACGCCCCGCCGTACGACGAGCAGAAGACCTCGGTCGAGATGTTCGAGACGGGGATCAAGGTCATCGACCTCCTCGAGCCGTACACGAAGGGAGGCAAGACGGGCCTCTTCGGCGGCGCGGGCGTCGGCAAGACGGTCCTCATCCAGGAGCTCATCAACAACGTCGCGAAGGCCGCGGGCGGCTACTCCGTCTTCGCCGGCGTCGGCGAGCGGACTCGCGAGGGGAACGACCTCTGGCTCGAGATGACCGAGTCGGGCGTCATCGACCCGAACGACTGGAAGAAGTCGAAGTGCTCGCTCATCTACGGCCAGATGACGGAACCCCCCGGCGCGCGCCTGCGCGTCGGCCTGACGGGCCTCACGGTCGCCGAGTGGTTCCGCGACACCGAAGGGAAGGACGTCCTCCTCTTCATCGACAACATCTTCCGCTTCACGCAGGCGGGCTCCGAGGTCTCCGCGCTCCTCGGCCGGATGCCCTCCGCCGTCGGGTACCAGCCGAACCTCGCGACCGAGATGGGCGAGCTCCAGGAGCGGATCACCTCGACGAAGAAGGGCTCGATCACCTCGGTCCAGGCGATCTACGTCCCGGCCGACGACCTGACCGACCCGGCGCCGGCGACGGCGTTCGCCCACCTCGACGCGACGACCGTCCTCTCGCGGCAGATCGCCGAGCTCGGCATCTACCCGGCCGTCGACCCGCTCGCCTCGACGTCGAAGATCCTCTCTCCGATGACGGTCGGAGAGAAGCACTACTCCGTCGCGCGCCGCGTCCAGCAGATCCTCCAGAAGTACAAGGACCTCCAGGACATCATCGCGATCCTCGGCATCGACGAGCTCTCCGAGGACGACAAGCTCGTCGTCGCGCGGGCCCGCAAGATCCAGCGCTTCCTCTCGCAGCCGTTCCACGTCGCCGAGCAGTTCACCGGCCTGCCCGGCAAGTACGTGAAGATCGCCGACACCATCCGCTCCTTCGAGGAGATCGTCGACGGCAAGCACGACGAGGTCCCCGAGCAGGCGTTCCTCCTGCAGGGGACGATCGACGACGTCCTCGAGCGCTACGAGCGGATGAAGAAGGCGGGCGAGGCCTGAGGCCGTGTCCTCCGCCGGACGCCTCACCCTGACGGTCGTCACGCCGGAGCGCTCCGTCGTGGAGCGCGCCCCGTGCGACGCCGTGTCGCTCCCGGGAGAGCTCGGCGAGCTCGGGATCCTCCCGGGCCACACGCCGCTCGTAGCCCTCCTCGGCGTCGGCCGGGTCGTCTGGACCGACGCGGGGCGGAAGACTTCCGTCGCGGTCCGCGGCGGCTTCGCCGAGGTCGCGGGCGACTCCGTCCGCGTCCTCGCGGACCTCGCCGCCGAGAGGGACGTCATCGACGCCGCCGAGGCGCGCGAGGAGGCCGGCGCGGGAGACGCGCGGCGCCTCGCCGTCGTCGGCGGGGAGCAGCTCGACGCGGTGAACGCGGACATCGCCTTCGCCGAGGCGAAGCTCGCCGTCGCGCAGGGAGGCTGACGCCGTGGCCGACGAGCCGAACGACAAGGTCCACGAGGCGTTCGACGCGGTCCGCCGCGACCTCGACGACCGCCTCGGCGTCGAGGAGCGGGCGGCCGTGGAGCGCCTGCGCGACGCGGCCGTGGACGGCGACGCCGCCCGGGCCCGCGAGGAGCTCGCCTCGGTGAGGGAGCGGCACGGCTGGCTCTACGAGGAGCTCGTGAAGCACCCGAGCCTCGCGACGGTCGTCGACGAGCTCGCGCTCTGGGGCTTCTGACCTTTCAGGACGGCACGCGCCGCAGGCGAACGAGGAGGATCGTCGCCGCCACGAGCGCGACGAGGGTGATGCCCGCCCCGAAGGCGACGGGGAGACTCCTGTAGGTCAGGACGACGCGGTGCCGCCCGCCCGGGACGAGGACGCCCGAGAGCGAGAGATCGGTCCGGACGAGAGGCAGAGACTGCCCGTCGCAGCGGGCGCGCCAACCGGTGTCCCACGTCTGGTTCACGGCGACGAAGGACGGCCCCGGACCCGCGGAGTCGACGTTCAGGACGATCCGCGCGGGGGCACGGGTCGCGACGCGGACGGTCGCGGGGGACAGGACGGCCGGGAGGGGCCACGGCGCGTCCGCAGGGTCGACGACGGCGAGGCCGGTCGCGGCTCGTCCGGCGGCCACGACCGCGGCTGCCCAGCCGGCCTCGCCGCGGGCCGCGACGAGGCGGTCCGCCGCGAAGGCGAACGGCCGCGGACCCGGGACGGCGAAGAGAGCGAGGAGATCCTCACGGCGCCGGGCCGACGCCGCCGTCCGGGAGCGGGGCACGTCGGATCGAAAAGCGACGACGGCGGCGATGCCACGGCGGGCCAGGACGGTGTCCGCCACGGCCGGGTGAGCGGAAATCGTGCGGAGGACCGTCGCGGTCGCGCGGCCGCTCCAGGAGAGCTCGGCGAGGTCGAAGTCCCTGTCGAGCGCCGTCGGGATCGCGAACTGAGCGAGGCTCGGCGGGCCGTAGATCCCCGGGAGCAGGCCGCGCTCGGGGTCGCTCGCCGCCGCGTGAAACACGTAGCCCGGGACGGGTGCGCGAAGGAGCGGCGCGAGCGCGGCGGGCACGGCCCGGAGGTCGACGGGAGGGACGGGGCCGACCGACGGCCGGCCGGCGAAGCCGAGCTCCGCGGCGAGAAGGACAGCCGGCAGGAGGCGGACGAGCGCGCCGCGGGGAGAGCGCGCGGCGAACGCGATCGCCCCGATACCGAGTCCGAGGAGAACGGACTGCCGGAGGTAGACGGTCGTGAGGACGGCGCCGTCCCCGACGGACCCGCGGGCGAGCGCGCCCGACGCGAGGAGCGCGAGCGCACCGCCGATCGCGGCGGCCGGGAGGCGGCGACGATCCCCTTCGATCAGGCGCCCGAGGCCACAGGTCCCGGCGACGGTGATGGCCACCAGGGTGAGCAGGAGGTAGCGCTCCGGGAAACGGATTCCGGAAAGGACCGGGAGGAGTCGAGCCGCCGGGAAGACGGGCGTCGCCGCGCCGAGGCTGAAGACCACCCCGATCGCAGCCGGAAGGAGCCACAGGCGGGAGGGGCTCCTCCTCTCCGTCCACGCGGCGGCTGCGCCGATGACGAGCAGGAGGCCCGGGTAGATCGAGCTCAGAAAAGGCCGACCCCGGCCAGGATAGAGGCGCTCCCCCAGCAGGACGCCGCGGTCGTCGCGCGCGCGGACGTTCATCACCCCGGGAGCGGCGAGCTCGGCGAGGCGCTCGACGGGAGTCGTGAATGCGTACGCGTTCCTCTCGTCCAGGCCCGTCGCGCGGACGGTCTTCAGTCCGTGCGTGATGCTCGGAACGAGAGAGACCGCGCCGACGAGGGCGCCGAGGAGGCCGCCGAGAGCGAGGCGCGAGAGCGCGACGGCCGGCGAGACGGCCGTCCCGCGCGGCGCAAGGAGCGTTCCGTGGAGGACCCCGACGGAGGAGAGGAGCGCCGCGAAGAGGAGGCCGGGGGGATCGCCGCCGAGGACCATGAGCCCGAAGACGAGACCGAAGGCGAGGACGTCGGCGGCGCGGCGACGACGGCCGAGCCGGATCGCGAACGCGAGCAGGGCAGGCAGCGGCGCGAGCGTCAGGAGCCCCGGCAGCACCTGCAGCAGCGAAGCCGTCGCGCCGCCTGCTCCCCAGGCCACCGCTGAGCAGGCCGCCACCGCGCGGCCCAGACCGAGCGACCTCGCCAGGAAGTAGCCCGAGAGCGTGAGCAGCACGACGGGAACGAGAACCTGGAGGCGATAGGCCCACTCGAAGGGGAGGGCGAGGAAGAGAGCGGTCACGGGGTGGAAGACGGCCTGGTGAGGATTCGCTGCGAAGGGCTGGCCCGAGCTCAGGAACGGGTTCCAGAGCGGCACGCCGTGGGAGTTCGCGACGAGAGCGACGAAGAGCGACCGGACCGGCCAGTAGTACGCCGAATGGTCTCCGAGCCCGAAGACCTCTCCCCGCGCGAGGATCCTCCAGAACAGGAAAAGGAGGACGCCGACCGCGGGAACGAACGGGATCGCGCAGGTCAGGCGCCTCGTGCACGCGCTCCGGAGCATCCCCCGATTCTAGGGACCCTCAATGCGGCGTGCGGCGGCCCCGGGCGCCGACGTCGATTCGTGCCCGCATCGCCGGCGGCCGACGTGGTCCGGGGACGAGCCCGTATCATCCTCTCGCTTGAGCGCCGAGACCGAGCGGGACCCCTGGTACGCGAGCTGGTTCGGCGAGGAGTACCTCGCCCTCTACCCGGACCGCGACGACGTCGAGGCGGCGCGCCAGGCGCAGTTCGTCGTCGGGCTCCTCCGCCCGTACGTGGCGAAGGGGCCGGGCGGCCTCCTCGACCTCGCGTGCGGGACGGGCCGGCACGCCGTCATCCTGACGCGCGCCGGGGCGCCCGTGACGGGGGTCGATCTCTCCGCGCCGCTCCTCGCCCGGGCGAAGGCCCGGCGGGCGGAGCCCGCGCCCCGCTTCGTCCGGGCGGACATGCGGCGGATCCCGTTCGCGGACCGCTCGTTCGGCGGCGTCGTCAACTTCTTCACGTCCTTCGGCTATTTCGACGACCCGGCGGACGACGGCCGCGTCGTCGCGGAGGTCGCGCGCGTCCTCGTCCCGGGAGGGGCGTTCCTCTCGGACGTCTTCAACGCCGCGCGGGTCCTCGCGACGCTCGTCTCACGCGAGGAGAAGACGGTCGCCGGTGAGCGCGTCGCGATCCGGCGGAGCTGGGACGAGGCGACGCGGACGGTCGCCAAGGAGATCACGATGGGAACCGGTTCCGGCGCGCGCACCTTCCGGGAGCGCGTCCGCGTCTACGGCCGCGACGAGCTCGAAGCCCTCCACCGCCGCGCGGGGCTCGTCGTCTCCGCGGCATTCGGCGACTTCGACGGCTCGCCGTTCGACCCCCGCCGCTCGCCGCGCCTCATCCTCCTCGCCGTCGCGGGGGCGGGCCGGTGAGCGTCCCGCCCGAGCTCCTCCCCGGCATCCCGGCCCTCGCCCGGGGACACGCCACGGGGACGCCGGACGTCTCGGCGTTCCTCGGCCCGCGGGCCTCCCGCGACGCGATCGCCGCGCGCGCTCTCGAGGTGCTCGCCGCTTTCCGGCCCCGGGCGGGGGCGGCTCCGGAGCTCGCGCCTCTCGCTGCGGGCGGCCGGGCCGCGGTCGTCGCGGGGCAGCAGGTCGGGCTCCTGACGGGGCCGCTCCTGACGGCGGTCAAGGCGCTCGCGGCCGTGAGGGCGGCTGCGGAGGCCTCTACGGAGACGGCGCCGCTCTCTCCGGTCTTCTGGTGCGCCTCGGAGGATCACGACCTCGCGGAGGTGACGCGCGTCCCGCTGCCCGGCCCGGAGGGGCCCGTCGAGGCGGGGCCCGACCCGGCGCCGCTCTCCCGCAACCGCCGGCCCGTCGGCGACCTCCCGGTAGAGGTCGACGTCCCGGCGCTCCTCGAGCGGGCGCGCGCGGACGCGGGCCCGCTCGCCGACGGGGAGTCCGTCGAGGCTCTCCGCGCGGCGCACGCGGGCACGACCTATCGGGAGGCGTTCGTCGCCGCGCTCTCCTGGCTCCTCGACGAACCGGGCCTCCTCTTCGCCGACGCCGCGCGCCGGGAGGAGAAGCCGGCGCTCGTCCCTCTCGCCGCGCGCCTCGTTCGGGAGCGGGCCGACGTTCGCCGGATCCTCGACCGCCGCGCGGAGGAGCTCGCCGCGTCGGGGCACCCGCCGCAGGTCGTCTCCGAGCGCGGTGCGCTCCCGCTCTTCGCGATCGTCGACGGCGAGCGGCTCCTCCTTCGCGAGAGAGAGGGGCGCCTCGGCCTGAAGGGGCGCGACGGGGAGCTGGGGGAAGAGGAGGTCGTCGCCCGCTTCGAGTCGGGCGAGTGGCTCCCCTCCTTCGCGGCGCTCTCCCGCCCCCTCGCGACCTCCCGGCTCTATCCCGTCGCGGCGGTCGTCCTCGGGCCGGCGGAGCTCGCCTACTGGGCGCAGATGCTCCCTCTCTTCGCGTGGGCGGGGATCGTCCCGCCCGTCCTCGTGGCGAGACCGATGGTCGCGCCCGTCGCGGTCGCGGAGCGGAGGGCTCTCGAAAGGCTCGGCCTCGGCCTCGGCGACCTCTTCGCGGGCGTCGAGCCGCTCCTCTCGGCGCGCGGGGCCGCGCGCGAGGGGAAGCTCCTCGCGGAGCTCGCGGGCGTACGGGAGACGGCGCTCTCGGGCCTCGCCGCGCTCGCTCCGCGCCTCTCGGCGGTCGAGCCGGGCCTCGGGAAGAACCTCGATGCGACGAAGGAGAACGTCCGCTTCGCTCTCGAGAAGCTCGCGGAGAGGACGCGCGCCGCGGCCGGGCGCGCGAACGAGGCCGAGGCCCGGCAGATCCGACGCCTCGCGGCGGCGCTCGCGCCGGGCGGGCGCCCCGCGGAGAGGGTCTACTCTCCGCTCCCGTGGCTCCTCCGCCACGGCCGCGCGGGGCTCGTCGGCCCGCTGAAGGAGCAGCTCCGCTGGGACGAGGCGGGGCTGCAGGAGATCGCGCTGTGAACGAAGCCGAAACCGTCGAGATCCTCGCCGTCGGGGCGCACCCCGACGACGTCGAGCTGGGCTGCGGGGGGACGCTCGCGCTCCTCGCGAGGCGGGGCCGGAGCGTCGGGATCCTCGACCTGACGCGCGGCGAGGCGGGGACGCGCGGGACCCCCGAGACGCGCGCCGCCGAGGCGATCGAGGCGGCCCGGGTCCTCGGGTCGCGCTTCCGCGACGGCCTCGACCTCGGCGACGGGAACCTCCGGACGGACCGGGCCGCCGAGCTCGAGGTCATCGACGTCATCCGCCGACGTCGCCCCCGGCTCGTCTTCGCCCCTCTCCCGAACGACCGCCACCCGGACCACGTGCGGGCCGGCCGCCTCGTCGCCGACGCGGCGTTCTACGCGGGCCTGAGGTCGCTCGAGACGGGGCGCCCCCCGCACCGCCCGCAGCAGGTCGTCTTCTTCCCGTCGACGTTCCTCGCCGAGCCGACCTTCCTCGTCGACGTCACGGCGTTCCTCGAGACGAAGCTCGCGGCCGTGCGCGCGTTCCGGAGCCAGTTCTTCGACCCGGCGTCGAAGGAGCCCGAGACCTTCATCTCCTCCCCGGAGTTCCTGGAAGGGGTCACGGCGCGGGCCCGCGCCTTCGGCCGTCTCGCGAACGTCGGGGCCGCGGAAGGCTTCGTCTCGCCGCGTCCCCCGCTCCTCGCCGACCCGCTCGCCGCGTTCGACGGCTTCGAGAAGGGGTTCTGAGCCGGTGAGGATCGGCATCGCCTGCTACCCGACGTTCGGCGGCTCCGGGGTCGTCGCGACGGAGCTCGGGCACGAGCTCGCGCGCCGCGGCCACGACGTCCATTTCATCAGCTACGCCCTGCCGTCGCGCCTCAACCTCTTCGCGGAGCGGGTCTCGTACCACGAGGTCGCGGTGCCGACCTACCCGCTCTTCAACTACCCGCCGTACGACCTCGCGCTCGCGACCCGGATCGTCGACGTCGCGCTGCACGAGGGGCTCGACCTCGTCCACGCGCACTACGCCCTGCCGCACGCGATCTCGGCGCACCTCGCGCGCGAGATGCTCCTGCCGCGCCGGCTCGCCGTCGTCACGACGCTCCACGGGACGGACGTGACGATCGTCGGGCAGGACCGCTCGTACCTCCCGATCACCCGCTTCGGCATCGAGCGCTCCGACGCGGTGACGGCGGTCTCCGACTACCTCGCGCGCGTCACCCGGGAGGTCTTCTCGCCGGCGAAGGAGATCCAGGTCGTCCCGAACTTCGTCGACCCGGACCGCTGGCGCCCCGACGACGGACAGCGGGGTGCGACCTGCTTCGCGCGGGGCGGCGAGCGGCTCCTCCTCCACGTCTCGAACTTCCGCCCCGTGAAGCGGGTCCTCGACGTCGTCGAGGTCTTCGAGCGCGTCCGGCGGGCGGTCCCGAGCCGGCTCCTGATGATCGGCGACGGCCCCGACCGCCCGGCGGCCGAGGCTCTCTGCCGCGAGAAGGGGATCTCGGGCCTCGTCCACTTCCTCGGGAACACGCCGGCCGTCTCCGAGGTGATGCCGGCGGCCGACCTCTACGTCCTGACGACGGACATGGAGTCGTTCGGCCTCTCGGCCCTCGAGGCGCAGGCGAGCGGAATCCCGGTCCTCGGGTACCGTGCGGGCGGCCTTCCGGAGGTCGTCGAGAACGGGAAGACGGGCTTCCTCCGCGCGGTCGGAGACGTCGACGGCCTCGCCGAGGACGGGATCGCTCTCCTCCGGGACGACACGGCGTGGGGCGCGGCCTCGCGCGCGGCGCGCGAGCGAGCCGTCGCCCTGTTCGCCGCGGACGCGATCGTCGAGCGCTACCTCGGGATCTACGAGAGCGTTCTCGCGGACGCGGGGGGCTGATGGCCGGAGGGCGAAAACGCCGCCCGAAAGCCGGCCCGGGCGACGGCGTGGAGCTCCGCCCGCGTCGCGCCGAGCCGGGCGAGCCGCCGGTACTCGCCGGCGAGGGTGGCCCCGAAGAGGCCCGGGTCGTCGGTCCCGAGGGTGACCGTCACCCCGGCGCGCAGGAGCGCGAGGACGGGGTGCCGCGGCGGCGGAAAGGCCCCCGTCGCCGCGTTCGACGCCAGGCAGACGTCGAGCGCGACGCCGGAGCGGGCGAGCCACCGGACGAGCGCCGGGTCGGCGGCGGCGGCGACGCCGTGGGCGATCCGCCGCGGCTTGAGCCACCGGAGCGCCTCGGCGACGGAGTCGGGACCTCCGACCTCCCCGGCGTGAACGACGGGGGCGAGGCCGAGGCGGGGGAGCCTCCGGTAGACCGCGGCGAAGTCGCGCGCGGGGAGCGCGAGCTCGTCTCCGCCGAGGCCGAAGCCGACGACGCGCGGCCAGGGGTGGCGCGCGTGGAGGTCGAGGACGCGGTGCGCGGCGTCGGGGCCGAAGTGCCGGACGGCGTCGAGGAGGACGCGGATGCGTCCGCCCCCGCGCCGCTCGTGCGCCGCGAAGACCGGCTCGACGGAGTCGCGGACGGCGGGCCACGGAAGCCCGAGCCTGTCGACGACGGCGGGGGAGACGTAGACCTCGGCGTACGCGATGCGCTCCCGGCGGAGGCGGGCCGTCAGGTCGCGTGCAAGGAGGGCGAAGTCGGCCGGGTCCCGAAGCAGCCGGCAGACGTCGCGGTAGAGGGCGAGGAAGCCCGCAAGGCCGTCGAACGGCCGGCGGGCCCGCACCGAGGCGACGTCGGGGAAGAGAGGCGAGCCGGCCCGCCGGGCGAGGCGGACGAGCGACGCCGGGCGGACGGATCCCTCGAGGTGAAGGTGCAGCTCGGCCAGCGGACCGAGGCGGGACGAGAGGGCGGCGACGGCCACGCGGGCGGATCGTACGGGAGAACCGGGCCGGCCGACGTCTCGCTCGTCCCGTCCGAGCGGCTCTGGCTTCGGGCCGCCGCCTTCGGGCTCGACCTGATCTGCCTCGCGGGCGGGCCGCTCCTCCTCGCGACGATCGTCGTCTTTCTCGTCGTCCTCTTCTCGGCCGAGCCTCCCGCCGGGCTCCCCCGCGTCTACAGGGCCGCCCAGCTCCTCTTCGTCGCCCTCTTCCTCCTCCGCGACGCGCGAGGTGCGAGCCCGGGAAAGTCGCTCCTCGGCCTGTCCGTTGTCCGGCGCGGCGGAGGGCGGGCGGGCGTCCGTGCCTCGGTCCTCAGGAACCTCCCGCTTCTCGTCCCCGGTCTGAACCTCCTCGAGGCCGCCGCCGTCGCCCGTCGCCCCGACTCGAGGCGGCTCGGAGACCGTCTCGCGGGGACGACCGTCGGGGAATCCTGACCCAGCCCGAAACTTTCCGGCCGGGAGGATCGTTTCTGCTCGTGGAGGCCGCCATGGACCGGACCCGACGCTCCTCGACCCTTCCCCTCCCCGCCTTCGCCGCTGGGCTCGCCGCGGTCGCCCTCGCGCTCGCCCTCCCCGTCCGGGCCGGAGAGAGCGTCGAGGAGAAGTTCGAGAAGACCTACGAGGGTCGCGGCATCGACCGGCTCCGCGTCCAGAACGTGAACGGCGCCGTCCGTGTCGGGACCTGGGAGAAGCCGCACATCCGGGTCTCTGCGGTCAAGCGCGCGAAGGGCTCACGGGCCGAGGAGGCCCTCGAGGAGACGCAGATCCGTGTCACGAAGCAGGGCTCCGCGATCGACGTCGAGACGCTCCTGCCCGAGCACGGACGCCGCTGGGGGATCTTCCGCTGGGGCAACCGAGCCGGGGCCGAGGTCTCCTACGACCTCACGCTTCCTGCGGGCCTCGAGGTCGAGGTCGAGACGGTGAACGGGCGGGTCACGGCGGAGCGGCGCTCCGGGCGGACGACCCTGAGCACCGTGAACGGCTCCGTCCGTGCCGAGGAGCAGGCCGCGCCGCTCCACGTGAACACCGTGAACGGCTCCGTCGAGGTCGTCTTCGCCGGTCCGCTGCAGGCGACCGACCTCGAGACGGTGAACGGCTCCGTCACGATCGCCTTCTCGAGGGATTCCGCCTTCCGGTTCGACCTCCAGACGGTGAACGGGAAGATCCGGTCCGACTTCCCGGACGTCACCGTGGAGGGGAAGTGGGGGCCGAAGGAGGCGCGAGGCACGGTCGGGGGCGGAGGGGTCACGCTCGCCGTCGAGACGGTCAACGGCGAGGTCCGGATCGTCGCGCGCGACGAGGTGCGGTGACGGGAGCCGTCTCCCGCTAGACTCCGGATCGCACCGAAAGGAGAACGCGATGCCGGATGAGATCGGAGCGCCCGCTCCGCCGCCCCCTCCCCCGCCGACGAGCTCGAATCGGTCCGTGATGCTCGTCCTCTCGTACCTCGGGATCCTCGCGCGCATCCCCCTCCTCACCGAGAAGAACGACCGCGAGGTCCAGTGGCACGCGAAGCACGGCCTCGTCCTCTTCGGCGCCTACCTCGTCCTGACGGTGGGGCTCTTCGTCGCGAGCCTCGTCGCCGGCTTCCTCGGGGTGCTCCAGATTCCGCTCTGGCTCGGCTACCTCGTCGTCATCGTCCTGGGGATCACGAGCGCCTTGAACGGGAAGCGCTTCGTCGTCCCCGGGGTCTCGGAGCTCGCGGAGAAGCTGTAGGCGTCTCCCGGTCCGGCGCGGGGCGGGTGCCCCGGCGCCCGGACCGGGGAGGCCCCGGAAGAATCGAAGGCCCGCCGTGAGGCGGGCCTTCGCGTTCCGGAGGGATGGTGCCCTGGGCCAGACTCGAACTGGCACGGATTGCTCCACACGCCCCTCAAACGTGCGCGTCTACCAATTCCGCCACCAGGGCACGGTGGGGGAGGGAGATGATACCGATCCGCGGCGAGGAATCAAGCCTCGCGCGGATCGGCGTCCGTGACTACTTCTGCGCCGGGGCCGGGGCGGCGGGCACGGCGCCCTGAGACGCCGGAGAGGCCTCGCCCGACGCCGGAGCGACGGGAATGGCGTTCGCCGGGGCCGGAGCGGCCGGGACGGCCGGCGCGCTCTTGGCGGGCGCGGGCTGGTTGCCGAGCTGCTTGATGACCGACGACTTCGGCCGCGCCTGGATGAGCGAGATCGTCACGGCGAGGACCGAGAACGCGACGAACGACCAGGTCGTCACCTTCTCGAGGACCGTCGTCGCGCCGCGCGCGCCGAAGGTCGTCTGCGAGGACGAGGCTCCGAGCGCGCTCGCGACGTCGGCTCCCTTCCCCTGCTGGAGGAGGACGACCAGGATGAGGAAGACGCAGACGACGACGTATACGGGTACGAGGACGTAAATCATGCGCGAGTCTCCGGCCCGCCGCCCGGGGGGCGAAACGGGCCGGTGAGGATACCCCACCGGCCCGAAAAGGCCAACGTCGCGTCGCCGCGCCGCGCGAGGCTCCGGGCGGGCGTGAAGGCCCGGCGACCCGGCCGCGCCCGGATCAGCCTCCTGCGGCGTTGGCGAGGGCGGCGAAGTCGGCCGGGACGAGGGACGCCCCCCCGACGAGCCCGCCGTCGATGTCCGGCTTGCCGAAGAGCTCCTTCGCGTTCGCCGGCGTGACGGAGCCGCCGTAGAGGATCCGCGTGGCCTCCGCCGCCGCGGCGCCGAAGCGGTCGGCGAGGCGGGCCCGCAGGAAGGCGTGGGCTTCGGCCGCCATTTCCGGGGTCGCGGCCCGCCCCGTGCCGATCGCCCAGACCGGCTCGTAGGCGAGGACGAAGCCGGGCGGCAGGGCGTCGCCGAAGGCGTCGAGCGCCGTCATCTGCGCGGCGAGGACGGCCTCCGTCCTCCCGCCGTCGCGCTCCTCGAGCGTCTCCCCGACGCAGTAGACGGGCGTCAGGCCCGCGTCGGCGAGGCGCTTCATCTTCCGTGCGAATTCCGCCTCCGTCTCCTTCCGGTCTCGCCGGCGCTCGCTGTGGCCGACGAGGACCATCGCGACGCCGCAGTCGGCGAGCATCGCGACGGAGACCTCGCCGGTGTGGGCCCCCTTCGGCTCGACGTGGACGTCCTGGGCCGCGAGCTTCACGCGCGTCGGCAGGAGGTGCCGCCCGACCCGCTCGAGCGCGGGGAAGGCGGGCGCGATCGCGAGCTCGGCCCGCTCCGGGAGCGAGGGGATGCGCGAGAGGAAGTCGTCGCAGAAGACGGCCGCCTCGGACGGGGTCTTGTTCATCTTCCAGTTCGCGATGACGAGCGGCATGCGCGAGGGGTGCATCGGGCCTCCGTGGCGGGGCCGGCGCGCCGGCCCCGGTTCGTCGGAACGTCGGGACGGGAAACGGGGAGAGACCGACCTAGAGGAGCGCCTCGACGCCCGGCAGCTTCTTGCCGCTGACGAGGTCGAGGGAGGCGCCGCCGCCCGTCGAGACGTGGGAGATCCTCGGCCCGAGTCCGGCCTCGTTGATCGCCTCGACGCTCTCGCCGCCGCCGACCACGGTGAAGGCTCCGGAATCGGCCATCAGCTGCGCGACGCCGCGCGTCCCCGCGTCGAACGGCTTCGTCTCGAAGACCCCCATCGGGCCGTTCCAGAAGATCGTCTTCGCGTCTTTCGTCATCCTCGCGAACATCTCGAGCGTCTTCGGGCCGATGTCGAGCGCGGCCTGGTCGGCGGGGATCGCGTTCATCGCGACCGTCTTCGCCTGCCCCGCCGCCTCGAGCGACGGCGCGACGAGGAAGTCCGAAGGGAGGACGAGGTTCACGCCCCGCTCCTTGCAGCGGTCGATGACCTTCCTCGCGATCGGGACCCCTTCGGGCTCGAGGAGCGACTTCCCGATTCCGAGACCGAGGGCGACGACGAAGTGGTTCGCCATGCCGCCGCCGATCAGAAGCGTGTCGGCCCGCTCGACGAGCGCCTCGAGGGCCGCGATCTTCCCGAGGATCTTGGCGCCGCCGAGGATGCCGACGAACGGTCTCTCGATGTCGTCGACGACCTTGCCGAGCGCGTTCAGCTCCTTCTCCATCAGGAGGCCGACGCCGCGGGCGTCGGCGGCGAAGTGCGCCGCCATCCCCGCCGTCGAGGCGTGGGCGCGGTGCGCCGTCCCGAACGCGTCGTTCACGTAGACCTCGGCGAGCGAGGCGAGCGCCTTCGCGAAGGCGGGGTCGTTCCCCTCCTCGCCGGCGTGGAAGCGGGTGTTCTCGAGGACGAGGACGCCGCCGTCGGCGAGACCCTTCGCAGCCGTCTCCGCCGTCTCGCCGACGCAGTCCGCGGCGAAGGCGACCGGCGCGCCGAGGAGCGCCTCGAGCTTCTTCGCGACGGGGGCGAGGGAGTACTTCGGCTCGGGCGTCCCCTTCGCCTTGCCGAGGTGGGAGGCGAGGATGAGCCGCGCCCCCCTCTCGCGGGCGAGGCGGATCGTCGGGAGCGCCTCGGTGATCCGCGTGTCGTCTTTCACGACGCCGTCCTTGATCGGGACGTTGAAGTCGACGCGGAGGAAGACGCGGCGTGAGGAGAGCGTGAGGTCCCGGATGCTGCGGGGAAGCGTGGCCATCGGAAGACTCCTCGGGTCCGTCCGCTTTGGCGCGGGCCGGGACGGACCGGCACCTCGTGGCGAGGATCGATTCTATAGTCCGCGCGTGAACGAGACCTCTCTCGGGACGCGCGTGAGGCCGATCGACGCCGCGTCCGGCCGCCTCCGCCTCCTCGACCAGCGCCGCCTTCCTCGCGAGGAGGCCTGGCTCGACTGCGACTCCGCCGACGCGACGGCCGAGGCGATCCGGACCCTGGCCGTCCGCGGCGCCCCGCTCATCGGCGTCGCCGCGGCGTGGGGCCTCGCCGTCGAGGCCCGACGGCTCGCGGAGGCGGGCGGGGCTTCGGGGCCGGGTCGCGGTTCCGGTTCCGGTCCGGTGGGGAGCCGGGCCGGCGGGGCCGGCGATCTCGACGCCGCCTGGGAGGCCGCGGCCGACCGTCTCGCCGCCGCGCGGCCGACCGCGGTCAACCTCCGTTTCGCCGTCGAACGGATGCGGCGTGCCTTCGGCGCTTCCGCCGGGGCGCCCGCGGCCGATCGGATCGCGCTCCTCGAAGCCGAGGCGGCCCGGTTCGAGGCCGAGGACCGCGCCGCCTGTGAGGCCGTGGGCCGGCACGGCGCGGAGTGGATCGCCTCCCGGCTCGGCGGCGACCCGAAGGCCCCCCTCCGCGTCCTGACCCACTGCAACGCCGGCGCCCTCGCGACGGCCGGCATCGGGACGGCGCTCGGCGTCGTCCGCGCCCTCGCCGCGTCCCGCTCCGTCGCCGTCTTCGCCGACGAGACCCGCCCCTTCTGGCAGGGGGCGCGCCTGACAGCCTGGGAGCTCGCGAAGGACGGGATCGACGTGACGATCCTCCCCGACGTCGCGGCGGCCTCGGTGATCGCCTCGGGCAGGGTCTCGGTCGCGGTCGTCGGCGCCGACCGGATCGCGGCGAACGGCGACGTCGCGAACAAGGTCGGGACGTACGGCGTCGCCCTCGCCTGTCGGGCCCACGGCGTCCCGTTCGTCGTCGCGGCCCCCCGGACCACGCTCGACCCCGCCTGCCCCTCGGGGCGCGACATCCCGATCGAGTGGCGCGACGGCGCCGAGGTGCTCCTCCTCGACCCGTCGGGCGAGAGCCCGCTCTCCGTCGCGCCCGCGGGCGTCCCGGCGCTCTACCCGGCCTTCGACGTCACGCCGGCGGCCCTCGTCGACGCGATCGTGACGGAAGCGGGCGTCTCGACCGCGCCGCACGCAGAGGGGCTCGCGCGCCTCCTCGCCCTTCCGTGACCTACGTCCTCGGCCTCGAGACCTCCTGCGACGAGACCTCGGTCGCCCTCCTCCGGCAGGACGGCTCGATCGCGGCCTCGGTCGTCTCCTCGCAGATCGACATGCACAAGCGCTACGGCGGTGTCGTTCCCGAGATCGCCGCGCGGGCCCACCTGACGAACCTCCCGCCGCTCCTCGACGAGGCGCTCGAGAGGGCGGGCGCCCGGCTCGGGGAGGTCGGGCTCGTCGTCGCGACGGCCGGCCCGGGCCTCGTCGGCGCGCTCCTCGTCGGTCTCGCCGAGGGGCGCGGCCTCGCGCTCGGCCTCGGCGTCCCGTTCGTCCCGGGGCACCACATCGAGGGGCACGCCCTCTCGCCGTTCCTCGACCTCGACGGGGGGCCGGCGCGGGCCGTGCCCTCGCGCTTCGCGGCCCTCGTCGTCTCGGGCGGCCACTCGCACCTCTTCTCCTTCGCGCCCGATGGGATTTCGGTCCTCGCGAGGACGCGCGACGACGCGGCGGGGGAGGCTTTCGACAAGGTCGCGAAGATGGCCGGGCTCGGCTACCCGGGCGGACCGGTCGTGGACCGCCTCGCCCGAAGCGGCAGGGTCGTCGAGCCGTTCGCGGTGCCGCGCTTCAAGGGGGGCTCTCTCGACCTTTCGTTCTCGGGACTGAAGACCGCCGTCCGCGACCGTCTCGCCGCGCTCGGCTTCTCCCCGAACACGGGCGTCGCCCTCCGGGGCCCTGTTCTCGCGGAGGAGGACGCCCCGGGGGCGCTCCGCGACCTCCTCGCCGCGTTCCAGGAGGCGGTCGTGGCCCAGCTCGAAGACCGGGTCGAAAGGCTCCACGAGGCCGAGCGCTTCCCGCTCGTCACGGTCTCGGGCGGCGTCGCGGCGAACTCCCTCCTCCGCGAGCGGCTCGCGGCGTGGGGGACGCGGCGCGGCGTCGAGGTCCTCCTCGCACCGCGGGCCCTCACCTCCGACAACGCCGCGATGGTCGCCTTCGCCGGGCTCCTCCGGCACCGGGCGGGCGCCCCGCACGAGGGCCTCTCGGCCCCGGCGCGCTCCCGATGGCCCCTGGAGGGACTGCCGTGGGCGCCCCCCGTCGGGGCCTGACGGCCGCTGCGCGCCCGAGCGGGAGCGCCGGAGGCGATCCGACCGTCCGGGCCCGCCGGGGGGGGGCCGCTCGCCCGGGCGCTGATCGCCGCCCCCCGGACCCCCGCGGTCCGAAGTGAGCGAGCGCATTCCCGATTCCTCTCCTAGAATAGAGGGTTCGGGCGCGAAGCCCGAACGAGGACCATGCCCGACCCCGCACGCATCCGGAACTTCTCGATCGTCGCCCACATCGACCACGGCAAGACGACCCTCTCCGACCGGATCCTCGAGATCACGGGGGCGCTGACGGCGCGCGAGATGCGGGAGCAGGTCCTCGACGACAACCCGATCGAGCAGGAGCGCGGCATCACGATCAAGGCCCGCGCGGTCTCGCTCAACTACCGGGGCGACGACGGCCAGGACTGGACGCTGAACCTGATCGACACGCCGGGACACGTCGACTTCACCTACGAGGTCTCCCGCTCGCTCGCCGCCTGCGAGGGGGCGGTCCTCGTCGTCGACGCCACGCAGGGGGTCGAGGCGCAGACCCTCGCGAACGCCTACCTCGCGATCCACGGCGACCTGACGATCGTCCCCTGCATCAACAAGGTCGACCTCCCGAGCGCGGTCCCCGAGATGGCCCGCGAGCAGATCGAGGAGGTCATCGGGATCCCGGCGAAGCACGCGGCGCTGACGTCCGGCAAGGTCGGCACGGGCGTGAGGGACCTCCTCGAGCACATCGTCCACGACGTCCCGGCGCCGATGGGGGACCCGCACGGGCCGCTCCGGGCGCTCCTCTTCGACGCGTGGTTCGACCTCTACCGCGGCGTCATCTGCCTCGTGAGGGTCAAGGACGGCGCGATCCGGCCCGGGATGAAGGTGAGGATGCTCGGTTCGACGCTCGTCACCGAGGTGCAGGAGGTCGGGGTCTTCACGCCGAAGGCGCAGGCCGTCCCGGAGCTGACGGTCGGGATGGTCGGCTACGTCATCGCCGGGATCAAGGACCTCCACGCGACGAAGATCGGCGACACGATCACAGAGGCCGAGCGCCCGGCGACGGAGGCCCTCCCCGGCTTCCAGGACGTCAAGCCGATGGTCTTCGCGTCGATCTTCCCGACGGAGTCGGACGACTACGAGGACCTCCGCGACGCGATGGAGAAGCTCCGGCTGAACGACGCCTCGTTCACGTTCGAGCCCGAGTCGTCGACCGCCCTCGGCTTCGGATTCCGCTGCGGCTACCTCGGCCTCCTCCACCTCGAGATCGTCCAGGAGCGCCTCGAGCGCGAGTTCGACCTCTCGCTCATCACGACGGCCCCCTCGGTCCCCTACCGCGTCACGACGACGCGGGGCGAGGTCCTCGAGATCTCGAACCCGGTCAAGCTCCCCGAGACGCAGCTCATCGACGTGATCGAGGAGCCGAGGATCCTCGCGACCGTCATCACGAAGGACGAGTACCTCGGCGGCATCCTCGCGCTCGCCGAGGAGCGCCGCGGCCGGCAGGTCTCCCTCGAGTACGCGGGCGCGCAGCGGGCCGTCCTGAAGTACGACCTGCCGCTGAACGAGGTCGTCCTCGACTTCTACGACAAGCTGAAGTCGGTCTCCCGCGGCTACGCCTCGTTCGACTACCAGCTCACGGGCTGGGCCGAGGCCGACCTCGTCAAGCTCGACATCCTCATCAACGGGGAGCCGGTCGACGCGCTCGCCTTCATCGTCCACCGCGACAAGGCCCAGGCGAAGGGGCGCGCCCTCGTCGAGAAGATGAAGGAGATGATCCCGCAGCAGATGTTCGAGGTCGTCATCCAGGCGGCGATCGGGGCGAAGATCCTCGCCCGCTCGACGGTGAAGGCGCTCCGCAAGAACGTCCTCGCCAAGTGCTACGGCGGCGACATCACGCGCAAGCGGAAGCTCCTCGAGAAGCAGAAGGAAGGCAAGAAGCGGATGAAGAAGGTCGGCCGGGTCGAGCTGCCGCAGGAAGCCTTCCTCGCGGTCCTGAAAGTCGACTGAGGCGGCGAACGTGACGTCCCCCGCGGACGGCGGCGGCGCGGGGCAGGGCCCCCTCCCCCGGCAGCGGCTCTCGGCGACGCCCCGGGAGGTCCTGGAGGCGGTCCTCGTCGCGGCCGTCTTCGCACTCTTCGTCAAAGCCTTCCTCTTCGAGACCTACTCGATCCCGAGCGGCTCGATGGAGGAGAGTCTCCTCGTGGGCGACCACGTCGTCGTCGACAAGGTCGCGTGGGCGCCGAGGGGCCTCCCGTGGGGGCCGATCCTCCCGCAGCGCCCGCTCCGTCGCGGCGACGTCGTCGTCTTCCGCGACCCCGCGGTGCCGGGCCGGGACCTCATCAAGCGGGCGGTCGCCCTCGGCGGGGAGACGGTCGAGATCCGCGGGAAGCGGCTCCGGGTGAACGGGGCCGAGCGGGACGAGCCCTATGCCGTCCATCGGGACCCGGCGGTCCTCACGGGGGACGCGGTCCCCGGGTCGGTGCGGGCCCGGGACGAGATGCCGCCCCGGGTCCTCCCGCCGGGGACCTTCCTCGCCCTCGGCGACAACCGGGACGAGTCGCGCGACTCCCGGGCCTGGGGGCCGGTCCCGCTCGACCGTCTCCGGGGGCGGGCCCTTCTCGTCTACTGGTCCGTCCGCCCCCCGGCCGAGGGGTATTCGGGCCGGAGCGCGGGAGTGCGACGGGGCCTCGACGGCGCGATACACTTTTTCCCGAGGACCCGCTGGGACCGGACGCTCCGGGTCGTCCGGTGAGCCCCGGACAGGGGACGGGAACAGGAGGACGGACATGACCGGCCATAAGAGGAATCGTGGGGAAGGGGCGTTCGGGGCGATCGTCGGCATCGCGATCGCCATCGTCGTCGGGATCGCGCTCTTCAAGATCGTCCCGCTCCACATCGCGGGGAACAGGGTCTACGACTCGATGAACGAGCAGGCGAACTTCGCGGGCGTGAAGTCGCTCGACAAGATCCAGTACGAGGTCTTCGTCGCCGCCCAGGAGGCCGGGACGCCGCTCACCCTCCAGGACATCAAGGTCCGGCGCCACGGAGGCGACGTCATCATCGAGGCGAAGTACACGAAGAAGACGAAGGTCCTCGGCTACGAGTACACCTACGCCTTCGACAAGACGGTCCAGAAGCCCGTCTTCTGATGTCCTCGGCGGGTCGCGGGGCCGCGCGTCGGCGGGACGCGGAGCCGGGGGCGTCCCCGTGCCGGGATCGCGGGCGGTGAAGGGCGACCGGAGGCGCGAGGCGGAGGCGGACGCCGGGGGCGTCCGCCTCGACGTCTTCCTCGACGTCGCCTGCGTCTTCCCGACCCGCTCGCAGGCGAAAGAGGCGTGCGAGGGGGGGAAGGTCGACCTGAACGGCGCCGCGGCGAAGCCGCACCGGACCGTGAAGCCGGGAGACACGCTGAAGGTCACGACCCCGGCGCGGAGGCGGACCCTCGTCGTGAAGGCCGTCACGGACCGGCACGTGCCGAAGGCCGAGGCGCGGACGCTCTACGAGGAGACGACGCCCGAGCTCACGCCGGAGCAGCGCGAGGGGCAGCGGCTCGAGCGGCTCCTCGCGCCGCGCCGCGACCCGGGCGCCGGGAAGCTCTCCCGGCGGGAGCGCGAGGACCGCGGCCGCCTCCGGGGCTGGTGAGGCGCGCCGCGGGCTAACATCGCCCCCTCCGTCCCATGAGAATCCTCCTCTACACGGGCAAGGGCGGCGTCGGCAAGACGACCGTCGCGGCGGCGACGGGCCTCGCCCTCGCGGCCCGGGGCCTGAAGACGCTCGTGATGTCCGTCGACGCGGCCCACTCCCTCGCCGACGCGTTCGACCTCGACGGCCGGCTCGCCGACAAGCGCCGCGGCGCGCCCGTGGCCGTCGCCGAGAACCTCTGGATCCAGGAGGTCGACGTCACCGAGGAGATCGGCCGCCACTGGCAGGACATCTCCGGCTACATCGCGACGCTCCTCGCGGTGACCGGCGTCGAGGAGGTCCTCGCGGAGGAGCTCGCGGTCTTCCCGGGGATGGAGGAGGTCTCGGCGCTCCTCTACGTGAACCGCTACGCGCGCGAGAAGGCCTACGACGTCCTGATCCTCGACTGCGCGCCGACGGGCGAGTCGCTCCGCTTCGTCTCCCTTCCGCCGACGCTCGACTGGTACATGAAGAAGCTCTTCCGCGTGGAGCGGTCGCTCCTGAAGATGGCCCGTCCGGTCGCCGAGCGGGTGACGGACCTCCCGATCCCGTCCGAGCGCTACTTCGACAACGTGAAGGCGCTCGCGGAGAAGCTCGACGGGGTCGACGCCCTCCTGAAAGACCCGGTCACGACGACCGTGCGCCTCGTGACGAACGCGGAGAAGATCGTCCTCCGCGAGACGCAGCGCGCCTTCATGTACTTCGGCCTCTACGGCCTCACGGTCGACGCCGTCATCGTGAACCGGCTCCTCCCGGGAACGCTCGCGGACCCGTTCTTCTCGAAGTGGCGCGGGACGCAGGCGCGGTTCCTGGCCGAGGCGAAGAGCTACTTCGACCCGGTGCCGATCTGGACGGTCCCTCTCATGGACGACGAGGTCGTCGGCGCGGCGGGCCTCGCGGCGCTCGGGGCGGGCCTCTTCGCGGGAGCCGACCCGGCCACCTCGTTCCGGACGACGCCGCCGTACCGCTTCGAGAAGAGGGCGGGACGGACCCTCCTCTCTCTCGACCTCCCGTTCGTGGAGCGCGAGGACGTCGAGCTCGCGGTCGCCTCGGGCGACCTCGTCGTCACGATCGGAAACTTCCGGCACCACATCCCGATCCCGCGGACCCTCTCGGGCCACGTCCCGACGAAGGCGAAGGTGGAGGCCGGGCGGCTGACGGTCCGCTTCGAGCGGGCCGCCCCGGAGGCGGAACGTGGCTGAGCAGCGCACGCGGCGGAGGCGGACGGTCGGCGACGGCCTCGAGGCCGACTTCGGGCCCGGCTGGAAGGAGCGGGAGGGCGGGCCGGCCGGCGCGGACGAAAGGTCGGGCCACGGCGACGGACCCGGCGGGCCGTCCCCCGAGCGGGGGATCCCGTGCGGGAGGGACGGCTGCCTCCTGAAGCCGCTCGGCGACCTCGCCGCGCGGTTCGGCCTCGAGCTCGCCCGCCGCGGGCACACGGGATCGGCGGGACGGGCCGCGACGTCGGGCCTCGAGCTTCTCCGGGCGCTCCGCGACTTCCTCGACGAGGAGATCGCCCTCGCCGAACGCGCCGCAGAGGCGCGCCGCGCCGCGGGGCGCTACACGAAGATCCCGGTCGAGTAGCGCGCGGGACCGGAGCCGGGGGCTCTCAGGCCCCGGCGTCGATCTCGGCGGCGATCGCCCGCGCGGCGGCGGCCGGGTCCGGCGCGCCGGTGATCGGCCGGCCGATCACGAGGAGGTCGGCGCCCGCCCGCGCGGCGGCGGCCGGGGTCGCGATCCGTTTCTGGTCGCCCGCCGCGCTCCCCGCCGGCCGGATCCCCGGGACGACGAGAAGGAATCCCGGGCCGCAGGAGGCGCGAATCGGCTCGATCTCCTCGGGCGAGCAGACGACGCCGTCGAGCCCCGCCTCCCTCGCGAGGAGGGCAAGGCGGAGCGCGGCCTCCCGCGGGGTCCCGGAGAGGCCGGTCTCCGCGAGGGCCGAGGCGTCGAGCGACGTCAGGACGGTCACGGCGATGACCTTCGGGGCGGTCCGCCCGGCAGCGACCGCGGCGTCGCGCGCCCGTTCCCCGGCGGCGCGCATCATCTCGCGCCCCCCGCCCGCGTGGACGTTCAGGATCGACGCTCCCGTACGGGCCGCGGCCGCGGCCGCGCCGCCGACGGTGTTCGGGATGTCGTGGAGCTTCAGGTCGAGGAAGACGGGTGCGAGGGCCGCGATCTCCCTCACGAGCCCCGGCCCGTGCGCGCAGAACGCCTCGAGCCCGACCTTCAGGACGCCGACCTGGGGGCCGACGAGGCGGGCGAGCTCGAGGATCCGGGGGCGCTCGGCGGCGTCGAGCGCGACGGCGATCCGGGAGCGGCCGTCAGGCATAGGCCTTCTCGGGGCGCGGCCGCGTCTTGAGCGTTCCCGTCAGGTCGGCGACGCGCTCGATCCCGCGCCTCTCGCACCATCGGGCGAGGTCGCGGACGAGGTGTCCGGAGACGCCCGGGTCGCGGAAGCTCGCCGTACCGACCTGGACGGCGTTCGCCCCGGCGATCAGGAACTCGACGACGTGCTCGACCGTCTCGACGCCGCCGATCCCGAAGATCGGGACGTGCGGGAGCGCCCTGCGGACCTCCCAGACCATCCGGACGGCGACCGGGCGGATCGCCGGGCCCGAGAGGCCCCCGGTCGTGAAGCCGATCTTCGGCTCGCGCGTCTCGACGTCGATCGAGAGGCCGACGAGGGTGTTGATGAGGGAGAGGACGTCCGCCCCGCCGTCGACGGCGGCCTTCGCGGCGGCGACGACGTCCGTCACGTTGGGCGAGAGCTTCACGACGAGGGGGAGGCGCGTCGCGGGACGGACCGCCGCCACGAGGGCGTGGAGGGCGGGGGGGTCGTTCCCGAAGACCATCCCCCCCTTCACGACGTTCGGGCAGGAGACGTTCAGCTCCACGGCGGCGACCCGCGGGTCGTCGCCGATCCTCTCGACGACGGCCCGGTACTCCTCCTCCGTGTCGCCCCAGACGTTCGCGATGACGGTCGCGCCCGCCGCGTGGAGCTTCGGGAGCTTCTCCGAGAGGAACTCCTCGACGCCGACGTTCTGGAGGCCGATCGCGTTCAGCATCCCGGCGTCCGTCTCGCAGATCCGCGGCGGCGGGTTCCCGAGGCACGGGCGGAGCGAGAGCCCCTTCACCGAGATCGCGCCGAGCGCGGCGAGGTCGACGAACCCGGCGAACTCGAGCCCGTACCCGAACGTCCCGGACGCCGTCGCGATCGGGTTCTTCAGCGCGAGGCGGCCGAGGCGGACGGTCAGGTCGACGGTCATCGGGAGCCTCCCCTTCGGGGGGGCCGGGGGGGCTGCGAAACCCCCGAGAACAGGACCGTCAGGTCGACGGTCATACCCGGCTCCAGTCGATCGCCGTCGGCGGGAGGCAGGGGCCCTCCGTGCAGATCGTGTGGAAGCGGCCGTCGCGACCCGGCATCACACAGCCGAGGCAGACGCCGAACCCGCACGCCATCTCCGACTCGAGGGCGAACGACCCCTCGACGTTCCGCGCCTCGAGGAGGGCGGCGAGCGTCCGGAACATCGGGACGGGGCCGCACGCGAAGACGCGCCGGTAGGTCGTCCCGGCCTGGAGCGCCGCCGAGAGGATGTCCGTGACACGCCCCTTCTTCCCGAGCGAGCCGTCGTCCGTCGCGTAGCGGCAGCGGTGCGCGCCGAGGAAGCGCTCGAAGTCGGGGCGCTTCAGGACCTCGCTCTCGTTCCGGCCGCCGTAGAAGAGGTCGGCCGGGATCCCCCGCTCCGCGAGCCGGCGGGCGAGGAGGACGAGCGGCGCGAGGCCGATCCCCCCGGCGACGAGGGCGACGCGGTCCGACTGCCTGAGGTCCTCGATCGGGAACGGGACGCCGAGCGGTCCGAGGACCGGGATCGGCGTCCCCTCCGCGAAGCGCCCGAGCGCCTCGGTCCCGACGCCGACGGCTCTCACGACGAGCTCGAGGCACGGCACGCCGGCGACCGTCGAGACGTCGGCGACGGAAAAGGCGCGGCGGAGGTAGGGGCGCAGGCCGTCGCCGGCCTGGATCATCACGAACTGGCCGGGCCGCGCGGCCGGGCCGATCGTCCCCGCCTGCAGGAAGACGGAGAAGTGGGCCGCGTCGTAGCGGACGGTGCGGAGGATGCGGAGCGCTTCGTTGACCACCATGCGGAAGACGGCGAGACTCGCGGACGCGGATTATGAGCGAGGCTCACCGGCGCAGCCACCCCGCCCTCCTCGGGGCGATCGCGGGCGTCGCCTTCGGGAACGTCCTCCTCGGTCTGAACGCCGACCTCCTTTCGCCTCTCGCCGTCCTCAGGCTCCTCGCGGGCTGCGGGCTCCTCGGCCTCCTCCTCCTCGCTCCCTTCGGCCTCCTCGTGAAGGAGCCGGGCCTTCCGTCACGCGGCTTCTGGGGCTTCGCCGCCCTCGTCGTCCTCCTTCTCGGCGCGTTCGCGGAGGCGCAGCGCCGCGCCTGGTTCGCCTACCTCGGGAACGGCACGCGACGGATCCTCGTCGGCGTCGTCCTCGCGGCCCTGGTCACCCTGCTCGTCCTGCTCGTCGCGGCGCGAAGGCGCCCCGCGGGCCGGGCCGCGGCGGGCTTCCTCCTGTCGGCCGTCGCGCTCCAGGCGGCCGTCCCCGTCCTCGGACAGCGCGGCCGGGAGCGGCTCGCCCTCGCGGCGCCCCAGGCCGTCGCGCGGACGACGACGAGGAGCCTCCTCGTCGTCGGCCTCGAGGGAGTCTCCTGGGAGCTCCTCTCGCGGGCGGCCTCCGACGGCACGCTTCCGGTCTTCGCGCGCCTCCTGGAGGAGGGGGCCGGGGGGGCGCTCGGCACCGTGCGGCCGCACGAGCGGTCCGCCCTCTGGACGACGGCGGCGACCGGGAAGCTCCCGCGCAAGCACGACGTCCTCTCCGGGGAGACGACCCGGACGCCCTTCGGCGCCCTCCGGCTCCTCCCGCGCGTACCGGGATTCGCTCGGCCGCTCGGGATCCCGCTCCTCCCCGCCCGCCGGGAAGGGGGCGAGACACGCAGGAGCCTCGCGTTCTGGGAGATCCTCGCCGGGCGTCGCCATGAGGCGGCCGTCCTCGGGTGGCCGGGGGCCGATCCCCCGCGGGCGGGGCTCGTCCTCTGGGCGACGGAAGCGTTCTTCGCCGGGGCGCCGGCGGAGGGGGAGGCTCTTCCGGCGGACGTCGCGGAACGCGCCGCGCTCCTCCGCCTCGGCGCGGAAAACCTGGACCGGCCCCTCGCGCGCGCCCTCGAGCCCGCCACGGTCCCGGAGGAGACCCGGCGCGCCGCCGGGGCGGCCGCCGGGGCGGCGCGCGACCTCGGGATCGTCGGCGCGACGCTCGCGGCCGTCCCGACCGGACCCGGCAGCGTCTCGGCGCTCGTCCTCGCGGGCCTCGCGGGCCCGGCGCGCGCCTACGGGCCGGCGGCCGAGCCGCGCCGCTACTTCGCCCCGCCGCGCGTCGACGCCGAGGCGGGGGAGAAAGCGCTCCTCGCCTACTACCGCTTCCTCGACGACACGATCGGCGACCTCCTCGAGCGGGAAGGGAGGGAGCGGACGATCTGCGTCTTCTCTCCGTCGGGGTTCGGGCCGCGGCCCCCCCTCGCGACGCTCGCGGACTTCCTCCGGGGCAAGCCTCCGACGGCCTCTCCCGACTCGGGGGAGGACGGCTTCCTCGTCCTCTGGGGCTCGGGGATCCGGGCGGGAGTCCGCCTCACCTCGGCCGACGTCGTCGACCTCGCGCCGACGCTCCTCGTCCTCGCGGGCGAGCCGATCGCGCGCGACATGGACGGGCGTGTCCTCGCGGAGGCGTTCGACGAACGCTTCTCGCAGGGGACGAGCATCCCGGTCGTCACGACGTTCGAGCCCGAGGGGCCGCAGTGAGGCCGAGCGCGCGAGGCGCGGCCGTCGCGGCGGCCCTCCTCGCGCTCCTCGCTCTCGGGGCGGCGCTCCGGCTCCATCGCTGGCGCGAGGCGCCGCCCGGCCCCTGGATCGACGAGGCGCTCGCCCTTCGGGCCGCCCGCCTCGCCGCGGCGACGGACGCCCCGCTCGTCGGCACCTCGCCGCTCCAGCCGCCGGAGGCGGGTTTCGTGAACTCCTGGCTCACGAACCTCTCCCTCCGCGGCCTCGCCGCGCTGGACCGGCTCGCGGGCGGCGGGATCGCATCGGTCCGGGCCATGTCGATCCTCCCGGCGCTCGTCCTCCTCGCCGCGCTCGCGGGCCTCGCGGGGGAGGCGGTCCGGGGCCGCCCGTTCCCGCTCCTCTCCGCGACCCTCCTCGGAGCGACCTCCTCGTGGCTCCTCGTCACGGGCCGGTGGGGGTGGAACGCCGTCGCGACGTCGGCCGTCGTCGTCCTGGCGGCGTGGGCCGCGCTCGCCGCGGCGCGGCGCTCCTCCCCGCCCCTCGCGGCCGTCGCGGGCCTCCTCGCCGGCCTCTCGCTCTGGGGCTACGTCGCGGCGTGGGCGCTCCTCCCGCTTCCTCCCCTGCTCCTTGCTTCGGCCCTCCTGCGCAGGGACCGGAGCGCCGAGGGGCGGCGACGGGTCCGGGCCGCCATGGCGGGCCTGGGCGCCTTCCTCTTCCTGGCCGCGCCGCTCGCGGCGCACTACGTCCGTCATCCGGAACGGGCGCTCGCCCGGACGCGGGAGCTCTCGGCAGCCCGGCCCTCGGCCGGCGGCCTCCTCCCCGCCCTCTCGCGGAACGCGCTCGCCTACGCCCGCCTTCTCACGGTCGGGGGCGACCCGAACGAGCGCCACGGCGACCCCGGCCACCCCGTCCTCCCCGCCGGCGTCGTCGCGCTCGCGGTCGCCGGAGCGGCTGTCTCGATCCGGCGCCCCGGACCGGCCCGCCTCGTCGCCGCGGCCGCGGGCCTCTTCCTCCTCGCGAGCCTCCTCGCGTTCGAGGAGGCCGCGAATGCCTACCGTGCCGTCCACGCCGCGCCGTTCCTCCTCGTCCTCGCCGCGATCGGGGCGGACCGCCTCGCGGACCTCTCCGGCCCGGCGCGCCGCCCCTTCTCCGTCGCGCTCCTCTCCCTCGTCCTCGCGGCGGCGTCGCTCGGGGACGCCGCGGCCTTCCTCCGGTGGCTCTCCTCGCCGCGCCTCTACGGAGCGTTCGGCGGGCCGGAGAGAGACCTCGCGGACGCGGTCGCCGGGGAACTCTCCGCGCGCGGCCCCGCCGACGTCGTCCTTGCGCCGGCTGCGGTCCGGAACGCCTTCGTCGTCGACGCGCTCCTCCAGCCGCCGGGGAGCGGCGCGCCCGCGGTCCGCCAGGCGGCCGGCCTCGAGGCGCTCCGGGCAGTCCCGGTGCGTGACGTCCTCTTCGCCGACGGCGCGGCGAGGCCGGGAGCCGCCGTGGCCCGGGCCCTCGGGGCCGCGCCGGTCGCCGCCGGCGGCGTGCTGCCGGGGGGCGCGGGCTGGGCCCTCTGGCGCCTGCCGGCGGCCCGGGCGGCGGAGGTGGCCCGGGCGCACCTCGGGCGCTTCCCGCTCCTCGCGGCGCCCGGGGCGGGCCGCCTCGCCGTTCCCGAGGAAGGGCTCTACACCTTCGCGGCGCGAGGGGGCGTCGCCGCGCGGCTCGACGGCGCCGTCCTGTTCGACGCGTCGCGCCCCGCCGGGACGGTCACGGCGCGGCTTTCGCCCGGTCTCCACGAGCTCGTCGTGACGTCGCTCGCTCCCGGCGCGTCGATCCGGGTCGTCGGGCCGGACGGGTTCGCGCGGTCGGCGCCCTGAGGCTGTGCGCGCCCCCGACGCTACGGAGCGTAGTCCGACGGGGCCGGGGCGGAAGGGACGTCGCCGAGGACGGCGCGAAGCGTCTCGCGGAAGAGGCGCGGCGCCTCGAGAGGCGCGTCGTGGCCCGTCCCGCGGAAGACGAGGAGCCGGGCGCCGGGCGCCTTCGCAAAGGCGCGTCGCGTGTCGGGGAGGGGACAGATGAGGTCCTCGGCGCCGTGGACGAAGACGGTCCCCGCGGGGAGCTCTGCCTCGCGCCCGAGAAGGGCGTCCGCCTCCGAGAGGGCCGCCACGGTGGCGACGACGTTCTCCCGCCGGTACTGCCGCCCGAAGGCGTCGAGGAGGAAGCCCGAGGCGGGGAACGGCTTCCGGAGGAAGAGGAGGTCGTACAGCCGGCGCGCCCCGGCCCGGTCCGAGGGCGAGAGGGTCTTGCGGAGCGTCTCCTCCGACCCGGGCTCGGGCCGCGAGAAGCCGGCCGCATCGACGAGGACGAGGCGCCGCACGCGCCAGGGCTCGGCGATCGCGAGGGCCCCGGCGGTCCAGCCGCCGAGCGAGTGGCCGACGAGGTCGACCTTGCGGTAGCGGAGGGCGTCGAGGAGGGCGGAGAGCGCGGCGACGCGCCCCGGGATCCCCCAGCCCGTCGCCGGGAGCGGCGCCTCGCTCCTCCCCGAGCCGGGGGCGTCGGGGACGAGGACCGTCCTCCCGGCCTTGCGCAGGTCGAGCGCCGCGTCGACCCAGTAGTGAGACGCCGCGCCGAGGCCGTGGAGGAGGACGACGGGGACCTCGGCGGAGCGCGGTCCGAGCTCGACGGCGTGGAGGCGGATCCCCTCCGGTCCGGGCACCATGCTCGACAGGGCGCCCGCCGAGCGGTAGCGGAGGGCGCCCGCGTCGGCGAGGAGGCCGAGCGGGTCGGCGAGGAACGCCCCCGCTCCGAGCGCCGCGGCGAAGAGGGCGGCGAGTCCGGCCGCCGGGAGGAGTCGGGCCGGACTCGCGGGCGCGGCGGGGCCCGGCGCCCCTTCCTCCGGGCGGGCGGCGCCGGAGCGGAGCATCAGTACGCGAGAAGCTCCCGGAGCGCCGCCTCGATGTCGCCGCTCTGCGGGAGAGTCGCGTCCTCGAGCTGCGGCGCGTAGCCGCAGAAGACGTCCTTCGCCCCGAGGCGCCGCACGGGCGCGTCGAGGTGCTCGAAGAGCTCGTCGGCGGCCCGGGCCGCCACCTCGGCGCCGAAGCCGTGCGTCTGCCAGTCCTCGTGGACGACGAGGAGCCGGCTCGTCCGTTTCACGCTCTCGACGATCGCGCCGAAGTCGTACGGGGAGAGCGTGCGCAGGTCGAGGACCTCGACCTCCCTCCCCGAGTCCTCCGCGATCTTCCGCGCCGCCACGACGCTCCGGAAGACCGTCGCGCCGTAGGTGACGAGCGTCGCGTCCTTCCCGGGGCGGACCGTCTTCGCCTTCCCGAACGGGACCATGTAGTCGGGCCCGGGGTTCGCGCCCTTGTTGTGCGTCTGGCGGTAGAGGTGCTTGTGCTCGAGGAAGAGGACCGGGTCGTCGCAGCGGATCGCGGTCCTGAGGAGCCCGTTCGCGTCGAGGGCGTTCGACGGATAGGCGACGCGCAGGCCCGGGATGTGGGCGAACGCCACCTCGCCCGACTGCGAGTGGTACGGGCCGCCCCCGGTCAGGTAGCCGCCGATGGCGACCCTGACGACGACGGGGCATTTCCACGTCCCGCCGGAGCGCCAGCGGACGTTCGCGAGCTCGTCGCGCAGCTGCTGCATCGCGGGCCAGATGTAGTCGAAGAACTGGATCTCGACGACCGGCTTCAGGCCGCGCGCGGCCCAGCCGATCGCCGACCCGACGATCGTCGCCTCGGCGAGGGGGGAGTTGAAGACCCTCTCGCCCCCGAAGGCTCTCTGGAGCCCCGCGGTCACCTTGAAGACGCCCCCCTTCCCCTTGCACTCGGCGAGGACCTCCGCACGGGTCGCGTCGGCGACGTCCTCGCCGAAGACGACGATCCGCCCGTCGCGCTTCATCTCGTCCTTCAGGGCGGCGTTGATCAGGTCGACCATCGTCGTCGGGTTGCCGGTGAAGGCGGGCGCGTCCTCGGTGTCGAACGCGGCCGAGGTCGGGTCGACGTCGGGGGAGAAGACGTGGGAGAAGAGCTCCGAGGCGTCCGGCTGGGGGCTCGCGACGGCCTCGTCGGCCGCGGCGTCCACCTCGGCGTCGACCTCGGCCTTCAGCGCGGCGAGCCGCTCCGCGTCGAGGAGGCCGTGCTCGAGGAGGAGCGCCTCCATCCTCGCGAGCGGGTCGCGCTCGGCCTCCTTCTTCCGCTCCTCCTCCGTCCGGTAGAGACGGTCGTCGTCGGAGAGGGAGTGCGAGTAGGGGCGGACGACGTGGGCGTGGACGAGGGCGGGGCCCTTCCGCTCGCGGCAGTAGGCGAAGGCCCACTTCAGCGCGTCGTACGAGGCGAGGAAGTCGCAGCCGTCGACCTCGGCGAGGAAGAGGCCGGGGTAGCCGCGGACGACCTTCGAGATCGAGCCGCCCGGCGTGTTCACCTCGACCGGCGTCGAGATCGCGAAGCCGTTGTCCTCGACGAGGAAGAGGACCGGGAGCTTCCGGGTCGTCGCGGCGTTCAGCGCCTCCCAGAACTCCCCTTCCGAGGTGGAGCCGTCGCCGATCGTGACGACGGAGACCTCGTCCTTCGCGAAGCCGGACGTCGCGGCGAGGAACGGCCGCGACTCGGGGCGCGCGAGGTATCGCCCCGCCTCGGCGGCGCCGACGCCGGGAAGGCACTCGGAGCCGGTCGGGGACGAGGTCGTGAAGACGTTGAGCCGGCGCGAGCCCCAGTGGGAGGGCATCTGCCGGCCCGCCGAGGCTTCTCCCGCTTTCGCGCCGGTCGCCGAGAGGAGCATTTCGAGCGGCGTGACGCCGAGGCCGAGGCAGAGGGCCCGGTCCCTGTAGTACGGGAAGAGCCAGTCGACCCCCGGGTCCATGAACATCGCCGCCGCGACCTGGACCGCCTCGTGCCCCGCTCCGCTGATCTGGAAGTAGATCCGGTTCTGCCGCTTGAGCTGGATCTCCTTGTCGTCGATCCGGCGGGAGGTGTACGCGATCCGGAAGGCCTGGACGACGTCGTCCGGCGGAATGCCGTGGAGCTTCTCCTGGAGCGGGGTCGAGACTTCGATCGCCATCGTCATCCTCGGGGTCGGGAGTGGGCGCGGCCGGGCCGCCCCGGACGGGAGGGGAGAGTAGCAGAGCGGGTTTGCGGCCCCGGCGGGGCGGCGGACGGCTCAGGAGGCGGCACTGAGGCCGAGCGCGCGGATCCGCCGGTAGAGCGTCGAGCGCGCGACCTTCAGCCGGTCGGCCGCGGCGCGGACGTTTCCGTTCGAGGCGTCGAGCGCCTCCTGGATCGCGGCCCGCTCGTGATCCTCCATCGTGACGAGGCGCGGGGAGGCGTCGACGGCGGGCTTCGCCGGCGCGGGAGCGGGCGGGGCGTCGGGCCGGGGCGGGTAGGGGCGGGGCAGGTAGCGCGGGGCGCGGTCCGCCGAGACGTCGGGGAAGTCGGCCGTCGTCAGGAACGGCCCCCGGGCCGCCACGACCGCCCGGAAGACGGCGTTCTGCAGCTCGCGGACGTTCCCGGGCCAGTCGTAGGCCTCGAGGGCGACGATCGCCTCCGGCGTGATCCCCTCGACGGCCCGGCCGGTCGTCGAACGGAAGGCCCGCACGAAGTGGTGGACGAGGAGCGGGATGTCGTCCGTCCGCTCCCGGAGCGGGGGGAGGCGGAGCGGGTAGACGACGACGCGGAAGTAGAGGTCCTCCCGGAAGCGTCCCTCCCTCACGGCGGCCGTGAGGTCGCGCTGCGTCGCCGAGATGAGGCGCGCGTTGTACGGGACGCTCTCGCTCCCGCCGACCCTCACGAGCGTCTTCTCCTGGAGGACGCGGAGGAGCCGCGCCTGAGTCGGGTGGGCCATCTCCCCGAGCTCGTCGAGGAAGAGCGTCCCGCCGTCGGCCTGCTCGAGCTTCCCCCTGTGCCGGGCCGCGGCGCCGGTGAAGGCCCCCTTCTCGTGACCGAAGAGCTCGCTCTCGATGAGCGTCTCGGGGATCGCGGCGCAGTTGATGTCGACGAACGGGCCCTTCCCGCGCGGGCCGTTCTCGTGAAGCCAGCGGGCGACGAGCTCCTTGCCCGTCCCCGTCTCGCCGAGGAGGCAGACGGCGATGTCCGTCTCGACGACCCGCTCCATCTCGGCGAAGAGCGCCTTCATCGCCGGGCTCTCGCCGACGAGCGTCCGGCCGAACGCTTCCTGCCTCACCCGCTTCCTGAGGTCGCGGTTCTCGTCGAGGAGGGCCCGGCGCTCGGCGGCGTGCTTCAGCCCCGTCCGGAGCCGCTCGGGGGTCACCGGCTTCACGAGGAAGTCGTACGCGCCCCCCTTCATCGCGCGGACGGCGGTCTCGACGTCCTCCATCGCCGTCATGACGATGACGGGGACGAGCGAGCCCTCCTCCCGGAGGCGCTCGAGGAACTCGAGCCCGCTCTCGCCGTCGAGGAGGACGTCCAGGAGGAGGGCGACGGGCTCGGGCTCCCGGCCGAGGAGCTCGCGGGCCTCCTTCGTCGTCCGGGCCTCCGAGACGCTCCAGCCGTCGAGCTCCAGCATCCGCCGGACGACGGTCCGGGCGAAGGGCTCATCGTCGACGACGAGGATCCGTCCTGCGTTTTCCGGCATAGGGGGCCGGCGAGTCTATTACACCCCGTCCGCGGAGGCTCGCCCGGACGCGTCGGGCCCTCCGGGGGGCCGCTCCGGGAGGCTCCAGTCGGCGTGGGGGGGGCGGTTCCGCACGAGCCAGTCCCGGAGGAGGTCGCGGTAGCGCCGCTCGCGAATCCCCTCGCGCGCGAAGAAGGGGGTCAGCGCGGCGTTCAGCTCGCGGAGCCGGTAGAACGGGACCGTCGGGAAGTAGTGGTGCTCGAGGTGGTAGCTCGACCAGAGCCAGGCGAAGTCCCAGACCCGCGAGGGGGCCATCCGGGTCCCCCACTTCGCCGGCTCCCCGGGAACGACGTCGTAGTGCTGGCCGAGGCGGTTCAGCGTGAAGACGGGCGGGAAGACGAGGAAGACCGGGACCGCCCAGAGCCAGAGGAGCCGCTCCCAGCCGCCGAGGAGCGCGATCCCGGCCGCGACGGCGAGGTGGAGGGCCGTCGCGGCGAGCCGCTCGAAGGCGATCCGGCGCCGGAGGTCCTCCGGATAGGAGGCCGCCGCCGTCCGCGCGGCGCGGAAGTAGATCGGGAAGAGGGCGGGCGTGGCGTAGAGGAGCTTGAGGAGCCGGGAGTTCCGTTTCGGCGAGAGGTGGGCCCGCTTCGGGTCCTCCGTGGGGGAGCCGAGCTCGGCGTGGTGGTCGAGGTGCCAGCGCGTGAACTGCGACGGCGAGAGCCCCGACGGAAGGGCGTAGAGGAGGCCGAGGAGACGGTAGGTCGTCGGCCGGTCCCGCTCGAAGACCGCCCGGTGGACGACCTCGTGGAGGAGGACCGTCCCGTCGAAGACCCAGAAGCCGAGGACGACGGCGGCCGGCAGGCGGACCCAGGGGCTCTCGACGACCCAGCCGGCGGCGAACGCCGCGGCGAAGAGGAGCGCCTGGCGGAGGACGACCGCGAAGTGGCGGCGAGGCTCCCGCCGATGGAGCTCCCGGAGGAGCTCCCGGGGGACCGCGTCCGCGAGGCGGCGCTTCAAGTCCCCGATCGACCGGAGGTAGTGTCCCGTCGTCATCCCGCCGCCGACTTTACGACGCTCCGCAAGGGGGGCGGATTCCGTCCGGCGCGCTTGGTAAGATCCCGAATTCGGAACCGTTTATGAGCGACAAGAAGAACTGGGGTTCGACCGTCCTCGGCTGGTTCGTCGTGAAGGAAGAAGGCGGGGAGGCCTCCGGCGCCGTGGAGCCCGGGGACCTCGCCGCGGACGCGGCGGTCGCGCCGGACCCGGGTCCGCCGCCCGTCACGTTCGTGAAGGAGCCGCCGAAAGCGGTCGCCGGGCAGGTCGACTTCGACGGGGTCCTCGACGCGGCCGGGGTCGACGCCGGCGAGCGCGACCTCTTCGCGAAGGCGCAGGCGCTCCTCGGCGGGCTTCCGCCGGGGACCGACCCCGCGGTGAAGAAGCAGATCGTCGAGGCGTCGCTCAACGCGTTCGGCGTCCCCGTCGACAAGATCATCGAGGCGGGGGTCGAGTCGATCCAGGCGCTCGAGGGATACCTGAGGAAGACGGCGGCCGAGACGGCCGACACGGCCCGCAGCGTCCAGGAGATCGTCGCCGGGTACGAGCAGAAGATCGCCGAGGCGCGCGCCCTCCTCGACCGGAAACTGCAGGAGCAGGCCGCCGTACAGTCGAGCTGTAACGCGAGGAAGCTCGAGGTCCAGACGGTCCTCGAGTTCTTCGGGCAGGAGGAGGTGGCGCGGGTGGTGAAGGAGTCGCCGAAGCTCGTCGAGCCGGTCCCCGCGTCCGAGAGGAAGGGCTGAAGCATGGCCAACGTCGGATTCTTCGCGCGGCTGGGGAACCTCTGGAAGGGGTTCCTCTCGATCTGGATCTCGGACGTCGAGAAGGAGCACCCGGAGATCGCGTACGAGAACGCCATCAACTCGATGGTGGAGAAGTACACGAAGCTCAAGACGGCGACCGCGGCCATCATCCGGCGCCGGGAGGACATCGACGAGCGCCTGAAGAAGGCGACGCGCGAGCTCGCCCAGACCGAGGCGGAGCTGAACGCGGCCGTCGAGACGGCGCAGGACGACCTCGCCGTCATCCTGATCCAGAAGAAGAACCAGCTCGAGGCCGACGTCGCCGAGATGAAGGCCGACATGGAGACCGCCTCCAAGGACGCCGAATCGGCGAAGAGCTCGCTCCTGCAGGTCCAGGGCGAGATCAAGAAGCTGAAGGCCGAGCGCGACACGATGCTCGCGCGGATGCAGTCGGCCCAGGCGCGCCTGAAGATCCAGGAGCAGCTCGACGGTCTCTCGGTCGACGCCGAGGTGAAGGCGCTCGAGAACGTGCGCGACCACATCAAGACGACGGTCGCCGCCGCGAACCTCGGCAAGGAGCTCTCCGAGACCTCGCTCGACTCGCGACTCGCGGCGCTGAAGACCCAGGCGGGCGACGTGCAGGCCAAGCAGCAGCTCGCCGAGCTGAAGGCCAAGCGGGCCGCCGCGCAGGCGGCCGCCGGCCAGAAGACCATGTAGCGGCCCGGCCTCCGCGAGGGGGCCGGGGGCTTTTCGCGCGGAGGGGTCCGCGGCGCGATCCGGCGCCGGAGCGGGCGTCCCCTTCGCCAGGGAGAGGGACATGAAGCTGACCCCGTTCGCGAAGCTCTTCATCACCGTAGTCGTCCTCGGCGTCCTCGGGTACGCCTTCTGGCACTACAAGGGCGACACCGTCCGGAAGTGGGCCGGCGCCGACAAGGGCGGCGACGCCGCGAAGACGGCCGGTGTCGACGCCGCCGACTTCGACGCCCTGAAGAACGCCCCGGCCGACGCCGAGCGCGGCAAGGGCTCCGAGGGGGTCGCGGGCGCGGCGCTCGCGGGCTCCGGGAAGCTCGGCCGCCCGCTCGTCGTCGGGATCAACACCTGGGCCGGGCACGCGCCGGGCGTCGTCTTCAACGCCGGCATGGACCCGAACCCGACCTCCTACTACAAGAGGAAGTACGGCCTCGACGTGAAGTTCGTCCTCCTGGAGGACCCGGCCGCCAAGCTCGCGGCCTTCCGCAAGGGCGACGTCGACGTCATGTGGAACACCGTCGACAACTGGGCGCGCGAGGCGTCGATCCTCGCCGAGCAGGGGACGAAGGCGAAGTCGATCCTCCTGCAGGACTGGTCCCGCGGCGGCGACGGCATCGTCTCCCTCGCCTCGATCAAGTCGATCGAGGACCTCCGCGGCAGGAAGGTCGCCTGCACGCAGTTCACGCCGTCCCACTTCCTCCTCCTCTACCTCCTCTCGCAGTCGGGCCTGACCCCCGAGGAGCGCTCCGCCGTCGAGAAGGGGATCGTCTTCACCCAGGACGCGCCGGCCGCCGCCGCGATGTTCAAGGCGAAGCAGGTCGACGCCGCCGTGACGTGGGAGCCGGACCTCTCCGCCTCCGTCGAGGCGCGGAGCGACGCCCACATCCTCGTCTCCACCGCCGCCGCGACGAACATCATCGCGGACACCCTCTGCGCCCGGCAGGACCTGATCGACTCCTACCCCGAGACCGTCCGCGACTTCGTGCACGGCTGGTTCGACGGGATCGAGATGATGAAGGCCGACCCGGCCGGCGCCTACAACGTCGTCGGCAAGGCGCTGAAGCTCGACGAGGAGACCGTCTCCGGGATGCTCTCGGGCCTCAAGCTGACCCCCTACGCGGACAACGCCCAGTTCTACGGCCTGACGGGAGGCAAGGCCCACTACGAGACGCTCTTCGACACCGCGTTCGTCATCTGGCGGAAGAAGGGGCTCGTCACGAAGCCGGTCGACGCGAAGGACTGGGCCGACACCCGCTTCCTCGGGGCGCTCGCCTCCGCCTACCAGACCCAGAAGGTCGAGGAGCCGAAGGTCGCCGCGAAGGCGCCCTCGGCGTCGGACCGGGCGATCATCAACAAGCAGATCCAGATCCACTTCACGCCGAACAGCGACGAGATCATGCCCGGCTCCTTCTTCGTCCTCGACGCCCTCGGCGAGACGATGACCTCGTTCGGGAACACCTACCTCCGCGTCGAGGGGAACACGGACGCGACGGGGAAGGCCTCGACGAACATGGCGCTCTCCGAGCGGCGCGCCCTCGCCGTGAAGAACTACGTCCTGACGAACTTCCCGAACATCGAGGCGAGCCGGTTCCAGACGATCGGGCGCGGCTCGACGAACCCGGTCGCCGACAACGCGACCGAGGCGGGCCGGCAGCTGAACCGCCGGACGGACATCAAGGTCGTCCTCGCGACGCAGTAGGCCGGACCGGGATGCGAGAGGCGCGACGGAGCGCCTCCCGCGCCGGCAGACGGGTCAGGAGGGGAATGGCTTGAGCAACCGCGGACTCTTCGCGCTCCGGGCGCCGCTCCCGAAGCGGACGGCGCTCGTCCTCGGCTTCGTCATGCCGGCGCTCGTCCTCGCCGTCTGGTGCGTCCTGAGCTACGGCGGCCTCGCCCCGGCCGACTTCCTCCCCTCGCCGACGGAGGTCGTGAGGGGCACGCTCCAGCTCTTCCTCCAGCACGACCTCTGGCGGGCGATCCTCGTCTCCACGCGCCGGATCGCCCTCGCCTTCCTCATCGCCTCGGCGGTCGCGCTCCCGCTCGGCGTCCTCATGGGCGCCTTCACCCCGGTGAACCGCCTCTTCGAGCCGATCGTGGCGCCGCTCCGCTACATGCCGATCTCGGCCTTCATCCCGCTCCTGATCCTCTGGTTCGGGATCTACGAGAAGCAGAAGATCGCCTTCCTCTTCCTCGGCGTCTTCGTCTACCTCCTGCCGGTCGTCGTCACGGCGATCCGCGCGGTCCCCGAGGAGTACGTCCAGACGGCGATGACGCTCGGCGCCACGCGCGGGCAGGTCATCCGCACGGTCCTCCTCCCGGCCGCCGCCCCCGAGATCTTCGACTCCTTCCGCGTCATGAACGCGATCTCCTGGACCTACGTCATACTCGCCGAGGCGGTGAACCCCGAGCACGGCCTCGGCTACATGGTCGAGCTCGCCCGGACGCACCAGAAGGCCTCGTGGTCGTTCGCCGGCCTCCTCGTCATCGGCGGCATCGGCCTCCTGACGGACTTCCTCATCTCCTCCCTCTCGCGCCTCCTCTTCCGCTGGCGGGAGGTGAACGCGTGAGCGCCGTCGCGCCGCCCGTCCCGCGTCTCTCGGTGAAGGACCTCTCCGTCACGTACGTCGGGCGGGGAGGGGAGAGGACCGAGGCCGTCCGCGACGTCTCGTTCGACATCGCCGACAAGCCCGGCGCCGGCGAGATCGTCGTCTTCCTCGGCCCCTCGGGGTGCGGCAAGTCGACGATCCTCAAGGCCGTCGCCGGCCTCCTCCCGCCGACGAAGGGGGAGGTCCTCCTCGACGGGCAGCCGATCGGCGGACCGTCGCAGGACCGCGGGATGGTCTTCCAGGCCTACACCTCGTTCGGCTGGCTCACCGTCCAGGAAAACGTCGAGTACGGTCTGAAGCTCCGGGGCGTCCCGCCGAAGGAACGGGGCGACCGCGCCCGCGAGGTCCTGAAGGAGGTCGGCCTCCTCGACTTCGCGAAGCGCTTCCCGAAGGACCTCTCGGGCGGGATGAAGCAGCGGGTCGCGATCGCCCGGACGCTCGTGAACAAGCCGCGCGTCGTCCTCATGGACGAGCCGTTCGGCGCCCTCGACCCGATGACGCGGTGGGGGATGCAGGGGCTCCTCCTCGACGTCTCGCGGGTCGAGGACAACACGATCCTCTTCGTCACGCACGACGTCTCCGAGGCGGTCTACCTCGCCGACACCTGCTACGTCCTCTCCACGCGTCCCGCCCGGATCCTCCACCGGGTCGACGTCCCGGCCTTCTCGGAGCGGGACGTCCACCTGAAGTCGACGGACGAGTTCCGGGCGATCGAGAAGAGGCTCCTCGACATGCTCTACGCTCCGCAGCCGGCGGGGTAGGACGGGAGCCGTGGCGGAGCAGCAGGTCCCCCGGACCAGGGCGGCGCAGAGGCCTGCGGCCCGTTCCGGGGTCTCGCCTGCCGTGCGCGACGCCGCGAAGGAGACGGCCGTCGACCTCCTCCGGGGGAGGGCCGCCGACACCGCCTTCGGGGAGTCGCCGTCGTACCTGAGGGCGGCGTTCCTCAACCCGTACAACCTCTCGCTCCTCGGCGGGGCGGCAGCGGCCTCGGTCCTGACGCTGAACCCGCTGCCGATCCTCGGCGCCCTCGGCCTCGAGGCGCTCTGGCTCCTCTGGGCCCCCGACAGCAAGCGCCTCCGCCACCTCCTCTGGGACCCGCGCTTCGCGAAGCTCCGCGAGGCGATCGAGGCCGAGGAGCGGAGGAAACGGATCGCCGTCCTCCCGGAGCACGACCGGGAGAGGGTCGAGGCGCTCGTCGCGCGGCGGAGGGAGATCGAACGGCTCGCCGCGCAGAACCCGACCTTCACGGGCGAGCTCCTCCGGGGCGAGCTCGTGAAGACGGACCGCCTCGTCGACGCCTTCGTCGAGATGGCCCTCACCTGCGCCCGCTACCGCTCCTACCTCGACTCCGTCGACGCGCGGGCGCTCGAGCGGGACGTCGAGCGTTACGCGGCCGAGGTCCGACGGGGGGACCCGGAGGACCAGCGGACCGAGATCTCGCAGCGGAACCTCGCGATCGTCGTGAAGCGCCAGGAGCGGATGCGGGAGATCGACCACTACCTCGGCGTCGCCCGCGGCCAGCTCGACCTGATCGAGAACACGTTCCAGCTCATCGCGGACCAGATCGTCACGATGCAGTCGCCGAAGGAGCTCTCGGGGCAGCTCGACGAGCTCCTCGAGGGGGTCGAGGCGATCAAGCAGTCGGCCCGCGACACCGAGGCGATGCTCGAGGCAACCGGCCTCGGCAATCCCTGAGCGCGAGCACGACGGAGCCGCCCGTGACTCCGCGCCGTCCGAGCCGGGAAAGACCCTTCCCGAACCCTTCTCCCGAGGAGCCCCGAATGGCCGACGTCCGCATCCTCCCCCCCTGGGCCGAAGACCTCCGCCGCCGCTACCTGAGGAACGAGGCGGTCCTCTTCGTCCTTCACGGCAACGTCCACGACCTCGTCCTCGTCGACGGCGCGCTGAAGCCGCTGACCGAGTTCCTGACGGACGTCTTCTGGAAGGACGTGAGGGACACGATCGCCGTCTACAACCTCGCGACGGGCGTGCGGTTCCCGAAGAAGGCGAAGGAGGCGGAGGCGCAGGCCGAGCTGATGCGCGAGGCGCCGCGCGAGAAGGCGCTCGCCGGGATCGAACGGCTCCTCGTCACCTCGCGGAAGGTCGGGGTCGTCGTCGAGTACGCCGAGACGATCGCCCCCTCCGGCGACCCGTCGTTCCAGGGGGACCTCGACCGTGCGTCGATCGTCACGCTCCACCGCTGGTCGTTCCTCCCGCAGATCGAGAAGCAGGACAACGTCGTCCTCCTCGTCGCGGAGAACCTCGCCGAGCTCTCCCCGAAGCTCGTCTCGAACCCGAAGGTCGCCGTCGTCGACGTCCCGATGCCCGACCGCGAGACGCGCCGCGCTGCCGCGCGGATCGTCGACCCGCGCCTCTCGGAGAAGGAGGCCGAGCGCTACGCCGACCTGACGGCCGGCCTGAAGCTCCTCCAGATCGAGGCGATCCTCGCCCCGCCGCCTCCTGCCGAGGAGGACCGCTCCGAGCGCGAGGCGTTCATCGCCGGCCTCCTCGGCACCGCCGCCGACGCGGCCGAGCGGGCGAAGAAGCTCTCGCAGCTCACCGCGGGTCTCACGCGCGACGAGATCCGCGCCCTCCTCGCCCCCGGCGCCGCCGACCCGGCCGTCGCCGCCGCCGCGGACGCCGCCGAGCGGGCGCGCAAGGAGGTCGACCGCCTCATCTCGCGGAGGAAGCGCGAGATCCTCGAGCGGGAGTGCTTCGGCCTCGTCGAGTTCGTCGAGCCGGGCCACGACTTCTCCGTCGTCGGCGGGATGGAGGAGGTCAAGAAGGACCTCCTCGTCCTGGCGGACAACATTCGAGAGGGGCGCCGGAGCCGCGTCCCGATGGGGATGCTCTTCACCGGCCCGATGGGGACGGGGAAGACGTTCGTCGCCGAGGCCTTCGCGAAGGAGTGCGGCCTCCCGACGATCAAGCTGAAGAACTTCCGCTCCAAGTGGGTCGGGGCGACCGAGGGGAACCTCGAGCGGATCCTGACGGTCATCAAGGCGATCGGGCAGGTCGTCGTCATCATCGACGAGGGGGACCGCGCCTTCGGGAACACCGACGGCGAGGGGGACGGAGGCACCTCGAGCCGCGTCATCGCGCGGATCAAGGAGTTCATGTCCGACACCCAGAACCGGGGCCGGATCCTCTTCCTCGTCATGACGAACCGCCCGGACAAGCTGGACGTCGACCTCAAGCGCGCGGGGCGGCTCGACCGGAAGATCCCGTTCCTCTACTCGCAGACCCCCGAGGAGGTCGAGGCGGTCGCGAAGGCCCTCGTGAGGAAGAACAGGCTGAAGAGCGACGTCGACCTCGCGACGATCCGCGAGGGTTTCTCGGCGAAGCTCGTCGGCTACAGCAACGCCGACGTCGAAGCGGTCGTCCTGATGGCGAACGACGACGCGGCCCGCGAGGCGGGGGGCGACGCGCCCGTCACCGCGGAGCACTTCGTGAAGGCGGCGACCGACTACTTCCCCTCGCGCGACGCCGAGCTCCTCGAGTACATGGAGCTCCTCGCCGTCTTCGAGGCCAGTAGCCGCCGCCTCCTCCCCGCCAAGTACGCCCACATGACGCCGGAGGAGCTGGACGTGCGGCTCCGGCTGCTCCGGGCGACGGTCGGGACGAGAAGGTAGACCGCGCCGGCACGCCGGACGCGGCGGCGGCAGCGGGCGCCTGGCGCGGGGCGACCGGCCTGGCGGGGGAGGCGGGGCGACCTCCGCCGGCCGGGCGGTCCTCCGCTACTTCTCCGGGAGCGGGTCCGCGGCCCGCTCCATCGCGTTGCTGAAGCGCCAGAGGCGGACGGCGCGGCCTTCCGCGTCGACCTCGAAGCGGACCTCCTCTCCGAGCGAGCCGTCGTCGCGGAGCCGCCGGAACCGGTGCTCCCCGGCGGGCTTCAGCTTCACGAGCGCCTCGAGCGGCTTCTCGGAGGGCGTCGGGAGGAGCGCGAGGCCGTCGTCCCACGGGAAGACGTTCGCCTCGCCGGCGAGCCAGTTGTCGTACCGCCCGGCGTAGCGCGCGAAGGACGGCTCGTGCGCTTGCGCCCCCTTCGGGTCCTCCAGCGCCTTCTTCACGGCCGGGGCGACGACGTCGTAGGCCGTCTGCGCGTAGCGCTGCGCGTCGATCCCGTTCGTGTTCGTCATGAAGACCGTCGCGAGCTTCTCGTCCGTCTGGACGAGGAGCTGGCTCTGGTAGCCGGGGCAGTAGCCGTTGTGCCCGACGAACGTCTTCTCGCCGCTCCGCCAGACCTGGAAGCCGAGCCCCCAGCTCAGCTTCCAGGCGGGGTCCATGAACTGGACCCGCTGCATCTCGCGCAGAGAGTCGACGTCGAGGAGCTCCGTCTTCCCGGTGCCGAGGAGGCGGAGCTGCCAGGAGGCGAACCGGCCGAGGTCCTCGACCGTCGAGGTCATCCCGGCGGCCGGACCGATGCCGCGGACCTCGTAGGGCGGCACCTTCTCCCGCGTCCCGTCCCTGCGGGGCGCGGTATAGCCCGTCGCGAGGCGGTTTCCGCGCCAGCGATCGAGGTGCTCGACCTCGGTCCCCGTCAGCCCGAGCGGACCCAGGATCCCGGCCTTCACGAGCTCGGCCCAGGGCTTCCCGGCCGCGGCGGCGGCGACCTCCCCCGCGAGCGTCAGGCCGAGGTTCGAGTACTGGAAGACCGTCTCGGGGCGGTAGAGCATCTCCTGTTCGCCGACCTTCGCGCGGACCGTCTTCGCCGGCGGGAAGGGGTAGCCGGGCCCGGTCCAGTACGGGACGTCCGACTCGCGCGGGAGGCCCGAGGAGTGCGTCAGGAGGCCGAAAACGGTCACCGGCGGCGCGCCGTCCGGCATCCCGCCGATCGAGAACCAGGGCAGGTGCTTCGAGATCGGGTCGTCGAGGCGGAGCCTCCCCGCGTCCCGCTGCTGCATCACCGCGACGCTCGTGAAGAGCTTCGAGATCGAGCAGATCGAGTACATCGTCTGCGGCGTCGCCGGGCTCTTCGTCTCCAGGTCGGCGTACCCGAAGCCGCGCGCGTAGAGGAGCTCCTGGTCCCTCACGACCGCGAGGGAGACGCCCGGGAGCCGCCGGTGAGCCTGCTCCGCGTCGAACCAGGCGGTCAGGAGCGAGAGGGACTGGACGACGCGCGGGTCGCGGGCGAGCGCGCCGGCCGGCGGCGCCGCGTCCGCGGCGAACGCGCGGTTCCGCGCGAGGAGGGCGAGGAGGGCGAGGAGAGCGGTCGGAGCGATTTCGCGTCTCGTCACGGGATCACCTCCGAAGGGGCGGCCACGATCGGCCCCGTCCCGCGCGGCGTCAAGGGGAGCCGCGGGCGACCGGAGGGCGCGGCACGGGGAGGGAGTCTGAACGCAATCAGGACCGCCCGGGGCGGGAATGCCGACACGCGAAACGACCGTTCCGTCCCGCCGGCGGGCGCGGAAAGGGGCAGAATTCCGAACCACAGGAGGTTCCATGCGAAGCCGGTTACTTCGGGTCACGGCCACCCTCGTGTTCCTCGTCCCCATCCTGCTCGCGTACCCCGTCGTTGACGCACAGACGGTCACCGGGACGCTCCAGGGCACGATCACGGACACCTCGGGCGGGCCGCTGCCCGGGGCGACGGTCACGGTGAAGAACCGCGACACGGGCCTCGAGCGCGTCGTCGTGACGAACGTGCGCGGCGCCTACGTCGTCCCGCTCCTCCAGATCGGCACCTATCGGGTGGCGGTCTCCCTCGCGCTCTTCGGCGCCGCGGCGCGCGAGAGGGTCGAGGTCTCGCTCAACAGCACGGCCATCGCGAACTTCACCCTCAGCCAGCGCGTCGCGGCGGACGTCGAGGTCGTCGCGGAGACGCCCCAGATCAACACGGTGAACGCGGAGATCAAGGGCTCGCTCACGACGGAGCAGATCCAGGACAAGCCCTCCCTCAGCCAGGGGAGCTTCCTCTCCCTCGCCGAGACGTTCACGGGCTTCCAGGAGAACCCGGTCTCCGGCCAGAACAACCCGACCCTCTCCTCGGGGTCGTCGATCAACTTCAACGGCACCGGGACGCGCGGAGCGACGTTCCAGATCAACGGCGTCAACAACGACGACGCCTCCGAGAACCAGAACCGCCAGGGCGTCTCCCTCGCGACGATCAAGGAGTTCCAGGTCCTCACGAACAGCTACAGCGCGGAGTTCGGCCGCGGCTACGGCGCCGTCGTCCTCGTCCAGACGAAGTCGGGGACGAACGACGTGAAGGGCGAGGCCTTCGGCTACTTCCAGGACGGCGAGTGGAACGAGAAGAGCTACTTCTCGAAGTCGACGCCGAAGCCGAAGAACGAGCGGACCGAGTACGGCTTCGTCGCCGGGTTCCCGATCCTCCAGAACAAGCTCTTCGGCTTCCTCAGCTTCGACCACATCGACTACGCGGGCGAGCAGAACTACGCGCGCGACCTCTTCCTCGACTCGGAGATCGCGTCCCCCTGGCTCACCCGCGGGAACGACACCCCGGAGAACCGGGCCTTCATCCAGAGCGTCCTCGCGCGCTACCCGCAGGGCGCCGTCCCGAACAGCCCGAACCTGAGCGCCCGGACCTACGCGACGCTCCAGAACATCGACTGGCCCGACAAGGACTACTCCTTCCGCCTCGACTGGGAGCCCGTCTCCGCGCACCACGTCACGGCGCGTTACCAGTACACCCGGAACCGGCGCGAGACGGAGGACATCGTCCTCGGGGAGAACGCCCTCCAGAACCACAAGCAGGTGAACGTCGGCCTCACCTGGACGCAGGTCTTCGGAGGCGCCTTCTCAGGCGAGTTCCGCTACGGCCTCGGGCTCCGCGCGACGAACGTCGGGATCGCCGCCGGGAACGACACGCCGATCATCCGCTTCACCCCGTCGTCCTACTCGGGGGCGATCATCGGGAACGCGGGGTCCTACCCGATCAACCGCCACCAGACGGACCACCAGGTCGTCTACAACCTCTACGGCATGCTCGGGACCCGCCACTACGTCAAGGCGGGGGTCGACCTCCGCTTCCAGCAGCTCGACGACATCGCGGACAACTTCTCGCGCGGCTACTACATCTTCCGCCCGGCCTGCGGAGGCGTGACGTACGCGACGTCGTACGCCGCGATGCTCGACGGCTGCGTCTCGACCTACCAGAAGGGGTACGGCAACTTCTACCTCGAGAACCGGGCCAGCGAGTACAACGCCTACGTCGAGGACCAGTGGCAGGTCGCGGACTCCCTCAACGTCTCCCTCGGCGCGCGCCTCGAGTACGTGAAGGCGCCGGAGGAGAAGGAGGACCGCGTCGTCTACGGCTTCGACGACAACTTCTACGTCGACCCGCGCGTCGCCGTCGCCTGGGTGCCGAACGCCGACGGCGGCTTCTGGAAGGCGCTCACGGGCGGACCGGGGAACTCCTCGATCCGCGGCGGCTTCGGCATCTACCACGGCCGGATCTTCCAGTCGATCTTCTCCCAGAGCGGCGCGAACCTCCGCTTCAACCCGCCCTACGCGGCGCTCCTCTCCTTCACGAACCAGACGAACCTCGCCGACCCGTCGGGCGGCTTCGTCTTCACGCCGGGCGTGACGCCGACGACGCGGATCTCGATCCTCGAGGTCGACCCCGACCTCCAGATGCCTCAGGTCTACCAGTGGAACGTGAGCTTCGAGCGGAAGCTCCCCTGGGAGACGACGATGCGGCTCAGCTACGTCGGCAACCACGGGAAGGACCTCCTGAAGTACACGCCGACGAACCTCTCGATCACGCCCGCGCAGGGCGGGATCGTCGTCGTCGACCACCCGTTCAACGCGCCCGCGGCGGGCGCGCCGGACCTCCGCGGCGTCCTCATCAACAAGGTCGCGGCCGACTGGAAGTGCGCCGGGACGGGCTACATCCCGGGCGTGAACGTGAACGCGGAGTGCCCGAACAAGGTCCCGATCGCGCCGAACGAGATCAGCCGGCGCGTCCCCCGCTACAACGAGCGGCGGCCCGACCCGCGCTACACGACGAACCTGATGGTCTCGAACGAGAACTACTCGAACTACAACGCGTTCCAGCTCGAGCTGCAGAAGCGCTTCACGCGCGACTTCTCCGGCCAGCTCTCGTACACCTTCGGCAAGACGCTCGACACCGGCTCCGACGCGACGAACCTCGGCTCGGGCGACGTGAACATCACCGGGCCGAACGACGAGTTCGCCTACGGCTACTCGCGCTTCGACACGCGTCACCGCGTCACGCTCCTCGGAAGCTACGACCTCCCCTTCTACCGCGAGCGGCGCGACGTCGTCGGCCAGCTCCTCGGCGGCTGGAAGCTCGCGGCGACGATCCGCTTCGCGACGGGGACCCCCTTCACCGTCGTCGACGGCGGCGGCGGCGACATCGACTGGGACGGCTTCTCCGAGAACCGCCCGATCGTCGTCGACACGTCCGTCCTCGGAAAGACGATCGACGACCCGACGACGTCCAAGGCGGACCTTCCGCTCGGCGCGTTCCGCAGGTCGACGCCCGAGGACTCCGTGAACGACCTCGTGAAGCGGAACCAGTTCCGGATGGACAGCCTCTTCAACATCGACCTCGGCCTCTACAAGACGGTCTACCTCCCGTGGGCGGGGCACCAGCTCGTCCTCCGCGGCGAGGTCTACAACCTCCTGAACCGGGCGCAGTTCGGGACGCCCGTCAGCGACTGGTCCTCGACCTCGACGTTCGGAGGGCTCACGAGCCTGTCGATCAACTACAGGCCGCGGACCTACCAGTTCGCAGCCCGGTACGTCTTCTAGGCTCCCGCGCGACGGCGGGCCGGGCGGGGGCGACCCCGTCCGGCCCGCTCCTCCTTGCGCGTGGACGCCCGGGGCCGCGGGCCCCGACCGCGCGACGTACTGCGCCACCCTCCCCGGCCGAGACCGCCGTGGCGAAACCGAGAAACGCAGCGGCGGCCGGGTTCCTCCATCGCTTCGTCATCGCAGTCCTCCGTGCCGCACGCGACGCCAGCCGGGCGGAGGGGGATCGGCGGCGGGCGCCCTCGCGAGCGCGGAGCGAGCGGACCGGGTCGCCGCGCGCGACACCCCGGCACGCGAGGCCGGTCGGCCGGCGAGCGGGCGGCCGCGCAGGGGGGCTACTCGCGAAGGACCAGCTGCAGGTGGTCGAGGCTCGGCGGGGCGACGATCCCGTAGTCGATGCACCGCGGGCCGGGATAGCCGAAATGGGCCCTGGAGATGTCGAAGCTGCCCGTCCGCAGCGCCCGGAGGCGGATGCGCATCTGGTTGCCGTCCCGGGACTCGACCCGGAACGACGCGAGACGACTCGTGTCGTCGCTCGGCCGGAACTCGAGGTTCGCCAGGGCCCGGCCGCGCACGGTCACCGTGTACTCGCGACCCGGCCGAAGGACGAACACGGGGCCGGAGGGCGGCGCGTCGACGGTGATCGAGTCGACCTGCGGGCGGGAGCGGACCCTGATCCGGAAGGAGTCCTGGCCCAGCGGGTAGTGGAGCGTCACCCTCCCCTCGGCGCCGTCCCGCACGTCGGGAGGGATCGTGAAGCGGAGCTCGATCGCCGAGCCGATCCCTCCCTTCCGGCGCCCGAGCGAGGCACGAACGTCCGCGATCCCCGTGACGGCGACCCGTTGCGCGAGGTCGACGCCGAATCCGTGGATCCAGAGGAAGTCGAGGTGCTCGTGGTGGCGCATCTCGACGGTCTCGGTCGGCCGCCGGTCTCCGCACAGCGGCTGCTCGATCCTGTCGATGACCGCCCGCGCCGGCGAGGCGAACGCGACGAGCGGGGCCGCGAGAAGAAGGACGAAGGTGCGGTGAGCTCTCATCGGTGACGTCCTTTCGATGTCGAATCCGCCTTCGATGCGGTCCGTTCCGGCGAAGGGGGCCGGCGCGCGGTGAAACGCCGCGCCCTCGGCGGGCGGGTCGTCGAACGCGGCCCGAGACGGTGCTACGGCTCGATGACCACGGTCCGCCCGACGGCGGTCGGCAGGCTGACGACTCCGAAGTCGAGGCACGCCGGCCCGCCCGTCCGGAGGTGGTTGGTCGTGACGAAAAAGCGTCCGGGGCGAAGCGCCCGGAAGCGGATGCGCATCCGGCCGTCGTCCTGCGACTCGACGCGGAAGGAGGTGGCCGCCCTCATCTCCTCGCTGGGCCGGAACGTCACGTTCGCGAGGTCCGTCCCCGTCACGGTGAACGTGTGCTCGTCGCCGACCCTGATGGTGTAGAAGGGCTCGGAGACCAGCTTGGTCTTGTCGATCTCGATCGAGCGGACCTGCGGGCGGGAGAGCGTCCGGATCCGGAACGTGTCCTCTCCCAGCGGATAGTGGAGCGTCACCCTCCCCTCGTCGCCGTCCCGAACGTCGGGCGGGATCGAGAAGCGGACCTCCACCGCCGATCCGAGCCCCCCCCTCCGGCGCACGATCATCGCGGTCACCCGCTCGATGCCCGTGACCGTGACGCGGCTCGCGAAGTCGACGCCCAGCCCGTAGACCCACAGCCGGTCCGGGCCGTTCGGGGCGTTGCGCAGGGTGATCGTCTCGTTCGGCCGCCGGGTCGGGCACCCCGCCTGCTCGATCCTGTCGATGACGGCGGAGGCCGGTAGGCAGGCCGACAGCAGGAAGAAGGCGGCGATCGTCCGGCAGGAAGAGGGGTATCTCATTCGGTCCATCCTCATTCGAATAAAAGGGGCCTCTCCGGGCGACGGTGCGGATCGGGTTTCGGATCCGCCGGGCGCCGCCGGGAGCCGGCCGGCATCAAGACTGGTGTCGGAATCCTCCGAAGCACGGAACCTCGAGCCCGGGCGTCTCGTCACCCGGCCTCCCTCGAGAGCGGGGGCCTGGCGAACGGCCTCGCCGCGGCGTCAGCCCGCCGGCCGCCGCACGAGCGGGGGTCCGGCCTCGATCGTCAGGCGGACGGGGCGCGGGTTCCCGCGAACGAGGGCCTCGCCGACGGGGCTCTGGTGGCGCGCGTCGCGGAACCAGTCCTTCGTCACGGAGAGCGAGCCCGTCCCGAGGAGCTCGAGCCGGAAGGCCGCCCGCGTCGCCGTCGAGCCGGGGGCGAGCGGCCCCTCGATCCTGCAGAGGTTCCCCGCGGCCGCCCGCAGCATCACCGCGGCGGCGCCTTTCGAGTCGACGCGGTCGAGTCCCTCGCCGTGCAGCAGCAGGAACACCTTCTCGCCCTTCAGGAACCTCTCGCCCGCCCTCGGAGGCTCGATCTCCATCCTGTCGATCCGCGACCGGAACGTCCTGACGCGAATCCTCTCCTCGCCGACGACGAAGTGGATCCGGATCGTCGACCCGTCTCCGTCGCGGACCGCGTCGGAGACTCCGACGAGGACCTCGATCGAGCTGCTGCCGCCCGGGATCCGGCGGCCGAGAGAGACCGAGTACCTCGAGTCGGAAGAGGAGGTCCCCGTCGCGAGGTCCATGAGCGGGCCTTTCACGACGAGCCTCGTCCTCTCCGCGGCGTCGACGAAGACGGGGACCTCGGCGGAGGGCGCGAAGGACCTCCCGTGGGCAGAGATTCCCGTGATCCCCGCCGCCGCCGGTCCCGCCGAGAGAGTCAGGACGAGGGCGGCGAAGGGAAGGTGGATCGTGCGGTGTCCCGTGGTCATCGGCGTGCTGCTCCATCGGTGGAAGGAAAGGAGAGGCCGTTCGCCTCGCGGCGGACGGACCCTCCCGTTGACTCGGTTCGGGGCCGCGACCGGGCCGGCTCGCGCGACCGGCTCAGAAGGGCCTGCGGTTGTTCTCCTCGTTCGTCTCCTTCACCTTCCGGTCCGGGTCGGCGTGGACGTGGACCTGCGGGTCCTTGACGAAGACGTCCGCGACGCACGCGACGTGGGCGGCGTCCCCCGCGCTCGGCAGGGGATCGCGAGGGACCATGACGCCCGTCGAACCGGGCTGGGGCGTGGGTGAGGGCGAGCTCGTCCGGACCCGGGCCGGCACCTGGAACGCGGTGACCTGCACGGTGGTCGGCGCGCGGCGCGGCGCGGTGAACAGGATCGTCTGCCCCGGGCTGATGCGGGACACCGTCTCCTGGTGGCCGAACGAGTGCTCCAGCATCTGGAGGAGCGCCACGAAGGGCGTCTGGACGTCGCCCACCGGAATCCCGGCGACCGACCGCGGAGCTTCGTTCTTCACCCCGTACCGGAAGTCCGGCAGCCTCGTCTGCCTGGAGGAGCCCGGCGAGAGGCCGGCGCAGTGCGAGGACGGAAGCACGGTCTTGAGCTCCCTCCGGCCGTCGGGGGAGACCCGGACCAGCTCCTGCCTCATGTACCTCACGAGGGTCGACTCGTCGAAGACGGGCACGAGGTCGGACTGCGCCGACGTGAGCCCGCCAGGGCGAGGGGTCGGCTGGAGCGTCCGCGGCGACTGCGGAGAGAGCTGTGCCCCGGCGCGCGGCGCGGCGAGGACGAGCAGGGCGCCGACGCCAGCCGTCGCGAGGCCCATTCGCCAGGGTGAGTTGAGGGACGGGGGGTGCTTCGTCATCGTCGGCTCCTCTTTCGCTGCCCGGGGCTTCGCCCGCCGGGTTCCGCGGGGCCCCCGGATCCACTTCGGACGGGACGGCCTTCCGTCCCCTCGGCTCCGTTCAGAACGTGCTCCGGCGATCGGCACCGCCCTGGCCCTGCGGCCCGGCGACGTCGACGCGGACCTCGACCGGCGGGTCCTGGACGAAGACGTCGGAGACGCAGACCGTCGAGCCGGCGCGCGTCTCGCCGATCGCCACGGTGTTCGAGGAGCCGTCCCGAGCTCCGGGGGTCGAGCCCGGCTGCGACGCCTCTCCGACGATCGCCGTGTTCGACGTCCCGTCGACGATCCCCGTCCCCCGGGAGGGAGCGGGCCGGACCGAGCCCCCGATCGTCCGGACGGACCCGTCGCCGGGCGCGACCTGGGTCCCGCCGCCCGTCGGAAGGAGGGTCACGCGGATCGACCGGGGCCCGGGGCGCGTGAACGTGAACGCCCGCTCGGAGCTCCCCGGCATTCCGTCGGCGAGCACCTCGTCCCTCCGCGGCTGCCCGGGCCAGCTCAGCGTGGCCCTCGTCCTCCGGGCCGCGACGGGCGTCGTCGTACGGAGCCCCCAGCGGATGTCGGGGAGGGTGAGACTCTTCGACCCGTTCGGGGCGAGACCCGAGCAGTAGCGCGCGGGCACGACGATCTTCGACACGGCCTGCCCGCCCACAGTGACCTGCCGGCGGGCCATGTCGCGGACGAGGGTCGAGGAGTCGACGAACGCGACGACCGTCGCGCTCTCGGGCGGGCCGCCTTGCCGTTCTCCCGGCCGTCCTCCGCCTCTTCCCGGGCCCTGGGCGGCGGCGGGGTGCGAAGCGGCGAGCGCTCCGAGCGCGGCGAGGCTCACGACGACGCAGGCCGTGGACCGTGGCATCGGGGTTCTCTTCATGTCGTTCCTTCCTTTCGCCTGGACCTATCGGTTCTGCTCGTCGGGCGCCGTGGGCCGGCTCGCGCCCCACTCGAGCCCGCGCCAGCCGCTGTCGTTCATCGCGCTCCCCTCGACGTCGAGGGCGGTGACGCGCCACTCGAGCCGGCCGGGGGGCGCCTTCTCCTTCAGCCAGCTCGGTGTCCGGTAGCTCTCGACGCCGGGCTGGAGAAGCGCGGAGAGGAGCACCGCCTGACCGGCGTCGCGCAGCTCGAAGCGGTAGAAGGCCGCCTGCCGCACTGCGGCCCACGAGAACGTCACGGGGCTCGAGCCGTCGACGCGGGCGCCCCCAGCCGGAAGCAGGTGGGCCGGCCCCCCTCCGGCGTCCGGGTTCGCCAGGTCCCGCGCGGAGCCGACGTAGTAGCGCAGGACGGGCAGCGGGAAGCCGGCCAGCCCCCCCGAGTGGACGACGCCCCGACCGGCTCCGGCGGCGGCGAGGTCCGAATCCCCGTCCTTGTCGTCCGAGGCCTCGACCCGGAGGAGAACCTGGTAGAGCCCCTCCACCCCGGCGGGAAGCCGCGCCGGATCGGGTCCGGGGATGCGCGCCTTGCCGGTCGGAGGAAGCTGCTCGTTGAAGGTCCCGACCTGCGTATAGCGCTTCTGGAACGGACGCTGCTCGACGGGGAGGCTCCCCTCGGGGAGAAGGTCCTGCGAAGTCGGCAGATCGTCGCCGGGGAGGACCACCTCCCAGCGGCCCCTCAGCCGGCCGGAGCCGTTGTAGACGACGTCGGCGAAGAGACGGGGCGGCGCCTGCCCGGCGGCGAGCTGCGTGACAGGGTTGTTCCCGTCGAAGCGGAGCTGGACGTCGAGGAGCGCGAGCGGCGTCCGCGCCCCGCCTCCCGCCAGCCGGCAGGTCACCGCGACGAACTCGTCGGGGCCGCCCGCAGTGCTCACGAACCGACGGACGTAGAAGAACGTCGACGTCGCGCCTCCGAGCGCGGCGTCGTAGGCGCGGCGCGCCACGTTGGGAGGGATCGACATGACGTCGGTGAAGGAGGCCGGGCTCGTGGACCTCGAGAGGTCGTAGCGCAGCGGCAGGCGGCCGAAGATCGTCCCGGGGCGGCACGCCTGGCCGATCGCGGGCGCGGCCGGCACGAGCTCGCCGCACCAGAAGGCCTCCGCGGGGACCTGGTTCCGGAGGCCCCCGAACGTGATGAACACGGTCGTGGCGCCCTGGGAGTTCACGTTGACCCCGGTCGGGCTCCGCTCGATGGCGGCGGCCGGCAGGGCGAGCGCGGCGGAGGCGAAGGCGAGCCGCAGCGAGGCGAGGAGCTGTCCGGAGCGACGGTGCTTCATCGTGACCTCAGAAGAGCGAGAGGGAGACGCCGGTGTTCCACTGCCAGCCGGACGTGCTGCTGTCGAAGCCGAAGGTCCTGTCGAAGGAGGACGAACGGCGGCTCGTGTACCGGACGAAGGCCCGCCCCCGTGTCCCCTCCGCCGAGAGCGCGAGGAGCTTCCCGAGACGGAAGCCCTGCGAGAGCTCGGCGGCGAGCTCCCCGCTGTCGTTCTCGCTCGTGCGGGCCTCGTCCCGGCCCAGCGTCGTGGAGGCGTTGACGAGGAGGCTCGTGTCCTTCAGGGGCTGCCACGTGACGCTCACGCCGAGGCGCCGCGTCTCGTCGGTCCGGCCCGTCTCGAGGTTGTCGGCCCGCTCGAGGGAGAGCTCGAGCTGCAGGCCGAGCGCCTGGGCCGGACTCAGCCCGGCGCTGATCCCGTGGACCCTGTTCCTGAGGTCCGCCGTCTCGCGGCCCTCCTGGCGGTTGTCCTGGAACGACCAGCCGTACCGGTAGCCGAGCTGCACCGCTCCCGCCTGCCACGCGAGCTGGGCCCCCGCCACCGAGCCGACCTGGTCCGGGACGAACGTCGCGAGGGCGTCCGCGTTCAGGGGAGCCGACGCGCCGTACTGGTGCGTCTGCTCGGCGCTCACCGTCAGCACCGGGAGCCAGGCCGCCTGCTTCTCGGGGCTTCCGAAGAGGACCGGCAGCGCGAGGCCGAGGCTCCCCGCGGCCCGGTCCGTCTTCGTCTTGAGGATGCTCGGGACGTCGTCCAGGTTGTCCTCGCTCCAGAGGAACGACCCGAGGATGCTGAGCGGGCCGAGGGCTCCGTTCACGTCGAGACCGTTCTGGAGCCGGTCGGCCTGGACGAAGGCGCCGACGCTGCGGTACCGGGGGTCGACCCTCTCGTGGCGAAGGGCGACCGAGAAGGTGGCCTGCGTCGTCGACGAGAGCCGGATCGACGGGAAAGGCGTCACGGTGAGGTCGGCGAACCGCGCGTCCTTCGTCACGTCCGGGATGGCCGTCACGGGGAGCCCTTCCTCGAGCTGTGCGTCCTCCGCCGCCCGGAAGCTCGTCCGCGCGAAGCCGGCCTCGAGCCTCACGCGCTGCGCCGCGTCGGAGAAGAGGAGCCGGGCGGCTCCGCCCCGGCTCTTCTCTGCGGACTGCACGGCGCCCTGCGTGAAGCCGGCGATCGGCTGGAGGGAGCCGTCGACGGCGGAGAGCTCGAGCCGGAAACCTCCCGGCCGCGACGGGACGAGCTCGAGGCCCAGGGTCGCCATCCTCAGCTGGTGGTCGGCCGAGCCGAGGCCGAGGACGTTGTCCCAGCCGACGATGCTCGTGCCGTTCGCGGCGCCGACCTCCAGCGAGAAGACCCTCCCCGGTGCCAGCGTGAGCACCGCGCCCCGGCTGGCGAAGGCGCTCGCCAGGTGGCGCTGCGTGCCGAAGGAGACCTGGCCGAGGGCGAGCTTCGCCCATCCCTTCCGGAGCTCGACTCCCCAGGCGGCCAGGTCCACCTTCGGCGCCTCCCGCTGGAGCGTCCCGAAGCGCAGCGCCTCGTCCTTCAACGTGACGGCGGTGACGTTCACGTTCGTGCGAAGGGCGAAGTCGCCCCTCACGTGCTCGGTGCGCCAGCCGACCTGGGCCGTGAGGTCCTGGAAGGTGTCGCGGGGCCCCGCGGCGGGACCGGGAGAGCGCCCCTGGGCCACCTGCCCCTTGTTCGCGAGGTCGGCCACGGGGCCGACGCTCGCCGCGTCGAACCCTCCGCGGCTCCTCACCTTGAGCCGGAAACGCGCGAGCTCCGCCCACTCTCCCCTCGGGTCCACGCGATGCACGACGAGCTCGTGCTCCCCGGCCGGAAGAGGGACCGCGCCCGGACCGTAGGCGAGGCCCGACGGGACGGTGCGGAAGAGGTCCGAGAGGTCGGTCGACCCGAGGACGATGCCGAGCCGGCCCTCCTCGGGGAGAAGGGGACGGCTCAGCCTCAGCTCGATGCGATCCGTCCTCCCGACGAAGCCTGCCTCGTCCCAGCCCGCGGCGACCTTCGGCTCCGCCGCCGCCCGGAGGGGCGACGCCGAGAGGAGGGCCAGGGCGACGACGGCGAGCCGCGGCGTCGCTCTCATGGTCTCCCTCCCGGCCGGACGATCTCGACGAGGGCGGCGGGGCTCGCGGGGTGGCCGCCGAGAGCACCGGCTCCCACGGCCGGCATCGGGGGACCGTCCCTGTCGAAGAGCGGCACGCGGAAGACGCCTTCTTCGACGGGCGTCAGCTCCACCCTGCAGAGCGTCTCCGTGCTTCCGGGCAGGACCCGGGCATCGCGGTAGGAATCGGAGGCCAGGACGTCGGCGTTCCCGAGGTCGCGTCCGGTGAACGTGAGGACGGCGCTCCGGCCGGCCTCGATGCGGCGCGGCGACACGACTTCGACGCGGCCGCCCCGGAGGACGCGCGCCGGGAAGACCTCCGGCCCGGCGAGCTCGATGGCGAACCGGAGCTTCAGCTCCCGCGGCCCGAGCGGCGCGGACGCGGCGGTGTGCGCCTCGAACCCGAGCCGGCCCGTCGACCTCGCGAGGCGTTCCGCGGGGACGCTCACCCCGTCGCCGAGCTCGACACGCTCGCACCTCTCGACGCCCGCGCCCTCGACGGTCACCGTGGTTCGCGTCCCGCGGTAGAGCGGCAGCAGGCGCTGCGCCTCGGCGGGAGCGCCGCCCCCGACCCGGTACGTCACCCGCCCGGGCGTCCCGTGCGTCGGGAGGGCGGCCGCCGCGAGCAGCGCCGCCAGGAGCGGTCCCTTCGATCGGTCTCGGGGCGATCGGCTCACTCTCCGCTCCTACCTGCAGGCCACGAGCGGCTCGCGAGCGGCCGCGGCGGCGACGCTCTCGGCTGCGGTCAGCGGACGGGTGCTGCGCGAGCAGCAGAGAAGGCCGTCTTCGGGGGAGAGGAGCGTGTCCCGGGGCGCGCAGTAGAGCGTGAACTCGACCCGGCCGGTCGTGTTGTTCCGTCCGAAGTCGACGTTCCGCTTCCAGAAGATCCCCTTCGACACCTGGCGGACGGCCTTGTCGAACTCCGCCGCGCAGCGTCCGTCGTTCCCCGTGACGGCGTCGAGAGGGCCGTTCTTGCACGCCATTCCGTTCGGGTTGGCGAAACAGCACTCGTCGTGTCGCCAGCTCCCGCCGTTGATGGCGCAGGAGCCGTCCGCGCAGAGAGCGCTCGGCGGCAACGGGGGCTGCGACTGGCCGCACTGCATCCCGAGGGCGCCGAAGCAGTTCTCCCTGCGGACGCTGATGCTGCCGACGGTGCGGATCGGCGTCGGGACGACGGGGAGACGATCACCCGCTCCGGGCGGCACGCGGGAGCCGCCTCCGGTCGGGCCCGTCGGACACGCCGGGCCCCCGGCTTCCGGCGGGAGGGAAAGCCGGACGAGCGTCACCGGAGGGGTCGTACCGCCGAGAGCCGTGGGAACCGTGCGCAGCTGCTGGGCTCCCCGTCCGTCGAAGGAGGCGGTGACGACGAACGAGCCGGCGGGCGTCGCGGGGAAGAGGACCCGTCCCTGCGCGTCGACGGGCTTCCGGTCGAACTGCGCCAGGTCGTTCGGCGTCCCGACGCAGACGATCGCCCCGACCGCCGGGCGACCGTCCGCCCGCCGGACGGAGACCTCGACCGTCGCCAGGGCGGGGAGTGCCGACCCGAGGAGGGCGGCGAGAAGAGCAGGAAGGCCAACACGTCGATTCGGCATTGCAGGTCTCCGAAGGGCTTTGCGTGCGGTCATCGCGGGGTCAGCGCTTCGATCCGGACGGCAGGGCCGCGTTCGTAGCCGCCAGGGTCGTCGAGACCCGATCCCGGCCTCGGGAGGCCGGACCGGTCGAAGAGAGGGATCTCGAAGACGCCGGGCCGGGTGAATGCGAGCTCGACCTGGCAGCGGGTCTCGGTCCCGCCCGGGAGGACGCGGGCGGCGGAGTAGGCGTGGTGAGCCAGGACCGCGGCGCCGCCGATCTCCGTTCCCGAGAAGGTGAGGACGATCCTCTTCCCCGTCTCGACGCGTCCGGGCTCGACGGAGGTGACCCGCCCGTTCCGGAGGACGACGACCGGAAAGACCTCGGGACCGGCGGGCTCGTTCGGGAAGCGCAGGCGCAGGTCCGAGGGTCCGAGAGGGGCGCCCGGATCGACGTGGAGGACCACCCGGATCGAACCGGCGGCGCGCCGGACGCCTCCGTTCGGCGCGTCGAGGCCGCGTCCGGCCTCGACCCTCGAGACGGCCTCGACCCCGCGCCCCGTGATCTCGACCTCGTGGACGAGGCCCCGGTAGACCGGGATGGCCCGGAAGACCTCGACGCGCCGGCTCCCCTCGACCCGGACGGCGAGTCGGCGGTCGCCGGCGGCCGGCCCGGTCTGAGGAACCGTCCCGAGGAGGAGCGCCAGGGTCGCGGAGGCCAGACGACTCATGCCGGCGGAAGATCGGCCCGGGAGGCCCCGGAAATCCCGTAAGGGCCCGGAAGCGGTTCCGAAGAAACGCCGAAAGCGCCTCCCCATCCCCGATTCCGTGACCGGGCGCACGGTTCCCCTCCCCGCCGGGGCCGCGAAAGCCGTCGCTATACTCCGCGCACGCGAGGAGCGATGGGCGATCGAGTGGACGAAGCTGGAGCTGTCGGCGGCGGACGGGCGGGCGATGACCGGCTCCCCGTGGAAGGCGCCGACTACGAGTTCGGGCCCTTCCGGCTCCGTCTGTCCGACAGGACCCTCTTCCGCGGCGGCGAGAGGGTCCGCATCACCCCCCGCGTCCTCGACCTCCTCGTCTGCCTCGTCGAGGATTCGGGGCGGGTCGTCACGAAGGAGAGGCTTCTCGAGCGCGTCTGGGAGGGGACGTTCGTCGAGGAGGGGAACGTCAACCGGACGGTCTCGACCCTGCGGCGCCTCCTCGAGGAGACGGACGAGACCCCGTACATCGAGACGATTCCCCGACAGGGCTACCGGTTCGTGGCTCAGGTGAAGCGCGGTGCGGAGCACGAGCCGGCCCGCGCGACCGTCGAGGCCGCGTTTCCGCTGCCGCCCCTCTCCGCCGTCCTTCCGGTGCCGGAGGCTCCGCCCGCGCCCGGCCCGGTTCCGGCCGATCCGGTCCCGGCCGGACCAGCGACGCGGGCTGCCGTGGTCCGCGGCGCCTTCTCGCGGCGGCCCCGGCGGTTCGTTGCCGCCGCCGCGGTCGTCCTCGTCGTGGCCGGAGCGCTCGCGTGGTTCGACGCCCGCGCCCGGGAAACACCCAGGAGCCTGGCCGTCCTTCCGTTCCGGTTCGCTGCGGGAGCCGCGAACGGCGAGACCCTCGGCGTCGCCCTCGCCGACGCCGTCATCTCCCGCCTCTCCCGCGCCGGAGCGCTCGTCGTGCGTCCCACCACGGCCGTCCTCCCCTTCCGCGCCGGCAGGACCGACCCGCTCGCCGCGGCCGAGCGGCTCGACGTGGAGGCGGTCCTCGACGCGGAGGTGTCGCAGGAGAACGGCCGGACGCGCATCTCCCTGCGGCTCCTCCGGCGCCACGGCGGCAAACCGCTCCACACGGAGAGCTTCGAGACCGGGCCCGCCACGCTCTTCGAGCTCCAGGACCTCGTGGCCGAGCGGGTCGCGGCGGCGCTCGCCGTCTCCCTCGCGCCTCCCTCCGGCCGAAGGGACGCGGCGCGACTCGCCGCCAACGACCTCCACGTCCGCGCCCGAAAGCTCGCCGCCGAGGCGCAGGCCGGGGACGCCAGGCTGGACGAGGCGATCGGTCTCTTCCGCCGAGCCATCGAGGCCGACCCCGACTTCGCCCACGCCTACGTCGGCCTCGCCGACGCCCTCCTGGACCGCTCCCCGAAGGACGCCCGGGAAGCCGAGGAGGCGGCGAGGCGGGCTCTCGCGATCGACGACCGGTTCGGGCCCGCCCACGCCACACTCGGGCGGATCCGCCTGCTCCGCGACGCGCGGTGGGCCGAGGCGGAGGCGGAGCTCGATCGGGCCCTCGCTCTCGAGCCCTCCTACGCCCCCGCCTGGCGCTGGCGAGGCGCCCTCTTCGCCGCGACCGGCCGACCGGCCGAGGCGCGTGCCGCCTTCGCGCGCGCCCTCGAGCTCGACCCCGTGTCCGTTCCGACTCTCGGCGAGGCGGGCCTCGTCGCGCTCCGACAGGGCGCGGTCCCGGAGGCCCGCGGCTTCCTCGCGCGCGCCCGCGCGGTCGCGCCCGGCTCGCCGTTCACGGCCGCCCTCGAGAGGGCGATCCGGGAGACGACGGGCTGGTAGCCGCGCCCGGCCGGGTCCGGGTCAGCGCGCGCCGGTGGCGACGAACAGCTGGGAGAAAAGCCGGGAGACGTTGAAGGCGACGGCGGCGCCGTCCCGGGAGAAGGCGACGGGCCAGACGGAGCGCAGCCCATTCCGCTCGGACGGCCCGACCTCGGCGTGGAGGGTCCTCGCCCCGGTCGTCCGATCGACGCGGTAGACGCGGAGAGGCACCTCGTCGGGGCGCGCGGCGAGGAACGCCGTGTCGCCCGGAAGCCACAGGAGGAGGTTCTCCTCAGGCAGGAGCCCCGGGACGTCGCGGGGGGCCCCGCCCGCGAGCGGGAAGAGCCGCGTCCGTCCGTCGAGGTCCTCGCTGGTCACCGCGTCGCCGGCCGCCGAGAGCGGCAGGAGGAAGCCGACCCCTTCGGGCGTCACGGGACGCGAGTCGCCGGTCCCGAGGTCGAGGAGGTAGAGCCGGATCTTCCGGCCGGGCTCGTTCGCGCTGACGACGAGCGCCGTTCCGTCCGGGGTGAAGCGGGCCCAGTGGTACCGCTCGACGCGCGGCAGGACGAGAGTCCGCGCCTCGCCCCCGCGGGCCGGGAGCAGGGCGAGCGTGTCCGACCCGCCGTGGCGAAGGACCACGGCCCACCGGCCGTCGGGCGAGAGGTCGGCGGCTTCGCCCGGGCCGAGCGCCTCGGGCGCGGAACCGTCCGTCCCGCGCAGCCAGCTCGTCCCGGTCCCCGAGCCACGGTCGTCGTACACCGTCACGAGAGCGCTCCCGCCGTCGGACGAGAGCGCAGCCACCTGCGCGTGGCTCGTCCAGCAGAGGTCCTTCTCCGCTGCTCCTCCGCGCCGGAAGCCGATCGTCCTCCGCTCCTCCTCGCGCGAGAGGAGGAGCCGGCCGTCGAGCGCGACGTCGTGGATGCGGAGCGCGCCGGGGGCGGCGAGGACGGAGCGCGGGCTGCCGCCCCGCAGGCCGACGGCGCGGATCTCGGTCTGGCTCCCGGCCCGGGCCGCGGAGAAGTAGACCTCGCGCCCGCCGGGCGCGAAGGCGAGCCCGCTCAGCGTCTCGAACTCGCCCTCGACCAGAGGCCGGACGACGTTCCCTTCGACGAGCGCGAGCCGGCCCCGCCGGTCTCCCCAGACCGGGTGGTCGAGGAAGGCGATCCGCTCCCCGTCGAGGAGCCGCACCTGGCCGATCCAGCCCGAAGTCCGGTAGACCGGCTGCCCGGGAGGCCGCTCGAGGAGATGCCCTCTTCGCTCCGTCCTCACCAGCGCGACCACTTTCCCGTCGGGGCTCCAGTCGGCCGCGCGGACGCTCGGCGCGAGGAGCTCGGGCTTCGTCGAGCCGAAGGAGGCCGCGCCGAGGGCGGCGCCCGTCAGCCAGTCGAAGCGGAACGACCGTCCCATTCCGAGGAGGAGGTCGCCGCGCTCGGAGACGGCGAAGACGTCGCCCGGGGGGAGATCGAGGAGCCGCTCCTCCGGGGCCTCGGCGGGCGTGCTGAAGACCCGCGCCGGGGAGCCCTCCCACGCGGCGCCGTAGACGACCGAGGAGCCCGCGGCGAGGAACCGGGCCGAGAGGACGAAGCCCTCCCGGAACGTGAGCGCGCGGAACTCCGGCCGCGGGCCGTTCGCCCCCCGCCGCCCCAGCGCGAACGCGGCGGCGAGGGACGCGAGCCCGGCGAGCAGGAGGAGGGCGCCTCGTGCGGTACGCAGCAACGGCGCGGAGGATACCCAACGTCGCTCCCGGCAGATGGAAGGGGTGGGAGCCGAGGCGGCGAGGTGGTCGAGGATGCGGCTGAGGACGCGGGGCTCGGCGATGAAGGAGACCACGCGCATGGCGCCCGGGCCGCGAGGACAGGGGAGCGGCTCTGCTCGCCGGGCCTGGCCCCAGGCCTTCAGCTTGCCGCGGACGAGGGAGGAGCAGGCACCGTCGTCGTGGACGAGGTGCCCTCGCGGATCGGGAACGCGCGCGAGGAGCCGGACGACGAGCTCGAGGGCGGCGAAGGCCTCGGCGCTCTCGTCGTCGTGGACGTCGCGGGGCCGGTGTGTCGCAGTTCCCGCGCGCCGCGGCCCGCGTTCCCGGATGAGCGTTGCTACGCGTGGACGCCCGGGGCCTCGTGGCCCGAGCGCGCGACGTACTCCTCGTACGTCCCGCCGTAGGTGACGGGCTTGCCGGTGCCGTCCTCGCCGCCGATCTCGAGGACCCGGTTCGCGAGGCCGCGGAGGAACGTCCGGTCGTGGGAGACGAAGAGCATCGTCCCCTCGAAGGCGTGGAGCGCCGTAACGAGCATCTCCTTCGTCGCCAGGTCGAGGTGGTTCGTCGGCTCGTCGAGGACGAGGAAGTTCGGCGGGTCGAAGAGCATCCGCGCGAGGACGAGGCGCGACTTCTCTCCGCCGGAGAGGACCCGCACGGGCTTGTCGACGTCGTCCCCGGAGAACTGGAACGCGCCGGCGAGCGTCCGGAGGACGCCGAGGCCCTCCAGCGGGAAGTCCTTCTGGAGCTGCTCGATCACGGTGAGAGCCGGGTCGAGGAGGTCGAGCGACTGCTGGGCGAAGTAGCCGAGCTTCAGGCTCGCGCCGAGCTTCACCGTCCCCGCGTCGGGCGCGAGCGCCCCCGAGACCATCTTCAGGAGCGTCGACTTGCCGGCGCCGTTCCGGCCCATGACGCACCAGCGCTCGCCGCGGCGGACGAGGAAGTCGAAGCCGTCGTAGACGACGCGCGAGCCGTAGCGCTTGGCGACGCCCGACAGCGCGGCGACGTCGTCGCCCGAGCGGGGCGGCGGACGGAAGTCGAACCGCACGACCTTGCGGCGGCGGGGCATCTCGATCTGCTCGATCTTCTCGAGCTTCTTCACGCGGCTCTGCACCTGCGCCGCTTTCGCCGCGTGGGCCGAGAAGCGCTCGATGAAGCGCGACTCCTTCGCGAGCATCGCCTGCTGCCGGGCGTAGGCCGCCTCGCGCTGCGCCTCGCGGAGCGTCCGCTCCCGCTCGTAGAAGTCGTAGTCGCCCGTGAAGGTGAAGATCTCGCCCCCGTCCACCTCGACGATCTTCGTGACGACGCGGTTCAGGAAGTCCCGGTCGTGGCTCGTCATCAGGAGCGTGCCGGAGTAGTCGTGGAGGAACCGCTCGAGCCAGAGGATCGACTCGAGGTCGAGGTGGTTCGTCGGCTCGTCCATCAGGAGGACGTCGGGCTTGCCGAGGAGGATGCGGGCCATCGCGACGCGCATCTTCCAGCCGCCCGAGAGGGCCCCGACGTCGCCGTCGACGACCTCGTCGGGGAAGCCGAGCCCCTGGAGGATCTCCTTCGCCCGCGCCTCGAGCTCGTAGCCGCCCCGCTCCTGATATTCGTGCTGGACTTCGCCGAAACGCTCGAGGACCTTCTCCATCTCGTCGGCCCGTTCCGGGTCGGCGAGCGCGTGCTCGAGGTCCATCAGCTCGTGGTGGAGGTCGCCGAGGCGGCCGCTCCCGGCGATCGCCTCCTCGAGGACGGAGCGCCCGGCCATCTCCTCGACGTCCTGCCGGAAATAGCCGACCGAGAGCTTCTTCGGGACGGCGACCTCGCCGTCGTCGGGCTGCTCCTCGCCCGTGATCATCCGGAAGAGCGTCGTCTTCCCGGCGCCGTTCGGGCCGACGAGGCCGGCCCTCTCTCCCGGGTTGAGCTGGAACGACGCGTCGACGAAGAGGACCTGCCGGCCGTACTGCTTTGAGACCTTCGAGAAGGAGATCATGCGGGCGGCGGACGATAGCAGGCCGCGGGCCTCGCGGGGTCGGCCGCTTCCTGCGCCGCGCGGGCGGCTTCAGCTGACGACGACGACTGTCGCGGCGGCCGTGGTGGCGTCCTCGTGGTGGAGGACGACGAGGTACCAGCCGAAGTGGAGGAGGAGGCCGAGGTCGGGGCGGGCCGACGCTGCGGGGTCGACGGAGACGATCGCCTGGGCCCGGAAGAGGTCGGAGAAGCGGTGCGCCTCCGGCTCGGGGCCGAACGTCGCGAGCGCCTGCCCTGCGGCGTCGGAGAGGGCGAAGCGCGTCCCCCAGAAGCCCGTCGCGGCGAAGCGAAGGAGCTCGCCCCCTTCGAGCGCGATCTCCCCCGACTGGCCGATCCAGCGGGGCGTGTAGACGACGAGGTCGCGCTCCGACCCTTCGAGCCGGGCGGTCGCCCGGGGCGAGAAGCTGCCGACCCGCTTGAAGGTCCACGCCGACTCGGCTGTCCGGGCGAGGGCGAGGGAGCCGAAGGAGCTTCGGAACCCGAGCGTCCCGGCGAGCTCCTCTCCGGCGCGCAGCTCGAAGGAGCGCTCCGTCGCCTTCGGCTGCAGGATCGCGAGCGGAAGGGAGACGACCTCGGCGATCGGCCTCATCGGGACCTCCTCGTGGGGGCGAGGCGAAGAGTCGGGAGGAACGCGGCGAGTGCCGCAAGAGAGAAGCGCGCGGCGGCGATCCCGCCGCCGCACGCGCGCGGAGCGTGAGGTCAGGGCTTCGCCGCGACCTGCCGAAGGACGAGGTGCTGCTCGGGGACCGGGTACCCGGCGGCCCCGAACTCCTCCTTGATGACGCGGTTCGTGTCGAAATAGACCTGCCAGTAGTGGTCCGTGTGCGTGTAGGGGCGCACCGCGAGGACCGGCCCCATCGGCGTGAAGTCGAGGATTTCGACGTCCGGCGCGGGCGTCTCGTTCACGTTAGGGATCGCCGCGACGCGTGTCTTCAGCCGGGCGATCGCGTCGTTCACGTCGACTCCGTGAGCGAGCTGCGCCGTCCGGTCGACGCGGCGGTACTCCGAGGCCGAGTAGTTCAGGATGTTGTCGCCGAAGACCTTCGCGTTCCCGACGATCGTGTGGACGTTGTCGGGGGTGAGGATCTCGGTCGCGAAGAGGCCGATGCGGACGACCGTCCCGGTGACGCCGCCCGCCTGGATGAAGTCGCCCACCTTGAAGGGCCTGAGCACGATGACGAAGACGCCGGCCGCGAAGTTGGAAAGAAGGCCCGCCCAGGCCGCGCCGATCGCGATCCCCATCGCCGCGACGAGGGCCGCGAACGAGGTCGTCTCGACGCCGAAGTAGCCGAGGATCGCGACGACGAGGAGGACGTTCAGCGAGACGCTGATGATCGAGGCGACGTAGCGGAGGATCGTCGGGTCGACCTTCTGCTTCTCGAGCGCGGCCGAGACGAGCCGCACCGCGAGGTGGATCAGCCAGCGGCCGACGATGAAGACCGCCAGCGCGCCGAGGAGCTTCAGCCCGACGTTCGTGGCGGTCTGGGTGACGGTCGCGAGAACCTGGTTCCAGTCGACGTTCATCGTTCCTCCCGTTTCTCCGGGAGCGGCCGTGTCCGGGGACGGCGTCCCGGCCCAGTCGAGAGAGACTACCGCCCCGGGTAGATCCGGTCCCAGCGCGCCTCGCGGTCGCAGAGGTCCTCCTCGAGCGCGCATTCGGGGCAGAGGAGGCCCGACTCCTCCCACTCGTCGGCGACGAGGTTCGGGCAGCCCGGACGCGCGCAGGCGACGCGCCGTGGGGGGCGCGGTGGCGTCGGGCCGCCGTCGGACCGTCGGAAGAAGGGGAGCGAGAAGCGGAACCTCCGTCGCGGGGGGAGGCTCGAGCGGATCCCGGGACCGGGCGGTTCGGTGCTCATCGGGGGCCTTTCAGCAGTCCGCCGTCCGGCGGGCGTCGACGAGGGCGGCGAGCGCGCGCCGGGCGCGCTCCTCCGCCGCCGGGTCGTCGAGGAGGCGGGAGGCGTGGTGGTACGCGAGCATCACGCCGTACATGTCGGTCGCGAACTGGTCGGGGTCGGTGTCCGCCCGGAGCTGTCCCTCCCGAACGGCGGCGCGGGCGAGGCCCGAGAGGAGCGACATCCACTCCCGCTGGAGCCTCACGAGGAGGTCCCGGCTCGGGCCGGGGCGGTCGTCGAGCTCGGTCGCCATCGCCACGAAGAAGCAGCCGCCCGAGGAAGGGTCGGACTGCGACCAGGCGAGCCACCGCTCGAAGAGTCCCAGGACGCGGGGGATGCCGCGGGGTGCGGCGAGCGCGGGCTTCACGACGCTCTCGACGAACCGGTCGGCGCCGTACTCGAGGACCTGGAGCTGGAGCGCTTCCTTCGAGTGGAAGTGGGCGAAGAGGCCGCTCTTGGAGAGCTCGAGCTCCTGCGCGAGCCTGCCGATCGAAAGCCCCGCCAGGCCGACCCGGCTCGCGAGGACGACCGCGTGCCGGAGGATCGCCTCGCGGGTCGCGTCCCCTTTCCCCACGGGGGGCAAAATAGCACGACCGTTCGTCTTTGTGTCCGGAATCGTCCTTCGCTCCGCGCCCGCTTGCGCGTAGCATCCGCCGACGCTCGTCCGCGGACGGCCCCCCCGGGCTCCTCCCTGCGGCCCCCGAGCGCAGGAGAAAGGAGCTCCCGATGTTCCGCAACCGCACGTCGGCCGTCGTGGCCCTCGTCCTCAGCACGTTCCTCGCCGGCTGCCAGAAGGACGCCGGCGCGGCCGCCCCGGCCCCGGCGGCCGTTGAGCCGAAGACGGACGAGGAGAAGACCCTCTACGTCATGGGCATCGTCATGGGACGCAACCTGGCGCCCCTCGGCCTCAGCGAGGCGGATCTCGACATGCTGAAGCTCGGGATGACGGACGAGGCGCTCGGCAAGCCGACGAAGGCGTCGCTCGACGAGTACGGCCCGAAGATCCAGGCGTTCGCGCAGGGGCGCGCGGGCGCGATCGCCGCGAAGGAGAAGGCCGCCTCGACGGCGTACCTCGAGAAGGCGGCTGCGGAGCCCGGGGCTCAGAAGAAGCCGTCCGGTCTCGTCTACACCGAGATCGCGGCCGGCACCGGCGCGAACCCGACGCCCACCGACCGGGTGAAGGTCGAGTACACGGGGAAGCTGATCGACGGGACCGTCTTCGACAGCTCCGCCCAGCACGGCAAGCCGGCCGAGTTCACGATCGGCGGCGTCATCCCGTGCTGGCAGGAGGGTGTCCAGCTGATGAAGAAGGGGGGCAAGGCCCGCTTCGTCTGCCCGTCGGACATCGCCTACGGCGACGCGGGCTCGCCGCCCAAGATCAAGCCGGGCGCGACGCTCGTCTTCGAGGTCGAGCTCCTCGACATCGTCAAGGGTCCGGCGGCTCCGGGCGCGAAGTAAGTCCGTATCGGGCGGCGGGGCCGGCTTTCGGCCCCGCCTTCGCTTGACGGCCCGCCGTGTCGAGGGCATCCTACCCGGTGGCTGAGATCGAGTTTCACCCCTCGCCGGCCCCCGACATGCCGCACACCCGTCATCCCGCGACCCTCCTCGATCTCCGCAAGGGGGAAGAGGCGATCCTCGACCGGATCGACCTCCCCGAGGACGTGAGCCAACGCCTCATGGAGCTCGGGTTCCTGCCGGGGAGCCGCGTCGCCGCTTCGTTCCGCGCGCCCGGCGGCGACCCGCGCGTCTTCCGCGTCGACGGCACCGAGGTCGCGCTGCGCTGCGAGACGGCCGCGCGTCTCCACCTCCGGCCCCTCCCGAAGCCGGGCGCCACGAGCGCGTCGTGAAGAGAGGGGACGAGCTCCCGGTTCGGACCGAGGACGTCCCTGCCGCGCCTCGGGCGCGCGTCGTCGCGGTCGTCGGCCCTCCGAACTCCGGGAAGTCGACGCTCTTCAACCGGCTCACGGGCCTGAGGCAAAAGGTCGCGAACTTCCCCGGCGTCACCGTCGAGCAGCACCTCGGGAAGCTGAAGATCGAGGACGCCGCCGAGCTCGACGTCATCGACCTCCCCGGCGTCTACAGCCTGAACCCGCGCTCTGAGGACGAGCGGGTCACGCTCGACGTCCTCATGGGGCGGATGGAAGGAGTCCCGCGCCCCGACACGATCCTCCTGATCCTCGACGTCACGAACCTCGGCCGGCACCTCGTGCTCGCGGCGCCCGTCCTCGCGCTCGGCCTGCCGACGCTCATCGTCCTGAACATGGCGGACGAGCTCGAGAAGCGGGGCGGCGACGTGGAGGTCGAGGAGCTCGCGCGGCGCCTCGGCGCCCCCGTCGCGCTCATCAGCGCGGCGAGCGGCGAGGGTTACGACACGGTCCTCCAGTTCCTCCGCGGCCGGATCGGCGTCCCGAGCCCCGTCGAGCTCCCGGCGCTGAACGACCTCCCGCGCTGCCGGGAGTGGGCCGCGCGCCTCGGAGCCGAGGCGAAGTACCTCCCGCCCGCGCCGCCGGTCTGGACCCGGCGCCTCGACGGCCTCTTCCTCCATCCCGTCGCCGGGCCGCTCGTCTTCCTCGCGGTCGTCGTCGCCGTCTTCCAGACGATCTTCAGCGCGGCGGCGCCGCTCATGGACCTCGTCGACCGCGCCGTCGGCGCCTCGGGGGCGCTCGTCGGGCGCCTCCTCCCCGACGGCCCGCTCCGGAGCCTCGTCGTCGAGGGGATCTGGGGGGGCGTCGGCTCGGTCCTCGTCTTCCTCCCGCAGATCCTCCTCCTCTTCCTCTTCATCGGCCTCCTGGAGGACTCCGGGTACCTGGCGCGCGCGGCCCTCATCGCGGACCGGACGATGGCGAAGGTGGGCCTGCAGGGAAAGTCGTTCATCCCGCTCCTCTCGGCCTACGCGTGCGCCGTGCCGGCGATCATGGCGACGCGCACGATCGAGAACAGACGCGACCGGATCGCCACGATCCTCATCGCGCCGTTCATGACCTGCTCGGCGCGCCTCCCCGTCTACACCCTCATCATCGCGGCCTTCCTCCCGGAGCGGCCGCTCCTCGGCCCCTTCCTCGGCACGCGCGCCGCCGCCCTCCTCGGCCTCTACGTCCTCGGCTTCGCGGCGGCCGTCGCCACGGCGCGCGTCCTGAAGTCGTCGATCCTGAAGAGCGAGAGGACCCCCTTCGTCCTCGAGATGCCGCCGTACCGCCGGCCGACGCTCCGGCAGGTCGCCCTCCGCCTCCTCGACCGATCGAAGGTCTTCCTCCGCCGGGCGGGGACCGTCATCCTCGCGATGTCGATCCTCCTCTGGGGGCTCGCGCACGTCCCCACGAAGGGGGGGAAGGCTCCGGAGATCGCCGACAGCTTCGCCGGGACGATCGGCCGGACGGTCGAGCCGCTCATCGAGCCGCTCGGCTTCAACTGGAAGATCGGCATCGGTCTCATCACCTCGATCGCCGCGCGCGAGGTCATCGTCGGGACGCTCGGGACGATCTACGGCATCGAGGGGGACGCGGACAGCGACAGCCTCCAGAACGCCCTCCGGCACGATCTGACGCCGGCGGGCGCCGTCGCCCTCCTCGTCTTCTTCGCGTTCGCGATGCAGTGCATGTCGACGATCGCCGTCGTCCGCCGCGAGACGGGCGGGTGGACCTGGCCGCTCCTCCAGTTCGCCTACATGGGACTCCTCGCCTGGGTCGGAGCGTTCGTCGCCTTCCGGCTCGTGACGGCGCTCCTCGCCTGACGCCCCGTGAGCCTCCGCGCCGACCTCCGCGCCCTCCCCCGCGCGGTGTGGGTGCAGTGCCTCGCGACGTTCGTGAACCGCGCGGGGACGATGGTCCTCCCGTTCCTCCTCCTCTACCTGACGCGCGACATGGGCCTTTCGCCGTCGACGGCGGGCGCGATCGTCGCCCTCTACGGCGCGACGGCCCTCGTCACCTCCCCCTTCGCGGGGCGACTCTGCGACCGGGCCGGCCCGATCCGCCTCATGACGGCCTCGCTCCTCCTCTCGGGGCTCGTCCTCCTCGCCTTCCCCCTCGCGCGGACGCCGGCCTCGGTCGCCGTCGCCACGGTCCTCTGGGCCGTCGTCTCGGAGCTCTTTCGCCCGGCGAGTCTCACGGCCATCGCCGACGCCGTCGGGCCCGAGCACCGCAAGACCGCCTTCGCCGTGAACCGACTCGCCATCAACCTCGGGATGAGCATCGGCCCCGCGCTCGGCGGGTTCCTCGCCACCTGGTCGTACACGGCCCTCTTCGTCGCGGACGGCCTGTCGTCCCTCGCGGCCGCGGCGATCCTCGCGAGGGCGGGACGGCCCGACCGGGCGAACGCCTCGGGTGCGACCGCGGCGCCGCGCGAGCACGTCCGGCCCGCCCACCTCGACCGCCGGCTCGTCCTCCTCGTCCTCGGCGTCCTCCCCGTCGCCGTCGTCTTCTTCCAGCACGTCGCGGCGATGGCCCTCTTCCTCGTCCGCGACCACGGCTGGAGCGAGGCGCAGTACGGGCTCCTCGCGACGCTGAACACCCTCCTCGTCGTCGCATTCGAGGTGCCGCTCAACTCCGCGATGGCGCGCTGGCCCGCGCGCCGCGCGCTTCCCCTCGGGGCGGTCCTGACGGGCGTCGGGTTCGGCCTCCTCGCGTTCGCGGACGCGCCGGCGATGGTCCTCGCCGCCGTCGTCGTCTGGACGTTCGGCGAGATCGTCCTCTTCCCCGGCCTCAACGCCGCCGTCGCCGACCTCGCCCCCGAGGCCCGTCGCGGCGAGTACATGGGCCTCTACATGATGTCGTTCAACCTCGCCTTCGCGATCGGGCCGTGGGCGGGGACGGCCGTCCTGGAGCGGTGGGGAGGGAGCGTCCTCTGGGCCGGGGCCTTCCTCGCGGCCCTCCTTTCCGCCATCCTCCTCGGGCGCACGGCGCCCGCAGGCGCCGAAGGAGAGACGACATGACCCGCGTCCTCGCTCCGTTCCTCGCCCTCCTCCTCCTCGCGACGGCCGCCTGCCGGAAGGAAGAAGACCCGGTCCGCGCGGCGATCGAGGCGCTCGAGGCCGCGGCGGACGACCGCGACGCCGACGCGGCCGGCGAGCTGCTCGCCGCGGCCTACTCCGACGGAGAGCACGCCGACCGGGCCGCCGCGCTCCTGACGATCCGCCGGTACTTCGCGGCGTACGAGTCGGTCTCGGCCTCCTTCTCGGACCTCGTCGTCGAGCGCAAGCCCGACCTCGCCCGTGCGACGTTCACCGCCTCCTTCGACGGCTCGCCGCGGAAGCTCGGGTCGCTCGACGCCATCCTCCCGCGCTCGGCGAAGGTCCGCTTCGAGATGAACCTCGCGCCGGAGGGCGACCGCTGGAAGGTCGTCTGGGCGGGCTGGTCGCTCGTCTCCGAGGGGACGACGCCGTAGGAAGCGGCGCGGACGCGGCGCGCCTATCGCGCCGCGTCCTTCAGCTCGAACGTGCCGAGGTCGAGGACCTCCTCGACCCGCCTCCGGAACTCCGAGGTCTCGAGCGAGCCCGCCTGCCGGCCCGACGAGCGCTCGACGCGGGCGATCGCCTCGGCCCACGCCCTCTCCCGCCGTGCGACCTCGTCGGCGTCCTTCACCTTCCCGAACTCCTGGACGTGCTTGTTGTGCCGGCAGAGCATCCGGAACGCGTCCTCGGTGTTCGGCCGCCGGAGGGGGAGGCCGAGGACGCGGACGTCGTTCCCGACGCTGTGGATCGGCTGGCCCCACTCCCCGTAGCCGCCGAAGATCGTCCCGAGCTTCTCGAGGGCGTTCGCGAGCTTCGGCTCGTTCGCCTTCCGGAGGAGAGCGGCGACGAGAGGGAGCGTCACCGTCCGGAAGAGCGTCGGGTCGGCGAGCCGGACCTCGACGCCGAGCTCCTCCTTCTCGATCCGCACGATCTCCTCGACCCGGATCCGGTGGTCCGTCGCGAGGTGGACGCGCTCGCCGATCGCCTCGGGGCGCGTCAGCGCCGCGAGGATCCCCTCGACGACCCGGTCGACCGTCACGAGGTTGATCTCGGCGGAACGGTCCGCGGGGAAGACCATCGCGACGGAGGCGATCGCCGCGGCCTTCGGCTCGCCGAGGGGCGTCCGCCGGAGCGCGTCGAGCGCCTCCTTCGCCCGGCCGAAGGCGTTCACCGGGGCGTTCACGACCTTCGTGTCGCCCCGGTTGTTCCCGGTCCTCGAGTCGCCGATGACGATCGCGGGGAGGAGCTGCACGACGCGGAGCCCCTCCTCGACCATGTGCTCGTCGGTCTCGATCGAGGCCATCGCCTTCGTGAGCTCGTAGAAGTTGTTGTAGAAGTTCTTCGGGAAGACGAGGGCGTTCTCCTGCGCCATCGAGCGCTTCTTGCGCCCGTGGATGTAGGAGGTCTCGATCGCGACGTGGAGGACGAACTTCGACCCCTTCGCGCGCTGGAGGCGGAGGGAGAAGTCGAGGGCGTTCTTGCAGCCGAGGACGTTCGCCCGGAAGGAGCTCTCGTAGGTGTCGTCGAAAGAGACGGACGCCGCGCAGTGGACGACGTGGGTGACCGTCCGCTCGAGAGTCGCGAGCTCCTCGGCGGCGATCCCGAGGAACGGCTTCTCGATGTCGCCGTCGACGAAGCGGAACTTCCGCGCCGCCCGGCCGCCGACGCCGAGGCGGGAGAGGAGGAGCCGCCCGCGCTCCGTCGGCGTCAGGACGCGGATCGTCTCCTTCGTCTTCGGGTCGCGCACCGCCTGCGGCCGCACGACGGAGACGACCTCGGCGATCCGCCGGTCCGACGCCGCCTGCGCGAGGATCTCCTGCCCGAGGAAGCCGGTCGCCCCGGTCAGGAGGACGCGAAGCCGGGGGCTCCGACCGCGCGCGGCGAGCGCCGCGCGGGCCTCGTCGCGGAGCTTCTCGATCCGGGCGCGCACCTCGCGGTCCGAGCGGTGGGTCGGCTCGCGGAACCGGAAGTAGACCTCGCGGTCGACGACGCCGATGATCCTCCGGGCGCCGCGTTCGACGGCTCGGGAGCCTGTGATCCGGCCGAGGCCGGAGGCGACGCGGACGCCGGCGGCGTTCGCCCGCTTGAGCGCCTCGCGGACCTTCTCCTCGTTCCCCGTCGCCTGAACGAGCCGGCTCGCGAGGAACGACGCGGTGACCTCCAGGGGGTTCCGGTCCCGGTGCGCCGTGATGAGGAGCTCCTCCGGGTCGATCGGCCGGAGGACCTCGCGCCCGGTGACGGAGCTCATCCGCGCGATGTAGCGCGACGGGGAGCTCTCCCAGAGGAACTCCCCCTCGGGGTTCACGTGGGGCGTCCCGTCGACCACGGGCGACGGCGGAGCGGCGCGCTTCGGCCGGGCGGTGCGGCGCGGCGGACGGGCGGCGGGATCCGGTGTGGCGGCACCGGCCGCCCGCGGACGGCGGGGCGTGCTCTGCGTCATGGGCTCCTCCGGAGAGCCCGATTGTCCCCCGAACGCCGGACGGGGGCGACGGGGCGGGCTAACGCGCCGCGCCGGGCGCCGGCGGAACGGGGGCGAGCCCCCAGACGTCGCGGGCGTACTCGCGGATCGTCCGGTCGGAGGAGAACTTCCCCATCCGCGCCACGTTCAGCACCGCCTTGCGCGTCCAGCCGGCCGCGTCGGTCCACTGCTCCGCGACCCGCTCCTGCGCGGCGGCGTAGGCGTCGAAGTCGGCGAGGTGGAAGTACGGGTCGTGGCTCTCGACGACGTGCTCGAAGAGCCAGCTGAAGATCCCCGGCTCGAACGGCGCGAACAGGGGCGTCCGGAAGGCGTCGAGGACGCGCCGGACGCGCGGGTCGTCCTCGTAGACGCGGCGGGCCGCCCAGGCGCCGGGCTGTTTCAGCCGGTCGAGGCCCTCCGCGGTGTGGCCGAAGATGAAGATGTTCTCCTCGCCGACCTCCTCCATGATCTCGATGTTCGCGCCGTCGAGCGTCCCGATCGTCAGCGCGCCGTTCATCGAGAGCTTCATGTTGCCGGTGCCGGAGGCCTCCATCCCGGCGGTCGAGATCTGCTCGGAGAGGTCCGCCGCCGGGATGATCCGTTCGGCGAGCGAGACGCGGTAGTCGGGGAGGAAGACGCACTTGAGCATCCCCTTGACCCGCGTGTCCCGGTTGACCCTCTCCCCGACGGCGTGGATCAGCTTGATGACCTGCTTGGCGACCCAGTAGCCGGGCGCGGCCTTCCCGGCGAAGACGAACGTCCGCGGCGCCTTCGGGAGCTCCCCGTCCTCGACGATCCGGAAGTAGAGGTGGACGACGTGAAGGGCGTTCAGGAGCTGCCTCTTGTAGAGGTGGATCCGCTTGATCTGGATGTCGAAGAGGGAGTCGGGGTCGACGCGGGCCCGCGTCAGGTCGGCGACGATCCGCGCGAGCCGGACCTTGTTCTCGCGCTTGACGGCGCGGAAGCGGTCGCGGAACGCGGCGTCGTCGGAGAGGCGCTCGAGCGGCTCGCGGAGGATGCCGTAGTCGGTGACCCAGCCGGGTCCGGCCGCCTCCGTCAGGAGGGCGGCGAGCCCGGGGTTCGACTTCAGGAGCCAGCGCCTCGGCGTGACGCCGTTCGTCTTGTTGTTGAAGCGCTCGGGGTGGAGCCGGAAGAGGTCCGGGAAGAGGTTCTCGGTGATGAGGCGCGAGTGGAGCGCCGCGACGCCGTTGATCGAATGGCTCCCCGCGGCGGCGAGCTGCGCCATCCTCACCTGCTTCGGCTCCCCCTCCTCGATCACGGAGACGCGGGAGAGGACCTCGAGGTCGCCCGGGGCGCGGTGCGTGACCTCGTCGAGGAAGCGGCGGTTCACCTCGTAGATGATCTGGAGGTGCCGCGGGAGGACCGTCTCCACGAGCGGGAGCGGCCACTTCTCGAGCGCCTCCGGCAGGAGCGTGTGGTTCGTGTAGCCGAGCGTCGCGACGGTCATCTCCCACGCCCGCTCCCAGGCGACGTCGTGCTCGTCGACGAAGAGGCGCATGAGCTCCGCGACGGCGAGCGCCGGGTGCGTGTCGTTCAGCTGGATCGCGACCTTGTCGGGGAAGCGCTCGATCGCGTGCCCCTCCCGGTGGAAGCGGCGGAGGATGTCCCGGAGCGCGCAGGCGACGAAGAAATACTCCTGCAGGAGCCGGAGCTCCTTCCCCTTCTGGACCCGGTCCGACGGGTAGAGGACCTTCGAGATCGTCTCCGACCCGATCGACTCCTGGACGGCCTGGACGTAGTCGCCGGAGTTGAAGAACTCCATGTCGAACTCGTCCGAGGCGCGGGCCGAGTAGAGCCGCAGCGCGTTCACCGTTTCCCCGCCGAAGCCGACGACCGGCATCTCGTGCGGCACGCCGACGAGGATCTTCCAGTCCATCCACATCGGGTTGTACTGGCTCTTCCGGTCGACGGTGTCGACGATCCGCCCGTAGACCGGGACGAGGACGGCCTCCTCGGGGCGCTCCACGGTCCACGGCATCGCGGCGTGGAGCCAGCGGTCGGGGCGCTCCTTCTGGTAGCCGTTGTCGATCTCCTGGCGGAAGAGGCCGTACTGGTAGAAGAGGCCGTAGCCGTAGCCGGGGAGGTGGAGCGTCGCGAGGGAGTCGAGGAAGCAGGCCGCGAGGCGGCCGAGGCCGCCGTTGCCGAGGCCGGCGTCGACCTCGGCCTCGCGGACCTCGTCGAGCTCGTGCCCGAGCGCCTCGACCGCCTCGCGGGCCGCGTCGTAGAGGCCGAGGTTCTGGAGCGAGTCGCCGAGGGAGCGCCCGATGAGGAACTCCATCGAGAGGTAGTAGACCCGCTTCGCGCCGGCCTCGCGGTAGCGCTTCTCCGTCGCGAGGAGGCGCTCCCACGCCCGGTCCCTCACGGCGAGGCCGAGGGCGTTGAAGAGGTCGGCGTTCGTCGCGTCCTCCCAGGCCTTCCCGAGGGAGTGCCCGACGTGCCACCGGAGGGCGGCCTTCAGCTCCTCGGCGTTGCGGGGGAGGGGCGGAGGGGCGCTCACCTCGCCCCCGACGCCGAGACCGCGTCCTCCACGCTCTCGTGAAGCGCGAGGACCTTGTCGAGCCGCGTCAGCCGGAAGACGGCGCGCACCGCGTCGCGCGCGCCGGCGATCCGCAGGTCCCCTCCCTCCGGGAGCCCCTTCACGAGCGAGAGGATCGAGGCGAGCCCGGCGCTGTCGATGAACGCCACGGGCGACAGGTCGAGGACGACCTTCGGCGCCGCGCCCGTGAGGGCGCCCGCCATCCGGGCCTTGAAGTCGGGGGCCGAGAGCGCGTCGAAGCGGGCGTCCTCGATCCGTGCCAGGACCCAGGACTCCCGGGGCTCGATCGTCAGGTTCATCGTTCCTCCAGGGGACCGCTGCGGGGTCAGCCCGCGAGCCGCGAGAGGGCGGCGGGCTCGTCGTCGAACGCCTCGAGGATCTGGTCGAGTCGGGTGAGGCGGAGGACCGAGACGACCGCAGGGGAGGGGCGGAGCAGGACGACGTCCCCGCCGGCGCCCCGGGCCGCTTTCAGGACGGAGAGGAGGGCGGAGAGGCCCGACGAGTCGATCCGCTTCAGCGCCGAGAGGTCGAGGACGAGGCGGTTCCGTCCCCCGTCGAGGATCTCCCGCAGCTCCGCGCGCGCCTCCGGCTCGGACCACGCGTCGAGCGTCCCCGAGAGGGAGACGACCTCGGCGGCCCCGGCGGAGCGGCGTGCGACGACGACCTTACCTTCGGCCACGGACGGAGGCAGCTTGCCACTTGACGCCGGGGTGTCAAGGCAGGACGCGACGCGGGCGGCCGTTCGCGCTAACGTCGCCGCATGTCGGCCGCCCTCCTCCTCTCCGCCGCCCTCGCTTCCTCCCCGTTCGCGCCCGCCCCGACGCCCGAGGCGCTCCACGCCGCCTGGCCCGCGGCGCGCCTCTCGCCGCCGTCCGGCGCGTACGGGACGGAGGCGCTCGGAAAGGACCTCGACGCCCTCGCCGCCGCGTATGGCGACGTCGTGAGGGTCGTCGAGCGCGGGACCTCGGGCGAGGGGCGGCCGATCCGCGTCCTCGGCGTCGGGACCGGTCCGGAGAAGGTCCTCCTCTGGTCGCAGATGCACGGCGACGAGCCGGCGGCGACCTGCGCCCTCGTCGACCTCCTCGCCCACCTCGTCGCGACGCGCGAGGAGCCGGCGACGAAGGTCCTCCTCTCGCGGCTCACGCTCCTCGTCCTGCCGATGCTGAACCCGGACGGCGCCGTCCGGAACGACAGGCGGAACGCCCAGGGGATCGACGTGAACCGCGACGCCGTCGACCTCCAGTCGCCGGAGGGGCGCTTCCTGAAGGAGGTCCGCGACCGTCACGCCCCCGCAGCCGGCTTCAACCTGCACAACCAGGGGGTCCTCGTGACGGCCGGAGAGGACGGTCCCCAGACGGCGCTCGCCGTCCTCGCCGTCCCGGGCTCCGAGAACGAGGCGGACGGGCCGGCCGCGCGCCTGAAGAAAGGGCTTGCGGCCGTGATGACGAAGGCCGCCGAGCCGTTCGTCCCCGGGCGCCTCGCGCGGTACGAGATGGAGTACACGGAGCGCGCGTTCGGCGACTCGATGTCCCGCTGGGGGACCCCGACGGTCCTCCTCGAGACGGGGGGCTGGCACGGCCCGAGCGAAGCGGAGAAGCTGGTCCGCCTCAACTTCGTCGTCCTCCTCTCGGCCCTCCACGCCTTCGCCCGCGGGGAGGCGGAGGCGGCGGCGCCGCTCTACGAGACGCTCCCCTACAACGCCCGGAACCGCCTCGTCGACCTCCTCCTCAAGCGCGCGACGGTCCACGGCGGCCGCGGCCTCGCGCCGTTCCGCGCCGACGTCGCGATCGTCCGGCCCCGCCCGTTCGCGGGCGAGGGAAGGCGGCTCGGGGCGGCGACGGTCCTCGGCCTGGGCGACCTCGCCCACCTCCGCGGGCTCGAGGAGCTCGACGCGAGCGGCCTCGTCGTCGCGCCGGCGCCCCCGGGCGGCGTCCCCGGGTGGGTGAAGACCCTCGCCGGCCTCGCATCCCGCGGCCTCGCGAAGGAGGGGCTCCTCCTCCTCGACGACGCGGCGCTCGCGCGCGAGACGAAGGCCTGGGCCGGCGGGCTCGCGATCGCGCCCTGGACCGCGCTCGACCTCGTTCTCCTCCGGAAGGGGGAGAAGGGGCTCGCCGTCGAGGGGTTCGTGAGGGACGGGGTCCTCGCGAGGTAGGAGGCCGCGCCGCTCCGGGGCCGGCCCCCTCCCGGGGCCCGAGGCGAAGGAAGCCGGGCGGAAGGGAAGGCGGCGCCGCGGGAGCCGCCGGGCCGCTTCGTGCAGAATCGCCGGACGGTTTGCCTGACGAGCGGGGCACGGATCGCCCCGGGAGGTTCCATTGAAGGCTCGACGACCGTTCCTCGTCCTCTCGCTGCTCCTCGGCGCTTCGCTTCTCGGTCCGGCTCCCCGGGCGGGCGCCGAGACGTTCCGCGAAGCGCTCGACCGCTGGGACGCCCTCGCCGTGGACGGCGGAAGCCGCCCTGTGACGGGCCTCGCTCTCAAGTCCGGGCGACTGACGCTCCGCCTCGCGGCGGGCCGCGCGACGCCGGTCCGCGCCGGCACGGACGTCGTCGGGCTCTTCCTCTCCGGAGACGGTTCGCTCGAGCTCCTCTCGGACGACGCCCTCGAGCACCCTGCCGTGCGCTTCGCGGCGAAGAAGAACTCCGGCCTCGACGTCCGCGAGGCGAACGGGGCGCTCGTCCTCTCCGAGGGGTTCTCCTCGGCGCTCTGGCTCGCCTCCGGCGCCCCGCTGCCGGCGATCCCCGAGGGGCCCGACGCCGGCTCTCTCGCCGACGCCTTCGCGAAGCACCGTGAGCGGTTCGCGGAGGTCGCCGAGCGGCCCGTCTCCCAGCTGTTCGTCCGCGCCCGGCGCGATGCGCCCGCGACGCCGTACGTGAGGGTCGAGACGAGCGGCGGGAAAGACGACCTGATCCACGTCCTGGACGGCATCGAGGCCCGGGCCGAGTCGCTCCTCGTCGCGGACCGGCGGCAGTTCCGGGTCGAGGCGGGAGACAAGCGGAAGTACCTCACGCTCCTGTCCGAGCAGGCGGTCGGGCGCGACCGCCGCCAGCCGATCCCTCCGCCGTTCTTCCTGACGGACGTGGACCTGGCCCTCACGGCCTCCGAGGGGACGCGCGCGACGGTCAGCGTGACGGAGACGTTCCAGCCCGTCGGGGGGCGGCCGGCCGTCCTCCTCCTCGAGCTCTACGACTCCATCGACCGATGGAGCAACCTCGGTCAGATCGAGCAGAAGCTCGTCCGCCTCACCGGGGTCTTCGACGAGGCGGGCGCGCCTCTGGAGTACGACCACCGGAAGGACTCCGTCGCCGTCGTCCTCCGAAGCCCGCTCGCTCCCGGCCGGACCGCGAAGGTCCGCTTCGAGATCGAGGGAGACCTCCTCCACCGGCCGAACGGCGACAACTACTGGGAGCTCGGGACCGAGCCGTGGTTCCCCCAGCCCGACATGGGCGGGCAGTACTACACCGTCCACGCGACGGTGAAGGTGAAGAAGCCCTTCGCTCCGTTCGCCCCCGGGAAGACGGTCCGGCGCGTCGAGGAGGGCGACTACAGCGTCCTCGAGACGCGCGTCGGCAAGCCGGTGCAGTTCTTCGTCGTCCTCGCGGGCAAGTACAAGTGGGAGGAGGAGACGAAGGACGGGCTCACGATCCGGGTCGCGTCGTACGGCGGCCAGAACCGGAACGCCTACCGGAAGCTCCTGGAGCTGTCGCGGAACATGATCGACTACTACACGGGCTTCCTCGGACCGTTCCCGTTCGAGGAGTTCAACGTCGTCGAGATCAACGACTACGGCTACGGCCAGGCGCCGCCGGCGTTCATGTTCATCACGACGGAGGCCTTCAACCCGATCCAGGGCGACGTGAACCAGCTCTTCTCGCAGGGAATCAACGAGCGGTTCGCGCACGAGATCGCCCACCAGTGGTGGGGCCACGCCGTGAAGATGCCGAGCGGCGACGAGCAGTGGATCTCCGAGTCCTTCGCCGAGTACTGCGCCGCGCTCCTGATCCGGGAGCTCCGCGGGAAGAGCGACTACAAGGGGCTCCTCGCGCACTGGAGGAGGCGTGCGAACGAGGCGCGGGAGATCGCGCCGATCCCGTTCGCGAACCGCGTCGTCGCCAAGAACGACCTCCAGACCTCGATGGGGTACCGGACGGCGCTCCTCTACTCCAAGGGGCCGCTCCTCCTCGAGGCGCTCCACAGGGAGCTGGGCGATCGTCCGTTCCTCGTCTTCCTCGCCTCGGTCCAGTCGAACCTGGCGTGGAAGTTCGGCTCGACGAACGTCATCCACCAGGTCCTGAACGCGGTCGCGAAGAAGGACCTCGCCCCGTTCCTGGAGAAGTACTACTGGGGGCTCGACCTGCCGCCGGCGAAGTGAAGCGCGGACGGGACGGGGGAGCTCGTCAGGCCGCCCCCGCGCGGAGCTCGCGGTAGAGGCTCTCCATGCCGCGGGCGAGCCCGGCCGTGTCGCAGGCGCCCTCGGACGAGAGCCGCGCGCGCATGCCGGAGCGAAGCTCCGCGAGGAGCGCGGGGGTGCCGGCCGAGGCCGCGAGCGCGGCCGCCTTCTCGACCATCGCGGCGGCGTCGTCGACGACGAAGCCGGAGAGGTGGGAGCGCGCGAGGAGCGTCCGGCTCGTCCGCGAGGCCCAGCGGTCGCCGCCGAACGTCACGACGGGGACCCCCTGCCAGATCGCCTCCATCGTCGTCGTCCCGCCGCTGTAGGGAAAGGCGTCGAGCGCGACGTCGATCCGGTCGTAGCGGGCGAGGAACGCGCCGTGCTCCGCGGGCCCGAGGAGGTCGAGCCGGTCCGGGGCGACGCCGCGCTCCCCGAAACGCGCGGCGAGCCAGCGCCGGTTCTCGGCGGGGCCGAGCGCCGAGTTGCCGAGGAGAAGCCGCGCGCCGGGGGCGCGGAGGAGGATCGCGGCCCACGCGTCGAGGACGCCGGGTGTGACCTTGTACTGGGAGACGAGGCTGCCGAACGTCAGGAAACCGTTCCCGAGGCAGGGAGGAGGGACGACGGGCGGCGCGAGCGGGTCGGGCCGGAACGCGAGGTAGCTCACCGGGAGGCGGAGGACCGTCTCGGTGAACGCGGCCTCGTCGCCGGGCTCGACGACCTCCTCGTCGCCGACGACGTACTCCAGGCCCGGCAGCCCCGACGTCGCGAAGGCGTTGAACCAGGAGAGCGTCACGGGGGCCCGCCGGGAGAGGAAGAATGCGAGCCTCTCCGGGACGCTGTAGCCGTTCAGGTCGACGAGGACGTCGAGGCCGGCCTCCTCGACGAGGGACGCGAGGGCGTCGTTGTCGAGGTCCGCCGTTTCGTGGAGCCGGTCGTCCTCGTGACGGTCGTACCCCGGCCAGCGCGGCTCGCGGGGCACGTCGGAGAAGAGGTGGACGCGGACGGCGGAGCGGTCGTGGCCGTTCAGGAGCCCCCAGACCGGCTTCATGTAGTTCTCGCGGTCGAAGAAGGCCGAGATGTAGCCGACGTGGACCGGTCCGGAGCGGCGCGCCTGGCGCGTGGTGTCCGCGGGAATCGGCCCGAACGCCTCGGCGAGCACCGAGGCGCAGGCCGACCTCACCTCGAGGACGCGCCGCGCGTCGGCGCCCGGGCAGCCCGGGAGGATGGCCGAGAGGCTGAGCCAGCTCGCGAGGCCGGCCCCGAGCCCGATCGCCGTCTCGAGCTCGCGGGCAGCCTCGTCCGTCTCGCCGAGGCGGTAGAGCGCCCGGCCGAGGCCGTGGTGGAAGTCGGCGCGCCCGTCGTCGAGAGCGAGGCCGTGCCGGTAGGCGCTGAGCGCCTGCGCGTACTCTCCGACCGCGACGAGGGCGTCCCCCGTGAAGCGAAGGACGTCGGCGGTCGCGCCTCCGTGGCGAAGGACGCGGTCCCAGAGCTTCAGGGCGGCCCGTGGCCGGCCCGCGAGCTGGTGCTCCCGGGCGAGCCTTGAAAGGGCCGCGGCGTCCTCGGCGGAGGGGGGCGGCCGCTCCTCCTTCACGGCGTCGTCTCCGCAGGCGGGCTCACGGGGCCTTCGGGCAGACGGGGTTCCCCTTGTCGAAGACGATCCGCCACGTCCCAGGACCTTCCCGCCGCCAGATCGACGTGAAGGTCCCCGTCACTTTCCCCGAAGGGTCGCGGACCGGGCCGGTGCTCAGCGCGAGCGTCCCCGAGTCGAGGACCTCGACCTGCTCCGGCTCCCAGGAGAAGGGCGCGTCCTTCCCCTCGTAGTACTTCTTCCACCAGGCGGCGACCGCGTCCGCGCCGCGAAGCGGCGTCTCGCCCGAGAAGAAGACCGTCTCGGCCGCGAGGAACCGCGTGAACGCCGCGTGGTCGCGGTCCGCCATCGTCTTCGCGAACGCGCGCTCCGTCGCGAGGACCTCCTCGCGGAGAGACGCGGGCTCAGGGGCCGGCGGCACGCTCGCGAAGGCGAGGGCCGCGGCGAGGGGCGAGAGCAGGACCACGGCGAGTCCGATCTGGTCGAGTCGCATCGGAACCTCCGGCAAGCCTTCCCGGACGGTATCCCATTCGCGGGGAAACGCCGAGGCGGACCGTTCCTCGCCGCACGTTCCGAACGCGGCCCCTCGGGCCCGAGGGTTCCTTCCGAAGCGCGGAGGCGCGAGCCCCCGGGCGAGCAGGAGGTGGTGGGGCCGCGGCTCTCCACGAGCGGAAGGAGCGTGGACCGCCGGCCGTTCCCGTGTCCCCTACCCCCCGAACGCCCCCACCGCGTCCCGCACGTACTCGGGCCGGCGCATGCCCACCAGCACGCACGTTACGCCCGGTACGTCGGCCAGCCCCTTGACCGTCCGCTGCGAGAGGGTCCCTTCCGGTGACTCGTGGAGGTCTCGGTCGACGATCGTCGAGAGCTCCGCGGCGCGGGCCTCCTCCTTCGGCAGGAGGCGCGCGACGAGGGCGGAGGCGGCCTCGAGGAGGGCCGCGTCCCAGCCGTCGGCCCAGCGGCCGAAATCGGCGTCGCGGTCGAAGACGTCGCGCAGCTCGGCGAGGAGCTCCGTGCGGCGCGGCTCGACGACGTCGTCCCACACCTCGCGGAACGTCCCGAGGTCGAGGCCGCGCTTCTCGAACTCGGCGAGGAGCGGCGAGACGGCGATCAGCTCCTCGGGCGGCGCGGAGCCCCCCTCGACCGAGAGGCGGGGGGCGAAGACGAACGCGAACTCCTCCTCTGCGGCCCGGAGCCGGGCGAGGGCGTCCGGTGCGGGCGAAGGGACGAGGGGGAACGGCGCACCGACGGCGGCGAAGCGGTGGAGCTGTCCCTGCCGGAAGCCGTTCAGCGGGCGGTTCACGAGGACGGCGAGACCGGCCGCCCGCGCCACGTCGAGGACGCTCCGGCCGTCCGCCGTGTGAATCGGCTCATGTGCCCCGAGCTCGACCGGGTTCATCGGGAGCTGGATCGCGGCGAAGCCGGGCCCTGCGAGCTCGAGGAGTCGGACGAGGTCGACGGCATCCGCCTTCGCGTGCGGGACGACGAAGGTGTTCGAGGAGACGCCGTAGGCGCCGATCCGTCCCGCCGCGACCTCCGTCTCGAGGTGCGCGAAGGCGCGGGCGACCCGGTCGTAGAAGGCGTCCCGCGCCTCGCCGAGCGGCATGTTCCGGTGTCCGGCGTCCGAGAGGAAGTACTCGGGGTTGTGGAGGAGGAGGAGGTCGACCCGCGGCATCGCGAGCCGGCCGAGCGAGGCGGAGAGCTGGTCGCGGAGGAACGCCGGGGAGATGCAGTGCCAGCAGTCCCGCGCATACTCGGTCATCTCCGGCCACGGGTCTCCCCGCTTCCGGCGGTCGAGCGCGTCGCGGAGGTTCTGCCCCTGGACGTAGCCCGCCTTCGTGACGACGACAGTCTCCTCGCGCGCGACCTCGCCGGCCGCGGCTGTCTCCTTGAGGACCTTCCCGACGAGGAGCTCGGCGTGCCCGTCGCCGTAGTTCGTCGACGTGTCGATCAGGTTCACGCCCGAGAGGAGCGCGAGCCGGAGCGCCTCGCGGTGCCGCGGGACCCTCTCGTCGACCCGGTAGCACCCGAACCCGACGGGGGAGACGCGACCGGGGAGCCGGCCCAGCGGGCGGCGGGACGACGCGGGGATGCGGACCTCGTTCATGACGCGGAAGATATCGGACAGCGGCGGCCCGCGGGCGCCCTCCCCGGCGCCTTCCGTCCGCTTCCTGCGACAATCGGCCGATGGCCACCACACGTCTCGAGAAGCCCTGGAACACCGTCGAGCTCGAGGTCGAGCTCTTCTGCCGCGGTCTGAAGGTCGACGACTCCGCCCGCGCGGGCGTCCAGGCTCGCCGCGTCGCCCGGACGCGCGCCGGGCTCGGCTCGGGCCTGGAGCTCGTCCTCCCCGCCCCCCGGCAGGGGGTCTGGGTCAACGTCCCGCTCGACGAGCCGTTCGTCGCGACCTCGCCCCTGACGCTCCACCAGGAAGGGGAGTCGTTCGCCGTCCGCGACGCCCGCCTCCCCGACGTCGTCTACCCGGTCCGCCTCCCCGACCCGCCCGCCTGGTACGCCCGGTCGACGAAGCGCGGCGTCCCGATGACCCGCGTCGGCGTCCTGCAGGGGACCTATCTCGGCATCTACTTCGCCGAGACCTGCATGTACTGGTACAACACCCCCTCCGCCGCGAACTGCCAGTTCTGCACGACGGGAGTGAACGTCGGGACGAACGAGGAGCTCGCGAAGAAGGTCGAGGACGTCGTCGAGGTCGCGCGGGTCGCGCGCGAGGAATCCGGCGTCACCTTCACCCACTTCAACACCGGCTACCACTTCGAGGACGACCCGAAGAAGCGGCCGATGCACGGGCTGATGCAGGCGCGTCCCTACGTCTCCGCGATCCGGAGGCAGGTCGGCGGCTTCATCGGGGTCCAGGCCGTCCCGGTCCTCCGCGACTGCTGGGACGAGTACGACGAGCTCATCGAGCTCGGCTGCGACCACTTCAGCTTCTGCGTCGAGCTCCTCGACAAGAAGTGGTTCGAGGAGGTCTGCCCCGGGAAGGCGACGACGGTCGGGCAGGACGCCTTCTTCGAGGCGCTCGAGTACACCGCGAAGAAGCTCGGCCGCGGGCGGGTCTCGGGCGAGATCATCGCGGGGCTCGAGCCGGCCGAGTCGACGAAGAAGGCGATCGACCGGATCGTCGCGGCGGGCGGTTTCCCGACGGTCTGCATCTTCCGCCCCCTCGCCGGGAGCAACCTCGCCCACCTCCCGTCGCCCGACCCGGACGAGATGCGCGACGTCATGGCCTACCAGTACGCGGCGGCGCGGAAGGCGGGCCTCGCCGTCGGAATCCTCCCGAACATCAAGGTCTCGCTCGTCGTCCAGCCCGAGGAGGGGCGCGAGCTCCTGCCGGAGAGGAGCTGGCTCGACCCGTACGAATGGAAGCTCGCGGCGCTCCGCGCTCTCGCCCGTCCGTACGCGGCGTGGAGGAAGAGGCCCCGTCCCGGCGCCCCGGAGTTCCGGCCGGAAATCCCGTCCGGGGCCGCCGTCGGAAAATAGGGTGCCGGCGCGCTCCCTTCGGCCGGACCGTCCGCGGCGCTCCGCGCCGGGGCGGCGAAGGGGGGCGTTCCGCACTGCCGGGAGCTCGTCATGAAGTGGTCCTACACCGTCGCCCGCGTCTCGGGCATCGACATCCGGATCCACGCGACGTTCGCGCTGATCCTCGCGCTCGGCGCCTTCCAGTGGGGCTTCCCGAAGGGCCTCCAGGGGGAGTCGTCGCTGGCGGGGGCGGTCTTCGGGATGGGCCTGATGCTCCTCCTCTTCACCTGCGTCGTCCTGCACGAGCTGGGGCACAGCCTCGTCGCCCAGCGGTTCGGCCTCACGGTGCGGGAGATCGTCCTCCTGCCGATCGGGGGCGTCGCGCGCCTGGAGAAGAACCCGGAGAAGCCGCTCCACGAGCTCCTCATCGCCCTCGCCGGACCGGCCGTGAACGTCGTGATCGCGGTCCTCCTCTTCTTCGCCGGCGGCGTCGCCGTCAGCTTCGGGGCGCTCGACGCGAGGGCGCTCGTCGAGGCGGGCGGCCCGCCGACGCTCGCGACGCTCTGGGCCTGGCTCTTCCTCGCGAACGTCGGCCTCGCCCTCTTCAACATGATCCCGGCCTTCCCGATGGACGGGGGACGGGTCCTCCGCGCCGCCCTCGCGATGAAGCTCGGCTTCTCCCGCGGGACGCAGATCGCGACGGCGGTCGGGCAGGCGGTCGCGTTCGCGCTCGGCCTCTTCGGCGTCCTCTCGGGGAACCTCCTCCTCGTCGTCGTCGCCCTCTTCGTCTTCATGGGGGCGGGGCAGGAGAGGGCCGAGGAGCAGGCGCGCGCCGTCCTGACGACGCTCCGCGTCGGCGACGCCTACAACCGGCACGCCCTCGTCCTCGCGCCGGGGGATCACGTCAGCAAGGTCGTCGACTACATCCTGACGAGCTACCAGCCCGACTTCGCGGTCGTCCAGGGCCGGACTTTCCTCGGAGTCGTCACGCGCGACGACGTCCTGAAGACGCTCGCGACCGAGACGAGCGACCTCTATGTCGCGGGGATCATGCGGCGGCAGGTCCTCTCCGTCGACGCGGGCCAGGGGCTCGACGACGTCCGCCGGACGATGGGGGAGAAAGGGGAGCGGATCGCCGCCGTCCACGACGGCGAGACGTTCCTCGGCCTCGTGAGCGCGGAGGACATCGCCGAAGCGCTCGTCGTCTCGAGCTTCGTCCAGCTCCGCGACCGGAGGCGGGCGGCCGCCGAGGCCGAGGCGGGCTGAGGGTCGGCGCGCCTTCGCGCGCCCGCTACCCCGCGAGCTTTTCGAGCGCCTCGTTCAGGGCCTTCCGGAATGCCTCGGGCGGCTTCTCCTCCCGCGCGAGGAGCGCCGCGAGGTGGACGAGCGCCTGCTTCTGGGCGCGGACCGGGACGAACGCGGCGGGGTCGATCGCGGGCCCGTTCGACCAGAGCGCCCCGTTCTCGGCGGCGAGGGCGGCGAGCCAGGCGTCGAAGGGCTTCGGGTCGAAGTCGGGCCGCCTCGTCAGCGAGAGGAGGGCGAGCGCGAGCCGCTCGTCCTCGCCCCACGCGAAGACGAGGCCGGCCGTCCTCAGCCGCGTCGCGACCGACTCGACGATCCGCGCCTGGCCCGCGGGCGAGAGGCGCGGGCTGCGGGCCTGGAACTTCAGGACGTCGGCCGTGTGCGCGGCGGAGTGGACCCAGCCGGAGCCGGGGACGAAACCGCGGACGTCCTTCTCGGCGGTCAGGTAGCGGGTCGTCGCCCCCAGGAGGTCGTCGAACGCCTCCTGCGTCATCCACGGCGTCTTCAGGTCGACCGCGGCGAGGATCGAGAGGCCGAGGGCCGAGAAGGTCCGGCCGTACGCCGTGTCCGTGCCGTTCTCGCCGAGCCCCTTGCCGAGGCCGGCCTGGAGCGCGAGGCGCAGCGTCTCGAGGTCGGCCGGGGGAACCTTCCCGTCGCGCCAGACCCAGCGGGCGAGCGCCTCGAAGGCGATCCCGTCGCGGAGCTTCGGGTCGGGCGAGGAGAGGAGCTTCGCGGCCTCGAGGGCGAGGGCGCCCGCCGACTCCCCTTCGGGGAGGGCGAAGTCCTTCGCGGCGAGCTCCGTCCAGAACGCGCGGTCGCGGGCGGGGGGCTCGCCGGCGGAGACGGGCGCGGAGGCGAGGAGCAGGAGGAGGGCGAGGGCTCCGGAGACGGCGCGCATGGTTGGTTCTACGGGCCGGTGCGCCGGGAGTTCGCGGACGGGCCCTGCAATGAAGGGCGGCGAAGCCCGGCGGACGCGCGCGACGGTCGCGGCTCCGATACGCTCGGCAGGATGCCGCCCGAGCTCTTCCCCGTCCCGCTCGTCTGCCCGCTCTGCCGCGAGCCGGATGCGGGCGTCGCCGCGCGTCTCGAGGGGGCGGAGGGCGCCGACCGCTGCCCCCGCTGCGGGGCGGAGTTCCCGAGGCTCGGTGGCGTTTGCGACCTTCTTCCGCGACCCGTCCCGCCGCCCGTGCACCTCGGAGAGGAGACCTCTGCCGCGCCCGACTTCGGCGCGCTCGGGGAGGCGGAGGAGCTCTGCCGCCGGGCCGGGGCCGACCCGCCGGAGGACGGGGCCTTCGAGGCGGCCTTTCTCCTCGGCTCCCACGCCCTCGCCCACTTTCCGCCCGAGGAGGGACCGCTCGGCGAGGAGCTTCGCGGGAACTTGGCGACGCTCGCGACGGCGCGCTCCTGGCTCGCGCGCCACGCCGCGCCGCGCGCCGCGGCGGCCTGTCTCCTCGAGGCCGGGTGCGGCCCCGGGGCCTTCCTCCTCCGGGCCGCGCCCCTCTTCCGCGACGGAGCGCTCGGCCTCGACGCGAGCGCGGACGCCCTCCTCCTCGCGCGGCGCCTCGCCGAAGTCGGCGAGGCGTGGGTCCCCTTCCGCGAGGAGGGGCGGCGGTTCGCCCCGAGGCGTGTCGAGGCGCCGCGCGGCGAGCCCGTCGGCGCGGTCCACCTCCTCCGGGCCGACGTCGCCGCGCCGCCGCTCGAGGCGGAGTCGTTCCCGGCCGTCGCGGCGTTCTCGCTCCTCGACACGGTTCCCGACCCGCTCTTCGTGCTCGGGCAGCTGGACGCCCTCCTCGCCCCGGGCGGTCTCCTCCTCCTCGCGACGCCGTGGAGCTGGGAGGAACGGGCGACGCCGCGCGCGGCGTGGTGGGGCCGGCCCGGAGCGGCGTCCGCGGACCTTCTCCGCGCGGCGCTCGCGGGCCGCCACCCGGCGCTCCCGCACCTCACCTACGAGCTCCTCGAGGAGGAGGAGCTCCCGTGGGCCCTGCCGGGTCACGCGCGCCTCGTCCACCGCTTCCGCCTCGACGCTCTCCTCGCGCGGAAGGCGGGCTGACGCGGCCGCGCCGTCTCAGAACCCGATCGCAACGCCTCCCGCGCCCGCGGAGGCGGGGGCGAGGGCGACGTTCCGCGTGTCGCCCGTCCGGTTGTCGATCGTCGTGACGACCGCGGAGGCGAGCCCCTCGCCCGAGACGGCGCGGACCGTGCAGAGGACGTTCGTCCGGTCCTTGCGGCGGTCCTCCCGGTCGAGGCCGAGCTCCGAGAAGACCGTCGAGAGCTGCCGCTTCTCGAGCGGAGAGAGCGAGACCTCGCGTTCGGCGATGGGAGCGGAGCGGTTGCCGGCCTCGTAGAGCGAGACGAGGAGGGTGACGCCCTTTCCGGCGACCTCGTTGAGGAGGAGGTTCGAGCGGGTCCCGCGCGTCGGGTCGACGGACTGCTCGAGACCGTCGACCGAGACGAGGCGGGCCGTCCCTCCGCCCGTGAGCCCGTCGGAGGGGATCGGCACGACGGGGAAGGCGTCGCCGATCGTGCCGTTCGCGAGCGACGAGGCGACCCGGCACCAGAGGAGCCCCTGGGGGTCCGACTCGACGAAGAGCGGCCCCTGGGATTTCTCCCCGGGCGCGATGCCGAAGAGCTGCTCGAGGACGTTCGGGTACTCGGCCGTCTGGCGGCCGGGGACCGTGAGCTCGTGGTGGAGCGTCTGGCCGGAGGCGAGGTCGAAGTAGGTCATCCGGAAGACGGCGGGAGCCGAGGAGAGGCTCGTGAAGCCCATGACGGAGCGGAAGGTGAAGGGCTCGGCGGATGATGGGAACGTCCGGTAGCCGTTGACGAGGGCGGGGACGAGCGACTTGACGGTGCCCGTGGCCCCGGCCCAGGCGGGCCGGATCGTGCGGAGCGATCTCGCGACGGCCCCCCCCGTGCCCAGGGCGCGCGCGGCGAAGGCGACGGCGTCGTCGTTGGCGTTGTCGACCACGGTCGTCGCGGCGGCGAGCGTCCCGCCGCCGGACACGACGGAGATCTCCAGCCGCGCGGCGCGAGAGCCGAAAGAGCCGCCGAGGCGCTGGAGGACCCCGGAGAGCTGACGCTGCCCCCAGCGAGGGACGGTGACCGACTCGGAGCCGAGGGGATTGCCGCTGCGGTCCAGGAGAGAGACCCTCGTCACCGCCGCGTCGACGCCGGTCGTCTCGGCCAGGATCAGGTTCGTACGCTCGGCGGCGTCGGAGGCGACGGCGGTGATGACGGAGGAGGAGCCGGCGCGGATTCCCTCGCCGCTCCGGAAGACGGGAAGGGCGAAGCCGAAGCTGCCGCCGGAACGGGAAGGGGCGTCGACGGACGAGGAGACCGAGAGGAATCCGGCCCGGGAAGGAGGCGCGCGCACCTCCAGGGTCCCCGAGGCCGGAGGCGTCAGGCCGAAGAGGAGGACGAGGGGATCGGAGAGGCGGACCAGGTCGTTGGGAGGGACGAGGACCGTGGCGCGCTTGATCGCGGCGGAATCGAAGCCGTCGACGAGGTGGGAGTCGGAGGAGGCGGGAGTGAAGACGAGCTCGGCCTGGACGGCCTCGGTGCCGGAATTCGACAACGACAGGCGGGAGACGAAGGTGTTGCCGAGGGCGGAGGTCACGTGGGCGACGGAGGGGACGAGGAAGGAGGCCTCCGGGCGGACCGCGCCGGCGCCGCGGCCGGAGGAGAGCAGCGGGGCGTCGTTGTCCTGGACGAGGAGGCGGGATGTCCTGCCGCCCCGGGTCCTCAACGTCAGGTAGGTGTAGCGCGGGAGCGCGGACCCGTTGGGGGCGCGCATCCGGACGGTGGAGAGCTTCAGCGTCCGCGTGCCGCCCGGAGGGACCGGCGTCGCGTTCCAGCCGGGTTCGAGGGAGAGCCAGAGCTCGGGGCCGACCTCTGCGGCCAGCTCGAGCGGGGAGGAGCCGGGGTTGAGGACGTCGACGGAGAGCGGTGCGCGGCCCGCGTCGGAGCCGGAGAGGCCGGGGAAGGCGGCGTACTCCGTCGAGACCCCTCCGACACGGAACTCGGGCAACGCATCGGGCGAGGAGCCGACCTTCAGGCTCACGTAGGCCCACGGCGTGACGGCCAGACCCGCTCCCACGGAGGCGGCGAAGATCACCCCCTGGTAGGCGCCGGACACGTCGTTGCGCGGCCCGGAGTAGCGCACCTCGAGCACTTTCGGAGCGTGCGGCAGGAGCGTGAGGACGGCCGCGTCACCTCCAGAGGGGTCGGCGATCGTGAAGAAGGGCGGGCTCGAGAGCTCCTGCCGGCCGAGGAAGACCTGGATCGGGCTCGCGGTGACGTTCTCGAGCGAGAAGAGCGACTTCTGGTCCTCGAGGCGGTCGCCGAGCGCGAGGACCGTCGCCTCGGGCGCGCGGCTGAAGACGACGTTCGGCTTGGCCGAGGTGACCGGGACGAGGCCCGAAGACGACCAGGGCCCCGCCTTCGCCGGGTCGCAGGCGGGGACGGCCCGGACGCGGTGGTAGACGCTCACCGGCGAGGGCGCCGCGAAGGAGGCGAAGAGCGAGGTCGTCGTCACCGTGTCGAGGAGCGGCGAGAACGAAGGCGAGGCGGAGCGCTCGACGACGTAGCCGTCGCCGGCGCCGAGACCCGGGGCGGCGCTCCAGGCCACGACGTAGCGCTGCCCCGCGCCGACGGCCCCGGGCGGGAGGAAGGTGAAGGAGGTCGCCCCCGGCGCGGTGCACGTGCCGCGGACGGCGAAGGAACGGATGGCCGTGGCCGCCGCGGCGGCCGGATCGCACGCGGCGCGCGCGACGACCTTCCAGCGGTACGTCGCGCCCGCGGAGAGGCCGCGCAGCGCCAGGGAGGTCGACGTCAGGCCGGAGAGGTAGAGAGGGGGAGACGTCGTCAGGCCGAGGTAGAGGTCGTAGCTCGCCGCGCCCGGCGAGGCGCCCCACGAGACGGTCAGGTCGGGGGGCTGGCCGGCGGCGCCGTCGGCGGGCGCCGAGAGGGAGAAGCTCCCGGGCGGGAAGCAGCCGACGCCGTCGATCCGGAACGAGCGGATGCCGGAGGAGGATGTCTTCGCGGGGTCGCAGGCCGCGCGCGCGAGGACCGACCAGTAGTAGAGGCCGCCGACGTCGAGGCCCGAGGGCGTCCAGCTCGTCGAGGTCAGGCCCGGGGCCGCGAGGGGCGGAGGGGTGGTGGCGCCGAAGAAGACGTCGTAGGTCCCGGCGCCGGAAGAGGCGGCCCACGAGAGCGTCGCGGAGGCGGCGGGGACCTTCGCTCCGTCGGCCGGCGCCGTGAGGACGACGGCGGAGGGTGCCGCACAGCCGGCGGACGTCGTGAAGGAGCGCACGGCCGACTCGGCCGAGGAGAACGGCACGCAGTAGGGGTCGCCCTTGGCGACGACCTTCCAGAAGTACTTCGTCCCGGGCTGGAGGTTCGACGCCGCGAACGAGGTGGCGACGAGGTCGCTCGCGACGACCGTCGTCGGCGGGCTCGTCGCCCCGAGGAGGACGTCGTAGCGGAAGGCGCCGGAAACCGCCGACCACGACAGGGTCGGACCCGTGGAGACGCCCGCGCCTCCGTCGGAGGGAGACGAGAGCGTCGGCGGCGCCACCGTCACGCACGCGAAGACCGCGCGGACGCGGTTGCTCGTGTAGTCGGCCACGAACAGGTTCCCGGATCCGTCGAAGCAGAGCCCCGGAACCGTCCCGAACGTCGCAGCGCTCGCGGGGCCGCCGTCGCCGCTCGACCCGCGCTCCGGCGTCGACCGCCCGAAGGGGGCGACCTTGCGCGTCCCGGCGTCGTAGCGGGCCATCGCGTCGCCGTTCCGGTACGAGAAGACGATGTTCCCCGCGGCGTCGACGGCGATCGCCTGCGGCTGGTAGATCACGGCCTCGAGCGCATCCACGGGCGTGTCGAAGCCCGTGGACCCGCCTCCGGCGACGGTGGAGATGCGGCCGTCCGTCGCGCCGACCCGCCGGATCCGCCCGTTGCCGCCGTCCGCGATGTAGACGTTCCCGGATCCGTCGGTGGCGAGGTCGCCGCTGTATGGGAGGTTCAGCCGTGCCGACGCGGCCGGGCCGCCGTCTCCCGAGAAGCCGGTGGCGCCGGTGCCGGCGAACGTCGTGATGACCCCGGTCGCGAGGTCGATCCGCCGTACCCGCTGGTCCGGGCCGTCGCTCACGAGGAGGCCGCCGTTTCCGTCGAGCGCCATCCCGCGGGGACCGACGAGCCGGGCCTGCGTCGCGGCCGCGCCGTCTCCCGGGCTCGCGGAGCCCCCGCCCGCGAATCGCGTGAGGAGGCCGCTCCCGGCGTCGGCGCGGTAGACGATGTTCCCCGCCGTGTAGTAGACGTTCCCCGCCGGGTCGGCCAGAACGCTCGTCGGCAGGATCACGACGCCTGCGTTCGCGGGGACGTCGACGGTGGCCCCGGAGGAGCGGCCGTTTCCGGCGACCGTCGAAATCCCGCCGCCGGGGTGGAGCTTCCGGATCCGGAACCCCATGAACTCGGGGACGAGGATCCCTCCGTCGGGCGCCGGGGCGACGTCGTTGGGGTGATAGAGGAGCGCCGACGTCGCGGCCCCCCCGTCTCCGACGTCGCCTCCTTCTCCCCCCGCGAGACGGGAGACGGCCCCGGTCGCGGGATCGAAGCGAGAGGCGCCCGAGGGGAAGGTCCCGCCCTCCGCGGCGACGAGACTTCCGCCCGGGCCGGCGACGAGGCCGTAGACGTAGCCGAGACGCGGGCCGGTCGTCAGCAGGCCCGTCGACGTCGAGACCTTCAGGAGGAGCGTGGCGTCCCCGATCCAGAGGTTCCCGCCGGAGTCGAAGGCGATGCTGAACGGCTGCAGGAGACCGGACTCGACGGCCGGGGCCCCTTCGCGCACGATGGCCGTCCCGTCGCCGGCGATCGTCGAGATGATCCCCGTCGAGGCCGAGACCTTCCGGATCCGCTTCGCGGCGAGATCGGCGACGAGCAGGTTGCCGGCCGCGTCGAACGCCATTCCCCGCGGCCCCCAGAGGCGCGCTTCGGTCGCGGGGCCGCCGTCTCCGGCGTAGGCACAGAAGCCCGTCCCCGCGACGGTCGTGATGACCCCCGTTCCCGCGTCGATCCTCCGGACGCGGCAGTCGCAGTGGTCCGAGACGTAGACGTTCCCGGCAGCGTCCCGGGCGAGGCCGCCGGGACAGCCGAACAGGGCGTCGCGGGCCGGGCCGCCGTCTCCGAGAACGTCTCCTCCGCCGGCCCAGGTCGAAACGACGAGCGCCGTCAAGTCGATCCGGCGGATCCGGCGGTTCGACGTGTCGGCGACGAGGAGTCCCCCGTCGTGCAGGAGGAGGGCCGTCGGCGCGTTGAAGCTCGCCTGCGAGGCGGGCAGGCCGTCCCCGGCGAGCGCACCGACGCCGTTCCCGGCAAGCGTGTGGAGACGTCCCGTGGCCGGGTCGATGCGGCGGATCCGCTGTCCCCCGGCCTCCGCGAGGTACACGGTCCCGTCGGTGCCGACGGCGACGCCCGCCACCTCGTTCAGCCTCACCTCCGTCGCGAGGCGCCCGTCGTCGGTCCCGCCGCCCGCGACGGTCAGGATCGACTGCCCGCGGACGGGGAAGGAGAGGAGCGGCGCGCAGAGCGCGAGGGAGGGCAGGACGAGCCACGCGGGTCCGGAACGAGCCATCTCAGCCTCCCGAGGCCTGACCGTCTGGCCCTGCCGGCCGCCCGCCTTCCGTCCCGAAGACGCATTCTGCGGGAGAGCCGGCGGGCGGATGCCTCCGCCGTCCCCGTGTCCGTCGCGCGTTCTGGCGCTCCCTCTAGTTTGGTCACGCGCGGTGCGGCCCGCAAGGACGGCGTGCCCCCCGCTGCGTCACGGGGTCCCGACGCCGGTTCAGCGGGCGACGCCGGCGACGAGGCGTTTCGCCCGCTCGAGGATGGTGTCGAACATCGCGGGCGTCAGCCGCCCCGTGTTCGTGTTCTGCCGGCTGACGTGGTACGAGCCGAGGAGCGTCACCGCGCCGCGGCCCGGTACGTCGAGCGCCGCTTCCGCCCCGTGTCCGAACGCGGGGGCGGGTCGGGGGATCGCCGCCCCGGCGTCGCCCAGGACCCGCAGCGCCGAGGCCCACGCGAGGCCGCCGAGGGCGACGACGACGCGGACCCGCGGCAGGAGCGTCCATTCCCGCGCGAAGAACGGCCGGCAGCGGTCGAACTCCCCGGGCGTCGGCCTGTTGTCGGGGGGAGCGCAGCGGACCGGCGCGAGGACGTACGCGTCGCGGAGCGACAGTCCGTCGCCGCGGCGCGTCGACTCGGGCTGGCTCGCGAATCCGGCGCGGTGGAGCGCCGCGAAGAGGAAGTCGCCCGAGGAGTCGCCCGTGAAGACGCGTCCCGTCCGGTTCCCTCCGTGCGCCGCCGGGGCGAGGCCGACGAGGAGGAGCCGGGCGGCGGGGTCGCCGAAGCCGGGAACCGGGCGGGCCCAGTACGTCTCGCCCGCGTGGCGGCGCGGCGGATTCGCGGCCGCCTTCTCGCGCCACGCGACGAGCCTCGGGCAGGCGCGGCAGGCCTCGACCTCGCGCGCCAGCGCCGCGAGGGCCCGGCTCACCGGGCGGTCCGCGCGCGCCGGAGCGCCTGCGCCGTCAGGACGGCGAGCGTCAGGACGGTGAGCGGGAGGACGAAGAAGACCATCGCGTTCTGGAGGGTGGGCAGGGAGGGCGAGGCGGTCGCCTTCATCACGAGGAACGAGGCGTACGCCGCGTAGAAGAAGAGGAAGAGCGCGCCCTCCCAGCGGGCGATGACGTGCCCGGTGAAGAAGATCGGGAGGCAGGCGACGGCCACCGCGATCATGACGGGCGTGTCGAACGAGAGCGCCTGGGCCGCGACCGGGACCCCGGCCGGGGCGACGAGGCCGGCCAGGCCCAGGACGCAGAGGACGTTGAAGATGTTCGAGCCGACGACGTTCCCGACGGCGATCTCGCGCTGGCCGCGAAAGGCGGCGAGGACCGAGGTCGCGACCTCCGGGAGCGACGTCCCCGCCGCGACGATCGTCAACCCGATGACGAGCTCGGAGACGCCGAGCGCCCGGGCGAACTCCACGGCGCCGTCGACGAGCCAGCGGGCCCCGAGGACGAGCATCGCGAGGCCTCCGAGGACGAGGAGGACGTTGACCGCGGCCGGTCCCGTCGACTCGGGCTTCGTCTCCGGCTCCGCCGCCCGCCGGTCCGCGGCCTCCTTCCGGCTCTGGAGGACGGAGTAGACCGTGTAGGCGAGGATCCCCGCGAAGAGGAGGGCCCCGTCGAGCCTTCCGATCCGCCCGTCGAGCGCGAGGGCCGGGAGGAGGAGCGAGGCGCCGATCATGACCGGCACGTCGCGCCGCATGAGCTGCCGGTCGACGAGGAGCGGCGCGACGAGGGCCGAGAGGCCGAGGATGAAGAGGACGTTGAAGACGTTCGAGCCGACGACGTTTCCGTAGGCGATGTCGGCGCGTCCGGTGAACGCCGCCTTGACGCTCACGGCCATCTCCGGCGCGCTCGTCCCGAAGGCGACGACGGTCAGGCCGACGACGAGGGGCGAGACGCCGGCGGCGAGGGCGAGGCGCGAGGCGCCTCGGACGAGGAGGTCCGCCCCGAGGATGAGGAGGCCGATCCCGGCGAGGAAGAGGAGGAGGGTCGTGGCGCTCACGCGGGGCGGTATAACACCGCGCCCGCGGGCGCTATTCCGGCCTACGGCAGGAAGGCCCGCGTCACCTTGAGGAGGACCTGCCAGGTCCGGCGTTCGAGGCCCTCGCCGGTCGCCCTGTTGTAGACGAGGTAGACGTCGGAGCCGGGCCGCCAGATCCACCTCAGGCGCGCGTTCAGGCTCGTGACGTCCGAATCGGAGTTCACCTGCGCGTAGGCGGTCGCGAGGAGGGAGCGGGAGAAGTTCCAGGTGGCCCTCAGGCCCGCGAGGGAGGCGGTGAAGGAGCCGGCGGGGAGGCGCACGTCGTTGTACTCGCCGGTCGCCTCGACGAGGAGGTGGGAATTCGGGCGGTAGGAGGCCTCGAGGGCCCAGGTCTCCCCCTGCCCGCCGTAGAACGACCCCCACTCGACCCCGGCCGACGCGGCGAGGACGCCGGCCGGGCTCGTCCCGAGCTCGATACCGTGGCGGCGGTTCCAGTAGCCGCCGGCCGGGATGACGACGCCGGGACGGATCTCGAACGGCTCGTCCAGCCGGTCCCACTCGTTCGAGAAGGGCTCCGCCTCGAGGAAGCTCGCGTCGCGCCCCTCGGCCTTCAGCTCGAGGCGGACCTCCCGGCCGACGGGGTCGCCCTCCATGTCCTCGAAGTAGTCGAGCTCGCCGCCGACCTCCCACGCTCGCACGAAGCCCGCCTTCGGGAAGAAGCGGCGGCCCGCGCGGGCGAAGGCGTTCGTGATCCCCGTCCGCGGGACGAAGCCGATCCCGGGGTCGAAGCCCTCGTCGTACCGCTTCAGGCTCGAGTAGGCGGACCACGTGCCGTCGTCGAACTGCCCCGAGACGCGCCAGCCGTCGGTGTCGGGCCGTCCTTCGGGGTCGCGCGTCGTCGCCCAGAAGGCGGTGAATCCGAGCGTCTCCGTCGGCTTCCAGTCGAGGTCGAGGCCGGCCGCGCGGTTCCACTCCTTCCCCGCGGGGCCGCCCTCGCGGTCGGTGAAGATGGCTCCGAAGGAGGAGCGCGCCCCGAGCGGGTGCCGGACGCGCGCGACGTAGAAGTCCGTCTCGGGAAGAGAGGCGGAATCGTCCTGGCGGATCGCGATGACGCCGACCTCGGTTCGGCCGACGTTCCCCGTCAGCCGCGCCCCGCCGACGATCGGAATCGGCTCCCCGTCGGGCGAGAGGCCGATCCGGCGCGAGTAGAAGACCTCGCCGAGCTCGTTCTGCCCGAAACGGGTGAAGCCGATCCGCTCGAGGAAGAACTCCCGCTTCTCGGGGAAGAAGACCGGGAAGCGCGTCAGGTTCACGCGCTGCGTGTCGGCCTCCACCTGCGCGAAGTCGGTCCGGAACGTCGCGTCGAGGACGAGCGTCGGCGTGACGCCGACCTTGGCGTCGAGGCCCGCGTCGAACGTCCCGCCCGTCCGGTAGCCGCCCCCGGCCTCGCGCACGTTCCGGTCGTAGCCGGTCAGGAGGAACGGCTTGATCACGAGGGGGAGGCGCCGCTCGAGCCGGAAGCCGGCGAGAGTTCCGGCCATCGAGATCCTCGTCGGGCCCGCCTCCCGTCGCCAGGCGCCCCACGAGGAGCTCTCCTGCCTCCGCCGCAGCACCCGGGTCACGTTGAAGCCGAAGGCGGTCGCCCCGTCGGGATATCGGAGCGCGGAGAGGGGGATCGCGATCTCGGCCCGCCAGCCGTCGGGGCCGATCGAGGCGCGCGACTCCCAGATCGCGTCCCACTCGTCCTCCTCGGCCCCCTCGTTCGTGACGAGGGCGTCGTACTGCGTCCCGAGCGGGTTCACGCGGAAGACGGAGGCGTTGCGGCGGTCGAGGTAGGAGTCGACGGCGACGCTCACCCAGTCGTCCGAGACGAAGTCGCCGTCCCGGTCGTACTGGCGCGCCGAGATCCGTGCGGCCTCCCGGTCGAAGCAGACGAGGCCGACGACGAGCGTTCGTGGCGTCACGACGACGCGAACCTCCGTCCGCTCGGTCGCGGGCGCCCCCTCGTCGGGGGAGCGCTGCGTGAAGCGGTCGAGGAGAGGGGCGTCTTTCCAGAGAGGGTCGCCGAGCCTTCCGTCGAGGTGGACCTCGCGCTCGGCGACGAGCGCGGCAAGAGGCTCCTCCGGCCTCTGCGCGAGGCCGGGGGGGCCGGGGAGGAGCGGGAGGATGAGGAGCGCGGCCCGGAACGGGCCTCGGAGGAGCTGCAAGACGCCCTCTGGTACGGAGCCCGTTCCGGCCGGGTTTCGTCTCAGCCGAGGACGGCCTCGAGCTGGTCGACGGCCCAGTCGATCTCCTCGCGCGTGATTACGAGGGGCGGTGCGAGGCGGATCGTCTGCGCGTGGGTGTCCTTGCAGAGCATCCCGCGGTCCTTCAGCTGATAGCAGTACGGTCGCGCGGGGCCGGCGGAGAGCTTCAGCTGGACGCCGGCCCAGAGGCCGCGGACGCGGACCGCTTCGACCTTGTCGGTCTTCATCGTCCGAAGCCGTGCCTCGAGGTGGACGCCGAGCTCGGCCGCCCGCTCGACGAGCTTCTCCTCGACGAGGACGTCGAGCGCCTCGGAGGCGACGGCGCAGGCGAGCGGGTTCCCGCCATAGGTCGAGCCGTGGATGCCGGGGGTGAAGACGTCCATCACCGCGTTCGAGGCCAGGAACGCGCTGACGGGGTAGAAGCCGCCCGAGAGCGCCTTGCCGATCGTGACGCCGTCGGGGCGGATCCCCTCGTGCTCGAAGGCGAAGAGCTTGCCGGTCCTCCCGAGGCCCGACTGGATCTCGTCGAGGACGAGGAGGCACTCCTTCCGGTCGGCGATCGCGCGTAGGCCTTTGAGGTACCCGTCGGGAGGGATGACGACGCCCCCCTCGCCCTGGATCGGCTCGACGAAGATCGCGGCGGTCTTCGGCCCGACCGCGGCCTCGACGGCGGCGAGGTCGCCGTACGGGACGATCCGGAAGCCCGGGGTGAACGGACCGAAGAGGCTCGTCGAGTCGGGGTCGGTCGAGAAGCCGACGATCGTCGTCGTCCGGCCGTGGAAGTTCCCCTCGGCGACGACGATCTCGGCCTCGGGGTAGGGGACCTTCTTCACGTCGTAGGCCCACTTCCGCATCGCCTTGATTGCGGTCTCGACCGCCTCGGCGCCGCTGTTCATCAGAAGCGCCTTCTCGAAGCCGGTGAGGCGGCAGAGCTTCTCGAGGAGCGGCGGGAACTGGTCGTTGCGGAACGCGCGGCTCGTCAGGGCGAGCGTCTTCGCCTGGCGGATCAGCGCCTCGGCGATCCGAGGGTGGTTGTGCCCCTGGTTCACGGCCGAGTAGGCGGCGAGGAAGTCCATGTACCGCTTGCCGTCGACGTCGGTGAGCCAGATCCCCTCCCCCTTCGTGCAGACGACGTCGAGGGGGTGGTAGTTGTGGGCGCCCCAGCGGTTCTCCTGCTCGATGAGGGCGGCGGATCGGGTGGCGGTCTCGGGCATGCTCGTCTCCCTCGGCCGGGCCCTCGGGAAGCCCGGGTCGTCGTCGTCTCGGTCGGCCCCCGGGGGCCGCGCCAGGCTCGGGGCGGGATCGTACCGGAGGAGCGCGCCGGCCGGCTCGCGCCGTGCTAACTTGCTCCTCCGCAGCCATGCCCGGAGCCGGAGCGCCCCCGCTCCTCTCGCCGGAATCGGTCCGGCTCGGCGCCGCGTTCCTCGCTGGCGCCGCGCTTCTCTTCTTCGCCGCCCGCGCGGCCCGCCGGCACGTCGCCCGGCTCGTCCTCCTCTGGGGCGTCTCCCTCCTCCTCCAGGTCGCGGCCTCGGCCGCCGGCCGCTACCTCGCGAGCGCGGAGCCGACGCTCTCCTTCCTCGCGCTCCTCCTCCGCGGGATCGCGTTCCTCGGCCTCGCCGCGGTCCTCGTCTTCGACCTCCTCCTCCCGATCGTGAGGGTCCACGTCCCGCGGATCGCGCGCGACGTCGCCGTCGGGCTCTCCTGGGTCGCCCTCCTCCTCTGGCTCTTCTCCGTCCACCACGTCGACGTCACCGGCATCGTCGCGACGTCGGCCGTCGTCACCGCCGTCATCGGCTTCTCGCTCCAGGACACGCTCGCGAACGTCATGGGGGGGATCGCCCTCCAGCTCGAGGGGAGCTTCGGGCCGGGCGACTGGGTGAAGTTCGGCGACACGTCCGGGCGCGTCACGGAGACGGGCTGGCGGCACACGTCGATCGAGACGCGGAACGGCGACGTCCTCCTCGTCCCGAACAGCGTCCTCGTGAAGACGCCGCTCCTCCTCCTCGGGAAGGCGGGTGGGCGGAAGGTCCCTCTCGAGAGGCGCTGGGTCTACTTCGGCGTCGACCACCGGACCTCGCCCGTGACGGTCCTCGAGACCGTTCGGGAGGCCCTGACGCGCGAGGCCATCCCGAACGTCGCCGCCGAGCCGGCGCCGAGCGTCGTCCTGATGGACTTCCGGGAGAGCTGGGCTTCCTACGCCGCGCGCTACTGGCTGACGGACCTCCTTCCCGACGACCCGACGGACTCGGAGGTGAGGACGCGGATCGCGTTCGCCCTGCGCCGCGCGGGGATCTCCCTCGCGATGCCCGCGAGCGCGAACTTCGTCACCGTGGAGGAGGAGGGCCACCGCAAGCGCCACGAGAAGCGGGATCTCGAGGCGCGGCTCGCCGCCCTCGAAAGCGTCCCCCTCTTCGCCGCGCTCACGGCCGAGGAGCGAGAGCGCCTCGCGCCGGGCCTCGCCCGCGCGCCGTTCGCCCCGGGGGAGGCGATGGTCGTCCAGGGCCGCGAGGTCCACGACCTCTACATCATCACGAGGGGAGCGGGGGACGTGCGTGTCGCGGTGGGCGACGCCCCGGCGCGCGTCGTGAGCCGGATCTCGGCCCCCGACGTCTTCGGCGAGATGGGGATGCTCACCGGGGAGCCGAGGAAGGCGACGGTGATCGCCGTGGGCGAGACCGAGTGCTGGCGCCTCGGGAAGGAGAGGTTCCGGGAGGTCCTCGAGGCCCGCCCGGCGCTCGCCGAGGAGCTCTCGCGCCTCCTCGCGGCGCGGCAGGTCGAGCTCGCGACCGCGACGGAGGGGATCTCGGAGGAGACGCGCCGGCACCGGATCGAGACCGAGCGCGGGACGCTCCTGAAGCGGATCGAACGCTTCTTCGGCCTCGCCGCCGCGGGCGGGGCGGCCGGCGGGAAGGACGGGCGATGAGGGAGTCGAAGCTCTTCCTGGCGGGGGCGTGGGAGGACGGCGAGGACTCGTTCGAGGTCCGCTCGCCCTGGAACGGGGCGGTCGTCTCGCGCGTCGCGCGGGGCGGGGCGCGGAGCCTCGAGCGGGCCGCCGAAGCGGCGGCGAAGGCCGCCCCGGCGACGGCCGCGCTCGCGCCCGAGCGCCGGGCCGCGATCCTCGAGGCGGCGCGGGCCGACCTCCTCGCCCGGAAGGAGGAGGTCGCCGCGACGATCGTCGAGGAGGCGGGCAAGCCTCTGACGCTCGCCCGCGGCGAGGTCGACCGCGCGGCCGACACGCTCCTCGCCGCGGCGCACGTCGCCCGCTACCCGGAGCTCGTCGCGCGAGACCTGGGCGGCTTCGCGAGCGGCGCGGGCCGGATCGCGCTGACGAGGAGGGTCCCTCTCGGCCCGGTCCTCGCGATCACGCCGTTCAACTTCCCGCTCAACCTCGTGGCGCACAAGCTCGGGCCCGCCGTCGCGGCGGGCTGCCCCGTCGTCCTGAAACCGGCGAGCCAGACGCCGGGCGCCGCCCTCCACCTCGCGGCCTCGCTCCAGCGCGCGGGCCTTCCCGCAGGCGCCCTCTCCGTCGTCCCCTCCCGCGCCGCCGACGCGGAGCGGCTTGCGACCGACCCGCGCTTCGCCCTCCTCACGTTCACCGGCTCGGCCGAGGTCGGCTTCGGCCTGAGGCGGAAGGCGTGGGAGAGGCGCGTCGCGCTCGAGCTGGGCGGAAACGCGGCCGTGATCGTCGAGCCCGACTGGGACGACCTCGCCGACGCGGCGCGCCGGATCGCGGGCGGCGCGTTCGCGTGGGCCGGGCAGTCGTGCATCGGCGTCCAGCGCGTCCTCGTCCACCGGGAGGTCGCGGAGCGCTTCCGCGACCTCCTCGTCGCGGCGGCGGAGGCGTTCCCCGTCGGCGACCCGTCGCTCCCCGCGACGCTCTGCGGCCCGATGATCGACACCGCGAACCGCGACCGCGTCCTCTCCTGGTTCTCCTCGGCGCGGGCCGCCGGCGGGAAGCTCCTCGCGGGCGGGACGGCCGACGGCACCGTCGTGACGCCGACGCTCCTCGAGGCGGTCCCCGACGACGAGCCGGTCGTCTCCGGCGAGCTTTTTGGTCCCGGCGCCGTCCTCGCCACGTACGCCTCGTTCGACGAGGCGCTCGAGAAGACGAACGCGTCCCGCTATGGCCTCCAGGCGGGCGTCTTCACCCGCGACGTCGCGAAGGTCCGCCGCGCGTGGGAGACGCTCGAGGTCGGCGCGGTCATCCAGGGGGACGTCCCGACGTGGCGGAGCGACCCGATGCCGTACGGAGGCGTGAAGTCCTCCGGCGTCGGTCGCGAAGGCCCCGCCTCGGCCTTCCTCGAGATGACCGAGGAGCGGATGCTCGTCCTGCGGTGAGCCCTCATTTGCCCGGGATGCGCAGGCCGTCCGCGCGGGGCTCGGCCGTCTCGAGGCCGCGAGGTTGACTATGATGGAAGGCGTGTCGGACGAGGTTGATCCGAATCGGAAAGACGAGGCGCCCTTCGTGGCGGACGGGCTCGCGGCGGGCGCCTACAACGAGGAGGGGGTCGACCTGACGCTCATCCGGGTGTTCCTGAGCCTGACGCCGGCCGAACGGCTCGACGAGGCGAGCGCGTCCGCGAACGGGATCGAGGAGCTTCGGGCGCTCCGGACCTCGGCGTCCCGATGACCTTCGACTTCCGGCGGGCGCTGACCGTGCTCGCCGCGCACGAGGTGGAGTTCGTCGTCGTGGGCGGGATCTCGGCGATCCTGCGAGGGGCGCCCGTCGCGACCCTCGAACTCGACATCGTGCACCGGCGCACCCCGGAGAACGTCCGTCGTCTGCTCGCCGCGCTCCGGTCGATCGACGCCCGCTTCCGGCACGACCCGCGGGGCCTCGTCCCCGAAGAGCGTCATCTCCTCGGCCCGGGCCACAACCTCCTTCAGACGACCTGCGGTCCCCTCGACGCGCTCGGGGCGATCGAGAATGGCCTTTCCTGGGACGACCTGCTCCCGGACAGCGAGGAGATGCGGGTCGGGCCCGACCTGTCGGCCCGGGTCCTGTCGCTGCGCCGCCTCGTCGAGCTGAAGGCGGCGGCGGGCCGGCCGAAGGACGTCGCAGTGCTCCCGACGCTTCGGGCGACGCTCGTGGAGATCGAGAAGACCCGGGACGGCTGAGCCACGAAGGGCGCGGGGCGCGGGCCGCGGATCGCGGAGAATGGGCGCGATGACGCTGCCCCAGGTCTTCCTCGTCGACGTGCTTCGCGGCGCTGCTCGCGGGGATGGCCCTTTTCTGGGGGCTGTAGCGGCCACCCCGGGGGCCGGCCGGGCTCAGAGCGTCGCGCGGCGGAGCTCGCGGGCGACGGTCGCGGCGAGGCGGGAGAAGACCCGCTCCGACTCGGCTTCCTTCTTCTCGGCCGGCAGCGTGAGCCAGTCGTCGACCTCGGCGCGGGCCATAGCGAGGGCGACGGCGTTCCCGCCGCGCGAGGCGATCCCGTCGAGGAGCGGGACGTGGACCCGCTTCCTCTCCACGACCTCCATGCCGTCGAGGACCTGCCGGTGCGGCGTCCCCTCCCAGATGCCGAGGATGATCGCCTCGCGGAAGAGCCGCTCGACCGGGTAGTCGGAGAGGATGCCGGCGCCGCCGTGCGCCTCCATCGCCCACTTCGCCGACTGGACCGCGACCTCGGCCGTCCAGTACTTCGCGAGGTGCGCGACGAGGCGGAAGAGGTGGTAGCGGTCGGAGTAGCGCGGCGTCTCGCGCCAGACCTCCGAGAGGAGCGTCACGGCCTCCCAGGCGAGGGCGAAGGCGTCGAGGAGCGTCTCGTGCCGCTCGCGCGCCTGGCGCGCGAAGAGCGGCTGCTCGGCGACGGGCTTCCCGAATGCGACGCGCCCCTCGGCGAAGCTCCACGCCTCGTGGAGCGCCCGCTGCGTCAGCGCGACCGCGCCGACGCTGTTGCAGACGCGCGAGACGTTGAGCGCCTCGAGGACGAGGTAGACCCCCTGCCCGCGCTCTCCGAGGAGGTACGCCTCGCTCCCGTCGAGCTCGACCTCGCCGGTCGGGACGGAGCGGGTGCCGATCTTGTCCTTCAGGCGGCGGACCTTGAAGTTGAGCGCCCCGTCGTCCCGGCGCTGCGGGACGAGGAAGAGCTCGAGGCCGCGGACGCCGGCGGGCGCCCCCTCGGGGCGCGCCGCGGCGATCGCGAGCTCGGCCCCGACGTTGCTGGTGAAGAACTTCTCGCCGGTCAGAAGCCAGCGCTCGCCGTCGGGGCGGGCGACCGTCTCGACGAACGCGCCGAGGTCGGAGCCCCCCTTCGCCTCCGTCATCCAGGTCGCCCCCTGCCAGACCGTCGCGTCCCGCTTCAGGAGCTTCCCGAGGTACTTCGCCCGGAGCTCGGCCGAACCGTACTTCGCGAGAGGGATCGCCGTGGAGAGCGAGACGGTGTGCGGGCAGTAGAGCCCGGCGTCGTAGAAGGAGGTGACGTAGCCGATCTGGTAGGAGGCGGCGAGGTCCCCCTCCTCGACGGCGCGGAAGACGACGCCCGCCGCGTACGCCTTCCTCACGAGCTCGCGGTAGGCGGGAGGGAAGACGACCTCGTCGACCCGGTTCCCGAAGCGGTCGAACATCCGGAGGAGGGGCGTCCCGGCCCGGTCGACCGCCTCGGAGACCGCCTTCCCGCGCTCCTCGAAATACGCCTCGTACCCGGAGAGGACCTCGGGGGCGCGGAGCCGTCCGAGCCGCCCCTCGAGGAACCGGACCGGCGAGGGGAGGAGCGCGTCGAGGCTCACTCGAAGGCGTCCTCCACGGCGCCGGAGAGGGCGGCGAGCCCCTTTTTCGCCTTCGCCTTTCGCTGCGCCCCGGTGCCGCCGGCCCCGGTCGCGAGCTCGTCGAGGAGCTCCGCGAGCTCGCGAGCCTTCCCGGCCGCCTCGCGGAGCGCCGCGGCGTTCTTCGGCTCGGCGGACTTCGCGGCCGGCGCGGGCGCGGCCTTCGGGGCGGGGGCCGGCGTCGGAGCCGGAGCGGGTGCCGGGGCGGCCGCGGGCGCTGCCGTCCGGCGCAGCTCCTCGATGCCCCAGGTCGTCACGAAGACGTGGTCCTGCTTCGGCGCGTCGGCGATCCACCCCGCGGAGTGGAGCTGCTTGAGGATCGTCTCGATGCTCCCGAAGAGCTGCTCCTGCTTCAGGATCTCGACGAGGTTGACCGCCTGGCGGGGGTTCCCCCCCGCGGCCTCGAAGAGCCGCTCCAGGACCTGGTGGAAGACGTCGCGAGCCATGTGCCCTCCGCGCGTTTTCCCCCACGGTAATCCCGGAGCGTCGCCGCGTCGAGAGGAGGTCCGAGCGTATCGTCGGGGCGCGTGACGAAGGACGCCCCGGCCGGCCTCCCGCGCCTCCTCCCGGCGAGCGACGCCGCTCTCCTCGTCGTCCTCGGCGAGGGACCCTCGGAGGCGGCGACGGCCGCGGTCCTCGCGCTCCGCGCGGAGCTCGCGGCGCGTCCTCCGCGCGGGCTCCTCGACCTCCGCCCCGCCTACGCCTCGCTCCTCGTCGTCTTCGACCCGCGGACGACGACGCACGCGGAGATTTCGCGCGCCGTCGAGCCGCTCCTTCCGCCGCTCGGCCTTCCGCTCGCGCCCGCCGGGCGGTGCGTCGAGGTCCCCGTCTGCTACGAGGGCGACTGCGCCCCCGACCTCGCCGACGTCGCACGCGGCGCGGGGCTCTCGCCGCAAGAGGCCGCGGAGCTCCACGCGGCGGCGTCGTACCGCGTCGCCTTCCTCGGCTTCTCCCCCGGCTTCGCCTACCTCCTCGGCCTTCCGTCGCCCCTCGCGACGCCGCGCCTCGCGGCGCCCCGCCTCGCCGTTCCGGCCGGGAGCGTCGGCATCGCGGGGGGGCAGACGGGGCTCTACCCGTGCCCGACGCCGGGCGGCTGGCGCCTCGTCGGCCGGACGCCGCTCGCGCTCTTCACGCCTTCGCGCGAGCCGGCGGCGCTCCTCGCTCCGGGAGACGCCGTCCGCTTCGTCGCGATCTCGCGCCGGGACTTCGACCTCCTCCTCCGGGAGCGGCGGTGATCCGGGTCCTCGTCCCCGGTCTGATGACGACGGTGCAGGACCTCGGACGGCCAGGGCTCGGCGATCTCGGCGTCCCGGCAGGAGGTGCGGCCGACGCGCACGCCCTCCGCCTTGGGAACCTCCTGCTCGGGAACGACGAGGGGGCGGCCGCGCTCGAGGCGACGCTCGTCGGGCCCGACCTCCTCTTCGAGGAGGCGGCCCTCGTCGTCCTCGCGGGCGCGCCGTTCGGGGCGCGCCTCGACGACGCCCCGCTCCCGGCGTGGGAGGCGGTGAAGGTCCCGGCCGGCGAAAGGCTCGCGATGGGGCGGGCCTTCTCCGGGACACGCGCGTACGTCTGCGTGCGGGGCGGGCTCGACGTGCCGTCCGTCCTCGGGAGCCGCGCGACGGACGTGGCGACCGGCTTCGGCGGCCTCGACGGCCGGCCGCTCCGCCCGGGCGACCGTCTCGCCGTAGGCCCGGCCCGGGGAGAGCCGAGAGGGCGGCGCGTCGACGCCGCCGCGGCGCGCTGGAGCGGCCCCCGCCGCCGTCTGCGCGTGACGCCGGGGCCGCAGTGCGACTGGTTCGGGGGGGGCGTCGTCGAGGCGTTCTTCTCGAGGTCGTTCCGCGTCTCGGCCTCCTCGAGCCGGACGGGGGTCCGTCTCGAGGGAGAGGCGCTCGCGGCGCCGGCCCGCTCGCTCGTCACGGAGGGGGTCGCCGCCGGCGCGGTCCAGATCCCGCCCGCGGGCCTCCCGATCGTCCTCCTCGTCGAGCACCCTTCGACGGGCGGATATCCGAAGATCGGCAGCGTGATCTCGGCCGACCTCTCCGCCCTCGCCCAGCTCCGCCCGGGCGAGGAGGTCCGCTTCGCGCGGGTCTCCTTCGAGGAGGCGCACCGCCTCCTCCTCGACCGCGAGGCGCGCCTCGACGCGCCGGGGGTCTTCCTCCCGTGAGCCTCGCGTGGCTCCGCGAGGCCTCGCCGGAGGCCCGGCGCGCGCTCGTGGCCGCCGCCTCGGGCTGGATGCTCGACGCGATGGACGTGATGCTCTACGCGTTCGCCCTGACGGCGATCCGCGCGGAGTTCGGGCTCGACGGCGCGCGCGCGGGGCTCCTCGCCTCCGTGACGCTCGTCGCCTCCGCCGTCGGCGGGATCGGGGCGGGCCTCCTCGCGGACCGCTTCGGGCGGGCCCGCGTCCTCGTCCTCTCGATCCTGGCCTACTCCCTCTTCACGGGCCTCACCGCGACGTCGCGCACCGTCCTCGAGCTCGCCCTCTGGCGGACGCTCGTCGGCCTCGGCCTCGGGGCGGAGTGGTCGGCGGGCTCGGTCCTCGTCGCCGAGACGTGGCCCGCGGCCCACCGTGGCAAGGCGATCGGCCTGATGCAGTCGGGCTGGGCCGTCGGCTACGTCCTCGCGGCCTTCCTCGCGGCGGCGGTCCTCCCGACGTGGGGCTGGAGGCCTCTGTTCGTGCTCGGCGTCCTGCCGGGCCTCCTCGCCGTCTGGGTCCGCCGGCGCGTCGAAGAGCCGGCGATCTGGCGCGAGCGCGGGGCGCCCGCCGGGAAGGGAACGGGCCTCGCGCTCCTCCTGAAGCCGCCCCTCCTCGGCCGCGCCGCCGCGGCGACGTCCCTCGCCACCGTCCTCCTCTTCGCCTACTGGGGCCTCTTCACGTGGGTCCCGACGTTCCTCGCCGCTCCCGCGGCGCAGGGGGGCGCAGGCCTCGGCCTCGTCCGGTCGACCGGCTTCGTCGTCGCGATGCAGGCGGGGGCGTTCCTCGGCTACACGACGTTCGGCTTCCTCTCCGATCGCTTCGGCCGGCGCCCTGTCTTCCTCGCGTTCGTCCTCGGCGCGGCCGTCGCGGTCCCCGCGTTCGGGCTCCTCGCCCGCTCGGAGACGGCGCTCCTCCTCCTCGCGCCCGCCGTCGGCTACCTCGGGCACGGCTACTTCTCCGTCTTCGGCGTCCTCCTCGCCGAGCTCTTCCCGTCGTCCGTCCGCGGCGCCGCGCAGGGCTTCTGCTACAACGCGGGCCGGGCGGTGAGCGCGCTCGCCCCCTTCACGATCGGCGCGCTCGCGGACCGCCACGGCCTCGGGAGCGCCCTCGCCCTCACCTCGGCGCTCTACCTCGCCGGGGCGCTCCTGATGAGGCTTCTCCCGGAGACGAAGGGGCAGGAGCTCGAGTGAGGACGATCGACCTGAACGCCGACGTCGGCGAGCTCGGGGAGCTCGCGTCGGTCGAGGAGGAGCTCCTCGAGGTCGTCACCTCCGTGAACGTCGCCTGCGGCGGGCACGCGGGAGACGAGGCCTCGATGGAGCGCGTCGTCCGCGCGGCGCTCGCGCGCGGCGTCGCGATCGGCGCGCACCCCTCGTACCCCGACCGCGCCGGCTTCGGCCGACGCGCGATGAGCCTGCCGGGCGGGCTCCTCGCCGGAACGGTCGCCGAGCAGGTCGCGGCCCTCCTCGAGGTCGCGGCCCGCTGCGGCGCGCGCCTCTCCCACGTCAAGCCGCACGGCGCGCTCTACAACGCCGCCGCGAAGGACCCGGACCTCGCGCGCGCCTTCGCCGAGGGGGTCGCGCGTGTCGCGCCGGGCGTCGTCCTCGTCGGTCTCGCCGGCTCGGAGATGCTCGAGACCTTCGCCGGGGCGGGCTTCCGGGTCGCCGGGGAGGCGTTCGCGGACCGGGGCTACGAGCCGGACGGCTCGCTCACCCCCCGCGGCCGGCCGGGAGCGCTGAAGGAGACGCCGGAAGAGGCGGCCCGCCAGGCGCTCTCGATCGCGCTCGAGAGGGAGGTCGTGGCGGCCGGCGGCGCGCGCGTGCCGCTTCACGCGCAGACGATCTGCCTCCACTCGGACACGCCGGGCGCGCCCGCCTTCGCGCGAGCGATTGCGGAGCGGCTCCGGGCAGCGGGGGTCGGGATCCGGGCGCTCTGAGGGGCGCTCCGACGGCCGCCCGACGTCTCGCGCCCGGCCGCTCCGTCGCGCCGCACCCGAAAGAGAAGCGGCCCCGGTGAGGCCGGGGCCGCGGGCGCCGCGAGCGGCGCGAGGTCGGGAAAGGGCGCTACTTCGCCGGGGCGGCGGCAGGGGCCTCCGCCGGGGCCGGCGGCTGCATGCCGACGAGGCCCATGATCTCGGTCGCCTTCTCCTTCAGGCCGCCCGCCTTCGCCATCGCGTCGACGAGGTTCCCGCCGGTGAAGGCCGCGGAGGCCTCCTCCCACGACTTCGTGAGGCCGGCGAGGCCGTCCTTGGCCTGCGTCAGCTTCGCAGCGTCGAGCCCCTTGGGGAGCTTCTTGGCGGCGCCGAGCTCGGCGACCTTCGTCGTGATCGCGCCGAGCATCTGCGGGAAGGAGCCGGAGAGGTCGGTCCAGGCCTTCGTCAGCTCGTCCTTCTTGGCGGCGGCGGCGGCAGCGAGGTCCTTCGCCTTCGTGCCGAGCTCGGTGGCGGCAGCGAGGGCGCCCTTGTAGTCGCCCTTGGCGAACTGGTCCTTGGCGGCGGTGAGGGCGTCCTTCGCGGCGGTGAGCTGGTCGGGGACGAACTTCTCGGCCTCGGGGGCGGCGGCGGTGATCGCCTCGTCGGCGGCCTTGATCGCCATGTCGGCGGGACCCTTGTCGGCGTTGCAGGCGGCGAGGCCGACCGCGAGCAGGGCGCACGCGACGAGGGCGAGGGTCTTCTTCATGCGGTGTCTCCTTCGAGCTATCGATTCCGCTTCCTGCGCGGGTCTTCTAGATTAGCTCCGTTCGGGTCAACGGGTCTCGGTGACTTTGGAGATTCCCCTCGGGGAGTCGGGATCGAGCCCGCGGGCACGGGAGGCGTGGAAGGCGAGGAGCTGCCCGGGGACGACGGCGACGATCGGGGAGAGGAGCTCGGGGAGCCGCGGGAGCGGGAGGCTTCCCCGGCGGCGGGGGCCGATCAGAAGGACCGGGCTCCCGCGTCGCTCCAGCTCGGCGGCGAGCTCGGCGAGGTCGCCCCCGGTCGCCGTCCCGGGTGGCGAGACGACGACGGCGGGAAGGCCGGGGCCGGCGAGGGCGATCGGGCCGTGCCGGAAGTCGGCGCCCGAGAGCGCCTCGGCGTCGAGGAGGGCGAGCTCCTTCAGCTTCAGCGCGATCTCGTGCGCCGTCGGGTAGTTCAGGCCGCGGGAGAGGACGACGAGCCGGGCGGCCTTCGCGATCCGCGAGGCGGCGCGGCGCGCCGCCCCCTCGACGCCGAGCGTCTCCGCCACGGCGTCGGGGAGGGCGCCGAGCCCCTCGGCGTGCCGCCGCGACGGCGCGAGAGCGGAGGCGAGGAGGGCCACGGCGAGGAGCTGTGCGGTGTAGGTCTTCGTGGCGGCGATGCTCCGCTCGACGCCCGCGTGGAGCGGAATGACGTCGGCGGCGGCGCGCGCGAGGGGACTCTCCGGGTCGTTCACGATCGCGAGCGTCGGGACGCCCTCCCGGCGGGCGGAAGCGACGGTCTCGACGACGTCGGGCGAGCGCCCCGACTGCGAGATGCCGATGACGAGCGCTCCCTTCAGGCGGGGCGGGCTGTCGTAGAGCGTCACGAGCGACGGGCCGGCGAGGGCGACGGGAAGGCGGCAGGCGAGGCCGAGGGCGTACTGAGCGTAGCGGGCGGCGTTGTCGGAGGTGCCGCGCGCGGCGATCAGGACGAACCGCGGGTCGCGACGGCGGAGCGCCCGCGCGATCCGGCGGACGTTCGGCCCCTCGCGGACGAGGAGGCGCGCGAGGACGTCCGGCTGCTCGGCGATCTCGGAGCGGAGGACGGAACGGCTCATCGGGGCTCCTCCCTGCGCGGGACGGCCGCCGGGCGGGCGGCGTCGGAGTCGGGGACGCTCACCGGGTCACGCGGCGTCCGTGTCGTCGACCTGGCCCGTCACCCGCCTCTTCACGAACGAGAAGGAGAGGCCGACGGCGAGCGTCGCCGCGAGACAGGCGAGGACGATCCAGGCGAGCGTCGCGCCCTCGACGTCGGTCCCCCTCAGGTCGACGAAGAGCCAGATGAGGACGCCGAAGAACGCGGCGGCGAGCGCCGTCCCGACGTGGCCGAGCGAGCGGAGCGTCGCCTTCACGCAGAAGACCCAGCCCGCCGCGAGCGCGAGACCGGCGAGGACCTTGAGCGGGAGCGGGCCGCCGCCGGCGCCCCGCACCCAGTGGACGTACGACCATCCCGACGGGTTGTACGTGGCGAAGACGAGCAGGACGGCGGCGAGGAGCCGCACGAGGAACCCCGGGATCGAGACGCCGAGTCCGGCCAAGGAAACCTCCTCGTTCGGGAGTCCGCCCTCCAGTCTAGCGGACCGTCACCTCCCGAGGTGCTTCTCGAGGAATGCCCAGATCTCCCGCCGCGACTCCTTCGCGAGGCCGGTGTCGATCCGGTTGAAGGAGTGCCCGGCCGGCGCGTCCTTGTAGATGCGGACCTCGAACTCCTTCCCGGCCGCCTTCAGCGCGGCGACGAGGTTCTCGGTCTCGATCACGTTCACGTCGCGGTCGTTCGTCGTCGCGTGGACGAGGAGCGGCGTCTTCAGCTTCGCGGCCCAGAAGACCGGGCTCCGGCGGCGGTACTCGTCGACGTCCTCGACGACCTTCTTCCCGACGTGGTGCTTCGCGGCGAAGAGGTCCTCGTAGCTCTGCTCGTGGTAGCCGAGGCGCGTGACGAGGTCGGTGACCGGGACGCCCGCGTAGGCGGCACGGAACCTCTCCGGGTGGTGCATCGCGGCGAGGAGGGCGATGAGGCCGCCGTGGCTCCAGCCCGCGATCGCGGCCCGCTTCCCGTCGACGTACGGCAGCTCGGAGACGGCCCAGTCGAGCCCGGCGACGACGTCGTCGACCTCGAGCCCGCCGTAGTCGATCGCGTCGTGGAAGCCCTTGCCGTAGCCGGTCGAGCCGCGGTACTCGGGGGCGAGGACGACCCACCCCTTCTCGAGCATCTCCTTCACGATGTGGACGTGGTAGGTGCCGAAGTCGCCGTGGACGCCGCCGTGCGGCAGGACGACGACCGGGTACTTCCGCCCCGCCTCGCGCTTCTTCGGCGCGAAGACGTACTGCGCGAAGCGGATCGGGTGGCGGTCGTTCGCGATGCCGTATCGGGGCGTCGCGCGCGGGTTCGGGGGGCCGGCGACGTTCACCTTGTCGATCTCGGCGACGTCGCCGAGCCGGAGCCAGAAGAGGGCGTCGTCCGAGGACTTCCGGACCTGGTCGAGGTCGTACTCGAGGCTCTCGATCCGCTGCTCGAGCGCCTTCAGCCGCGCCGCGGCGTCGGCCGGCTCGTCGGCGGCGGCGGACGCGGCGATCGCCGCGAAGGCTGCGAGGAGGAGGGCGCTGGCGACGCGATGGCGCATGGGAACCTCCCGCCGCCCCGGTCGGGCCGGGGCGAACCGGTCGGGAAGAGTAGCAGCGGCGGACGGAGGCGGCCCGTCCGGGCGGCGCGCCGCCGCCCGGACGACCGTACGATTCCCGCCGTCCTCCGGTAGAGTGCGCTCAACGGGACGGACGATGGCGGGACGCACGATCGCGATCGGGGACGTGCACGGCGACGCGGAGGCGCTCGACAGGCTCCTCGCCCGTCTCCCCGTCCTCCTCCCGGAGGACACGCTCCTCTTCGTCGGCGACTACGTCGACCGCGGTCCGAACGCGGCGGCCGTCGTCCGGCGGGTCCGTGCCCTCCCCTCCGAGGTCGCGGCGCGCGTCGTCTTCCTCCGGGGGAACCACGAGGACGCCTGGCTCAGGGCCTGCCGCGTCGGGGCGCCCGAGTTCGTCCTCCCGCGCGGGAACGGCTGCTACGCGACGTACCGCTCGTTCACGGGGGGCGCGGTCCCCGCACCGGGCGAAGGGCCGGCGGCCGAGGAGCTCCGGGCGATGGCGACGGGCGCGTTCCTCCCCGCCGACGTCGTCGCCTGGATGGAGTCCCTGCCGCTCTTCCACGAGGACGAGCACGCGATCTACGTCCACGCCGGCCTCCCCTCCGACGGCGAGCGCTGGCTCCACCCCTCCGAGGTGAAGGACCCGCGGCCGCTCCTGTGGCAGAGGAGCCGGGCGTTCTACGAGGGCTACTCCGGCAAGCGGGTCGTCTTCGGGCACACGCCCGTGCGAAAGCTCCCGCAGGAGCAGTCCTCCCACACCCCCGCGGATCCCCTCGACGTCTACTTCACCCCGTCGCTCGTCGGCCTCGACACGGGCGCGGGGATGGGCGGGTTCCTGTCCGCGGTCGAGCTCCCTTCCCAAACGGTCTACGACTCGCGCTGAAGGGTCGCGCCCGCCGAGGATCGGGCGGCCCGAGGACGGAGGATGGACGACGGCGACCGGCTCAACGAAGGGCTTCCCCGCGAGCTCGCCTCCCTCTGGGCGCTCCTCGCCGGCGACGGGGGGACCCTCGGGGAGCCGGCCCGCCTCCTCGGCGCGATCCTCGACACGGGGGCCGTCCTGATGTCGGCCCTCGACCGCGAGCACCGCTTCGTCTTCTGGAACCGGGGCGCGGAGAGGATCACCGGCTACTCGCGAGAGGAGGTCCTCGGCGGCTCGACGGTCCTCGCGTCGATCTATCCCGACGAGGAGTACCGCCGCCACGCGCGGGCCGTGCGGGAGCGCGTCATGCGCGGCGAGCCGGCGGACGGCGTCCCGCTCCGGATCCGGCGGAAGGACGGCGCCGACCGGACTCTCTCCTTCTACTCGAGGGGCGTCCGCGGGCGCGACGGAGAGCCGCTCGGCCTCGTGAACGTCGCGATCGACGTCACGGAGGCGCGCGCGGCGGAGGCAGCCCTCCGCGAGAGCGAGGAGCGCTTCCGGGCGCTCTTCGAGACGATGACCGAGGGGGTCGCCCTCCACCGGCTCCTCGTCGACGAGCGCGGCGCGCCGTGCGACTACGTCGTCACGGGGGCGAACGCGGCCTACTTCGCCCACACCGGGATCCGGCGGGAGGAGGCCGTCGGGCGCCGCGCCTCGGAGCTCTACGGGACGGAGACGGCGCCGTACCTCGACGTCTTCGGGAGGGTCGCGACGACAGGAGAGCCGGCCCGGATGGAGGTCCGCTTCGAGCCGATGGGGCGCCACTTCCGGATCCTCGTCTTCTCGCCCGCGAGGGGGGAGTTCGCGACGGTCTTCGAGGACGTCACGGCCTCGCGGGAGATGGAGACGGCGCTCACGGCATCGAACGAGGAGCTGAGGGCCCGGAACGAGGAGCTCGACGCCTACGCGCACACCGTCGCTCACGACCTGAAGAACCCCGTCTCGGCGATCCTCGGATTCGCCGAGCACCTCTCCCAGGACGCCGCCACCGTCCCCGAGGGGGAGCGCCGCGAGGCGCTCGAGGCGATCGCCCGGAGCGCGGCGAAGATGCAGGAGATCGTCGACGACCTCCTCCTCCTCGGCGAGGCGCGGCGCGCCGTCGTCGCGTGCCGGCCGGTCGACCTCCGCGCGGTCGTGACGGAGAGCCTCCAGGGGCTCGGGCACGAGGTCCGCCGGCTCGGCGCCGCGGTGCGCATGCCGGACGCCTGGCCGACGCCGCTCGGCCACGCGCCGTGGGTGGAGCGGGCCGTCACGAACTACCTGAGCAACGCGCTGAAGTACGGCGGGCGTCCGCCGAGGGTCGAGGTCGTGTGCGAGGCCCTCGACGACCTCCGTGTCCGCGTCGCCGTCCGCGATGACGGGCGCGGCCTGACGAGGGAGGAGCTCGGGCGCACCTTCGTTCCGTTCACACGGCTGGCCCGAGAGACGGCCGAAGGGCACGGCCTCGGCCTCTCCATCGTCCGCCGCCTCGTCGAGCGGATGGGGGGCGAGGTCGGCGTCGAGAGCGAGGGGCGTCCCGGAGGGGGCTGCACCTTCTGGTTCACGCTTCCGCGAGCCTGAGTCCCGTCCGCGCTCGTCGCCGCCGAAGGCCGCGATCGGGTCCGGCCGGAGGCGTGGCCCGCCCCGGCCTCGCGCGCCCTCCTGGCCGGCCCGGTGTCAGGTCGCGGCCCGGGCTTCAGTAGTCGTCGGGCGACGGGAGCTCCGGGTGGCGCGCCGCGGCCTCGTCGGCGGCCTTCCTCGCGCCGCTCCGAAGCGCCTCGAGACGGCCCTTCCGGGCCGCGTCTCCCTCGCTCCGCGCGGCCTCGAGCTCGAGCTCGAGGGCCCGCAGGCGCAGAGCGTGGCTCGCGACGGCGTCCGCGTCGAGCGCGAGCGCCGCCTCGAGGCGTTCGCGGGCGCGCCCCGCGAGACGACCCGCCTCGGCGGGGCGTCCGGCGGCCCGCGCGCGAGCCGCCCGGGAGAGGAGCGGCTCCGTGGCGGAGCGGAGCGCGGCGGCCCGGACCGCGGGGGCGAGGAGCCGGTTCGCGGCGCGGGTCGTGAGCCATCGCTCGCGCCCCGCCTCGTCCCCGACCTTTTCGAAGAGGCGCGGTACGGCCTGCGCGTACTCCTCGTTCCCGGGGTCGGCGGCGAGGAGCTCGTCCCAGATCCCGACGACCGTGGCGAGGCGCGCGCGGTTCGGCACGGAGAGGTCGTTCTCGGCGAGGAGCTCGCCGAGGGCACGCGCGCGGAGGACGGAGTAGGACGGGCGGGTCGGGTCGAGGGCGACCGCCCGGCCGAACGCCTCGGCGGCCTTCAGGAGCTCGCCGGCCGAGAAGGCGCGGCTGCCGGCCTCCGCTTCGGCCCGCGCCGCGGCCTCGTCCCCGCGGACGGGCCGCGCGGCCGCGAGGAGGAGCGCCGCGAGGAGGAGAGGGGCGGAGAGGGCGGGGCGCGCGCGCATCGCCGGTCTCACGCGCAGCCGGGGACGCCCGCCCCCGGGGGATTCAGGAAGCCGAGGTCCGCCGGGGCGAAGCGGTGGAGGTTCGGGAAGACGGCCGGGAGGTTCGCGTCGGAGACGCCGAACCAGCGGGCGAGCGTCGCGGCGTACTGGTCGACCGCGACGGACGGGATCCACCGGCCGCGGGAGTCCGTGTCGCTCGTGCCGGCGACGTCGCCGAGGGCGAGGGAGGGGAAGATCGAGCCGTTCGGCCCGTTCACGCCGTAGAAGTTCCCGCCCTTGACCGCGCCGCCGACGACGAGGTGGTGGCTCCCCCAGGCGTGGTCGGTCCCGACGGAGCCGGAGCCCGACCCGGCGGGCTGGAGAGTCCGGCTGAAGTCGGAGAGCGTGAAGGACGTCACGCGGTCGCCGTAGCCGAGGTCCTCCATCGTCAGCTGGAAGGCGTTCAGCGCCTGGCTCAGGCCGTCGAAGAGGGCCGCCTGCTCGGAGATCTGGTTCTGGTGGGTGTCGTAGCCCCCCTGCTGGACGAAGAAGACCTGGCGGTTCAGGCCGAGGCCGGCCGAGTCGCGGTTCAGCTTGACGAGCTTCGCGACCTGCTTCAGCTGCCGGGAGATCGACGTCGAGAGGCCGGAGAAGCGGTCGGGCGAGAGCGTCGGGTCGGTCCCGAAGAGCGCCGCGATGTCGAACGCCTGCTGGAGCGTTTCGCTCGAGGCGCGGACGAGCGGGAGGTGAGCGTCCTGCCCCCGGATCGCGTCGAACGCGGCCCGGCGCGCGACGGACTCGGCGCTCGAGCTGAAGCCCGAGAGGACGAAGACGTTGTTCAGAGCCGTCCCGGAATCGGGGACGGCGAGGGGCCGCGTCGCGACCCCCTGGGCGAAGACGTTGATCCCCGCGACGGAGATCGGCATCGGGAGGATCGCGCCCGGGTTCGCGCAGGCGAGGACGTCGGCGACCCGGCCGCCCCAGCCGGTCTGGACCCGGGTGTCGGCGCGCGAGGTCTGCCAGATCCCCTGCTGGTCCGAGTGGGAGAAGAGCTGGTAGGGCTTCTTCTTCGCGGCGTTCCGGTAGTCGGCGCGGGTCGGGAGCGGCTCGACGAGCGTCCCGACGTTGCAGACGACGGCGGCCTTCCCCTGCCCCCAGAGCGCGTGGAGCTCGGAGAGCTGCGGGTGGAGGCCGAACGTCGCCCCGCCCATCGCCGGGGGAGTCACCGTGAGGAGCTGCGCCTGCGGGATCGCGAGAGAGGCGGCGCTCCGGACCGCGGAATAGGCGGCGTAGCCCGTCACCGGGACGACCATGTTGTTCGAGTCGTTCCCGCCGGCGAGGAAGACGGCGACGAGCGCCTTGTAGTCGGTCGGCGCGAGCGGCGCGGCGAGGGCCGCCATCGCCGAGAGCCGGCTCGCGGCCGCGCTGCGGGCGAAGAGGCCGAGGGCGGCGCAGCCGCCGAGGGAGAGGAGGTCGCGGCGAGAGATCGACGTCATGGCTTCACCTCTCCACCTGGAACGGCGACGCGGTGAGGACGAGGTAGACCGCCGCCTGGACGCGCCGGAGCTTCCCGCCCAGGACGTCCGACGGCGGGACGGGGTCGGTCGGGGCGATCGCGTTGAGCGCCTGGACCACCTCGGCGCGCATCGCCGGGGTCATCGCTCCGCGGAGGAGCCTCCGGCCGAGCTCGTCGACGAGGGGTCCCGGGTCGGGCGCGGCGGTGCTCCCTGCGAGGGGGACGAGGGCGGCGAGGTCGAGCGAGACCCCGTTCGTGTTCGAGCCCGGGTTCGCCGGGTCGGTGTTCGGGCGGAGGCAGGGGCGCGTCGCGACGGGGCAGCCCGAGAGGTTGTAGACGAGCGTGTTGACGAGGTTCGCACGGCCGAGCGCCGTCGTCGCCGTGAGGATGCCGAACTCCGGGCCGAGGAGGCCTCCCGTCCCGGGCGCCTGGTAGTCGGGCGGGAAGTAGGAGAAGACGGACGGCGGCCGGAGCGGGTTCTGTCCGAGCGGGCTGACCCGGTTCGCGAGGTAGCCGTCGGCGTTCGCCGTTCCGTCGGCCGAGCGGGCCCCGAGGGCCCGGAGCGAGGCGACGAGCCAGAGCGCGGGCTCGCGCAGGCGGCCGAACGAGGGGGGAGCGGCGGCGCCCGCGCGCGCCTCGGGGTCGAGGAGGACGGCCCGGATCACGGCCTTCATGTCGCCGCGGATGCCGGCCCCGTTGTCACCGAAGGCCGCCGTCACGCGGGCCACGTAGGCCGGGCTCGGGTTCGAGGTGACGAGCATCTGGATGAGCTGCGTCCCGATGAAGGGCCCGACGTTCGGGTCCGAGAAGACGTTGTCGAGCGCGGCCTCGAGGTCTTCCGTCCCGCTCCGTCCCGCGGGGAGCGTCACGCCGCGGAGGAGGAGCTTCTCGGTCGTGTCGTGGTTCCCCGCGGTGAGCCGCATCGGGTCGACGTAGTTCGGGATGCCGTCCCCGAACTGCGGCGCGTAGCTCCAGCCGGTCAGCGCCTTCGCGAAGCCGTCGACGACGGCCTGGTCGTACGTCGGCACCGGGCCGTTCGCGTCGGTCTGCGGCGTGCCGTCGGGGTTCAGGCGGATCGTGCCGATCGAGAAGAGCTGGAGGAGCTCGCGGGGGTAGTTCTCGTTCGGGCGCGTCCGCGTGCTCGTCGCCATGTCGAGGTAGCGGCCCATCGCGGCGTTCCGCGTGATCTCGCCGAGGAGGACCCGGAAGTTGCCGAACGCGTTCCGCTGAAGGACGCGCAGGTACGGCGTCAGCCGGCTCGGCATCGGGATGTCGTTCCCGGAGACGACGAAGATCTTGTGGAGGGCCCACGCGACCTTTTGCCGGAGCGGGTCGCCGCCGTAGAGGGCGTTCGTGAAGAAGCGGTTCTGGAGCGGATAGAGCGTGTATTTGTCGCGGTAGCAGGCCGTGCCGCTCGTGCAGCCGGAGGGGGCCGTGCCGGGCTCGGGCGGAAGGACGGGGTATCCCGTCTCGGGGGCGCGGAACTGCTCCTCGATCCACTCGGAGAGCCCCTTCGAGCGGACGCTTTCCGCCTCGCCCGGCGCCGCGCCGAAGGACGCCTGGTCGAGGAGCCGCGAGGCGTCGGAGACGGTCGGCACGACGCGGACGACGCGCTCGTCGAAGCCGACGCGGTCCGAGTCGCTCACGCTCAGGCGGAGGACGTAGGTGCCGGCCGCGGCGAACGCGACGTCCGTCGCCGGCGATCCCGGCGCGGAGAAGACGGCTCCCGCCGGACCGGACATCACGTTCCACTGCGCGGAGTAGGTCGCGCCCGCCGGCGAGCCGTCGTCGGTGAAGCTCCCGGAGAGCGGAAGGACGTTCGAGGGCATCTCGAGCGTCGCGTCGGGTCCCGCCGAGACGACGGGGGGCTTGTTCCCGGCCGGGTCCTCGAAATAGCCGACGACGTCGAGAAGGACGTCGACCGAGGATCCGAGCGGCCCGCCGTAGTACGCGGAGACCTCGCCGGAGATGCCCGTCGGCGCGATGACGTTGTTCGCGCGGGTCCGGAGCGCCGGGAAGTTGATCGACGAGGCGTTCGGGACGGGCTCCCCGGCCGGGAAGAGGAGGACCGTCCCGGCCGCGGTCGGGTTCACGACCGTCAGGTTCAGCGCGAGGGCCCGCGCGCTCGTCGGGACGTTGCAGACGCTTCCGAGCGAGAAGACCCGCTCCTCGCCTCCGGCGAGAGCCGGGCCGCCGCGCGGCCCCGGCGCGTTGCGGGTGTCGACCGCGCGGCAGGGAGCGACCGTGTAGAAGCGGGAGGTCGTCGGCGCGACGAGGGCGGGCGCCGGAGTGTCTCCGGCGAGCACGCTCCCGTAGCCGAGGAGGGCCGCTGCGAATACACCTTCAGCCGTACGCCGGATCTTCCTGGGTTTCATGCTGCCTCCGTACCCTCGACGGGAACTGTCCGCACGCCGAGGGCCGTCGGCTCGCCCGTCGAGCCTAGCACGGAAGGGAGGCCCGTCTGTCAAGTGCGTGCGTCGGGCCGACGTAAGGGGCCGGGGCCGGCGCCGTCCCGGTGGCCCGACCGGCAGGGGGTGCCGCGGCTCCCGGTCGTCGTGAGCCACGAAGGGAGCGGGCCCGTCCGCCGGAGGCGGACGGGCCCGCTCGTGACCCGATCAGGACGGCTCGGGGCCGGCCCTAGTACTGGTAGTGGAGCCCGAGCGCCTTCGCGAAGAAGACCGCCATCTCGGCACGCGTCACGTTGTTGTTCGGGCAGAACATCCCGCCGCCGCATCCCGAGGTGATGCCGGAGGCCGCCATCGCCTCGATGTGCTGGAACGCAAAGGCCCCGACCGGCACGTCACTGAACGTCGCGGAAGCGGGAGCGGGAGAGACCTGGAGCGTGTAGTAGACGTAGACCCTGTAGATCTTGGTCAGGCTGGTGCCGCTGCGCGGCAGGATCGCGAGGTAGACGTACGTGTTGCCGGATCCCGGCGCGTTGTTGACGACCTCGTTGAACGGACCGAACTCCTCCATCGTCGCTCCGGCGGCGGTCCCGGCCGGAGACCCGGCGGCGATGAGCGTGTTGCCGCCCGAGGAGCTCGTCTTGTAGAGGCCGCCGCTGATGCTCAGGCTGGCGTTGTTGCCGTAGTAGTAGACGCGCATGTACTGCATGACGGCGCCCGACGGGAGGTGGATCGGGAAACCGACGAGCGCCGACGTGTCCGTCGCGGCGAGGATCTCGTTGCAGTTGAGGTTCTCGACCGCGCCGCCGGTTCGCACGAATGCGTCGCACGGTCCGGCGCCGTACCCGCCCCACCCGGAGGTTCCGTAGACGGCGGGGGTCTCGCCGACCGGCTTCGTCCCCTCGTCCGTCGTCGGGTTCGCGGCGGCGTACTCCGCGTCGACCAGCATGCCGTTCCACGGCACCTGCTGCGCGAGCGCCGAGGCCGAAAGCCCGACGCTCAGGAGGAGCGCGGAGGCGAGAGTGAGAGTTCGGTGCTTCGTCATGGTCCATTCCTCCATTTCGCCTGCCGCTCGTCACGTTCGTGGCGCGCGGGGCGGACATTGCCGGCCCGCGAGGGGACGCGTCTCGATTCGCCCGTTCGGCTGCGTACCGTCAGAAGCTGTGGCGAGCCGGATCGGCCGTCAAGCGAGCATCAGCGTGAACACGGGCGAAGTGCTCTCCGCGTGATCAGTGTCACCGCGAGGCCTTGACCCCGCGCACACTTCCGATCCGGGGCCAGTTCGGACGCGGGACTCATGGCCGCGGCCCTCCTCTCCCGGGCCGAGGTCGTCGCGCGGCACCCGGAGGCGCAGGAGGGGAACTCCTGCGCCTCTCGCACACCGCCGCCGCCTGGCTCTGGAAGGCTCGCCTCGCTCGAGGCCCTTCGCCGCGCCGAGGGGCTCGGGGCGATGGAGGAGTGCCAGGTCGTCCGCCCGGCTCAGGGGCTCCTCCTGACGAACCCCTCGCGCTTCCCCGTCGCGGAAGTCGCCTCCGACGCCGGAGCGCCCGCGGCGTTCGAGATTCTGACGCCGGGCGTCCGCGGAGCCGTCGCGCTCCCGGCTCCGGACGGCGGCCTCGACCTGCGCGTCTTCCACCCGGGCGCGTGAGGGCCGAAGGGCCCGTCCGCTCTCGGCGGACGGGCCCTCGGGGCGGCCGGCGAAATCCCCGGGCCGCGCTGTGGCTAGTACGGGAAGTGGAGCCCGAGCGCCTTCGCGAAGAAGACCGCCATCTCGGCCCGGGTCACGTTGTTGTTCGGGCAGAACATCCCGCTGCCGCAGCCCGACGTGATGCCTGAGGCCGCGAGCGCCTCGATGTGCTGGAACGCGAAAGCCCCGACCGGCACGTCGCTGAACGTCGCGGAGGCGGGCGCAGGGGAGACCTGGAGGGTGTAGTAGACGTAGACCTTGTAGATCTTGGTCAGGCTGGTGCCGCTGCGCGGAAGGATCGCGAGGAAGCTGTACGTGTTCCCCGTTCCCGGCGCGTTGTCGACGACTTCGTTGAACGGACCGAACTCCTGCCACGTCGCTCCGGCGGCGGTCGGTACCGGGGTCGCGTCGGCAATGAGCGTAAACGTGCCGCTAGAGGCCGTCTTGAACAGGCCAGCGCTGATCTGCAGGCCGGCATCGTTGCCGTAGTAGTAGACGCGCAGGTACTGCATGACGGCGCCGGACGGAACGTGGATCTGGAAGCCCACGTTGAGCGAGGCGTCGGTCGCCGGGCGAAGCTCGAAACAGCCGCCGTCCGCGGCAGCGCCGCCGGCCCGAACGAACGCGTCGCACGGGCCGGCGGCGTAGCCGCCCCAGCCGGACGTCCCGTAAACGTCCGGGGCTTCGCCGGCCGGCTTCGTCCCCGTGCTCGTCGTCGGGTGCGCGGCGGCGTACGCCGCGTCGACCCAGAGGCCGCTCCACGGCACCTGCTGCGCGAGCGACGGGGCCGACAGCCCGATGCTCAGGACGAGCGCGGATGCGGTTGCGAGAAGGCAGTTCTTCGTCATGGTCCCTCCAGCTCTCTTGCCTCTGGCGACGATCGTCGAGCGCATGGCGGAGACTCCACGTCCCTCGGAGCGATGCGTCTTCGATTCGTCCCTTCAGCTTCGTGCCCGCACGATGTTCGAGCCGGCCGGCTGGGCCGTCAAGGAAACGTGGGCGCGACAGCGAGCCGAGGTGGTCTTCGCGTGACCGGCGCCAGGGCGAGCTGACGATTCCGCGAGCGCTTCTCATCCGGACGGGGCTGCGCCGGGCCTCGATGGACGCGGACTTCGTCCTCTCGCGCGCGATGATCCGCGGCATGTCTCTCGTCCCGCTCTCCCCGATCGACCACGTCTTCACCGGCCGCGGCGCCTACCCGATCGAGTTCGTCTTCGCGTACGAAGGGGCGAGCGACGCGCGGCGTCTCGAGGAAAGCCTGACGAAGGCGATCGAGGCTTTTCCGCCGGTCGGGAGCCGCTTCGCCCGCGTCGACGACGTCTCTCTCGCGTTCGAGCCCTACGACGGCGGGTGCGTCTTCTCGACGGCCGTCTCGCCGACGGAGTGGTCGGCGACGGAGCGGAAGGACGTCTTCCTCGACCCGGTGAGCGGGAAGGAAGGGGAGCCCCTCGGGCGGGCCCTCCTCACGCGGACGCCCTCCGGCTGCGTCCTCGGCTTCAGCCTCTCGCACGCCGTCGCCGACGGCTACTCCTACTTCCACTTCCTGACGAGCTGGGCGCGGATCTTCCGCGGCGAGCCGATCCTCCCGCCGACGCACGACCGCGCCGCGCTCGCCGCCGGCCTCGAAGGGGCGACGGAGGGGGATGCGGCCGACGCCGCCGGACTCTTCCGCGCGGGGCCGCGCCCCGAGGTCGACCGCGCGCACCTGAAGATCCACCGCCTCGTCCTCTCGCGGGCCGAGCTCGTCGCGCGGCACGCCGAGGCGCAGGAGGGGAACCCCCTGCGTCTCTCGCACAACGACACCGCCGCCGCCTGGCTCTGGAAGACGCGACTCGCGGAGTGGTCCGGCGACGACCCGTCGCTCGAGACGTACGTCAGCTGCCCGGTCGACTTCCGGCGGCTTCTCCCGTCGGCAGGCCCGGCCTACTTCGGCAACGCGGTCGCCCTCGCGAAGGCCTCGATCCCGAAGGGGGCCCTCGCCGCGGCCCCGCTCGGCGAGCTCGCGACGCGCGTTCGCCGGGCCGTCGACGCGGTCGACGCGGAGGCCGCGAACCGCTCGCTCGCCGCGCTCGAGGCCCTCCGCCGCTCCGAGGGGCTCGCGGCGATGGAGGAGTGCCACGTCGTCCATCCGACTCAGGGGCTCCTCCTGACGAACCTCTCGCGGCTCCCCGTCGCGGAGGTCGCGTTCGACGCCGGAGCGCCCGTCGCGTTCGAGATCCTGACGCCCGGCGTCCGCGGCGCCGTCGCGCTCCCCGCTCCCGACGGCGGCCTCGACCTGCGCGTCTTCCTCCCGTCGGCGTGAGCCACAATCGCGTCGTGATCCACAGCCGCTTCATCGTCGAGAGCCGCCTCGGCGAGCCGATCCACGGCGACCTCCGCCTCCCCGACGGCTCCGGACCGCACCCCGTCGTCGTCTCCTGCCACGGCTTCAAGGGCTTCAAGGACTGGGGCTTCCACCCCTGGCTCGGCGAGCGGCTCGCGCAAGCGGGGCTCGCGGCGGTCCATTTCAACTTCTCCCGCAACGGCGTCCGGGCGGCGGACGGCGACATCGAGGACCTCGACGCCTTCCGGCGGAACACGCTCTCGATCGAGCGCGACGACCTCGACACGGTCCTGGACGCGGTCCTGTCGGGAGCGATCGACCCTTCGCTCGACGGGGCGCGGCTCGGCCTCTTCGGGCACAGCCGCGGCGGCGGCATCGCACTCCTCGGCGCGTCGGAGCGTCCCGAGGCGAAGGCGCTCGTCACCTGGGCCGCGGTCTCGCGCTTCGACCGGATCGCCGACGAGGCGACCCTCGCCGAGTGGCGTCGGACGGGCGTCTACAAAGTCGTCAACTCGCGAACGGGGCAGAAGCTCCCGATGGGGGTCGCGTTCCTCGACGACGTCCTCGCGAACCACGCCCGCCTCGACCTCTCCGCGGCGGCCCGGCGCCTCGCCGTTCCGTGGCTCCTCGTCCACGGGACGGCCGACCCGACGGTCTCGTTCGACGAGGCGGATGAGCTTCACGCGGCGGCGGCGGGGCGCGCCCGGCTCCTCCCGCTCGACGGGGCGGGGCACACTTTCGGCGCGGTCCACCCGTTCGCCGGGCCGACGCCGCACCTCGCGGCGGCCGCCGAGGCGACCCTCGCCCACCTCCGCTCGGCGCTCGCAGGGGCCCCGCCGGCCTGACCGACGCGATGCTCGACGGGCCCTCGAACCGTCCCCGGAGGAGCGCCGCCGTCGCGGCGGTCTATCTCCTCGCCCTCGTCTGGATCCTCGGGAAGGCGGCTCTCTTCCGCGAGCGCGTCCCGCCGGGGGTCCCGCCCGACGAGCCGGTCCACGTCTCCTACGTCGCCTGGCTGGAGGAGACGGGAGCTTGTCTCCCGCGCTACGAGGAGATGCACCTCCTCGAGGCGGACGGGCGCTTCGGAGCGCAGCCGTCGTATCTCGCCCATCCGCCCGCCTACTACCACCTCCTCCGCGGCCTCGCGCGCGTCACGGGAGGGGTCCCCGCCGGGACGCTCGAGAGGGCGACGCGCCGCCTGCGCGCCCTCTCGGCCCCGCTCTTCGCGGCGGCGGCCGCGCTCTTCCTGTGGCTCGGCTTCCGGCGCGCGGCGCCGATCCCGGCGCATGCCCTCTACGCGGCGACGATCGCGACCGTGCCGCCGCTCGCTTTCGTCGGCTCCGCCGTGAACAACGACGTCCTCGCCTTCCTCGCCGGCGGCCTCGCGCTCCTCGGCCTCGCTCGCCTCCTCGAGGGGCGCGCCGGCGCGACGACCGGAGCGCTCGTCGGGTCGGGCCTCGCCCTCGCGCTCCTTTCGAAGGCGACGGCCGGCCTCCTCGCCCTCCTCGCCGTGGCGGCGGCGCTCGCCTTCGCGCGCCGAGCCGTCCGCTGGGAGCGGGACGCTCCATTCCTCCTCGCCCTCGCGCCCTGGCTCCTCCTCCCGGCGCTCCACTACGTCCCGATCCTCCTCCGCTACGGCACGCCCGTGCCGTCGCTCGAGGTCGTCGACCCGGAGGCGTTCGCTCGCTCCGTCTTCGCCGTCGCACCGGATGCCTCGCGTCTCGGCCTCGTTCCCTGGGCGCTGAAGCTCCTCGAGGTCTTCGGCTCGACGTGGCTCTCGCTCATCGCGCACGTCTGGCTCCCGGTCGGCTCGCTCCCGACGCTCGCCGGGCCGGCTCTCGCCGCGCTCCTCGCGGCGCTCGGCCTCCTGCGCGGGAGGCGCGCGGACGGCTCCGACGACGCCCCGCTCGACGACCTCGTCCGGGCCGGCGCCGTCGCCCTCGCGGCGACGCTCCTCGTGAACCTCGCCTGGGCCCGGGACGGCTACGTCGCCACGGGGCGCCTCGGCGGACTCCACGCGCGTTACTACCTGCCGCTCCTCCCGGTCCTCGCCCTCGCAGCAGGGCGCGGGCTCGAGCGCGTTCCCGTACGCGCCCTCCTCGCTGCGGCGGTCGTCCTCCTCCTCGTCCTCTACGACGCGGGGGTGACGGCGCGCTACCTCGCGCTCTTCCCGGCGCCCTGACGCTCCCGGGCGGGAGTCGTCACCCCTCGGCGTCGGGGGCGCTCGAGATGGAGCGGAGGCGGGCGACCGTCTCGACGAGGGCGGCCGCCGTCGCGTCGACGTCCGATTCGGTCGTCGTCCGCCCGAGCGAGATCCGGATCGACCCCTGCGCGGCGCGCGGGCCGAGGCCCATCGCGAGGAGGACGTGCGACGGCTCCGGGTCTCCGGTCGAGCAGGCCGAGCCGGTGGAGAGGCAGATACCCCTCACGTCGAGGCCGAGGACGATCGACTCGCCGTCAACGCCGCGAAAGGAGAGGCTCGAGGTGTTCGGCACGCGCGGCGCGCCGGCGCCGTTCACCCGGACGCCGTCGACCCCGGCGAGGACACGCGCCTCGAGACGGTCGCGGAGCGCGGCGAGCCGCGGCCCCTCGGCGGAGAGCGCCTCGAACGCGAGGTCGGCGGCGGCGGCGAAGCCGACGATCCCGGCGACGTTCTCCGTCCCGGCGCGGAGGCCCCTCTCGTGCCCGCCCCCGGTCGTGACGGGCGAAAGGGGCGTCCCCCGCCTGACGCAGAGCGCGGCGACCCCCTTCGGGCCGTACAGCTTGTGCGCGGAGACGGTGACGAGGTCGGCCCCGAGGTCGCCGGGTCGTTCGGCGAGCTTCCCGGCCGACTGGACGGCGTCGGTGTGGAAGGCGACCCCGCGCGCGTGCGCGAGCGCCGCGAGCTCGGCGACCGGCTGGACGACGCCGGTGTCGTTGTTCGCGCGCATCACGGAGACGAGGACGGTGTCGTCGCGGAGCGCGGCGGCGAGCGCCTCCGGCCGGACGGCGCCGTCGGGGCCGACCGGCAGGTACGTCACCTCCCAGCCGTCCCGCTCGAGGTCCTGCGCGGTGTGGAGGACCGCGTGGTGCTCGACGGCGCTCGTGACGAGGTGGCGTCCCTTCTCCCGGAGCGCGCGCGTCACGCCGCGGAGCGCGAGGTTGTCGGCCTCGGTGCCGCTTCCGCAGAAGACGACCTCCTCCGGCGCGAAGCCGAGCCGCGCGCCGACGCGGCGGCGCGCCTCCTCGACGGCGGCCCGCGCCTCGTGGCCGGCGCGGTGGGGGCTCGAAGGGTTCCCCTGCCTCTCGCGGAGGAACGGGAGCATCGCCTCGAGCGCCTCGGGCCGCAGCGGCGTCGTCGCGTTGTGGTCGAGGTAGATCAAGGCGCCGCCGTCCCCGCCGCTCCGGCCCTCTCCGTCTCACGCTGCTCCCGGTCGTCGAGGGCGGCCTGGAGCGCCTTGACGCCGAGGAGAGAGCAGTGCTTCTTCGCCTCGGGGATCCCGCCGAGCGCCTCGACGACGTCGTCGTCGGTGAGGCGGCGGGCGTCCTCGAGCGTCCGGCCGAGGGCGAGGTGCGTCAGCATGCTGCTCGTGGCGATCGCGCCGGGGCAGCCGTACGACTTGAACGCGATCCGGGCGATCCTCCCGAACCTCACGCCGATCCAGAGCTTCATCTGGTCGCCGCACGAAGGGTCGCCGACGAGGCCGTAGCCGTCGGTCTCGGCCTCGGTCAGCTCCCCGACGTTGCGCGGGTTGACGAAGTGGTCGACGAGCGTCGGCGTGTAGAAGAGGACCGGCCCCTGGGGAGGCGTGGCGGGAGGCTCAGGCGTGTCGGACATGGCTCTCCTGGACGGGCTCGCGGACGAGGAAGCGGGCCGAGGCGCGGGCGACGACCTTCCGGTCCTGCTCCACCTCGCCGCGGACGTAGTAGAGGGGATGGGAGGTCGTCTTCTCGACGACCCCGCGGACGACGACGCCCCGCTCGAGGGCGACGGGCGCTCGGTAGCGGACGTCCATCTCGGCGGTCACGGCGACGACGCCGATCGCGAAGAGGGCATTCGCCATCGCCGCGTCGAGGAGCGCGGCGACGATCCCGCCGTGGAGCGTCTCCGGGTAGCTCTGGAAGACCTCCCGGCACGGGAAGAACGCGGCCACGGAACCGTCGGGCTGGACCCGGAACCGTAGCCTCAGCCCGGCGGGGTTGTCGGGACTGCAGAGGAAGCAGCGAGGGTGCTCGGCGGCGCGGAAGGCGTCGAGCCGCTCCTGGCTCGGCGCGGGTGCGGAGGGGTCGGTCATCAAGGGGTCCCGCGGTTCTTTCCGAATCCTATTCTGGGCGTATGTTCGATTCGGTCAAGCGCGACGATGGTGCGACCGCGGCTCAGGGAGCCCGGCCGGCGCGGACGCGGAGCGTGCGGTCCTCCCGCTGGAGCGCCTCGGCGCGGGAGCGGAGAGCCGTCGCCTGCGCCGCCACGGCGGCGAGGGCGGCGTCGGGATCGACCGACGTGCTCGCGTTGCGGAGCGCGCGGAGCATCCCGAGCGCGTCGTCGAAGCTCGCGAGAGTCTCCCGATGGTGGGCGGCGCAGGCCGGCGGCGGCGCGATCGCGAGGAGCCGGCGGCGCGCCTCCTCCGCCTCGCGGACGAGGCCGTCGAGACCCGAGGCGTCTCCCCGCGCGAGGGCCACGGCCAGCTCGTTCGCGGCGCTCTCCGGGCTCCCCGCGAGGTCGGACGCCTGGATCGCGTCGACGGCGTCGAGGTAGGCCGCGACCGCGGCGCGCTCCGGGTCGTCGGGCGGCGCAAGCTCGAGGGCGGGCCCGGGAGTCGAGGAGGTGGACGCCGTCGGCTCGGGAACGGCGTCGGGCGCGAAGTGCGGCACGGAGGAGATCGGGAGCTGGGCGATCGCGGGCTCGACGCTCGACGGAGGAAGAGCTGCGGGGACGGCCGCGCCGGCCCCGGCGGGAACCGTGGCGAAGGCCGGGCCGGCTTCGTCGAGCCGGGGCGCCGATCGCTCCGCGCCGCCGCTCGCCCGCCCGAGAAGGTACGCGACCGCGAGGAGCGACAGCCCGGCGACGCCGGCGAGGGCCCAGAAGAGCCTCTTCTCCACGTTCACCGTCGCCACGCGGGCCGCTCCCTACCGAAGCTCCGCGCGAATCGCCGCGAGGTCGGGGTCGACGGCGGCCTGCGCGGCGAGCTTCGGGTTCAGCCGCAGCGCGCGCCGGGCCGCTTCGAGGGCGCCGGCCCGATCCCCCGCAGCGAGGCGGATGACGGCGAGGTCGTAGACGACTTCGGGGAGCATCGCGGGCTGCGCCTCGGCGCGCGCGGTCGCCTCCTCCTGCCACTTCAGCGCCTCGGCGGTCCGCTTCTCCATGAAGCCGGTCCAGCCGCGGTTCCAGAGGTCGTTCACGACGGCCATCCCGACGAGCCGCGCGAGCTCGCGGAAGGGATCGGCGTGGTCGTCGACGCGGACGTCGACGGCGCGGTCGGTGAAGCCGTTGTAGCCCCCCTTCGCGCGGCAGACGAGGAGGGCGGCCGACTGCCGCCCGCGGCTGTCGCCGCCGGCAGCGTCGCCCGCGGCGAGCGCGACGAGGAGTCGCTCGGCGAGCGGCTTGCCGGCGCTCGCGAGGAACGAGCGCTCCATCGCCTCGACGACCGCCCCTCCCGTCAGGATGTTCCCCTGCACGGCGTACCCCGGCCCCTTCCGCCCGCCGGCCCAGGCGTTCGCGCCGGAGCCGGTGAACGTCGCCGCGTCGCCCGAGGCCGTCACGAGGCCGACTTGCCGCCTCTCGCGCCCCTCGTCGCCGCGGAGGAGGACCCTTAGCGCCTCCTCGGCCGAAAGGCCGCGCGCCATCAGGTCGAGGCCGTCCGGCCCGAACGAGGTGTTCGCGGAGGCCTGCGTCGCGACGGCTCCGACGCCCGCCCTCGCCCACGGGACGACCGTCCCGACGGCGAAGAAGCGGCTCGCGACGGCGATGCCGACCTCGCCCGTCGCCGGATCGGCCGCCGTGATCGAAAACGTCGACGGGCCGGGCGGCGCGGCCGTGAGCGCCCCCGGCGCGAAGAGGGCGAGCGCGAGGAGGAGGGTCCGGAGTCGAGGTCTCGTCGTCATGCGCGTAGGTCCCGGGAGGAGTCTATCGGGCCTCCCCCCGCGGCGGCCTCGTGCGAAAGTGGGGCGTGATCCGCTTCGCGTCGCTCTTCCTCGGCCTCGTCTTCGGCACCGTGAACGTCGAGCTGGACGTCGCGCGCGAGGTGAGGCTGGTGAGGCTCCTCCTCGACGGCCGCGAGGTCGCGACCCTCGAAGGCCCCTGGCGGACGCAGGTCGACCTCGGAAGCGTCCTCGCGCCACACGAGCTCGTCGCCGTCGCGCTCGACGGGTCGGGACGGGAGCTCTCCCGCGCGCGACAGTGGGTCAACCGCCCGCGCGCCGTCGCCGAGGCGGGATTCGTCCTCGAGCCGGGCGAGGGGGGAGCGGGGCGGATCGCGCGGCTCGGCTGGATGAGCGTCGCGAAGGAGAAGCCGGCGTCGGTCACCGTCGCCTTCGACGGGCGCGAGCTCGTCGTGCGCGACCCGGCGAGGATCGAGCTCCCGCCGCACGACCCGGCGCGCGTCCACGTCCTCCGCGCCGTCGTCGACTTCGGAGGGGACGCCGTCGCCGTCGCCGACGCGACGTTCGGCGGCGCGAGGCACGCGGAGTCGCTGACGGAGATGACCGCGGTCCCGGTCGAGCTCGAGGAGGGGAAGACGCTCCCTCCCGCCGAGGCGATGGAGGGCTGGTTCGTCCGGAAGGGCGTGCCGCTGACGGTCGCGGCCGTCGACGAAGGGCCGGCCCTCGCGGTCTTCGTCCTCGCGGGGAAGGCGGAGGCGGAGCTCGCGCGGATGGAGAAAGGGCGCGGGAGCCCCGGGCCCGGCGAGGCGGAGATGGGCCGCTGGGACGGCGCGCTCCGGAAGGGACAGCGGTTCCTCTACCTCTGGACCGACCCCGGCCGGGAGGTACGCTGGAAGGACGTCCTCGACGTCTACCCGCAGACGCCGGAGCTGACATCCCGCGACGGCGGCGTCCTCGGGATGGGGCCTCACCTCGTCCGCCCCGGGTCGGCCGGCAAGGAGCGGATCGCGCAGGCAGTCGCGGTGGGCGGCCTCACGGCGGCGGCGCGCGAGCGGAGGCGCGCGGTCGTCCTCCTCGTCGGGCGCGACGCGTCGGACGCCTCGGCCCTCCCGGCCGCGGAGGCCGTCGCGTTCCTGCGGCGCCTTCACGTCCCTTTCGAGGTCTGGTCCGTCTCCGAGCCCCCCGCTCCCGTCGCGGCGCGCTTCGGCCCCGTCGTCGACGCGAGCTCGCGGGCGCTCTTCAGGTCGGCGGTCCGCTCCCTCTCGGACCGGCTCGACCGGCAGAGGATCGTCTGGCTCGCCGGCTCCTTCCTCCCGCACGAGGTCGAGCCGACGGCGCGGGCCTCGGGGCTGAGGCCGGTCTCCTCGCCGTTTCGCTGAGCCGCACGGGCGCGCCGTCGCCGGCACGACGACCGGCGTCCCCCCCCGGTCTCAGGCGGCGGGCCCTCCCTCGCGCCGCCGCCCGACGAAGACCTCGTAGCCCGCCGCGGCGGGGTGCTCGAGCGGGACGACGCGCGTCTCGAAGCCGGCCGCGGCGAGAGTCTCGAGCCAGAACGCGCGCGGGAAGAGCCCCATCTCGAGCCGGTCGTGCGCGACGCGGACCTCGCCGTCCGCCTCGCGGAGGAGGTACGCCATCTCGACGACGAACCGCTCGGCCCCCGGAGCCGGACGATGCCGCCACTCGAGGTAGCGGAGGCCGCGCCCCCCGCCGTCGCTCCCGCCCGTGTCGGTCCCCTCCTCGAACGTCTCGGCGACTCGGTCGGGCTGGAAGAGCGAGACCCCTCCGGGCGCCGTGTGGGCGAACGCCGTGGAGACGGCCGCGGCGACGTCCCCGCGCGTCGTCATGTGGCTCACGGCGTCGTGGACGAGGACGGCGTCGAAGAGGCGCCCGAGCCTCACGTTCCGCATGTCCCCCACGACGTGCTCGCACTCCGGGTTGAGGCGGCGGCTGAGGGCGAGCATCGCGGGGGAGAGGTCGACGAGCGTCGCCGCGAGGCGAGCCTTCAGGTGGAACGCGTTGTGCCCGGCGCCGCAGCCGAGGTCGAGGAGCGTCCGCGGCGGCCGAGCGGCATGAGCCTCGAAGAGCCGCGCGTAGAACGCGGCCTCCTCGACGTAGTCCGCAACCGGCGTCAGGAGCGGGTACCACTCGGCGAGGTCGCGGTAGAGCCGCGGCGTCGCGTCCCCGGGGTGCGGGTCCGAAGGGCTCATGGCCGTCCTCCCTTCTCGGCCCTTCCGGGCCGGCCGGATGACGAAGCGCCAAGATAGCAAGGACGGGAAAGCGAAGGTGGGGCCGCGCGGTGTATTCCTGTCAGCGAGGGAAGCGAATGGCAAAGAGGAATGCGACGCGCGAGGACTACAGGAGACGGGTCAATCGGGTCGTCTTCCACATCGAGGCCCGGCTCGGCGAGTCGCTGACGCTCGAGGAGCTCGCAAGAGCGGCGCGATTCTCCCCCTTCCACTTCCACCGCATCTTCGCGGCCTTCACCGGCGAGTCGCTCGCGGCGTTCGTCCGCCGGCTGCGTCTCGAGCGCGCGGCCCAGCAGCTCCTCCGTCACGGCGTCCCCGTCACCGACATCGCCCTGGGGGCCGGCTACGAGACCCCCTCGGCGTTCACCCGGGCTTTCGCCGCTCTCTTCGGCGTCAGCCCGACCGAGTACCGAAAGCGGCGCGAGCCCGCGCCCCTTCAGGGCGCGAGGCCCCTCGCGCCGGCAACCGAGCAGGAGATTCCCACGATGACCCCGCAGATCCGGACGATCGAACCGATCCCCGTCCTCTTCGTCCGCCGGACGGGCCCGTATTACACGGCGGCGGCGGACGCCTTCGAAGCCCTCTGCGGCTTCGCGGGCCCGCGCGGACTTCTCGGGCCGGCCGCTCGCATGATCGGCATCTCCCACGACGACCCGCACGTCACCGAGGAGTCGAAGTTCCGCTACGACGCGTGCATGACCTTCGACAGCGACGTGAAGGAGGAGGGAGAAGTCGGCCGGAAGACGATCGCGGGCGGCCGGTACGCCGTCTTCCTCCACGAGGGCGCCTACGAGGGCCTCCAGGCGGCCTACGACGGCATCTTCGGCTCCTGGCTCCCGGGCAGCGGCGAGCGGCTGCGGGACGAGCCCTCCTTCGAGGTCTACTTGAACGGCCCCGGCCAGGTGAGGCCGGAGGAGCTCCGGACGGAGATCTGGCTGCCGCTGCAGTAGGGCCGACGCGACGCCCGGCGGACGACGAGGACCGGACGAAGTCGCCGGGGCAAAGCCCGGAAAGAAGCTAGCCTACGAGGCGTGCGACCCGCCGCGCTGGCCCTGCTCCTCGCCCTGAGTCCGTCGCCGCTCCTCGCCCAGCCGCTCGCCGAGCGCTACGCCGCGCTCGGGACGACGATCGTGACGACGTCCGATCACACGATGTTCCCGCACCCGAAGCGGGCGAGCGGCCACGTGTACGAGGGGAAGACCTACCCGGCGGACCCGCACTACGGCGACCGGACCGTCGTGATCTTCGTCCCGAAGGGCTTCCGTCCCGGGAAGACGACCGACCTCGTCTTCTACTTCCACGGGTGGAGGAACGACGTCGACCGGACGCTCGCGACGTTCCGGATCGCCGAGCAGGTCGCCGCGAGCGGTGTCAACGCGGTCCTCGTCCTCGCCGAGGGGCCGAAGGACGCCCCCGACTCCTTCGGAGGGAAGCTGGAGGAGGCGGGAGTCTTCTCGGCTCTCGTGGCCGACGTCCTCGCCACGCTGAAGGAGAGGGGCGTGATCGAGAAGCGCCGCCCGGGCTCGATCGTCCTCGCCGGGCACAGCGGCGCCTACCGCGTGATCTCGTTCATCCTCCTCAGGGGAGGCCTGACGGAGAACGTCCGCGAGGTCTACCTCTTCGACGCCCTGTACGGAGAGCTGGAGAAGTTCGCCTGGTGGGTCGGGCACGGACGGGGACGGCTCGTCGTGATCCACACCTCCGAGGGCGGGACGCGCGCCCGGACGCTCGGCTTCCTCGACGACCTGCGGGCCTGGGGCGTTCCCTTCGTCGCGGTCCCCGAGAACGTCGTGACCGCTCGGCTCCTGCGCGAGAAACGCCTCGTCTTCATCGAGTCGCCGCTCGCGCACGACGACGTCGTCGCCGCGCGGGAGCAGCTGCGCACGTACCTCGAGACGGGCCCGCTCGGCCGCCGCTGAGGGTGGGTCCTCGCGGGAACCCCGGTATCGGTCAGACGAAACCCGTCTCGAGTCGCTGACGCCGGTGAAGAGGTGGCGTCGCCGCGCGCAGCAGTGCCCTTCCGCCCACGCCCAGCCCGCCACCTCCTCGCGCCCTGACCGGAAGGGCTCACTTCACGGCAAGGCCTCCTCTTCGAGGCCTGCCGCTGCGGAAAGCCTCGCCAGGCCTCAATGCGGAGTGGGCGTCGGGGTCGGAGGGAGGCAGACTGGCGCGCTGAAGAGGCAGTTGTCGAAGCTGGCCTGCGCGTTGAAGACACAGTTGGCCAGCTCGGCTTCGTCGTTCCGATAGACGCGGCCGCAACGGGAGTACTCGGTGTTGTAGGCCGTGGCGCAGCTACGGAGCCACGTCTTCGCCTCCTGGCACTGGCCCGTGTAGTCCTGGAGGCCGCCTCCGGAATCGCACCACCAGGTTCCGAAGGACTCGAAGCACGGGATGTAGCCGTCCTGGTAGAAGACTGCCCGCGCAGGGAGCACCAGAGAAAGGAGCACCACGACCGCCAGCGTTGCTCCGAGGATTCTGGTTCTCGAGCTTCTCATCATGTGCCTCCTTCGACTCGATCCGGGACGAACTCGAGAGCGGTCGCCCCCGCCGAGGTGGACCGCTCCACGTCTCTAGGCTGCGCGAGGCGCCCGTTTTCACCACAGGGGCAGGTCTGGAATCTCGGCAGGGCGGGCGGGTGCTCCGGTCTACCCATCCCGGACCCAGCTGCCGCGGGCCGAACGGCACCCGACCGCTACCGGTAGCGGTTCCCCTACCGCGGGCGATCCGGCTGGCGCCAGGGGGTGCCGTGGCCTGCTCCTTCGTCAAGCTGGGGCGGGGGGCGGGAGCGCGGCGAGTGCGCCGGCGTCGCCGCAAGGTGCGATCGTCGGTCGGGCCGGGAGTCCGGATCCGCGTGACCATGGCGGACCGGTTGGCCGCAGCGCGGTGACACCGCGCCCAAAGCGCCGACAGCCTCCACGGTCAATCCGGTCGGCCTGTTCGATGGCCGCCTTTCGCCGATTCCTCCCCAAACGGCCCTTCTGAGAGCGTCCCGGCGCCCGAAATCGCCGCCGACGCCCCCGTCTTCGTGCCGAAGGATGCCGACCTGAGAACACGGCCGACCACGCCCACGACGTGGAAACCCGCGCCAACGCTGGCCCTCCTCAACGCGAAACGCCGGCCACGAGGACCGGCGCTTGTCGTCAACCGCTTCCCCTGAACGGGTTAGCGGGGAAGGTCGAATGGCTCCGCAGGTAGGACTTGAACCTACAACCCTTCGGTTAACAGCCGAATGCTCTGCCATTGAGCTACTGCGGAACGTTCTCGAAAGAGCGGGTGCGAGGGGCGAGCCCCGCGCGGAAGGCGGAGTCTAGGGAACCGTCGGCGCAGCGTCAAGCGAGGGTCGGGGTGGGCTACCCTAGCCGGCCGGAGGCCGCGACGGGCGGGAACGGGGCGTGAGGCGGAGCGGAAGGGACGGCACCGGCGCATGAGCCGGCCCCGGGGGCGCTACGCCCCGTCTCCGACCGGGCCGCTCCACCTCGGGAGCCTCGTCGCGGCGGTCGGGTCGTGGCTCTTCGCCCGGAGCGCGGGAGGGGAGTGGCTCGTGCGGATGGAGGACCTCGACGGGCCGCGCGTCGTACCGGGGGCGGCCGACGGGATCCTGGGGGCCCTCGAGCGGTACGCCCTGACGTGGGACGGCGAGGTCGCGGTCCAGTCGCGGCGGACGGGGCTCTACGGGGAGGCGCTCGCGCAGCTCCGCGCCTCGGGCCTCGTCTACGACTGCGGCTGCACGCGGGCGGAGGTCGCCCGCGCGGCCGGGGCGCCGGATGCCTCGGACCCCGTCGACGCGGCAGGGGCGGTCTACGCCGGGACCTGCCGGGTGGGGCTCCCTCCGGGGCGCGCGCCCCGCGCGGCGAGGTTCCGGGTGCCGGAGGGGACGATCTCCTTCGAGGACCGGGTCCGGGGCCGGGTCGAGGAGGACGTCGCGCGCGCCGTCGGCGACTTCGTCGTGAAGCGGGCCGACGGGCCGTTCGCCTACCAGCTCGCGGTCGTCGTCGACGACGCGGCGCAGGGGGTGACGGAGGTCGTCCGCGGAGGGGACCTCCTCTCCTCGACGGCGCGGCAGATCGCGCTCCAGCGGGCGCTCGGCCTCCCGACGCCGTCGTACGCGCACCTCCCGCTCGTCCTCGGGGCCGACGGGAAGAAGCTCGGGAAGCGCGACGGCGCGCTCCCGCTCGAGGCGCTCGACGAGGGGCGCGTCGCGGAGACGCTCGCCCTCGCGCTCCGGCTCCTCGGGCAGCAGGTCGAGGGGGACGCGCCGGCGGAGATGCTCGCGGCGGCGAAGGCCCGGTTCGACCCGGCGCGCATCCCGACCGGGCCGCTGACGGTCGGGCCGGGCGGCAGGATCGTCAGCGGCGCTTAGGACGCCGGCGCGCCGCGGCGGGGCCGAGGACGGCGCAGGCCGCGGCGAGCTTCCGCTCGAAGGCGGCGAGGTCGTTCCGCTCGACGAGGGCGCGCCAGGAGGCGAGCTCCTCGGCGAGGAGGTCGAAGAGAGCCGGCGTCGCGGGGTTCCGGGCCTGGATCGGGAGCGTCAGGTCGGGGGCCTGGTGGAGGATCGGCGCGGCGAGGAGGCAGAGGTTCCGGAAGCTCGTCGAGGCGAGGCCGTCGAGGCTGCGCACCTTCACCCCCTCGCGGGCCAGGGTCGAGCCGGCGACGAGGGAAAGGAGGTGGGCGAGACCGAGCGTCCGGGCAACCCACGCGTCGTGCGCGGCGATCGGCATCGTCGCGAGCTTCAGGCCGAGGCCCGAGAAAAGGCGCGCCGCGCCGCGCGCGGCGGCGGGGGCGCCCGCGCTACAGACGATGAGGTTCTGCCCGGCGAGCGAGCGGACGCCGGGGCCGAACATCGGGTGGACGGAGGCGACGCGGAGGCCCCGCCGGGCCGCCTTCGCGTAGAGCGGGAGGAGCGGCCCCTTCACGCTCGCCACGTCGAGGACGAGGCCGGGGGGAGAGAGGGCGAAGACCTCCGCGAGGACGGAGGGCGTCGCCTCGAGCGAGACGGAGACGACGACGGCGTCGGCCGCGGCGGCCGTCTCGAGCGGGACGGAGGGGAAGCCGGCGAGGCGCCGGCCGGGGTCGTGGACCGCGACGGCGTGGCCGGCGGCGCGGAACGCGCGCGCGAGGAGGCGCCCCATCCGCCCCGCGCCGCCGACGAGGAGGACGGTCCGGAGCGGAGCGGCCCGGCCTCGTCCGCCGGACGCCGCCCGCGCCCCGTTCCGTCGGGCGGCGCCGCGCACGGGCATCGCGCTACCGCGCGACGCGGAGGAAGCGCTTGCCGAGGCGGACGTACCGCGCGGCGCCGGGCTCGAGCGCGAACGGCTCGGCGGGGTTCTCGGCCTTCGTGAAGGCGACGCCGTCCGCGGAGGTGGCGACGGCGCCCTCCTTCACCTTCTGCCTCGCGACGTTCTTGCTCGCGGCGAGGCCCACCGCGACGAGGAGCGAGGCGAGGTCGGCGGGAGCCGGGTCGGGGAGGGCGACGGTCTCGGCCTTCACCGGCCCCTCGGCCTTCGCGAAGCGCCGCTCGAACTCGGCCTCGGCGGCGGCCGCCGCCGCCTCGCCGTGGAAGTCGGAGACGAGCTGGCGGGCGAGGTCCATCTTGACCCGCTTCGGGTGCTTCGCGCCGGAGGCGACGTCGGCCTTCAGGGCCTCGATGTCGTGCGGGAAGAGGTCCGTCAGGAGGGTCCACCAGGTCCACATCATCTCGTCGGAGACCGACATGGCCTTCCCGAAGATCTCGTCCGGCGCCTCGCTCACGCCGACGTGGTTCCCGAGCGACTTCGACATCTTCTCGACGCCGTCGAGGCCGACGAGGAGCGGCGTCGTCATGACGCACTGCGGGGCCAAGCCGTAGCTTCGCATCAGCTCGCGGCCGACGAGGAGGTTGAAGAGCTGGTCGGTGCCGCCGAGCTCGACGTCGGCCTCCAGGAACACCGAGTCGTACCCCTGGCAGAGCGGGTAGAGGAGCTCGTGGACGGAGATCGGCTGGCCGGCCTTGAAGCGCTTGGAGAAGTCGTCCCGCTCGAGGAGCTGCGCCACCGTGTAGCGCCCCGCGAGGCGCACGAGCCCGTCGGCCCCGAGGGCGCCGAGCCAGCGGGAATTGAAGTCGACGACGGTCGTCTTCGGGTCGAGGATCTTGAAGACCTGCGCCTTGTAGGTCTCGGCGTTCGCGAGGACCTCGTCCTTCGTCAGCTGCGGGCGGGTCGCCTTCTTCCCGGTCGGGTCTCCGATGAGGCCGGTGAAGTCGCCGATGAGGAAGACGACCTCGTGGCCGAGCTCCTGGAAGTGACGCATCTTCCGGAAGACGACGGTGTGGCCGAGGTGGAGGTCGGGCGCGGAGGGGTCGAAGCCGACCTTGACCCGGAGCGGCTTGCCCGACTTCCGGGAGGCTTCCAGCTTCGCGGCGAGCTCGTCCTTCTGGACGCAGGTCTCGACGCCTTTCAGGAGGAGCTCGAGCTGATCGGGGACGGGAGCGAAGTTCGGCACGCGCGGATTCTAGAGGCCCGGAGGGCGCGGACGAACCCGGAGGGCGCGGCGGCAGAGGAAAGGGCGCGGGGGGGGGGCCGCAAGGCGCCGCCGTGCGAAGGCGCGCCTCGGGCGACGCGCGCGCGCCCGCCTCCGTACACTCCGGAGCGTGGAGACGGACGACCTCAACCGGCTCATCCGGTCGCTGAACGAGGCCGGCGCGGCGGGGGAGGCCGACACGCCGCTCGTGGAGCACGTGCGCGACGAGGAGGCGCCCGGCGCCGGGCCGCTCCCGGTCGCTCCAGCCGCGGCCGAGAAGGAGATGGCGCCCCGCCTCGCCGCGCTCCTGACGGAGACCGTCCGCCGCGGAGGGACGGACCTCCTCCTCGTCCCGGGCGCGGCGCCCGTCCTGAGGCTCCACGGCGCGCTGGAGCCGGTCGGGGCGGGAGCCGGGCCGCTCGGAGCGCCGGAGGCGTACGACCTCCTCTCGCCGTCGCTCTCCGCGGAGCGCCGACGGAAGTACGCCGCGGAGGGGGCCGTCGACCTCTCGCTCCGGCTCGGGCCGCTCGGCCGCTTCCGGGTGAACCTCCACCGGACGCGGCGCGGCGCCGCCGCGGCGATCCGCGTCCTGCCGAAGAGGATCCCGCCTCTCGCCGAGCTCGGCCTCCCCGAGTCGCTCTACGACCTGACCAAAGGGACACGCGGGCTCGTCCTCGTGACGGGGGCGACGGGCTCGGGGAAGACGACGACGCTCGCCGCCCTCGTCGACCGGATCAACCGGACCCAGCGTCGGCACGTCGTGACGATCGAGGACCCGGTCGAGTACGAGCACGCGCACGGGACGTCGGTCGTCGAGCAGGTCGAGGTCGGGGCCGACGCGCCGAGCTTCGCCGCGGCGCTCGTCGCTTCGCTCCGGCAGGACCCCGACGTGATCCTCGTCGGCGAGATGAGGGACCTCGAGACGACGCGCGTCGCGCTCACGGCGGCCGAGACGGGGCACCTCGTCCTCGCGACGCTCCACACGAACGACGTGCCGCAGACGGTGAACCGGATCACGGACATTTTCCCGGCCGAGCAGCAGGCGACCGTGCGGCAGCAGCTCTCGCTCGCCCTCTCGGCCGTCCTCTGCCAGCAGCTCGTGCCCCGGGCCGACGGGAAAGGGCGCGTCGTGGCGACGGAGCTGATGGTCGCGACGGACGGCGTGAGGGCCCACATCCGGAAGGGGACGTTCCACCAGCTCCACACGGAGATGACGCTCGGGCGCCGCTTCGGGATGGTCACGATGGAGGATTCGCTCGCCCGCCTCGTGAAGGCCGGGACGGTCACCGAGGCGGAGGCGCGCCTGCGCGCCGCGCACCCCGACGACCTCGCGGCGCTCCTGAAGTAGGGCGGGACCGCGCGGCCGGTCAGTCGCCGTCGAGGCAGCTCTCGAGGACGCGCGTCGTCGCGCCGGGCCGCACCTCGAACGTGACCGTCATCGCGCAGCCCGACTCCGGGTGGGCGAGGCGGGCGCGGTAGCGGCCGGCGGGAACGGTGAGCTGCGCGGGGAGCGGCTCTGGGCCGGCGACGCGCCGGCCCGACCCGTCCTCGAGCGTCTCGAGGAGGCCGCCCGGGACGAGCGCCACGAGGAGGCGGCCGGGAGACGCCACGTCTCCGTCCGGGACCGCGGCGCCGCCCGAGCCCGCCGCCGCGGGCGCGACGTCCGTCGGAGAGGGAGCCGAGACGACGACGTGGACGGCGAAGGCGAGGGCGCCGACGAGGGCGGCGATCCCGAAGGAGAGGACGACGCGGCCGAGGACGAGCTCGCGCGTCAGGAGACGGGCGGCGGGGGCGAGCGCGGGGGCGAGCTCGCCTCCGGCCGGCGCGCTCGCCGGCTCGCCGGCCGCCTCGTCCGCCGTGGAGGTGATCTCGGCCCGCTTCTCCTCGAGCTCGCGGTGGACGGGCCTCACCTCGTCGAGCGCCTGCCAGAGGGCGGCGACGATCTCCTCCCACGAGGCGGGGCGGTCCTCGCGGCGGCGGGCCGTCATCCGCTCGACGAGCTCGACGAGCTTCGGCGCGGGGCCGCCCCTCGCGGCGGGGACGTCCAGCTTCGGCCAGGAGCGCGCGAGGTGGGCGTTCACGATTTCGGGAAGCGTCGAGCCCGAGACGGCGGGCCGCCCGGCGAAGAGCTCCCAGACGGTGAGGCCGAAGGAGTAGACGTCCGCGCGGAAGTCGAGCGTCTGCCCCTTCGGCAGGCCGAGGAGCTGCTCGGGCGGGGCGTAGGTGAGCTTGCCGAGGAAGGCGCCGTGCTGCGTCAGGCCGCCCGCCGCGGCGGAGGCGAAGAGGTCCTTGGCGACGCCGAAGTCGATGAGCTTCGGGGCGAAGCGCCCCTCCTCCATCCCGACGAGGACGTTGTCGGGGGCGACGTCGCGGTGGACGATCCCGCCGCGGGCCACGGCGGCGAGCGCCTCGGCGACCGGGATCAGGATCGGGATCAGCTCCCAGGCGGGCCGGAGCGCGAACTGCGAGAGCGGGACGCCGCGGACGAGCTCCATCGCGAGCCATCCGTAGCCGTCGAGCGTGACGCCCCAGTCGTGGAACTTCGGCAGGGCCGGGTGCGAGAGGCGCCCGAGGAGCTCCGCCTCGCGCTCGAAGCGCTCCTGGGGGCGGAAGTCGGGGTCGAGGTCGGCGAGGCTCGTGATCTTGAGGGCGACCTCGAGGCCGTCCGAGTCGCGCAGGGCGCGGAAGACCCCGGAGAGCCCGCCTCTCCCGAGACGCTCGACGATCGTGTAGCCGCCGACGAGGTTCGGGCGGACGTTCACGTCCCGGATCTTCTCAGAGGCGGGGCGGCCCGGGCGCGTCCCCGGGCCTCCCGTCTCAGCGCGGAGCGGGGGCGGGCGCGGCGGTCGGCGGGAGCTCGACCGGCGCGGCGTCCCGCGCCGCGGCCTCCTGGCGCAGCCTCTCGATCTCGGCCTGCTGGCGGGCGCGGTCGGCCGCGCGGTCCTTCTCCATCTGCTCGAGCTGCTTCTGGAGCGCGGCCTTGTCGGCCTCGAGGGTCGAGAGGGCCCGCGACATCCGCCCCTCGAGGTCCTTCCTCCTCGCGTCCGCGTCCCCGAGGCGGCGCTTCAGCTCGCCGACAGCCTCGCGGCTCGCGCCGGCCGTCTTCTCGAGCTCGCCGATCTTCCGGGCGACCTCGGCCGACTCGGCGGCGAGGGCGTCGCGCTCTTTCCTCATCTCGTCGACCCTCGTCCCGAGCTCCCGCCGCACTTCCTGGACGCTCTCGTCGGCGGCGCGCGTGACGTGCGCGACCGTCTGCCGCGTCCGCCAGACGTTGTACCCGAGGGCGAACGCGAGGACGACGAGGGCGGCGCCCGTCAGGAGGAGGCCGATCTTCAGCGAGCGGGTCGCGCTCGTGATCGTGTCGGCGACGACCTCGCGGACGAAGACCGTCCCCTTCTCGACGAAGCCGGCGTCCCCCTGCTCCTTCGCCTTCGAGAGGGCGTCCTGGATCATGACCATGACCGTCTTCGGACCGACGGGCTTCTCGCCGGAGGAGGTCAGGACGCTCTTCCTCCGCGAGGCCGTGTCGTCCGCGCGGGCCGGCGGCTCGACGGGGCGCTTCGTCGCGCTGTCGTCGAAGACCGGGACGGGCGCCGTGCGCGAGACCTCGGCGCGGAGCCGCTGGACGGTGAAGACGGGTCCCCAGGCCCCGAAGCGGACCTCGCCCCCGTCCTCGACGGGGTGGTCGAGCGGGAACTCGCCCTGGGCGGAGAGGTCGCGGTTCCCGGCGGAGCGGACGCGGAAGCCGGCCCCCTCGACGGAGACCTCGATGACGCGCCCGCGCGCGCCGCCGTCCCCGGGCTGCGTCGGGTCGACCCTCAGGTCGACCCCCTCCGCGTCGCCGACCCTCACGAGGTCGGCGGGGAAGGAGAACTCGCGGTCCGAGAGGGAGCCCGAGAGGAACCGGACGACGATCGGCATGGCGACCTCCTCCGCCCGAGGCGGGAGACGTGTACCGGGATTATCCGACCTCGCCGCCCGGGGCGGCTCAGTCGAGGATCTTCTCGAGGCGCGCGAAGAGGAACTCGAGGGCGACGGCGTTCTCGCCCCCCTCGGGGATGATGAGGTCGGCCCAGCGCTTCGACGGCTCGACGAACTCGAGGTGCATCGGCCTCACCGTCGACTCGTACTGCTCGACGACGCTGTCGAGCGTCCGCCCCCGCTCGGCGATGTCGCGCCGGATCCGCCGGATGAGCCGCACGTCGGCGTCCGTGTCGACGAAGATCTTCACGTCGAGGAGCTTCCGCAGCTCCGGCTCGGCGTAGATCAGGATGCCGTCGATGAGGATGACCTTCCGCGGCGGGATCCGGCGCGTCTCGGAGGCGCGCCGGTGGGTCTTGAAGTCGTAGACCGGGACCTCGACCGTCGCCCCGCCCTTCAGCGCCTTCAGGTGCCTCACGAGGAGGTCCGTCTCGAGCGAGTCGGGGTGGTCGAAGTTCTTGTGGTCGAGGACGTCCTTCGGGAGGTCGACCCAGTCGCGGTAGTACCAGTCGTGGGAGAGGATCGCGATGCGGTCCTCTCCCACGCGGTTCCGGATGGCATTCGCGACGGTCGTCTTGCCGGAGCCCGTGCCGCCCGCGACGCCGATGGCGAGAGGGGACGCGCTCACGCGCGCCCCCCGGCCGCCCCGAACGTCACTTGAAGGCCTCGAGCATCTCCTTGGCCGTCGCGACCTCCTTGCCCTCCGGCTCGAGCCGGACGTACTCGGCGAGGTGCTTCTTCATGTCGGGGATCTTGTTCAGGTTCACGCACGACATCCCGAGGAGGAAGTGCGCGTTCGCGTAGTCGGCCTTCCCCTCGAGGATCTTCCTCAGGATCGGCTCGGCCTCCTTGAACTTCCCCTTGTTGTAGAGGTCGACGGCCTGGTTGTAGAGGATCTCGGGCTTGTCGGGGTTCGCGGCGATGAACTTCTTCTCGTACTCGGCCGCCTTGACCTTGTCGCCCTTCTCCTTGTAGGCCTCCATGAGGACGCCGAAGAGGGAGGAGTTGTCGGGCTCCAGGGCGAGGGCCTTCTCGCCCCACTCGGCGGCGAGGGCCCAGTCCTTCTTCGCGGCCGCGACCTTCGTCGCCATGTCGTACGCCCCGGCCTTCGTCGGCCCGAGCTCGATCGCCTTCTTCGCCCCCTCGATCGCCCCGTCGAGGTCGCCCGCCTGGAACTTGTCGACGGCGCCGTTGAAGGCCGCCGTGTACGGGTCGACGACCTCCTTGACGACGCCCTTCTGGACGGCCTGCTCCTGAGTGAAGAGCTCGATGTTCAGCTCGCCGGTCGTCGCGATCGGGACCTTGTGCTTCTCGCGCTTGACGGCGAGGTAGCCCTGCTTCTCGAAGAGGTAGTCGTACGTGAACGTCGAGTCGTTCAGGATCGTCCCCCACTTCCCGTCCTTGTCGGTCGTGAGGACGACCTTGAAGTTGCCGAGCGACTGCGTCGTGATCGTGACGGTCGCGCCCTCGATGGGCTTCCCCTGACCGTCCTTGACCGTCCCCAGGATCCGGGCCTGGGCGCCCGCGAGAGCCAGCCCGCTGACGGCGACGAGGATCGCGATCAGTCCGGCCGAGAAGAGCTTCTTGTGGTTCATCTCTAACCTCCGGCGGTGGCCGGGGCCACCAACCGGGCATTCTAGCGAACGCCGTGCCGGCCCCGGCGTCCGGGAGGCCGCCGGACCGCAACATGAAGAGGACGGCCTCCGGCGAAGGCTTCGCGGGCGACCGTCCCGCGCCTACACTCCGCGGCCATGTGGCGGAAGCTCCTCGGGTTGCGGACGGAGACGGCGGCGCCGGAGGCGGCCCCTCCCCGCGCCTCCGCAGGCGTCGTCGTCGGAGCCTTCGGAGTCCCCGCGCACGTCGGGGCGCAGGGTGCGAGGTCCGCGGCCTCGCGCGTCGCCCGCGCGGGCGACGCCCCCCTCGCGCCGGACCTGTCCTGGGCCGCGCTCGTCCTCGCCGGAGAGCGGGCCGGCGACGTCGTCCGCTCGCCGGACGGACGCAACGGTCTTCCGCCGGGCACGCCGGTCCTCCTCGACGGCGCGCGGGGCGCGGGGGAGGAGCCGTTCGCGATCCCGCGCGAGGCGCTCGCCGGAACGCCGTTCCCGGGCGTGACGGGGGCGCGCGCCCTCGCCGCGACGCACGCGCGCGTCGTCCTCCGGCTCGGCCCGCCGCCGGCGGCGCGCTGGGCCGTGACGGGCCTCCGGAGCGTGGCGGTCTTCACGGGCCGCCTGACGCTCCTCGACGGCGAGGAGGCCTTCGACGTTCGCGTCGGCGAGGCGGCGCTCGTCGCCGACCCCTCGGCGGAGCTCCTCGTCCTGGCGGGAAACGACGCGGCCGTCGCCGTCGGCTTCGCGGAGCCCGGCCTGTCGGTTCGGCTTCGCTAGCGGATCGGGAAGGCTCGCGCCGAAGCTCCCCGCGGCACCCCTGGCGCCTCCCTTCGGGCGGGGGAACGGGAGCTAGCCGGCCTCGGAGGAGGGCGCGCGGAACGGCCGGCCGAGGAGAGCCGAGAGGGCGTCCGCGCTGGAGCGGAACGCGAGCTCGAGGCCGTCGATCTCCTCGGGGGAGAACCAGCCGACCTCGAGCGTCTCGTCCGCCGCGTACGGCTCGGGGCTGCCGGGCCGGAGCGACGCGCGGTAGACGGCGACGACGACGGGCCGCCCGGGATAGGAGTAGACGCCGACGAGGCCCTCGATCTCCGCCTCGACACCGCACTCCTCCCGCGTCTCGCGGAGGGCCGCGGCCTCGAGCGTCTCTCCGCGGTCGACGTGCCCGCCGGGAAACACCCACCGGCCGTAGCCCGGCTCGATCCCGCGTCTCACGAGGAGGACCTTCCCGCCGCGAACGACGAGGCACCCGGCCGCGACCTTCGGGTCGAGCCAGTGGACCGTCCCGCAGGCCGTGCAGACGGGGACCCTTCGGCCGCCGGAGACGGCCACGGGCCTCTCCTCGAGGCGGGCGCCGCACTGAGAGCAGAAGAGGGGACGCGCCGACACGGCCCGAGGGTACCGCGTCGGGCCGCGCGTCCCCGGCCGCGGAGGGGCGGGTCCGTGCGCCCCGTCACATCGCGGGGCGGCGGCGACCGCTCGCGAGGACGACGCGCCTTGACCTTCGTTCGGGGGGTGACGAGAATACGCGGCCCGAATGGCGTGCCCGGAGGACCGAGGATGAGCAGGCACTGGACGCAGGACGAGATCCGCTGGCTGCGTGCCAACGTGGAACGGATGGACCTCCAGAGCGCCTCGCGGACGCTCGGAGTTCCTCTCGTCGAGCTCGAGCGGAAGGTCGCCGAGCTGAAAGCCGAGGACCTCGGCGCTGCGCGCAAGGCCCCCGCGACGCACCGGGAGGCCGCCCGCGAGCTCTCGCAGGCGCGCCGGCTCTTCGAGAAGGGGATCGAGCACCTCCACCGGAGGGAGATGGAGGCGGCGGCGGGCTGCTTCGCGGAGGTCGTCGACCTCCACCCGGAGGAGCGGGAGCTCGTCGACCGCGCCCGGACCTTCCTCGCCGTCGCGCGGAACGGGAAGAGGGAGCGGGAGAAGCCGCTCCGCGACCCGGTCGAGATCTACCACGCGGCGGTCTTCGAGAAGAACCGGGGGAACTGCCTGAGGGCGATCGAGCTCGTCCAGGCGGTGAACGGCCAGGGCGACCCCGACGGCCGCCTCGCCTACCTCGCCGCCTGCTGCCTCGCGCTGAACGGCCGGGCGGCCGACGCGCTCGCGAGCCTCCGCGCCGCGATCGAGGCGTCGGACCACAACCGGATCCAGGCCCGCCTCGAGGCGGACCTCGCGTCGCTCCGCTCCGACCCGCTCTTCGACGCCCTCGTCGGGAGGGGCTGACCGTGCCCGGTCCCGTGACCGTCGTCCTCCTGGCCGCGGGTCGGGGGGTGAGGATGAAGTCCGCCCGGCCGAAGGTCCTCCAGGAGGCGGCGGGGAGGCCGCTCGTCGACCACGTCGTCGCCGCGGCGCGCACGTTCCTCGAGGGGCGCGACGGATCGCGCCTCGTCGTCGTCGCCGGCGCCGGGCGCGAGGAGCTGATCCCGCACCTTGCGAAGAGCGCGCCGGAGGCCGCCGTCGTCGTCCAGGACCCGCCGCGCGGGACGGGCGACGCGGTCCGCGCCGCCCTCCCGGCCCTCGGCGAGGCGAAGCGCGTCGTCGTCCTCGCGGGCGACGTCCCGCTCCTGACCGCCGGGACGCTCGCCCGCCTCGAGGGGGCGCTCGACGCCGAACCGAAGTCGGGGATCGCCGTCCTGACGGCCGTCCTCTCCGACGCCGGCGCCTACGGCCGCGTCGTCCGCGACGGGAGCGGGCGCTTCGCGCGGATCGTGGAGGCGAAGGACGCGACGCCCGAGGAGCGCGCGATCGGTGAGATCAACTCGGGGATCTACGTCTTCGACCGCGCCGTCCTCGAGCGGGAGCTGCCGCGCCTGACGGACGACAACGCCCAGAGGGAGTACTACCTGACGGACGTCCTCGGGTACGCCGTCGCCGACGGGATCGGCGTCGTGGCGATCCCGGTCGGCGACCCGAGCGAGGTCCTCGGCGTCAACTCGCGCCTCGAGCTCTCCGAGGTCGACGGGCTTCTCCGCCTCCGGGCGGCGCGCGCCGCGATGGCTGCGGGGGCGACGCTCATCCGCCCCGAGACGATCACGCTCGACGCGGGGGTGTCGATCGGCCCCGACGTCGTCGTCGAGCCGTTCGTCACGATCACCGGGGCCTCGTCGGTCGGAGCGGGGACGCGGATCGGCCAGGGGTGCGTGATCGACGCCTCGACGATCGGCGCGAACGTCGTCGTCCGGCCCTACTGCGTGATGGAGCGGGCCGTCGTCGGTGACGGCGCCGCCGTCGGGCCGTTCGCCCGCCTGCGCGAGGGGACGGACCTCGCGGAAGGGGTCCACGTCGGGAACTTCGTCGAGACGAAGAAAGCCCGCCTCGAGAAGGGGGCCAAGGCGAACCACCTCACCTACCTCGGCGACTGCCGGGTCGGGGAGCGGACGAACGTCGGGGCGGGCGTCATCACCTGCAACTACGACGGCTACGGCAAGCACTTCACCGACATCGGCGCCGGCGTCTTCGTCGGCTCCGACGTCCAGCTCGTCGCGCCGGTCACGATCGGCGACGGCGCCCTCGTCGGCGCCGGCTCGACGATCACGAAGGACGTCCCGCCCGACGCGCTCGCGACCTCCCGCGTCCCCCAGAAGACGATCGAAGGGGGAGGGGCGAAGTACAGGGAGCGGAAGACGGCCGAGAAGGCGGCGAAGGGGTAGCGCGATGTGCGGCATCGTCGGGTACGTCGGCCCGCGCGAGGCGACGGGGATCCTCGTCGACGGCTTGAAGCGGCTCGAGTACCGCGGCTACGACTCGGCCGGCATCGCCGTCCTCGGCGAGGACGGCCTCGTCCGCGTCACCCGAAGCGAAGGGAAGCTCGGAAACCTGACCGCCCGGATCGAGGCGGAGCCCCCGACGGGCCGGACCGGCATCGGCCATACCCGCTGGGCGACGCACGGCCGTCCGTCCGAGGAGAACGCCCACCCGCACCGCGACGCCTCGGGGCGGGTCGTCGTCATCCACAACGGGATCATCGAGAACTTCCTGCCGATCAAGAGACAGCTCCTCGCCCGCGGGGTCCCGTTCACGTCCGAGACGGACTCCGAGGTCATCGCCCAGGCGATCGGCGCCGCGCGCGCCGACGCGCCGGGGAGGCCGTTCGGCGAGGTCGTGAGGGCCGTCCTCTCGGGGATGACGGGGATGTACGCGGTCGTCGTCCTCTCGGCCGACGAGCCCGACGTCCTCTACGTCGCCAAGAGCGGGCCGCCGATCGTCCTCGGTCTCGGGAGCGGCGAGAACTTCGTCGCGTCCGACGCGACGGCGCTCCTGCCGCACACGCGGGACCTCGTCTTCCTCGAGGACGGCGACTTCGTCCGCCTCACCGCGACGTCGGTCGAGGTGACGGGGCTCGACGGATCGCCCCGGAGCCGCCCGGCGCGGCGCGTCCCGTGGGACGCCGTGGCGGCCGAGAAGGGGGGCTACCCCCACTTCATGGCGAAGGAGATCGCCGAGCAGCCGACGGTCGTCGTCGAGACGGTGGGGCACAAGCTCTCCCTCGAGACGGGGCGCTTCAGCGAGGACGCGATGGGGGTCTCCCCGCGCCTCCTCTCCGAGGTCGACCGGGTCGTCGTCGTCGCTTGCGGGACGAGCTGGCACGCCGGCCTCGTCGGGAAGTTCCTCCTCGAGGAGGTCGCCCGTGTCCCGGTCGAGGTCGACTACTCCTCGGAGTTCCGATACCGGAAGAACCTCGTCGGGCCGAGGACGCTCGTCCTCGGCATCTCCCAGTCGGGGGAGACGGCCGACACCGTCGCCGCGCTCACCGACGCGAAGAGGGCTAACGCCCCGACCGTCGGCGTCGTCAACGTCCCCGGCTCGGCGATCGCGCGGCTCGTCGACGGCGTCCTCGCGACGCACGCCGGGCCGGAGATCGGCGTCGCCTCGACGAAGGCCTTCACGACGCAGCTCGTCGCCCTCGCCCTCCTCGCGTACTACGCCCGCGAGGCGCGGGGCCTCGGGCGCCTCGAGCCGGGAGACCCGTTCCTGGCGGGCCTCGCGCACCTCCCCGTCGCGCTCCAGCAGGCGCTCGCCCTCGAGCCGGCGATCGAGAAGCTCTCGCGCACCCTCGCCCACGCCCGCGACGTCCTCTTCCTCGGGCGCGGCGCGCACTACCCGGTCGCCCTCGAGGGGGCGCTCAAGCTGAAAGAGATCTCCTACATCCACGCCGAGGGGTACCCGGCCGGGGAGATGAAGCACGGCCCGATCGCCCTCATCGACGGGGAGCTCCCCGTCGTCGCCCTCGCGCCGAAGGACGCCCTCTACGACAAGGTCGCCTCGAACCTCCGCGAGGTGAAGGCGCGCGAGGGGAGGCTCGTCGCCTTCGTCTCGAGAGGCGACGAGGACGTCGCGACGTTCGCCGACGAGACGCTCGTCGTGCCCGAGATCCACCCCGCGCTCCAGCCGATCGTCTCCGTCGTCCCGCTCCAGCTCCTCGCCTACCACGTCGCGCGCCGGCGCGGCTGCGACGTCGACCAGCCGCGGAACCTGGCGAAGTCGGTGACGGTGGAGTGAACGCGCGGTCGGCCATGATCTTGACCAAACGACCGAGCGGTATCGCCCCCATGGAGCCGGGGGGTCCGGGGGGCGGCGCAAAGTCGTCTGCGCGGAAGCCGACCGGGAGGTACTCGCCACCGAGATCGGGGGGCCCGGGGGGCGGCGAACAGCGCCCCCCGGCAGCGCGCCCCCCGGAGAGGCTCCCGGTCCCTTGAACGTCCGCGAAAAAGACCTCCTCGAAGGCCTCAACCCGGAGCAGGCGGCCGCCGTCTCGGCCGGGC
>CAZLQX010000004.1:225134-227687 GCA_964561935.1 uncultured Holophagales bacterium
AAAGACCTCCTCGAAGGCCTCAACCCGGAGCAGGCGGCCGCCGTCTCGGCCGGGCCGGGGCCCCTCCTCGTCCTCGCCGGCGCCGGGTCGGGGAAGACCCGCGTCCTGACCCGCCGGATGGCCTGGCTCGTCGCGCACGGGACGCCGGAGCCCGCGATCGTCGCCCTCACCTTCACGAACAAGGCCGCCGGCGAGATGAAGGAGCGCGTCGCGCACCTCCTCGGCTCGGAGAGGCCCCGCTCCTTCGTCGGGACCTTCCACTCCTACGGCGTGCGGCTCCTCCGCCGCTTCGCCGCCGAGGCGGGGCTTGCGCCCGGGTTCGTCGTCTTCGACGCCGACGACCAGCTCGCCGTCTTCCGGCAGGCGCTCAAGGCCGCGGGGATCTCCGACAAGGCGCTCACCCCGAAGGCCGTCGCCTCGAAGATCTCCCGGGCCCGAAACGCCGGCTGGAGCCGCGACGAGTACCCGCGGCGTTTCGGCGACTTCGTCGGGACGCGCCTCGCCGAGCTCCACGCGACGTACGAGAAGGAGCTGAAGAAGGCGAATGCGGTCGACTTCGACGACCTCCTCGTCCGCACCTCGAAGCTCCTCTCGGGGAACGCCGACGTCCTCGCCCTCCTCCGGAGGAGCGTCACCCAGCTCCTCGTCGACGAGTACCAGGATACGAACGGCGCCCAGGACGAGATCGTCAAGCTCCTCGCCGGCGAGGAGCGGAACGTCTTCGCCGTCGGCGACGAGGACCAGTCGATCTACCGCTGGCGCGGGGCCGACGTCTCGAACATCCTCGAGTTCACGCGGCATTTCCCGGAGGCGAGGACGATCCGCCTCGAGCGGAACTACCGCTCGACGGCGCCGATCCTCGACGCCGCGGGGGCCGTCGTCGCCGAGAACCGCCGCCGGCTCGGGAAGACGCTGAAGGCGACGAGGCCCGGGGGCGAGCCGGTCACCCTCCTCGTCCTCCCGGAGGAGCGCGACGAGGCGCGCGAGGTCGTCGAACGGATCTCGCGCCTGAGGTCGGTCAAGCCGGGGGCCGAGGTCGCCGTCCTCTTCCGGACGAACGCCCAGTCGCGCCCGTTCGAGGACGAGCTCGTCAGGAACCGTATGCCGTACCAGCTCGTCGGCGGGACGCGTTTCTACGAACGGGCCGAGGTCAAGGACGCCCTCGCCTACCTCCGGCTCCTCAGGAACCCCGACGACGACGTCTCGTTCCGGCGCGTCGTGAACGTCCCGGCCCGGGGCGTCGGGGCGACGACGCTCGAGGGGGTCTCCGCCGCGGCCGCGGAGCGGGGGTCCTCCCTCTTCGCGGTCCTCTCCTCGCTCCCCGAAGGCCTGACGGAGCGGGCGAAGAAGGCGCTCGTGGAGTTCCGCGACCTCGTCGGCTCGCTCCGGGAGACCTTCGCGAAAGAGGAGACGGGGGCGGGTGTCGCCGTGGCGGCCGTCCTGTCCGGGACCGGCCTCCTCGCCCTCTACGAGGGATCGGACGACCCGCAGGACCAGGCGCGCCGCGAGAACCTCGACGAGCTCCTCGCCGCCGCGCGCGAGCACGAGCGCGCCGGGCTCGAGGACGAGGGGGACCGCTCCCTCTCCGGCTTCCTCGACGCCGTGACCCTCCGCTCCGACGCGGACGACGTCGACGAGCGGAAGGGGATCGTCCTGATGACGCTCCACGCGGCGAAGGGGCTCGAGTTCGACGAGGTCTTCCTCGCGGGGATGGAGGACGGGTCGCTCCCGCACTTCTCCTCGCGCGAGGACGAGGACGAGCTCGAGGAGGAGCGGCGCCTCGCCTACGTCGGGATGACGCGGGCGAAGGAGAGGCTGACGCTCTCCCGCGTCCTGCGGCGGATGGTCCACGGCGAGTGGGTGAGCCGCGACCCGTCCCCTTTCCTCGACGCGATCCCGGCGAGGACGCTCGCCGTCGTCGACCGGACCTTCGCCGCCCCGGGCGGCGGGGGGCTCCGCTTCGGCGCGCCGGAGCGAGGCGGGAGCCTCTTCCCCGACTACGAGGGGGAGTCGCAGGAGACGTTCTCGCCGCAGCGACCCGCGGCGCGGCCGGGCCACCGCCCGGCAGCGCGCGCCGCACGGCCGCCGATTCCGACGATGCGCCGGACGCCGCCGCCGCCGACCGCCTCGGGCTTCCGACGCGGAGGGCGCGTGCGGCACCCGGAGTACGGCGTCGGCGTCGTCCTCCTCGTCGAGGGCTCGGGAGACCAGGAGAAGCTGACCGTCTACTTCGACCGCGCGGGGCGGAAGAAGTTCGTCGCGCGCTTCTCGAACCTGACGCCCGCGTAGCGCCGCTCCGCGCGCGGCCGGGGCGTCAGCGCGGCGCGGGCGGCTCCTCGGCGGCCGCCGCCTCGAGGAGCGCGCGCTCCGCGTCCGTCCAGGCGCGCTCCGCCTCGAGGAGCGCGCGCCACCTCCGCCGCGCCGCCGTCGAGCCGGGCGAGGCCTTCTTGAGCGCGGCGACGACGAGCGCGCGGTACTCGAGGAGGCGCAACGCGCGGACCTCGCGCGGCTCGCGCTCGATCGCCGTCCCGAGGACGATGCCGCGGAGCCGGC
>CAZLQX010000005.1:0-218648 GCA_964561935.1 uncultured Holophagales bacterium
GCTCGGGGTCGCTCTGCGACACGAGCCAGCCGAAGTCGTCGTAGGCCCGCGTGCGCACCTGCGTCTCCGGCGAGCCGCCGTTCGAGTCGTGGCCGACCTTGGCGATCCGCACAAGCCGGTCCGCGTGGTCGTAGACGTACGTCGTCGTCTCGAACGGGTTCATTGGAGAGCCGTCGGCCTTGCGGGCCTCCGGTTCCGTGACGGAGACCACCCGCCCGAGGGCGTCGCGTGTCACGACGGTCGTCGCGGTGAGCGGCGTTGGCCCGGCGTTGACGTACCGCGTCGTCTCCTGGTGCCACCACCCGTCGTACTCGTCCGCGACCATGGCTCCGTCCGCCAGCCTCGTCCGGGTCGGCCGGTCGAGGACGTCGAACGCCGCCCACGTCGTCCCGGGAGGCGACGAGACGGGAGGCACGGACGCGTCGAGACTGGTCTGCACGTCCGTGAGATCGCCGTCACAGAGGGTGCCGATTCCGGGGTCACCGCTCGCCCACCACTCCGTCTGACCCGTGGACCGGCCGGCGGCGTCGTACGTCGTCAGACGGCAAGACCACCCGCCCCCGGGCATCCGCCGCCGCTCGGCGGTAGGTCGGCCGAGCCGGTCGAAGAAGGTCTGTCTCTCGCTCACGACGTTCCCCGAGAGGTCCCGTCGGACCCGAAGGACGTTCTGAGGCGAGTACGTCACGCTCTCCGCGCCTTCGCCGGGAGGCTGGACCGACGCGACGCGGCCGATGAGGTCGTACTTCGTGACGGTCGTCAGGTTCGGAGCCGTGTCGTAGAGGGATCCTCGTCCCTCCGGACCGCGATCCCCCACGGCACGCCCGGTCACGGTCAGGTCCTTGTCGACCGCGTAGAAGGTCGCGTTGTCCCTCGCCGCGGCGAGGCCCCCGTGCCGGTAGTGGAAGTAGCGGTAGTAGGTCGAGTTGACGGAGATGTTGTTCAGCGAACCCGTGAGGGACTCGGTGAGCTGCGTTGGGAACCCGAGGTTGGAGCACTCGGGCGCAATGCCGGAGCCGACGGGCGCGCAGGGGCCGGAGGCGGCTGTGCCGCGGGTCCAGCGTTCCCGGCGCGTCCGGCCGTCGTTGCCGCCCGGCTCGGGCTCGACGCGGCGCTCGGTTCGGAAGCCCGTGGAGTCGTAGAAGAAGAGCTCCCTGGAGCTGAGGTTCAACCCGGTAGGCTCACCGTTCTGCAAGGGTCGCGAGACCGTGCGCGAGGCGAGCAGGCCGAGGTTCCAGGCGTTGGGCGCCGATGGAGGACCCGGCAGCCAGTCGTCGACGGTTTCCCGAAGAACGCGTGTCGGCTGGCCCGGGGAGGCCTCACTCGTCACCGTCCTCCGCCAACGCCCCGTCTCGCGTTGCCACGACGACGCCCCGTCATCCCAGGCGTGGTTCTCCTCCAGACCGTGTCCGTCGGCCCAGGTCGTCGTCGTCGTGAGGGTCCGCGTGTTGTGCTCGAAATCCGGGGCGTTCGGGAGGCCATACGAACGGTTCCCGTCGTAGTCGTAGACGAAGGCCGTCGTGCGGAACGGCGAGAGTCCCAGGAGGGCGTCTCTGTCCGGCTCCTCAATCGCGACGACCGAGTAGTCCTCGGTGAACATCGGTCGCCCGTAGAACGCTCCCTTGGCGACGCCGTCGGACTCGTGGAAGCGGCTCCGCGTCACGACCCGGTTCTCGCTCCCGCCCGCCGGCTTCCAGACGTCGACCCGCATCTGGCAGAGCGAGGGGTCCGAAGGAGTGCAGGGCATGTCGTTGGGGTCGAGCGGGTCCGGGTCGACGTCGTAGCTCCGGACGTAGCGGGTCTCGGCGACCTCCTGGAACTCCGTCCCGCCGACGGGAACGACGCGACGCTGCGCCCGTCGCGCGACGACGCCCGTTCCGACGGAGCGGCCGAAGATCGTGCGGCAGGCTCCGGCGCACTCCTGCGTCTGCTTCTGGTAGAAGGCGATCGGTCCATAGTCCCACTCCAGCCGGCCGCCCGTCGGGAGCGTCAACCCCGCGAGGAGATCGCGCGCCTGGTACGACACCTGGAAGGAGAGGCTGACAGGGAGCGCGACCTTGGAGAGCCGATAGAAGTCGTTCCCGGAGGCCTCGCGCTCGATGGTCCACGTACCGCGTAGCGGCCCGCCGGTCTCGTTCGTCGCCGACGTCGGAACGCTGACGGATTCGACGACCGGACGATTCACACCGTTCAGCATCACGGCGCTCGCGTTCACGTGGACGTAGCGGTGTGTTGAGCTGGCGGTGTCCCACGCCCGCCAGACGATGGCGTCTCTCCGGTGCAGCGGTTCGGCGACGAGCGGATGGGGGGGAGGGCACGGGCTCGTCGTGCAGCTCTGCCCGTAGTAGGCGACGGTGATCGAGTTGCCCCAGGGGTCGAGAATGGAGGTCGTATTCCAGGGTCCCTGCTCGACGGTACCGTTCGCGAGGGTCCGGGACACCGGCTCCGACGAGAACGAGAGATAGGACGCGGCCGAGGTCCAGCTGAAGGTGTCGTCGTTTATCTTCGCGACCCGTCCTCCGGCGAAGCCCATGACCTGCTTCGTCCCGTCGGGGAAATAGACGACGGGAAGGCCGCCGTGGTCGGGGTCGATCGGGTCGAAGCGGAGGAAGCTGCCGTCGTGCGTGTACCCGTAGCAGCGTTCCCCGCTCGTTCGCAGGTTCCCCTTCGAGCACCGCCAGTCGGCCGGCGCCTGCGCGGGGCCCGGCAGAGGCGTGTCCGACTCGACGAGACGGTCGTAGAAGACGTGAACAGATCCGTCCGGCGAGAGATAGGCGAAACCGGTCGACCACATTCCCGGCGAGGGCGGCTCCGTCGCGGGCAGCTGCGCCTCGGGCAGTGGGACGGCGTTTTGGCCGCACTGGTTCGACTGCTGGTTGGCGTATCCCGAGGGAGGGGCGATCAGGCGGCCGAAATGGAGCTGCCAGCCGGCGCCGAAGGCGCGGTCGCCGGTGGGGGCCTCCATGAAGTTGACCTGCTCGCCGTAAGGCGGGACGCCACAGACGACTTGCCAGAGTTTCCAGAGCTGGCTGTTGTAGACGAGCTTCGGCGCGATCGTCAGGACGGGGCCGACCGGGATCGGTTCGCCGATCGGGATCGTGTAGGACAGATTGCCGTTGAAGAGGCTGACCTGGTCGCTCCCGGAATCGACGTAGAGCGACTCACTCCGCGTTCCGGTTGCGGCATTCGGGTGGACCTGCTGCGCGCGCAACGATGGTTCGACGCCGGCCGATAGCAGGAAGACGAGGAGGACCACACGTTTCTTCAAAGGGGCTCCTTTCCGGGTCTGCTCCGCGAGCGAGAACTCACTGGGGAGTGGCCGTCGCTGCGGAAGGTAACGCAATCGACTGGGAGTGCCGAACTCGGCAGCCCGTGCAATCCGGCCCTAATTGGCACTCCTTCTCCTTTCGTTCCGTTTCCCATCGAACTCAGAGCTGCAAGACCTGCATCACGACTGCCCCCACCACATTCGGGGGCCGGCCGAGCCGCAGCGCATCCGCCTGCCCGGGCTCCAGGCTGCGCGAGAAGGCCCTTTTCACCACAGGCCGAGGTGAGCACGGCGCAGTTTCTGCTCCTGCGAACTCATCTCCTTTCGTCATCGGCAGCCGCGTGATGACGAGAGCCAGGATCGGTCGACCGCGAGGCAGAGTCTCGCGGCGATCGCCACCCCTCAGATGGGGCGGCGTCTCGGATGGCGCTCCTTGCCTCTCCCCGGCCCGGTTCCCATACTCGGTCCCGACCACCCGGACCGGACGAGCACCTCCGCGAGCCGTCCCCCGGACGATCGGGACCGGCTCGCCGCCCGCGCGCGTCGGGAAGGAGCGCCCATGACGACCTCGCGTCTCCGCCTCGCACCGCTCCTCGCGCTCGGATGCGCCCTCGCCACCGCGCCTTCGCGCGCGGCGGACTTTTGCCCGGCCCTCCCTCCCGCAACGGGCGACGTCGTCGTCGTGAGCACGGTCGCGCAGCTGCGGGCCGCGATCGACGCGGCCGTGCCGGGGCGGACGATCCTCGTGGCCGACGGGACGTATGCCCTCGACGGCGAATACCTCCGCCTCGACGTCCCGAACGTGACGCTTCGTGGGCAGAGCGGAAACCGGGATGCCGTCGTCCTCGACGGGAACTACCTGACGACCGAGATCGTGCAGGTGGCCGCCTCCGACGTGACGGTCGCGGACCTGACGCTCCGCGAGGCGTACGACCACCCGATCCACGTGATGCCGGCGGGGGCGTCGGCGACGAACCGGACGCTCGTCTACAACGTCCGCATCGTCGACCCGGGCCAGCAGGCGATCAAGATCAACCCGGAGAGCGACACCGGGCCGTACGTCGACGAGGGGACGATCGCCTGCTCGCGGATCGAGCTGACGGACGCCGGCCGGGCGCACGTGAGGGACAGCTGCTACACGGGCGGGGTGGACGCCCACGCCGCGCTCGGCTGGACGGTGCGCGACAACGTCATCGAGGGTTTCTGGTGCGACGCGGGCCTCTCGGAGCACGCGGTCCACTTCTGGCGAAACGCGCGCGACACGCGGGTCGAGCGGAACGTCCTCCGCAACAACGCGCGCGGGATCGGCTTCGGCCTCGCCGAGACCGGCACTCCGCGCCGGACGTACTCCGACGCTCCCTGCCCCGCCGCGGGGGGCGCCTACGTCGACCACTACGGCGGGACCGCGGTGAACAACTTCGTCTCCGCCGACGACCCGGACCTCTTCGCGTCGGAGTACGGCTTCGACTGCGGCGTCTGCCTCTGGCAGGCGTGCGGCGCCTCCGCCCTCCACAACACGGTCCACACGGCCGACGTCGCCTCCTCCTTCTCCGCGATCGAGTGGCGCTTCTCGCGCACCGCCGCGACGATCGTGAACAACCTCGCGAACTTCGCGCTCCGCGCGCGCGACGGCGCCACGGCGACGCTCGCGACGAACGTGACGACCGCAACGGCCGCGTTCTACGTCTCCCCGGCCACCGGCGACCTCCACCTCCAGCCGACCGCCGCCGGGGCGATCGACCAGGGGAGCGCGTCATCCGTCGGGACCGACGTCGACGGCGACTCCCGCCCGCGCGGCGCCGCGCCCGACGTCGGCGCCGACGAGACCGGTGCGGCGCGCGCGCTGCGGTTCCACCCGCTCGCGCCCTGCCGCGTCGTCGACACCCGCTCGGCCTCCCTCGGCGGACCCGCGCCGCTCGCGGCCGGCGTCTCGCGCCCCTTCCAGGTCTCCGGGGCGTGCGGCGTGCCGGCCGGCGTGACCGTCGTCTCGGCGAACGTCACGGTGACCCAGGCGACCGCAACCGGGAGCGTCGTCGTCCACGCCAACGGGACGCTCGTCCCGATCACGCCTCAGGTCGCTTTCGCGGCCGGCCGGACCCGCGCCAACAACGCGATCCTGGGCCTCGACGGCGCCGGCCTCGTCTCGGCCCGGGCCGAGATGGCCTCCGGCTCCGTCCACCTCATCGTCGACGTGAGCGGCTATTTCGACTGAGGAGACCGCCTGGCGCCGCGGCTCCCCCTCAGGGCCGCCGGAGGCCTGTCGGCCTCGCCGAATCGTCCTCCCCGGCTGGGCTCATCCGCGGCATGATCCGCGGAGCGCCGGGCGCCCGGCCCGCGCGCCGGAGGTGGTGAGATGGCGCTTCCCTGGTTCTCGGGCTCCGAGGACGTCGCGTCCCTCGTCGCGAAGAAGAGCTACGGACGAGCCGCGAAGGTCCTTCGTGCCCGGCTCGAGCGGGAGCCGGGGAACCCCGCCCTCGAGATCCAGCTCGCCGACGTCCTCGCGCTCGACGGGCAGGAGGCCGAGGCCGTCACGATCCTCCTGAGGGTCGCCGACGCCTGGGCGCGCGACGGCTTCCTCGCGAAGGCGATCGCGCTCCTGAAGAAGGTCCAGCGGATCGACCCCGCGCGGGCCGAGGAGGTCGACCGGAAGCTCGCGGACCTCGCGAAGACCCGCGACGAGGAGTCGGAACGCCGCCTCTCGCTCCTCGGCGGGCGCGTCTCGAGGCCGCGGCCGACGGAAGCGGCGGAGAAGGCCGAACCGCACCCGATCGACGGACCGCTCCCGGCGGAGCCCGAGGCCGAGGGCTTCGAGGTCGAGATCGACGTCGAGGGCGAAGCGCCCGAGGCGCGCCCGCCCGCCGAGGCGCGCCTCGAGAAGACTCCTCTCTTCGGCGATTTCACGAGCGACGAGCTCGTCGAGGTGATCCGGGGCCTCCGCCTCCTGACGTTCGGCGCCGGCGAGATCGTCGTCGCCGAAGGCGAGCCGGGCGACAGCCTCTTCGTCGTCTCCACGGGCACCGTCTACGCGTTCTGCAAGGACCCGCAGGGGCGCTACCGGAAGGTCCGCGAGATGGCGGAAGGGGCGTTCTTCGGAGAGGTTTCGATCCTCACCGGGTCGCCGCGCACCGCCACCGTCACCGCGGCAACGCCCGTCGAGCTCCTCGAGCTCGACCTCCCGACGCTCGACGCGATCGCCGAGCGGCACCCGCACGTCGGGACCGTCCTCCGCGACTTCTGCACGGCCCGGACGGGAAGCGTCGAGGAGCTTCGGGTGAGGATGGGGAGGACGGGGCCGCCTCCTTCCGAGGCCTCCTGACGCGATCGCCCGCTCCTTCGACGGGCATCGGGACTACGATCCGTCCCGGACACCCATGCCCGCCGACAGCGCCTTCGTCCTCGACGTCCGCGTCCTCGTGAGGCAGGGCCTCGTCCGCATGGGCGCCTTCACGCCCGACGCCCGCGTCCGCTTCCGGGACCCCGAGACGGGCCGCGCCTGGGGCGAGGCGCTCTGTGCCGTCGACGCCCGCCTCCCCGACGCGCCGTTCCTCGAGCTCGGCTACGAGCTCGCCCGGAGCGGGGAGCGGGTCGCCCTCCGCGTGCCGCTCTCCTACGCGCGGGGGACCCCTCGCGGCCCGCGCTGGCACTTCGTCTGTCCGCTCGGCTGCGGCCGGTCGGCGCTGCGCCTCCACCTTCCGGCGGGCGCGACCCGCTTCGGCTGCCGCGGCTGCCTCCGCCCCCTCCTCAGGTCCTCCGACGCTCCTCCCGCGATCCGCGTCCCGCCGCCGCGGCCGGCCGGGGCGCCGCGCGCCCGCTGAGCGCCTCCCCGCGGAACCTTGCCCGACCCGGGCCGCCTGTCTATCCTCCGGCCACCAATCCGATGAGCCTCCTCCGCCGACCGCGCGCGCTCTACGCGGCGTTCGACCGCTTCCCCACCCGGAAGGGGGCGTCGACGCACATCGCCCGTTTCGCGCCCGCGCTCTTTACGGAGTACGGCGGCGGCCTTCTCTACGTCCTCGGCGACGAACGGCTCCCGGCGCACCAGCTCGAGGGGGACGTCGAGGTCGTCCGGTTCTCCGTCCCGGTCGAGAACTTCCTCGAGCGGGCCGTCGCGTTCGGCGGCCACCTCGGCCGGCTCCTCGGCGAGGCGGGCGACGTGCTCGAGGTCTGCCACTTCCGCGACCCGTGGTCGGGCGTCCCGATCCTCGAGAGGCCGCACCGGTACGCGACGCTCTTCGAGGTGAACGCGCTGCCGTCCGTCGAGCTGCCGTACGCCTATCCAGGGATCGCGCCGCGGACGCTCGAGAAGGTCCGCGCCGCCGAGCGCTTCTGCCTCGAGGCTGCCGACCGCGTCGTCACGCCGTCGAAAACGACGCGCGACTTCCTCGTGGCGCAGGGCGTCCCGGCGGCGAAGGTCGCCGTCGTCCCGAACGGCGCTGACCCGGTCCCTCAGCTTCCCCGCCCGTTCGAGGCGCCCGACGCCTACCTGATCTACTTCGGCGCGCTCCAGCCGTGGCAGGGGGTCGACACGCTCCTCCGCGCCTTCGCGCGCCTCGCCGACCTCTCGGACCTGCGTCTCGTCGTCTGCGGCTCAGCCCGGTCACGGCCGGCCCGTGCGGCCGAAAGGCTCGCCGACAAGCTCGGCCTCGGAGAGCGGGTGGTCTGGCGTTGGGAGCTGCCGACGGCCGAGCTCGAGCCGTGGCTCGCGAACGCGCTCCTCTCCGTCGCGCCGCTGACGGCCACGGAGCGGAACGTCGTCCAGGGGTGCGCGCCGCTGAAGGTCGTCGAGTCGCTCGCGGCCGGCGTCCCCGTCGTCGCGTCGGACCTGCCGCCCGTCCGCGAGATCGTGACGAACGGCGTCGAGGGGCGCCTCGTCCCGCCCGACCGGCCGGCCGACCTCGCGCGGGCGATCCGCCTCCTCCTCCACTTCCCCGAAGAGAGGGAGCGGATGGCGGCGGCCGCCCGCGCCCGCGCGGTGCGCGACTTCGGCTGGGATCGCTCCGTCTCTCTCCTGAAGGACGTCTACCGATCGCTGCGGCCCTCCGCCGCGGTCCCTTCCGCCCCCCGCCCGACCGAGGAGGAACCGGATGTTCGAAGCGCTGAAGGCCCGAAGGTCGCTGTCGCCTGAGCAGAAGGCGCTGCTCGAGACGAAGCAGCTCGCCGGCGAGTACGAGCCGGGCGCGCTCGTCGCGCTGCTGAAGCCGATCGCCGAGTACGACCGCCTGAGCGACAAGGCGCGGACGCCGATGGGCTGCACGACGGGAGCCCTCTTCCTCCTGGCGTTCGTCCTCCTGATCGTCTCGGCGAACGTCTCGTTCTACCTCCTGCCGCTGCCGCTCGCGGCCCTCGGCGGGGGGATCGCGCTCCTCGTCACCGTCCTGAAGATGAAGAAGCTCGACCTCTCGAACAACTTCCGGCAGGTGGCGATGCCGCTCTTCGCCGTCCTCCGCGAGGACATGGAGCCGGGCGCCACGATGAACGTGAGGCTCGACCTCTCGCCCCCGACGGCGAAGGGGAAGAAGACCGGCACCGGGAAGCCGTACGACGTCCCCGGCTACAGGAAGGTCGTCGACACGACCTACGTCGACCCGTGGTTCGGGGGCGGGGCGCGGCTCGCCGACGGGAGCCTCCTCCAGTGGACGGTGACGGACGACGTCGTCGCGAGCGAGAGGACGAAGCGGACGGCGCGCGGGAAGATCAAGACGAAGACGAAGCACCGGAAGCTGACGACGATCGCCGTCGACGTCGCGCTTCCGAAGAAGGAGTACGCCGTGGCGGCGATGGCGGCCGACGAGGGGGAGAAGGTGAAGGTGAAGGACGGCGAGAAGCGGACCTCGCTCCACGTCGAGAAGAGGGTGAAGACGAAGTCGCTCGACCCGATCGACCCGACGGCGGTCTTCGACGCGATCGCCGAAGCCTACCGGCGCGTCCGACCCGCGGACGCGGAGGGGAGCGCGTCATGAGCGGCTGCGAGTGCAAGGGCGGGTTCTTCACCCTGAGGGACTGCGACGGGGCGCCCGCGGGCGCCTGCTCGGAGTGCGGGCGCACGGTCTGCACGCGCCACCTCTCGCCCGCGAGCGGCTTCACGCAGTGCCTCGACTGCCACGCCCGCGCCGAGCAGCAGCCGCGCGAAGGACAGGCCGCGACCGGCGAGGAGGCGCTCGACGACGAGTGGACCTACGGCGCCCGCCACCGCTACTGGTCGTCGGGATACGGCCCCGTCTACACGGGCTCCCACCACAGCCGCTACTACGACGGCTACGACACCCGCTCGTTCGACACGACCGCCGACGCCGACGTCGAGACCGACGAGGGCGGGGCGGGGTTCGGGGACAGCTAGGTTGCGGCCTCTCGTCCTCACCGAGAACTACCCGCCCGACCGCGGGGGAATGGCCCAGTCGTGCGACCGGATCGTGAGGTCGCTGCGCGCCTCGGGTCTCGACGTCGACGTCGCGCATCTCGGCCGGCGGGTCGTGCGCCCGTTCGTCGAGCGGCAGGAGCGCGGCCTCCTCCTCGCGGCCCCCGCCGACGAAGACCCGGCTCACGCGACGCTGCTCCTCTGGAACGAGGTTGCCCGCCTCCCCGCGCGGCCGAGCCACGTCGTCGCCTTCGGCGGCGCCTCCCCCGTCCTCGCGGCCCCCGCCTTCGCGGCCTGGCTCGGCGTCCCGCTCGTGACACTCCTCCGCGGGAACGACTTCGACACCGGCCTCTTCTCGCTCCGGCGCGGCTGGGCGCTCCGCGACGCGCTCGGGCGCTCGGCGGCCGTCGCCACCGTCTCGCGCGACCACCAGTGGAAGGTCTCGACGCTCTTCCCCGCGGCGGACGTCCGGTACGTCCCGAACGGCATCGACCCCTCGGAGTGGGCGCTCGCGCCGCACGACCTCGAACGCGCCGCGCGATGGAGGGCCGAGCACGTCGGCGAGGGACGGCGGGTCCTCGGGATGTTCGGGCACCTGAAGCGGAAGAAGGGCGGCGCCTTCCTCCTCGACGCCCTCCGGCGCGCGGGAGTCGAGGGGCGGCTCCACCTCCTCGTCGTCGGCGAGGCCGAGCCGGAGATGCTGGCGCACCTCGCCTCGATCGAGTCGACGGTCCCGTTCACGCACGTCCCGTTCGTCGACCGCTTCGAGCTCCTCCCGTACTACGCCGCGTGCGACGGCGTCGTCGTCCCGTCGCTCTACGACGGCCTCCCGAACGTCCTCCTCGAGGCCGGGGCGCTCGGCGTCCCCGCCGTCGCGTCGACCGCGGGCGGGATGGCCGACCTCCTCGAGGAGGGGCGGAACGCGCTGGCGTTCCCGCCCGGAGACCTCCACGAGTGCCGGCGTGCGCTCGCCGCTTTCGCGACGCTCCCGGCCGACGAGCTGCGCAGGATGGGCGAGCGCCTTCGCGCGCAGGTCCTTCGCGAGTTCCGCCACGACCAGGAGGCGGCGCGCTACCGCGCGCTCCTCGCCGAAACCGCCGGTCGCGTCCCGCGCCCGGTCCCCGCCGACGTCCTCACGGAGAGCTGAGCCATGAAGAGTCCTCTCGCCCGCCTCCTCCCCCTCGCCCTCCTCGCCGTCACCTTCGCGGCCGGGGCCGTGACGCCCGCGCCCCCCGACGTGAACACCGTCGTCGTCCGATCGGCCGGGGGCTCGAAGAGCTTCACCGTCGTCGAAAAGGGGAATGCGATCGAGATCGTCCTCCCCGGCGGCGTCCGCCTCCTCGGCGAGCCGGCCGGCGAGAAGCGGAAGTACCGGCGCGGCGCCGGCGGCCCGCCGGTCTGCGAGGTGAAGCCGGGCGATGCCGGCTTCAAGCTCCGGACGACGGACGGGAAGCTCCTCTGGAAGGTGAAGCTCGCCGACGACAAGATCAAGGTGAGCGACAACGAGGAGAACGCGAACCCGTACTCGATCAAGACGAAGTACCCCGACAAGGCGAAGGTCGTCGACGCCGCCGAGAAGGAGCTCGCCGAGGTCCGCTTCGGGCCCGACAAGACGAAGGTGAAGGGGGCCGACGGCGCCGAGCTCTGGGTGACGGAGTCCCCGAGGCGTCGGTCCGCGTCGTTCGGCGTCCTCGTCCTCGAGAGGATCCCCGAGGAGCACCGGGCGATCCTGATGGCGGAGATCCTCGCGCGCCGCCGCTGAGCCGCGCGTGCTCCTCTACTACGCGCTCGGAGGCGGGCTCGGGCACCTCGTGAGGGCCCGGGCCTTCCTCCACACGCTCGGGCTCGAGGAGGAGGCGACGCTCTTCACCTCCTCCCGCTTCGCCGACGACCCGCGCGTGACGGGCGGGCTCCCCGTCGTCCGCGTCCCCGCATCGCTCGACGGCGACCCCGCGGGCCTGCGCACCTTCCTCGCAGCGACGCTCGCCCAGACCGGCGCGACGCGCCTCGTCGTCGATGCCTTCCCCGCCGGCCTCCTCGGCGAGCTCGCGGGCTGGGCCCCGCCGCCCGGCCTCGCCCTCTGGCACGTCGCGCGGCTCCTCTTCTGGGACCGCTACGCCGCCGACGCCTCGGGCCGTCTCCCGCGGTACGACGTCACCTTCGTCGTCGAGGAGCTGCACGCCGGGCACCGCCGCGCTCTCGAGTCCGCCTCCGCTTCGATCCGCCCGCTCGACCTCGTCGACCCGCCCTCGCCTCCGCCCGATCCGATCGACGGTCGCCACGTTCTCGTCGTCCACTCCGGGCCCGACGAGGAGACGCTCGACCTCGTCGCCTGCGCCCGCGAGCTCGCCGCCGTGGACGCTCGCGGGGCGCGCGTCGTCCTCGCCTCCCCCGCCCGGCCCGAGTCGCTTCCCGCGGACGTCGAGTGGCGCGACGTCTTCCCCGCGACGGGCCTCTTCCCCGCGGCCGATCGGATCGTCGCCGCCGCCGGCTTCAACGCCGTGAGGCAGACGGAGCCCTTCCGCGACAAGCGCTTCCTCGTCCCCTACCCCCGCCGCTTCGACGACCCGTTCGCGCGGGCGTCGCGATGTTCGGGGTCCGCCGGAACGTCGTCGGACCGGGCCAGGCCTCCGCCTCAGGTGCGACGATCCCCCCGTCCACGCATCCGAACGACCGGGAGGAACGGTGTCGCAGAAGATCGACTCCATCGTGCAGGCGGCGCGAGCGCTCGCCGACCCGTCGGCCCGCGGGCGCTTCCTCGACGAGGCCTGCCGCGGCGACGCGCCGCTGAGAGAACGGGTCGAGGCGAGCCTTCGGGCGGAGGACCGGACGGTCGACCACGTCTTCGCGCCCGGCCCCGCGTCCTCCGACGACACCGTCGGCGCCGACGACCGCCGCCGGGCGCCGCTGCTCGAGGGGCCGGGGACGATGCTCGGGCCCTACCGCCTTCTCGAGAGGATCGGGCAGGGGGGCTTCGGGACGGTTTTCCTCGCCGAGCAGCTGGAGCCGATCGTCCGCCGCGTCGCCGTGAAGCTCCTCAAGCCGGGGATGGACACGGAGAGGGTCGTGGCGCGGTTCGAGGCCGAACGTCAGGCGCTCGCGATGATGGACCACCCCAACATCGCCCGCGTCGTCGACGCGGGGGCGACGCCGACGGGACGTCCCTACTTCGTCATGGACCTCGTCGTGGGCTCGCCGATCTCGACCTACTGCGACGAGAACGGGCTCCCCGTCGAGGCACGCCTCGAGCTCTTCGAGCAGGTCTGCAACGCCGTCCAGCACGCCCACACGAAGGGGATCATCCACCGCGACATCAAGCCGTCGAACGTCCTCGTCGCGACCCACGACGGCCGGCCGCACGCGAAGGTCATCGACTTCGGCATCGCCAAGGCGACCGAGGCTCGCCCGGCCGGCGAATCCCTCTTCACGCTCGACGGGGCGATGATCGGCACCCCCGAGTACATGAGCCCGGAGCAGGCCGAGGGCTCCCTCGACGTCGACGCCCGGACCGACGTCTACTCCCTCGGCGTCCTCCTCTACGAGCTGCTGACGGGCTCCACGCCCTTCACGACGCGCGAGCTGCAGGCCGCCGGCCTCGCCGAGATCCGGCGGATCATCCGCGAGGTCGACCCGCCGAAGCCCTCGACGCGCATCGTCCACTCGGCCGAGACCGCCGCGACGGCCGCGGCAAAGCGGCAGACCGCCCCGAAGCGCCTCTCGGCGATCGTCCGCGGCGAGCTCGACTGGATCGTCATGCGGGCGCTCGAGAAGGACCGCCAGCGCCGCTACCCGACGGCCAACGCCCTGGCGATGGACGTGGCGCGCTACCTCGGCGGCGAGCCGGTCGTCGCCGCGCCGCCGGGTGCGGCGTACCGCGCCGGGAAGTTCGTGAGGCGCCACCGGGCCGCGGTCGTCGGGGCCGCGGCCGTCGCCGTCGCGCTCGTCGCCGGCGCCGTCGCGTTCGCCTGGCAGGCGAAGGTCGCGCGCGGTCAGCGCGACCGCGCCGTCGCCGCGGAGGCGCGGGCCCGGAGTACGGCGGACGACCTGCGGAAGGTCTCCGACTTCCAGGCGGCGATGCTCGCGCAGGTCGATCCCGCCGCCGCGGGCCGGCTGCTCGAGAGGGAGGTCGCCGGCCAGTTCGAGATGGCGCTTTCCGAGGCCGGCGTGCCGGAAAAGGCGCGGGCCGCCCGGAGCGACGCCTTCGCCCGCCAGTGGGAAAGGGTCAACTCCACCGACGCGGCGCGGAACCTGATCGACCGGACGATCCTGCGGCCCGCGGTCGCCGCCATCGACGCGCGTTTCGCGGACCAGCCGGCCGTCGACGCGCAGCTCCGGCAGGTCCTCGCCGACCTCTACAAGACCCTCGGCCTCTACGACGCGGCCAGGCCGCTCCAAAGCCGGGCGCTCGAGACGCGGCGCCGCGTCCTCGGCGAGGAGAGCGAGGGAACGCTCCGCTCGCTCGGGGCCTCGGGCGACCTCCTGCGAGCGCAGGGGAAGCTGGCCGAGGCCGAGCCGATCCTCCGCGACGCGCTCGAACGGAGCCGCCGCGCCCTCGGCGCGGAGCACCCGTTCACGCTCGTCTCCCTCAACAACCTCGGCTACCTCCAGCACCTGCAGGGCCGGAACGACGACGCGGAGCGGCTCTGCCGCGAGGCGCTCGCCGCGATGCGGCGCGTCCTCGGCGAGGGGCACCGCGAAACGCTGGCGACGCAGGGGAACCTGGCCCAGGCGCTGCAGGCGCTCGGCCGGCTCGAGGAGGCCGAGGCGGTCTACCGCGACTCGCTCGCGCGGCACCGCCGCGCGCTCGGCGAGGAGGCTCCCGAGACCGTCGTCGCCGTCAGCAACCTCGCGAACCTCCTCCTCGCCCGGGGGAGGTTCGCCGAGGCCGAGCCGGTCCTGCGCGAGGCCTTGGCGATGTCCCGCCGGGTGCTCGGCGAGGAGCACCCCGACACGGTGACGGCGATCAACAACCTGGGTTTCTCCCTCCAGTTCCAGGGAAAGCTGGACGAGGCGGAGCCCGTCGAGCGCGAGGCGGTCGAGAAGTACCGGCGGGCCGTCGGCCCCGACCACCCGAGCACGCTGGCCGCCATGAACAACCTCGCGCTCCTGCTCCAGGACCAGCGCAAGTACGCCGAGGCCGAGGCGCTCCTGAGGGAGACGCTCGCGGCGCGCCGGCGCGTCCTCGGCGACGAGCACCCCGACACGATCGCCTGCCTCGGCAACCTCGGCCGGTTCCTCCAGGCCGTGGACCGGCTCGCGGAGGCGGAGCCCGTCCTCCGCGAGACCCTCGAGACGAAGCGCCGCGTCCGCGGCCCCGAGCATCCCGACACGATCACCTCGATCAACAACTACGGAGCCGTCCTCGAGGCGACGGGGCGCCCAGCCGAGGCGGAGACGTACTACCGCGACGCGATGGAGAAGTGCGGTCGCGTCCTCGGGCCGGAGCACCCGAACACCTACATCACGACGATCAACACCGGCGGCGCCCTCCAGGCCCGCGGGAAGGCCGCCGAGGCCGAGAAGGTCCTCGACGGCGTCGAGCCCGCGGCCCGCAAAGCCTTCACCGGGTCGAACGCGCGCTGGGTGGCCAAGCTCCTGACGCGGCGCGGGATGGCGCGGACGGCCCTCGGGAAGCTCGACGCCGCCGAGAGGGACCTCCTCGAGGCCCACCCCCTGTTCCTCTCGACCCGCGGCGAAGAGCACAGGGAGACGCGCGAGTGCGTGAAGGCGCTCGTCGACCTCTATCGGGTCCGTCAGGGCTCGGAGCCGAGCCGAGGCTGGGACCGTGAGGCCGCGTCCTGGGCCGCAAAGCTCCGCCCGAAAGCCCGCCCCCGGTAGACGCCGGACGGTTCGGCCCGAACGGCCGCGAAGGCTCGACGCCTCGCGCCTCCGAACGGCGGCGGGCTGCCGGCAGGCTCCGAGCGGGTTCCGCGAGGGGAACGGGCACCGACGTCGGATGAGGACATGTCATAATTCATAATATGAGGATCACGGTTTCGCTCCCGGACCCCCTGGGCGAGCGGTTCCTCGCGCTCGTCCCGAACCGGGAGCGCTCCTCGACCGTCGCCCGCCTGCTCGAGCGCGAGCTCGCGAGCCGGGAGAGGGAGCTCGAGGAGGCGTGCCGCTCGGCGAACGCCGACAGCGTCCTCGCCGAGGAGGTCGCGGAGTGGCAGGCGTTCGACGACCCGCTCCCGCCCGCCCCGCGCCGGCGGAGAAGCCGGTGAACGCCTCCGGGGACCCGGCTCCCGGGCGGGGCGAAGTCTGGTGGGTCGACCTGGACCCCACGAAGGGCTCCGAGATTCGAAAGACCCGCCCGTGCCTCGTCCTGACGGCAAACGCCTTGAACCGCCTTCGCCGGACCGTCGTCGTCGTTCCCTACTCGACGGCGGCGTCCGCCCACCCCCCGATCACCGTCCCGGTGACGTGCCGGGGAGCTCGTGCGGTCGCGATCGTCGACCAGGTCCGGGCCATCTCGAAGGAGCGCCTCCGCGGGCGGCTCGAGACGGCGAGCGCCGAGGACCTGGACTCGGTGACGACCGCGCTGGGCCGGATCCTCGAGCTGGGCTGAGCGATCCGGACCGTCCCTCCGGGACAGGGTCAGGCGCGTCGGAGCACGGGGCCGACGGCGCCGAGGACGCTCGGCGCCGGTTCAGTGACAGTGCGTCGTCGAGGCGCTGCCGTGGACGGTCGTGCCGTCCGCCAGCGCGCAGTCGAGCTCGAGGGAGAGTCGGTAGTCGCGGACCTCGTTGATCGTCAGGCCCGTGTGCTCGAGCGAGAGGTGGAACACGGCGCACTCGGAGCGTCGCAGGACGACGCTCTTCCGAAACGGGTCGGCGGCGTCGAAGACGCGCGCGGCGGGTCCCTCGAGCGGGTCGACGACGAGCCGGACGACGAGCCCCGCGGACGGGTCGGAGAAGTCCCCGCCGAGAAACTGGTGAAGGTCTCCTCCGCGGCAAGCCGTCGGGGCGACCGTGACGTTTCCGAGGAGCGGCGAGCTCACGGCGAAGGAGCCGAGGACGCCCGGGGGAGCCGACTCCGTCGCGGCGTAGCCGGGGAGAGGCATCGCGGGGAACGAGAAGCAGCCGGTCGGAAAGACGACCGCCGAGCCGAGGAGGAGGGCGAGGCCGCTCGCCCGGACGCGCCGCTGCGTCATCGCGAAGGAGTCTTCCACGGGCGCAGGCGTCCGTTCCGTGACGCTCCTCGCTCTCCCGTCGTTCCGCGGCCTCCCTGCCCCAGGCACGGGTACCCGCAGCCCGTCGGCGGGACGCGAGGCACCTTGCCCGGCCGCGCGCCGATCCACCGGAGGAGGATCGCCCGATCCCGCCTCGTCGCTCGTGTCGCTCATCCGTGCGCCGCCGAACGGCGGCTCCCCGACGACCGCGCCGGTGCGCACGTTCGGGCTCGTCGCGTCGACGACGTCGGGATTTCCCTCCCGCTTCCCCTCGTCGGTGACGCGGACCGTGAGGGCCGGAACGAAGACCTCGTGGCACATCGTGTCGAACGAGAGGTCGAGCGCCTGGACGAACGAGGCCAGGCGCTCCCCGGGGCGCACAGTGGACGGCGGCCGCGCGGCCCCGCCTTCGGTCCGGCGCAGGAGGCAACACCATGCAGAAGGGTCGCGAGTCCCTGGGCTGTTCCATGATTCCCGTCGCGCTGGGCCTCGCGGGGCCCTGAGGAGCGGTGGCGGCCTGGCTCCCACCCGGACACGTGAGGGGCGGTGGCGTGCTGGTGACCGTCCTCGGCGCGATCATCGGTACGGGAATCGCGATCGTCGGGTACCTCGCGGTCCAGAACCGGAGGGTCTTGAAAGGACTCTCGCGGGCACGGAACGGCGAGATCCCGGCCGACGGAGGGCGAGCGAGCCTCGTCGGGACCCTCGAGCCGCGCACGGAGGAGATCCTGACGGCTCCCTTCTCGGGGCGGCGCCGCCGCGGCGGCGTCACACCGCAGCGGCCTTCAGTGGACGCTCGCGTTCGCCGGCTTCGTTCTCCTGCTCCTTCAGGTCGGACTGGTCCTCCTCGTCTGGCGTGGCTTCCGGTGAGGTCGGTGGCCTCAGATCCCGGGCCGGCGGACTCGACCCGGGGGAACGGCGAGCCTCTTTCGAGACGCGACGGAGAGTCGTGCGTCACCGGCCTCCGCAGACCCCTGCACGGAAGACCCCTGCAGAGCTCTTCGACGCGAGGGGTGAGCGAACGAATCGGGTCCAGGGCTGGTTGCGTCCGGGGTCTTCCTGCCGGTCGAGGTATCCCCCCTTACCCGAGGTACGGGTACCTGTAGTCCGTCGCCGGGACGAAGGTCTCCTTGATCGTCCGCGGGCTGATCCAGCGGAGGAGGTTCAGGCTCGAACCCGCCTTGTCGTTCGTGCCGCTCATCCGCGCGCCCCCGAACGGCTGCTGGCCGACGACCGCGCCGGTCGGCTTGTCGTTGACGTAGAAGTTGCCGGCCGCGTGGCGCAGGTGGTGGACCATGACGTGGAGGGCGTAGCGGTCCTGGCTGAAGACCGCCCCGGTGAGCGCGTACGGGCTCGTCGCGTCGACGACGTCGAGCATCTCCTCCCACTTCGCCTCGTCGTAGACGTGGATCGTGAGGATCGGCCCGAAGAGCTCGTGTCCCATCGTGTGGTACGAGGGGTCGAGCGCCTGGATGATCGTCGGGCGGACGAACCAGCCCTTCGAGGAGTCGTACGTCCCGCCGGCGACGACTCTCGCGTCGCTCGACGCCTTCGCCGCGTCGATCGCCTCCCGGTGGTCATTGAAGGCGGCCTCGTCGATCACCGCGCCCATGAAGTTCGTGAAGTCCCTCGGGTCGCCCATCTTCATCGCCTCGACCTCGGAGAGGAGCTCGTCCTTGATGCGGGCCCAGAGGTTCGAGGGGACGTAGGCACGGGAGGCTGCGCTGCACTTCTGCCCCTGGTACTCGAAGGCGCCGCGGAGGATCGCGGTCGTGAGCGCCTTCGGGTCGGCGCTCGGGTGGGCGAAGATGAAGTCCTTGCCCCCCGTCTCGCCGACGAGGCGCGGGTAGGAGCGGTACTTCTCGAGGTTCTGCCCCACCGTCCGCCACATCCCGTTGAAGACGCCCGTCGAGCCGGTGAAGTGGATGCCGGCGAGGTCGGGGTGGTTGAGGACGACGTCGCCGATCGCGCGGCCGCTGCCGGGGACCATGTTGATGACGCCGTCCGGCATTCCCGCGTCGCGGTAGAGGCGCGTGAGCCAGTACGCGCTGAAGAGCGCCGTCGTCGCCGGCTTCCAGAGGACGGTGTTGCCGCAGAGGGCCGGCGCCGCCGCGAGGTTGCTCGCGATGGCGGTGAAGTTGAACGGCGAGACGGCGAAGACGAACCCCTCGAGGGGCCGGTGCTCCATCCGGTTCCACGTGCCGGGGCCGCTCTCGGGCTGCTCGGTCAGGATCTCGGCGTAGTAGTGGGCGTTGAAGCGGAAGAAGTCGATCGTCTCGGCGGCGCTGTCGATCTCGGCCTGGTGGCACGTCTTGCTCTGGCCGAGCATCGTCGCGGCGTTCAGGACGTCGCGGTACGGCCCCGCGAGGAGGTCGGCCGCCTTCAGGAAGATGACGACCCGCTCCTCCCACGGCATCCGCGACCAGAAGTCCTTCGCGCGGTCGGCCGCCGCGACGGCGAGCGCGACCTCCTCGGGGCCCGCGAGGTGGACGTCGGCGAGGACGTGGCCGTGGTCGTGCGGCATGACCGCCTTCGCGATCTTCCCCGTCCGGATCTCCTTCCCGCCGATGACGAGGGGAATCTCGATCCGCTCGGAGGCCATCTCGGAGAGCTTCTTCTGGAGGCTCGCGCGCTCGGGGCTGCCGGGCGCGTAGTCCTTCACCGGCTCGTTCGTGGGGACCGGGACCTTGTAGATGCCGAGCGACATGGGGCCTCCCTGGCTTCTCAGCCTTTTCCGTTCTCGTGCCTGTTCCGGCCTCGGATCAGATCTCGAGCGTGATCCCCTGGGCGAGCTCGAGGCGGCCGGAGAAGTTGAGGGCGTTCGTCTGGCGGCGCATGTAGGCCTTCCAGGCGTCCGAGCCGCTCTCGCGTCCGCCGCCCGTCTCCTTCTCGCCGCCGAAGGCGCCGCCGATCTCGGCGCCGCTCGTCCCGGTGTTGACGTTCGCGATGCCGCAGTCGCTCCCCTCGGCCGAGAGGAAGAGCTCCGTCTCGCGGAAGTCGTTCGTGATGATCGCGCTCGAGAGCCCCTGCGGGACGGCGTTCTGCATCGCGATCGCTTCCTCGATCGTCCGGTACTTCATGAGGTAGAGGATCGGCGCGAAGGTCTCCTCCTTCACGATTTGGAGGTCGCTTCCCGCCGAGACGAGGCACGGCGTGACGTAGCAGCCGCCCGCCTTCTCGAGCGGCTCGCCGCCGGTGATCACCGTCGCCCCCTGCCCCTTCGCCGTCTCGATCGCCTTCAGCATCGTGGCGACGGCGTCCCTGTCGACGAGCGGGCCCATGAGCGTGTCGTAGGCGAGCGGGTCGCCGATCGTCGTCTCGCCGTAGAGGGCGACGAGGCGCTCGACGAACTTCTCGTAGACCGACTCGTGGAGGATGACGCGCCGGGTCGACGTGCAGCGCTGGCCCGACGTCCCGATCGCCCCGAAGTAGACGGCGCGGATCGCGATGTCGAGGTCGGCCTTCTCGCTGACGATGACGGCGTTGTTCCCGCCGAGCTCGAGGATGAGCCGCCCGAAGCGCTCCTGGACGAGCTTGCCGACGTGGCGGCCGCCCGGGACGGAGCCGGTGTAGGAGACGAGCGCCACGCGCGGGTCGGTGTTGATGAGGTCGCCGATGTCGCTCCCGCGGCCGATCGTGAGGGAGCAGATGGCGGGGTCGTAGCCGAAGCGCTCGAGCGCGCGCCGGGCGATCTTCGTGACGGCGATCGCCGTGAGGGGCGTCTTGCTGGAGGGCTTCCAGAGGACCGTGTCGCCGGCGACGAGGGCGAGCGCGGCGTTCCAGCTCCAGACGGCGACGGGGAAGTTGAACGCCGTGATGACGCCGACGACGCCGAGCGGGTGCCACTGCTCCTGGAGCCGATGCTGGCGCCGCTCGCTCGGCATCGTGAGGCCGTAGAGCTGGCGGGAAAGGCCGACCGCGAAGTCGCAGATGTCGATCATCTCCTGCACTTCGCCGAGCGACTCTCTCAGGGTCTTGCCCATCTCGAGGGAGACGAGGCGCGCGAGCGGCTCCTTCTGGGCCCGGAGCTCCTCGCCGATCGCCTTGACGACCTCGCCCCGCTTCGGGGCCGGCACGGTGCGCCACGACGCGAAGGCCGCGTGGGCCTTCGCGAGGATCCCGTCGAACTCCTCCTTCGTGACGTTCACGACGGAGGCGAGGGGCGAGCCGTCGACCGGCGAGACGACCTGCTGGACCTTGCCGCTGCCGACCCACGCGCCCGAGAAGCCCCCCGGGTTCCTCTCCTCGATCCCGAGCGCGCGAAGGATCTCCACGTCCGTCTCCGTCTTCAGCGACATCGTCCTACCTCCGGGGGAGGTTATGCGACAGACTTTCAAAGAAACGAAGCTCATTGTTTTCATCACTGTCATCGATATCATTCATGAATGTCGACGCTCGACCTCTCGCAGCTCCGCGCGTTCCACGCCGTCGCCCGGGCGGGCGGCTTCTCGGCCGCGGCCGCGCGCCTCAACCTGACGCAGAGCGCCGTCAGCCACGCCGTCGGAAAGCTCGAGCGCTCGGCGAAGGTGCGGCTCTTCGACCGGCGCGGGCGAAAGGTCGTGCCGACGGCCGAGGGAGCGATCCTGCGCGAGGCGTGCGAGCGGGTCTTCGCGACGCTCGAGGCGGCCGAGGAGGAGCTCCAGCGCGAGCGGAGCCGCGCCGAGGGGCGTATCCGGCTCGGCGCGACGGTGGAGTTCGGGACGAGCGTCCTGATGCGCCACATCCGCCCGTTCCTCGAGGCGAACCCCGGGATCGAGATGGACTTCCTCCTCTCGCACGACCTCCTGACGCCGCTCCTCAGAGGCGACGTCGACCTCGCGATCGACTGCGTCGCCCACACGACCCCCGAGCTCGAGAGGACTCCCCTCTTCCGCGAGACGTACATGGTCGCCTGCGCGCCCGACTACCTCGCGGCGCAGCGGATCGCCGAGCCGGCCGACCTCGCCCGCTGCGCTGTCCTCTCCATCGACAAGGAGGGGCGCTGGTGGGAGCGGTTCCTCGGCACCTTCCCGAAGAGCCGCCGGCCCGCCTTCGGCCGCGTCGTGGCCATCAACCACATCCGCGGCCTCATCACCGCGGCCGTCAGCGGCCTCGGAGTCCTCCTCGCGCCGAGCTACAGCCTCAAGGGCGAGCTCGACCGCGGCGCTCTCGTCCCGCTCTTTCCCGCGTTCCGACCGCTCGAGGACCGCTTCGCCCTCTACCAGAAGGCCGGCAAGGCGCGCCTCGCCAAACACCGCCTCCTGACGGAGTACCTGAAGGAGCTGACGCCGGCGGAGTTCGGAGCGTAGCGCTCGCCACGGGCGGCGCGTGCGTTCCTTGCGAGGGCGCCGCGGCGCACCTATCCTGCTTCGCGCCGATGAGATGCCGCGCCCTCCTCCTCCTGGCGGCCGTCCTCTGTCTGCCCCTCCGCGCCCCTGCCGACACGTACGATCACCAGACTCTCGTCGCCGTCACGACCCGCGACGCGGAGGACGTCCGCGCCCTCCAGGAGGTCGGGGCCGACGTCGTCGGCCGGAAGGGGGCCGTCTACAAGGCGCTCCTCACTTTCGAACAGCTGAAGGCGCTGACGGCACTCGGTCTTCGGATCGAGGTCCTCAGGTCCGAGATGGAGGAGGACCGGCGGCGCTGGGCGGAGAACGACGCGGCGGCCGCGGCGCGGCTCGCCACCTCCTACTACACGGCCTCGAAGTTCGACACGGTCGGCCCGCCCGCGGGAAGCCTCATGGAGCACCTGCTCCAGCAGTACAACGCGCACCCCGGCATCTGCCGGCTCTACAACCTCGGCGCGTCCCACGACGGCGCCTACGACATCGTCGCGATCAAGGTCTCGAAGAACCCCGACGTCGTGGAGGCCGAGCCGAAGATCCGGATCTACGGGAACATCCACGGGGACGAGAAGGGGGGCTGCATGGTCGCCTCCGACGTCCTCGACACCATCCTCGCGGGATACGCGGCCGCTCCCCAGGACGCCACCGCGAAGAAGCTCGTGGACGAGTCGGAGATCTGGTTCATCCCGATGGGGAACCCCTACGGCAACGCCCACAACCAGCGCGGGAACGTGAGCGGCGTCGACCTGAACCGGAACTTCTGGGGGCCGGGCGGCTCCGGCGCGCCTCCCGCGTTCTCGCAGAAGGAGACCCAGGCCATCCGGGACCTTACGGAGGCCGCGACCGCCGCTCACCCGAAGAAGCGGTTCACGGTGTCGCTCTCCTTCCACGAGGGCGAGGTCTGCTTCAACTCGGTCTGGAACTACACGGGCACCGCCCCGACGGACGAGCCGGTCTTCTGGTCCTCGCGGAGCGGAGGGAACGTCACGCTCGCGCCGAACGGCCTCGCGAAGGCCTACCAGGACGGCTGCACGTCTCCCGGCTTCTGGTACACGAACGGATACGACTGGTACCAGACGCTCGGCGACACGAACGACTGGTCGTACGGCGCGTGGACCGCGCTCGACACGACGATCGAGCTGAACGTCACCAAGTCGCCGCCGGCTTCGCAGATTCCGACCTACTGCGGCCAGCATCGTCAGGCCGTCCTCAACTACATGCTCAAGGCCTTCCAGGGGATCCACGGGGTGATGACCGACCAGGCGTCGGGGGCCCCGCTCGACGGGACCGTCACCGCAAACTGCACGGCCTCGGCCGTCGTTCCCGTCCCCCACCTCTACAAGCCGGTCTATACGGACCCGGTCGCCGGGGACTTCCACCGCGTCCTCCAGCCCGGCACCTATACGGTCACGTGCAAGGCCCCGGGCTATCTCGACACGGTGGTCCCGGGCGTCGTGGTGACCGCCGACACGAAGACGATCTGCGACTGCCCGATGGTCAGCCCCTGCGCCGCCAATCCGGAGGCCGTCGACGTCACCCCGTCCGGGCCCCTCGTCCTCTGTCCGGGCTCAGCTCAGACCCTCACGGCGAACGTGACGGGAGGGACGGGGCCGTTCACGTACCAGTGGTACGACGGCGCGGCCGTCATCGCCGGCGCCCAGGCCGCCACGTACCGCGCGAACGCCACCGGAACCCACTCCTACAACTGCAAGGTGGCCCGGAGCGGCTGCACGACGGGGGTGTCCGACCCGGCGCCGACGCAGATCGGCTGGCAGGGCGCTCCGGCGTTCGGCGGCGTCACCTCCGTCACGACGGACGCGAGCGAGCAGTGCACCCTCACGGCGAGCTGGGACGCCGCGTCGAGCGCCTGCCCCGGGGCCGTCACGTACAAGGTCTATCGCTCCACCGCGACACCCGTCTCCGTCGCTCCCGGGAACCTCGTCGCCTTCGGCCTGACGGGAACGAGCCACACGGAGGTCGACGACCTCGTCGGCGGAACGACCTACCACTACCTGGTCCGCGCCGTGAGCGGATCGGGAGTCGAGGACACGAACACCGTCGAGAGGAGCGGCGTCCCGGCGGGCCCCCTCGTGAACGGTACGTGGACGGCGGGCGCCGAGGCGGGCGACCCGGCCCTGTCGCTCGGCGCGCCCTGGAGCCTCTCCACGACCTACGCGCGGACGGGTGCGAGCAGCTACTCGACGGGAGCGACCTACCCGCACGCCGCCTGCGGCGGACTCACGAGTCCCGCCCTGGTCCTCGGAGCCGGCCCGGTCCTCACCTACCACCACGTCTACTCCACCCAGTCGGGCCACGACGGCGGACGGGTGGAGATCTCGACGGACGGCGGGACCTCCTGGGAGGCCCTGAATCCCTCGCCGGCCTACCCAGGCGCGCTGACGGAAGGCACGAACGCCTGCTCGTGGCCCGGCCCGACCGCCTGCTACACCGGCGACTCGCCCGGCTTCCCGACGGCCTGGCAGGCCGCGACGGTCGACCTCTCGGCCTGGAGCGGCCTGACGGTCCTCCTCCGGTGGAGCTTCACGTCCGACGCCGGCACGGGCGGCTCCCTGGCCAGCCCCGGCTGGTACGTCGACGACATCCAGGTCACGAACGTCGAGCGGCCCGGCCCGTGCGTGACCCGGAGCCCGCTCGCCTTCTACGAGCTCGCGCCGTGCCGGGTCGTCGACACCCGCGGCCCCGCCGGACCGCTGGGCGGACCGGCCCTCTCCTCCGGCGTCTCGGTCCGGACCTTCCCGGTGACGGGGACCTGCGGGATTCCCGCGACGGCGAAGGCGATCTCGGTGAACCAGACGGTGACCGAGGCCAGCGCCGCCGGCTTCATTCGCGTCTTCGCCGGCGACCTGACCGGGGCGCTGGTCCCGATCACGAGCGCGGTCAGCTTTCCGGCGGGGAAGACCCGCGCGAACAACGGAATCGTGGCGCTCTCCCGGGACGGTGCCGGGACGATCGCCGTCGAGAACGACGCCGTCGGCGGAACGCTCCACTTCATCCTCGACGTCAACGGCTACTTCGAGTAGTGACCCCGGGGCGGACCCCCGCACCGCCCGGCACGCCTCCCGACGGAGGACCGGACGGAGCTGCCCACGGCGGCGCTCCGGGCGCGCGCCCCGCATCCGCTTTCCCGGCGAACGGAGGGCGAGCGGCCGTTCCGCGGGCGGAAGGGCCCGGGCCGCGGGAGGCTCCGAGCGTCGAGGGGTACGCCTCGAGAAACGCCCGCGGCCCGGCTTTCACGAGGTTCACGACGGCATCCCTCCCCCGGGCCTTCTCGACGCGGCGGGCCGCGAGCGCGCGGCGCGCCTCCTCTCTGCCCCCGCCGCACCGGCTCCTCAGGGTGCCTTCGTCAGCCTCTCGAGCGCCTCGACGCCGTTCCGGTTCTTCGGGTCGAGAGAGACGGAGCGGCGGTAGGCGGCGATCGCCTTCTCCTTCTCGCCGGCGGCGAGAAGCGCTTCGCCGAGGCTGTCCCAGGGGTTGCCGTTCTCCGGGAAGAGCTCGGTATTCAGCGAGAAGACCTTCACCGCGTCCGCGACGCGCCTCTCCGCGAGGAGACGGTAACCCGCCGCGTTGAAGTGGGCCTCCTCGAAGGACCACGCGGCCGGCTCCTTCGCCTTCAGCTCCCTCACGCGGGCGAGCGCCGCGTCGAGGCCCCTTTCGCGAAGGAGCTTCGCGAAGAGGCCGTCGGCCGACGACGGCGCGAGCGGGACCTCGGGGTCGAGGAGGTTGTGGCCGAAGTCGTTCCACATCTGCGACGAGTTCGTCAGGATGACGACGGCGCGGCGCGCCTCGAGATCGAGCCCGAGGTAGCTCCGGAACCCGCCGGTGCCGCCCCAGTGCCACGCGATCGTCCTCGTCTTCGGCTTCGCGACCATCCAGGCGAGCCCGACGCGCTGGTCGTCCTTCATCGGGACGCGCGGCGCGTGCGCCGCCCGCATGGCCGCATGGAGGCGATCGCCCTCGGCAGAGAGGTTCGCGGCCGCGAAGGCGAGCATGTCGGACGCGGTCGATCGGATCGCGCCGGCCGCGGGGAGCGGGCCGAGGTCCCACATCGACGCGGGCGCGAACGCCTCGTCGTAGCCCTGGACCGCCTTCGGCTGGAGCGCGGGATCGAGGCCGACCGACGTCTCCTTCATCCCGAGAGGGACGATCACGCGCGCGGCGAGGAGCTTCGCGTACGTCGTGCCGGCGCGCCTCTCGAGCGCATGGCCGAGGAGGCCGAAGCCGACGTTCGAGTAGGACCACGACTCGCCCGGGTCGCGCGGCAGCTCGCAGGTGGCGAGGAACTCGTAGAGCCGGTCGAGGCCGTAGTCCTCGAACGGGTCCTTCGGGTCGGCCGGCCTCAGGTTCGTCGGATTCCGCGGGAGCCCCGCGGTGTGCGTCGCGAGCGTCGCCAGGGTGATCGCCCTGCCGTTCCGCTCCGGGACGCGCGTTCCCGCCGGGAGGTGTTTCGCGACCGCGTCGTCGAAGGAGACCTCGCCGCGCGCGACCATGTCGGCGAGGAGGGTCGCGGTGAAGGGCTTCGTGATCGAGCCGATCTCGAAGAGGGCGTGCTCGTCGAGCGGGACGCCGTTCCCCGAGGAGCCCGCGGCGACGAAGCGCCGCGTGCCGTCCGCCTCGAGGAGGCCGACGACGACGCCCACGCCCCCGCCGCGGGCGAGGCGCTCGTCGAGCCGGCGCCGGATCTCGTCGTTCCCGGGGAAGAAGCCCTGGCCGAAAGCCGACGGCGCGAGGAGGAGCGCTCCCAGCAACCCTGCGACGGCCGACCGGATCCGCGATGCGTTGCTCATCTCGCCACCTCCCGGGAGAGAAGTACGCGGCGCGCGGTCCGTATGTTCCCCAAAGAAGAGGGAGTCGAGGAGACGAGACCCGGGACGCCCTCGGCTACGGGACCGACTCCGGGGGCGCTCCGGCGGACCTCGATCGAGAAGCGTTCCTCACGGAAGACGATGCCGAGACGCGGAGGGCGGGGCGCATGAAACGGGCGCCCCGCTCGAGCCCGCTTCGTTCCCGCTCGCTACTCGGTCCTCCGCGGCGGCTCGGGACCGCGAAACCAGATGACGATCACCCCGATCCCGAGGAGCATGAGGGGAAGCGGCAGGGACGAGAACCGATCGTCCACGACGATCGCGCGGCGGTCTCCCTCGCCCGCCAGGAAGCGCTCGAAGCCGGAGACGACCGCGTTGGCCGCGCTCCGGCCCGGCAGGACGAAGACGAGGCCCTGCCGGGTGAGGACGACCGTGGTCGACGATGCCGTCGACCGCCTCCCCGAGGAGGGCTTCGTCACCCAGAGCGTCTCCGCCGATACGTCGTCCCTGCGGCGCGCCCGCGCGAGAGCCTCGCGAGCGCCCGGCGCCTCGTCCCAGTACGCGTGCTTCTCGCTGACCCCGAGCACGTCGTGGAGGGGGATCGTCCGCACCGACACCGCCCCGGTGACCCTCTCCACGGTGTGGAGACAGGTGCCCGTGACTCGCTCGCAAGAGAACGTGCCTTTCCGGGCTCCGTGAACGTAGATCAGCGGGGACGCAACGACGAAAAGCACACCCAGCAGGCGTCGGAAGAACGTCACCCTCGTCATATCGACCTCGTGAGCGGAGGATAGGCGATTCCGTTCCGGCCCTGGTCTCTCCGAGGGGCGGACCCGGGCCCGCGGGGGGGGTACGGTCGCGACCCTCTCCCCCTCTCTCACTATCTGAGATACTCTCGCAACATCATCAGGAACGGGCGGCGGTGGGCTTTCCGGGGAAGACCCTCCGGCAGGCGTCCCCGGGAGGTGGGCCGGTGTCGAAGCTGAGGGTCGCGAGCTTCTCCATCTCGGTCGACGGCTTCGGCGCAGGCCCGGACCAGTGCCTGGAGAGCCCGCTCGGGTTCGGAGGCGCTCAGCTCCACGCCTGGGCCTTCCCGACGCGCACGCTCCGGCGGCAGGTCTTCGGACACGACGACGGGACGACGGGGCTCGACGACGACTTCGTCGCCCGCGGGTTCGCCAACGTCGGCGCCTGGATCCTCGGGCGGAACATGTTCGGGCCGGTCCGCGGACCCTGGCCCGACGAGAGCTGGAGAGGCTGGTGGGGCGACGAGCCGCCCTATCACGTTCCGGTCTTCGTCCTGACGCACCACACGCGGGCGCCTCTCGCGATGGCGGGCGGGACGACGTTCCACTTCGTCACGCGCGGCATCCACGAGGCGCTCGAGCGGGCCCGCGAGGCCGCGGGGAGCCTCGACGTCCGCGTGGGGGGCGGCCCGGCGACGATCCGGCAGTACCTGCGCGAGGGGCTCGTCGACGAGATGCACCTCGCGATCGCACCGGTCCTCCTCGGCGCCGGCGAACCGCTCCTGCCGGGCCTCGACCTCCGCTCCCTCGGCTACACCTGCACCCGCCACGTCGCGTCCGAGCGCGCGACGCACGTCATCCTGGAGAAGACGCCGCGCCCCTGAGCCGGGCCGCCGCGAAGAGCAAGGAGACCCGACATGCCGGGCACCATCCGCTTCCACCGCGTCCTTCGCGCTTCGCCCGACCGGGTCTACCGCGCCTTCCTCGACCCGGACGCGATGGTGAAGTGGCTCCCGCCGAACGGCTTCACGGGGAAGGTCCACTCGATGGACGCGCGCGTCGGGGGCTCGCACCGGATGTCCTTCACGAACTTCGCGACCGGATCGAGTCACTCCTTCGGCGGCACGTACCTCGAGCTCGTCCCGAACGAGAGGATCCGCTACACGGACGCGTTCGACGACCCGAACCTCCCGGGCGCGACGCTGGTGACGGTGGAGCTGAGGAAGGTCTCCTGCGGGACGGAGCTTCAGGTCACGCAGGAAGGGATTCCCGACGTCATTCCGCCGGAGGCCTGTCACCTCGGCTGGCAGGAGTCGCTCGTCCTCCTCGGAAAGCTCGTCGAGGCCGAGGTCCCCGACGGGGCCTGAGGAGGCACGCGACCGCGATCCGGCCCTTGCGAATCGCCGGCAGGAAGGGGGGACGCATGGAGACGACGGAAACGGCTTCGATCTCGAGGAGCGACGGGACCACGGGGGCCACGTCCGGGCCTCGACCCGTTCCTCTCGCGCGAAGGCGCGACCGGGACGAGGACGCACGGCCTTCCGATCGGGAGAGACCTTCTCGCCCTCGCACGCTCGCGAGGACGAGCGCGGTTCGCTGGCTGCTGCCGGCGCTGGCGCTGGCCGCCGCGACGAACGCTCGGGCCGGGACGCCGCGGTGCTTCTCTCCGAGCCGCGAGGGGCACTGCATCGCCGTGACGATCAACGGACAGGCAACCGTCCGGCTGGCGAAGAAGACGCGGAAGATGCTGGAGCCGCTCGACGGCCTCCGTTTCGGCGGCGACGAGACGCGCTACGAAGCCGCGGCACCGATCCGCGGCGCCCTGGAGGTGAGGGCCGAGTGGACGGCCGGAGCCGAGGAGTACTTCGGCACGCCGCCCGAGGTCTCCCTCCACCTGCGACCGCTCGAGGGACAGGAGCTGGAGACCCGCCCGGAGCTCTCGACGGCTCCGAGCGTGACGGCCGAGGGCGGCGCGGTCCTCACCCGGTCCGAGGTCGCGGATTCGCGCCGTCTCCCTCCGGGGAAGTACCTGCTCTCCGTGAGCCTGAACGGTCCGCGCAACTGGGACCGTCAGACGACGTACTTCGAGGTCGCGAAGTGAGCGCTCGGCCCCCCTCGATCGCGGCGCCCGATTTCCGCGAGCCCCTTGGCCGGTCGAGGACGGCGATTCGCCGCCGCGCGTCGGGAAACCACCTCGCCCGCGTCGCGTAGCACGAGCAGGACACTTCCGTTCTCCCCCGGGCGGGGTCCTCCCCCGCCCTCCCGACACGCGCGGCGCCACCGCCTCGAGAGGAGGCCGGGACGTCGTCTTCGCGGCTTCCGGCGCGCGCCAAGCACGAACCGCTCAGGAGGAGCACCGCGATGAAGGCTCTCCGCAGCTTCTGGCCCTTGGCCTTCCTTCTCCTCGCCCTTCCCGCCGCCGCTTCCGACGACGTCGCCGGACTTCCCGTCCACGTCCAGCGCCTCGACCCGAAAACGGTCCGCGTCTGGGTCGGCGACTTCGTCTCCACGACGAACGTCGTCGCGTTCGCGACGGCGAAGGGGATCGTCGTCGTCGACACGACGGGCGTCCCGAAGGTCGACCGCGAGCTCCGCCGCGTCATCGCCCGCGAGCTGGGGCGCTCCGACTTCGTGACGCTGATCGACACCCACGAGCACGGCGACCACACGGGCGGGAACTCCGTCTGGGCGGACACGACGATCGTCGCCCACGAGCGCTGCGCCGCCGGGATGCGGCGGGATCCTGCCGAACGCGAACGCATCCTCGGCTGGCAGGCGCAGCGCCACGCCGAGCTCGAGAAGGAGGTCGCGAAGCACCCGGCCGGGAGCGTCGAGGCGAGAAGGGCCGCCGAGCAGCTCGCCTTCGCGCTCCTCAACCACGAGGTCTTCAGGGCGAACGCGGAGCCGGTCCTTCCGACGAAGACGTTTTCGGACCGGCTCACGCTCGACATGGGCGACACGACGTTCGAGCTCTCGTTCATCGGCGGGATGCACTCGGCGAGCGACATCGCCGTCTTCGTCCCCGAGCGGGGGATCCTGATGACGGGCGACACGATGGCCGACCGGTGGCTCACCGACACGCCGGGCTGCCTCGCCTCCTTCATGGCGCGCGAGGGTGTCCCGCACGACTTCCCGCTCTTCCTCGAGAACGGACGCCGCCTGCTCGCGCAGAGGGAGCGCATTCGGACACTCCTCCCCGGCCACTGGAACGGCGAGCTCTCGTTCCCCGGCTTCGAGGCGCGCCTGAAGTACGTCGAGGCGCTCTGGGAAGGGGTCGGAAAGCTCGCGAAGGAGGGCCGGCCGCTCGAGGAGGTCCTCGCGGCCTTCCCGCTCGAGGCGCGCTTCCCCGACCTCGCGAAGAGCCCCGGCTTCAGCCCCCGGAACCATTTCTCGACCGTCTCGGAGATCTGGGCCACGACGACGGGCCTCCGCAACGGGGCGACGGAGCTCTTCTCTCTCATCGAGGCGGGGGCGCCGGAGGAGAAGGTCCGTGCCGTCGTCGCCGACCGTGGCTCGAAGTCGCCGAAGTACTACTTCCTCGAGCGGGAGGTCAACGGGCGCGGCTACTTCCTCCTCCAGCAGCTGAAGAAGGTCCCGGAGGCCGTCAAAATGTTCCGGGTCAACGCGGAGCTCTTCCCCGGCTCGTGGAACGTCTGGGACAGCCTCGGTGAAGGCCTCCTCGCAAACGGCGACCCGGCCGGCGCCCGGACGGCGTACGAGAAGTCGATCGAGCTGAACCCCGAGAACCGGAACGGGAAGGAGGCGCTCGCGCGGATCACGGGAACGGCCCCGGCGAAGTAGGTCACACCGTCCCCGCGCTCTCCGACGGCCGTCGGGTCCGCAGCGGCCTCGCCGCCCGACGCGGCACCGGCACCGGCGGGAGGGGGCGCTTCCCGTCACCCCTCGGCGAGCTTCTTCATCCTCTCGAGCGCCTCGCCCCACGCGGCGCGCAGGCCGTCGGCCTCCTCGCGCGTCTGGAGCCGGTCGTGCGTCACCATCACGGTCGTCTTGCCGGCGGCCGCCTGGAGCTTGATCTCCACCGGAGTTCCGGGCGCGCTCGCGTCCTTCCAGACGAGCCGGATCGTCTTCCCCGGCGTCACCCCCTTCACGTCGGCCGCGTTCCCGTCGGCGTTCGCGAGGGAGCCCCCCGCCTTCAGGTCGAGGACGTTCTTCGGCCCGAACCACCCGTCGAGCGCCCCGCCGGTCGCGAGCAGCTCCCAGCACTTCTCCGGCGGCGCCTTCACCGACTTCGTGGCGCAGATCGTGTAGCCCTTCCCCTTGCCGTCCTTCTCGACGAGCCCCTTGTGACGCTCGTACTCGACCTGGAGCGTCGCCGCCCACCACGGGTCGACCTTCAGCTCGCCGTAGAGGTGGCCGCCGATCTCCCGTCGCCCTTTCGCCGGGCCGCCGAAGGCGTCGAGCACCTTCCACCACTCGGAAAAGCTCTTCCCGGTCTCCCTCTTCACGCTCTCGTCGGACACGACCTTCTCGGAACGAAGCGTCACCTTCATCGCGAATCCTCCCTGCCGACCTCTTCTGCGAATCCGCGGCGGACTCTAGACCGGGACCGGCGGAAAACGGAAAGCCCCGTGCGGCCGGGCGGGGCGGCGGAGGCCTCACCGGATCTGCGCCGGTCGCCGCCGCCGGGCGTGATTGCCGGCCTCCCCTCACGGCGATAGGCTCCGGCCGTTCCGTACAGCTCGTGCAGGAGGCCCGCCATGAAGGTCGTTCCCGCGTGGTCCGTCCTCGTCCTCCTCGCGTCCGTTTCGGCCCGCGCCGCCGGGCCCGCGACGGGACCCGCCGCGAAAGCCTACGTCGAGTACAGGGCCGCGCTCGCGAAGGCCGGGAAGGTCGAGGAGGTCCTCCCGTACCTATCGAAGGCGCGACGCGCGAAGGTCGCGGAGACACCCGTCGAGCTGAGGGCCCGGATGTTCGGGTTCCTCAAGGCGATGACTGAGACCGTCGAGCTCGAGGTCGTGAAGGAGAAGGTGATGCCGTCGGGCGCCGAGCTCGAGGTGCGCGTCGTGACCGGCGAAGGAGCGGACGAGAAGGGGACCGTCACGATGACGAAGGAGGACGGGGCGTTCCGCGTCGACGAGGAGGACTTCAAGGCCGTCGAGAAGGCGGGTGCGCCGGCCCCTTCCTGCGAGGAGGTCGTCGCGGATCTGAAGTCCGCCTCCGCCGTGACGCGGGCCCGCGCGGCCGGGGCCGTCGGCGACCCGAACTCCCTCCTCCACTCGGAGTGCTCCGCCTCCGTGCCCGCCCTCGCCGACGCCCTCGCCGACCCCGTCCGGGGAATCCGGGACAACGCGGCCCGCGCCCTCCGAAACCTCCTTTCCGGGACGGCCCGGAAGGGCCCGGACGCGATCGGCCCGCTTCGCACGGCCCTTCCGAAGCTCACCTCCGCGAAGGACGCAGCGGCGAAGGCGTCCGAGACGGTCCTCGAGATCAACCTCCAGGCCGCGATCGCGGCCTTCGGGGCGGAGGCGATCCCCGCGCTCGAGAAGGACCTGAAGCACCCCGAACGGGAGCTGCGCTGGGGAGCCGCGCAGGCGCTCGCGCGGCTCGGGCCGGCCGCTGCCGCGGTCCTTCCCGCCGTCAAGGCGGCAGCCGCCGTGGAGCAGGACGAGCTGACGCGCGACGCCCTCGCGGAGGCGGAGAAGGCGATCCGGCCGCAGTAGGCGGCTTTCGGGAGAGACGGGCGGGGCCGCGTGCCCCGACGCTACGGCGCTCCTCCCGCGACGGGGCTGCCGCGGCGCATCTGGGATCCTCGAAGGGAAGGGGCCACGATCGGAGAGATGCCGGAAGCGGACGGTACGGAAGCCCTCTCGCGCGAGGACGCGCAGCGCCGCGCCGACCGGGTCGCCGCGTTCCGCGAGGAGCTCGTCGCGCTGGAGCGGGAAGGGGCTCTCCTCCTGACGGACGAGCAGCGCGAGGCGCTCGCGCGCCACCACGACGGGCTCCTCGCGCGCCTCGCGCAGGTCTGGGAGGTCGACCGGACGGAACGCCAGCGCCGGCTCTCGGCCGGCATGATGGTCGCCACGCTCCTCGGCACCGTCACCCTCGCCGCGGCGCTCTACACCTTCCTCTTCCGCTTCTGGGGCGGGATGCCCGCGGCGCTCCAGGCCGTCGTCGTCGTCGCGGCGCCGCTGCTCCTCGTCGCCGCCGCGGAAGTCGCGGGGCGTAGGGAGCGGACGCTCTACGTCACGCTCCTTCTCGGCCTCCTCGCGGGGACGGCGTTCGTCGCCGGGACGACCGTCCTCGCCGCGCTCCTCGGCGTCGCGCTCCCGGCCGAGGCGCTCCTCGCCTGGTCCGCCTTCGCGGCCGCCCTCGCCTTCGCCTGGGAGCTGAGGCTCCTCCTCGCCGGCGCCCTCCTCCTCGCCCTGGGATACGTCGGGACGCTCGGAGGCGGCTCGGGCCACTGCCTCTGGGACGCCTTCGGGCACCGCCCGGAGACCTTCCTTCCCCTCGGCGGGCTCTTCTTCGCCCTGCCGCTCCTCGCTCCGCGGCGCCTGCCGGCCTCGTTCGCGCCGACGTTCCGGACGGTCGGCCTCCTCGCCGTCCTCGTCCCCGTCTTCATCCTCGGCCGCGCCGGAGCCGCGAGCTTCCTGTCGTCCTTCGGCACCGCAGCGGTCGAGGCGACCTGGCAGCTTCTCGGATTCGTCCTCGCCGCGCTCGCCGCCGCGCTCGGCGTCCGGCGCGCCTTCCCCGAGGTGACGGCGATCGCCGGGGGCGCCTTCGTCCTCTTCCTCTACGTGAAGCTCTTCGACTGGTGGTGGGCGTCGCTCCCGCGATGGGCCTTTTTCCTCCTCCTCGGCCTCGTCGCGGTCGGGGTCCTCCTCCTTCTGCGCAGGCTCCGCGCGGCGTCGAGAAGGGGCGCGGCGTGAGACGGGCCCCGTACCTCGCGGCGGCCGCCTCCGTCGCGTTCCTCGCGCCCCTCCTCCTCGCCCTCGCCGCGGCGCGAAACCGCGCCGGCGAGCCCGAGGCCGAGGTCGTCCTGACCGAGCGCGAGGCGCGCCTCGTCCCGGTCGGCGAGGGACGCCGGTGGGCGGTCCTCAGGCTCGACTGGAACCGCGAGCGGGAATGGGACCGGAAAGAGGCGGGCTGGTTCGACGGGCCGAAGCTCGCCGCGCTCGGCTTCGACACGCGGCTCCCCGCGAACGACGACCGGGCGAGGGCGTTCTACGGCTGGCAGCCGCCCCGCACGGTCTTCCTCGCGCTCGAGCTCGACGGGCCGGCGGCGGCCGAGGCCGACGCGGAGGACCCTGAAGGGCGCGCGACGCGCTCCCGCCTCCACGTCGTCGACGCGGACCTCGACGCCGGGGCCCTCCGGGCGCGGCACCCCGACCGGGGCCGCGTCCTCGTCGTTCGAGGCGTCGTCGAGGCGCGGTGCACCGGCCGGTGGGACCCTCGGACGCGCAAGCTCTCCGCCCCGTTCCTGCACGGCCTCGTCAAGCGCCTCCTCGTCGAGGAGCTCCAGCTCCCGCGCGGGAAGCGCGCGTACCTCGACGCCCTCGCGTCGGGGGAGGCTCGACCTGCGGGCGCCGGCGCGGCGCGGAGCGCCCCGGAGGTCGCGGCGAAGCCGGCCGAGGCCGCCCCGCGCTACGCGGTCGTCCTCCGGACGGGCCGCCGCTTCGAGCCGTGGGTGACCGAGGTGCGGCCGACGGCCCCGCCCTCAGCGGCTCCCTGACGCGCCGGGCGCCGATGCCGTCCGACCGGATCGGGCGCGGCGCCCTTCACCGCGACGGGCAGTTGTAGTCGCGGATCATGTAGCCCGACGTCCCGCACGGCTGGCCGAACGCCTCCGAGTAGCGTTTCCCCTTCTCGTCGACACAGTTGCAGGGGCCGACTTCCGACTCGGCCTCGCCCTTTGGCGCCGTCCGCTTCGCGCAGGCATTCTTCGCGGCCGAGAGGCCCTGGGAGTAGCTGCCGAAGCGGCCGACGAGGCGGAAGCCGGGCTGGCCGTTCCAGTGAGCCTGAACGGCTCCGGCCTCCTTCTGCGGGGCGGTGAAGACGTAGACGTTCGTGTGGTTGCCGAGAGCCGTCTGCTCGTAGACGAGCGTGACGCCGCCGGCGCCCGGCTGCTCCGTGACCTGGCACGTGGCGCGTCCGCCCCCGCCCCTCCCCGAGCCGCCGCCGACGGGCGGCCCCGACCCTGTCGCGCCCGTGCCGCCCCGCACGGGGGGCGGCGGGGGCGGCCCCTTCGCCTCGGCGATCCGCGCCACGTCGCAGCCGCGGGCGTGCGCTCCCCTCTCCGCTTCAGCAGCCGCGGCCTGCCCCACGGCATCCGTGCTCAGTCGGAAGATGCGGATGCGGGAGAAGAGGTTCTCGCACTCGGCCGCGGCCTGCTTCGCGGCGACGTCCCGCGCGCGCACCGCTGCGGCGGTGTCGACGCAGCGCCCGGCCGTCCCGTCCCACCGGCCGTTCGGGCACCCGCACTCCCCGGTCTTCGGGTCCCGGAACGTACCGGGCATGTGCCGGCAGTCTCCCCAGTCGGCGCTCCGGTCGGTGACGACGCTCGGGAGGGCGAGACAGTGGCCGCTCACCGTGCTCCAGGCCTCTCCCTCCGGGCACTTGCAGCTCTTCTCCCCCGTGACCGGGTCGGTCCGCAGGACCTTCCCCGGCCAGTCCCGGTCGCAGTCCGCCTGCGTCAGCCCGGCGGCGGGAGCCTCCTCCTTCACCCAGACCTTGATGCCGACGAAGGTTCTCGCCGGGACCCGGCTCTCCGCCGGGAAGGTCTGGGAGTCGACACGGCCCTCGCCCCCGGGCGGGGTGAGGCTGCCCGCAGGAGAGACGACGGCCCGCAGCCCGAGGTCCGCGAGGAGCGCCTCGGCCATCTCGCGCGTCTTTCCCCGGAGCTCCGGGACCGTCACGAGCTCCGCGGACGGGGAGCCCCCCTCCGGCGCGCCGGCCGTCGCCGGGGAGATCGAGCCCGTTGCGGCGGCGGGACTGCCCTCGATCGCAGGCGGAAGGTCGCCGAGGCCATTCAGGCGATCCTCGTTCCCTGCGAGGTCCTGCAGCGGGCCCTCGAGGCAGACACGCGACATCCGGGGGGCCGCCGCGAGCTTCTCGAGCCTTCGCCGCGCTTCCGCGAGAGCCTCGGCCGCACGCTGCTTCTCGAGCGCGAGCGTTTCGCGGCTCTGCTCGCTCTGGTCGCCTGCCGCGAGGCGCTCCTCGGCCGCCGCCAGGTTCGTGGCCGCCCTCTGGATCGGCAGCGTCGCCGCGTCGACCTCGGCCTTCAGCCGGCTCAGCTCGGCGCTCGCCGCTCCCCAGCGCCGCAGCTCCCGGACCCGGCCGCGTTCGCGCTCCGGCAAGCCGTCCCAGCCGCAGGGCGGGATCCCGTCGAGACGCGCCGCGGTCGTCGCGAGGCGAGACGGGTCGCACCCCTCGAGCCAGGCGGCGAGGTCCTTCTCGGCCTCGGCGAGCGCCCTCCGCGCGCTCTTCGCGAGCTCCTCGACCTCGGCGAGCCGCCGGCGCAGGCCGGCGAGGTCCGCACGGCTTCGGCCGCAGGAGATCGCCTGGAAACGCTCGAGCTCTTCGAGGGCCTGCCGCAGCGCCTCCGCGTCGCAGGAGCCCGCGGCCGCGTCGGCCGTCGCGAGGAGGTCGGTCTCTCGTCGCGCGAGGCCCGCCTCGATCGCCTCCAGATCGGCCCTGAGGCGCGGCCCTTCGTCGCGATACGCCTGTATCCGGGGGTCGGGGCACCCGCTCGGGTCCGCGAGGCTCTCGAGCCCCCGCGCGGCCTCGCGGGCCTCGGTGAATCCGACGCACCGCTCGGGCGTCTCGGCCCGGGCCCGCGCGAGGGCCTCGCGGCCCCAGGCCTGGAGCTGCTGACCCCGGTCTGCCGCGACCTGCGTCGCCTGCTGGTGGCGAGCTTCCGCGGCGTCGATCTCGTCCTCGACCTTCCACCTCGCCTCCTCGATCCGGTAGATCGAGCAGAGGTCGGGGTCGAAGGTGCCGCCGTTCGCGCAGTCGCTCGAGCCGACGGTGCAGCCTCCGAGCTCGGCCTTCACGGACAGCTGCAGGCCCCGGGCTTCGTCGAACCGGCACGCCGCGGACGCGGCCCGCGCCTGCGCGAGGAGGCCGTGTGCCTTCTGCTTCGCCTCCGCGAGGCCGCTCCGCCGGCCGTCGATCTCGGCGACGAGCGTGTCCGCCGGGAACCAGAGCTCGACCTCGGGACAGGCCTGGAGCGGAATCGGGCTCGCGGCTTTCGCCTGCCGGAGGACTTCCCGTCCGCGGTCGAGCGCCTCCCGGGCCGCCTGCGTCCGGCACGCCCGGAGCGCGGACCGGACGTCGTCCCGGGCGGTGCCGAGCGGGAGCGCCGCGGCGTCGACGGCGCCGATCGCCCGGTCGATTCGCCCGATCGCCCGGGCGATCTCGTCCCCCTTGCCGGCGCCGCTCGCGCAGCGATGCCCCGCGAACCGCTCGAGCTCCCTCCTCTGCTCGAGGAGGCCTTTCGTGTCGCAGGCGACGCGCGCCGCGTCGAACCGGCCGATGACGGCGTCGACCTCGGCGAGGAAGGCGTCGCGCTCGTGGCTCACCGTCACCGCCTGCGCCCGGACTTTTCGTACTTCCGCCTCGGCCGCGGCAACGGTCCTGACGACGTCGGCTTCCAGCCGGAGCGCCTCCCGGCGAGCCTCGTCGAAGGGCGAAGCCGCGATGCGGGCCGGGACGGCGAGCCCCGGATCGGCGCCGGAGGCGTCGCAGAAGACCTTCCTCTCGTAGTGCACGACGTCCCGCCGCAGGTCGTAGAGGTAGTCGAGGGCATCGCCGTGGACCTCCGTGAGGAGGTTCTCGGCCTCCGGCAGGCGGCACTCCCCGACGAGGCCCTTCGCCTCGGCCGTCCGAGCGGCGAACCTGGCCTTCCGGTTGGCGTCGAACGAGTACCAGGCCTGCTTGAGACTGTCGATCGTGCCGCCGGCGCCGGCCATGGTCGTCCCGTAGTCGCCCGCCGCTGTCCATCCGGCGGCCGTGCGCAGGGTCGAGAGCCCTTTCTGCGCGAGCTCGGTGCCCAGCCCCCGCACGGCGTCGACGACCCCGGCGACCTCCCCCGCCGCGTCGATCCGCTTCCGCCATCTCTCGATCTCGGCGTCCGAGCTGCCCGAACGCCGGAGGAGGCTCGCGGCCTGGCCCCGGGCGAGGCACTTCGCGGCGTTGAGCGGGACGTCGAAGACCGTGCCCGCGGCCTCGACGGCCTCGCCCAGGTGGCCCTTTCCGCCATCCGGGAAGAGGACCTGCCAGAACTCGGCGACGAAGCGGACCTCCTCCATGCCGCATTCGCGCCCGATCGCCAAGGCCTCCCAGCGGTCGATGTCGAAGATCTCGTCCGTGACGCAGCCCACGTCGGAGACCTGCCAGGCGGGCCACTCCGGTCCCGCGCCCGTCGGCCGCTCGGCGAGGAGCGCGGCGCGGATCTGCTCGAGCTCCTGCGGGGTGGCGGCGTCGAGGCCCGGAAAGGAGAAGAGACCCGCGGCGAGGATCGGGATCAGGACGACGGACGGACGGCGCACGCGACACCCCCCCCTGGGCCCGGGCGACCGGCCCGCGCGCTCACCGCGCGCACCGGAACTGCCTCGCGTCGAAGCGGTAGCCCGGGCAGGTGCAGATCGGCTCCACGCTGAAGACGGTCTTGTAGGCGTACTTGAACGCGCACGGGTCGGGCGCGCCGGGGGAGCTTCTCGCGCCGCCGCCGAGAGACGGCGGGAGCACCGCGACGCCCCGGGCGGACGGCGGGCCGCCCGCGGCTCCGCTCAGCGCGCGCGAGAGGTCGACGAGGCCGGGCAGGAGGGCCGCGGCCGCGCGGCGTCTGTCGGCGCTGCGCGCCTCGCGGTCCGCGGCGATCGCCGCGTCGATTCCCCGGACGAGCTCCCCGACCGCCTGCGACTGGCAGCTGACGGCGTTGTCGGCCGCCGTTCCGGCGAGCTTCCGCGCCCGCTTCAGGTCTCCCGACGAGAGGGCCGCGCTCGCCTGCCAGACCGTCGCCTCCGTCGTCCGCTGCCTCTCGGCGAGGCGCGTCAGCTTCGGCAGGTTCGCGACGAGCCACGGGTCGTTCGGGTCGAAGCGCGTCATCTGCTCGGCCACCATGAGCGCCGACTCGAAGCTGCACCCGGCCGCGGCCGCCTTCGCCGTCTCGACGAACGGCGCGAGCTCCCCGGAATCGGGCGCGGCAGGTCGCACCGGCGTGCTTCCGCCCGCGGCCGGGGCGACGCCGGCCCCGCCCTCGCCGCTCAGCGTCACCGACGTCACCTCCCCGGCGACCCAGCCTCCGCTCCCCTCCGCCGCCGCGGCGACGCACCCCTTCCCCTTCGCGCAGCGGAGGCTCGGACAGCTCTCGACGACCCAGGTCTCCGCGGAACGCGGCCCCGGATACGGCCCGGAGAGGAGCTCGCGCCCCGGGCGGGCGCCCGTCTCGTCGAGGACGACGGCGCCCGTCGCCAGGTCGCAGAGGACGAACCAATCGGCGGCGGCGGGGACGGGAACCAAGAGGGTCGCGGCGATCGCCGCGAAGAGGACTCCTCCGATCGAAGACCTCCGAACCGCCGTCACCGCGGAGACCCGCACGGAGTCGGGGCTCGCCGACGACCGGTCTTTCGCGTGATCGCCGACCGGTCTCCTCACCGCTCGTCCGACCCCGTCACCTGGAAAACCGCCGCGGCGACGGCCTCGCGCCCCCCGACGGCGACGCGCGCCTCGACCTCGAAGACGCCCGGCGCGACGTCGGGAGGCAGCCTCAGCTTCTGGGTCGACTCGTGGATCCCGGCGACCCGGCGCGCCTCGGCGCGCAGCGTGGTCAGGACCGACCCGCCGCGCTTCACGACGCGCTGCTCGACGACCGCCGCCTCGGCGCCGGGAGGAGGCCCGGCGACGGAGTAGACGATGCGCAGGGCCACCTCCGCGCCGGGCGGCGCGCGGGCCGGCTCGACGGAGGCGGCGAGGACGCGGACCTCGACAGGACCGGGCGCGGAGGGCGCGACCGACGGAGGTGCGGCCGCCGATGCCGCGACAGGCGCCGCCGGGACCACGTCGTCGAGCGACTCCTCGGGCGTCTCGACGATGTCGACGAGCTCGAGTCGCGCCCACCTCTCGAACTCGCCGAGACGCGAGGCGGGGACACGGCCGACCCAGTCGGCGTAGTAGTAGACCCGCGCGCGGGCGCCGACGCCGGGATGCTCGAGCTCGAGGTAGAGGTCTCCCTTGCCGTCCGGCTTCTCCGTCGCCCACCCGACGCCGACGAGGTCGACGCCGGGAGGAATCGTCCCGCCCGGGTAGCGTGAGTGAATCGCTGCGGCGTTCGTGACTGTGACGAGGACCCGCTCGTTGCCGCCCCTCTTCCCGCCGTACCAGAGCCACTCGCTCTTCGACCAGCCGTCCCCGTCCGCCTTCTTCCTGACGGTGATCTCCTGCCGGGTCCGGCAGCGCGCGCCGCGCCAGCGGCGATTCGCCTCTTCCAGCGCGCCCGCCTCACCAGAAGGGGCCGCGGACAGCGGTGCCGCGAGCGTCGCCGCCAGAAGGAGCCACTCGACGCGAAGCGTCCCCCCAATTGCTTCACCCACGACGTCTCTAAATGTGGTCCCCCGGGCCGTACTGTCAAGGAACGAGACGGTCCGGCTCCGTCCCGCTCAGAGGAAACCGAACGGCAGCGCGAGCCCGAGGAGGACGGCCGCGGCGACGGCGGCCGCGAACGCGCCGTAGAACGACGCGGCCGCGACCCAGCGGACCACGGCGGTCGGGACGTCGACGGCGCGGAGAGACCACCCGAAAGCAGCCCACGGTCCGACGAGGAGAAGACCCCAGACGACGCTCACCCACGGCGGCGAGGCGGGCCCGTCGAGGGAGCCGGGCCGGGCTGCGCGCAGGAGCGGCAGCGCGACGTCGACGGTCGGCACGGGGAGCGCCGTCCCGAGCGGCGCGACGAGCCGGGCGTACCCGGCCCCCAGCCCGGGCGCCATCGCGAACGCGAGGAGGACGACCGAGAACACGACGACCGTCGACGCGAGGAGCGCGAGCCGGAACGCCGTCTTCGACACGGTGGGACGATCTTCCCACCGGACGCACCCGCGCGGAAGCGCCGGAGCTCCGCCCTACGCGCGGCTCAGCTCGACCGCCTCCCCCGTGAACGGCTCCGCGAACGCGAGGAAGACCGCGGCGAGGCGGAGCCCCTCGCGGTTCTTGTTCCCGGCGCCGTAGCGCGGGTCGCCGAGGACGGGGTGCCCGATCTCCGCGAGGTGCCGCCGGATCTGGTGCTGCCGGCCCGTCTCGATCGTCACGTCGAGCGTCGTCGCGTCGCGCGCCGCGTCGTGCGCGACGACGCGCCAGAGCGTCCGGGCGCTCTTGCCGTCGAGCGGCGTTTCGACGACGCCCTCGCGGCCGAGCGCGGAGCCGACGTCGCCGAGGACCTCGGCGCGGTAGCGCTTGACGACGCGTCCCTCGCGGAGGAGCGCCGAGAGCGCGGCCGCGGCCTTCGGGTCGTGCGCGACGAGGACGAGCCCCGCGACCTCGCGGTCGAGGCGGTGGACGGGGAACGCGTCGCGGTCGAGCGCCTTCTCGACCTGGCGGAGGAGCGTCGCGTGGTCGCCGAACGGCGTCCCCTGCGTCAGGAGGCCCGCGGGCTTGTCCCACGCCGACCATCGGACGGCGTCGCGCACGAGCCGCGCCGCGGGCGGCACGAGCGCGAGGAGCTCGGCGTCGTAGTGGATCTCGAGGACGTCGCCGGGGCGCACCGTCGCCGTCTCGCGCCGGAGCCGGTTCGGCGACCGCCCCGCGCGGCCGACGTGGACCGCCCCCTTGCGCATCGCGTCCTTCACGGCCCCCTTCGAGAGCCCGGTCGCGCGGGCGAGGAGATCCGCCGCCCCCGGCGGGTCGCCGGAAGCGACGGCGTGGCGAAGGGAGAAACGCTGCGGCGTGCTCACGCGTGCCGACGATAGCGCGGCCGGCGCCGGGCGCCGCGACGGACCGGCCGGCCGGTGCGCCCCGCACGCCTGCGTCGCCGGACGCGCGGCATCGCTGGCGAAGCCGGACCGGAGCGGTCCGGTGTCGCCCCTCGCGGGCTTGCCCGGCCGCAGCCGAAGTCCTATCGTCGCGCCTGCCCCATGCGGCTGCCGGCGCTCGCCCTCCTCGCCGTCCTCCTCCCCGTGACTCCTGCCGCGGCGGACGGACTCGCCGTCGAGCCGGGGCTCGTCGCGCCGGGGCGCTCGATCCTCGTTTCCTGGCGCCTTCCGGACGGTTTCGTGGAGAGCGAGCTCCTCATCCAGGTGGAAGGCGGTCCGCGCGTCCGGCTCACCGACGAGTCGAGAGAGGCGCATCCGAGCTTCGTGGTCCGGGTCCCCGCGCTGGCGGGAAGGGCGCGGTTCCTCGTCCGCGCCGGGCGGCTCGAGCCGGACGGGCGGCATCGAGAGCACACCGTCGCGACGTCGGAGCCGTTCACGCTCGGCCCGACGGTCGCCCCCGGGCCGCTCCCGTTCCGCGCCCTGTCGAGCCGCCCCGCCTCGGGAGAGCCGATGGAGTGGTGGTCCGAGGCCGGCGGGCCTGCCGTCGAAGGACCGACGACCGGGCTCGGGCGCCGACAGGCGGAGTGGAGCCCCGACGTCGAGGAGGCCGCCGCGGCCCTGCCCGCGCCGCGGCCGGAGGCGCTGCCCGCCCGGGAGGTCTCGGAGGGCGCCGCTCTCGAGTCGCGACCGCGAGATCCCGGACCGGACGCCGGCTTTCGCCACGGTGCCTTCGCGGGCGCGCCGGTTCCCCTGCGGAACTGAGACGGCCTTCGCGCGCCCCCGCTCCCGCCGCTCCGGCCCGAAGGCCGGAACGGACGGCGAGGTTCCCGCACGGGAACGGCGCCCGCAGCCTCTCCGTCCACCCGCTGAGAACCGAAAGGACTGCCGTATGCCCCGTACGTCTCGCCCCGGGACCGGCCGACGCCGCCCCTCCCGCGTGGCCTGTCTGATCGCCCTCCCGATCCTCCTTCTCTCCTCGCTGCCGCTCGCGGCCGCGCGCTACCGCGTCGTCGACGAGAAGGGGCGGCCCGTGCCCGGCGCGCGCGTGTCGGTCCTGGGCCGCGCCGGCTCCGTCGCCGCCGGCCCGCAGGGCGAGCTGAAGCTCGACGCCGAGCCCGCCCTCCCGTTCGAGGTCGGCGTCTTCTCGCCGAGCGGCGCCTGGCTCGGGATCGTCCGCGTCGAGAGCCGCTCGACGGGCGACGAGGTCCGCGACCTCGTCCTCCCGGCGGCGCGGAGCACCGAGATCCTCGTCTCCGCGGGCGCCTCGGCCTCGCTCCTCGCGCCCCCCGCGAACCCCGTCTCCCTCGTCTCGAAGCGCGAGCTCGAGGAGCGGCAGCCGAACCGCCTCGTCGAGACGATCGAGACCCTCCCCGGCATCTCGAAGAGCGACGAGTCGACGAGCGCCGTGCCGGTCGTCCGCGGCCTCGCCCGCGGCCGGACGCTCGTGATGCTCGACGACGGGCGGGTCTCCGCGGAGCGCCGCGTCGGCCCGTCGGCGTCGTACCTCAACCCGTTCGCCCTCGAGTCCGTCGAGGTCGTCCGCGGCCCCGGCTCCGTCGCCTACGGATCCGACGCCCTCGGCGGCGTCGTCCATGCCCGCACGCCCCTGCCCGAGCCCGGCGTCTTCGGCGTGCGCTACCAGGTCGCCGCCGGCGTCGGCGGGAGCCCCGAGACGACGGGGGGGATCGGCCTCAACGTCCCGGCCGGGCCGGCGGCGTTCACGGTGAACCTCTACCAGCGGAACCAGCGCGACTACGAGTCGGCCGAGGGGAAGCAGGACAACTCCGCCACGCGCGACAAGGGCTTCCTCGTCCGCGGCGTCGTCCCGGTCGGGAAGGCGCGGCTCTTCGCCGGCTTCCAGCTCGACGAGGTCCGCGACATGGGCAAGCCCCAGGCCGACCTGCCGACGACGCGGACGTTCTACCCCTCCGAGGACTCGCGGCGCTTCTCGCTCGGCCTCGACGTCCCCGACGTCGCCGGCTTCTCCTCTCTCGAGCTGCGCGCCTTCTACGGCACCTACGGCATCGCCACGAACCGGCAGCGGCGCGCGACCGCGACGACGACGCTCCGCGACTCCATCTCCGACGTCGACGCCGACGACTACTCCGTCCGCCTCCTCGGCCGCCGCGCGCTCGGCGGCGTCGGGCTCCGGGTCGGCGTCGACGTGAACGGGCGGACCTCTCTCGAGGCCCGGAACGTCACGAACAACTACGACGCGGCCGGAAGCCCGACGACCACGACGACCGAGGTCGCGGTCGAGGACGCCTCGCGCATGGACCTCGGCGCCTTCGTCGAAGGGGACGTCCCGCTCGCCGGCGACCGTCTCACGCTCACGGCCGGGCTCCGCGGCGACCACGTCGAGACGGAGAACACCGGCGGCTACTACGGCGACCGCTCGACCTCCGACGGCGCCCTCTCGGGATTCGCGACCCTCTCGGTCACGGTCGCGCCGGAGTGGAAGGTCGCCGCGCAGTACTCTCGCGGCTTCCGCGACCCGACGCTTTCCGACCGCTACTTCCGCGGCGTCTCGGGCCGCGGCTTCGTCGTCGGGAACCCCCTCCTCGAGGCCGAGACGTCGAACCAGTTCGACCTCTCCCTCCGCGGCCGGACCGGCCCCGTCTCCGTCGGCGTCTCCGGCTACGTCTACAGGATCCGGGACCTCGTCGAGCGCTACAAGTCGGGGAACGACAACCTCTTCCGGAACCGCGGCGAGGCCGAGATCGCCGGCGTGGAGCTGGAGGCGGACGTGCGCCTCACGCCGCGCCTCGTCGTCCGCTTCCTCGGCTCGATGTCCCAGGGCCGGGTCCTCGACGACGACACGTGGGCGACGGACGTCCTCCCGCCGACCGCCCAGCTCGTCGTCGACCACGAGCCGTTCGCGGGCTTCTTCTGGAGGGCTCGCTTCGTCGCGATGGCACGCGACGAAAGACCGGGCGCGGCGGAGGTCGTCGTCCCGGGCTACGGCCGGCTCGACCTCTCGGCCGGGTACAGGCTCTCGGACCTCCTGACCGTCACCGTCTCGGCGCGGAACGTCCTCGACAAGGCCTACGCAGACTCGGCCGACGAGAACAACGTCCTCGCGCCGGGCCGCGGCGCGATCCTCTCGCTCTCGGGGTCGTTCTAGCGGGGCGAACGTGCTCGAGATGATCGCGGTCCTTACCCCCGCACCTGCGGTGCGGGGGCGGGGGAGGCCGTGCGGCCGGCCGAAACCCGACCTGACTCTCGACCCTTTAGACCGCGCGGTCCTGGAACGCTGGACCCTCGGCTCGCGTGCGACCAGGGCCCTGGCTCTCCGCTCGCGAATCGTCCTTCGGTGCGCGGAGGGGATTCCGAACCGGGCCATCGCCGAGGAGCTGCGCGTGACGCCGCACATGGTCGGCCGATGGCGCGCCCGGTTCGTCGCGCGGGGTCTCGACGGCCTCCTCGACCTCCCGCGGCCCGACGCGCCCCGCGGCGTCTCCAGCGCGGCGGTCGCGCGGCTCGTCCGGATGACCCTCGAGCCGGCGCCCTGCGGGGCGGCGCGCTGGAGCACACGCTCCATGGCGAAGGCGTCGGGCCTCACGCAATCGACCGTCTCGCGCGTCTGGCGGGCCTTCGGGCTCGGGCGGCGCCGGGCGAGAGCCTCCGGCGTCTCGCGCGGCGCCCCGGTCCTCGAGGCGGCGCACGACGTCGTCGGAGTCTTCGTGGATTCCGGCATCCGGGCCGTCGCGCTCCGAAGCGGCAGCGACCCGGGAGGCGGCCCCCCGGAGCCGCCTCCCGCGCCGGAGAGCGGAACGTCGAGCGAGACGGGCGCGTTCCTCGCGACGGTGGAGAGGGCTTTCGGCCTTGCCTCCGTCGTCCCTCCGGGACGGCGTAGCACTGTGGAGCTTCTCCGGTTCCTCGGCAGGATCGACGAATCCGTGCCCCCCGACGCGACGGTCCTGCTCGTCCTGGACGTCCGCGGGGTGTACCGGACGGCGCCGGTTCGGGGATGGCTCGCGCGCCATCCGCGCGTCCGGGTCCGCCTGACGGCGGCGAGGAGCGCCTGCGCAGGAGCGCACGCGCCGCTCTTCGAGCGGGCCCTCCTCGGTCTCTCCTCGCCCGCCGCCCGGGAGCTCGAGGCGGCCGCGCGCCGCCACGTCTCCTGCCGGCCGGCGGGCACGGATCCGTTCGCCTGGACGCTCTTCGACCGCCGCTCTCCGGAGCTCTCCGGACCGGGACCGATCGCGGAATCGGAGCAATAGCCAGGGGCTGCCGGGCCTCGGACGTCCGCGGCCCGGCGGCCGCAGTCCCGGCCGTCGCCCGTCTTCGCTTCCGCAGGGGCGCGGTTCCTTGCCGTATCCTGTCGGATGGCCCCGATGCCGAGACGCCGGACCGGTCCTGCCGCCTGGCTCCTTACCGCGCCGGCCCTCGTCGCGCGGCGGATCCCGGCTCGCGCCGCCGGGGCCGCGCTCGTCGTGCTCCTCGCTGCGCGCCCCGCGCCCGCGCTCGACCCTGCGGGCGCCGTCAGCCAGTACGTCCTCTCGTCGTGGTCCACGAAGGAAGGGCTGCCCCAGAGCACTGGTCTCGCGCTCGCCCGAACGCGCGACGGCTTCCTCTGGGTCGGGACGGAGGAGGGGCTCGCCAGATTCGACGGCGCGAGCTTCGTCGTCCGCGACCGGCGGAACACGCCCGGGCTTCCCCACAACGTCGTCTACTCGCTTCTCGGGAGCCGGGACGGGAGCCTCTGGGTCGGGACGGCTGCAGGCCTCGCGCGCCTCGTCGAGGGGTCGGCCCATCCGTGGGGCGCGCGCCGGAACGTCCCCGAGAGGGCCGTACGCTGCCTCCTCGAGGACCGTTCCGGCACGGTGTGGGCCGGGACGTCGGGCGGAGGCCTCGTGAGGATCGCCGGCGAGACAGCGACGCGGGTCACGACGAACGACGGCCTCCCGAGCGACGAGGTCTCCTCCCTCCTCGAGGACCCCGACGGAACGCTCTGGATCGCGACGAGCCGCGGCCTCGCGCGGCGAGGTCCGGACGGCCGGATCGCGGCGGTGGAGGTCCCCGGAGCGCGGAGCGAACGGCTCCGGGGGCTCTGCCGGGGGCGCGACGGGAGCCTCTGGGTCGGCTCGGACCTCGGCGTGATCCGCCTGGAGGCGGGGGCCGGACGCCCGCTCGGCGCCGCAGACGGGCTCGCGAGCGAGAGGATCCACACCCTCGCGGCGGATCGCGACGGGAACGTCTGGGCCGCGACGGCGGCGGGCCTTTGCCGCCTCGGAGCCTCCGTCTCGTGCCTGGCGGCGACCGGCCCGATCTCGCCCTCTCCCGCCTTCCCGATCCTCGAGGACGACGCGGGCGACCTCTGGTTCGGCACCGCCGGGGGGGGGCTGCACCGTCTCTCCGACTCGGCGTTCCGCGCCTTCGGGCGGCCGGAAGGGCTGCCGGCCAACTCCGTCCTCGCCTTCCTCGAGGCGCGCGACGGCCGCGTGTGGATCGGGACCTTCGGGGCGGGCCTCGCCGTCCTCGAGGAGGGGCGCGTTTCGAGGACCTACACCCGCGCCGACGGCCTGCCGGACGACACGATCGTCTCGCTCCACGAGGGACGCGACGGGACCGTCTGGGTCGCGACGAAGGGGGGCCTCGCGGCGATCGCGGGCGGCGCCGTCCGTCCCGGCCTCGTTCCCCGCGGCCTCCCGAGCACGGACCTCTTCGCCGTGACGGAGGACGCCGCCGGCACGCTGTGGGTCGCGAGCGACGCCGGCCTCTCCCGGCGCGACGGCGCGCGGTTCGTGACGCCCGGCGTCGCCGAGGGCCTCCCGAGCCCGCGCCTCCGAATGATGAAGGCGACCCGGGACGGCGCGATCTGGGTCGGCGCGGCCGGCGGAGGGCTCGCGCGCCTCCTCGGCGGACGCGCGACCCTCTTCGGCGCGTCGGAGGGCCTGCCGGCCGCGACGGTCTACGCCCTCCACGAGGACGCGGACGGCACGCTCTGGGCGGGGACTCTCGGCGGAGGACTCGTCCGCGGGACGGGACGGCGCTTCCGCGCCTTCACCGAGCGCGACGGCCTCCACGACGACACGGTCTACGAAGTGCTCGACGACCTGGGCGGGAACCTCTGGCTGACGAGCAACCGGGGGATTTCGAAGGTCGCGAAGGCGGACCTCGCCGCGCTCGAGGCCGGTCGCCTCCGCTCCGTCCCGGTCGCCGTCTTCGGCGTCGACGAGGGTCTCCGCTCCGCAGAGTGCAACGGGGCGGGAGAGCCGTCGGGCCTCCGGACTCGGGACGGCCGGCTCTGGTTCGCGACCCAGGGAGGCGCGGCCCTCCTCGACCCGCGCGCTCCCGAGAGGGAGACGCCGAGGGCCTCTCCCCGGATCGAGCTGGTCCTCGTCGACGGCCGGGTCGTCCCGCACGTGGCCGGAATCGTCCTCCCCGCGGGGCGCGAGACGCTCGAGATCCGGTACGCCGCCCCCGTCTTCCACGCGCCGGAGCGGGCGCGTTTCCGTTACGAGCTCTCCGGCTTCGACGAGAGGCCGGTCGAGGCGGGCGCCCGGCGGACCGCCATCTACACGAACCTCGCGCCCGGACGCTACTCGTTCGCCGTCTCCGTCGCCGCGAAGGGAGCCGCATTCGGACCTCCCTCCGTCGCTCTCGCCGTCCGCGTGAAGCCACGCCTCCACGAGACCTGGTGGTTCCTGACGCTCGCGGCCGCCGCCGCCCTCGGGACCGTCTGGGGGCTCCACGCCGTCCGTGTCCGCCTCCTTCGCGAGCGGGCCCGCGAGCTCGAGGCGCTCGTCGCGGACCGGACGAAGAGCCTCCTCGTCGAGAAGGAGCGGACCGAGGAGGCGAACCGGGTGAAGAGCCAGTTCCTCGCGAACGTCACGCACGACCTGAGGACGCCGCTGAACGCGATCATCGGCTACGCGGACCTCCTCGCCGAGCAGGCCGAGGAGCGCGGCCTCGCCGAGTTCGGCGAGGACCTCGGACGGATCCGGCGCGCCGCCGAGCACCAGCTCGCTCTCGTGAACGACGTCCTCGACCTCGCGAAGGTCGAGGCGGGTCGGCTCGACGTCACGGCCGAGACCGTCGACCTTCCGCGTTTCCTGGGCGAGCTCCTCGCGACGGTCGGGCCGATGGTGAGGCGGAACGGGAACGCGCTCGAGACGGCCGGCGTGGAGGACGCCGGCCTCGTCCGTTCGGATCCGACGCGCCTCCGGCAGATCCTCCTGAACCTCCTCTCGAACGCCGCCCGCCACACCGCCGACGGCTCCGTCCTCCTTGCGGTCTCCCGCGAGGAGGAGGAGGTCGTCTTCCGCGTGCGCGACACGGGCGTCGGGATGACGCCCGAGGAGGTCGCGGGCCTCTTTACGGAGTACGCGCAGGCGCCGGGGAGCGGCGCGCGGGGCGGCACGGGGCTCGGCCTCGCGATCAGCCGGCGGCTCGCGCGCCTCCTCGGCGGCGACATCACCGTCGAGAGCGTCCCGGGGCGAGGCTCGACCTTCTCGCTCCGGGTCCCCTCGGGAGAGGCCTGAGCCGATGGCCCTCACCCTCCGGGGCGCGGCCGCCTCCGTCCTCCTCTCCGCGCTTCTCCTCTCCGGGTGCCGCTGCGCCTGGGACGGGAGGAGCGTCTGGCTCGCGACGGAGGCGTCGCAGGGGAAGACGCTCGAGGCGCGCGTCGGCGACGAGCTCCTCCTGGAGCTCCCCGTCGAGCCCGGGTCGGCGACGCGGTGGTTCGTCGTCGAAGTCGACGAGGCGGTGCTCCGGCGGAAGGGGCCCGCCGAGGAGCGGCCGGACGGCGGCGGCGTGCGCATCGCGTTCCACGCGAGCCGGCCCGGGGTGACCGACCTCGTCGCCTTCCGTGCCACGGCGCGCGACGCTCCTCCCGAGCGGACGTTTCGGACGACCGTCTGGGTCCGATGACGCCCGTGCGCAGGGCGCCCCGGACGGTGTAACGTCTCCGGGCCCCATGAACGGATTCCCGCTCCTCCCCGACGCCGAGTGGGTCGTGACGAACGGCCTCGGCGGCTTCGCCCTGTCGACCGTCTCCGGCCGGAACGCCCGCCGCTACCACGGCCTGCTCGTCGCGGCGACGACGCCGCCGACGGGCCGGGCCGTCCTCCTCGCGAAGCTCGAGGAGACCCTCGCCGTCGGCGAGGAGCGGTTCGAGCTTTCCGTGAACCGCTACGCCGGCCGGCTCCACCCGAGGGGCGACCTCTACCTGCGCGCCTTCCGGCCCGACCCGTTCCCGACCTGGGAGTACGAGGCGGGAGGCGTCCGGCTTCGCCGGAGCCTCTTCCTCGCCCACGGTGAGGAGACCCTCGCCGTCACGTGGGAGCTCGTCGGGGAGGCTCCCGCGCCTGTCCGTCTCGAAGTGCGGCCGCTCCTCGCCTTCCGCGACCACCACGCGCTCCGGACGCCCGACGCGCCGTGCGACCCCTCCGTCGTCCGGGAGGAGGGTGCGTTCCTCCTCCACCCGGCTCCGGGCCTGCCGGCCCTCCGGCTCGCCCACGACGCGGCCTCAGCGGCGGAGACCTTCTTCTGGTACCGCGGCCTCGAATACGACTTCGACCGCGACCGCGGCTTCGAGTACTCCGAGGACCTCCTCTCCCCCCTCTCGCTGACCTGGGACCTCTCGGCCCGCCCCTCGGCGACGCTCGTCGCGACGCTCGGCGAGCGGGGCCCGGACGACGTTCCCGAGCTGCGGGCCGCGGAGGAGAGGCGGCGCTGGCGTGTCGAGGGAGCGAGCTCGGACCGGAGGCTCCTCCGGCTCCTGCGCGCCGCGGCGGACCGCTTCGTCGTGCGGCGCGGCGAGGGGTGGACGATCGTCGCCGGCTATCCGTGGTTCACCGACTGGGGGCGCGACGCGATGATCGCCCTCCCCGGCCTCCTCCTCGCGACGCGCCGCTTCGACGCCGCCCGCTCCGTCCTCGAGACGTTCGCGCGGCACGTCGACCGCGGCATGGTGCCGAACCGCTTCCCCGACGAGGGGACGGAGCCCGAGTACAACAACGTCGACGGGACGCTCTGGTTCGTCGAGGCGGTTCGCGCCTACCACGAGGCGACGAGGGACGACGCGTTCCGACGGCAGGTCTACCCGCTCCTCGTCGAGATCGTCGAGCGCCACCTGCGCGGCACCCGGTTCGGCATCCGGTGCGACGTCGACGGCCTCCTCTCCTCCGGCGAGCCGGGCCAGCAGCTGACCTGGATGGACGCGAAGGTCGACGGACGGGTCGTGACGCCGCGCACCGGGAAGCCGGTCGAGGTGCAGGCCCTCTGGCACAACGCCCTCCGGGTCGTTTCGCTCTACGCCGCGGACCTCGGCGACGCCTTCACCGCCGCCCGGCTCCTCGCACTCGCCGACCAGGCGCGCGAGACCTTCTCGGCCCTCTTCTGGGACGAACGGCTCGGGTGGCTCGCCGACGTCGTCGCCCCGGACGGGACGCGCGACCTCTCGCTCCGGCCGAACCAGCTCTTCGCCCTGTCCCTCCACCGGCCGCTCGTGGCGGGCCGCCGCGCCGAGCGTGTCCTCGCCGCGATCGAGGAGAAGCTCCTGACGCCCTACGGCCTCCGGAGCCTCGACCCCGCGCACCCGGACTACAAGGGCCGCTTCGAGGGCGGCCCCGCCGAGCGCGACGCGGCCTACCACCAGGGGACGGCCTGGCCCTGGCTCCTCGGCCCGCTCGTCGACGCTCACCTCGCCGTCCGCGGGAACACCCCCGAAAGCAGGAGACGGGCCTCCGCCTGGCTCGCCCCGCTCGTCGAGCACTTCTTCGGGCCGGGGCTCGGGCAGCTCCCCGAGGTCTTCGACGGCGACCCGCCCCACCGCCCCGGCGGCTGCGTCGCGCAGGCGTGGAGCGTGGGCGAGGTCCTGCGGGCCGTCCTCAAGACCGGGACCTGACGGGCGGACGCGGCCCCGGGGCCGCGTCGCTCGCCGCCCCGTGCCCCGGCGGCCCGCGCGTCAGCGCTGGATCCGGGCCGAGCCGCCCTTCGCGAAGGCTCGGACCTCCTCGAGCGTCGCCATCGTCGTGTCGCCGGGCGTCGTCGTCAGGAGCGCGCCGTGCGCCCAGCCGAGCCGCACCGCCTCCGCGGGCCCTTCGCCGGCGAGGAGCCCGTAGACGAAGCCGGACGCGAAGCCGTCCCCGCCGCCGACGCGGTCGAGGACGTCGAGCTCGGCGGTCGGCGCGGCGTACGTCTCGCCGCCGAACCAGGCGACCGCGCTCCAGTCGTGCCGGTTCGTCGAGCGGACCTCGCGGAGCGTCGTCGCGACCGCCTTCACTCCCGGGAAAAGCCTCGTCACGGAGCCGATCATCCCGAGGAAGGCCGCCGGGTCGAGCTTCGAGGACGAGGAGACCTCCGGCCCCGGGATCCCGAGCCCCTTCTGCAGGTCCTCCTCGTTCCCGACGATCACGTCGACGTTCTCGACGATCCGGCGCAGCACGCCGACCGCCCGCTCCGCGCCGCCGGAGACCCTCCAGAGCTTCTCGCGGAAGTTCAGGTCGAACGAGGTCACCGCGCCCGCGGCCCGCGCCTCCCGCATCCCCTCGACGATGAGCTCGGCCGTCGTCGGGGAGAGCGCCGCGAAGATCCCCCCGCTGTGGAACCAGCGGACCCCCTTCGCGAAGAGCCCCTTCCAGTCGACGTCGCCCGGGGCGAGGCGGGCCGCCGCCTCGTTCGCCCGGTTGTAGAAGACGACGGGCGGCCGCACCCCGAAGCCGCGGTCGCTGTAGACCGCCGCGATGTTCGGGCCGGTCACGCCGTCGTGCGCGAAGCGCTTCCATATCCCGGTCACGCCCATGGCCCGGACCCGCTCCTCGACGAGCGCCCCGAGCGGGGAGTCGACCATCGCCGAGACGACGGCCGTCCGCATCCGGAAGGCGTCCGCGAGGTTCGCGGCGCAGTTGAACTCGCCTCCGCTCACGTGGATGGCGCAGGTCGCCGCCTTCCGGAACGGGACGAGGCCGGGGTCGAGCCGGTGGACGAGGGCGCCGAGGGCGACGAAGTCGAAGGCGCCGTCGGGGCGGATCGCGAGGGGCGTCGTCATGCGTCTCCTTCCGGGTCGACCTTCCCCGTCCGCGGGGGAGGAGGGATGGCCGCCCCGTTCCCGGGGCGCCTCACGCGGTAAAGCCGCTCCCCCGCGCGCGGGACGACGAGGATCCCCTCCGCCTCGCGCCCTCTCAGCGAGTCGAGGTCGACCGTTTCGGGGTCGAGGTAGCCGAGGTTCAGCCGGCGGCAGCGCTCCTCGGGGATGCCGGTCGCGAGCGTCACGGAGACCCGCGGCGTCTCGACGCCGGTCGCGGGGTCGTACGTCCCGAGCCCCTTCAGGTGCGTCGAGTGGGCGAGGACGCCGCCCGGGACGTGCCGGAAGCGCTCCCATTGGCCGAGGAAGTAGTCGCGGCAGTGGTAGCCGATCTCCTCGATCGCCGGCCCGTGCGTGTAGCTCACCTCCGAGAGGTGCGGCGCCCAGATCACGACCTCGCCGCCGTCCGCGACGGCCGGCTCGACCTTGTACATCCCCTTCGCGGCCGTCCAGAGGTCCTCGTACATCGCCGGCATCACCGAGACGACCTTCCGGCACGGCGCGTCGAGCCACGTGACGTGGACGCGCGAGGAGAGCTCGGAGGCCGCGAGCCACGCCTCGTGCGGGTCTCCGAAGAAGAGCCCCTGGAGCCCCTCCGCGCCGACGACCGCGGCGAAGCAGGCCTTCGGGCGGTCGATGAGGGCGGCGGCGTGGTCGATGAGCGCCCTCACCGGCGTGTAGCCCGAGCCGATCACCTCGTAGCTCGAGAGGAGCGCCCCGAGCCAGTGCGTCAGGTTGATGACCTCGGGCCCGGCGATGCCCGGGAAGAAGTACTTGTTGCCGCCCGAGAAGCCGACGACCTCGTGCGGGAAGACCGGACCGCAGACGAGGAGCGCGTCGTACTCGAGGACGAGCCGGTTCACGCGGACCGGGACCTCCTCGACGAGGCGCCCGCCCGTGATCTCGGCGACCTGGCCGGCCGTCAGGACGCCCACGCAGGTCAGCGCCTCCGGCGCGGAGGAGTGGTTGAAGACCCGGCTCCTCCCTGCGCGCCCGTTCCGGACCCGGCGGCCGAGGAGCGATGAGAGCGCCTCGTCCGTCATCGGGCGGTGGGTGCCGAGGGCGACGAGGTAGTCGAGCGCGTCGACGGACGGGCCCACCTCGGCTTCGAGGAGGTCGACGAGCGGCGGGAGCGGCATCGTCCTCGTCCCGTCGGGGACGAGGACGAGGATCCGGCGCCAGCGCCGGTCGAGGGCGGCCGCCGCCCGGGCGACGACCTCGCGCACCTCCTCCGCCCCGAGGGGCTTCCCTTCCCGCCCGTGGCCGATCCGCATCGCGCTCTCCCCGCGCCGCGGCCTGCCCGGCCGGTCTCTCGGCGCGCCCGAACGATGCCAATGGCTTTACCACTTGTCAAGCCCGGCTTCACGATACCCCTCGAGATTCGCTGAAAACGAGAGCGACGGTCATTTCGGTCAACTCACATAGAATCCACGTGCATGAAGTGGATTTACCATTTATGCTCGAAGGCGCCCTCGCGGCGGCGAACCGGCGCGGGCGGGAAGGAGGCGCGATGAACGACCCGTACGAGCTCGGGGGAAAGGTCGCGGTCGTCGTCGGCGGCACGGGCGAGCTCTGCGGCGCGATGGCCGAGGGGCTCGCCGAGGCCGGGGCCGAGGTCGTCCTCGTCGGGCGCGACGCCGGCAAGGCAGGCGCCCGCCTTGCGCGCATCGCCGCGGCGGGAGGCCGCGGGTGGTTCGCGTCCTGCGACGTCACGTCGAAGACCGGCCTCGAAGCGCTCCTCGCCGAGGTCCTCGCGCGCTCGGGCCGTATCGACGTCCTCGTGAACGGCGCCGGGATCAACTCCGCGCGCCCGTTCCTCGAGATCCCCGAGGAGGAGATCGACCGGATCCTCGCCGTCAACACGAAGGCCGTCTTCCTCGCCTGCCAGGTCTTCGGCGCGTGGCTCGTCGAGCGCGCGCGGAGGGAGGGCGTCGGCGCGAGCGTCGTCAACGTCGGATCGATGTCCGGGCTGACGCCCCTCTCGCGCGTCTTCACCTACTCGGCCTCGAAGGCCGCCGTCCATAACCTCTCGAAGAACCTCGCGCGCGAGTGGGCGCCCCTCGGGATCCGGGTCAACGTCCTCGTCCCGGGCTTCTTCCCCGCCGAGCAGAACCGGAAGGTCCTCACCCCCGACCGGGTCGCGTCGATCCTCGGCCACACGCCGATGGGACGTTTCGGCGAGCCCCGCGAGCTCGTCGGCGCGACGCTCCTCCTCGCGAGCGGGAAGGCGGGCGGCTTCATCACGGGCGCGGAGCTCGTCGTCGACGGCGGCTTCCACGCCACGAGCATCTGACCGGTCGGCACGACGTGCCGACGAGGGCGCGATGAAAGACACACGGGCGATCAACCGATTCCTCCTCGCCGCCTCGCTCCGGATCCGGGGCAACCCCGCGGTCTCCCCCGACCTCTGCCTCGACCCGGCTTCGCTCGAGGAGGCCGTCCGCGGGGCGCTCCCCGAGCTCGCGGCGCTCGCGCGCTCCCTCCCCTCGGGGACGTACCGCGTCGCCGCCGGCCTCGTCGACCTCTTCCCCGCTTCCGAGCTCGCCGTCGGGCCCTGGCGCCTCCTCCTCGTCGAGGAGCGCGCGACGGGCGACGCCGGCCTCCTCGTCGACGGCGGCGGCCCGATCCCGCTCCCCGGCGCGGCCCCGCTCGGCGGCGGCTTCCAGCTCGTCCCGCTCCTCTGGGAGGGGCTCGCACCGCTGAAGAACCTCGTCCAGGAGGACGACCCCGCCTCGACGGTCTTCCCGGCGGCGCGCGGCACGCTCGCCCGCTCGAGCCTCGGCATCGGGGCCCGCTTCACGACGCTCCACTGGCCCGCCGTCGCGTGGGTCATGAAGGAGCTCGGCCTCCCGCTCACCGCGAACCAGAACTCGATCCCGCGCGAGCTCGTCTACGACGTCGACGCGATGCTCGAGGGGCGGCTCGCCTCGGTCCCCTTCCCGTTCATCGGCGGCTCGGTCCCCGAGGGGCACCAGGGCCAGTCCGTCGAGGGGATGACGCACGCGGCCGTGGCGACGTACCTGAAGTGCGGATTCCACCGGCGGCGGGTCCCCTGGGGCTTCAACGCGGACCACCAGCCGATCGGCGGCCGCTTCGACGCGATCGAGGACGAGCTCGCGAAGGGCTGCGCCTTCGCGAGCTACGTGACGTTCGACCTCTCGCCCGAGCTCGCCGCCGCGCCCGCGCTCGAGACGGCGGCCGACGTCGACCGCGCGTTCGGCGCGCTCGGCGCGGAGCGCCTCTTCTCGCGGGTCCTCGAGCGGCTCGCCCCGCTCGGGCTCTCCGTCGACGGCGCCGCCGCCCGGAAGCTCTTCGCGACGCTCCTCCCCGCGATGCGGAAGATGAAACGCCGGGACGAGGCCTACGCGCGCGTGAGGCGTGAGCTCTTCACGACCGAGGTCGGCCGGCGCTATTTCCGCGAGCTCTCCGTCGACGAGCTTCCCGGCCGGACGAGCCCCGAGACGCTCGCGTTCTGCCTCGCCCTCGCCGAGGCGCACGGGCTCGAGGTCCACTTCGTCGCGCCGGCCCTCGGGTTCCAGAAGAACTTCCCCTACCCCGACGACGCGGAGCTCCGGAGGAACGTCGAGGTCCTCTCGTCCGTCGCGCGCGCCTTCGGGACCTCGATCGGGTTCCACTCGGGGAGCGGCAAGTCGGAGTCGAACTACCGCGTCGCCGGCGAGGTGACGGGCCAGGGGCTCGAGATCAAGACCTCGGGCCGGTACACCTACGAGATGGGCGTCGCCCTCTCGCACGCGCCGGACCCGCGCGACCGCGAGCTCTGGAACGACTGGTACGCCTTCACGCGCGACCTCGCAGTCGAAGGCGCCTTCTCGGACGACGCCGTGAGGCGGACGTACGCGCGGGACTTCGTCCGGCACGCCCTCGCGCACGAGGGACGGGAGGAGGGGAGCTCCTTCGCCTCGCCCGAGGCGCTCCGGGCCGTCCTCGGCGGGATGCCCCCCTCGCCCGACCACATGTTCTTCTTCGAGTACAACTTCCTCTTCGTCCTCGCGGCCGGCGGCTCGACCGGGCGGCTCGGGGACCACGGAGCCGCCGGCTACGCCCAGCGGGCGCGGTTCTACGGGATCGGCGACGTCGCGCGTCTTCTCTACGCGAAGCGCGTCGCGTCGTACATCCTCTTCCTCGCCGGGGCGACCGGCCTCGCGCCCGGCGAGCGGGTCGAGCGTGCGCGGGCGCGGCTCGACGCCTTCGGCGACCTCGACGCCTTCCAGCGCGACCTCGTCGCGTGACGCGGAACGGAACGGAACGGAGAGAGACGATGGGGACGAACGTCGAGGACGGAGCCACCCGGATCGGCCGCTACCGCTGGGTCGTCTGCGCCCTCCTCTTCCTGGCGACGACGATCAACTACATCGACCGCCAGATCCTGGCGCTCGTCAAGGAGTTCCTCGACGTCGAGCTCGGCTGGACGAACGAGCAGTTCGGGATGGTGAACTCCGCCTTCCAGGGGGCCTACGCCGTGGGCCTCCTCGCGTTCGGCTGGTTCGTCGACAGGTACGGGACGAAGATCGGCTACGCGGTCTCGCTCGTCCTCTGGAGCCTCGCGGCGATCGGTCACGCCGCCGTCGGCTCCGTCCGCGGCTTCTTCGCCGCGCGGGTCGCCCTCGGAGCGAGCGAGGGGGGGAACTTCCCAGCGGCGATCAAGGCCGTGGCGCTCTGGTTCCCGAAGCGGGAGCGCGCCTTCGCGACGGCGCTCTTCAACTCGGGGACGAACGTCGGGGCGATCGTCGCCCCCGCCCTCGTCCCCGCGATCGCGATCGCGTTCGGCTGGCGCTGGGCCTTCGTCCTCGCCGGCGCCGCCGGCCTCCTCTGGCTCCTCGTCTGGATCCCGTTCTACGACGTCCCCGAGAAGCGGAAGGGGCTCGACCCGCGCGAGCTCGCCCACATCCGGAGCGACGCGGACGAGGCGGCCGCCGGCGGGACGCCGATGGGCTGGGGCGCCGCGCTGAAGCTCAAGGCGACCTGGGCTTTCATCGTCGCCAAGTTCATGACGGACCCGGTCTGGTGGTTCTTCCTCATCTGGCTCCCCGACTACTTCAAGAAGACCCGCGGCCTCGTCATCAAGCAGAGCTGGGTCCACCTCGTGACGATCTACGCGATCGTCACCGTCCTCTCGATCGCGGGCGGCTGGCTGACCGGGCACCTCGCGAAGAAGGGGTGGAGCGTGACCCGCGCGCGCAAGACGGGAATGTTCCTCTACGCCCTCTGCGTCCTCCCGATCCTCGGCGCGACGAGCGTCGGCGACTGGCCGGCGGTCCTCCTCATCGGCCTCGCCGGCTCGGCCCATCAGGCCTGGTCCGCGAACCTCTTCACGACGGTCTCCGACGTCTTCGCCAAGAAGGACGTCGCGACGATCGTCGGGCTCGGCGGCATGGCGGGCTCCGTCGGCGGCATCCTCTTCCCCTGGTTCTCGGGGTGGCTCCTCGACCGGATGCCCGCCACGCAGGGGTACGCGATCCTCTTCGCGGTGTGCGCCTCGGCCTACCTCGTGGCCTTCGGCATCCACCACCTCCTCGCCCCGCGGCTCGAGCCGCTGAGGCAGGGCTGACGACGGCGCAGCGCCTGCGAGGGCGCGAGAAACGGAGCCGGAGGCCGGCTCCGTTTCTCGCTTCGGTCCGGGTCAGCTCCTGACCAGCTCGAGTCGACTGACCCGCCTGAGCCCTCCCGCCGGATCAGAATCGCTTCCACCCGGGGCGGGATTCTGCTGTTCCGCCGCCTCAACCTCACGGCACGAGTCTTGAGTCCAGAGGCCCGTGATCCAGGTCACAAGCTCGAAGTCCGACTTTCACGTGAGGAGAGGTCGCATGTCGAACCACCGGGCCCTCCGGGCCCTCGTCTTCGTTTTCTCGAGCCTCCTTCTGGCGGCATCCTCGTCGTCGTGGGCGCAGGACGAGCTTCGGCGCTGGCCGACGCTCGACGAGCAGCTCCGGAGCGCCGGAGCGCGGCCGGGCACCGCGCTCGACCGGCTCATCCGGGAGAACCAGGACTTCTCGCTGCTCCGCGAGGACGAGAAGCGGACCCCCGGGAGAGTCCCGCCGTGGCTCAAGGTCGTCTGGCGGAAGGCGAACCCCGACGGGCACTACACCGCCGAGGACCCGACGGGCGGCTACCCGTTCGTCCTCAAGGAAGTCTACGAGTGGATGATGTCCCACCAGGACCTCCGGCCCTCCCTGCCCGACGCGAGCTTCGCGGCCGGCTACGAGAACCCGCCGGACGGCATCGGAGAGCAGCCCGAAGGCGCCGAGGCCTTCTCGGTCACGGCCCTCGCCACGTCGGTCGGGACGAACTACCGCATCTCCGGGGCGCAGTCCTCGGCCAGGAGCGAGTCCGACATCCGGATCAACTACTGGAACCCGAGCCAGATCATCGGCGCCTCGAACAACATCAGCGGCAGCGGCTTCCAGGCGCAGTTCTACTCGCTCGACGGCGGGACGACCTGGGGGCAGACGTACCTGCCGGGCTACGGCAGCGACGCCTTCAACTCGGACCCGACCGTCGACTGGACCTCCGACGGCACCGCCTGGTCGTCCACGATGGGGATCAACAGCGCCGGGACGGTCCTCCAGGTCCGGATGTACAAGTCGACGGACCAGGGCCGCACCTGGACCTACGACGCGACGATTTCCGGCTCCCAGACGAACACCGACAAGCAGATGGTCTGGGTCGACCACAGCGCCTCGTCCCCCTACAAGGACTACATCTACGCGATCTGGCACGACGGCGCCCCGGCCTACATGAACCGCCGGAACGCGTCCGGCTGGCTCTCGACGCCGATCAAGGTGAGCGGCAGCGAGACGACCGGGACCGCCATCGGCTCCGACGTGAAGACGAACTCCTACGGCGACGTCTTCGGATTCTGGCCCGACACCGGCTCGCGCGGCCTCTACCTCGTCAAGTCGACGAACGGCGGGGCGAGCTACGGCACCCCGACGAAGCTGGCGACGACGTACGACTCGTACGACATCGGCGTCCCGGCCTTCAACGGGCGGCGAATCCTGATCTACGTCACCGGCGGCGCCTACCGGACGGCGACGAAGAACCTCGTCTACGCGGTCTGGACGGACCTCTCCGGTGAGACCGGCTGCACGTCGGCCTCGAGCGAGCCGGGCTCCTCCACGACCTCCGCCTGCAAGACGCGGATCTGGTTCGCCCGCTCGACGAACGGCGGGACCTCCTGGTCGTCGCCGGTCAAGATCAACAACCAGACGAACAAGAACGACCAGTTCAACCCGTGGCTCGCCGTGGACGAGACGAGCGGCGCGATCGGCGTCATGTACTACGACACGGTCGAGGACACCGGCCGGAAGAAGACGCACGTCTACTACCAGTCGTCCTTCGACGACGGCGCCACGTGGGGCACGGCCGTCAAGGTGACGACGGCCCAGACCGACGAGACGTCGTCCGGCGCCGACTCCGGGAACCAGTACGGCGACTACAACGGTCTCTCCGGCTACGCCGGCGTCTTCTTCCCCTCCTGGACCGACCGCCGGAACGCCGCCAAGGAGGAGATCTGGACCGCGAAGGTCACGGACTCCGGCAGCGGCACGACGTACAGCATCTCCGGCACGGTCACCCTGAGCGGCTCGGGCCTGTCGGGCGTCACGGTCACCGCGGGCTCCGCCTCGACCACGACGAGCTCCACGGGCACCTTCACGATCTCGGGCCTCGCCGCAGGGACCTACACCGTGACCCCGAGCCGCTCCGGGTACACCTTCAGCCCGGCGAGCCAGTCCGTCACGATCACCTCGGCGAACGTCACCGGGGTCGGCTTCACGGCGACGGCCGCGGCGACCTACGGCATCTCCGGGAACGCGGGGACCGCGGGCGCGACCGTCACGGCCGGCAGCGCCTCGGCGACGAGCGACGCGTCGAACGCCTACGCCCTCGCGGGCCTCGCCCCCGGCACCTACACGGTCACGCCGTCGAAGACGGGCTGCACGTTCAGCCCGGCGAGCCAGTCCGTCACGATCACCTCGGCGAACGTCACCGGCGTCAACTTCACCGCCTCCTGCCCGAGCGGGGACACGCCGCTCACGAGCGGCGTCCCCCTCACCGGCCAGAGCGTCGCGAAGAGCGCCTGGAAGTACTACTACATCGCCGTCCCCTCCGGCGCAACGAACCTGACGTTCGCGACGACGAGCGCGACCGCCGACATCGACATCTACACCCAGTCCGGCGCCAAGCCGACGTCCTCCTCCTACATCTGCCGGCCCTACAGCTCCTCGGGCAACGAGACCTGCTCGGCGACGAACCCGACCGCGACGACCTGGTGGCTCGGCGTCTACGGCTACGCCGCCGGCAGCTACACCGTGACGGGCACGTACACGCTCGGCGGGACGACCTACACCGTCTCCGGCAGCGCCGGGACCGCGAGCGCCACGGTCACGGCCGGCACGAAGTCCGCGACGAGCGACGCCTCGGGCAACTACTCGATCACGGGCCTCGCGAACGGCACCTACACCGTGACGCCCGCCAAGAGCGGCTGCACCTTCACCCCGACCTCCCGCTCCGTGACCGTCTCCTCCGCGAACGTCACGGGGGTGAACTTCACGGCGAGCTGCGGGGGCGGCGAGACGACGCTCTTCAGCGACGGCTTCGAGAGCACCGGCTGGTCGCAGGTCGACACCTCCGGCACCGCGGGCTCCTGGACATTCGCCACCTCCTCGACCTATCCCACGACGTCGCCGCACGGCGGCACGAAGCTCGCGAAGTTCAACTCCTACAACGCCTCGAGCGGGAGCCAGACGCGCGTCTACCGGGCCTCCGGCTTCGCCGTGTCGAGCTCGTACACGACGGTCACGCTCAAGTTCTGGATGTACCACGACACCGGCTACTCGTCCTACAACGACCGGATCCAGCCCCAGGTCTCCGTCAACGGCACGACCTTCACGAACGTGGGCTCCGCGATCTCCCGGTACAACGGCAGCACCGGCTGGGCGCAGGTGACGCTCGACCTCTCGGCCTACAAGGGCCAGACGGTCTACCTCGGCTTCCTCGGGATCAGCGCCTACGGCAACAACATGACCCTCGACGACGTGACGGTGACGGCCCAGTAGGCCGCCGCACCCGATCGGCTTCCGAAGCGGGGCGCCTCCGGGCGCCCCGCTTTCGTTTCAGGTCGTCGGGGTGGGTTCGTCGGCGCCGCCCGGCCCCCTTGCCCGTCGGGCATGCCGTAGAGGGACCCGGACAGCCCGAGCGAGCCGGCCGTCTCTCCCCGCGGCGCTCGCCCTCGCCGCACGCCCCTCGCCACGCGAACGACCCCGCGAGCGACGCAGGTCCCGCGCGTCGACTTCGCCAGGGACTTGCCTGCCCGTTCCGCTGCCGCTCCTGGCGAGCATCCCGCCTATCGCGGTCGCAGCGCCAGGGACTCCAAGGGTCTGAGGACTCCGGTGGAGCACGCCTCGGTCGGTCGAAAGGCGGGCACCGCGCAAAGGGTGTAGGTCCCCGGGGCAAGCAGGGGGAAGTCCTTGTGTCGAAAGCGCCCGAAGTGCCCACGTGTCGTGTAACACCCGTCGTGGAACAAGACGACGTCCACCGGCGCAGCCTCCGGATTCGTGGAGAGAGTGCCGCCGATACCGTCGAGCTGAATCACCTGCTCCTCCGGTCCGACCGGTGCGTTCAGGATCCTCACGGCGTACTGGCTCCCGCCGTACAGGGTCAGGCACTGACTCGTCTCCCCTGGAGCCACTTCCGTCCAGTCGAGCCGGCCGTCCTCGCCGGTCCAGCGGAAGCGCGTGACACCTGGGACGGACCCCGGACCCGGAGAGATGGCGACGGAGACTCTCGGGATCGGCGCCCCCTCGGGGCCGACGACGCGAAGCGCGAGCCTCTTCTTCTTCTTCATCACGAGGCGGACGGTTTCGGGATCCTCGCCCTCTACGAGACGCACGGCGACACGATCGCTCGCCAGGTCCGGCGTGTCCGCGCTCAGCACGTACTCCCCCGGAGGCAGGCCTCCTGCCCGAAATCGGCCCCTTTCCGACTTGACCTGCTCGGGTCCGCGGCCGCCGGGGTTCAGGACTAGGACGTATGCCGGACGCTCGACGAGCGATCCCGCCTCGTCAACGAGCACGCCGGAGAGAGCCAGGTCGTTCAGGCGGATCTCCACCTCCCCGGAGCCGGACGGCGCCCGGACAACATCGACCTCCACGTCCCGCTTGATCCAGTTCTCCGCAGAGGTGATCCGGACCCCCCACCTGCCGAGACTGGGCAAGACTCCAAGAAACCGGCCTTCCCCATCCGACTCCATCCTGATCCGCAGGTTCTGCCTGAGGCCGAAGACGAGCTCGGCGCGAAGCGGCTGCTCTCCGCGGAACAGCTTCCCGGAGACCGGCTCGAGCTCTACACGCACGGTGTGTTCCACGATCGGTTCGTCCGCGACGAAACCCGCTTCCTCGAAGAACCAGTGCTCGCCCACCGACGTCTTCAGGGAGATCCAGTACCGCTGGCCCGAGCGAAGCTCGCGCCATCGGAGCTTGCCTCCGTGGGCGACGCCTGCCCCGATGACGGCACCGGGCGCCGCCGACGGGGCGTCCCGAATCTCGACCGTCCAGGGTTCCCCGTCCGGCCCGGCGGGAGGAACGACTGCGAGACTCAGCTCCCGGGCCTTGCCGAGGACGAGGGGCTCGTTCAGGAACGCCTCCAGCGACTCCTTGACCTCGACGCCTCTCACTGCCCTGGAGTAGCCCGGCTGAACGACCACGACCTGGTACTGGCCGGGCTTCACTCCTCCAATCTGAAAGAAACCTCGCTCTGAGACAGACGCGTCCGGGCTCTTGGGAAGCGCTTCGGACCTTCCCAGGCCCCTGAGATACGCCCTCGCCGCCGCGGCCTTCCAACCCGGCTCGTCCGCGGTGACCCACCCCGCCAGCGAGGCCCCCGAGGAGAGACGGATCGCTCCGAGCCCGATCTCTCCCCCCGGCTGAAGGGTCTTCTCGAGCTCGTAGTGAGGGACTCGGCCAGGCACCCTGATGGAGATTCCCCAATCACCCGCTGGCACCTCGCACGTGAACGCCCCCGGCTTGTCCACCGCGCACGGGAGCTTGTCCGTCGTCGGCGGCTTCGCGCCACCCGGCCGCTCCTCCAAGCGAACCGAGACCGGCTCAGGCAGCCCGGACTCCAGGACGCCCGAAACCCGACACGTCCGATTCAGGACGAGTCGAGCGGACTGACCGCTTCCCACCGCGACGGAGGGAGACCAGTAGCCCGCGGCTCGCCCTTCGACCACCCAGACGCCTCCGTCGGGCAGCACCGCCTCCGCGTCCTTCTCCCCGGGCTCGAAGTTGATGGGGACCGCGATCGGCTCCCGGCTCGCGTCGAAGGACTTGGCGAGAAGGACGACCGAGACCTTCTCCGGTCGCGCCGAAGACAGCTCCACCCGAATGGAGCTGCCCTGTGCGTTGACCGCGGCCGCGAGGAGGATCGCAGGGACGAGGAGCGGACCAGGGGTGCCCTTCACGAACTAGCCCGTGTGGGTACAGTTGCCCCAACCGTAGCACTTGCCGTTGTCGTGCACGCACCCTCCCGCACCGTTCGATTCCACATCTTGGCACCCCGTCTCCGAGAACGTTGTGACGCACTCGTTGCAGTTCACGGGATTCCAGACGTTGTTGCCACAGAGGAACCCGCTCCAATAGGCCTGAAACGGATCCTGAGTGCATGCGTCGGACGGGGTCTGCTGATGCTCCACCTCTACGTCGACCGCGTACGCTCTTGGTGAGACGGCCAAGCCGATGACGAGAAGGAACAGCGAGCAGAAGAGACCACTTTTCACCTTCACCTCATGCCTCCAATTGAAGTCTGGAGGAGGGGGGGTGTCAACCGGCCTCAGACCCCGTACGCCGAGGAGGCCGTCGTCCCGCCGCGCCCCGTCCAGTTCGTGTGGAAGTACTCCCCGCGCGGACGGTCGACCCGCTCGTAGAGGTGCGCGCCGAAGTAGTCGCGCTGGGCCTGGAGGAGGTTCGCCGGGAGGCGCTCGCTCCGGTAGCCGTCGTACCAGGCGAGCGCCGTCGCGGAGGCGGGCACCCAGACGCCGTTCGTCACCGCGGCGGCGACGACCCTCCGCCACGCGGACTGCCCCGCCTCGACCTTCGAGAGGAAGTAGGGGTCGAGGAGGAGGTTCGGGAGGGCCGGGTTCGCGTCGAACGCCTCCTTGATCTTCCCGAGGAAGGCGGACCGGATGATGCAGCCGCCCCGCCAGAGGAGGGCGATGGAGCCGTAGTCCAGGGGCCAGCCGTGCTCGGCGGCCGCGGCCCGCATGAGGGCGAAGCCCTGAGCGTAGGAAACGAGCTTCGAGACGTAGAGCGCCTTCTCGAGGTCGTCGACGAAGGCGGCGCGGTCCCCCGCGAAGGCGCACTTCGGCCCGGCGAGGAGCTTGGCGGCCGCGACGCGCTCCTCCTTCATCGCGGAAAGCGCGCGGGCGTAGACCGCCTCGGAGATGAGCGTGAGCGGGACGCCGAGGTCGAGCGCGGCGGCGCTCGTCCATTTGCCCGTCCCCTTCTGCCCGGCGGTGTCGAGGATCCTGTCGACGAGCGGCGTCCCGTCGCCGTCGCGGACGGCGAGGATGTCGCGCGTGATCTCGATCAGGTAGCTGTCGAGGTCGCCCCGGTTCCAGCGGGCGAAGACCTCGTGCATCTCGGGCGCCGTCATCCCGAGGAGCCGCGACATCAGCTCGTACGCCTCGCAGATGAGCTGCATGTCGCCGTACTCGATCCCGTTGTGGACCATCTTCACGAAGTGCCCCGCGCCGTCCGGGCCGACCCAGTCGCAGCAGGGGGTCCCGTCCTCGACCTTCGCGGCGATGGCTCGGAAGATGGGCGCGACGTGCGGCCAGGCCGCCGGAGAGCCGCCCGGCATGATCGAGGGTCCGAGGAGCGCCCCCTCCTCGCCGCCGGAGACTCCCGTCCCGATGAAGAGGAGCCCCTTCGCCTCGAGCTCCTTCGTCCTCCGGATCGTGTCGGGGAAGTGGGAGTTACCCCCGTCGATGACGACGTCGCCCGGCGAGAGGTGCGGGAGGAGCTGCGCGATGAAGTCGTCGACCGGCTTCCCGGCCTTGACCATGAGCATCACCCGGCGCGGCCGCTTCAGCGAGGCGACGAGCTCCGCGATCGAGCGGGTCCCGACGATCCTCTTCCCGTTCCCGCGCCCCGAGGTGAACGCGTCGACCTTGTCGACGGTCCGGTTGTAGACGGCGACGGTGAAGCCCCGGCTCTCCATGTTCAGGACGAGGTTCTCGCCCATGACCGCGAGCCCGACGAGGCCGATGTCCGCTGTTTCCGTAGTCACCTGGATTCCTCCTCGGCCCGGCCGACGAGCGGCCGGGCGCGTTGCGCCAGCTGGAGCGCGAGACCCCACGGGTCGCGGAGCATCGCGAACCGGTCGCCGGCGGCGTTCTGGGTGATCTCCCCGAGCGGGGTCGCCCCCGCCGCGACGAGGCGTTCCCGCGCGGCGCCGATCTCCCCCGTCGCGAAGGCGACGTGGAGGAGGGCCGGGTCGAGCGCGCGGTAGTCGGGGACCGGGTGGACGTCCGAGGCGTACGTCTCGAGGATGCTCGTCCCCTCGGCGTCCGCGAGGAAGCGGGCGAGGCCCGGCGCCTCGTCGCTCGCCTTCACGACGCGCATCCCGAGGTGCTCCGCGTACCAGCGGGCCATCGCGGGAGGGTCGGAGACGAGGAGGGCGACGTGCTCGAGCTTCACGGCGTCCCCGCCGGCTTCGCCGGAGGCGTGCGGACCCGCCAGTGGAACGTGTTCAGCTTCTTCTCGACGTCGAAGGAGCGGAGCATCGTCATCATCTCCGCGCCCGCCATGATCGTCGCGCCGTAGCCCTGCATCGCGCCGAGGTCGGTGGGTCGGTTGTAGTAGTAGACGGCGTCGTAGGCCGCCGTCGTCCCCACGCAGATCCCCTCGATCCGCCCGTCGGGCTGTACGCGCCGCGCGACCGCCTGCCAGCCGCTCTGGGCGACGGGGGCCCACGCCGTCGAGAGCCAGCCGCGGTTGACGCCCCTCGCGATCGCGAAGACGAACATCGCCGAGGCCGACGTCTCGAGGTAGCTGTCCTCCCTGTCGAGGAGCTGGTGCCAGAGCCCCGTCCCCCCCTGCACCGCGCCGACGCCCGCGACGGCCCTCCGGTACTGGTCGAGGACTCTCGTCCGGTCGGGGTGGTCCTCCGGCATCAGCGTCAGGAGCTCCGCCATGGACATGAGCATCCAGCCCGCGCCGCGCCCCCAGTAGAACTTCGGGTCGACGGGCAGGGCGTTCTCGTACCAGGAGTGGTCGTAGAGCCCCTTCTTCTCGTCGAAGAGGCGCGCCGACATCCCGAGGACCTGGCGGGCCGCGTCGTCGAACCATTTCCGCTCGCCCGTCCGCTCCCCCATCCGCGCGAGGAACGGGATGCTCATCCAGGCGTCGTCGATCCAGAGGGAGACGGGCTGCGGGCGCGGCCGGCAGAGCGTCCCGTCGGGAAGGCGCGGCTGCTTCGTCCCGATGTGCCTTGCGACGAGGTCGATCCCCTCGAGGTAGCGAGGGTCCTTTTTCCGGGCGTAGGCCTGGACGAGCGCGGCGCCGATCGAGCCGCAGTCGTCCAGCTCGTGCATGTCGAGGAGGCGGCGGTAGCCGTCCTTCTGGGGGCCGAACGCCTTCGCCTGCGCCCGGAAGTACGGGAGGTGCGTGAAGATGAAGTCGAAGTTCTTCTGCGTGTAGGCCGCGAAGCGCGGGTCCCCCGTGACGTCCGTCGCCTGAAGCATCCCGCCGAGGACGACCCCCATCGAGTAGGTCCAGTCGATGAACTCTCCGTTCCGGGTGTCGATCCCCGCGCTCTTCGACGGCGTCGAGAGGTCCGTCACGGGGGCGCCCGTCTTCGTGTCGACGATCGCGTACTGCGTCGAGCGCTCGAAGTGCCCGCGGATCCTGTCGAGCGTCGAGAGGACCTCCGCTTCGGACGGGAGCGTGTAGTCGACGCCCGGCGCCAGGGACGGCTGCGTGAACGACGGGTCGCTCCGCCCGGTCGCGGCGACCGGATCGGACGCCGGCGGCTCGGCCGCGGCGGAAAGCGTGACGGCCGCGGCGAGCGCAGCGGCAGCGAGGAGGGGTCGACGCATCACGAACGCTCCTGTTGCTTCAAGTGGTCATTCCAAATCATGTGGAACCGGGTCCGGGCGCCGACGGACCGGAGCGGCGAAGGGCACGGCCCCTGACCCGCCGGAACCGCGAGGGAAGAGCTCGTAATGCCGCTTCGCCCCTCTCCCCTGCTCCTGGGCCTCCCGGATCGCTTCATGCCCGGCGATCGTAGCCCACGATTTCACGCGACACAATGGTATTACCACTGCTAGACTCCTCGAATGCGACGGGGGCGCCCTGGCTCGGGCGCGCGATCCCTCGCCGTCGCGGGGAGCTTCCTTCTCGGGATCCTCCTCGCCTCGGCGACGGCCCGGCCCGCCGGGCCGCGGCCGGAGGCGCGCCCCTCCGCGGCGCCGGCCGTCTACCGGAATCCGATCCTCTTCGCCGACTGGTCCGACCCCGACGTGGCCCGCGCCGGCGACGAGTACTGGCTCGTCGCGTCGAGCTTCCACGAGGTGCCGGGCCTCCCGCTCCTGTGCTCGAAGGACCTCGTCCGCTGGGAGCTCGCCGGACACGCGGCGCCCCGCCTTCCGTCGCCCCGGTACGACGTCCCGCGGCACGGCGGGGGCGTCTGGGCCCCGTCGATCCGATACGACGGAGGCTGGTGGCAGGTCTGGTACGGCGACCCCGACCTCGGGATCTTCGTCGTGCGAGCCCGCGACCCGCGCGGTCCGTGGGAGCCGCCTCGCCTCGTCGCGGAGGCGAAAGGGTGGATCGATCCGTGTCCGTTCCGCGATGCCGACGGGTCGCTCTGGCTCGTCCACGCCTGGGCGAAGAGCCGCGCCGGCTTCAACGGCGTCCTGACGCTGCGACGCCTTTCGGACGACGGGCTCTCCGTCGTCGGCGAAGGATCGACGATCTTCGAGGGTGGAGCCCGCCACCCGACGATCGAAGGACCGAAGCTCTACCGCCGCGGCGATTGGGTCTACCTCTTCGCGCCCGCCGGGGGCGTGAAGGAGGGCTGGCAGGTCGTCCTCAGGTCGCGGAGCATCCGCGGCCCGTACGAGGCGCGGACCGTCCTCGCCCGAGGGCCGACCGCCGTCAACGGCCCTCACCAGGGAGCCCTCGTCGACACGCCGTCCGGCGAGTCGTGGTTCCTCCACTTCCAGGACCGCGGTCCGTACGGGCGCGTCACACACCTCCAGCCCGTGGCCTGGGAGGATGGGTGGCCCGTGATCGGGGAGGATCCCGACGGCGACGGGGTCGGGCAGCCGATCCTCGAGCACGCGCTCCCCGGCACGGCGATGCGCGGGGAGATTTCCCTGACGCGCGACGTCGCGGGATTCGCCCCGCCGATCTCCGACGAGTTCGATCGCCTCGCGCTCTCGCCCATGTGGGCCTGGGCAGCGAACCCCGAGCCGCGCTGGTCCTCGCTGACGGAGCGGCGTGGAGCCCTTCGCCTCCACGCGCTCGCGACGGCGGACGCGGCGCCCTCCTCGATCGCGCACCGCCCGAACGTTCTGACGACGCGGTTCCCGGCCGAGCGCTTCGTCGCCACCGCCCTTCTCGAGCTGCACGGCAATGCGCCCGGGGCCGGGGCCGGCCTCGCCGTCCTCGGGAAGGACGTCGCGGCCGTCTCCGTCGTCCGGACAGCGAACGGGTGGGACGCCGCCTTCTCGGCCGGGACGGCGGTCCTCGAAGGCGGCGCGGAGCGGGTCGTCGCGCGGCGTCCCGTCCGCTCCGGCCGCCTCCTTCTCCGCGTCACCGTCGAAAGCGGCGCCCGGCTCGCCTTCTCGACGAGCGAGGACGGGATCGCGTACGCCCCGATCGGCGAGGAGACCGTCGCGCGCGAGGGAGCCTGGGTCGGCGCGCGCCTCGCCCTCTTCGCCTCTCCGCTCCCGGCGGCCGGCGCCGACGCCTTCGCCGACGTCGACTGGTTCCGGGTGGAGACACGATGACGCGACGCCTCGCGACGGCCGCCCCGCCGTCCCTCTCCCGTCCTCGCCCACGCGCCGCGGCGCTCGCGGTCGTTCGCCCGGCGCTCTTCGCCGCGCTCGGCGCGGCATCCGCTGCGGGCTTCCCGTCAGCGCTCTCCCCGGTCCTCCTCGCCGCCGAGGCGCCCGACGCCGCTGCGACGAGGCTTCGCCCGGCCGGGGTCGACCTCGTCGTCGCGAAGGACGGGAGCGGCGACTTCACGACCGTCCAGGACGCCCTCGACGCTCTCCCGAAGACCGCGGCCCGGACGCGCGTCGTCCTCGTGCGGAACGGCGTCTACCGCGAGAAGCTCTTCGTCACGAAGAGCCGTCTCGCGATCGTCGGCGAGGATCGCGCGCGGACCCGGATCGAGGAGGGGATCCTCCGCCGCGAGTGGCGCGTGGCGCACTCGGACGACCAGGGCGCCGCGGTCGTCAACGTCGGCGACGACGTGACGGACCTCGTCCTCGCGAACCTGACGATCCGGAACGACTACGGCGCGTCGACCGGCGACCGCGACCACCAGTTCGCCGTCCGCGGCGGCGGGAGCGCGACGCGGATCGCGCTCCTCCACGCGGACGTCCTCTCGGAGGGAGGCGACACGCTCAGCCTCTGGAACGCCTTCACCGGCCTGACGTACCACGCCGGCTGCACGTTCGAGGGGTGGGTCGACTTCGTCTGCCCGCGCGGCTCCGCGTACGTCGTCGACAGCCGGTTCATCGCCCACGGCACGACGGCCGCGATCTGGCACGACGGGAGCAGGGACCGCGACCACCGGTTCGTCATCCGCTCCTCGCGTTTCGACGGCGACCCGGGGTTCGCGCTCGGGCGCAACAACCGCGACGGGCAGTTCTACCTCCTCGACTGCGCCTTCTCCCCCTCGATGGCCGACCGGCCGGTCTATCAGCCGAACGCCCCCGAGAGCTACGCCTGGGAACCGCGCGCCTTCTTCCACGGCTGCCGCGGCGAGGACGGCGACCGCGCCTGGTGGTCCGACAACCTCGCCGCGGCCGACCTCTCGCCGGCTCCCGCCGAGATCACGCCGGAGTGGACCTTCTGCGGACAGTGGGACCCGGAAGGGACGCTCCCCGCCGTCCTCCCGTTCGCGGCCCTCCCCCGACCGCACGACGGCGCGCGGGAGATCCCGCCGTTCGGCGCCAGGCTCGGCTGGCTCGCCGCGCGGGGCGCGACGGCGCACGAGCTCTTCTTCGGCCCCGTCCCGGAGGGTCCCGCCGCGGGCGAGGTCCCGTCGGCCACTCTCCCGCGCGTCGCGCGCCTCGAGACGCCCGCGACGAGCTGGGAGACCGGCCCGCTCGTCCCGGGAAGGCGCTACGCGTGGCGCGTCGACACGCTCGGCCCCGAAGGGCGCGTCCGCGGCGCGACGTGGAGCTTCACCGCGCTCGAGAGGCCCTTCCGCGTCGCCCTCGCCGGCGACTCGACGGTGACGGAGCGGCAGGGCTGGGGGACGGGATTCGCGGCGCTCCTCCGTCCCGGCGTCTCGCTCGCGAACCACGCGAAGGGGGGCCGGAGCACGAAGAGCTTCCTCGAGGAGGGGTTCTGGGACGCCGCTCTCGCCGGGAGGCCCGACGTCGTCCTGGTCCAGTTCGGCCACAACGACGCGCCCGGGAAGGGCCCCGAGCGCGAGACGGACCCCTTCACGACGTACCGGGAGAACCTCGCCCGTATGGTCGACGGCGCGCGAGCCGTCGGGGCGCGTCCCGTCCTCGTGACGCCGCTGACCCGCCGGTACGTCGACGAGGCCGGCTGCGTGAGGTCCGACCTCGGCTTCTACGCCGAGGCCGTCCGCCAGGTCGCGCTGGAGCGGCGCGTCCCGCTCCTCGACCTGCACCGCCTCTCGATCGATGCGGTCGACGCGCTGAGCCCCGCGGAGGTCGCCGCCCTCGGGACGACGAAGGAGGACGGCACGCTCGACCGGACGCACCTCTCGCCTGCGGGGAGCGCCCTCTTCGGTGCGCTCGTCGCGCGGGAGCTCGCGCGCCTCCTCCCCGACCTCGCTCCGGCGTTCGCCCTCGCGCGCGGGGCGCGCAGCGGGACGGCGGACGTCGCCGCCCCCGGCCTCGCCGCCGTCGAGACGTCGACGGCGGCGAGACCGCCCGCGGCCGGCTCTCCGGTCTCCCGTCCGGGGGCACCGAAGAGATCGGACGCGCCCGCCCGGCGCGCGGACCACGGTCCCGCGCGGAGCGCCCGGACGCCCGTCGCCGGCGTCCGTTCCCTCCTCCCGCTCCTCGAAAGGCCAACGGCCTTCTTCGCGAGCCCCGAGGCCGCGGCGATCGGAGAGAACCTGCTCCTCTGGCAGCGCGCGAACGGCGGCTGGCCGAAGAACGTCGACATGACCCGCGCCCTCGACCCCGGCGAGCGCGAGCGCCTCCTCGCCGAGCGGGGCGAGACCGACACGACGATCGACAACGGCGCGACCTTCACCCAGGTCCGCTTCCTCGCCCGTCTCCACGCGGCGGCCCGCGACGGACGCTTCCGCGACGCGGCCGAGCGGGGCCTCGCGTTCCTCCTCGCCGCCCAGTACCCCAGCGGCGGCTGGCCTCAGTACTTTCCGCTCCGTGACGACTACTCGCGCGACGTGACCTTCAACGACGGGGCGATGACGGGCGTCCTCGACCTCCTCCTCGACGTCGGCGAGGGACGCGAGCCGTTCGGGTGGGCCGACGAGACGCTCCGCGCCCGGGCCCGCGCCGCCGTCGCGAAGGGGGTCGAGGCGATCCTCGCCGCCCAGGTCGTCGTCGACGGCAGGCCGACGGCCTGGGGCGCGCAGCACGATGCCGTCACGCTGAAGCCGAGCGCCGCGCGGAGGTTCGAGCCGGTCGCCCTCGCCTCCGCCGAGAGCGCCGGCGTCGCCCGCTTCCTGATGCGGCTCCCCGATCCGTCGCCGCAGGTCGTCGCCGCCGTCGACGCCGCCGTCGCGTGGCTCCGCTCCGCGCGGATCGACGGCCTCCGCATCGAGCGCAGGGACGCTCCGGAGCTCCCGGGCGGGGTCGACGTCGTCGCGACGCCCGACCCGTCGGCGCCGCCCGTCTGGGCCCGCTTCTACGAGGTCGGCACGAATCGCCCCGTCTTCTCCGGGCGGGACGGCGTCGTCCGCTCGAGCCTCGGCGAGATCGAGCACGAGCGAAGGACCGGCTACGCCTGGTACGTCGACTCCCCCGCGACGCTCCTCGAGAAGGACCACACCGCCTGGAAGGCGAAGCTCGCCTCCGGCCCGTCGAAGAGAGGCGCTCCATGACGCACGACGAAGGCCCCTCCCGTCCCGACCCCTCGCGCCGCGACTTCCTCCACGCCGCCGGAGCCGCCGTCGCGGCCGCTGCGACCGCCACGGTCTCGAGCCTCCCGGCCGTCGCGGCCGTCCCCGCGTCGAGGAAGGTCCGCTATGCCATCGTCGGCCCCGGCCACCGCGGCTCCGGGATGTGGGGCGCCGAGGCGCTGAAGCGCCACGGAGGAACGCTCGAGCTCGTCGCCCTCTGCGACGTCAACACGAAGAGGGCCGAGGCGGCGAACGGCCTCATGGGGACGAAGGCCCCCGTCTACGCGGACCTCGGCCGGATGCTCGCCGAAGCGAGGCCCGACCGGATCGCCGTCACGACCGTCGACGCGACGCACGCCGGGATCATCGTCCGGGCGCTCGACAGCGGCGTCGACGTCGTCACGGAGAAGCCGATGGTGACCGAGGTCGACCAGCTGAAGGCGATCGTCGAGGCCGAGAAGCGGACGGGGCGGAAGGTCGCGATGGCCTTCAACTACCGCTATTCGCCGAAGAACGAGCTGATCTGGCAGCTCCTCCGCACCTCCGGCCTCGGGAAGGTCACGTCGATCGACTTCTCCTGGTACCTCGACGTCTTTCACGGCGCCGACTACTTCCGCCGCTGGCACCGGCTGAGGTCGAAGGGCGGGAGCCTCTGGGTCCACAAGTCGACGCACCACTTCGACCTCGTGAACTGGTGGCTCGGGGCCGATCCCGTCCAGGTCTCGGCCTCCTCATCGCTCCGCCGTTACGGCAGGAACGGCACGTTCCGCGGCACGCACTGCCGCGCCTGCCCGCACAAGGGGTCGTGCGAGTTCTTCTTCGACCTGACGGCGAACCCGCGCCTGATGGCCCTCTACGCCGGCGCCGCGGGCGAGGACGGCTACCTCCGCGACGGCTGCGTCTTCCGGGAGGACTGCGACATCTGGGACACGATGAACGCCGTGGTCACGTACTCGAACGGCACGCAGATGAGCTACTCCGTGAACGCCTTCATGCCGTTCGAGGGGTTCCGGCTCGCCTTCAACTGCGAGAAGGGGCGGATCGAGGTCCGCGACTTCGAGCGCCAGGGCTGGGACGTGCCGTACGAGACCGAGGTCCTCGTCGCACGCTCCTTCCGGACGGAGCCGGAGCGGATGACGCTTCAGAAGCGCGACGGTGGCCACTCCGGTGGCGACCCGCGCCTCCTCGACGCCGTCTTCGGCACGGAAGCCGTCCCCGAGCAGCTCCGGGTCCCCGACTCCCGCGCCGGCGCGATGTCGTGCCTCACCGGCATCGCCGCCCGCACGAGCTCGGAGACGGGGACGAGGGTGCGAATCGCGGACCTCGCGAAGGAAGCGGGTCTCCACCCGTGAGGGTCGCGTCGCGGGGAAGGGCTACAGCGCCCGCAGGAGCCACCGGACGACGTTGAGCGCGAGCTGCCGGTCGTCGTAGCCCGGGGCGTTCATCCCGACCCGCACTCCGCCCCTCTCCCTCCGAGCACAGAGCATCCCGGCGTCGCCGAGGACGACGACGCGCCCTCTCCCCGCCTCGAGCGCGACGACCTGGGCCCTCCCCTTCGCGGGAAGGGCGGCGCCGTACTCCATGTCGACCCGGACGTCGCCGCCGTTCCGCGTCACGCGCGGGGCGGCCGCCTGCCACTCGACCGCCGAATCCGAGAGGCGGAGCAGCGCCACCGAGCCCGACGGACCGGCGACGGACTGCCCGGTGAACGTGAGCACGCGCCGGACGCGCTCGGAGCCGCCGCGGCCCCGCACGATCGCATGGTCCGCGAGGAGGCCGTTCGAGTCGGAGAAGACGAGGTGGCTCGCGCCCCGCTCCGGGTCGCAGCGCGCGGCGTCCTCGACGAGCCCCTTTCCCATCGCGACGCCGAACCGGGCCGCGAGCGACCCGGCCGCGGAGCCGAAGGGCCAGTGGTCGGTGACGAGGAGGAGCGCGCCTCCTTCCCGAACCCAGCGCTCCGCCGCGTCTGCCTCGCCATCCGTGAAGGCGGGCGCGTCGTTCGCGTCGTTGGACCCGCGCGCCCCCGCGACGACGAGGAGGGAGACGCCCCGGAGCGCGTCCCGGGAGAGGCCGAGGCGGTGCGCGCGCACGCGGCACCCGTCGTTCCGGAGGAGCTCCACGAACGGCGCGTAGGCGCCGTCCGCCTCGTGGGCGTTCCGGTGGCCCTCGTCGAAGAGAACGACGGGACCGTCGCCCCGGAAGGCGGGCGAGTCGACGCGCGCGTCGAACGAGGGATCCCGTTCGCGCGGCCGCCGGTGGACGAGCCACGCCGCCAGCATCACGAGGAGGAGCGCCGCGGCGGAGAGTGCTTTCACGCGCATCGGAGAGGCCCCATGGTAAGCACCCTTCGAGGGGGGGGTCAGGTCTACCTTCTACACTCTGCTCATCGGCGACGCGGCCGGCAGCGGGGGTCTGCGCTCGGGCGAACCCGCCGTCGACGCATCCCCGCTCCCCGCCCCGACGCGAACGACGAGGAAGGTCACGTCGTCCTCGAGCGGGAGCGCGCCCCGGAAGCGCGCGAGCGCCTCGCCGAGGAGCGCGACGACGTCCGCCGCGCGGGGGACGGCGGCGGCCTGCCGGAATGCCCGCGCCGCTCCGCCGTAGCCCAGCTCCTCGCCGGCCGGGTTCCGCAGCTCGGGGAAGCCGTCGGTCGCGAAGAGGAGCGTGTCGCCGGGGCCCAGCGCGGTCCGCCGCTCCTCGCAGGAGCCGCCCGCGCGGCTCCCCAGCGGGAGCGCCCCCGCGCCGAGCTCCTCGACCCCACCCGTTGAGGCGCGGTGGACGAGGACCGGGGGCATCGCCGCGGAGACGATCGACGCCTCGCGGGGCGAGACGCGGGCGAGGGCGAGACACATCCGGAGCCGCGGGAGCCCCATCTGCGAGAGCGTCCGCCCGCAGCCCGCGAGGAGGTCCGGGAGCGGCGCTCCTGGAGGGAGCGACGTGAAGAGGGCCTTCGCAGCCGTGACGAGGATCCCCGCGGCGAGGCCGTGTCCCGTCGCGTCGCCGAAGGCGACGAGGAGCCGCCCGTCCTCCTCGAGGCGGAGGTCGTAGAAGTCGCCCCCGACCTCGGTCGCGGTGTGCGACGCGGCGGCGAGGTCGAGCCCCGCGGCCTCCGGGAGGACCCGAGGGAGCATCGAGAGCTGCAGCTCCCGGGCGCGGGCGAGCTCGTGTCCCTTCCGCTCGTTCTCGGCCTCGGCGAGGCGCGCCTCGCCGAACGAGCGCGCGAGGTAGAGCGACATTCCGATCGCCGAGGCGACGATCCCGAAGACGTAGACGGCGCGGACCCCGGCCACCGATTCGAGGGCTCCGAACGTGATGAGGACCTGGAGGACGATCGTGAGGCCGAAGGCCGCGAGGCTCCAGAGGAAGACGCCGGCGCCGCGGCGCTCCACCGTCCGTCCGCCTCGCTCGACCCGGGTGATCTCCACGACCATCGCGACGAAGAGCGGGATCCACGCGTAGCCTGCGAGGCTCGGCGCCGCGTAGGAGGCGACGAGAAGCACGAGGCTCCCGATCGCGAACCAGCGCCAGGTCCGCGGCGCGGGGTTCGTCCGGACCGCGTAGTAGGTCAGCAGGCCGAAGAAGATCGCGACGACCGGAACGCCGAGGCCGACCGATCCGAGAGCTTCCCTCGACGCCGGGCCCGGGAGGAGGTCCTCGCGGTACTCGCGGAGGACGATCAGAGCGAAAGAGGCCATCTCGACCGCGTAGAAGAGGTTCTCTCGCGCCCGGCGGTCGAAGCCGAAGAGGGCGAGGTGGAGGAACGCGAGGAAGACCGGGAGCGCGACGATCGCGCCCCTGAGCCCCGCGAGCCACGCCGGGTCGCCCGACTCCTCCTCCCCCTGCCGGGGGTCGGCGATCGAGACGACGAACCCGATCCCCTCGTGCGGAGCCCGGGCGCCGAGCGGGAAGAGATGTCGGACGGCGAGGACGTGGCTCGGGCCCGCAAGCGTCACGAGGACCGCCTCGCGGCGTGGCGAGGGGATCGGCGGCGCTCCGCCGCCCCGCCCGACCGCGAGGACGGGGCGCCCGTCGAGGTAGACCTCCGCGGCCCCCGCCGTCTCGAGCCGGAGCGCGAGGGGCCTTCGTCGCAGGGACGGGTCGACGCGAAGGTGACGCCGGAACCAGCCGACGCCGGGCCAGTCCCCCGGCACGCCGTCGCCTGCCATCGCCGGCAGGACGGGCGGCCAGCCCGAGTCGTCGAGCGCGGCAGCCTCGCGGCCCGGCGCGTCCCCCGGCGCGTAGCGCCACGCGCGTGTGAGCGACACGACCTCGGCGTCCGCGAGCTGCGAGGCCGTCAGGCGGACCGGGTCCGGCTCCTGCGCGCGGCCGGGCGACGCCGCGAGGAGGAGGAGGGGGAGGAGGCAGGAGACCTTCGCGCGCATCGCCGAACGCCTATCGTAAGCGCGACGGCCCGTCGGCGGCATGCGACACGACGGTCCGGCCGCCGCCCAAGTCCGCCTCCCGACACCGCACGACCCGTGGAGCGCGCCCGAGGAGCGTGGAGCGCGGCAGGCCGGCACCCTCCACGAGCCCGAATTCCGATCGGTCCTCGAACGCAGAGTGTAGAAGGTAGACCTGACCCCGTTACTTCCTCGGAAGGAAGGTCACGTTCGAGAGGTCGAGGTCGACGGTCCCTTCGATCCGGTTCCCCTTCGCGACGTCGCGGAAGACGCTGTCGCGGACGGAGAGAGCTCGGAGAGGCGCTCCGTCGAGGGCGCGGAGGAAAAGGGCGTGGGTCGCCTTCGCGACCGTCATCCGCTCGACCCGGACGTTCCGCACCGTCGGGAGGAACGCGCCGTCGGCCCCCTCCTCGTAGAGCATGTCGACGTCGATCGCGCTGCCGACCTCGCCGATCGTCACGTCCCTCACGAAGACGTTCTCCACGACGCCGCCGCGCCTGGCGTTCGTCTTGATGCGGAGCCCCCTCTCGAGGTCGGGGCTCGACATCTCGCACCGCTCGGCGAAGACGTCGCGCGCCCCGCCGCTGATCTCGCTCCCGATCGTGACGCCGCCGTGCCCCGCCTTCATGACGCAGCGGCGGACGACGACCCGCTCGACGGGCGTCGCGAGGCGCCTCCCGTCGGCGTTCCGGCCCGATTTCAGCGCGATGCAGTCGTCCCCCGTGTCGAAGAGCGAGTCCTCGATGAGGACGTCGGAGGACGACTCGGGGTCGCAGCCGTCGTTGTTCGGACCGTGCGAGACGACCTTGACGTTCCGCACCGTGACGTTCTGCGAGAGGACCGGGTGGATCACCCAGAACGGCGCGTTCGTGATCGTGACCCCTTCGATCAGGACGTTCCGGCAGCGGTAGGGCTGGACGAACGGCGGCCGGAGCCGGTTCCCGGCGCCGAAGACGCGGCTCTCGACCGGGACGCCCTGCTCCGCCATCGCGAAGAGCCGGTCGCGGTCGGGCTTCTGGCTCTCGGGCCCCTTCCCCTTCCAGGGCCACCAGCGCGTCTCGTCCGCCCCGCCGTCGAGCGTCCCCTCCCCCGTCACGGCGATCGATTCCTCGTCGAGCGCGTAGACGAGCGGGTGGTAGCCCATCAGCTCCATCCCTTCCCAGCGCGTCAGGACCGGCGGAAGGTAGAGCGCCGGGTCGGTCGCGAAGCGGACGACGGCCCCCTTCGCGAGGTGGAGGTTCACGCGGCTCTTCAGCCGGATCGGCCCTGTGAGGAACGTCCCCTCGGGGACGACGACGCGCCCCCCGCCCGCCTTCGCGCACGCCTCGATCGCCTTCCGGAAGGCCGCGGAGGCGTCCTTCTTCCCGTCCCCCTTCGCCCCGTACTTCGTCACGACGACGTCGCGCGCCGGGAACTCGGGCGCCATGATGCGGGAGAGGATCTCGGGGAGACGCGCCCACGGGTCGTCGGACTGCTGAGACTGCGCGAGGAGCGCCGGCGCGAGGGCGGCGAGGAGGGCGAGCGCCGCGACGGCGGCGCGCGCCGTCGTCCGGGCCGGGCCGGAGCGACACACCTTCACAGCTCCGCCAGCGGGACGCCCTGCATGTCGTCGAACTCCTGGTTCTCGCCCCCCATCGCCCAGACGAACGCGTACCGGCTCGTCGCGGCGGCGAAGTGCATCGACCAGACGGGCGAGAGGACGACCTCGAGGTTCCTCACGACGAGGTGCCGGGTCTCGCCCGGGCGCCCCATGAAGTGGAAGACGACCTGGTCGGGCTCGAGATCGAAGTAGAGGTAGACCTCGGTCCGCCGCCCGTGGCGATGCGGGGGCATCGTGTTCCAGACGCTCCCGCTCTCGAGGTCCGTGACGCCCATGACGAGCTGCCCGGTCGGGAGGGCCGCGGGGTGGATGTAGCGCCGGAGCGTCCTGACGTTCGCGCGGGCCGGCTCGCCGAGCCGGAACGTCTGCGCTTCGGCCTGGGTCACGCGCCTCGTCGGGTGGTCCGCGTGGCACGGGTGGCTCACGAGGTAGAAGAGCGCCGGCTTCGCCGGTTCGTCGCTCGCGAAGGCGACCGACTTCGTCCCGCGGCCGACGTAGAGCGCGTCACGGTGCGCGAGCGCGTGGGCCGTCCCGTCGACCGTCACCCTCCCCGCGCCGCCGACGTTCACGACGCCGAGCTCGCGCCGCGCGCAGAAGGACGGCGCCTTGAGCTCCGCCGGCGCCTCGAGGGCGAGCGGTGCGGCGAGAGGGACGGCCGAGCCGACGATCGTCCTCTCCGCCTCCCAGTGGAGGAGCTTCAGCTCGCCGGGGGCGAAGAGCCCCTCGACGAGGAAGGAGGAGCGGAGCTCGGCCGAGGTCATCCTCTCGGCGCGGACGGAATCGACGAGGTATCGGTTCTCCATGGCTTTCCTCACTTGAGCGCGAGCTCGAGGGCTCTCAGGATGGCAGAGAACCGGGGCGTCCGGGGGCCGCGCATGCGCGGCGGAAGGTGCCAACGAAGCTCCTCCCGTCGCGGACCTGGGGGGTCCGGGGGGCTGCGAACAGCGCCCCCCGGCGAGCGCGCCCCCCGGCGAGCGCGCCCCCCGGGGCTCTCACTGCGCGACGATCTCGACCTTCAGCGGAGAGCGCAGCCGTTCGACGAATTCCGCGATCGCGAGGTCCCACTCCTCGACGCTCTTCACCTCGCCGGAAAGGTCCCAGGCCGAGCCGGACCAGTGGACGGCGGGCCTCGCCGGGGAGGGCTTCCCGACCGCGAGGACGTTCCCCTCCGCCTCGACGACGTCGGCGAGGACGGACGGGTCGACGACGAGGGCGAGGCCGAGGTTGCCGTTCCCGCCCTTCACCGGCTCCCAGGAGCGGACCGTCCCCGCCCCCTTCTCGATCCGGAAGGATGCGCCCGCGGCCTTCTTCAGCCCCGCCGCGTGGGCGACGGGAGCGTCGCAGGAGTAGAAGCTCTCGAAACGGTTGAAGCGCGAGCCGGCGTCGAGCGTGACCCTCTTCACCTCCGAGACCTTCGTCCCGCCCGCGTCCCACGCCTCGTACGTCAGCTCGAAGACGAGGCGGACGGGTCCCGCGGCGAGCACTCTGGACGCCCGGAAGTTCCGGGCGCAGAAGAGGCGCCCGTCCCGGAAGACGCCGCTCCCGCCCGCGCCCCGGCTCTTCCCCGCCGAGTAGAAGTCGGCCCCTTCGCCCGTGTCGCGGTGGTAGTCGTCCACCATGAGCCAGTCGTTGACGACGAGACGGCTCGTCCGCTTGCACCAGACGTCGACGGTGCTCGACGTGAGCGGCTCGGCCTGCCACGTCTCCAGCGCGGGGCCGTACATCCGGTGGGCGACCTTGTCGTTCTCCCAGAGGAAGTCGTCGTACCGCTCCCTCGCGAAGCGGCCGTAGACGCGGAAGTCCTCCTTCCGGTACGGCGCCCGCTCCCCCGGCTTCACGAGGAAGCGCTTCGCCTCGCGCGGCCCGAAGTCCGCCTGAAAGACGAGGAGGTCGGGCGTCCCGTCGCCGTCGGAGTCGACGGCCTGCGAGAGGAGCGTCCGGCCCGTCGCCTCCTCGACGACGGCGGCCTTCCCGGCGTCCGCGGCCGAAAGGCCCGTGGCCGTCCCGACCGGGACGGCCACCGTCTCGCCCGCGCGGGGGCGGTCGAGGCCGTTCGTCGCGACGACGCGCGCCGGCCCGGCCCCGAAAAGGGGGCCCGCGGCGAGGAGGAGGCCCGCCGCGGGCCGGAGGAGGAAGGAGAGCCCCATCAGAAGGTCAGCTTGGCCCCGATCTGCCAGTCGCGCGGGTTGTTCCGCTGGTTGCGGAAGTAGCCGAAGGTCGCGTTCCGCGGGTTCGTGTCGGGATCCCACCAGACCGTGTAGTTCAGGGCGTTGATCGCCTCGATCCGGATCTGGAGGTCGACGTCGTAGGGGAGCTTGAAGGTCTTCGAGATGCCGAAGTCGAGGAGGTGGAGGTCCGGGTAGCGGGCGCTGTCGATCGTCGTCGGGAGCGTCCTGAGGTTCGCCTCGCCGAGCGCGATCCGCGAGTCGGCCGTGTTCCCCTGCGCGTCGGGGAGGTAGAAGCAGGAGGTGTTCCAGGCGGGCCGGTCGAAGCCGCCGATCTTCCCGTCCTTGTTCGAGAAGTCCGTCGAGATGTCGCCCGGCTTGCAGCTCGGGTTGAAGTAGTAGTTGTTCCAGGCCGGGATGCCGCTCGAGAAGCTCGTGTACCAGAGGACGGGCTGGCCCATCTGGTACTGGTAGGCCGCCGTGAGCTGCCAGCCGCCGAAGATCGCGTCGAGGACGCCGTTCCACCCCGAGCCCCACTTCCGTCCCTTGCCGAACGGGAGCTTGAAGATCCCGGCGAGGGTTGCGCGGTGCGGCCGGTCGTCCGGCGAGAGCCGGTGCTCGAGCTCGGTGTCGGAGGGGTTCAGGTAGTTCAGGCGGTCCTGGAGCTTCGACCAGGTGTAGGTCGCGAGGATCGAGGAGCCCTCGGAGAACTGCTTCTGGAGCGAGAGCTGGAGGGCGTGGTACGAGTCGGAGCCGGTGTACTCCTCGACGGCGACACGTCCGAACTGCGGGTAAGCCCGGAGGAGCTGGCTCCTCTGGATCGTCGACCCGTTGTAGCTCGTCCCCGGCAGGAGGCCCTTGAAGGGGTTCGTGACGTTCGTGCTGAGCCAGGTCTCGACGGCCGTGTCGCGGATCGCGCTCGTCGAGAGGTACTCGCGCGGGATGTTGTTCAGGTCGCGGCGGACCGCGAGGTTCTTCCCCTCGCTCCCGACGTAGGCGGCGTCGAGGCGCCACCCCTTGCCGAGGTCCTGCATGACGCCGGCCTGCCAGCGCGTGTAGAGCGGGGTCTTCCGGTCCGCCTGGATGATCGACGCCGTCGTCGAGACGAGGTCCCGCCCGTTGAACGTCGCGAGGCCGAGCGAGGAGCCCGAGGGGGTCGCCAGTCCGTTCGGGAACGGGTTGTTGAGGTCGGCGATGAACGTCGAGCCGTTGTTCTCCGTCGAGACGAGGAGCGTCGACTGGGAGAAGCCCGACTGGTTCATCGCGTCGAAGAAGTAGGGGAAGGAGAAGAGGCCGATGCCGCCCCTGAGGACCGTCTTCTCCGTCAGGACGTACGAGGCCGCGAGTCGCGGAAGCGCCTTGACCTAGGTGTCGTAGACGGCGCCTTCCCCGTAGAGGAGACCGCCGCGCACCCGGAACTGGTCGACGGGGATCTCGGCGATCGGGGCCTTCGCGTAGGCCGCGAGCGCGGCCGCCTCGAGAGGGTTCGAGCTCGTCGTGTCGAAGCCGTAGATGTTCCGGTCGTCCGCCTCCGTCAGGCCGCCGTCGATCTCGAGGCGGAACCCGGCGTTCACCGTGAGCTTCTTGCTGAGACGCCACTCGTCGTTCACGAAGAGGGCGTGGCTCAGCTGGCTGTAGTCCGCGTCGGCGTTGTTGTCGATGAGGGAGTTGCCGCCGGAGGTCGGGATCCCGAGGAGGAACTGCGCGAGCCCCTGGCCGCGCTGGATCGCGGCGCTGTTGTTCGCCCGCGTGTAGGCCCCGGTGAAGTTGTACCGGCCGGCGAGGTAGCCGCCGTCCGTCCTCCACCACCGCTGGTACCGGAGGTCGTAGCCGGCGCGGACGGTGTGGTCCTTCAGCATGAGCGTCGCCGTCGGAGCGGCGGCGTAGTTGTAGAAGGGGCGGTTGAAGCCGCGGGTGTAGTCCGAGCGCTGGGCGCCGAGCGTCGCGAAGCCCGCGATGTCGAAGCGGGGCAGGTAGTCGTAGCCGCGGAAGAGCTCGACCGTCGCGGCGTTGAAGCCGAGGGAGGCGGGGTCGAAGTCGTCGGAGGGGCTCCGCCGCTCGCCGAACTTCGAGTAGGAGAGCCGCATGTCGCCGACGAGGGCCTGCCCGAACGTGCCGGTGTAGCCGAGCGTCGAGCCGAAGTTGTCGCGGGTGTCGACGCCCTGGGTCACGGCGAAGTCCTCGACGACGCCGGCCCAGTTGTACCGGTCCTCGAGCCGCTCGTTCCAGTAGGCGTTCAGGAAGAGCTGGTGCCCGCCGGAGAGGCTCTGGTCGAGCCGGCCGATGACGGCGTTGTAGTCGTAGGTCCGGTCCTGCGGGGAGAAGTAGTTGTTCGAGAGGTCCGAGGCGCCCGTCGCGTTCGGCAGCGGGTAGTACTTGAGCAGCGCGAGCGCGATCGGGTTCAGCCGGTTCGTCGGGATGACGTTCCCCTCGAACGCCTTCCGGTTCGACGTCCCCGTGAGCGGGTCGTAGATCCTGATCCCGAGCGGGAGGAGCTCGGAGAAGTCGCCCCGCCGCATCTTCTCGGTCGGCACCGAGTAGGACGCCGGCTCCGCCGTGAGGTCCTCGAGCTTCTCGTACGCGACCATGAAGAACGTCGAGTCCTTCTTGATCGGCCCGGCGAGCATCGCCGCGAAGCGGTCGTAGTCGCGGGCGACGTCCTCCTGCCCGGCCTTCTTGGTGAAGCGCGAGGTCGCGGCCCGGTCGCTCGAGCGGTTGAAGTAGGAGGCCGAGCCGTGGAACGCGTTCGTGCCGCTCCTCAGGGCGAGGTTGATGACGGCGCCCGCGGTGTGGCCGCTCTGGGCGTCGAAGGAGTTCGTCTCGACCTTGAACTCCGCGATCGCGTCGGACGGCGGGGAGAAGCCGACGCGCCGGTCCGAGACGATGTTCGGAGCGCCGTCGAGCGTGAAGTCGTTGCCGCCCCGCACGCCGTTCGCGATGACGCCGCCGAGGTTCGCGTTGTCGCCCGGCCGCGAGAAGTGGAGGTCCGAGGCCTCCGAGATGCCGGGCGCGACGCGGCTCAGCATGTAGGCCGTGCCGTCGGCGAGCGGGAGCTCCTTGATCTGCTCCCTCGTGACGACCTGGCCGGTCACCGGCGAGGTCTGGTCGAGGAGCGGGGCCCCGCCCGTCACGACGATGCTCGAGGCGACGCCCATCGTGAGGCGGAGGTCGACGGTCAGGACGTCGCCGACGCGGACGTCGATCCCCTTGCGGACCGCCGTCTGGAAGCCGTCGAGCTTCGCCGTCACGTCGTACTTCCCGCCCTTGAGGTACGGGACGCGGTAGAAGCCCTTCGCGTCCGTCACCGCGTTCGCCGTGACGTTCGTCTCGACGTTCCGCACGGCGACGGCGACGCCGGGGAGCTCGCCTCCCGCGTCGTCGGCGATCCGCCCCTTGATCGTGCCCCGGAAGTCCTGCGCGAGGGCGACCGAGCCGAAACCGATGAGGAGCAGCCAGAGGATCGGGTTGAGGGTACGGATCCGCGGTGTCATGGCGCCTCCTGTTGCCGCGTCGCGATGCTGAAGTGCGGTCGGGTCTGCCTTCTCTCCCCTGTAACAGCCACCGCAATACGTATCACCACGGAGAAGAGCGTGTCAAGTAGTTGTTTTACCATTTACCGAAATTCTTTCGCTGGCCGGGCTCCGGCGGGATCGTCGCGGGGGCTCCGGATACGGCCGAGGGCCCTTTTGGATCCCGGACTTGAGTCGGCGCCCCTCGGTCCGGCCCGCGGACCAAGTGGTCAGACCGAAAGTCGCGGGGGCGGGCTTCGGCGGAATGACTCGGGGCCGGGCGGGAGCGCCGTCCGGCCCCGGAACCTGCGCGTCCGCGGCGCGCTCAGCCGCTGCGGCGGGCGGCGTCCCGGCCGAGGCGGCCGAGGGGGACGCCGAGGTACGACGCCGCGTTGAAGAAGGAGACGTCCTCGACGAGGCGGCCGAGGAGGGGGAGGTCCCGCGGGAGGAGCCCGCGCTCGACGTCCGAGCCGAGGATCTCGCAGAGCAGCCGGCGGAAGTAGTCGTGGCGGGAGTAGGAGAGAAAGCTCCGCGAGTCCGTCACCATCCCGACGAACCGGGAGAGGAGCCCCATGTTCGAGAGGGCCCCGATCTGTCGCTCCATCCCCTCCCTCTGGTCGAGGAACCACCAGGCGGCGCCGTACTGGAGCTTCCCGGGGACGCTCCCGTCCTGGAAGTTCCCGATCATCGTCGCGAAGAGCTCGTTGTCTCTCGGGTTCAGGTTGTAGAGGACCGTCTTCGCGAGCCGGTCCGCCTCGTCGAGCCGGTCGAGGAAGCGGGCGAGGGTCTCGGCCTGCGGGAAGTCGCCGATCGAGTCGAAGCCGGTGTCGGGGCCGAGGAGGCGCCGCATCCGGGTGCTGTTGTTCCGGAGGGCGCCGAGGTGGTACTGCTGGACCCATCCGCGCGAGTGGTCCATCAGGGCGAGCTCGTGGAGGAGCGCCGAACGGAGCGCCGCCGCCGCGGCCGTCCCGGGAGCCTCCCCGGCGCGGAGGCGGCCGAAGGCGGCGCCGAGCGTCGCCGGGTCCGCCTCGTCGGTCTCGATCCGGGTCAGGCCGTGGTCCGAGGCGCGGCAGCCCGCGGCGTGGAAGGCGGCGTGGCGCTTCTCGAGCGCCTCGAGGAAGGCCGCCCAGGTCCCGATCGAGAGGCCGGAGGCCGCCTCGAGCCGGTCGACCCAGGCGTTCCAGGCGGCCGGCTCCTCGATCGCCCCCGCCTTGTCGGGCCGGAAGGTCGGGAGGACGACCGTGTCGGGGTCGTCCCGCCGGGCGAGCTCGGCGTGGAAGGCGAGGTCGTCGGTCGGGTCGTCCGTCGTGCAGACCGTCGCGACGCGGAACTGCCGGAGGAGCCCCTGCGTCGTGAAGCCGGGCTCCGCGAGCTTCGCGTTCGCCCTCTCCCAGACCTCCGCCGCCGTCGTCCCGTCGAGGAGGACGTGGATCCCGAAGGGGCGCGCGAGCTCCATGTGGGTCCAGTGGTAGAGCGGGTTCCGGAGCGTGGCCGGGACGGTCCGGGCGAAGGCCTCGAGCTTCTCGCGGTCCGTCGCGTCCCCCGTGCAGAATCGCTCCGGGACGCCGTTCGTCCGCATCGCCCGCCACTTGTAGTGGTCCCCCTTCAGCCAGATCTCCGTGATCGTCGCGAACCGGTGGTCCCGGGCGATCTCCGCCACGGGGAGGTGGCAGTGGTAGTCGACGATAGGGAGGTCGCGCGCGAAGCCGTGATACAGCTCCCGGGCGACGTCGGACGACAGGAGGAAGTCGTCGTGGACGAAGGGCTTCATGGCCTCTCCTCTTCGGGGCCGCCCGGAGGGGCCCCGGCTCAGGCGCGCCAGGCGGCGCCGCGGGGGAACTCGAAGGCGTCGAGCGAGTCCGGCTTCATGGCGATGCTCGTGCCCGGAGCCTCGGGCGCGCGGTAGCGGGCCGCACGGACGACGCACGGGTCGACGAAGTGGTCGTGGAGGTGGTCGACGTACTCGCAGATCCTGTCGTCGCCCGTCCCGGCGAGGGCGACGGCGTCGAAGAAGGAGAGGTGCTGGACGTACTCGCAGAGCCCCACGCCCCCGCCGTGGGGGCAGACGGGAACGCCGAACTTCGCCGCCATCAGGACGACGACGAGGGCCTCGGAGATGCCGGCCATCCGGCAGGCGTCGACCTGCACGAACCCGACCGCACGCGACTGGAGGAGCTGCTTGAAGACGACCCGGTTCTGGCAGACCTCGCCGGTCGCCACCGCGACCGGGGCGACCGCCCTGGAGATCGCCGCATGGCCGAGGACGTCGTCGGCGCTCGTCGGCTCCTCGACCCAGTAGGGTTCGAACGGGGAGAGCGCCTTCACCTGGCGGATCGCCTCCGGGACGTCCCAGCACTGGTTCGCGTCGAGCATGAGCCGCCGGGAGGGGCCGATCTCCTCCCGCACGAGGGCCGTCCGCCGCTCGTTCTCCGCGAGGTCCGGTCCGACCTTCACCTTGAAGGCGCTCCACCCCTCGGCGATCGCCTCGCGGCAGAGCCGGCGGACCTTCTCGTCGCTGTAGCCGAGCCAGCCCGTCGACGTGGTGTACGCGGGGAAGCCGTCGCGGCGGAGGGCCTCCTCCCTCGCCGCCTTCCCGAAGGAGCGCGATTTCAGGAGCGAGACCGCCTCGTCGGGCGTCAGCGCGTCCGTCACGTAGGAGAAGTCGAGCGCGGCGACGAGCTCCTCCGGGGGGAGGTCGACGAGGAGCTTCCAGAGCGGCTTGCCGGCGCGCCGGGCGTGGAGGTCCCAGGCCGCGTTCACGAGCGCGCCCGTCGCCATGTGGAGGATCCCCTTCTCGGGTCCGAGCCACCGCAGCTGGGTGTCCGTCGTCAGGTCGCGGACGAGGGCGCGCAGGCCTTCCGGGAGAGGGTCGAGCTCGCGCCCGTCGAGATGCCGTGAAAGGGCCTTCACTGCGGCGACGCAGAGCTCGTTCCCTCGTCCGTTCGTGAAGGTGAGCCCGTGCCCCACGAGGCCGCCCTCCGTCTCGAGCGTCACGTACGTCGCGGAGTAGTCCCCCTGGTTCATCGAGTCCGAGCCGTCCCGCTCCCGCGACGTCGGGAAGCGGACGTCCCTCACGGCGACGCGCGCGACCTTCAACTCAGGACTCCGGTCGCGAGGAAGCCGCCGTCCACGACGAGGACCTCCCCGTTGACGAAGCTCGCGGCGTCCGAGGCGAGGAGGACGCAGGCGCCCTGGAGCTCCTCCATCCGGCCGTAGCGTTTCAGCGGCGTCCGCGAGACGAGCTCGCGCCCTCGGTCCGTCCCGTCCAGGAGCTTCTCGTTGAGCGGCGTCCGGAAAACGCCCGGCGCGAGGGCGTTCACGTTCACGCCCCGCGGCCCCCACTCGAGGGCGAGCGACTTCGTGAGCGCGACGACGGCCGCCTTGCTCGCGTCGTAGGCGGCGACCTCGAGGAGGCCGACGAACGACCCGAGGGAGGCGACGTTCACGATCCGGCCGCTCCCCCTCTCGAGCATGTGGCGGCCGAAGACCTGGCAGGAGCGGAGGGTCCCGGTCAGGTTCGTGTCGAGGATCCGGTGCCACTCCTCCTCGCCGAGCTCGAGCGTCGGCGTCCTCTTCGTGCAGGCCGCGCAGTTCACGAGGACGTCGACACGGCCGAGGGCCGTCACGCACGCCCCGAGCGCCGCCTCGAGCGAGGAGCGGTCGGTGACGTCGGCCGTGACCCTCAGCGACCTGCGGCCGAGCGCCTCCACGCCCGCGGCGGCGACCTCCACCTGGTCCCGGTGCCGCGAGGTCGGGACGACGTCCGCCCCCGCCGCGGCGAGACCGCGCGCGAGCGCCAGGCCGATCCCCGACGTCCCGCCGACGACGACCGCGACACGCCCTTCGAGGGAGAGCGCCGGAAGCGTCACCTCGCCCTCCGCGGACGGGGCTTCCCGGCCGCCTCGCGGGGCGCCGGCTCCTCCTCCGCCGCCTGGGCCTGCCGGGCCATCGCGAGGTGCTCGCCCATCAGCCGGCGCGCCTCGTCGGGGTCCCGGTCGCGGATCGCCGTGTAGATCCTGCGATGGAGGTCCGCCGAGTCCTTCAGGTCGGTCGCCCGCTCGACGGTCACCCGACGGTATTCGAAGACGAGCTCGGCGAGCGTGTCGATGAGGGTCGCGAGGACGGGATTCCCGGAGCCCGCGGCGACGACCCTGTGGAACTGGAGGTCGTGGACGAGGAAGGTGTGCGGGTCGTCGAGCGAGGCGAACATGCTCGTGACCTCGTCGGCGATGAGGGCGACGTGCTCGTGCGTCGCGCGCTCGGCCGCGAGCCCGGCCGTCCCCACCTCGAGGACGCGCCTCGCCTCGAACATCTCGTCCCGGGTGAACCCGTGCAGGGCCGCGAGGAAGCGGAGCGGCCCGTCTCCGAGCTTCGGAGGACCGTCGGCGATGTAGGTCCCGGAGCCCTGCCGCGCCTCGATGACCCCCATCGCCTGCAGCGTCCTCAGGCCCGAGCGGAGCGACGGGCGGCTCACCTGGATCTGGAGCGCGAGGTCCCGCTCGGCGGGGAGGCGGTCGCCCGGGTGGAGCCTCCCTTCCTCGATGAGCCGCCGCACGTGCTCGACGACCTTCGAGCCGACGGCCCCCTCGGCCTTCGGGCGCTCCGTCTCGGCGGTCTGACCTTTCTTCATTCTGCCCCCATAAGTGGTTCCGGTGAGGGATAGCACTCGGCGAGAGGCTCGTCAAGCCCGACGCCGTCACCGGGGCCCTTCGGCGCGGACCGGAGAGGGACGGTTTCGCATCCCATGCGCGCGCAGCGCACATCTTCTCCACCGCCGGGCCTCCGGCGACCCTCCGGACCCGGGGCATGACCGGTCCGCCCTCTCAGGGAGGATCGCCCCACGATTCCCACAAAAGGTCAGACCATATAGAATCGCCCGTCATGAGCACGCCCGAGCTCTTCCGCCTCGACGGCCGCGTCGCCCTCGTCACGGGCGCGACGGCCGGCCTCGGCGGCGCCATGGCGGAGGCCCTCGCCGCCGCCGGCGCCGACGTCGTCTGCCACGGCCTCGACGAGCCCCCCGGAGAGACGATGGCCGCCGTCCGCGCCCACGGGCGCCGCGTCGCCTCCGTCGTCGGCGACCTCTCGGACCCCGCGACCCCGCTCCGGCTCGTCGAGGAGGCCGAGGCCGCCCTCGGCCCGGTCGACGTCCTCGTGAACAACGCGGGGACGATCCGCCGGACCCCCGCGGCAGAGCACTCCGACGAGGAGTGGGACCTCGTCCTCGCGGTGAACCTCTCGAGCCCCTTCCGCCTCACGCGCGAGGTGGGCCGCAGGCTCATCGCCCGCGGGGCCCGGGGGAAGGTCGTGAACGTCGCCTCGCTCCTCTCCTTCCAGGGAGGGATCCTCGTCCCCTCGTACACGGCCGCGAAGGGGGGGCTCGCGCAGCTCACGAAGGCCTTCGCGAACGAGTGGGCGTCGAAGGGGATTCAGGTGAACGCGATCGCCCCGGGCTACATGAGGACCGACAACACGGCGCCCCTCCGCGCCGACCCGGCGCGGAGCCGCGCGATCCTCGAGCGGATCCCGGCGGGCCGCTGGGGCGAGCCCGAGGACCTCGCCGGGGCCGTCGTCTTCCTCGCCTCCCCCGCGAGCGACTACGTCACCGGCCACGTCCTCGTCGTGGACGGCGGCTGGCTGGCGCGGTAGGGAGCCGGCCGTGCCGTCGCGCGCCGAGACCGCCGCCGCCCTCGAGGCGTGCGGCGTCGTCGCCGTCATCCGCCTGAAGGAGGCGGGCGTCCTCCGCGCCGTCCTCGACGCCCTCGCGGAGGGCGGAGTCCGCGCCCTCGAGGTGACGATGACCGTCCCGCGGGCGATCGAGCTGATCGGAGAGGTCGCCCCGACGCTCCCGGAGGGCACCCTCCTCGGCGCGGGGACCGTCCTCGACGCGGCGGCGGCCCGGGCCGCGGTCGAGGCGGGCGCCCGATTCGTCGTCAGCCCCGTCTTCCGGCCGGAGGTCCTCCGGGAGTGCCACCGCCGCGGGGCGGCTGCGCTGCCGGGCGCCTACACGCCGACCGAGGTCCTCGACGCGTGGGAGGCGGGGGCCGACGTCGTGAAGGTCTTCCCGGCGACGACCCTCGGGCCGGGCTACCTCCGCGACCTCCGGGGACCGTTCCCCGGGATGAAGCTGATGCCGACCGGGGGCGTCACGCTCGCGAACGCGGGCGAGTGGATCCGGGCGGGGGCCGCCGCCGTCGGCGTCGGGACGGCTCTCGTCGACCCCGAGGCCGTCGCCGAGCGGCGGTTCGGCCTCCTCACGGAGCGGGCCCGGCGGCTCGTCGAGGCCGTCGCGGAGGCGAGGAGGGGGCGATGACGCGGGTCGTCACGTTCGGCGAGGTGATGCTCCGGCTCAGTCCGCCCGGCTTCGAGCGCTTCTTCCAGTCGCCCCTCCTCACCGCGACGTTCGGCGGGGGCGAGGCGAACGTCGCCGTCAGCCTCGCCCGTTTCGGCCTCGAGAGCCGCTACGTGACGCGCGTCCCGGCGAATGCCGTCGGCGAGGCGGCCGTCCGGGCGCTCCGCGCCGAGGGGGTCGACGTCTCGGGCGTGCTGCGCGGCGGCTCACGGCTCGGGATCTACTTCGCCGAGACGGGAGCGAGCCAGCGGTCCGGCGAGGTCGTCTACGACCGGGCCGGCTCCGCGATCTCCGAGGCGGGCCCCGGCACTTTCGACTGGCCGCGCCTCCTCGAGGGGGCGGCCTGGCTTCACGTCACGGGCATCACGCCGGCCCTCGGCCCGGGCGTCGCCGAGGCGACGCGCGAGGCCGTCGAGGCGGCCCGCGCCGCCGGGGCGCGCGTCTCGATCGACCTGAACTACCGGCGGAAGCTCTGGACCGAGCGGGAGGCGCAGGCCGCGATGCGCCCGCTCGCCTCGCGCGCGCACCTCCTCGTCGCGAACGAGGAGGACCTGCAGTCGTGCCTCGGCGTCGAGGTGAAGGGGGCCGACGTCGCCTCGGGCGCCCTCGAGGTCGCCGGCTACCGCGAGGCCGCCGAGCGGGTCGCCCGCGAATTCGGCGCGGAGCTCGTCGCGATCACGCTCCGAGAGAGCTTCTCGGCGAGCCGGAACGGCTGGAGCGCCGTCCTCTGGGACGGGAAGGCCGCGGCGTTCCACGAGGGGCCCCGATTCGACCTGACCCTCGTCGACCGGATCGGGGGCGGAGACTCCTTCGCCGCCGGGCTCGTCTACGGCCTCGTCACGGGCCGCGGCCCGGAGGCCTCCCTCCGCTTCGCCGTCGCCGCGAGCGCCCTGAAGCAGTCGATCCCCGGGGACTTCAACCTCGTCGGCGTCGCCGAGGTCGACCGCCTCGCCGGCGGCGACGCGAGCGGGCGCGTGAGGCGATAGGGGGGGCGCCCCTTTCTCCGGGCGCCCGGGCCGGCGGCAGACGCCTCCACAGCCGGCCCCGGCCGAAGACGCGTGAGGCGGCGCGGCCGGGAACGCGATGGGACTCGGGGCGGCCGGCCCCTCCTCGAATCGCCCCGGCCGTCTGCTATGGTTCGCCGCTGCAAGGAGACAGGCCCGGGGACCGACCCCCCGGCGCCGACGAGCCGAGGATGCCGACCCGCCTGGAGCTCTCCCTCGAACGCGACATCGACCGGATCCGCCAGCAGCTTCTCGAGATGTCGGCGCTCGCCGAGCGGAACCTCCGCGACGGCGTGGAAGCGCTCACGGGAGGGAACCGACGGAAGGCCTACGCGGTCGTCCTCCGTGACCAGCTCATCGACGAGAAGGAGAAGGAGACGGACAGGCTCTGCCTCGAGTTCCTCCTCCGGCAGCAGCCCGTCGGCGCCCACCTCCGTTTCGCCTACAGCGCGATCAAGATCAACCTCGAGCTGGAGCGCGTCGGCGACTACGCCGAGAGCATCGCGCGGCAGGTCCTCCGCCTCGACGCCCTCCCCCGGGTCCCCGAAGCGCATCGGCGACGCCTCGTCGAGATGGCGGACTTCGCGATCCCGATGCTCCACGACGCGACGGCCGCGTTCGCCTCGCGCGACGCCGACCTCGCGAAGACGGCAGCCCAGGTCGAGCCGGCCGTCGACGCCCTCCTCGGCAAGCTCGTGACGGAGCTCGTCGAGGCGCTGCGGCGGGGAGAGATCTCCGCGGAGCTCCTCATCACCCTTTCGACGATCGGCCGCCGCTTCGAGCGCGTCGCCGACCAGGCCCGGAACGTCTGCATGGAGACGCTCTACATGTGCACGGGCGAGATCGCCAAGCACCCGGGGGCCGAGACGTTCCGCGTCCTCTTCGTCGACGAGCACAACTCCTGCCGGAGCCAGATCGCCGAGGCCGTCGCGGCCTCCCTCGAGCAGCCCCGGTTCGTCTTCGCGAGCGCCGGCCTCGACCCGCGGGCGATCGACCCGAAGACGTTCGCCTTCCTGAAGGAGAAGGGGCACGACGTCTCCCGGATGGCCCCGAAGGGGACGGACCAGATCCCGAACCTCGACTACTACAACGTCATCGTCGCCGTCGCCGCCGAGGCGCGGGAGGCGTTCCCCCGGACGCCGCGGAGCCTCGTCACGATCGACTGGAGCGTCCAGGACCCCTCGCGCGTCGAGGGGTCCCCGGAGGAGGTCCGCGCGGCCTACGAGGCCACGTACGACTTCCTCTCCCGCAACATCCGGGAGCTCGTCGAGGCCGTCCTCGGCGACTCCCCCGCCTGACGCCGGCCGGCGGCGCTTCGCACCCGATGCCCCGAGCCGCGCACCCGAGGCCCGCCGGAGCGCTCCTCGCCGCCGCGCTCCTCGCCGCCGCCTGCGGCGGGAAGTCGAAGCCCGCCCCCTCCCACGTCATCCAGAACAAGGGCTCCGACACGATGGTCAACGTCGCCCAGGTCTGGGCGGAGGCCTACCGCAAGGCCGCGCCCGACGTCGCCGTCGAGGTCTCCGGAGGCGGCTCCGGCGTCGGGATCGCGGCGCTCGTGAAAGGGGCCGTCGACATCGCGAACGCGAGCCGCGACATCAAGCCGTCCGAGGCGGAGGCGGCCCTCGAGAACACCGGGAAGGCGCCGGCCGACTTCAAGGTCGGCTACGACGCCCTCGCCGTCTTCGTCCACCGGTCGAACCCCATCGACGAGGTCACCCTCGCGCAGCTGAAGGAGATCTACGCCGAGGGGGGCCGCGTCCTGCGCTGGTCGGACCTCGGCGTGACGATCCCCGGCGCGAAGGACGACCGGATCGTCCGCGTGAGCCGCCAGTCGAGCTCCGGGACCTACGAGTTCTTCCGCGACAAGGCGCTCGAGAAGGAGGACTTCCGCCTCGGCTCCCTCGACCTGAACGGCTCGAAGGAGGTCGTCGAGCTCGTCGCGGTGACGCCGACGGCGATCGGCTACAGCGGGATGGGCTACGCGACGGACGAGGTGAAGATGCTCCGTGTCTCGCCGAAGGAAGGGGTCCCGGGCGTCGGGCCGACCGTCGAGGCGGTCCACCGGAAGACCTACCCGCTCGCCCGCTCGCTCCACCTCTACACGCTCGGCGAGCCGGATGGGGCCGTGAAGGCCTACGTCGACTGGATCCTCTCCCCGGCGGGACAGGACGTCGTGAAGGAGGCGGGCTACGTCCCCGCCGTCGCCCCCGAGGCGCCGGCTCCGGCGGCCGGCGCGAACGTCGGGACGGCCCCGGCGCCGGCGAGCGAGACCTCCCGGTGAGCACGACGCCCGCCCCACGCCCCGAGAGGTCCCGCCTCGCCGTCCTCGGCGAGAAGGCGCTCGAGACGCTCATTCGGCTCGCCGGCGTCAGCGCGATGCTCTTCGTCGCGGCGATCTTCTTCTTCGTCCTCAGGGAGGCCTTTCCGATCCTCGGGAACGAGAAGTTCTCGCTGACGCAGTTCCTCTTCTCGACGGAGTGGTACCCCACCTCCGCGAAGGAGGTCCGCTACGGGACGTTCGCGCTCACCGTCGGGACGCTGAGCGTCACCGCGCTCGCGATCCTCATCGCCGTCCCGTTCGGCCTCGGCGCGGCGGTCTACCTCTCGGAGTTCTGCGCGCCGCGCCTGCGCGAGACGCTCAAGGTCGTCATCGAGCTCCTCTCGGCGATCCCGAGCGTCGTCTGGGGCTTCATCGGCCTCACCGTCATGAGCCGCCTCGTCGTCTCCGTGACGGGGGCGCCGGTCGGCGTGAACCTCCTGAACGGCGCCGTCCTCCTCGCGCTGATGAGCGTCCCCGTCATCGTCTCGATCGGCGAGGACGCGCTGAAGGCCGTCCCCGACTCCTACCGCGAGGCGGGCGTCGCCCTCGGCGCGACGCGCTGGCAGCTCGTCTGGCGCGTCCTCCTCCCCGCCGCGAAGAACGGCCTCCTCGCGGCGGTCCTCCTCGGCGTCGGCCGGGCCGTCGGCGAGACGATGGCCGTCCTGATGGCGACGGGGCATGCCGTGAACATCCCGGGCTCGGTCTTCGAGCCGGTGCGGACCCTCACCGCGAACATCGCCGCCGAGCTCGGCGAGGCGCCGTCCGGCTCGCCCCACTACCGCGTCCTCTTCCTGACGGGGACGCTCCTCTTCCTCATCACCCTCGCCGTCAACCTCGCCGCGGACTTCGTCGTCCGCGGCGTGAGGAGGAAGTAGCCGTGGCCGGCCGCTTCGCGAGGACCCCGCACGGAGCCCGCAAGGAGGCGACGGAGAGGGTCGCCCGGGCCGTCCTCGGCCTCATGGCCGCGGCGATGATCCTGCCGCTCCTCCTCATCGTCGGCTACCTCGTCGTCCGCGCCTGGCCCTCCCTCGGGTGGAGCTTCGTCGTCGACGTGCCGACCCGAGGCATGCGCGACGGGGGCATCTGGCCCGCGTTCGTCGGGACGCTCTATCTCGTCGGGATCTCCCTCGTCGTCTCGACGCCGATCGGCGTCCTGGCGGCGATCTACCTGAACGAGTACGCGAAGGACAGCTGGTTCAACCGCCTCGTGAACCTCGCCGTCATCAACCTCGCGGGCGTCCCGAGCATCGTCCACGCCCTCTTCGGCCTCGGGGCGTTCGTCTACGCGGCGCGGTTCGGCTACTCGATCCTCTCCGCGTCGCTGACCCTCGCGATCATGACGCTCCCCGTCATCATCGCGTCGACGCGCGAGGCGCTCGCCTCGGTCCCGATGGCGTTCCGCGAGGCGTGCTGGAACGTCGGCGCGACGCGCTGGCAGACGATCCGTGCCGTCGTCCTCCCGAACTCGATCGGCGGCATCCTGACGGGCGTCATCCTCCAGGTGAGCCGGGCCGCGGGCGAGACGGCCCCGATCATGTTCACGGGGGCCGTCTTCTACAAGGCCGTGGAGAAGGGCGACCTCCTCCCCTACGGCCTCGGCGAGCAGTGCATGGCGCTCTCGATGCACCTCTACACGCTCGCGACGCAGGTGCCGCACGTGAAGGAGTCGCTGCCCTGGGCGACGGCCGTCGTCCTCCTCGGCACCGTCCTCCTCGTGAACGCGACGGCGATCGTCGTCCGCGTCTGGCTCAGGGGTCGGAAGAAGTGGTAGGCGCCCCCGAGATCGAGGTGAAGGAGCTTCGGCTCTCCTACGGGGGGCGCGAGGTGATCCACGGGATCTCGTTCGACCTCCGAAAGAACGAGATCCTCGCCGTCATCGGCCCGGCGCAGTCGGGGAAGACCTCGATGCTGAGGTGCCTGAACCGGACGATCGACTTCACGCCGGCGGCGTCGGTGTCGGGGACGGTGAAGGTCCACGGCGAGGACGTGCGGAGGACGAAGGACGTCTTCGCCCTCCGCCGGAAGATCGGGATGGTCGCGCCGCTTCCGACCGGCCTCCCCCTCTCGATCTACGACAACGTCGCTTTCGCCGCCCGCTGCGCGGGGCTGACGCGGAAGGCCGACCTCGACCCCATCGTCGAGAGGTGCCTGACGCAGGCCGCCCTCTGGGACGAGGTGAAGGACCGCCTCGACAGCCTCGGCACCGCCCTCTCGGGCGGCCAGCAGCAGCGCCTCACGATCGCCCGGGCCCTCTCGCACCGGCCCGAGATCCTCTGCCTCGACGAGTTCTCGATCGCGATCGACCCGGTCACGACGATGCGGATCGAGGACGTCCTGAAGGAGCTCAAGGAGGAGATCACGATCGTCCTCGTCACGAACCTGACGCAGCAGGCGCGCCGCCTCTCGGACCGGACGATGTTCCTCCTGGAAGGCGAGATCGTGGAGCTGGACGACTCGGAGGTCATCTTCTCGGGCGAGGCGCGGAGCGAGAAGACCCGCGACTACGTGAACGGGGTGTTCGGGTGAGCGGCGCCGCCCCTCTCCCCGCGGCCGAGAACGCGATCGAGACGCGCGGCCTCTCCCTCTGGTACGGGGGCTTCCAGGCCCTCTTCGACGTCTCGGCCGACTTCAAGCGGGGGATCATCACCGCCCTCATCGGCCCGAGCGGCTGCGGGAAGACGACGCTCCTCCGCTGCTTCAACCGGGTCAACGAGCGGTACGGCGGCGTCCGCACCGCGGGCGAGATCCGGATCCTCGGCGAGAGCATCTACGCCCCCGAGGTCTCCCTCGTGGAGCTGCGGAAGGCCGTCGGGATGGTCTTCCAGCGCCCGAACCCTCTCCCGATCTCCGTCTACGAGAACGTCGTCTTCGGCCTCCGCGTCCACACGCCGAGGACCGAGCTCTCGAAGGGGCTCCTCGACGAGGCGGTCGAGAAGGCGCTCGGCGAGGTCGGTCTCTGGAAGGACCTGAAGGACCGCCTGAACGTCAGGGCGACGACGCTCCTCCTCGAGCAGCAGCAGAAGCTCTGCATGGCGCGGCTCCTCCCGCTCAAGCCCGACGTCATCCTGATGGACGAACCCGCCTCGGCCCTCGACGTCGGCGGGACGCGCGCCATCGAGGAGCTGATGTTCGAGCTCGCGGGGCGCTACACCATCGTCATCGTGACGCACAACATGGCGCAGGCCCGCCGCGCGAGCGACGAGTGCGTCTTCATGCTCATGGGGAAGCTCGTCGAGCACTCGCGGACCGAGGACCTCTTCCTGAACCCGAAGGACCCGCGGACCGCGGAGTACATCGAAGGCCGATACGCGTAGCGGGCGGGAGGATCTCCCGCCGCGGCCCGTCCTCCGCGCGGCGCGCCGCCGACGCTAGACTCCCGGCACCATGACCTCGAAGGACCCCGTCCGCGGCCCGGCGCCCGACCGGCGTCGACGTCTTCTCCGCCTCGCGGCCGCCGCGACCTTCGCCCTCTCCCGCCTCGCCGTCTCCGCGCCCGCCGCGGATCCCCCGCCGACCCGCAGCGTCGCCGTGAAGGCCGTCGACCGCCTCGGGCGGCCCGTCCCCGGCGCCTCGGCGTGCCTCCTGCCCGCGTGCGGGCGCGTCGCGTGGCGGGCGGATAAGGACGGCTACACCGCGGAGGTGCCCGCCGGAGAGACCCCCGTGACGCTGCGGCTCACGGCGCGGCCATTCGAGCCGACGGAGATCGCGGTGAAGCCCGGGGAGGCCGCCGTCGAGGCGAAGCTGAAGGCGAAGGGCTCGGTGAGGGTCGCGTTCCTCGCTCCCGACGGGAAGGGCTCCGAGCGGCTCACCGTCTCGCTGAAGGAGACGGTCGACCCGCAGGCCGGGACGAAAGGGCGGCTCCTCGCCGAGAGGACCGTCGACGTCGCGCCGCGCCCCGCACCGAACGCCGTCGTCCTCGACGACGTCCCGCCGGGAGACTGGGTCCTCGGCTGGGAGGGGACCTCGATTGCGGCCGGCTCGAAGGTCGTGAAGGTGACCGAGACGCGGGCCGACGCCGGCTCCGTCGGGCTCGTTCGCGGCTGGTCGATCTTGGGCAGCGTCCGCGACGACCTCGGGGTCGTCGTCCCCGGCGCGCGCGTCCGCCTCCGGGCGGGCAGCCCCGCGACCGGCCGGCCGGTCGGGACGGAGCGCGTCGCACGAACCGGGAGCGACGGGGGCTTCGTCGTTCACGGCCTCCCCCTCGACGAGGTCCTCTCGTGGGACTCGGGCACCGACGAGCACGAGGTCTCGCGCGGCGAGCTCGGCGGCGAGACGCGGCTCGAGATCGTCCTGACGCGCGCCCAGCGCGTCTTCGGCCGCCTCGTCGACGAGGAGGGGCGTCCCGTCGCCGGCGTCGAGATCGAGGTCTCGTACGTCACTCAGAAGCGGTCGACGGACTCCGAGGGGAACGAGCGGCGCTTCACGATGGTCGAGGGACACCCCGGGCCCGTCGTCGCGGGCGAGGACGGGGCCTTCTCGTTCTTCCGCCGCCTGCCGGCCTCCGTCCAGGTGGCGCCGGAGGGGAACGGCCGCCTCCCCGAGACGCGAACGCTCGCCCCCCTTCCCGGCGACGCGGTCCGCGGCGAGCTCGACCTCGGCGACCTCGTCCTCCGCCCGGGACGGACGCTCGCCGGGCGCGTCGCGCTCTCCGACGGGGGCGCGCCCGTGGCGGGAGCGGAGCTCGAGGCGAGCTGGTCCGGCGAGGAGGCCGGGGCCCTCGGCTCCGCCCGCGGCGTCTCGGAGGCGGACGGCTCGTTCCGGATCGAGGCGATCCTCCCCGGGCGGGACCTGACGCTCACGGCACGCAAAGAGGGCTTCTCGCCCCGGACGCTCGCGGTCGCCCCGGAGGCCGACTCCGTCGACGTTCTCCTCTCGCGCGGCGGGCGGGTGCGGGGCCGGGTCTGCGGGACGAGCTGGGAGCTCGCCTCCGCGGCCGTCTGGTACGGACCCGACGGCGCGATCTCGAACCGGAACCAGGCCGTCGTCGACTCCGTCGGCCGGTTCACGCTGGAGAACGCCGAGGCGGGCGTCCTCACGTTCGCGCGGAGCTGGCGCTTCGCGAACCCGGCCCAGCCGGGCTCCACGTGGGAGTGGAGCGGCGCCGTCCGCGAGTCCGTAGAGGTGAAGGAGGGAGAGACGGCCGAGGTCTCCCTCGGCTGCGACGGGATTCCCCTGTCGGGCCTCCTCCTGCGCGACGGGCGCCCCGTCGCCTCGGAGATCGTCAGCTTCTCGAGCGGGACGGGGGCGCCCGCGACGGACGCTCTGACCGACGGCTCCGGGCGCTTCTCTGCGCGCGTCCCGTCCCCCGGCCTCTGGCTCCTCTCGGCCGGTGGGAGCCCGCTCGCGGAGTCGGTCTCTTGCCAGGTCCCGGCCGGCGGGCTCGACGGCTGCCGCGTGGAGCTCGTGAAGGACGGGGAATGAGGGCCGGCCGAGCCGGGCCGCGTCAGACCCGGTAGAACTCCCGGTACCAGGCGACGAAGCGCGCCAGCCCCTCGGCGAGCGGCGTGTACGGCGCCGCGCCGAGGAGGCGCGCGAGCGGCTCCGTGTCGGAGCTCGTCTCGAGGAGGTCGCCCGGCTGGAGCTCCTCGAGGAGGAGGTTCGCCTTCCGGCCGAGGAGCCCTTCGAGCGTCCGGATGAACTCGAGCAGGAGGACCGGCTCGCCGTTCCCGATGTTGAAGACGCGGTGCGGAGCGGAGCTCGACGCCGGGTCGCCCGCCCCGGGCGTCCACGCCGGGTCGGCCCCCGGCGCGCGGCCGAGGAGCGCGACGACGGAGTCGGCGATGTCGCCGACGTAGGTGAAGTCGCGCCGCATCTCGCCGTGCCCGAAGACGTGGATCGGCTCCCCCGCGAGGATCGCCCTCGTGAACTTGAACGTCGCCATGTCGGGGCGGCCCCACGGGCCGTAGACGGTGAAGAAGCGGAGGCCCGTCGACGGCACGCCGAAGAGGTGGGCGTAGGCGTGCGTCATCAGCTCGTTCGCCTTCTTCGTGGCGCCGTAGAGGCTCACCGGGTGGTCCGTCCGGTCGGAGGCGCGAAACGGCGTCGCGTTCAGGCCGTAGACGGAGCTCGAGCTCGCGTAGACGAGGTGCGCGACGCCCGTCCTCCGGCACCCCTCGAGGACCGTCAGGTGCCCCGTCAGGTTCGCGTCGACGTAGTCGAACGGGGCGTCGAGCGAGTGGCGGACGCCGGGCTGCGCGGCGAGGTGGACGACCCGCTCGAAGCGTTCGCGCGCGAAGAGCGCCGCCGTCCCGTCGCGGTCTGCGAGGTCGAGCCGCTCGAAGCGGAAGCCCTCGCGCGGGAGGAGCCGGGCGAGGCGCGCCTCCTTCAGCGTGACGTCGTAGTACGGGCTCAGGTTGTCGACGCCGACGACCTCGTGCCCGGCGGCGAGGAGACGTTCGGCGACGTGGAACGCGATGAAGCCGGCGGCGCCGGTGAGGAGGGTCTTCACGGCAGGGTCTTCGGCGGAGTGTAGAGGTAGACGGGGCCGTCCGGGGCCGCGGCGGCGGGGCGCGCCGCTCCCGGGGGGACGAGGAGCCACTGTCGCCCGTGGCGTCTGCCGAGGTCCGCCGCCGAGGAGAGGTCGAAGCTCTCGGCGAGGGCCTTGTCCGGCCCGAGGACCCACCGTCCGCCTGCGCCCGCCTGCCAGCGGGCCGCGGCGGCACCCTGCATCTCGGGGGGCATCAGGTAGGGGAAGTGGTGCGTCGGCCGCCGCGCGAAGAGGAGGAACTGCTCGCGGTAGGCGACGAGCGCGAGCGCGTCGCCAGCCGGAACGCGCGCCTCGGCCGCCTCGACGACCGACTTCGGCGTCCGCGAGGCGTTCAGGAGAGGGTTCACGCCGAAGCCGACGACGAGCCAGACGACGGCGAGGACGGAGGCGACGGCCGCGAGAGGGAAGCGGCGGTAGCGCAGGAAGAGCGCCGTCGCGGCGACGCCGAGCGCGAGCGCCGCGGGCCAGGGGTTCGCGATCTCCTGCTCCGCGAGCTTCTGCCCGACCTTCGGCACGAGGAGGGCCGCGAGCGCCGCGAGGAGGCCGACGACGCCGACGAACCCGGCGAGGATCGTCCACAGCCGACGCGGCCACGACTTCCGGAGTAGCTCCGGCAGAAGCGGCGCGGCGAGGAGGGCGAGCGCGGGCGTGGCCGGCGTGATGTAGACCCCTCGCTTGCCGGGCGAGGCGCTGAAGAAGACGAGGACGAGGAGGAGGTAGCCGAGTACTACCGGCACACGCCGGTCCCCGGCACGCGCCTCCCGTATCCACGCGGGGACGAGCCACGGCAGGAGGAGCGAGAGCGGGAGCCAGAACGGGGGGATCACCTTGACGAGGTAGTCCCACCACGGCTCGACGTGGTGCCACGCGGCGCCGTAGCGCGTGACGGTCTGCTTGAAGAGGATGTTGTTCCGGTAGGCGAGGAGCGCCGGATCGCCGCTCTGCGCCACCGCGACGAGCATCGGGACGCCCCAGAGGGAGACGGCCGCGAGGAGGGCGAGCGGCCCGGCGATCCCCTTCAGCCACGCGGAGAGGGGTGCGCGGCGGATCTCCGCCCGATGCGTCCAGAGGGCCGGCACGAGAACGAAGAGGGCGAGGATGCCGACCCCCTTCGTGATGACGCCGAGCCCCGCCGCGAACCATCCCAGGTAGTACCAGCGCCACCCGCCCCCGAGGAGGAGGAAGCGGACGAACGCGTAGACGCCGAGCGTGATCCAGAGCGTGACGAGGGCGTCGATCTGGGCCGTCCGCGCCTGGAGCGTGAACTGGACCGTCAGGAGGAGGAGGAGCCCGGTGCGCCAGGCCGTCGCGCGGTCGTGCAGGCGCCGCGCGAGGTCGAAGACGAGGGCGAGCGTCCCGAGTCCGGCGAGGAGCGACGGGAGGAGGAACGCGACCCGGAGCGAGCCCGTCAGCTTCAGGAAGAGCGCGATCGCCCACATGAAGAGGGGCGGCTTGTCCGGGTAGAGCTCCCCGCCGCGGACCGGGAAGAGCCACTGCCCGCTTTCGACCATCTGCCGCGCCACGAGCGCGAAGCGCGGCTCGTCGGCGGGCCACGGGTCGCGCAGGCCGAGACCGGCGCCGAAGAGGGCCGTCGCGAGGAGGAGCAGGAGGAGGAGCGCCCGGCGGTCGCCCCGCGGCCCCTCGAGGAGCCTCTCGTCGGGCGTCACGCCCCGTCCCCGGGGTCGGTCCCGGCTTCCAGGTGGCGCGCCGCCTTGATGAGCCAGAGGTTCCTCACGTAGACGACGGCGCCCGCGCTCTGGCCGAGGATGAAGACGGGGTCCTTCCGGTAGATCGCGTAGGCGAGGAGGAGGGCCGAGCCGCCGAGGCTGAAGTACCAGAACGCGACGGGGATGACGCTTCGCTTCTGACGCTCGGAGGCGATCCACTGGATGATGAAGCGGGCGCTGAAGAGGAGCTGGCCGAAGAGGCCGAGGCCGACCCAGATCCGCTCGACGGCGACCGTCACGGGAGGACCTCCTTCACGAGAGGGGACTTCGCCCGCCGCTTCAGCCACGCGACGCCGAGGACGTCGACGAGGCCGACCCAGAGGCGGTTCCAGACGCCGTAGTTCGAGCGGCCGGCCATCCGGGGGCGGTGGTTCACGGGGTGGACGAGCATGACGCCGCCGAGCGACTGGACGAGCGTCGGGACGTAACGGTGCATGTGGTCGAAGGCGGGAAGGCGGAGGTACCAGTCGAGGCGGACGGCCTTCAGGCCGCAGCCGACGTCGGGGACGCCGTCCTTCAGCATCGCGTCGCGGAAGGCGTTCGCGACCTTCGAGCTGACGCGCTTCACCCAGTCGTCGCGGCGGTTCACGCGGTGACCGATGACGCCGACGACGCGCGGGTCGCGGGCGTTCCCGTCGAGCGCCGTCCGCACCATTCCGGGGATGTCGGCCGGGTCGTTCTGGCCGTCGGCGTCGAGGACGACGAGCCACGCGCCGCGGGCGGCGCGCGCCCCCGTCAGGACGGCGAAGCTCTGGCCGGTGCTCTTCTCGTGCCGGAAGACGCGGAGCCGGTCGAACCCCTCGGCGACGAGCCCCTTCAGCGTCTCCCACGTCGCGTCGGTCGAGCCGTCGTCGACGTAGACCAGCTCGTAGTCGAAGACCCCGTCGAGGGCCTGCCGGACCTCGGCGACGAGCGGACGGACGTTCTCGGCCTCGTTCCGGGCCGGGATGACGACGGAGAGGAAAGGGTTGTCGGGCATGCCGTCCTTCATGGCGGGCGGAGGTTCCCCTCCCTGTCGGAGGGTCTCGTCCGGATCGGACGCGGATTCTGCCCCATTTCCCTGAACGGGAGCCGACGCGGGGCCATGGCCGTTCGCCCGGCGGCGCGAGCGTCGAAGCGAGCTCGTCCGAAGGACGAACCCGGTCCGCTCGGGTCGCCTCCGAGGACGGGCTCCAGCGTCCGCTTCTCCCGGCTCCCCACGCCCAGGGCGTCCCTCGCCCCTCCGGCCCGTCCTCACCCCTCGAGGAGCGAGTCCGCGAGGAGCCTGCCGACGACCGCCTGGACGAGCGGGAGGGGCCAGCCGCACGCCGCGGCGGCCTCGGGGACGGTCCGCGAGCCGTCGAGAAGGACGAGGACCGCCGCCGCGAGCGGGTCGAGCTCGACGTTCCGGTGACGGAGCGACGTGACGCGCGCCTCGCCCGCCTGGAGCCTCGCGAGGGCGCTCGCGCGGGGCTTCGGCGACTCCGGCGCGCCGCAGGAGAGCGGGAGCGTCCGGAGCTCCACGAGCCCGCGCTTCTGGAGCCGGGCGAGCTCGAGAGCGAGGCCTTCCTCGGAGGCCGGGGTCCCGGAGCCGTGGAGGCGGGCGGCGACCTGCACTACGGGAACGGTTGCGGGCCACGCCGCGCGGAGGAGAGCGAGGAGCGGCGCGAGCGGAGTCTCGGGGCCGGGATCGCCCGCCGCACCCGAGGCGGGCGGCGCCGCGGCGTGAAGCCCGGTCAGGAGCGCGCGACCGGCCGCGGACACCGGGCGCGCGGCCACGTCCGACCGGACGAAGAGCCCCTGCCGGAGCGTCCGCTCCCTCAGGAGATCGAGGAGCTCCTCGCGCGCGACCGGGTCCTCGAGCGCCTCGAGGGCGCGGAGCGCCCCGGGCGGGAGCGCCTCGTCCGGGACCCACGGCTCCTGGGCGTCCCCGACGAAGGCGAGCCCGGCGGCGCGCGCAATCCCGACGACCTCCCGGAGGCCGAAGGCCTGGTTCTCCCCCTCGAGGTAGTCGTGGAGGAGGTCCGCGTCGCTCTCTCCCGCGAGCTCCGCGCTCCGCTCGGCGAGGTAGCGGCCCCACGGGCTCTCCGGCTCGAAGACGTTCTCCGCCACGAACGCGAGCCGCTCCCGCGCGCGAGCGGCCCTCTCGGACGGCGACTCCGCCGTCGCCGCGCCCGAGAGGAGGACGTCCCGGACGAGGGCGCGAAACCGCCATCCGGGGAGCGCGTTCCAGCTCACGAAGGCGATCCCGCGGGGAGAGAGCCTCTCCGCGCAGACCTCGAGGAGCCTGCGGCGGACGGGCTCGCCGACCCACGAGAGGACGCCGTGCGCGACGACGTAGTCGAACTCGCCCCAGCCGCCGTCGACGTCTCCGAGGTCCCCCGCCCTCAGGTCGACGTTCGCGAGGCCGAGGGAGACGACGCGCGAACGGCCGGCCGCGACCTGGCGCTCCGAAAGGTCGACGCCGACGAAGGACCCGCCGGGGAGCCCGCAGGCCATCCCGACGAGGTTGTCGCCGCTCGCGCAGCCGAGCTCGAGGACGCGCGCCGTCCCGACCGGGGGCGGGTCGAGCCCCGCGAGCCGGACGGCGACCGCGATCCTGTCCGGGTGCGTGAAACGGTGGACGAGCCTCTCGTACGGGACCGCCTCGTAGCTCTCCCGCGTTGCGTCCGGCCCGCACATGCGGTCGATTCTGCCCGCCCGGTGAGGTTCCGGCCCCCCCTTTCTCCGGACTTGACAACCGTCCCTCCGTTGTGCTGCGTTGCAGAATTCCGATAGAGTCGGATCGATGTCGACCTACGACGAGGAGGCGTTCATGTACCGTAGCCAGTCCATCCCGGAGCTCGAGCGGTCCTGGTCCAACGACCTGCGCTGGCGCGGCATCGTCCGCCCGTACAGCGCCGCGGACGTGGACCGCCTCCGCGGCACGATCCAGATCGACTACCCCGTGGCGCGGATGGGGGCCGAGCGCCTCTGGAACCTCCTCCACACCGAGAAGTTCGTCCGGGCGCTCGGCGCGCTGACGGGGAACCAGGCCGTCGAGCAGGTCCAGGCGGGGCTGAAGGCGATCTACATGTCGGGCTGGCAGGTCGCGGGCGACGCGAACGACGCCCTCACGATGTACCCCGACCAGAGCCTCTACCCCGTCACGAGCGTGCCGACGGTCATCCGCCGGATCACGAACGCCCTCATGCGCGCGGACCAGATCCAGCACATGGAGGGGAAGAGCGACGTCTACTACTTCGCGCCGATCGTCGCGGACGCGGAGGCCGGTTTCGGCGGCCCGCTCAACACGTTCGAGCTCGTGAAGTCGATGATCGAGGCGGGGGCCGGCGGCATCCACCTCGAGGACCAGCTCTCCTCGCTCAAGAAGTGCGGCCACATGGGCGGCAAGGTCCTCGTCCCGATCCACGACTTCATCGGCAAGCTCATCGCCGCGCGCCTCGCGGCCGACGTCCTCGGCGTCCCGACGGTCTTCATCGGCCGGACCGACTCCCTCGGCGCGAACCTCATCCGCGGCGACATCGACAAGGTCGACCAGGAGTTCCTGACGGGCGAGCGGACCTCCGACGGCTTCTACGTCGTCAAGGGGAGCCTCGAGTACGCCGTCGCCCGCGCCTGCGCCTACGCCCCCTACGTCGACGTGGTCTGGTGCGAGACGTCGACGCCCGACATCGGCGAGGCCCGCGCCTTCGCGCAGGGGGTCCACGAGAAGTTCCCCGGCAAGCTCCTCGCCTACAACTGCTCTCCCTCCTTCAACTGGAAGAAGAAGCTCTCCGACTCGGAGATCGCCGCGTTCCAGGAGGAGCTCGGCGAGATGGGCTACAAGTTCCAGTTCATCACGCTCGCCGGCTTCCACACGCTGAACGCCTCGATGTTCAAGCTCGCCTACAACTATGCCAAGACCGGCATGAGCGCCTTCGTCCAGCTCCAGGAGGAGGAGTTCCAGATGGAGCGCGAGTGGGGCTTCAAGGCGATCAAGCACCAGCGCTTCGTCGGCGCCGGCTACTTCGACCAGATCCAGCAGACGGTCGCCGGCGGCGAAGTCGCCACGGCCGCGCTCAAGGGCTCCACCGAAGAGGAGCAGTTCGACAAGCACTGACGTCCGCCGTCGGCGCCGGGGTCCGGCCGTTCGGATCCTGGCGCCGCGCTTCGGCGGGTCGGTCCCTCCTCCTTCGCCGACCCGGTTCCCTCGCCCGTTCCGGTGTTTCTGCGACGACTTCGCAGAAAGGCCCTCCGTCGGGTATCTTCCCGGCCCGAACGGACCGCCCGAGGAGGAGACCGATGAGAGACCTCACCCTGACCCTGGCCGTCGCCCTGCCGCTCGTTGCGCTCGCCGCGGCGCACCCCGCCGCCGCGGCCGTGAAGACCGAGGTCGTCGAGTACCGCGACGGCGAGCAGGTGCTCGAGGGGTTCCTCGCCTGGGACGACGCCGCGAAGGGGAAGCGCCCCGGCGTCGTCGTCGTCCACGAGTGGATGGGCCTCGGCGACTACGTGAAGGAGCGCGCCAGGCAGCTCGCCGCGCTCGGCTACGTCGCCTTCGCCGCCGACGTCTACGGCAAGGGGATCCGGGCGAAGGACGCGAAGGAGGCCGCCGCGCTCGCCGGGAAGTACAAGGGGGACCTTCCCCTCCTCCGCTCCCGCGCCCGCGCCGCCTTCGACACGCTCGCGAAAGAGCCGAAGGTCGACCCGGCGAGCGTCTTCGCCATCGGCTACTGCTTCGGCGGGACGACCGTCCTCGAGCTCGCCCGGAGCGGCGCCCCGGTCGCGGGGGTCGTCTCGTTCCACGGGGGGCTCGGGACGAAGGACGCCGCCGACGCGAAGAACGTGAAGGGGCGGGTCCTCGTCCTCCACGGGGCGGCCGACCCGTACGTCCCGCCGGCCGAGGTGGAGGCCTTCCGGAAGGAGATGGACGACGCGAAGGTCGACTGGCAGATTGTCTTCTACGCGGGGGCCGTCCACTCCTTCACGAACCCGGCCGCCGGGAACGACCCGTCGAAGGGGGCCGCCTACGACGCGCGGGCGGACCGGCGCTCCTGGGAGGCGATGAAGGCCTTCCTCGCCGAGCCCCGGTAGTCGCGCGTTCGTGTGAGGCGCGGCGTCGCGCGGCGGGCTACGATCCTGCCGGAGAAGCCATGACGCCGCGCCTTCGCACCGCCGCCCTCCTCCTCCCGCTCCTCTCCCTCCTCGCCGCCCCGCCGGCGCTCGTCGCCGACGAGGGGCAGTGGCCCCCCGAGGCCCTCGCGACGCTCGGCGAGGCCCGCTGGAATGAGCTCGCCGGCCGCGGCCTCGCGCTCGGCCCGCAGGAACTCTGGGACGGCAAGGGAGGCGGCCTCCTGACGGCCGTCGTCGGCCTGGGCGGCTGCACCGGGGCGTTCGTCTCGGAGGAGGGACTCTTCCTGACGAACCACCACTGCACCTTCGGGGCGATCCAGCTCGCCTCGACCCCGGAGAGGAACTACCTCCGCGACGGCTTCGTCGCCCGCTCGCGCGCCGAGGAGGTCGAGGCGCGGGGCGGCGTCGGCCGGGTGCGCGTCCTGACACGCCTCGTCGACGTGACGGACCGCGTTCGCGGGCCGAAGAGCGCCTTCGCGAAGGCGAAGGACGACGCCGCGCGCGAGGCGGCCGTCGAGAAGGCCCGGAACGAGATCGTCGCCGAGTGCGAGAGGCAGCCCGACCGGCGATGCGCCGTGGCGGCCTTCGAGGACGGCCGGACGTTTCGCCTCATGGAGCAGGTCGAGTTCCGGGACGTGCGGCTCGTCTACGCGCCGCCGCGCGGCGTCGGCGACTACGGCGGCGAGGAGGACAACTTCCGCTGGCCGCGCCACACGGGCGACTTCTCGGTCCTTCGCGTCTACGCCTCGCCCGACGGGAAGCCGGCCGCGTACGCGAAGGAGAACGTCCCCTACCGACCGAAGAGGTGGCTCCGCGTCTCTCCGAAGGGGATCTCCGAGGGAGACGTCGTGATGATCGCCGGCTACCCGGGCCGGACGCAGCGCTACCTGACCCCCTCCGCCGTCGAGAACCTCGAGACGTGGTTCTACCCGCTCCGGTCGCGGACGTTCCAGGACCTCATCGCGATCCTGGAGGCGGAAGGGAAGAAGGACGAGGCGACGGCGCTGAAGGTCGCCGGGGCGGTCAAGAGCTACGGAAACGGCGAGACGAACGCCCGCGGACAGGTCGAGGGGCTCGCCCGGAACGGCGTCGCCGCGAAGGCGCGGGCCGAGGCCGGGGAGCTCGCCGCGTTCCTCGCGGCGCGGAAGGACCTCCCCGCCGAGTGGGCGGCCGCACCGGCGGAGCTCGAGAAGGTCCTCGCGAAGGACCGCGAGGGGCAGGAGCGCCGCTTCTTCCTCGAGGAGGTCGAGCGGCTCTCCTCGTACCTCTCGGCGGCGCTCTCCGCCGTCCGCCGCGCCGACGAGCGGAGGAAACCGGACCTCGAGCGGGAGTCGGGCTTCCAGGAGCGAGACCTCGAGCGGGCCCGGCAGGCCGAGAAGGACCGGACCCGTTCCCTCGCCCCCGCCGCCGCGCGGAAGGCGCTCGCCTACCTCGTCGTCAAGGCGCAGGCCGCGGCGGGCGGCATGCCGGTCAAGGCGCTCGACGCGACGTTCGGCGAGGGCGCGACGGTCGGAGCGGTCGAGGCGAAGCTCGCCGCAATGGACGCGGCGACCTCGCTCGGCGACGAGAAGGTCCGCCTTTCGAACGTCGACGCGACGTTCGCGGCGCTCGCCGCCTCGGACGACCCGTACCTGAAGCTCGCCGTCGCCCTCCACCCGGAGCTCGCCGCGATCCGCGCGAGGCGGAAGGAGACGAACGGAGCGCTCCTCGTCTGGCGCCCGCGCTACCTCTCGGCCCTCGAGGCGCTCCGTAAGTCGAAGGGAAAGGCGATCTACCCCGACGCGAACTCCACGCTGCGCGTCTCCTTCGCGACGGTGAAGGGCTACGTGCCGCGCGAGGCCGTGACCTTCACGCCGAGGACGACGCTCCGAGGGGTCCTCGAGAAGGAGCGGGGCGTCGAGCCGTTCGCGACGCCGACGAAGGTGCTCGACGCCGCCCGCGCCGGCGACTTCGGCGCGTGGGCCGACCCGGCGCTCGGGAGCGTCCCGGTCGGTTTCCTGACGGACGGCGACACGACGGGCGGGAACTCGGGAAGCCCGACGATGAACGGAAAGGGCGAGGTCGTCGGCCTGAACTTCGACCGCGTCTGGGAGAACGTCGCGGGGGACTTCGGCTGGAACCCCGAGCGCTCCCGGAACGTGAACGTCGACCTGCGCTACGCGCTCTGGCTCATGGAGAAGGTGGACGGGGCGGATACACTCCTGAAGGAGCTGCTGCCGCAAAGGTGACGCCGACGAGGACGAGGGAGCGAAGAACGTCCCGGACGAGGACGGGCACCCGGGCCCGTCCCGTCGGGTGTGTCCGAGCCGCTCGCGGACTCCTTCTCGGAGCGATGCTCCTCTTCGCGCTCGCCTGCCGCGAGGCCGAGCCCCGAAGATCGCTGGAGGTCCTCGTCCCCTCGCTTCCCGCGACCCTCGACCCGTTCGCGGACTCGCGCCTCGTCTCCCGCTCGCTCTTCGCCGCCGTCTACGAGCCGCTCGTCGAGCAGACGGCCTTCGGCCTCCGCCCGGCGCTCGCCGAGAGCTGGGCGAATCCCGCGCCCGACGAATGGGTCTTCCGTATCGCGCCGGACTCCCGCTTCCACGACGGGTCGCCGGTCACCGCCCGCGACGTCGTGGAGGCGGCGCTCGCCGCGCGGGCCTCCCGCCGCACCCTGTCGGCCCTCGCCGACCTGAAGGCGATCGAGGTCGTCGACGAGAGGACGGTCCGCCTCCGGACACATCGGGCGGCCGAGGACTTCCTCCTCGCGGTCTCCGCCCTCCCCGTCCCCCGTAAGGAGGGCGAGACGTTCCTCGGCACCGGCGCCTACCGCGTCGCGACGGCGACGCGCCACATGGTCGTCCTCCGGCGCGTCCGCCGTCCGCGCAGAGACGACCCGTTCCTCGAGGAGGTCCGCTTCCGCGCCCTTTCGGCCCCCTCCGAGGCCGTCCGGCTCCTCCGGGACAGGGACGACGTCGCCCTCCTCGTTCCCTCGCGGGAGGCGGTCGCGGCCGTCCGGGGAGACCGCCGCTACCGGGCCGTGGCGACCGAGTCGGGGGGGCTGACCTATCTCGCCGTCGGATTCTCCGCCGGCGCGGGTCCCCTCGCCGACGTCCGGGTCCGGCGCGCTCTTCGCCTGGCGGTCGACTTCCCGGCGCTCGCGCGGACCGGAGCCGTCGACGGCGGCGTCCCGGCCGGCCAGCTCGTCCCTCCCGGCACGTTCGGCTGGGACCCGAGGCGAAGGCCGCCCGCCCGCGACCTCGCCGGCGCGCGCCGCCTCCTCGCGGAGGCGGGGTACCCGTCCGGCTTCGACGCGGAGCTCGACGTGAACCGGAACGGCAGGGCCGCCGCCGAGGAGCTCGCCCGCCAGCTCGCAGAGGCCGGCATACGGCTCCGCGTCGCCGTCCGCCGCCCGGACGAGTTCGTCGCGCGCATCGACGGGAGGAGCCCGCTCTACCTCTACAGCTGGTACGTCGGCGACGACGCGGGCCAGGCGCTCCGCAACGCCTTCCACACGCGGGACGCGGCGCGGGGCCTCGGCTCCCTGAACCGGACCGGCTACTCCAGCGCCGCCCTCGACCGCGCCTTCGACGACCTCGCCGCCGCCGCGACGGCCGAGGAGCGCCTCGCCCGCCTCCGCGCGATCTCCGACCACCTCGACGCAGAGCTCCCCTGGATCCCGCTCTTCTCCGCGCGCGAGACGAGGATCCTCCCGGCCTGGCTGGACCTCCCCGAGCGGACCGACGGCCTCTTCGTCGTCGGCGAGGCGCGGCCGGCCCGCGGCGGGCGGTGACCCGCCGCCGGCCCCCCGCGGGGGCTACCACGTCATGGCCGGGGCCGCGGGCTTCTTCGGGAGAGTCTTCGGCTCCCTCTCGATCGCCTTCAGCACCTCCGCGACGCCGCGCTCGAGCTGCGGGTCGCGACCGGCCGCGACGGAGGCCGGGTCGTTCTCGACCTCGATGTCGGGCGAGACGCCGACGCCTTCGATGATGTAGCTCCCGTCGACGTCGTTCGTCGCCTGCTGCGGGACGAAGACCTGCCCGCCGTCGATGAGAGGACCGCGCCCCGAGATGCCGACGACGCCGCCCCAGGTCCGCTTGCCGATCAGGGGGCCGAGGCCCGCCTTGCGGAATCGGGCCGGGAAGATGTCGCCGTCCGAGGCGGAGGTCTCGTTGACGAGGGCGGCCATGTGCCCGTGGAAGACGGCGTACGGGTACGTGGCCGGCTCCTCGCTCGAGAAGCCGAACCGCGTGCCGAGGAGCTTCGTGTCGAGCCTCTCGATGAGCCACTGCGAGACGTTCCCGCCGCCGTTCGAGCGGACGTCGACGACGAGCCCCTCCTTGCGGATCTGCGGGTAGAACCACTTCAGGAACTCGTAGATGCCCGGGGCGCCCATGTCGGGAACGTGGAGATAGCCGACCCTCCCGTTCGAGAGCTTCGCGACCTTCTCCTGGTTCCCGAGGACCCAGTCGAGGTAGAGGAGGTTCGCCTCGCCCTCGACGGGGCGGTAGGTCGCCTTGCGCGATCCCTCGAGCGTCGGCTTCGCGTTCAGAGTCAGGGTGACCGGGTGCGTCTTGTGCGTCAGAAGGCGATAGGGGTTGTCGTTCCCGGCGAGCTCCTCGCCGTCGATCGCCAGAACGTAGTCGCCGACACGAGCGTCGACGCCGACCTCGGTGAGCGGCGAGCGGTACTTCGGCTCCTCGTTGTGGCCGCGGAAGATCGCCGAGATCCGGTAGCGGTTCGCCTTCGGGTCGAGCTCGAACCGGGCGCCGGGGAGGCCGACCTTCGCGCGCGCGGGCCGCTCGATGTCGCCTTCCTCGATGTACGCGTGTCCGACGTTCAGCTCGGCGACCATCTCGCCGAGGAGGTAGGTCAGGTCGGAGCGGTGGGAGACGTGCGGCAGGAGCTTGCGGTACCTCTCGCCGATCGCCTTCCAGTCGTAGCCGTGCATGTTGCGGACGTAGAAGAAGTCGCGGTAGCGGCGCCAGACCTCGTCGAAGACGTTCGCCCACTCCTCGGCGGGGACCCGGTCGACGAAGAGCTCCTTCGTGGAGACGGCCTTCGGGTCCTTCGCCTTCGGCTTGACGTCCCAGAGCCGGAAGCCCTTCTCCTTGCCGCCGCCCCGGACGAGGACCTTCGACCCGTCGTGCGAAAGGGCCCAGCCGTCGACCTCGGCGACGAGCTCGGACTCCTTCCGCTCCTTCAGGTCGAAGATCGCGAGGGCGGGCTCGCGGTCGGAGTCGCGGCCGTAGAACGAGGCCCCTTCCTTCGTGTAGAGGAGGGCCGTCTTCGTCGCGGCGAGGTCGGAGAGGTTGTCGGCCTCGACGGGGACGCGGACGACGCGGGAGGCGAGCCCGTCCCAGTCGACGACGACCGGCTTCGGCGCCTTCGCGGCCTCCTTCTTCCCGTCCTTCGCGTCGCCCTTCTTCGCGCCGGCGTCCGGGCCGTCCTTGTCCTTCTCCTCGTCCTTCTTCGCGTCGCCCGCCGTCACCTCGTCGGACTCGGGGGCGAACGGGTCGGCGGCGTCCTTCCTCAGGGCGAGGCCGAAGACGCCCGTCCGGCGGTTGCCGGCGTAGTTCCACTCGATGTCGGAGATCTGGGGCGCGAACTCGCGGTTCGAGAGGAACCAGAGGACCTTCCCCTCGGGGTCCCACGCGGGCGAGAACGACGAGAACATCTCGCTCGTCACCTTCCGCACCTTGCCGTCCGCGAGGCAGAAGACGTGGAGGACGCGCATCTGGCTGTGCTCGCCCATCGAGAAGGCGAGGAACGCGCCGTCGGGCGACCACGCGTAGTCGTTGAGGCCGCCGAAGCGGTCGTCGGCGATCTCCACCGCCTTGCCGTCGGAGACGGTGACGACGTAGAGCTTCCCGTCCTTGTCGGAGACGGCGATCCGCGCGCCGTCGGGGGACCAGACGGGGGACGAGAGCATCGAGCCGACCGTCGTCGTGAGCTGCCTCGGCTTCTCCGACCCGTCCTGCGGGACGGTCCAGAGCTGCTCCTCGCCGCTCCGGTCGGAGACGAAGAGGATCGTCTTCCCGTCGGGCGACCACGTCGCCCGCTTGTCGTGGGCGTTCGAGGAGCGGGTCAGGTTCCGCGTCGGCCCCTTTTCGATCGGGGCCGTGAAGACGTCGCCGCGCGCGACGAAGACGGCCCGCTCGCCCTTCGGCGAGAGGCCCGCGCTCTCGATGTTCTTCTCCGCCGGGACGCGCGCCGGGCGCGAGGCGAGGCCGTCGGACGGGACGGTGATGGCGATCGCCTTCTCGGCCTTCGCCTTCACGTCCCAGAGGCGCAGCTCGCCGCCGAGCTCGTAGACGACTTTGCCGGCGTTGTCGGAGCTCGCCCACCTCACGTCCCACGTGGTCGACCTCGTCAGCTGCTCGAGGCCGGAGCCGTCGGCGGCGACGGAGTAGAGGTTCAGCGTCCCGTCCCGGTCGGAGACGAAGAAGACGCGGTCGCCGATCCACATCGGGTCGCGCTCCGTCCGCTTCGACGTCGCGATCGCCTTCTGCGTCCCTCCCGCCAGGTCGTAGACCCAGAGGTCCTGCGCCCAGCCCCCCTCGTAGCGCTTCCAGGTGCGGAAGTCGCGGAAGAGGGGCGAGTAGACGAGCTTCTTCCCGTCGGGGCTGAAATCCCCGGCGCCCGCGGTGTACGGCGGGAGCTTCACGGGGAGGCCGCCCGTCACCGGGACGGTGTAGAGCGCCGACTCGACCTTCGCGCTCTCGGCGTCGCGGAGCGAGCGGAAGAGGACGTTCTTGCCGTCCGGGGTGAAGCCGTAGACCTGGTTGTCCATCCCTCCGCGGGGCGGCATCGGGCCGCGCGCCGGGTACCAGGTGAGGCGCTTCGGGACGCCGCCCTCCGACGGGACGACGTAGATCTGCTCGTCCCCCTCGTACTGGCCGGTGAAGGCGATCCATCGTCCGTCGGGGGAGAACTTCGGGAAGAGCTCCTGCCCCGCGTGAGCCGTGATGCGCGCCGCGAGGCCGCCCGTGACGGGCGCCGTCCAGACGTCGCCGCCGTAGCAGAAGGCGACGCGGTCCCCGTGGACGTCGGGGAACCTGAGGAGCTTCGTCTGGGCCGCGGCGGGTGAGGCGAGAACGAGGGCCGCGGCGGCGGATGCGAGAGCGACGAAGGGGCGCGCGACGCGCCGGTGAGCGAGCTTCATCGGGACCTCCGAGCGCGATCGTAGCCGGGCTCGGCGCCGCGTGGGCCCTGGCCGCGAGCGCCGGGGCGAAATGTCCCGGTCGCCGCAGAAGCCGGTCGCGTCAGGGCTTCAGCGTCTTCCTCTCGAAGGCGAGCCAGCTGGGGACGTCGGTCGCGTACCAGCGCGAGAAGCGGCGGTCGGACGGGCCGCCGGCGAGGGCGGTCTCCGAGACGTCCGTCGCGAGGTCGGTCACGAAGCGCCACGAGGGGCAGAAGGACGACTCGCGGCCCGCGAGGGAGAGGACCTGACCCTGGACGACGGTGGCGCGGCCGCCGACGACCTCGACCGGCCCGCGGTCGAAGCCGAGGAACGTCGGGAGCCTTCCCCCGAAAAGGAGGTGCCGGAGGAAGACGCGCCGCGACGCCCCCCACGGCGTCACCGCTTCGGGGTCGATTCCGCCGAGCGCCTCGCGGGCGACCCGCGCGACGAGGATCTCCTTTCCCTCCTCGCCGAACCACTCCGCCGCCTCCTCGCGGACGAGGACGTCGTCGAAGTGGCGGAAGAAGAAGGGCACCACGAGCGTCGTGTCCCTGAGGGCGCGCCACGCCTCGAGGCCGAAGAGCCCCTTCCCGAAGAGCTCCTCGCCGAGCGCCGTCCAGAGCCGCTCGAAGAGCACCGCGCCCGTCGAGACGGCTTCGTAGCGGCGGTCCCAGGAGCGCAGGGCGCGGACGGCCGGCAGGTCCGGCAGGTACGGGTCGAGCGCGGAGAGCAGACGCCGGGCCTGGCCCGAGACGAGGTCGGACTGCCAGGCACCGAGGTCGGAAACCCCGAGCCGGTGGCCGACGGAGCGCCGCTCCGCGGCGAGCTCGCGGAGTCGGTCCGCGCGGTCGGAACCCATGCAAAGCGTGATGCCGACCGGCTTCCAGCCTTCATGGCCACCGTCGTTCGCGGTGACGAGGAGCCCGCCGGGCGGGTCGAGGACGCGCGCGAGGGCGGAGGGCGGGAGCGTGCCGTCCCAGGGGTCGCTCCTCTCCCACCCGCGGAGCGGGAGGAGCCCCGTCTCGCGGCGGCGCCGCGGGAGGAGGCCCGACTGCTGCGCCGCGATCCGCCCGTCCTTCCCAGAGACGAGCCAGCTCGCGGAAAGGGCGATTCGCGAGGCGGCCTCGCAGGCCGCCTCGACGTCCCGCGCGGCCCAGAGGTCGAGGATCGCCTCCAGAGAGGCGGCGCCGCCCGCGCGCCGGCAGGTCCAGGCGCGCGCGACCCAGAATCCGTCGTCGGCCCGCGTCGCGCCGTCGGGCAGGTCGAGCGGCCCGGCGTCCGACTCGAGGACGGCGACCTCGAGCGGCGTCCCCTTCTTCCGCCTCAGCGTCTCGCGCCGCTCGCGGAGCGGGTGCCACGCGTCGCCCCGCCGGTAGCGCCCCTCCCTCACCTCCTCGATCACGAGGTCGATCGTGTCGGCGAAGCCGTAGGTGAAACCCGCGGCGATCGAACGAGTCCGCCCCATGACGAGCCCCGGGACGCCCGGGACGGTCACGCCCACGCGGAAGTCGCCGTCCGGGAGCGTGCCGACGACCTCGTACCAGATCGCCGGGAGGCGGTTCACCTCGAGGTGCGGGTCGCTCGCGTAGAGAGCTGCGCCCGAGGAGGAGAGCCGACCCGCGACGGCGACGGCGTTGCTCGCGCGGAGCGCCGGGAGGGGCGGGAGACCCGGAACGAGCGCGGGGACGTGGCGCAGGGCGCGGATCGCCGAGAGGAGCTCGCCGTCGAGGCCGTCGAGGTGCGGCCGGAAGAGCTGCGAGAGCTTCCCGCGGTCGACGCCCGCGCGGAGCGCCTGGAGGATCGCGACCTCGGCATCCCCCTGCGCCTGCGCGAGCCCGACGAACGTCATGAGGCGAAGCGTCAGGAGCGTGTCGGCGCACGTCCACGGGGCGGCCGGGACGCCGAGGAGGCGGAGCTCCCACGGCCTCCCGCGCTCGAGCCGCGCGTTCACGCCCGCCGCGTACGCCTCCGCGAGCGCCTTCGCCCGGCCCGAGAGCGTCGCGGCCTCCTCGGCGGAGGCGGCCGCGAAGAGGTTTCGCCGCATGAAGAGGTCGACCGAGAGGGAGTCCGGCGAATCGTCGAGGAGCTCGCAGAGCCGCCCCTGCCCGACGACGCGGACGAGGAGCATCTGGAGCGCCCGGTCGTGCGCGTGGGCGAAGCCCCACCCCGCCGCGAGACCGAGGTCGTCGGCGGCGGCGGCGTGCATCACGCCGTGCCCGTCGCGGCGGAGGGTGAAGGCGCGTCCGCCCGCCTCGAAGGCGCGGGGCTCCGTCCCGATGCGAGGCATCGAACGGGATTCTAGGGGCGGGTCACCCGGGGAGCGCCGGCGGGAGGCCGTCGGCGCGGGACCTCAGTGCCCCGAGCAGCCGGGAATGCGCCCGAGGGCGACGTCTCCACCGTCGCGGGAGAGCTTCCCGGCCGAGGAAAGGAACTCGAGGAGCCCCTCGAAGCCGAACCGGTCCCCGTGGCAGTTCCCGTAGAGGGCGTCCTCTCCGAACGTCTCCGCGGCGAAGCGCTTCAGCTCCGTCACCGGCAGCCGCCCGCCGCGGTCGGCGAGGAGGTTCAGGACCTCGTGCCCGAAGACGAAACCGTCGGCTTCGTGGGAGTGATCGTGGTGGTCGTGGCGGGCCCCGTGCGTCATGGCGGGGACCGTAGCACGGGGTGCGGCGGGACCGGGGATGACGGCCGTCATCCCGCGGTCCCGTTCGCGTCGTTCAGCGCGCGAGGGCGGGAGGAAGTCCCCTGTCCGTCAGGAGATACGCGGCGAACGTCCCGAGCCAGTGGCTTCCCTCGTAGTGCTCCGAGGTGACGCTCGGGAGGCTCGCCTTCGCGTGCGCGTCGGCCGCCCCGAGGAGGCCGCGGACCCGGCGGTCCCCCTTCGGGAGCCCGGCGGCGATCCCGCGAAGCATGAAGGCGCGAGAGAGGTTCAGGCCGTCGAGGTGGACGAGCTTGCCGTCGCTCCGGTCCGTGACGATCCCCGGGGCGAGCCACTTCGCCGAGCCGTCCGTCGGGAGGTTCGGCAGGAACGCCGAGAGCCACGCCGAGAAGCGGTCGGGCGGGAGGACCCTTCGCATCAGGTCGGCCTCGGCGATGCAGGGGGAGAGGAAGTCCTGCCCGGAGGGCTCGTACCCGATCGGACAGCCGCGGTCCTTCCCGTAGAGCTCGACGACGCGCTTCGCGAGGAGCCCGGCCCTCTCCGTCTCCCCCGCCGCCCGCGCCCAGTCGAGGACGAGGCCGAACGCGAAGGCCGACTGCGGGTGCTCCCCTTCCCGGATCGGGTAGGCGAGCTTCGGGATCCAGGCGAAGAGCATCTCCGCAGCCTTCGCCTCGAGCGGGGCGAGCGCCTTCGACCACGCCTTCGCTTCCGGGTCGTTCCACTCGCGGAGCTCGGTCGCGAGCTGGAGGAGCCAGGCGAGACCGTAGGGCCTCTCGAAGCCGACGCGCCCCGGCGCCGAGACGTAGGCGACCTCCCCGGCGACGTTCGCCTCGGTGAGGCTCCGCGCGAGCGCCGCCCGCGCCGGGGCCGCGAACGGCGCCGAGGGGTGGAGCCGCGCGAGGCGGGCGAGGAGCCAGTGGCCGTGGACGGAGGAGTGCCAGTCGAAGCAGCCGTAGAAGGCGGGCGTCAGCTCGCGCGGCGGCTTGGCGTCGGCGTCGCCGTTCATCACGTGGGCGACCTTGTTCGGGTACTCCCTGTGGACGCAGTCGAGCGCGAGGCGCGCGAAGCGACCGGCGGCGGCCTCGTCGAACCCCGGCGCGTCCTCGGCGAGGGCCGGCCTGGCGAAGAGGGCGAGCGGGAGGAGGAGGGAGAGAGCTCGGCGGCGCACCACGGCCCGATTCTAGGCGGCGACGTCGGCCGGGCCGATCCGGGGCTTCAGCGGCGAGCGAAGCAGAGTCCGCTGCAAGCCGGGTCAGGCATTCCCGTGGATGAAGGGTTCGTTCCGGAGAGTGCGGACGCGGAGGTTCAGGGTGCCCCGGTCGTAGACAGGCAGGCGCCCGGCGGATCGGTCACGACGACGGTGCCGCCAGCGGGAACCTGAACCGGTCCTGGCCCCGCGTAGACGTTCTGGCCGCGGACGAAGGACAGGGAATGGGAGCCGGCAGGAACGGAGAAGGTGTTCTGCCCTGGGATGGCGAGCGTTCCGAGTGACCTGCCGCTCGCTTGAACGGAGACGCTGCCAGGAAGGGCGCAAGGCTGGGTGAGGCTGATGACGAGGTTCCCTGTGGAGGGCGCCGAGGAGGACTCGGTCGGCGTGTCGCCGCAACCTGCCGCGAGGACCGCCACCGCAAGGAGAGAAGGCGCGAGGATGGAACGAGCGTTCATGCGTGCCTCCGTACCGACGAGTGACGCCAGGGATTGTAGGACGAGGCGGAATGCCCGGCGCCCGAAACGCCCAACCCCTGTTCCGCGTCGCGCGGAGGGGGAGGCGCCGCAGGCGCCGCGGGGGGACCCGGCGATCGGGTCCCCCCGATCCACGTCCCGCTCCCGTCGCGCGGAGGGGGAGGCGCCGCAGGCGCCGCGGGGGGACCCGGCGATCGGGTCCCCCCGATCCACGTCAGTCCGGGTGCGCGAAGACCCGTACCTTCAGCTTCGCCGCCTTCGGGAAGTCGATCGTCCGCATCTTCACCGAGACGCGGTTCGTGTCGCTCGCCTCCGACCCGTTCAGCGTCGCCTCCCGCTCGCCGGAGCCGATCTCGCGGCCCCCCTCGTCGAGGACGGTGACGCGGTAGGTGCATTTCCAGTCGTCGTCGTCGCGGTTCATATAGGTGAACTTGACGGTCAGCTTCGTCGTCTCGCCCGGCTTCTCCTCGGCCTTCGCGACGTCGGCGGGCTTCGGCCAGTCGGTCACCTGGACCGACTCGATCGTGACGAACCGGTCCTCGATCCCGAGCGCAAGCGTCTCGCCCGTCCGGAACGGCACGATGCGCTCGAGGCGCGGCACGACCTTCGTCGGCTCCGCCGGCGGCTCCGGCTCGGGCGTCGGCGTCGCGGCGGCGATCGACGGCGTCGGCGAGGGAGGCACCGCTCCGCCGCCGGCTCCCCCGACGGGGCGAACCGGCGTGGCGGTCGGAGCGAGGAGGCCGGGGACGGCGGTCGGAACGCCGAGCTCCTCGATCGTCACCTGCCCCGCGTCCTCCGCGGGCGTGACGGAGGGCTCGACCTCGGCCGTCGGCGCCGGCGTCCCGGCCGCGACGGTCGCGGGCGTCGGAGTCGTCGCGACAACGACGTCCCCGCCGCCCGGCTTCCAGCCGAAGACGAGGAAGCCGACCCCCGCCGCGACGGCGAGGAAGACGACCGCGACGACGACGACGGCCGCGACGATCGCCCGCGTCGAGGGGCCCGACGGCGGCTTCCTCCGGACCGTGACCGCGGTCTGAGGCGCGGGCATCGTGACGAGCGGCGGCGGCGTCCGCCGCCCCGACGCGAACGGCGGGGGCGTCGCCGAGACGCTCCCGACGACGGTCGGGTCGAGCGAGCCGGCGACCCTCACCGCCGTCGACGCCCGGGCCGGCATCGACGCCCCAAGCGCCGCGGCGAGCGCCTCGACCATCTCCCGGCAGGTGCCGTAGCGCTCCTCGGGCTGTTTGGACAGCGCCCTGGCGAGGACCGCGTCGACGGTCCATGGGATCCCCGAGACGAACGAGGAGGGCGGAGGCGGGGCCTCCCGGAGGTGCTTGTCGAGGACGGCGAACGGCGACTCGCTCCGGAAAGGGGTCCGGCCCGTCAGGAGCTCGAAGGCGACGATGGCGAGGGCGTACTGGTCGGCGCGGGAGTCGACCGGCTTGCCGATCGCCTGCTCCGGGGCCATGTAGGCCGGGGTCCCGACGACCATTCCCGCCGCCGTCAGCTCGGAGGAGACGGCCGTGTTCTTCGCGAGGCCGAAGTCGGCGAGGAGGAGGCTTCCCGACGCGTCGACGAGGACGTTCGAGGGCTTCACGTCGCGGTGGAGGACCCCCCGCGCGTGGGCGTGGTCGAGCGCGGCGGCGATGGAGGCGAGCGCCTCGATCGCCTCGTCCGCGGCCATCGGACCCTGGATCCGCTCCTTGAGGCTTCCTCCCGGAAGGAGCGGCATGACGAGGTAGGTGACCCCCGCCTCCGTGCCGAAGTCGTAGATCGGGAGGATGCGGGGGTGCTCGAGCTGCGCGGCGAGGCGCGCCTCGCGGATGAAGCGCTCGCGGAACTCGGCCTCCCCCGCGATCTCGTCGCGGACGACCTTGACGGCGACGCTCCGGTGGAGCCCCTCGTCGAACGCCTCCCAGACCTCCGCCATCCCTCCCGCGCCGAGCTTTCGCTGGAGGACGTAGCGGCCCAGCTTCCGCCCCGCCTCGACGGTCATCCCTGGTCCTCCTGTCCGCTCCTCTCGTGCGCGAAGCGGGCGTAGACGCCCCGGAGCGTCTCGGGCCCGGGGCGCAGGGTGACGGCGTCCCGATGCGCCGCCGCCCAGCGCGGGACGAGGACGAGCGGCACGCAGCGCGCCGCCTCGGCGTTCGCCCGTCCCTCCTCCTCCCGCGAGACCGCGGCCCAGACGCGCGTCGGGAGCGGGACCGTCTCGATCGCGGCCTCTCCCGGCGTTGCGCAGCGCTCCGGAGGCGACGTCACGAGGTACTCGCGGCAGGCGATCGGCCGCTCCTCGTAGATCGAGCACGCCTCGTCCTCGAGGAACGGACAGGCGACGCCGAGCCGGAAGTACTGGAGGCCGATCCCGGCCGCGTCCCCGCGCCCCCATTCCCCGCGTCCCTCGAGGGCCTCGAGAAGGCCGCCCTCCGCCACCCGGCGGGCGGCCTCGGCGAAGCGCTCCTTCACCCGCGACCGGCGCGGCTCCGGGAGCTCGTCGATCAGCGCGGCGAGACGGCGGGCCTCCGCGTGAGCGACAGGGACGAGCTGCCGGCAGCAGGCGCCGCACCCCTTCGCGCAGGAGACCGGCCGGCCCGTGGCCTCCGAGACCTTCGTGGCGTAGTCGACGAAGGCGTCGGCCGTCGTCCGGAGGGCCGGGAGGAGCCCTTCCATCGGCACGTCCCCCGTCGGGACGTCCATCTCGACGCGGACCGTCCCCGCGGGGAGCGCGAGCTGGACCGTCAGCCGGCGGTTCTCCACGTCCGTCCTTTCACGGGACGGGATTAGACCAGACCCGGCCTCATCCGGCGCGGCCGGCGTAGAGGAACCGCTTGATCTTCTTCGTCGGGGTCTTCTGGAACTCCTCCGGGACGACCTCGATCGAAGCGACCTGGCAGAACGGGGGGAGCTTGCCGTTCACCTTGACGCGGTTCTTCTCCATCTCCCGGAGGATCCCCTCGTGCCCGACCTTCGCGGCGTCGGCCGCCTCGAGGTCGGGGTAGACGAGCGCGTGCAGACGGTGGTCCCGCTCGACGACGAGCGACTCGGAGACGTACGGGAGCGCGTTCAGGCGGGCCTCGATCTCCTCCGGGTAGACGTTCTGCCCCGTCGCGCCGAGGAACATCGTCTTGGAGCGCCCCTTGAGGAAGAGGATGCCGTCCCCGTCGAGGAGGGCGAGGTCGCCCGTCCGCAGCCACCCGTTCTCGTCGAGGACCTCGTGCGTCGCCTCGGGGCTCTTGTAGTAGCCCGCCATGACGTGGGGGCCGCGGACCCGCACCTCTCCCGGCACCCGGGCCGGGTCGGGGGAGTCGACGTCGAGCTCCATCCCGTCGACGACGCGCCCCACGCCCTGCGGCTTGTGGTCGCGCCACCCGGCGTAGGTCAGGAGCGGCCCGCACTCGGTCATCCCGTAGCCGACGGTGACCGGGAAGCCGATCCGGATCAGGAACTCCTCGACCGTCGGGTTCAGCGCGGCGCCGCCGACGACGACCTCCAGGACGCGTCCGCCGAAGGCCTCGAGGAGCTTCTTGCGGAGGAGCGCGTCGACTTTCCGGCCGAGGGCCGGGATCCGCGTCAGGAGCTTCACCGCCGGCTTCTCGAGGAAGGGGCGGACCCGCTTGGCGTAGATCTTCTCGAGGACGAGCGGGACGGTCAGGACGAGGCGGGGCCGCTCCGTCGCGAAGGCCTTCAGGATGACCTGCGGCGACGGGGTCTTGTCGAGGAAGGCGATCCGGCAGCCGACCGAGACCGGGAAGAGGAACTCGAAGGCGCAGCCGAACGCGTGCGCGAGCGGGAGGAAGGAGACGAGGGCGTCCCCGGCCTCGAGAGGCATGTGCTTCTGGGCGAAGAGGACGTTCCTGAGGAGGCTCCGGTGAGGGAGCATGACCCCCTTCGAGAAGCCGGTCGTCCCCGACGTATAGACGATCGACGCGAGCTCGTCGGGTCCCGGCCGGCCCCAGGAGACGGCGCCGGGCCCCGGCGGGAGCTTCGACCTCTCGGTCTCGTCGACCTTCCTCAGGGCGGCCGCCGTCCCCTCCTTGCGGGTCCAGAGCGGCGAGAGGTCCTTCGTCGAGAGGACGGCCCGGATCCCGGGCGTCTTCTCCGGGTCGATCCGCTCGAAGAAGGCCTCCGTCGTCAGGAGGAGGGCCGACTCGGAGTGGTTCAGGATGTGGTGGACGTCCTCCTCCCGGAAGTCCGGGAGGATCGGCACCGCGACCGCTCCGTGCGACAGGACCGCGAGGTAGGCCGTCGCCCAGCCGGCGGAGTTGCGCCCCAGGAGGGCGACCTTCGTCCCGGGCTTCACGTGGAGCTCGCGGAAGGCCGCGTGGAGGCGCGAGATCCTCGCGGCGACGTCGCCGTAGGTGAGCGCCGGGCCGGGGAAGTCGGAGAAGGCGGGGAGGTCGAAATTCCGGCGGAGGCTCCGCTCGAGGAGCGGAACGAGAGTCTCCTCGTCCATTCGGGCCCGATCTTACGACGCGCCCGGCGGAAGGGGCCGGGCTAAGATCCGACCGCGCGGGCCGCCGGAGCGGCCCCGGGAGTGATCCGATGAGCCAGACCGTCGACTTCGCGAACCTCGACCTGAAGGACGCCCTCGACCTCGCGATCCTGATCGAAGACGAGGCGCGGGAGCGCTACGAGGAGTTCGCCGACCAGATGGAGGTCCACCACACGGCGGACGCCGCGCGGTTCTACCGGTTCATGGCGCAGAACGAGGCGAAGCACGGCTCCGACCTCGCCGCGCGCCGGAAGGAGCTCTTCGGCGAGGCCCCGAGCCGGATGAGCCGTTCGATGCTCTGGGACGTCGAGGCCCCGGACTACGACCAGGCCCGCGCGTTCATGACGCCGCGGAAAGCGCTCGAGGTGGCCTACGCCTCCGAGGTGAAGGCTCACGCCTACTTCACGGCCGCTCTCCCCTCGATCTCGGACCCGGCCGTGAAGGCCCTCTTCGAGGAGCTGCAGTCGGACGAGGTCGAGCACAAGGCGCTCGTCCGGGCCGAGCTCGACAAGCTCCCGCCCGATTCCGTCGTCGACGACGAGGACCTCGTCGACGAGCCGGTCGGGCAGTAAGCCAACGGCCCGGACGTCCCGCCGGGCGCCGCCGCTCCTCCCCGGGGCCGCGGCGCCCTAGACGCTCGCCTTCAGCTTCGTCAGGTCCGTCGCGGCCTTCATCTTCAGGTCCCAGCGGGACTGCTGGGAGGCGTCGAGGCCGTGGTTCGTCCCGCCGGGAGGGGCCGCGTCGTACTTGTCCTGCATCTCGTCGATGAGCGTGTCCGCGGCGGAGTCGGCCGCGTCGACGGCCTCCTTGAGGGCCGTCTGCGCCTTCGGGAGGTCGTCCCCCTCCACGACGATCTTCGCGAGCGCCGCGTCGAGCTCCTTCGCCCCGAGCTCCTGGATCCGGAAGTGCCCCTGCTCGTGGTTCAGGAGGGCGTCGCTCTTCGCCCCCTTCGCGACCCAGCAGGTGCCGAGGTTGATCGTCACCTTCACGTCCTTGCACTTCAGGACGACCTTCCCCTTCTTCGGGGGACCGTAGTCCTCCTTGTAGTCCAGGTCGTACCCGAGGCCCGTCCCCGCGCTGATGACGCTGTTCGGCGTCGGTCCCGGCTTCGACTTCTCCTCCTCCTTGTAGCTCGACCAGGCGAGCTTCTTCCCGCCTCCGACGATCGCCATGCCTTCCTCCTGTTGCGGGGAGAAGCTAGAGCGCGGGGGGCGCCGGGTCAACGACGATTCGCGGCCGGGCGTCGCGGACGTGACGCGCGTCAACGCGCGGAGCGGCGGACGGCGAAGAAGGCGACCGCGAGCGACCCCGCGAGCCAGAGGACGCCCCACGCGAGGGCGGGGACTCCGGTCATCCGCGCGAGGGCCGAGGCGTCGCTCGACGGGACGGAGCGGAGGATCAGGTCCGACGTGATGTCCCACGGGGCGTAGAGGAGGCTCGTGACGCCGAGGAGGCGGAGGACGAAGCTCGAGGCCCCCTCGGGGAGCCAGCGCGCCACGCCGAGGAGGAGGACCCCGGCCGCGAGGCCGTAGCCGAAGCCGAACGCGCTCCGCACCCAGACGACGGTCAGGAGGAGGAGCGCGACGCCGAGGAGGCCGGTCGCGACACGGTGCGTGCGCGGTCGGCCGCGCACGCCGAGGAGAAGGAAGAGCGCCCCGAAGAGGGCGCTTCCGAGGTAGCCGGCCGAGGAGATGACGAAGGGCCAGCCGCCTGCCGTCGTGCAGAGCCCTCCCTCGCGAGGCGAGAGCTCGATCGAGACGATCCGGCCGCCCGTCAGGACCGCCGCGAGGCCGTGCGAGACCTCGTGGAGCAGGACGACGAAGAGCCGGAGCGGCCAGACGGCGAGCGTCGACCAGAATGCGTAGACGAGGAGGGCGAGGAGGAGCGGGACGAGGAGCCGCCTCGCCCCGCTCTTCGTGAAGGCCACCCGCCCCTACGCCGGGTACTTCTCGATCACCCCCGCGACGACCCGCCGCGAGAGTGCGTGGTAGGTCGGGCTCGCCGCCGCGAAGATCTCGCGCGCGAGGGCGCGCGTCCGCTCCGTCGCCGCGAGCGCGCCGTAGAGCGGGCGCAGGTACTTCATCCGGCCGACCCGCGAGAGGACCTCCCGGATCTTCCCGAACGCCGGCTCGTAGTCGCTCCCGGCCGCGATCGTGAGCCACTCGACGAGGAGCTCGTGGTTCCCCCTCTCCATCAGGCCGAACGCCGCGTCGAGCGCCGCGCACTCCTCCGCGGGCATCTTCCGGGGGAGCTTCTGCAGGTAGAGGAGCGTCTCGGAGGCGTTCCAGCCGGCGAGCTGCTCGCTCGTCGGCCTCACGCCCTTCTCCCACCCGGCCGCGAGCGCGGCGAGCGCCTCGGCCTTCTCCGAGCGGAAGACGGGGGCGTTCCCGGGGAGCCCCGGCTCGTGCAGCCACGCGTCGGCGTTCACCTTCGCCGCCGCGCCGGGGAGCCTCTCCTCGAGGAAGGCGAGGAACTCCTCGGTCGTGATCGACTGGAAGCGGAAGCGCTTCATGTAGTCGGAGAGGAAAGCGTCCCACGCCGCGCGCCCGACCGTCCGCTCGAGGAGGACGACGAGGCGCGCCCCCTTCTCGTACGGCACGGAGGAGAACGCGTCGTCGGGGTCGATTCCCTGCAGGTGGGTCCGGAGCTTCGTGAGCGGCGAGTCGGCGCCGAAGCGGGCGATCGAGTCCTCGAGCGCCTTCTGGCCGATGGCCCAGCCGAGCGTCGCCGCCTCCTCGCCGTGGATCGCCTCGAGGATCCGCCGCTCGGCCCACACGGTGAACCCTTCGTTCAGCCAGAAGTGCTCGGAGGTCGCGTTCGTGACGAGGTTCCCGGTCCAGGAGTGGGCGAGCTCGTGCGCGACGACGTCGACGAGCGAGCGGTCCCCCGCGAGGAGCGTCGGCGTCAGGAACGTCATCCGGGGGTTCTCCATCCCGCCGTACGGGAAGGACGGCGGCAGGACGAGCATGTCGTAGCGGTCCCAGTCGTACGGGCCGAAGAGCCCCTCGGCCTTCACGATCATCTCCTCGACGCCGGCGAACTCCCACGCCGCCTTCTCCACCGTGGCCGGCTCGGCCCAGACCCTCGCGCGCGGCGAGAGGTCGCGCGGCTCCAGCTCGCCGACGGCGAGGGCGAGGAGGTAGGTCGGGATCGGCTGCGGCATGTCGAAGAGGAACGTCCGCGTCCCCTTCGCCTCGACCACGCCCGACGGGCCGGCCGACATGACGGCCGAGAGCGGCGCCGGGACGGTCACCTCCGCGTGGTACGTCACGCGGAAGCGCGCCGTGTCCTGGCACGGGACCATCGTCCGCGCGTGGATCGCCTGGCACTGGCTGAAGAGGAACGGGTGCCGCTTCCCTTCGGTCTGCTCCGGCGCGAGCCATTGGAGACCGATCGCCTCGGGGGACGTCCAGTAGCGGAGGAGGACCTCGGTCGTCCCGGGCGGCAGCTTCAGCCGGAGCCGCCGTCCGAGGATCGGGTCCTCCGGCCCGAGGTCGAAGAGGACCTCGGCCCCCCCCGACCCGGTGACGGAGACGATCGTCAGCCCCTTCGTGTCGAGGTCCATGGGGCCACACGCCGGGGCGGCCAGCTCGAGGACCGCGCGTCCGTCGATCCGCTTCCTCTCGAAGTCGACGGCGAGGTGGAGGCGCAGGTGCTTCGTGACGGCCTGGGTGTCGTCCGCGTACGAGTGGGGGTCAACGAGGGCCATGGAGGTCCCCTTTCGTGTTTCGCTCCGCCGTCCCGGCGGGAGGGCCATTTTCCCACCGGATCCCCTCTATCATCCGCGGCCATGAGCGAAGCCAGGCCGGCCGGCCTCCTCCGGTCCTTCCCGAGAGTCTTCTGGGTCGCGAACGTGATGGAGCTCTTCGAGCGGGGGGCCTACTACGGCCTGAACTCCGTCCTCGCCGTCTACCTGACGGCGAGCGTCGCGGAGAAGGGCCTCGGCTTCAGCGAGGGCTCCGTCGGGTTCCTCCAGAGCCTGATCTACGCCTGCACCTACGTCGTCCCGATCCTCGGCGGAGCGCTCGCCGACCGGTACGGCTACAGGCGGATGCTCCTCGTCTGCTTCGCCCTCCTCTCGACGGGCTACTTCGCCGCCGGCCACATGTCGACCTACGGCGCGGTCTTCGCCTCGCTCCTCGTGATGGCGATGGGGGGCGGCCTCTTCAAGCCGATCATCTCGGGGACGATCGCCCGATCGACGAACGAGTCGAACTCGGGGTTCGGCTTCGGGATCTACTACTGGATGATCAACCTCGGCGCGTTCCTCGCGCCGCTCGTCGTCTCGATCCTGAAGGGCTTCTCCTGGCGGTACGTCTTCCTCGCCTCGTCCGCCTACGTCGCCCTCATGTTCCTGCCGACGCTCTTCGTCTTCCGTGACCCGCCGCTCCCGGAGAACCGCAAGACGCTCGGGGAGGTCGTCCAGGGGGCCGCGCTCGTCCTCGGCGACGCCCGCTTCATGCTCATGATCGTCGTCTACTCGCTCTTCTGGATCCTCTACTTCCAGAACTTCGGGTCGGTCCTCTGGTTCCTCCGCGACTTCATCGACGCCGCCCCGATGAACGCCGTCTTCGCCGCGCTGCACCTGCCGTTCAAGTTCGACGCGGAGTTCGTCACCGTCATCAACGCGGGGACGATCATCCTGCTCCAGGTCTTCGTGAGCCGGATCGTCAAGGACCTGAAGCCGCTCCCGACGATGCTCGGCGGCGTCGCGATCGGCGCCCTCGGCTTCCTCCTCCTCGCCTTCGCGCAGAACGTCTGGCTCTTCATCGCCGGCATCGCCGTCTTCTCGGTCGGCGAGATGACGGCCCACCCGAAGTACTACAGCTACGTCGGCCTCGTCGCCCCGCAGGACAAGAAGGCCGTCTACATGGGCTACGCGTTCCTCTACGGCGTCTTCGGGAGCCTCTTCGGCTCCTCGCTCGGCGGGGCGCTCTACGGCGCCTGGCTGAAGCCGCTCAAGGGGACGGCCGCCGGCTTCGACGCCTCGCGAAAGTTCTGGCTCCTGTTCGTCCTCCTCGACGTCGTCGCCGTCGTCGGCCTCGTCCTCTACAACCGGTTCTTCGCGAACGACACGCCGGAGGCGAACGCGAGGGCCCGGACGATCATGACCGTCCTCTACGGGCTCTTCGTCGTCGTCGGAGGCTTCTTCCTCTGGAAGTCGCTCTTCGGCGGGCCGGAGATCTCGTACAAGACGCTCGTCCAGGCGCTCATCCTGGCGCTCCTCGGCGTCGGAGGGTTCCTCGTGAGCCGGAGGAAGCCGGCGGCGTCCGCTCACGCCTGAGACGGCGAGGGCGGGACCCCGGCGCCGTCCCGCTCCGCCGTACCGCACGACGGGCGCGGCGCTCCGCGTCCGTCGTGACTCCCGTCACCCCTCCGCCCCGCCGGCGCTGCGCCGCGACGCGAACCGTGGCATCGTCCGACGTTGCGGCGGCCGACCCGCCGCGGAGGTATGACATGAAGAGGCTTCACGTCCTCGGGGGCGTCCTGCTCCTCGGCCTCGGCTCCGCCGCCCCGGCGGCCGACCTGGCGAAGTTCCAGAAGGCCTACTTCGGCTCGACGAAGCCGGGCAGCTGGGTCCGCTACGAGCAGACGACGACCGACGCGAAGGGGAAGGTCCAGAAGACCGAGACGACCCTCTCCCACCTCGGCGCCGACGGCGAGAGGGTCACGTTCGAGATCCGCTCGGTCCCGAAGGAGGGAGGCAAGAAGGACAAGGCCGTGACGATGCGGTACGTCCTGAACACCGACTTCAAGCCCGAGAAGAACGCCCTCGACTACATGAAGTACGTGGAGGCGATGGTTTTCCAGGTCGACGGCGAGAAGGCGATGGAGTACCCCCCCTCGATGATGAACCAGGTCGCCGCGGCGTTCGTCTCGAACGTCGACTACGACGCCGACGTGACGGCCCTCGGCAGCTGCTCGGCGGACGCGCGGAGCGGCGAGAAGTACGGGATCAAGGGCTCCTTCGACTTCAAGATCGCCTTCGTCCGGATGCGGGGGACGACGGAGACGGAGCTCTGCATGAGCGACTCCGTCCCGTTCGGCCGGATCGCCGAGAAGACGGTCACGAAGGACGACAAGGGGAAGCTGACATCGACGTCCGAGATGCGTCTCCTCGAGACGGGGACCGGCGCGAAGAGCGCGATCAAGGGCCCCGTCGAGAAGCTCGAGATGCCGAAGCTGCCCTGGGGCTGAGGGGCGGGAGGACCCGCGGGCCGGCCGCCCCGGCCGGCCCACGGGCCGACTAGACTCTCCCCATGCCCGGCGCTCCCGACGGCCCCCCGGGAGAGGCGACGCCCCTCGTCCCCGGATCGATCCTCGCGGGGCGCTACCGCGTCCGGCGGGCCCTCGGCGGGGGCGGGATGGGCGACGTCTGGGAGGCGGAGGACCTCGAGCTCGGGACCGTCGTCGCCCTGAAGACGCTTCGCGCCGCCCGCGACGAGCGCTCCGTCGAACGGTTCCGACGCGAAATCCTCCTCGCGCGGAAGGTCACCCACCCGAACGTCTGCCGGATCTTCGACCTCGGCCGGCACGAGACCCCGTCGGGGCGGGTCGCGTTCCTGACGATGGAGCTCCTCGCCGGCGAGACGCTCGAGGATCGCCTCCGGCGCGACGGGCCGCTCGCTCCCGACGCCGCGCGCCGGGTCCTGGCGGACGTCGCGCGCGGCCTCGACGCCGCGCACGCGGCCGGCGTCGTCCACCGCGACCTGAAGTGCGCGAACGTCATGCTCGTCCCGGCGGAAGGCGGCGGAGAGCGGGCCGTCGTCACGGACTTCGGCCTCGCGACGGGTCCGGCCGCGGGGAGCGGCCCGAAGCTGACGGACGTCGTCGAGATCGTCGGGACGCCCGACTACATGGCCCCCGAGCAGGTCGAGGGGGGCGAGATCGGCCCCGCGACGGACGTCTACGCGCTCGGGCTCGTCGCCTACGAGATGCTCTCGGGCCGCCTCCCGTTCGACGGCGCGACGCCGATGTCGCGGGCCGCCGCGCGCCTCGGCGTCGACCCCCGCCCGCTCCCGGCGGACGGCCCGGCCGCCGTGCCGCCGGCGTTCCGCTCGGCCGTCGCGAGAGCCCTCGCTCGCGAGCCGGAGCGGCGCTTCGCGTCGGCCTCCGACCTCGTCCGGGCGCTCGGGGAGGCGAGCGGCGTCGACAGCGCGACGCGTCTCCTCGAGAGGCCGCCCGCGAGGAGGAGCCGGCGCCTCGCCGCGGCCGGCGCCGTCGCCGCGCTCCTCGCCGTCGCCGCGGCCGCCCTCGTCCTCTTCCGCCGCGAGCCGCCCGCGGCGCCCGAGCCCGGACGGCGCGCCGTCGCCGTCCTCGGCTTCGCGAACCTCTCCGGTCTCGCCGAGACCGCGTGGCTCGGGACGGCCCTGACCGAGATGCTCTCGACGGAGCTCGCCGCCGGCGAGGGACTCCGTCCCCTCCCCGGCGAGACGGTCGCGCGCGCGCGGGCCGACCTCTCGCTCGAGCCGGCACAGACGCTCTCGCGCGAGACGCTCGGCCGGCTCCGGAAGGCGACGGGCGCCGCCCTCGTCGTCCACGGGACGTTCCTCGACCTCGGCGCCCGGGGGAGCGGCCGCGTCCGCCTCGACGTCCGCCTCGTCGACGCGGCGCGGGGAGAGCTCCTCGCGAGCTTCTCGGAGGAGGGGGAGGAGGCGGCCCTCGACGCCGTCACCTCGCGCGCCGGGAACCGCCTGCTCGAGGCGCTCGGATCGTCGCGGAGAGGCGCCGCCCGGCGGGAAGCCCGCCGCGACCGCGAGGCCTCCCGGCTCCATGCCGAGGGGATCGCGCGGCTCCGGCTCTTCGACGCCCGCGGCGCCGAGCCGTTCCTGAGGAAGGCCGCCGAGCGCGCGCCGGACGACCCGCTCCTCCACACGGACCACGCCGAGGCGCTCTGGAGGCTCGGACGCGACCCGGAGGCGCGCGCGGCCGCGCGGGCCGCGTTCGAGAGGCTCGAGGGGCTCCCGCGCGAAGAGCGGCTCGCGGCCGAGGGAAAGCTCCACGAGGTCCTCGGCGAGACGAAGGAGGCGATCGAGGCGCTCCGGGCGCTCCGGAGGCTCTACCCCGACGACCTCGAGTACGGCCTCCAGCTCGCGGCGGTGCAGGCGGAGTCGGGCGACGCGAAGGGCTCTCTCGCCACCGTCGCCGAGCTCCGGAAGCTCCCCGCCCCCGCGGGGGACGACGTCCGGCTCGACCTCGCCGAGGCCCGCGCCCTCTCCGAGGCCGAAGACTACCGCCGCCAGGAAGAGGCTGCGGCCCGGGCCGCGAAGCGAGCCGGCGCCGACGGCCTATTCGCCGTGCGGGCGCGGGCGCTCCGCCTCCTCGGGACGGCCCGGCGCGCGCTCGGGAAGGGGGAGGAGGCCGCGCAGGCCTTCGCCGAGGCGCGGACGCTCCACGCGAAGGCGGGCGACCGGGCGGCCGAGGCCCGCGTCATCCGAGACGCGGCCGGCCTCGCCTGGGACCGCGGCGACCTCGACGCGAGCCGCCGCGAGGTCGGCGAGTCGCTCGTCATCTTCCGGGAGATCGGGGACGAGCGGGGCCTGGCAGTCGCCCTCGAGACGCTCGCCGTCCTCGAGAAGGCTCAGGGACGCCCCGCCGCGGCGCGCGCCTACCTGACCGAGGCGCGCGACCTCTACGCGCGTCAGGGGGACCAGGGCCGGCTCCTCCAGGCGACGCTCACGCTCGCGAACATCCTCGTCGCCGAGGGGGACCTCGCCGGCGCCGCGCGCGGCTTTCGCGAGGTCGCCGACGGCGGACGCTCCCGCGGGAGCGACGAGCAGGCGGGCCTCGGCGACGCGAACCTCGCGAGCGTCCTTCTCTGGCGGGGCGAGCTCGCCGAGGCCCTCGAGAGGAACGCGCGCGCCGTCGAGACCTTCCGCCGGATCGGGCACCGCGACTTCGAGGCCGCCTCGCTCCGGACCCTCGCGACGATCCTCCGGGAGGGTCTGCGCCGCGAGGAGGAGGAGACGACGCTCGCCCGCGCCGAGGAGGTCGAACGGGCGCAGGGGTCGGCCCCCGGTCCCGCCACGCACGCGGCGCGCGTCGAGCAGCGCCTCGCGGCCGGCGACCTCCCCGCCGCCGAGGAGGCCTTCCGGCGCCTCGCGGCCGCGCTCGGGCCGGAGCCGGACCCGGACGCGCTCCTCGACCGGCACCTCCTCGAGGCCCGGATCGCCCTCGCCCGGGGCCGGCTCCCCGAGGCGCGGAAGGCCGTCCGGGCCGCCCGCGCCGCCGCGGGGAGGACGGCCGACTTCGAGCCGGACGCGAAGCCGTCCCTCGCGCTCGTCGAGGGGCTCCTCGCGGCGGCGGAGGGGCGGCGCGAGGAGGCCGCGCGCGACCTCGCCGCGCTCGCGGCCGACGCGCGCGCCGCGTCGCTCGCGTTCGTCGCGTTCGAGGCCGAGCTCGCGCACGCCGAGGTCGAGCTCGCGCTCGGCAGGCAGGCCGGGGCGGAAGGCCGGCTCCGCGCCCTCGCGGCCGAGGCGCGCGGGAAGGGGGCCCTTCGCGTCGCCTCGACCGCGGAGGCGCTCCTCGCGCGCGCCGCCCGGCCCTGAACGGCGCCGGGGTCAGGCGCGGCCGAACGCGACGAGGAGGACGATCCCCGCGGTGACGACGAAGATCCCCGCGAGGACCCGCGCCCCGAGCCGCTCCCTCCCGATGACGAACGCGAACGGCACCGAGAGGACCGGCGCGAGCGAGGTGAGCGCCGCGGCGACGGCGAGCGGCGAGTGCGTCAGCCCGATCACGAAGAGGGCCGTCCCGCCGACGCTCTCGAGGAGGAGATAGGGCCACGCGCGCCGGAGCTCGCCGGCCGGGACGAGGAGCGTCCGGGGGCTCCGCCGGAGGAGGAGCGTCCCGAGGGGGATGAGCGCCGCCGCGAATCCCATCCGGTACGTGTTCACGACGGCGACGGGAAGGTCCGCGCCGCCGCGGGCGATCGCGAACGTGTTCAGCGCCCAGAGGAACGACGTCGCGAGGGAGAGGAGGACGCCCGTCGCGCGGCCGGGCCGGGGTCCGCGGCGCGCCGGCTCCTCCGGTTCCGCGTCGACTTCCTCCCCGTCGCGCCGTCCGACGACCGCGACGACGCCGGCGACGACGAGGCCGACGCCGGCGTACCCGGCCGGCGAGACGCGCTGACCGAGGAAGAGCCCGCCGGCGAGCGCCGACCAGATCGGGTAGATCGAGGAGACCGCGAGGGCGACGGGGACACCGAGGAGGCGCGCGCTCGCGAGGAAGAGGGCGTCGCCGAGGACGTAGCTCCCGACGACGCTCAGGACGAGCCAGCCGGCCCTCTCCGGCCCGACGAGGGCGAGGCCACCCGGCTCGAGCACGAGGGCGCCGAGGAGAAAGAAGGGGAAGGAGAGCGACGCCCGGGCGAAGTTCACCGCCGAGGGGCTCGAAGCGTGCGCGGCCCGCGTGTAGACGTTCGCGGCGAGCGCCCAGAAGGCCGCGGAGCCGAGGCAGGCCGCCGGTCCGAGGAAGAGGGACGCGCTCACGGAGGGGAGGCGCGCCTCAGGCGGCGGCCGGGACGGGCCGCGGCGCGGCGACGACGCGGTGCCGGTCGACCCAGTACGCCCACGCCACGAGGAGCCACTGCGCGTGCCCCGCCCAGGCGATCGCCTCGACGCTCGGCGGCGCAGCGCCGAACAGGTTCGCAGCGTGGACGAGCAGAAGGAAGGCGACGAGCCCGGCGAGGGCGAAGCGGCCGGTGCGGTCCGCGGGGCGGGTCGCGCGGAGGTAGAGCGCGAGGCCGGCGGCGAAGAGCGCGAGCTCGACGACGAGCGTCGCGGGGAGGGAGTCCCAGAGGCCGAGCCCGACTCTCGTCCCGCCGCCCGGCCAGAGCGGGAGATCGGGCCGGTGGGTCGCGAGGTCGAGGAGCCAGTGGCTGACGACCGCGCCGAACACGGCGAGCGCGCCGGCCGCGTGGCGCCGGAGGAGCAGGTAGGCCCCGGAGAACAGGCCGGCCCAGACGACGGCCATCAGGAGCGAGTGGGAGATCGGGTAGGAGACGAAGTCGAGCGGCGTGACGCGCGTGATCCCGGGGCGGATCTCGACCTTCTCGAGCCCGAGGAGGAGGAGCGTCGGCCAGAGGAGGTCGACGAGCTGGGCGGCGAGGAAGAGCGTCCCGAGGGAGACACGCGGCGCGGCCGCCTTCGCCGCGAAGCCGACGCCGAAGTGGCCGACGAACATGGCGGCAGAGAGTAGCAGGGGGCATGCCCGGGGCGCGCCGTCCGGCCGGGCGTCGTTCCGCCGGAACGCCTCCGCGCGGCCCGTCTCAGCAGTCGGGGAGGCCGACGCTCACGCCCGCGTGGGAGGCGAGGCGGGCGGCGAGACCTCCGCGCGCCGTCTCCTTGTACTTGCTCTTCATGTCGAGGCCCGTGTCGCGCATCGTCCGGATGACGTCGTCGAGCGAGACGAAGGCGTGCCCGTCGCCGCGCAGGGCGAGGCGCGCGGCGTTGATCGCCTTGACCGCGGCCATCGCGTTCCGCTCGATGCACGGAACCTGGACGAGCCCGCCGACCGGGTCGCACGTCAGGCCGAGGTTGTGCTCCATCGCGATCTCGGCCGCGTTCGCGGCCTGCTCCGGCGTCCCGCCGAGGACCTCGGCGAGGGCGCCGGCCGCCATCGAGCAGGCGCTGCCGACCTCTCCCTGGCAACCGACCTCCGCGCCGCTGATCGACGCCCCCTCCTTGCAGAGGAGCCCGACGGCGCCCGCCGTCAGGAGCATCCTCACGACGCCTCCGTCCGTCGCGCCCGGGACGAAGCGCCGGTAGTAGTGGAGGACCGCCGGGAGGATCCCCGCGGCGCCGTTCGTCGGGGCCGTGACGACGCGGCTCCCGGCCGCGTTCTCCTCGTTCACGGCGAGGGCGTAGAGGCTCACCCAGTCGATCGCGGTGAGCGGGTCGGCGAGGCCGCTCTCGGGATGCTCCGTCAGCTGCCGGAAGAGGGCGGGGGCCCGCCGCTTCACGCCGAGGCCGCCCGGGAGGACTCCGCTCGCGCGGCAGCCGCGGCGGACGCACTCCTGCATGACGCCCCAGACGCGCAGGAGGCCCTCCTCCGTCGCGGCGTCCGGCCGGTACGCGGCCTCGTTCCTCCGCACGACGCCGCTGATCGGAAGCGACGTCCGCCCGCACGTCGCGAGGAGCTCCTCGGCCGTCCGGAACGGGTGCGGGACGACGGTCTCCTCTGCGCGCGGCCCCGCGGGACCGCTCCCCTCCTCCACCACGAAGCCGCCGCCGGTCGAGAAGTACGTCCGCTCCGCGAGCGGCCTGCCCGCCGCGTCGCGTGCCGCGAGCGTCAGGCCGTTCGGGTGGAACGGCAGGGGCTCGAGGACGAGCCGGAGCGCCTCCGCCTCGACGAACGGCACCTCGCGCCGCCCCAGGAGGACGAGCCGCCCCGAGGCGCGGACCTCCCCGACGAGCGCGTCGGCGCGCTCCGGCTCGACGCCGTCGGGCGTCTCGCCGATGAGACCGAGGACGACGGCGCGGTCCGTCGCGTGGCCGCGGGCCGTCGCCGCGAGGGAGCCGTGGAGCGTGACCCTTACGGCGGCGACCGATCCCAAGACGCCCGCCTCGTCGAGGCCGAGGACGAACGCGCGCGCCGCCTTCATCGGCCCGAGCGTGTGCGAGCTGCTCGGCCCGATGCCGATCTCGAAGAGGTCGAGGACGGAGAGGCTCATCGTGCTCCCCGGCCGCGGCGCCGGTCCCGCGCGGACCTCACCTCGCCTTCCCCCGGCCGTGGACGACGGGAGCGCCGATGCCACCCCGGGCCCGCCCGTCGGGCGTCGAGGAGGAGACGGCGAGGAGCGTTCCGCGTCCCGCGTCGACGACGGCGAGCGGCGGCAGGAGAACGCAGAGGAGCGCGCGGCCGAGACCCATCCGTCTATTCTCTCCTCAGCGGCGGCCCCGCCGGGACGCCCGAAGGAAGCCGCCTGCACGCCCAGCCCCCGGAAGGAGTCCGCCGTGATCGACGAGACGCTCACCATGATCCCCGGCCCGACCCCGGTCCACGGCCGGGTCCTCGACGCCCTCGCCCGCCCGACGACGTCGCACGTCGCCCCCTCCTTCGTCGAACGGTTTCGCGAGGCGCTCTCGGGCTTCCGCTCCCTCTGCCGGAGCGAGAAGGGGCAACCGTTCGTCGTCGCCGGGGGCGGGACGCTCGCGATGGAGATCGCCCTCGTGAACGTCGTCGCCCCCGGGGAGAAGCTCCTCGTCGTCTCGCACGGCTACTTCGGCGACCGATTCGGAGACCTCGCGGCGGCCTTCGGGATCGAGGCCGACGTCCTCAGGGCGGAGTGGGGCCAGGCGATCCCGCCCGCCGAGGTCGAGTCTCGCCTCGAGAGGGGCGGCTACGCGGCCGTCACCGTCACTCACGTCGACACGTCCACGGGTACGCGGGCCGCGGCCGCAGAGGTCGCCACCCTCCTCCGCGGCCGGCCCGAGCTCTTCCTCCTCGACGGCGTCTGCGCAACGGGAGGCGTCGACGAACGGTTCGACGAGTGGGGCGTCGACGTCCTCCTGACCGGCCCGCAGAAGGCGATCGGCGCCCCTCCCGGCCTCGCGCTCTGCCTCTTCTCGGAGAGGGCGATGGCCCGGCGAAAGGCGCGCGCCTCGGTCCCGGCCTACTACGCCGACGCCCTGCGCTGGCTCCCCGTCATGGAGTACCCCGGAAAGTACTTCTCGACCCCGTGCGTGAACGAGATCGTCGCTCTCGCCGAAGCCCTCCGGATCGCGCACGCGGAGGGGCTCGACGCGCGGTTCGCCCGCCACGCGCGGATCGCCCGGGCCGTCCGCGCCGGCCTCGCGGCGCTCGGCCTCGAGCTCTTCACCGACGCCTCCTGCCGCGCCGACACGCTCTCCGTCGTCCTCCTTCCGGCCGGCGTCGCGGACGCCGACTTCCGCCGCGAGGTCGCTGCGCGGGGCGTCGTCGTGGCGGGCGGCCTCGGCCCGATCGCCGGGAAGGCCTTCCGGCTCGGGCACATGGGAAACGTCGGCCCCGCCGAGGTCGCGACGACGCTCACCGCGATCGAGGGGGCCCTCGCCGCCCTGGGCCTCTCGGTTCCGCCAGGCACCGCCCTCGCCGCCGCCGCCGCGCAGCTCTGAGCTCCGGCGGCTCCGGCCGTCGACGTCCTTCCCGGAGCCGTCGCTTCCCCCTCGCCCCCGCGAGCCGACGCAGAGTGTAGAAAGTAGACCTGACCCCGGGGCCAGGTCTACCTTCTACACTCTGCGGAGCACCCTTCGGCGCCGTCCTGCGGAGAGGGCTGCGCTCCGGGATGCGAATCGGGCAGACTCCCGCTGCGACGAAGCGAGGCGAACGAACCGGCCGGGGACCGACCCCGGCTCCGTGCGGAGCACGGGGAGGGCACGCCATGAGGAACGACCGTCCGACGTCCGCAGCGGAGAACGCCGCCTCCGGCCTCTCGAAGCGCGCCCTCGCGACGCCCGAGCCGTACGTCCGCCTCTTCTCCAGGCGCGTCCAGCAGGAGGGGGCCCTCGACCTGACCCAGGGCGACTACAAGAACGCCGACTTCGCGCCGCACCCGGAGGTCGTGAGGGCCGCCCAGCGGATCACGCGGAACACCGTCCACAGCTACGGGCCCGCCGTCGGGCGGATGGACGTCCGGGGCGAGGTCGCCGACTTCTTCAACCGCGACGGCCTCCTCGACTACCCCGCCTCGAACGTCCGCTTCCTCCCCGACGAGGTCCTCTTCACGCCGGGGACCCGCTCGGGCCTCGCGATGGTCCTCGAGGTCCTCGGGGCCGACGGCTCGGGGGTCGTCGTCCCGCGGCCGAGCTGGGAGTACGACTGGTACGTCGAGCGGGCCGGCAAGAAGCTCGTCGAGCTCCCGACGACGCCCCCCGACTTCCTCCCCGACCCGAAGGAGCTCGACCGGCTCCTCGCGAAAGGGGGGATCTCCTCCGTCATCCTGAACAACCCGCACAACCCGACCGGGCGGGTCTACCCGAGGGAGCTCGTCGAGGCGATCGTCCGGGTCGCGGTGAAGCACCGCTGCTACGTCCTCTACGACTCGGTCTACCAGCGGCTCGACTACGTCGGCTGGTTCGTGAACCCCGCCTTCGCCGACCCCGAGTGGCGCGACCGGGTCGTCTCCCTCTCGGGCCTCTCGAAGATGGACATGTTCGGCGCCTCGACCGGCGCGCGCGCCTGCTGGATGGTGATCTCCGACCAGATCCGCGCGAACGGCATCCGGGCCCGGGAGATCCTCGCGAACCTCTCCGCGTGGCTCGTCGCCACCCCCTCGACGCTCGCGCAGGACTGGGCCCTCGCCGCGCTTCAGAGCCCGCTCGCGGCGCTCCGCCGCCCCTCGCCCTACATGCGCGAGCGGCGCGACTACATGGTGAGGGCCGCCGACGACCTCGCGCCGCTCGGCGTGACGAGGACCGACTTCGGCGGGACGTTCTACGCCCCGCTCGCCTTCCCCGGCCTCGTCGGCGAGCCGTTCGACCGCCTGAGGAACGGCGTCCGCGAGAGGGCCGTCGTGACGGACTCCGTCGACGCCTTCGAGCTCCTCCTCTCGGGCGGGGTCGGCGGGATCCCGTTCGTCGCCTTCGCCGGCTCCGACGCCGCGCGCTACGGCACCTGGCAGCGGCTCTCCTACGGCTCGAAGGACGTCAAAGAGCTGACCGTCTTCATCGACCGCGTGAAGGCGCGGATCGAGGCGCAGGGGAAGCTCGGGTCGAGCGCCCCGGCCGCACAGGTCGCGGCAACGCCGCTCGCCGCCGTCTGGGAGAGCGTCTGCACGGCCGCGGGCTACGAGGCGCTCGACGATCTCGACCCGAAGGCGTTCGCGAAGGCCCGGGCGGAGTTCCTGAAGGCGCCGCGCCACGAGGAGCTCCGCCTCACCGGGACGAAGCACCCCGACTCGACGGCCCACCGCGCCGAGCAGCTCGACCGCGCCCTGAGCGCCGTGCCGGCCGGCGCCGACCGCGCGAGGCTCGCGCTCAAGCACCTCGAGTGGAACCCGCTCGTCGACGCGCGCCTCGAGTACGAGGAGACGGTCGCCGACCTCCTCGGACCGTGCAGCGAGGTGCTCCTCGACTTCGAGGGGCGCCAGATCAGCCCCGAGTGGCTCGACCTGCCGGAGAAGGTCGTCCTCGCCCTCCTCCGCCACGGCGTCGTCCCGGGCGAGGACCGCCACCTCCTCTTCCGGGTCCCGAACCCCTTCATCGAGCAGGACGAGGAGAAGATCGTCCGGATCCTCGCCTCGGTCGCGCGCGCGAACGCCCTCTTCCACCTCGCCTGCGAGAAGGTCGGGGTGCCGCCGTCGCAGAACGCGCTCCCGGAGCTGACCGTCCCGCAGGTGAACTCGGGCGCCGAGATCGGCGCCGTCGTGAAGATCGGGACGCTCTACCGCGCCGCGATCGCCTCCCTCTTCGCCGGCGACGCGCACGGCGACGCCTTCCTCCGGGCGCGCGTCCCCGAGGCGCGCCGCGCGGAGATGATCGCGAAGCTCGAGCGCGTCCGGCTCGTCCCGCTCTGCGAGAACGTCGGCGCGCTCGCGCGCCTCCCCGAGTTCCTCGAGGCGTTCTACGTCGCCCTCGAGAGGGGCCGCGGTCTCCCCGACGTCCCGACGGCCGCCGTCTTCCGGACGCGCTTCGACCGCGACGAGGCGATCGTCCGCGTCTTCGTCGCCATGTCCGACACCGCCGAGCAGAGCGGCAAGGTGGCGACGGACGCCGCCGTCACGCTCGCGCTCGCCGGCCGCGAGGAGGCCGAGGGGCGGCTCGCCGCGCTCGCGGCGAAGGCGGGTGAGCCGGCGCCGCGCGTCACGTTCCTGATCGGCGCCGGGCGGGCCGGCTTCCGCGGCGGCTTCGACCCCGACCACCCGGGGGTGATCCGGCAGTTCGCGCGCGCCGACGGCGTCACGATGCAGGGGATCCGCGCCGACGACCCGGCCGCCGCCGAGCGCCTCGCCGCCGCCTTCCGCGCCGCCGTCGCCTCCCCCGCGCCGTCGCCCGCGATGACCGCGGCCGACCGCGACGCGCTCGGCAAGCTCCTCGAGGCGGGCGTGAAGGCCCACACCGAGACGCTCCTCCGAATCGCGCCGCTCCTCGCTCCGTTCGGCGGCCTCGTGCCGCAGACGCGCGTGCGGATCCGCGCGACGGGCTCCGTGAACTACGGGCGCTCGATCCCGACCTACCCCGAGGAGTGGGGCGGCGGGACGACGCTCCCCGACAACCGCGACCTGCGCGACGCCTGGCCCGAGGGGGTCACGCTCCCGCGCGCCATCGTCTACAACCTCGGGTCGACGACGCTCGGTCTCCCGGCCGTCACGAGCGACCTCGCCGTCCTCGACCGGCGCGGGGCCGTCCTCCTCGAGCGACACGTCCCCGGCTTCCGCGAGATCGTCGCCACGGAGCTCCCCGCCTTCGTGAAGGAGGCCGCGGCGCTCGTCTTCGGGAAGAGGCTCGCCGAGACGACCGCGCGGCGGTGCCTGCGCGCCGCGGCGGCGCTCTGGGTCGACGCGCGGACGCGGGAGGACCTCGTGCTGCCGACCTGCCTCTTCGCGATGGAGTACCTCCGCTGGCTCGCCGAGGACTCGGAGAGCTGGGACGAGACGAAGGAGCACGAAAGCCGGACGACCCGCGCGGAGGAGCTGATCCGCGAGACCTCGAGCGCCGCCTTCTCTGCGCTCTGCGCCGAGCGCCCGGGCGACCGCTGGCCGGTCCTCCAGGGGCTCGTCGACGCCGAGGACGCGACGCGCCTCCTCCTCGCGCGCGAGCTGACGCTCGAGGAGAAGAGGGAATTCGTCGACCTGAGGATCGAGGGGTGGCTCCGCGCGCTCCCCGACGCGCTCACGCGCGAGCTGCGCCGCGAGTGGGCGCGCCTGCGCGAGCTCGGCAAGGACGAACTCGAGCTCGACGCGATCGAGCGGCTCGTGGCGCTCGAGAGACTGCGCGGGAGCCGGGGGGCGTAGGCCGGAGCGGTCCCGTCGGGAGGCCCGTTCCGCCGCCGCACGGAGGGCGGGCCTCGGCGGCGCGTATCCTCGCGGCTTCGGCGGACGGCCGCGGCCAGGGAGGAGTCGGAGTGTCGGAAGAGGTCGGAGGGATCCGCGCGAGGCTCGCGGCGCTCCAGGGCCTCGCCCTGCGGCACGAGCGCCTCTTCTGGACGCTCCACAGCGTCTGGGCCCTCGGCTGGGGCGTCGTCTTCGTCCTCCTCGGGAAAGGCCGACCGGGCCTCCTCCGCTGGGGGCTCGTCTCCGTCGGCGCCGTCTGGCTCACGAGCCTCGCCCTGCCGGCCTTCCTCGCCAGCTCGCGGATCCCCGCGGCGCGGAAAGGGGCGGCGCGAAGGCTCGTCCTCTGGGGCCAGAAGTGGCTCCTGCAGGGGCTCTCCTTCTTCCTCCTCCCGCTCTACCACCGGAGCGCGACCTACGCCTCGCCGCAGGCTCTCTTCATGGCGCTCCTCGCCGCGGCCGCCCTCGCGGCGACGGTCGACGTCGTCTACGACGAAGTCGTGACGAGGAAGCGGCCGCTCCTCGGCCTCTTCCTCTCGTTCGTCGCCTTCGCCACGGCGAACGTCTCGCTCCCGATGGTCTGGCGGGTCGGAGGCCTCTGGAACCTCTTCGCGAGCGGTCTCCTCGCGACGGCGGTCTTCGTCTCCTTCGTCGCGACCCGCGGGAGCGGCCGCCCGGCGTTCGCCGTCCTCCGGACGACGCTCGTCGCCCTCTTCTTCCTCGCGCTCGTCACGCTCGGCCGGCCCGCCGTCCCCCCGGCTCCGCTCCGCCTCGTCTCCGCGCACCTCGGCCTCGCCCTCGCCCCGAACGGCCTCGACGTCTCCGAACCGCTCTCCGCGCTCCCCCCGACCCGGGCCGTCCGACTCCATGCCGTGGCGGCCGTCCAGGCGCCGGCGGGCCTTGCCGAGGGGGTCCGTCACGTCTGGTCCGTCGACGGCGACGTCGTCTTCGAGAGCCGCGTCATCGGGATCACGGGCGGGCGCGGGAGGGGCTTCCGCTCCCGGAGCGCCGTATCGCTCCACGGCCTGGGCGCGGGCCGGCGCGTGAGGCTCGAGGTCGAGACCGCCCGCGGGCAGCTCATCGGACGCGCGGAGCTGCGTGTGGAGGGCCTGCCTCCCGTGCCGCAGAGCGCCCGCGGATCCGGACGACCGCCCTCAGACCGGCAGCTATGATCGGTTCATGGAGCGGACGGTCTGCCGGGACGTCGTCGTGAACGCCGCGCCGGAGAGGGTCTTCGCGGCCTTCACCGAGGTCCAGGAGGTCCTCGCCTGGCTCGCCGACGCCGCCGTGATCGGCCGGCGCGTCGGCGGGAACTGGGCCCTCGGCTGGTACGCCGACGAGGAGTCCGACGACGGCTATCACGTCCTCGGGACGTTCGACGTCTACGAGCCGGCGAGCCGGCTCGTCGTCCGCGACCTCCGATTCTCCACGCCCGAGGGGGACCTCTTCGAGGGGATGAGGCTCTCGGTCGAACTCGCCCCGGAGAACGGCGGGACGCGCGTCTCGGTCCGCCAGGAGGGGATCGGCGAGGGGGCCTCGTGGGACGGCTACGCCGCCGGCCTCGGGCCGGGCTGGGAGCGCTCCCTCGAGGACCTTCGCGGCTGGCTCGAGGAGGGCCGCAAGCTCCCGGGACGCTGACCGCGGCCGGGACATCCCCGTCGAGCTGGTAAGGTGCCGGCATCACGAACCCAGGAGGTCCCCATGAGAGCTGCTCGTGTCGTCCTCGTCCTCTCGGCGCTCGCCGCCGCCTGCGGACCGCAGGCGAAGAAGCCGGAGGCCCCCGAGCCGCCCGCCTCCGCGACCACGGTCCGCGAGGAGCCTGGGCCGGCCGAGCGGCCCGAATCCGCCGCCGACCCCTGCGCCGTCCTCCGCGCGCCGATGACCCGCCACGACGCGGCCGGCTCCCCGCTCGCTTTCTCGTTCGAGATGCCGGAGGGCTTCGTCCCGAAGGACTTCTCGAAAGGGGAGCTCGTGAACGTCGACGTGACCCGCGACCTCGACGGAGACCGCGCGGACGAGCACGTCCTCCGTCTCGCCTACTCCACGAAGCCCGTGGAGCGCCCGGAGGACCTCGTCGCCGTTTGGCGGAAGCTGCCGGCGACCGTGAAGGTCCTCGAGAAGAGCGTCGGCGGCCGGACGATGTACGTCCAGCGGACGAAGGTGGGCGAGATGTCGGGCTTCGTCGCGCTCTTTCCGGCCCCCGGGAGCACGACCGCCGCCTACTCCGTCCTCGGCGGCCTGACGGCCGCGCCGAAGCCTTGCCGCGACGAGGCGGCCGAGGTCCTGGAGCGGATGCTCCTGAGCTTCGAGCCGAACCCGCGCATCGGTCCGATCCCGAAGGGCTGAAGGACGCCTCGCGATTCCGTACCATTCCTCCTCGCGCCCCGCGGCGGGGCGCGAGGGGAGGCGACGCCATGGGCGACGGAGCCTGGACGAAGGAGCTGAAGGTCGGGATCACCGTCTGCGACCGCGACGGGGTCGCGCTCGAGATGAACGACAGGGCGGCCGAGACGTTCGCCGCCGACGGCGGGCGCGACCTCGTCGGGAAGAGCATCCTCGACTGCCACCCCCCGAGGGCGCGCGCCTTCTTCGAGGAGCTCCTCCGCACCGGCGCGACGAACGCCTACACGATCGAGAAGAACGGCGTGAAGAAGCTCGTCTATCAGGCGCCGTGGACCGTGGACGGCGAGTACCGCGGGATCGTCGAGCTCTCGCTCCCGATCCCGTTCGAGATGCCCCACTTCGTGAGGAAGAGCGAGGGCTGACGGCGCGCGCCGCGACCGTCGCCCCCCGAGGGCTCGCCGTCTCGCCGCGGTCCGCGAAGTGGGTCTCCACTGCGGAAAGAGCGCCGCGGAGGGCGGCATCGTCACGAGTGGGGTCATCACGAGTCGGGTCAGGTCGACCTTCTACACGCTACGCTCCCGCAGAGTGTAGAAAGCAGACCTGACCCCACGCCGCTTGACCCCACGCCCCTCCCGCCCCCGCAGCCCTCGGGCTCAGCCGAGCGGGCCGACCTCCTTCTCGACCTCCTCGAGGACGCGGCAGGAGCGGACGAGCTCCTTCATCCGGGTGTGGTCCGGGTAGAGGGGCCGGTCGACGTCGAGGTGGTCGACGACGGTCCTCACGACGCGGCGGGCGGTCGCGACGCCGCGGCCGTTCGCGAAGTCGCGGAAGTCGAGCGCCTGCGCGGCGGCCATCATCTCGATCCCGAGGATCCCGTACGCGTTGTCGAGGATCTGCCCGTTCTTGATCGCCGTGTTCATCCCCATCGAGACGAAGTCCTCCTGGTCGGCCGCGGCGGGGATCGACTGGATCGACGCGGGGACGGAGAGGATCCGCTGCTCGACGACGAGGGTGTCGGCCGTGTACTGGGAGAGCATGAGGCCCGAGAACATCCCGGCGCCCTTCGTCAGGAACGCGGGGAGGCCGACGGAGAGCGCCGGGTGGTTGAGCCGGTTCAGGCGCCGCTCCGAGAGGACGGAGACCATCGTCACCGCCGCGCCGACCATGTCCATCGGGAGGGAGACGGGCGTCCCCTGGAAGTTCGCGCCGGTGAGCGTGAGCCGCTCCTCGGGAAGGAAGATCGGGTTGTCGCCGACGCCGTTCAGCTCCGTCTCGACCTGGGCGCGCGCGAAGGCGACCGCGTCGTGCGCGGCGCCGATGACCTGCGGCGTCGAGCGCATCGAGTAGGCGTCCTGGACCTTCGTCTTCAGCTTCCCGGTCCTCAGGTCGCTCCCCTCGACGCACTTCAGGATCGCCTTCGACGAGCGGATCGCGCCCGCGAAGCCGCGGAGCTGGTGGAGCCGCACGTCGTATGGCTTGAAGTTCGCGAAGAGCGCCTCGAGCGACATCGCGCAGGCGATTTCCGCCTGCCTCAGCCACCGGTCGATGTCGAAGAGGTGGATCGCGCTCATCGCCGTGAGGAGGTTCGAGCCGTTGATCGTCGCGAGGCCGTCGCGCGCCATGAGGCCCGGGACCGGGATCCCCGCCTTCTCCATGGCGACCTTCCCGGGGAGCCTCTCGCCCCGGTACGTCGCCTCCCCCTCGCCGAGGAGGAGGAGCGCGATCTGCGACATCGGGGCGAGGTCGCCGCAGGCGCCGACGGAGCCCTTCTGGCAGACGACGGGCGTCACGCCCCGGTTCAGCATCTCGACGAGCGTCTGCGTGATCACGGGACGGCAGCCCGAGTTGCCGTGCGCGTGGACGTTGATCCGTCCCGCCATCGCGCCGCGGACGTACTCCTCGGGCGCCGGGTCGCCGATTCCGGCCGCGTGGTTGTAGATGAGGTAGCGCTGGAAGTCCTTCACCTGCTCGTCGGTCAGGACGACCTCGGAGAACTCGCCGATCCCCGTGTTGACGCCGTACATGATCTCGTGGGCGTCGATCTTCTCCTCGAGGACGGCGCGGCACGCGCGGATCCGCTCCAGGGCCTCGGGCGCGAGCTCGACCTTCTCGCCGTGGCGCGCGACGCGGACGAGGTCCGGGACCGTGAGCGACGAACCGTTCAGGACGATGGCCATGCTTCGGCTCCCCTCGCGCCGGCGGGCTCTCGGCCGCCGGGCCATCGGGCATTATGAGGCGCGTCGGAGAAGCCGACCGATTCCGGCCCGCCCCGTGCCGGGATGCCGCCGGGTCTCGGAGCGCGCCCCCGACCGCGTCCCGTAGACTCCGCCCTTCATGCCGGCCCTCGCCTGGATCCTCGCCCGGACCCCGCTGCCGATCGCCGCGCTCTTCGCCGCCTCCCTTGCCTGGCTCTGGTGGACCGTCGTCCCGGTGAGAAAGCGCCTCGCGGTGAGGAACCTGCGCGCCTCGCTTCCCGACGCGGAGGCCGGACCCGTCCTCCGCCGGATGATGGCGGGCCTCGTCCTCGGCTACTTCGAGCTCCTTCGCGAGCTGCGCCTCCCCGGGTCGGTGGACCTCGCGCTCGAGGGCGCCGAGCCTGTCGCCGAGCGGTCGCGCCGCGGGGAGGGAACGCTTCTCCTCGCGGGGCACCTCGGCTCCTGGGACCTCCTCGGACCGATGGTCGCCAGGCGACTGGGGATCCCGGCCACGGTCGTCGTGAAGGTCCCCCGTTCGAAGGGGGTCGCGGCGCTCATGGAGAGGGTCCGGACCGGGTTCGGCCTCGGGCTGCTGCCGAACCGCCGCGGCGCGATGCCGCGCGTCTACGAGCTCCTCGCCGAGGGGCAGCTCGTCGCCTTCGTCCTCGACCAGAAGCTCGCCCGCGGGATCGCCGTCCCGTTCTTCGGCCGCCCCGCGCTGACGGCCCCGTCCCTCGCCGCCGCGGCCGCGCGCTCCGGCCTTCCCGTCTACTTCCTCGAGTACTGGCGAGAGGGGACGGCGCGCCACGGCGCGCGCGTCACGGGGCCGCTCCCGACGACCGGCCGGTCCGAGGAGGACACGGCCTCCTTCACCGCCTGCCTCGAGGAGGCGATCCGCCGCCGGCCGCACAGCTGGCTCTGGCTCCACGACCGATGGAAGGGGGCCCCCGCCCCCACGTGACGGCGGCGCGAGGCGCCCGCGGGGAGGGCCGCACACGTCCCGCCGGCCGGCGTCTCAGCGCGCGGCGCGGAGCGGGGCGAAGGGGCGGGCGCTCCGGTAGCCGGAGAACTCGAAGCGGATCTCGCGCCGGAACGGGAGGAGCATCCCCGCGGTCGCGGTGATCCCGATCTCCTCGCGGCACGGCGCCCAGACCCCGGGGAGCACCTCGCGCGTCTCGTAGAGGAGCCGGACCCCCTTCAGGTCGAGGAGCGCGCCGCCGAGGACCTTGACCGGAGCGGTCAGCCGCCCGTCGATCTTCCTCACCTGGATCTCGGCGACGTCGATCCAGGCCTTCCCCGCGAAGGCGTTCAGGACGCGGTCGCGGACCGTCTTCGACGCGAGGCCCGGCTTCGGCCGGAACTCGACGACGAACGTCGGCCTCCCGTCGAGCCGCTCCTCGCCGAGGAGGCGGAAGTCGAGGCGATGGTAGAGGTCGAGGAGCGGGACCCGGCCCGACATCAGCTCCTCCTCGTCCGAACGCCGGTCGTCCGGGTCCGTCGAGGCGAGCTTGCGCTTCCGGTCGTCGCGGCGGGCGCCCTCGCGCTCCGCCTCCGTCGCGGGGCGACCGTCGACCTCGAGGAGCTCCCTCTCGACGACGCCCCGCCGGTCCATGAGGACGAGGAAGCGCTTCCGCTCGGAGCCCTTTCGACGCCCCTTCGCGTCGAGCTCCGTCTCGACCTCGACCCGCTCGAGGACGATCCTCCCGGCGGTCGCCTCCCCCTCCCGCTGGCGCGCCGCCGCCTCGAGGACGAGGGCGTCGACGTCCCAGGCGCGGGCCGGCGCCGCGCCGAGGACGGAAGCGAGGGCGGAGGCGAGGAGGGCCGCACGGCCCGCCGGCGCGCGCTTCACGGGCCGCCCCCGGTCATCCGTGCGCCGGGGCCGCGACCTCCGCCGCCCCGGCAGGACGCGGCGGCAGGACCGGCTGCGGCCCGCCGATCGGCCGCGGCTTCACGACGTACGTCCACGCGTTCGCGAGCTCCGCCTTCGCCCAGCGGACGAGGCCGTGCCCGAGCATGACGTACGCCGCGCTCCGAAGCGAGAATCCGACGAGCTTCGGGCAGCGGCCCGCGTTGTGGTTCCCGTAGATCCCGAGCGCCTTCTTGCGCTTCGCGATCGAGATGAGGCGGCGCTGGTAGAAGCGCATCGGGACGAGGCCGAGCTTCGCGCCGTCCTGGTAGTAGGGCGGGACGCCGAGCCGGTCGGCCGACCAAGTGTAGACGGGCTGGACGGCGACCATGTAGTAGAGCGCCGTGTCCATCAGGAACGACGTCGTCATCGTGTCGTAGTCGCCCATCAGGTGGTACTTGTCGCGGTAAATCGCCTCGTAGAAGTAGGTCAGGAACTGGAGAAAGCGCTCGTTGTGATGCGCGTACTCCTTCTCCATCTCCGCGGCCGGCGCGCCGTTCAGGGCCTTCACGACCAGGTCCGTCCGCATGTGAACGCCGAAGCTCATCGCGTCGAGGCCGGGCGAGTAGAACGGGTCGAGGAAGCCGCCCGCGTCGCCGACGCAGGTCCAGCCGTGGTCGATGAACAGATCGAGGAAGTACGGGAGCGTCCCGAGGTAGCGGCAGTCCCCCTCGACGGGGGTCGCGTGCTCGAGCATCTCGCGCGTGAGCGGGTTGCCGGAGAGGACGCTCGTCAGCCTCTCGAGGGGCGTCTTCCCCTCGGGCTGGAGGAGCCGGTTGTCCCAGACGAGGCCGACGCTCGTCTCCCCGCCGCGGAGCGGGATGAACCAGATCCAGTACCCCCAGCCGACGAAGTGGTTCGTCGCGAGACGGCGGGAGGCGATGACCCGCCGCGCGAACGGGTCGGCCGGGTCGGTCCCGACGACCTCCTTGCCGTCGAGGTCCTTCACGCCGCGGTAGCGGACCCAGATGGACGACGTCGGGTGCCCCTCGACGGGGCGGATGCCGCCCCGCTTCCGCGCGAGCGTCGCCGCGCGGCCGCTCGCGTCGACGACCCACTTCGCGCGGACGGTCACTCGCGTGCCGTCGGCCTTCTCGACCGTCACGGAGTTGCCCGCCGGGCCCTCGAGCGTGAAGTCGACGACCTTCGCGGGGCGCCAGACCTCGGAGCCTTCCTCGGCGGCGAGCTTCAGGACGTGCTCGTCGAGGACGGCGCGGTCCATCTGGAAGCCCGGCGTCCGGGCGAGCTGGGTCGCGCCGACCTCGGAGGCCTCCCTCAGGCAGGTCACCTTCTCGTTGTGGAACCAGTAGCGAAAGGCCTGCTTGGCGAGGTGCTCCCGGCTCAGGTGGTCCATGAGCTTCAGGACGCGCGTCAGAAAGTAGGCCGAGATCTCGACCGTCGACTCGCCGACCTTCCAGTCGAACTTCTCCGCCTTCTCGACGACGAGGACGCGGGTGCCGGGCCGGCGGCGCCGGAGGAGGATGGCGGTCGAGGCGCCCGCGAGGGCGCCGCCGATGACGACGACGTCGTAGGGTGCAGGTGCAGCGTCCGAGGCCGGTCCCGCGGCGGGGACCTCTTCCTTCCCGTTCATGGCGCGGATGATATGGGAAGCCTCGTCGGCCCCCGGTCCTTCCCCGCGTCCCGGCCGGACCGCGGAATCGATCGTCCGACCGGGGCGCGCGGGCGGCGGGCCTCGGATCTCCCGGCGGCCGGGACGGCGAAGGAAACACGGACCGGACCGATCCGTATCCTTCTCCATGGCTCAGGCTTCGTCGACTCCCGTCTCGTTCGCCCCTCCGCGGCCGGCCCGGCGAGCCGGACGCCTCTTGCCGCTCGTCCTCGCGCTCGCCGGTCTCACCTTCCCGGCAACCGCCGCGCCGCAGTCGGCCCCGGCGCCGTCCCCCGGCCCGAAGACGTCGATCGGGCACGCAGGGTGGAGCGGCGCCCGGTGGTTCGAGCGCGGCCTCGAGCTCCACGAGGAAGGAGAGTGGGACGCGGCGATCGAGGCCTTCTCGAGGGCGATCGAGAAGGGCTACCGGGAGGAGGTCGCTTCCTTCAACATCGCGTGCGGCCACGCCCGAAAGGGGGACAAGGAGCGCGCCTTCGAGTGGCTCGGAAAGGCCGAGGCCTCCGGCTTTCGCGTCTCCTCGAACCTCGACGACGGCGACCTCGACTCCCTCCGCTCCGACCCCCGCTTCACCCGGCTCAAGACGAAGGCGCGCCAGGCGCGCGCCGCGCGGGACGGCGAGGAGGTGAGGAAGGCGGTCTCCCGCTTCGACCTCCTGATGGGTCGGTCGCCCCGGAACGGACGCGCCCTCTACGACGTCGGGCGGGACCTCCTCGCGGCCGGGGAGTACGACCGGGCCGCGCGGGCCTTCGTCGCCGCCGCCGAGGCCGGCCGGCGCGAGGGAACCGCCCTCTACAACGCCGCCTGCGCCCGCGCCCTCGAGGGCGGGAAGGAGGAGGCGCTCGACCTCCTCGGGCGCGCCGTCGAGTCCGGGTACGACGGCCCCGGCCACATGCGGGGCGACGACGACCTCGACGCGCTCCGGGCCGAGCCGCGCTTCGCGCGGATCCTGAAGGACGCCGAGGCGCTCTCCCTCGACGGCTTCCCGAGCCTCGGCGCCCGGCTCCTCCGATCGCAGATGAAGGCGGAGGCGGACGAGGCGGCCTCCCGCTTCCGGCGCTACCTGAAGGACCACCCGCGAAGCGGACGGGCCTTCTCGAACCTCGGCACCGTCCACCTCGCGGCCGAGGAGGACCGCGAGGCGGCGCTCGCGTTCGCGAAAGCGCTCGAGCTCGGCTACCGGCGCCCCGCGACGACCTACAACCTCGCCTGCGCCCATGCGCGGCTGAAGGAGCGCGACGCCGCCTTCGCCCGCCTCGACGAGGCGATCGCGCTCGGCGCCGTCAGCGCCGACCACCTCGAGGAGGACGACGACCTCTGGAACCTGAGGCGCGACCCGCGGTTCGAGAAGGCCGTCGAGAGGGCGCGGAAGACCGGCAGGGACCGCTGAAGTCGCGGCCCGGGAGGCCTTCGCGCGGCGCGCCTCAGGCGAGGCGCGCGAGCGAGGCCCTCTTTCGCGCGTAGGCCTCCCCGAGGCCGAGCGCGAGCGCGAGGTCGCAGAGGCGGAGCGCCTCCTCGAACTCGGCCCGCTCGCCCCTCAGCGCGATGCCGCGCTCGAGGAACCGGAGCGCGACGACCTCCCTCGCGAAGCGGCGCCCGAGCTCCTTCCGCGCGACGTCGAGGTAGCCCTCCGCGGTCGCGAGGGCTTCGAGCGCCTCCTCCTCGTCCGCGGCGTCCGCCGCGAGGAGCGCCCAGGCGAAGAACTTCACGGCGTTCGGCATCGAGTCGGACGAGGCGAGGGCCCGCGCGACGTACTTCGCCCCCTCGCCCCTCAGCGACGCCTCTCGGTGGCCCGACAGGAGGTCGTCGAGGCGTTCTTCGGGGCTCTTGCGACAGGGCTCGATCCGCTTTCCCATGGAGCGGAGGGTACGAGACGTCGAGGAACGGCGCGAGCGCCTTCCGGCAACGCCGCCCGCCAGCTCATCCCGTCAACGGAAGTAGCCCGAGACGTCGAGGACGACGTGGACCGGCTGCGCCGACTCGTTCTTCACGGTGAGCCGACCGAGGGCACCCGGGATTGCCGCCGCGTTCGAAGCGCGGGTCCGACCCGCGCGGAACGCGAGGACGTGGGCGGAGGGCGTCCCGCTCCCAGCGCCGAACAGGCGCAGAACGCCGTCCGCGCCGGGGGAGACGTCCGTCAGGTTCACCGCGAGGGCGCGCGCGTCCACGGGCGTCCCGCAAAGGCCGGCGGCGTCGAACGTGAGCGTCCCGTTCGCCGCGACCGGCGTCCCCGCCCCGTTCCGCGTGTCGAGGACCCGGCACGGCACGACGGTATGGAACCGGACGGGCGGCTCGGTCCCCTCGAAGGCGCCGACGTCGCACCGGACGCCCGCGGGGCGCGCGGCCCCTCGCGCGTCGACGGCCGCCCAGCAGCCGGACAGGGCCCCGTCGACGGCCGGGCTCCCGGGAAGGAGCGAGACCGTCTCCACGAGGCCGCCGTGGTCGGCGAGAGGCCCCGGGAGCGGGTCGACGATGAGCGGCGAGGCGACGCAGTCGTAGTCGTTCCACGCGCCGAGGTTCCGCTGCGGGTACTCGAGGACGTCGCCGCCGTTCAGCATCATCCCGGGCTCGCTCGCGCAGTTCTTCCCGATGCCCCAGCCGTTCCCGCCGTTGTAGGCGGTGTTCCAGGCGACGATCGACGCGCGGAGCGTGACCCTTCCGGCGTGTGCGTTGTGGACCGTGATCCCTCCGCCGGTCCACCAGGCGTGGTTCCTCACGACCGTCAGGTGCGAGAGGACGACGCTCGAGGTCTCCGACGGGTAGATCGAGAGGCCGCCGCCGACCGCCCAGTCGTCGGGCGGCACGCCCCCCTCGACCCGGTTCCCCGTGAAGGTGACGTTCGTGATCGCCGCCGTCGTCGGCTCGAAGAGCCAGAGTCCGCCCCCCTGGTTGAACGCCTGGTTCCCCGCGACGAGCGACCCGGTGAACGAGAGGGCGCCGCCCTGGTGGTAGATCGCCCCGGCGTTCGCTCCGGTCGCGCGGTTCTCCAGGAAGGTCGAGTCGGCGACGACGAGCGCCTGGGGGCTCCCGTACATGACGGACTGGATCGCGCCGCCTCCCCACGCGACGTTCTCGCGGAACGTGCAGCGCTCGATCCGCACTTCGCCGTCGCCGGACCCGTCGACGTAGAGCGCGCCGCCGGCCCCGCCGAACTGCCCGGCGTGTCCGTGGGTCGCGTTGCCGACGAAGAGGGAATCGCGGATCGTGAGGCCGTTCGCCGGCCCCTCCTCGTTGCCGCCGAGGTACCCGATCGCCCCGCCGTTCCCGCCGACGTTGCCGACGAACGCGCTCCCCTCGACGGTCGAGATGCCTCCCTGTATGTACAGCGCGCCGCCCCCGACGTCGTCGCCCGGCTGCGTGCAGACGTTCCCCTCGAACCTCACGTTCGCGACCGTCAGCGCCGCCGTCCCCCGCTCGTGATACTCGCTCCTCACGGCGGCGCCGTGGTCCGCGGCCCGTCCCCGCCGGAGCGTCAGGTTCCGGAGGGCGAGCTGGCGCTGGTAATCGACGGCGAAGATCCGGACGGCGTCCTGCCCGTCGAGGGCGACGAGGCCGCCGCCGTCGACGTCGGTCGGCGTCGCCGCGGAGATCGTCTTCGTCGCGGTGACCGGGATCGTCACGGGACCGCCGCCGCACGAGAAGGTGACGGTTCCGCCGCCCGCGAGGGCGGCGGCGAGGGCCGACTCCGTGCAGGAGGCGGGCGTCCCGTTCCCGACGACCCCGGCGCCCCGGGACAGACCCGGCAGGAGGAGGAGACCGAGGAGGACGCGCTTCATGGCGCGACGATGGGGCCGAACGCCTCGCGATTCAAGCCTCCCGCGCGCGCCGCGCCCGGCGCTGCTAGACTCGGGAATTCCGATGAAGAAGGTCCAGACCGCCCTCGCTTCCGCCGTCTTCGTCCTCGTCTCCTCCGCCTGCGCGCCCGCCGGTCCCGGCCCGCGGACGGCGCCCGCCGTCGGCGACCTCCGCCCGACCGACGAGCTCCACTGGGTGAGGTCCTCCGCCGAGTACCGCGCGCTCACGATCCAGACCTACCGAGCCGCCCTCGAGGCGGCCGAGGAGGCGAGCGCCGGGCGGCCCTCGGGGAGCTGGGCCGTCTCCGTCGACGCCGACGAGACGATCATCGACAACTCCGGCTACGAGGCGGAGCTCCAGAAGAAGGGCACGACCCACACGAACGAGGCCTGGAAGGACTGGGTGAAGCGGCGCGGCCGGACCGCGATCCCCGGAGCGGCGGAGTTCCTCGCCGGCGTGCAGAAGCTCGGGGGAAAGGTCGCCGTCGTCACGAACACCCAGCAGTCGCTCTGCGCGGACGTCGCGGCGAACCTCGACGCCCTGAAGCTCCCGTACGACCTCCTCGTCTGCCGTCCCGACGACGCGGGCGACCGGAAGGAGCCGCGCTGGAAGATCGTGACGGACGGGACGGCGCGTCCCGACCTCGGCCCGCTCGAGATCCTCATCTGGGTCGGCGACAACATCCAGGACTTCCCGGAGCAGAGCCAGGCGCTTCGCGAGAAGCCGGAGGCCGCGTTCGGGGACTTCGGCGTCCGCTTCTTCGCCCTCCCGAACCCCGTCTACGGCACCTGGGAGAAGAACGCTCCGCGCTGATCGCCGGGCGAGCCGCCCCGCCCCGCCCGGCGCCCGCCCGCGGCGTTGACGCGCCGCCGAAACCGCTCCAGACTGGCCCGCACGTTTCCCCGGGAGAGTCCTCCGGCGCGCCCCGACGGCGGCCGGGAGAGGGGCCGCAGATGGCGACCATCAGCACGCGCAAGTTCATCGCCCTCCGCAAGCTCACCCGCGCCCTCGCCGAGACGCTGCGCGGCGACCTGCGCGGGACCCTGATCACCGTCGAGCCGCTGCTCCGGCCGAGGTCGGTCTTCGGCGAGCACGTCCAGGGCCACGGGAAGGACCTCGTCAAGGGCTCCGACCGCGCCTTCAAGGACCTCGCCGCCGACTTCGCCGAGGTCGCCGGGAGCAAGCCCTTCCACCTCCCGCGGGAGCTGAAGTCGCCGTTCGAGGTGATGAGCGCCTCCCTCGAGATGCAGCCCGTCGAGTACTCCTACACGGCGCGCGGCGAGCGGGAAAGCAAGACCGTCAAGATCACGTCGCCCCTGAAGTGGGTCGTGAACTATCGCGACTACGGCCTCGACGAGCTCAAGCGCCTCCTCGCCGACCGGAACCGGACCGAGGAGCAGCTCCGGCGCTTCGTCCTCCACTTCCTCCTCGTCGAGCACGTCTTCACCCGGCAGCCTGGCGTCAAGGAGATGCTCGGCTCGCTCCGCTTCCCGGTCGTCGTCGAGCGTCGCCCCGAGTTCGGCTCGCTCCCGATCACCTGCATCACGACCGCCGTCTCGACCTACCGCCCCGACGACGAGGTCATCATCGAGACGACGGAGATCTCGGGAAGCGAGGAGTTCGAGGAGTTCGTGAAGGTCTCCGACATCTCCGGCATGAAGGACGCCTTCCGCGACCGGCTCCTCGAGATCGTCCGCGCCCAGGGCCCCGACCTCCTCGACGAGCCGTAGCCGCCCCGGAACGCTCCGGCGGCCCGCCCGGCCGCGGCGCCGCCTATACTCGGCCCACCTGTCGTCGAGGAGGTCCCGCCCATGTCGAAGCCGTTCTCCTTCGGTGCGTTCGACGTCCGTCTCGAGGCCGGAGCCGAGCCCCGCCCCGCCCGCGCGGAGGACGACGCTCCCTTCCGGATCCTCGTCGCCGGGGACTTCTCGGGCCGGGCGGCTCGCGGACTCCTCGAGACCGGCGCCGCCCTCGGCGAGAGGAAGGCCTTCCGCGTCGACCTCGACTCCCTCGACGCGACGATCGCGCGCCTCGAGCCCGTCGTCCGCCTCCGCGACGGCGAGGTCCTCCGGTTCCGGGAGCTCGACGACTTCACGCCCGACGCCCTCTTCGCACGCATCCCCCGCTTCGGCGCCCTGAAGGAGGCGGGCGAGGCGCAGGCACGGCACCGTGCCGCGCGGCGACCCGCGACGGTCGACCTCCTCGACCGGATCCTGGACGGCACGCCGCAGGAGGAGGCGCCGCTCGACGACGCGGGCCCGGACCGCGTGACGGAGCTGATGCGGGAGATGCTCGGCGCCGCCGCCTTCAAGGCCCTCGAGGCGAGCTGGAGGGGCGTCGACTTCCTCCTCCGCCGCCTCGACGTCGACGGACCCCTCACTCTCCACCTCGTCGACCTCTCCCCGGAGGAGCTCCGCGCCGACCTCCTCGCCTCCGAGGAGCTCGGGAAAACGGGTCTTCACCGCCTCCTCGTCGAGAAGACGGTCGGGACACCGGGCGGCCACCCGTGGGCCGCGCTCGTCGTCCTCGGCTCGTTCGGGCCGGAGCGACGGGAGGCCGAGGCCCTCGGCCGCCTCGCGCGGATCGCCGCGCAGGCGGGGACCGCCGTCCTCGCCGGCGCCGAGCCCGGCATCCTCGGCTGCGTCTCGCTCGCCGAGACGCCCGACCCGGACGACTGGACGGCCCCCGAGAGCGAAGGGGCCGAGGCGTGGGCCGCGCTCCGCCGGCTTCCCGAGGCCCGATTCTGCGGCCTCGCCCTCCCCCGCGTCCTCCTCCGCCTCCCGTACGGGAAGGAGGCGACCGCCGTCGAGGCGTTCGGCTTCGAGGAGCTCTCGACGCCGCCCTCTCACGAGGAGTACCTCTGGGGATGCCCCGCGCTCGCGACGGCGCTCCTCCTCGGCGAGGCCTTCCTCGAGGACGGCTGGGGCCTCCGCCCCGGCTCCGCGCAGGAGATCTCCGGCCTGCCGTTCGCCCTCGTCTCCGAGGACGGCGAGAAGCGGGCCGTGCCGTGCGCCGAGACGCTCTTCACCGTCCGCGCGGCTCAGGCCGTGACGGAGCGCGGGTTGATGCCGCTCCTCACGATGAAGGGGACCGACACCGTCCGCCTCGCGATCTTCCAGTCGATCGCGGACCCGCACGGCGACCTCGCCGGCCTCTGGGGCTGAGACGCCCCCTAGAACGCGCTCCAGCGCCCGTCGATCATCCAGGAGACCTTCTGGAGGATCGCGGGCTGGCGGAGGTCGACCTCGCGCCGCGCGACGGCGTTCCACCTCGGGGTCTCGCCGCGGCAGAGGACGACGTCGCGCATCGTCAGGACGAACCAGACCTGGACGAGGAGCTCCTCGGCGCTCTGCAGCAGGTAGCCCTGCCGGATCAGCTCCTCGACGCGGAGGGCGAGGCGGGGCACCGCGCTCACGACGGGGATGTCCGAGAGCGGGTGCTCGCCGGGGCGCTCGAAGCCGGTCACCTCGCCCGCCTCGGAGAAGCCGCGGACGACCATCGGCTGGTCGAGCCATGGGCCGGGCTCGGCTCCCTCGGCGACCTCGCGCCGGGCCGTCCGCTCCACGAGGACGCCGCTGAAGGGGCGCCGGAAGAAGCGCATGCAGTTCTCCTTCGCGAGGGCGTCCGCGTCGTTCCGGCTCTTCGCCCACCACGCCGCGAAGCCCCACTCGTCGAAGAGGCGCATCGACCGGATCGCCGCCGTCGTCTCCTCGACGGCTTCGCGCCCGACGCGCGACTTCATCCAGCCGTCGAAGAGGGCGATCTCGACGTCCGTGAGGCCCGAGAACGGCGAGGGCGACGTGCCGCTCTCCTCGCGGCCCGCCGGACCGACGCCGACGGCGCTCCGCCCGGGCCGTCCCGTCGGCCCCTCGGGCGTCAGGAGGCCGCCGCCCGCGCGGAAGGGGCTCACCCTCGACGGCACCGGCGCGCCCCTCTCAGCGCCTCGCCGGCCACGGGGGGACCGGCTTCGTCCGGCCCGGCTCGAGGCCGCCGAGGTGCTCGAGGACCTCCCGGTAGCGGGGGTCCGACTTGGGGTAGACGAGGCGGGCGTCGCCGACGATCCCGCGTCCGTCCGTGGCCCTCAGGTCGAGGACGATCGAGCCCTCCTCGTCGAGGCGCGCGACCCCGATGCTCGTGCCGCGCGGCGGCGGCGGCTGGCGTTCCCCTCGTTCCGTCACCGCGTCCCTCCTCCCCCCGCCCGCCCGAGCGGGTTCGTCCGCCAGTAGTCGTCGAGCCTTGGCTGCTCCGGGACGACGTCGGGCGGGCAGCCGAAGCGGCGGGCGGCGCTCTCGGCGAAGCTCTCCTCCTCGCCCGCCTGGCCCGACTGGGACATGTAGTCCGAAAGCTCGCCCGGCGCCGCCGCGCGGACGGAGGTGAAGTCCGCGCCCGAGGACGGCTTGCCGCTCTTGTAGTCGAGCCCGTGGTAGGCCTCGTGGATCGCGAGGTTCGCCGAGCCGTGCCCGTCCCCCGTGTCGGGGACGTGCGCGCCCCGCTCCGTCCCGTGTCCGCGCGTCGCGACGACGACCCGGTTCGTCGAGTCGTCGTAGCAGCCCGGCACCTTGCTCCAGTCGGTCCCCTCCGGCCAGCCGCGCGGCGGGTCCCCCGCGAGGCCCGGGCGGCAGTCGGTGACGGAGCCGCGGCAGACGGCGACGCGCGTCCCGTTCGCCTCCATCCGCTCGAGGTCCTCCCGGGGCATCTTCGCGAGCTCCTGCGCGACGAGCTCCGCGTCCGCCGCGTCCGCGCTCCCCTCGGCGTCGCAGAGGCCCCGCGCGAGCTCGAGCTTCTTCTCGGTCTCCTCGCTCGTCTCCGCCTCGAGCGCCTCGGCGTCCTTCTCGAGGCACGGCACGCAGGGGTCTTCCGCGTCCGGCGACCCCTTCGGCGCGTCCTGCGAGCCGTACTTCTCCTTCAGCTCTTCCTTCTTCGCGGCGAAGTCCTTCTTCGCCTTGCCGATCTTCCCCTCCAGCTCGGCCTTCCTCCGCGGGCTCGTCGACGGGTCGCGGGACTCCTCGACGAGGCGCTTCCCCTCCTCGCCCATCTTCGCGAGGGCGCGCCGGTCCTCGAGCTCGCGCGTCACACGTCCGTGCTGCTCGTCGATCCGGCGGAGGAGGTCGTCGCGCCGCGCGGAGAGCTCCGGCCCCGCGCCCGCGGCGGGCGTCGACCGGACCCGGTCGCCGAGGTCGCGCAGCTCCCCTTCGCGCCTCGCGAGCTGCGAGATCCGGCTCGGCGGCTTCGACCCCGGGCGGGCGTCAGCGGCCACGCGCGCCCGGGCGGCTTCCCGCCCCGTCCTCCGCGAAGGGGTCCTCGACGTCGCCCCCGAGGTAGGCGTCGCGGACGGCGACGATCCGCTCGTGCGGGCCGCGCCGCCGGTCCTCGAGGTGCTCCCGCGCCCACCGTCCCTCCTCGCCCCGCTCGAACCCCTCGCCGAGATCCAGCGAGAGGTCGTAGTAGATCGTCGCGTCCCGCTCCGAGGTCAGTCCCCACTCCCGGGCCGAGGCCGCGATCCGAAGCGCCTCCGCGCGGAGCTCCGCGTCGCGGCGCCCCGCGGCCCGCTCCGGGTAGAGACGGGCGCCGCGCGAGGCGAGCCGCTCGGCGAGCGCCTCCCGGCGCTCCGCCCGGAACGCTTCCATCTGCGCGGGGCGAATCCGGATCACCTCCGCGCCTCCTTCGGGAAGCGCTCGGGAGCGCGCGCGCCCGGCTCTCCGAGGACGCCCCAGAAGGCCTCCACGGGCCCGAAGAGCTCGGCCCTCTCGGCCGCGGTCGCCGTCCTCAGATACGACCCGAGAACGCGCGGGTCGTAGAAGCGGAAGACCATCCTCCTCCCGGCCGGGTCCTCGACGACGTGGATCCTCCGGAAGTGGCCCCGGAGGGCGTCGAGCGTCGTCCGCACCTCGACGAAGACGCCCCACGGCTCCTCCCAGAGCGTCTCCCGGATCCAGCCGTAGAGGTCGAGGTCGACGTTCGCGAGCCAGGGGGCGACCGCCCAGTTCCTCTCGCGGGCCGTCCCCTTCCAGAGGCAGTCCCCCTTCTCCGGCCCGCGAAGCTGGACGCGCGCCGGGACGTCGGGCGCGTCGCAGGCGTCGAGGACGGCCCAGAGCGTCCCTTCCGAGGCGAGGAGCCGGAGGCGGGCTTCGCTCATCCGCTCAGTTCTCGATCACCCGCCGGGGCGGCGCGGGCCGAGGCCCGTCGCAGTCCGTCGCCACGAACGGGGCCCCCTCCCGTTTCGCCGCCCGCATCGAGGCCCCCGTCGAGCCGCCTGCGCCCGAGGCGCTCTCGCCGACGAGGACGTCGGGGCTCCCCTCGACGAGGAAGCCCATCCCGCCGCAGTGGGCGTCCTGGTCTCCGAGGCGGTGGGCCTGCAGGTTCTCGATGAGGACGGTCGGGCTCCCCTGCACCGCGACCCAGGTGTTCGGGCCGCAGCAGGCGGCGTGGATGCCGGTGTCGCTCACCCGGAGCGCCGGCCGGCCGTTCACGTAGACCGTCGCGGACCCGGTGATCGCCGGGCCGATCGCGGGATGCGGACAGCCGCCGCAGGCGTGCGCGTCGGCCGGGACCTGCGACTTGTCGCCGAGACGGCCCTGCGCCGGCATCTCCTCACCCCCTCAGCACGACTTCTGGCCGGTCTTCGCGTCGTCGGCCGTGTCGGGGACGGCCGGCTTCGCCTCCTCGGCGTCCTTCGGCGCGTCCGGCGCGTCGGGCGCCTCGGGGCTGGCGCCGCAGCCCTGGTCGGGCGAGCCGCCGCTGTTGATCTTCACCATCGTGCCGACGATCGTGACTCCCATCGCGTCGACCTTCACGAAGCCCCCGGGCCCCTTCAGCGTGATCGCCGTCCCGGCCTCGAGGACGAGCTTCGTCCCGGCCTTGAGGTGGATCTCCTGGCCGGCCTCGACGGCGTGGTTCGAGGAGACCTTCGCGAGGGAGGAGTCGCCGACGGTGAGGCTCACCTTCCCGGCCACCTTCTCCTTGCGCGCCCCCTGAACCTCGACGCTCTCGTCGCCGACGACCTTCTCCTTGCGCGCCCCCTTCACCTCGACGCTCTCGTCGCCGTCGACGAGCTCCATCCGGGAGCCCTTCACGTGGCGGTGCTCGTCCTTCTCGAGGAGCGTCTTCACGACGTCCTTCACGACGACGTCGAGCGTCCCGTCCCCCTCGTCACCGCCGACGAGGAGCTTCGCGTTCCCCCCGACCTGCCGCTCCTCGTGCCGCCGCACCTTCGTGTGGTGGTCGCGGACGACGAGCTCCCGGAAGTCGCCCTTCTTCTCCCCGTCCTCCTCGCGCCCGACCGTCAGGTGCCGGTCGTTCAGGACGTTCTCGCGCCGGTCGTTCTTGACCCGGATGTCGGTGTCCTTCTCGGCGTGGACGAAGATCTGCTGCTTGTCCTTCGTGTCGTCGAACCTCCACTCGTTGAACCCCTGCCCCCCCTTCGTGGTGTTCGACTTGTAGCCCGAGAGCTTGTTGTCGTTCTTGTGCTTGGGATCGGGGCCCTGCCCGAGGTACGGGGGCATCTGGTCCGCGTTGTAGACGACGCCGACGATGATCGGCTGGTCGGGGTCCCCCTCGAGGAAGTCGACGAGGACCTCCTGGCCGATCCGCGGCCAGAACGAGGCCCCCCAGCGCCGCCCCGCGGCGAGCTGCCCGACGCGGATCCAGCAGGAGCTGTCCTCGTCGTTCTTCCCCTCCCGGTCCCAGTGGAACTGGACCTTCACGCGCCCGTACTTGTCCGTGAAGATCTCCTCCCCCTTCGGCCCGACGACGACCGCGGACTGGCTCCCCTGGACGACGGGCTTCGCGGTGAGCCGCTTCGGCCGGTACGGGAGCGCCGCCGGGAAGCAGGTGAAGACGTTCTGGTACGTGAGGAGCGGGTCCTTGCCCGAGCGGTAGTCGGCCCCGAAGCTCGCGCGGTGGGTCACGGCAGCGAGGACCCACGCGCCGTCGCTCGAGAAATGCCGCTTCAGCTTCAGCTTGTGGCCCGCCACGAAGTGCTTCACGTTGCTCGCGCCGCGGGCCGCGACGGCGAGCGTCGCCTCCTCGTCCATCCGGATCTCTACGGTCCGCGTGTTGTCCTGGAAGATCTTCTGGAGCTCCCCCTGCTGCTCTCCGCCGGAGCGGTTGATCCCGTCGAAGCGCTGGGCGTACTCGCCCGGCCAGTCGTAGACCTCCCAGCCGTCCGAGCCCTTGACCTTCAGCTTGTGCGTGTCGCGCCCCGCCTGCACCGTGTCGAGGATCGGCGCCTCCGCCTCGAGGTGCTTGTGCGGGAGCTCGAAGCAGTGGTCCCAGAGGAGCGACTTCGTCGAGCGCGCCTCCTGGTAGCGCTCCCAGCCCCAGATCCGGTTCTCGTCGCGGGTCCCGCCCGAGAGCTCCTCGTAGGTGATCTCGCTCTCGCCGGGGAGGTCGGGGAATGCGGAAGAGGAGTTCGCGACGACCATCGTGTGCCGGCCGTCCTCGTGGCGGAAGAAGTAGAAGATCCCCTCCTCCTCCATGAGGCGCGAGGCGAAGTTGAAGTCCGTCTCCCGGTACTGGACGCAGAAGTCGCGCTTCTCGAACGTCCCCTGGATCTGCCAGTCGACGGTGACCCCCTTCATCACCTCCTTGAGGATGTCGGGGACGTTCATCCGCTGGAAGATCCGGCTCTGGGCCTTCCGCGCGAGGAGCTGGAACTCGGGGACGAGCTCGGCCCGGTAGAGCGTGAAGTTCTCGTCGCGCCCGGCCTGCGAGAAGCGCGCGCAGACGCCGTTGAAGTGGTGCTCCGTCGACTCGTCGGGAAGGAGGAGGTGGACCGTGAGCTTCTCCCCGAGGAGCGCGTCGAACGGGACCTTCTGCCGGTTCTCCGCGATCATCTCGATCTGGAAGCGGAACGGCCGCGAGATCTCCTCGGTGCCGGTGAAGGCCTTCAGGAGGAGGACGTTCTCCCCCAGCGGCGTCGTGACGCGGACCTTGCGGTTCTGCTGCAGGTAGGACGTCACCCCACACCCCCGCACCGGACGAAAGATCCGGGTCGCACGGGCCGGTGCTCCCGACGGGCCATTCTCGCTCCGGGGAGGGCGTCGGGTACACCCTTTCGCGAGCGGCGGCGAGGGACGCGGCGGGAGGGGGCGGCCCCACGGGCGACGGCCGGCCTCCCCGGGGTCGGGCGCTGCCCCCGGGAGAGACGGCTTCGGGCTATTCTCGGCGTCCGATGCACGCTCGCCGGCTCCGGGCCCTCGCCGCACTCTGCGGCCTTTGCGCGTATGGCTGCCGCGGCTCGGGCCGCGGCCCCGGGGAGACGCTCACCGTCTCGGTCCCGTACGACGTCGACTCGCTCGAGCCGGGGCGGCGCGACCGCCTGAGCGACTTCGCCGTCCTCTCGAACGCCTACGAGCCTCTCGTGACGACCGACGCCCGGCTCGCCCTCGCGCCCGCCCTCGCGCGCCGATGGGAGAACCCCGACGAGAGGAGCTGGGTCTTCCACCTCCGCCGCGACGTCCGCTTCCACGACGGGAAGCCGATGACGGCGGACGACGTCGTCTTCACGTTCCGCCGGCTCCTCGACGACCCGTCCCTCGAAGCCCGGCGGCACATCCTCGCGGTCGAGGACGTCCGGAGGATCACCGATTCGATCGTCGTCGTCAGGACGCGGGCGCCCCTCGCCGACTTCCTGAACCGGGTCCGCTTCCTCCATGTCGTGCGCCGGGGGTCGACGAACGAGGAGCTGCGGACACGGCCGAACGGGACGGGACCGTTCCGCACCGCCGCCTACCGGGCCGGGAAGGAGGTCGTCTTCGAGCGGAACGACGCCTACTGGGGCCCGCGGCCTTCCTTCGAGAGGGCGGTCCTCCGCCTGAACCGCTCGGCCCCGAAGGCCCTTGCCGAGCTCGAGGAGGGGACGAGCGACCTCGTCCAGGCCGGCTCGCGGGACGCGCTCGCGAGGGCGGGCCCCGGGGTCCGTGTCCGACGGGTCCCGAGCATCACCGTGAAGCTCCTCCTCTTCGACGTGGAGCGGGAGGGGACGCCGCACGTCGAAGGGGGGCGGAACCCGTTCCGCGACCGGAGGGTGCGGGAGGCAGTCCACCTCGCGCTCGACCGGTCCCGTTTTGCCCGGCTCCTCCGCGCGCCCGCCGTCCCGGCGGTCCAGCTCGTCCCCCCGTTCATCTTCGGCTTCGACCCCGACCTCCCCGCGCCCGTCCACGACCTCGCTCGGGCGAAGGCCCTCCTCTCGGAGGCGGGCTGGCCCTCCGGGTTCCGCGTGACGCTCCATGCCCGCGAGCTCCTCGCGGACGGGGCCGAGGCCGTCCGGACCCTCCTCGCCCCGGCGGGGATCCGGGTCGACGTGCGGCTCCTCTCGGAGAAGGAGTTCTTCGGCGCGACGAGCGTCGCCCGGCGGGACTTCGCGATGGCCCTCACGCGGTTCGGCTGCCCGACGGGCGACGCCGCGAACTTCCTCGACGCCGCCCTCCACACGCGGGAGACGGGGACCGGGCTCGGCCGGGCGAACACCGGCGGCTACTCGAGCCCCGAGGCGGACCGCCTCGTCGACGAGGCGGCCCGCACGCTCGACCCGCCCCGACGCAAAGCCGTGCTGCAGCAGCTCATGCGCCTCGCGATGCACGACCTCCCGTGGGTCCCGCTCTACCTCGAGGAGGAGGTCTACCTCTCGCGCGAGGGGATCGACTGGGAGCCCCGCCTCGACAACTACGTCCTCCTCTCGGAGGTCCGGCTCCGCTGACCCGCCGCGGGGACGGGGAGGCCGGCGCGTCGGTCCGACGCCCCGAGCCCGAGAGGGGATCCGGGGCGAGGATCCCGGCCCGGCGGCCGGGAGCGCCCGGAGCCGCGAGAGAAGGGGCCGGGCCCCCCTCGCGGGAAGCCCGGCCCCGCCGGGTCAAGAGGGAACGGACGGGTCAGGAGATGTCGTAGGCGAACGCCCCGCCCTCGCCGACGCGGACGTGGACCTTCGAGATCGACGCCCCCTCGGCCATCCGGGCGAGGAACTCCCCCGAGAGGTCGGGGAGGACGGTCTTCGTGAGGATCGAGTCGACGTTCCGCGCGCCCGACTCGACCTCCTTGCACCGGCTCCCGATCTCGTTCACGACGGCCTCGTCGTAGCTGAACGTCGCGCCGTGGTTCTCCATGAGGCGCTTCCCGATCCGGCCGAGCTGGAGCCGGATGATGAGCTTCATGACGGACTCGGAGATCGGGTAGTACGGGACGATCGACATGCGGCCGAGGAAGGCGGGCTTGAAGATCTTGTCGAGCCCCGGCTTGATCGTCTCGACGATCTTCTGGGGCGTCGGCGCCGTCTCCGGGTCGGCGCACATCTTCATCATCGCCTCCGACTCGGCGTTCGTCGTCAGGAGGATGACGCAGTTCTTGAAGTCGATCTCGCGCCCCTCGCCGTCCTCCATCTGCCCCTTGTCGAAGACCTGGTAGAAGAGCTCGAGGACGTCCGGGTGCGCCTTCTCGACCTCGTCGAGGAGGACGACGGAGTAGGGCTTGCGCCGCACGGCCTCGGTCAGGACGCCCCCCTCGCCGTAGCCGACGTAGCCCGGAGGGGAGCCCTTCAGCGACGAGACGGTGTGCGCTTCCTGGAACTCCGACATGTTGATCGTGACCATGTTCCGCTCGCCGCCGTAGAGCGTCTCGGCGAGCGCGATCGCGGTCTCCGTCTTCCCGACGCCCGAGGTGCCGACGAACATGAACACGGCGATCGGCTTGCGCGGGTCGGTCAGGCCGGCGCGCGCGGTCTGGATCTTCTGCGCGATCGCCGCGAGAGCGTGGTCCTGGCCGACGACCCGCTCGCCGAGGAGCTTGTCGAGGTTCCGCACCGTCTCGATCTCGTCCGCCTGCATCCGCCCCACGGGAATGCCCGTCCAGCCGGCGACGATCTCGGCGACGGCCTGGGCGTTCACGTCGGCCTGCATCATCGGGGTGTCGCCCTGGACGGCCTTCAGCTCGGCCTTGAGCCCGTCGAGCTCCTTGCGGAGCGCCTCGAGGCCCGCCTCGTCGCTCCCGCCGACGGCCGCCTCGAGCTTGCCGCGCGTCTCCTTGATCTTGTTGACGAGCTCGATCTCCTTCTTGCACTGCTCGTCGAGGACGGCGAGGCGGGCCTGGGTCTCGGCCTTCGCGGCCTTCGCCTTCTCGATCCGCTCGCCGTGGGCCGCCCCCGCGGCCGCCTCGCGCTCGAGCGCGTCGATCTCGGCGCCGAGCTGGTCGATCCGGCGCCGGCAGTCCTCGATCGGGGCGGGCGTCGCGGCCTGGCTGATGTTCACCTTCGCGCAGGCCGTGTCGAGGACGGAGACGCACTTGTCGGGGAGCTGCCGCCCCGAGATGTACCGGTGGGAGAGCTTGACGGACGACTCGACGGCCTCGTCGAGGATCCGGAGGCCCCCGTGGTGCTTCTCGAGGTTCTTCGCGAGGGCCCGCATCATGACGATCGCGACGTCCTCGGTCGGCTCCTCGACCTTCACGACCTGGAAGCGCCGGGCGAGGGCGGCGTCCTTCTCGAAGTACTTCTTGTACTCGGCCCACGTCGTCGCGGCGATCGTCCGGAGCTCGCCGCGCGCGAGGGCGGGCTTCAGGAGGTTCGCGGCGTCGTTCTGCCCCGCCGAGCCCCCCGCCCCGATCATCGTGTGCGCCTCGTCGATGAAGATGATGATCGGCGTCGGCGAGGACTTGACCTCCTCGATGACCTGCTTGAGGCGGTTCTCGAACTCGCCCTTGATCCCCGCGCCCGCCTGGAGGAGGCCGAGGTCGAGCGTCCGCACGGTGACGTTCTTCAGCGGCCCCGGGACGTCCCCCTGGACGATCCGCTGCGCGAAGCCCTCGACGACGGCCGTCTTGCCGACGCCCGCCTCGCCCGTGAGGATCGGGTTGTTCTGGCGGCGCCGCGTCAGGATGTCGATGACCTGGCGGATCTCGAAGTCGCGCCCGAGGATCGGGTCGATCTTCCCGGCGCGCGCCTTCGCCGTGAGGTCCTCCGTGTACTGGTCGAGCGCCTTCGTCTTCCCCGGGACCCCCGTCGCGACGTCCGGCCCGCCGGCGGCGCCGGGCGCCGTGGAGAGCGCCTGCGCCTCGCGGTCCTCGGCGGAGCCCTTCACGATGTCCGCGAGCTCCTTGGCGAGCTGCTCCGCCGAGATGCGGGCGAGGTCCTTCGAGATCTCGCGCGCGAGGCGCGCGAGGTCGTCGTCGGTCAGGAGGACGAGGACGAGGTGCCCGGAGCGGATCTTCGCCGCACCGTACTCGATCGAGGCGACGACCCAAGCCTTCTCGACGAGGCGCGGGATCCGCGGCGAGAGCCCCGGCGTGCGGGAGTTGCCCGTCTTGAGCCGGTCGAGGTTGAACGTCACGTCCTTGACGAGGCGGGACATGTCGATCTCGAATCGCCGCAGGATCTTCGCGAGGTCCGTGTCCGGCGCCTCGAGGAGCTTCAGGAGGAAGTGCTCGACCTCGACGTCGTAGTTCGTCCGGGAGAGACAGAGCCCCGCCGCGTTGTGAAAGGCCTTGTAGCAGGTCTCGTTGAGCCGACCGAACAGGGACTTCGTGTTCACGCTCATTTCGTCGTCCTCTCGCGCGCCGTCTTTCCTCAATTATCGACCGGGAGGACGACTTCGTCGGCGTCCTTCCGGGGCGTTTCGCTGGTGACCCAGGTCGTCCACCCGAGCATCGGGGGGAGCGGGGATCTCGAGTCGAGGGAGCAGGGGGGGACATCCTCCTTGCGGAGGACGAGCTGGACGTCGTAGTCGAACTCGAGGCCCGCGAGGTACCGAACGAGCTCCTTCAGCGGCCGGAAGGAGGGCCCGACGGGAAGGAAGGCGACGAACTGGGCGAGGGTGAGGGGCCCCATCCTGACCCGGAACTTCGACTGAGAGACGAAGACGGACGACCCCGCGACGACCGTCCGCCCGAGCTCGGAGTTCGCCTGCCCGATCCGGGTCACGTTCTCCGCCTCGAGGGGGAACCACTGCCCCAGGAACTGGACGACCTCGGCCGGCGCCCGGAAGTAGTCCCTCAGGACGGAGGCGATCGCCCCCGCCGAGTGGGGCCTCTGCGCCACGAGGCCCGCGTAGAGGAGGAGCGCCTGGTCCGGGACGCTCATCCGGCCCCTGAGCCCCGGCGTCCCCATCCCGATCAGGTCGAAGAGGTACTCGGTGAACGAGTCCTCGCCCCGCCGCTCGTAGGCGATGGGGAAGCGGTACTTCTCCCACGCGCGGTAGAAGAGCGAGGCGAACCGGTGGTTGAAGAGGTCGAGGAACGCCCAGAGCGCGGTGTCCTTGTAGGAGACCCGCTCCTTGACGAGCTCCGTGTACGGGTGCGGGAGGACCCCGAGCGGCCCGGTGAGCCCGATGAAGTTCACCGTCATCTCGGGCGGGCGGTCCTCCTGGCCCGGCGGCGGCGCCTTCAGGTCGACGACCTCGCTCGCGGGGAACGAGAGCGAGGGGTGCGACCGGATCCGGACGATCTCGCTCCCGGGCCTCACCGCGCGGCCGATCCCCTCCTTCTCCGGGTGGATCCGCTCGAGGAGGCGGACCGCCTGGAAGAAGGAGAAGCGGTGCGGCTCGGAGTAGAGGAGCTCCTTCATCGGCGCCTACAGGACGATCTGCTCCCCGGCGCGCGGCGCCCACCGGCGGATGACGCCCTCGCGCTGGCGGCTCGTCAGGACGAGCTGGCTGAACGAGTTCACGGAGGCGTAGAGGCCGAGGAAGCGCTCGAGGACCTGGGCGAAGAGGAAGATCCCGGTCCCGACGAACTGCTGCTCGTCGAGCTCGACCGTCACCTCGATGCCGCGGACGAAGCTCGGCTGCAGGACGCCGATCGAGCGGAGGACGCGGCGCGACCCGACCTTCGTGATGCCGGCGATCTGCTGGCGCGTCACGGAGGAGTCCGCGAAGTCGTAGAGGCGAAGGATCTCCTGGAGCGCCTCCGGTCCCGGCCCGCCGTCCTTCTCGACGAGCGAGAGGAGGTTCAGCGAGAGGTGCGAGAGGAGCCGCCACTGGAGGCCCCTCCGGAGCGGCGCGCGGACCGTCGGCGTCGGCCTCTTCAGGCAGCGGATCCCGGAGAAGACGCCCGCCCCCTCGAGCTGGAAGTCCGCCTCCCCCCCCTCGAAGGGGAGCCGCGCCGCGAGGTCCCGGTTCGTGCAGAGGACCTCGACCGTGAGCGTGTCCGCGTCGGGCTGGGCGGGGCTCCAGCCGAGGTCGACGAGCGAGAGGTAGGCGTCCGTCCCGTCGTCGTCCTTGCGAGCCGAGGGACGGCGGCTCATGTACCAGAACGCGGGCGCCTGGCCCTTCTCGAAGCCGTGGCGGTACGAGTAGAAGGGCTCGTAGGTCGTGACCCGGTCGCTCCCCTTCGCGACGCTCGTGACGGACTCGACGGAGTAGACCTCGGTGACGTCCTGCCGCCGCACGTCGGGGACGATCCGGTACTCGGGCTGCAGGTGGGTGAGGCGGATCGGCTCGGCGACCTGCCGGAAGAGGTTCGCGACGGGGGTGCAGTTCAGCCGGAAGGTCTGCGCGGAGACGTTCCTCTCGAGCGGGAAGTCGCGGTCGAAGTAGAGGAGGATCTCGAGGACGTCGTCGAAGTCGTCGCGCGAGGCCTCCTCGAGACCCTTCACGTCGAAGAAGAAGAACTTCTCGGGGAACGCGAAGTACTCCGCGAGGAGCCGGTACCCCAGGAAGGAGCGGTCCGTGTAGGGGAGGAGCCCCTCGTCCCGCTCGAAGCCGACGCCGGAGACGACCGACTTCGGGAGCTTCACGGGCGAGGGGACGTCGCGCGGGCCGCCCGGCCGGAGCTCGACGGCGACGAGGTGGTTGTGGAGGAGCTCGTGGAGCGAGTAGACGACCTTCCCTTCGCCCTGGAGGAAGAAACGGAGGGAGCCCATCGGGCGCTCCTCCGACTCGGAGACCTTCTCCTTCAGCTCGCGGAGCGGGGAGCCGCCGAACGTCTTCAGCTCGAGGCGAAGGACCGTCCGCACCCCCTCCTCCGGGCCGACGCCGGGAATCGGGAGCTCGAAGCGGGCCTGGCGGACCTCGATCGGCCAGAGGTGGACGGGGTAGGCCGTCCGGAACCGGCACGACGTGCCCCCGACGGAGCGCGAGTAGAGCATCGCGCCGCGCGGGATCTTCTGTCCCGACTGGAGGCTCACCTGCGACGGGTCGAGGACGAACTGCACGACCGACATCGACGGGATCGGGGCCAGGAGGTGCGGGTAGAGGACGTTGAGGAGGGACTCCGTGACCTCCGGGAACTCGTCGTCGACCTTCAGGTGGACGCGCGAGGCGAGGAAGGCGAACGACTCGATGAGCCGCTCGACGTGCGGGTCTTCGCACGTCTCCGGCTCGAGCTGGAGGCGGCTCGCGATCTTCGGGTACTTCTCCGCGAACTCCGCCCCCATCTGGCGAAGGAAGGTGAGCTCGCGCTCGAAGTACCCCAGGAGCTCGTCGCGCATCACTCCCCCTTCACGCGGAACTCCCCGCTTCCGATCTGGAGCAGGGTGTCGAACGAGACGGGCTCGGGGGCCGGGTCGACCTTGAGCCGCGCGTCGATCCGGAACTTCAGCGAGAGGCCGGGTCCGGGCTCCGGGTCGACGGTCACGACGACCCCCTCGAGCCGCGGCTCGAACGCCTCGAGCGCCTTCTCGACGGTCCGCCTCAGGCGCGCCTTGTCGGCCGGGCTCTTGCCCGAGAGCGTCGTCATGTCGGGGAGGCCGAAGGCGACGACGGAGGAGGGAACCTCCTTGAGCTCCGGCGGGAGGTTCGGCGTCGCGCGCGTGTTCAGGAGCCACTCGAGGTCGCGCCGGACCGACTGCTTCAGGATGCGCAGGTTCTTCACCCGCGAGGCGGGCGCCTCGCGCGAGTACTCCGGCTCGTAGTCGATCAGCCGGTCGAGGACCGACGGGCGGACACGGATCTCGTTGTCGAACCGCGACATCTCGGGCGGACTCCTGGGACGACGAGGAAGGCCGGGCGGCGGGAACCGCCGCCCGGCCGGGCGGTTACTTGCGCGCCGAGGCGGGCAGGTCGGCCACGAGGCGCAGCGAGACCTGCAGCTCGTCGAGCTGGAAGTGGGGCCTGAGGAAGGCCACGGCGCGGTAGGCACCGGGCTTGCCCGGGATCTCGGCGACCTCGATGCGGGCCTCCCGCAGCGGGTAGCGGGCCTTCGTGTCCTGGGACGCGGTGTCGTCCGGGGAGACGTAGTTCGAGATCCACTGGTTCAGGAAGAGCTCGCAGTCCTTGCGGGACATGAAGCTCCCGATCTTGTCGCGCATCATCGCCTTCAGGTAGTGCGCGAAGCGCGAGACCGCGAAGATGTGCGGCAGCATCGTCGAGAGGCGGGCGTTCGCGTTCGCCGACTCGAGGTCGTACTTCTTCGCCTTCTGCGCCGACTGCGCGCCGAAGAAGGCCGCATAGTCGGTGTTCTTGCAGTGGACGAGCGGCATGAAGCCGAGGTCCGAGAGCTCCTTCTCGCGCCGGTCCGTGATCGCGATCTCCGTCGGGCACTTCAGCGCGACGTCGCCTTCGTCCGTCTGGAACGTGTGGACGGGGAGCCCCTGGACGAGGCCGCCCCCCTCGACGCCGCGGATCGCGACGCACCAGCCGTACATCGCGAACGCCTCGGTGAGGCGTGTGCCGAACGAGTAGGCCGCGTTCCCCCAGAGGTACTTGTCGTGCTCCTTCCCGTCGACGTCCTCCTCGTAGCGGAAGGTCTCCGTCGGGAGGCCCGTCTCCTGGCCGTACGGAAGGCGCATGAGCGTGCGCGGCATCGCGAGGCCGACGTAGCGGGAGTCCTCCGAGTCGCGGAACGAGCGCCACTTCAGGTACTCGGTCCGGTCGAAGATCTTCGCGAGGTCGCGGACCTCGGTCATCTCGGAGAAGTTCTCCCACCCGAAGAGCTGCGGCGCCGGCGCCGAGATGAACGGCGCGTTCGCGGCCGCCGCGACCTGGGACATCTTCTCGAGGAGGAGCATGTCCTGCGGGTGGTTCGAGAAGTAGTAGTCGCCGATGAGGGCGCCGAACGGCTGGCCGCCGAACGTGCCGTACTCCTCCTCGTAGATCTTCTTGAAGACGGCCGACTGGTCGAACTCCGAGACGCGCTCGAGGTCGCGCAGGAGGTCCTTCTTCGAGACGTTGAAGACCTTGATCTTCAGCATCGACGAGGTCTCGGACTCGTAGACGAGGTGGTGCAGGCCGCGCCAGGAGGCCTCGAGGCGCTGGTACTGCTCGTGGTGGAGGATCGCGTTCATCTGGGCCGAGAGGAGGCGGTCGATCTCGGCGATGCGCGCCTGGAGGGACGTCTCCAGGTCCTTCGCCATGACCATCTGCCCCTGCATGGCCTGCTGGACGAACTCCGCGATCATGTCCTTGGCCTGCTGGAGCTGGCTCTCGTGCTGGACGAGGCGCCCCTCGTCGAGGATCTTCGAGAGGAGGTCGACCTCGCCCGTCTGCTCGCGGACGATCGCTTCGGCCTTGCGGCCCTCGGTCGGGTGGGCCATCTCAGTCCTCCTTCTTCGGCTCGGAGGGCTCGAGACCGAGCGCGCCGGCGAGCTGCTGCTGGGAGGAGCTGTTCCTCAGGACGTCGCTGAGGGCCTTCTCGAGCTTCTCGTTCCCGTCCGCCTTCGAGAGGAGGTCGGAGAGGCGCTGCCGCGCCTCGACGAGCTTCCGCATCGGCTCGACCTGCCCGGCGATCCGGTCCGGCTCGAAGTCCTCGAGGCTGTTGAACTTCAGCTCGACGCCCATCTTGCTGCCGTCGCCGGCGAGCTTGTTCTCGACGGGCATCTGGAGACGCGGCGCCATGCCGGAGAGGACCTGGTCGAAGTTGTCGCGGTCGATCTCGACCATCTTCCGGTCCTTGACCTTCGGCAGCGGCGTCTCGGGCTGGCCCGAGAAGTCGCCGATGACGCCGACGACGAACGGGAGCTCCTTCAGCTCGATCGCTCCGCCGATCTCGACGTCGTAGGTGATCTGCACCCTCGGGGGGCGGATCCTCTTCAGTTTCTGCTGGATGCTTTCCTTCTTCACCATGAGCGTTCCTCCCTGACGGCTGTCGGCATTCCGCTAAGCCTTCGAAAGCGCCTTCATTCGGAGACGGGCCGGATCCCGAGAGTCTCCCGGATTCCCTCGAGGACGGACGTGTCCTTGATCACGTCCGCGAGCCAGGTGTCGAGAGGCATCTGGCCCCAGGCGATCGCGCGCTGGACGAGGTACGAGACGGGGCTGTGGGGCTCGGTCTGCCGGAAGTACTCGGCGACCTCGGCGAGGCGCGCGAGCGCCTCCGCGCGCCCCCGCACCGCGCCGGTCCCGCCTCCGAAGCGGGCCCCGCCTTCCCCGGCCGCGCCGGCCTCTCCCGCGTCCTCCGCCCCCGCGGCGGCGAGCGGGTCCGGCTCGAGCGCCCGCTTCTCCTTCAGGATCCCGTCGACGACGCGGCGGACCTCCTCGAGGGACTTCTTCAGGTCCCCGAGGCCCGGCGTCTGGCGGCCGAACTTCTCGTCCATGACCCGGTCGAGCGCCTGATACTCCTCCCAGGCCGCCGCGAGCGCCTTCGACGCCTCCTCGTAGTACGACTTCGGCGTCGAGCCCTTCGCCTTCCGGAAGTCCTCGCCGCTCGTCTTGTTCTCCTCGGCCGCCTGCCGCTTGAGCTCGGAGAGGCGCGCCTGCGCGTCGCCGTCGAGCGGGCCGGTGACGGAGTCCGGGAGGTCGAACGGCCGGGACTCCGTCCACTCGAGCCACGAGAAGTTCATCCCCGGCGCGCGCGTGAGCGGGGCCGCGCGGAGCGCGAGGGCGACCTGCCGGTCGAAGAAGGCGAGGACGTTCGCGCGCCCCTCCAGGTCGCCCTCGTCGATCTCGGGGAAGCAGGTCTCCCAGAAGTTCTCGTGGAGGAGCTTCATCGCGCGGACCCCGTCGCGCGCGCCGGCGAAGCCGTGGAGCATCGTGAGCCCCTCGGCGAGCCACGCGCAGATCTGGAGGTCCTTCGTCTTGTTGAGGAGCGCGTCCGAGGCGAGGGCGACGGCCTCGTCCCAGTCGGAGACCTTCAGCTCGCGCTTCCAGTCGCCCTGCTCGAGCTGGTCGTCCGCGCGCCGCGCCTCGCGGATCTCGTCGTAGAGACCCGAGTACTGCAGGCTTTCGCCCGAAGGACTTTCGTCCGAGACCGGGGCGAGGAGCCGGTCGAAGTCGAGGAGAGGAGCCTCCGACGACATCTGGATCCCTCCCAAAGGATTGCGAAGTGATGCTACTGTAACTGACTCAGCAGCCCCTGTCACCCGTCACCGAACCGTCCGGCGCGGCGGCCCTGCGCCGCCCGGCCGAGACAAGCAGGAGGACCGATATGCCGACGCCCAAGGAGCTCCTCGACGCGGGGAACCTGAAGGCCGCGATCGAGGCCCTGACCCAGGAGGTCCGCGAGGCCCCCGCCGACGCCCACCGGCGGACGTTCCTCTTCGAGCTCCTCGCCTTCGCGGGCGAGTGGGACCGGGCCGAGAAGCAGATCGCCGCCGCCGCCGGGTCCGACGCCCCCGCCCAGCTCGCCGCCGAGCTCTACAAGGGCCTGCTCCAGGCCGAGCGGCAGCGGGCCCTCGTCTTCGCCGGGCGGGCCCGCCCGCACTTCCTCAGGCCCGTCCCCTCCTACGTCGAGAAGAGCCTCGCGGCGATCGGGCAGATCAGCGAGGGGAACCACGCGGCGGCCCGCACCCTCCTCGACGAGGCCGAGGAGGAGCGCCCCGCCCTCTCCGGCCGCCGGGGCGAGTCGGCGTTCGAGGACTTCCGGGACTTCGACGACCTCGTCGGCGGGGTCGTGGAGGTCGTCTTCCAGGGACAGTACGCTTGGTTCCCGCTCGAGCAGGCGCGCGGCCTCGAGCCGACGCCGCCGAAGAAGCTTCGCGACCTGCTCTGGCCCGGGGCCCGGATCACCGCCGACGACGGGACGACGGGAGACGTCTTCCTCTTCGCGCTCTACCCCGGCTCCGCGACCCACCCCGACGACCTCGTGAAGCTCGGCCGGATGACCGACTGGAAGACGCTCTCCGAGGACCTCCAGACGGGGCTCGGGCTCCGCGCCTTCCTCGTCGACGGCGAGGACGTCAGCATCTTCGAGCTCGGAGGCGTCGCGTTCGACCCCCGCGAGGGTCTCCCGAGCTGAGCGGCACGGTGCGCCGGCCGGGCGGCGGCCGGCGCCCGCTCACCCCGGGGCCGCCCAGACGAAAAACCGGCCTCCCTTTCGGGAGGCCGGCTTCGTCTCCGGGATCGCCCCGGAGGGCGTCAGCACTTGACGTTCTTCTTGAGGTCCCAGCCCGCGCGGACGGAGCCGGCGAGGCTGCCCTTGGCGTCCTGGGGGGCGTACTCGTACTCGATCTTGGCGTAGTTGAGGGAGATCTGGTCGATCGGGACGGGGTCGCCGGAGCCGGTCCCGCCCGTCTGGTACGAGGAGACGAGGCAGTCGGAGAACTTCAGCTTGAGGAACTTCTGCTGCGTCTTGCCCGCCTTGCGGGCGACGAGCTGGGCGTTCCCGAAGTGCTCGCCGCTCGCGCAGGCCTCGACGAGCTTCGGGCTCCCCTTGCAGACCCTCATCGTGAAGTGGAAGTCCTGCATCGAGACCTTGCCGGCGCCACCGCCGCCACCGTAGGCCATCGTGCCGGTCTGGGTCTCGCCCCAGGACCAGGAGAGGACGTCGATCCAGCCCTTGTGCTCCTGGTCTTCGCTCTCACCCTCGATCCCCTCGATCTTCAGAAAGTAGTCAACGGACGACATGATTCGCTTCCTCCTTTCGGCAGCTTCCGAGCTATAAGGTAGGGATCGCTCCCCGTGAATTCAAGGTCGTTCCCGGCCCGTCCGACAACGGTGTGACCTCTCGCACCCTCACGCGCCCGCCTTCTCGCGCCCGAGGAAGGCCGCGAGGGGCGCGTCCCAGCCCGCCGGGCGGGCCCCGTCGCCCGGCGTGGCGTCCGCGGGGGGCGCCGCCTCGCCGCCGGCGGCCGGCGGGGCCGTCTCCTCGACGAACTCGTAGTCCGACGCGGTGGGGTGGAGGAGGAGGAAGTCCTCCGAGCGGAGCTCCCGGAGGAAGAGGACGGCCCGCGAGCGGCCCCCGGAACGGCAGACGAGCGTCCCGATCGGGCCGCGCTCGGAGAGCGCCCCTTCGGCCTCGAGCCAGCTCAGGAAGACCTGGACCTGCAGCTCGGCCGGCAGGAGGTTGCCGAGGGGGACGCGGACCGCGCCCGCGCCCGCGCCCGGTGCGTGGGAGCAGGCGGCCTTCAGCCGCGCGAGGAACCGCGGCCACGCGGCCGCCGCCTCCGGTCCGAGGAGCGACTCGGCGAACTCGCCGAGCGTGACCCCTTTCGCCTCCTTCTCGATCGCCTCCGAGATTCTCGCCGGCCTCTTCACCGGGATCTCGATGCGGGCGCCCCGGAAGCTCTCGTAGAACGACGCGAGCGTCCGCCCCTGGGAGAAGTTCCGTCGGATGTAGGCGGCGCGCTCCTCGAAGACCTCGAGGTACGAGAGCGCGACGAACGGCTCGGCCGCCGCCTTCCCCTGCGGCACGACCGAGAAGAGGGTGAACGGGAACTGCCGGAGCCCTCCCTCGTCGTGGCTTCCCCACAGCGCCCCGGCTACGGAGCGCTTGCCGCCCGGCAGCGCGAGGACGAACGTGTGGAGCGGGATCTCCGTCCCCTTGTACTCCTCGACGAGCGACCAGCGGCGGCTGAAGCCGTTCCCGATCCAGTCGCGGAAGTCCTTCGAGCCCTCCTCGGTGAACCCCGTCGAGATGAAGTCCTTGTAGATCGGGAGCTTCCCGTGGAGGTGGAGCGCGTACGTCTCCATCCGGGGCGGGCCGTCGGCCCCGGTGAGCCCGTCCTTCAGCTTCGAGAAAAGACTCCAGGCTGCCACTCGGTCACCTCTCGCTCGTCCAGGTCCGCGTCGCGGGGCAGGGCGGGGCGGGGTCCGGCGGACCGGGCCCCGCCCCGGGGGAAGCTCAGTTCGGGAGGATCGGAGGCATCGGCTCCTCGAACGCGAGCTCGAAGAGCCCCTCGAGAGGCTCGGTCCGCTGCATCGCGTTCGGGATGACGACCCGGATCGTCCAGATCTTCTCCTTCTCGCGCTCGCGCTCGGGGTCGTCCGAGACGTCCCGACGGTCCCGCTCCTCGCTCGCGACCCTGACGAAGTAGAAGAAGCGGAGCGGGCCTCCGTACGCCTCGAGACTGCCGGTCCACCCGGCCTTCGACTCCTCGTCGCGCCCCGTGATCGACATCGGGGCGTCCGCCGGCCCGAGGCGCCAGACGTACGGGTTCGGCTGCTTGCCCGTCTTGAAGTCCGTCGAGGGGCGGACGACGACGGACCGGTCGAAGAGGAAGAGGGAGTTCACGCGGTCGCCCATGAAGCGCTTGCCCGGGCTCGGCGTGAACTGCAGCGGCCGGATCTCGACCTTGTGCTCCTTGATGACGGAGGTCGAGCGGCCGCCGCCGAAGAGGAAGAGCTGCCAGCCGCGGCCGACGGCGAGGAGCCCGCGCGCGTCGCCGACGAAGTCGAACTGCGGCTCCCAGCCCCAGAGGATCGGGTTCAGGGCGTACTCGTCGGCGAGGGAGCCGACGTCCGTGAGGACGCCCGAGAAGTGCCCCTGGCTGATCGACGGGAGGTCGAGGCGGTAGGTCGCGCTGTTGCCGCTCCCGCCGGGCTTCAGCGAGCTGCCGGCGGCGTAGGCGACCCGCTCCTGCCTCAGCTGCGACTCGCGGACGAACGGGAACTGCCCGAGGCACTGCTCCCGGATCTTCCTCACGACCGGCTCGGCCGCCTGCTGGAACGCGGGGCGGATCATGTCGCGGATCAGGTTCGCGCCCCGGTTCTCCACCGCGATGAGCTGGCGGCCGTAGACGCTCCGGCGCACGGCCGGGTTGCGCGAGAAGGCGTGGTACCCGCGGAGCGAGACGCCGTCCTGCGCGAGGGAGAGCTGCCGCCACGCCTTGAGCTCCTGCTCGGGGAGCGGGACGACGTTGTTCTTGAAGAGGTTCGCCGCCGCGACGAGCTCGGGCGGGGCCTTCGCGGGGCCGCTCGAGCGGCGCTGCGGCGCCGCCTTCCCCTTGAAGTAGGCGAGGACCGAGTTCAGGCGCCGGTTCGAGGCGGCGAACGACTGGACGTCCTCGAAGGCGAGGGCGCCCGACATGTCCGTGACCGGGGCGTCGCCGCCCCCCTGGGACTCGGGGATCCAGCGGGTGATCGCGGCCTGGAACTCGCGCCAGGAATTCGCCCTCAGGGCCGAGCCCGGGACGATGAAGCCGCCGCCGCCCCCGCCCCCCCCGCGGCCCGCGAAGCGGTCGATGTAGCGGCGGAGGTAGTCGAGCATCGCCTCCGCGTGCCCCTGGGCGAGCGCGTCGACGTCGGGCCGCGTCGCGATCGACGAGGCCTCGGCGAACGAGATGTAGGAGACCCCGAGCGGGATCATCTGCTGCGCGTGGTTCCGCGTGAAGCAGACGTTCTCGAGGCAGGCGGGACCGATCGAGCGGTCGAGGAACTGCTGCGTGTACGGGAGGACGCGGTAGACGAGGGCGAGGTCCGCCGTCCGCGGGACGAAGGCCGCGAGGGCCGTGTCCTGCCAGAGCGTCTTCTGCTCGGGCGGAATCGCCCCGATCGCGGTCACGTTCGCCGTCGCCTTCGCCTTCGCGTCGACCTGCTTCTTCGAGAAGAGCTCGAGCGTCGCCTTCTGGTCGGCGGGCGTCGACTTCCGCGACGCCTCCTCCACCACGGCCTTCGGGTTCTCCGTCGCCTCGAACGCGGCGAGGTCCGCGAACGACGTCACGTCGGCGACCATCGGCGAGATCGCCGCCGCGGACGGGCTCCAGGCCTTCTTCGCGGGGTTCTGCGGGTCCGGCACGACGAGGTAGGCGTAGGCGAGGATCTGGACCTCGAGGTTCTTCCAGTCCGACTCCATCTGGCCCTTGATCCGGTTCCGGGCGTTCTCGTTGACGACGCCCGGGACGACGGTCGTGAAGCGCATCAGGAGGGTGTAGTCCGCGTCGAAGTTCCTCTTCCAGTCGGCGAGGGTCGCGCCCGGGAAGTCCTTCGTCCCCGGCTTCAGCGTGCCGAGGTGCTTCGTCGTGTCCTCCCAGGTCTTGCGGAACTCCTTTCCCGTCGCCGCCGCCCGGCCGAGGTAGCCGAGCGAGGACGGGTCCTCGATCTTGAGGAGCTCGGAGTACTTCTGGACGTAGAGCGCGAGGAGCTGGTTCAGGCGGAAGTCCCACCGCGCGAGGTTCGCGACCGTCCAGTACTCCTCGAACTTCTTCAGCGCCGCGCCCGGGTCGGGGACGCGGACGAGCTCCGGGTCTTTCGGCGGCTCGGTCGGGAGCGCCCCGAGGATCAGGTCGGGGTTCCCGCTCGTCCCGACGGTCGCGACCCACTCGTCGATCTCGCCCGACTTCGGCCCCGGCGCCATCCCCTTCGTGTTCGCGAGGAAGGCGATGAGCGGGACGACCTTCAGCTCCGACGCCTCCACGAGCGGCTTCTGCTCGCTCGTGAGCGCCCCCTTCTTGACGGACCACCACTTCAGGTGCCCGTCGAGGGCGGAGAAGAACGTCCGGTAGTCGTACGGGCCCGCCCAGTCGAGCGCGGCCATCCGGGCCTCGCCCTCCTTCATGAGCGGGTTCACGACGCGCTCGACGTAGAGCCTCTGGTTGATCTTGCCGAGGAGCGTGAAGAGCTGCCCCGACGAGGCGCGCTGGAAGAAGAGCGCGAAGAGGAAGGGCCGCTGCCGGATCGCGGCCTGGTGCTTGTAGATCGCCTCCGAGATCGCGTAGGCCTCCCCGATCGAGCAGGCCTCCTTCTTCTCGACGCAGGCCTGGGCCTTAAGCGCCGTCTCCCGCATCGGCTTCACGAACTTCCGCATGGAGACGTAGGGGAGGATCATCCCGCAGAGGCAGAGGAGCGGGAGGAGGACGATCGCGGCCTTCATGACGAGCCGCGTCGTCTTCTCCCGCTCGAGGGCCGCCTTCGTCCGCGCGATGAGCCCCTGCTCCGGGAAGACCTTCTTCTCGTAGAAGTCCTTGATGAAGAAGGCGCGGGAGCGCTTGAAGATCTGCTCGAGGTTCTCGACGATCCCCTCGGCGGAGCTCCCGAGCATCTCGCGCGTCGCCCGCGCGATCGGCTTGCCCTGCTGGACGCCGGAGGAGAAGTAGAAGCCGCGGAAGACGAACGGGTCGTCGTAGCGCGTCTCCTGGAAGACCCCCTGGAAGTAGCGCTTGAGCGACTCGCGGAGGGCGCGGAGCTCCTCGGGGAAGACGAAGATCCGGTCGACGTTCTGGACGATCTCCTCGTTCGCCGTGAACTTCATCCGGAGCTTGTGGACGCGCGTCAGGATCTCCTCGTAGGCCTCGTCGAACGTCGCGAGGGCGTACGGCTTGTCGGGGCCGTTCGGGTTCGACCAGCCGACGAGCTGCCGCTGGTCGACCGGGTCGAGCTTCGAGAAGAACTCGGAGAAACCGAGGATCCGGTCGGCCTTCGTGACCATGATGAAGACCGGGAAGCGGATCTCGAGGACCCGCTGGAGGTTCATGAGCTTCGACCGGATGTTCGCGGCCTTCTTGTCCTGCTCCTCGGGCGTGTCCTCGAGGAGCGAGGTCGCCGGGATGACCACGAGGACGCCGTTGATCGGGCACTCCTTGCGGTACTTCTTGAGCATCCTCAGGAAGGTCGACCACTCCGTCGCGTCGGGAGCGGCCTCCTCCTGGAACGTGAACCGGCCGGCGGTGTCGAGGATGACGGCCTCGTTCGCGAACCACCAGTCGCAGTTCCGCGTGCCGCCCGAGCCCGAGAGACCGTCGCCGCCGACGGGGAACTCGAGCCCGGAGTTCTTCAGCGTCGTCGACTTGCCCGACTGCGGCTCGCCGATGAGGAGGTACCAGGGGAGCGAGTAGACCTGCAGGCCCGTCGCCTTGAGCTGGGCGAGGGACTCCGTCCACTTCTGGGAGAGCTCCTTGACGGCCTCGCGGACCTCCTGCTTGGAGGCGCCGGCGCCGCCCTGCGCGTCGCGGGCGAGGTCCTTCTCGAAGGCGCCGCCGCGCGCCTTGTCGCCCTTCTTCAGGAAGGCGTCGTAGGCCGCGACGAGGAGCGCGATGACGATGAGGCCGCCGATGACGGCCCACCAGAGGTGCCCGAAGCCGGCGGCCCTCGCGATCGCGAGGCAGAGCGGCATGAGCAGGAAGACGATGCCGAGGGTCTTGACGGGCTTCGGAAGGCGTCCGAGGAGGTCGAGCAGCTCGTACATGGCGGCCTCAGAGGACTCCCAGCTTCTCGGCGACGCTCTTGATCTGGCCGACGAGGGAGGCCCAGGAGAGGAACGTCAGGAGCCAGAACCCGATGAGGACCCCGAAGCTGACGATCGCGACGCGGCCGAGGGTCACGACCGGGTTCAGGCGCTTCCCCGAGGTCGCCATCACGGTGTAGGCCTCGGGGGTGATCTTGTCGCTCTGCGAAGCGAGGTACTCCGAGAGGAGGCGGTAGGTGTTCTTCCGCACCTCCGCGAGCTTCTCGGGCCGCTCGCGGTACTTGCCGCGGAAGCCGAGGGCGAGGCCGGCGTACACGATCGAGCCGAGCTCCACGTCCTCCGGCCTCAGCTCCTTGGCGATCGCGAAGTACTGGTCGCCGCCGATGTTCGAGCGGAAGTACTTCTCCTCGAAGATCCGGTCCTGCCACTCGCGGGAGAACTCCCAGCCGGAGTGGATCAGGATCTCGTCCGCGAGGACGACGAGCGGGTAGCGCGCCTGGTCGTAGAGCGCCTGGAGGCGGGGGTCGTTCCGGACGGCGGAGGCCTGCTCGCGGAAGATCTCCTCGAGGTCCGCGGCCGCGTCGTCGATGTCGACGCGGACGCCCTTCCGCACCTTCTGCCGGAACGCCGAAAGGAAGAGGAACTCCTTCGCGGCGACCTTGAAGAGCTCGGTCGTGTAGTCCATCTCAGCTCCCGGGCTTCGTGATGATGTAGAGCGAGAACTTGAGCTTCGGGTCGAGGGCGTCGGACAGGGCGACGTTCCGGTCGCGGACGACGTTCGTCCAGTACGGCCCCTCCTTCTCGATCCGGAAGTAGAAGTAGTCCTCCCGCTGCGGGAGGCCGGGCGGCGTCCGCTTCAGGAGCTCGAGGTCGAGGCCGAAGAGCCGCCGCTGGCGGAGGATCGGGATGTCGCGGACCGTCCCGAGCTTCATCGTGACGATCCGGCTCCTCAGCTCCTTCTCCTCCATCTCGGCCTCGATCGCGAGGAAGACCTCCGTCTGCGCGGCGAGCCACTCCTCGAGGAGGTCCGCGACGAGGAGGTCGTCCCTCAGGACGAAGTCGACCTTCACGAAGCGGGAGGCGACGATCTTCTCGAGGAGCGCCTCGATGACCCGGCACGTCTCGTGGAAGCAGGGCCCGAGCTTGTCGTGGTCGTAGACGGGGACCTTCACGGGGACCTTCCCGTCGTCGAAGATCGAGAGCTCGCCCGCGAGCCTCGCGAACTCCGTGTAGACGTGGAACGGGTGGATCCGCGGGATCCGGGTGAGCTGCTGGAAGAGGAAGAGGAAGCTCCCGAGGATCTGGAGCTTGATGATCGTCTGCCAGCCCGAGGTCCCGTCCGAGGCGATCGTGAGCCGCCCCTGGGCGACGTCCGTGAGGAGGAGCCGGTGCTTCGCCTCGATCCGGTTCGTGACGCCGTCGCAGAGCGTCTGGATCGTCTTCGAGGCGCCGAGCTCCGTGAGCGAGGGGATGAACTCGCGCGAGAGGACGGGGAAGTTCCGCCCCGAGCCCGAGCGCTCGACGACGGCGACCTCGAGGCACTCGTAGCCCTCCTGGCTCTCGGCGCCGAAGAAGAGCTTCCCGTTGCAGCGCCGCACGCCGACGGGCTGCGGGTTCAGGCCGGAGTTCTCGTCGAGGACCTCGGCGTTCTCGGCGACGAAGCGCCGGTCGACGCCCGCGGGCCCCTCGCCCGGCGCGAACGTGTTCGGCGCCGTCTCGCGGAAGACCGGCACGCCGACGAAGACGCGCATCCGGCCGCTCGCCTTGTCGAGCTCGTTCTTGAAGCTGCGGGGAGAGATCCGGAGAGTGGAGTCGGACGACAGCGCGGTCCCGTCCTTGAGCTTCAGGGAGACGTCGCGGATCTCGAAGACGAAGTTCTCGAGCTGGTCCGGCGCCACGTCCAGCGACTGGAGGCCGTAGAAGAACGGCTGGATCCGCTGGATCTCGCGCTGGAGCGCCTCCTCGCGGTAGCGCTCGGCCGTCTGGAGGTGGTGGGGCCGGAGGAACATCCCCTCGGCCCAGAGGACCTGCGGCGTCTTCTTCATGGGGGACCCGCTACCAGCGGCGCTCGACGGAGAGCTCCCGCTCGAGGACCGAGACGAGGATCTTCTGACCGACCCACTTCTCGCGGGCGAGGACGACGACCTGCTTCGTCGGGTCGACGTTCTGGAACTTGTAGTCGGCGATGAGGACGAGGAAGCGCTCGCCCTTCGAGAACGGCACGGAGACCGTCCGGTCGCACGGGCCGGCGCCCTCCCCCGTCTTGAAGGTCACGGTCTGGATCCGGTTCTGGCCCTGGATGTTGAAGCGGGTCTGGTCGTAGAACCACTTCTCGCCCATCTCCTGGATCCGCCGCGACTCTTCCTCCGTGGCCCGGATGACGTCGACGGCGAGCGCGAGGCCGCCGTTGATCTGGGGGCCGCACCGGAACGAGACGGTGCCGACCTTCGCCCCGCAGCCCGTGAGCGCGGGGAGGGCGGCGACGATGAGGCCGCACGCGGCGATCCGGATCCGGGAGGGGAACGTCGTCTTCGTCATGAGTTCTCTCCTCGCTGCGTCTTCCTGAGCTTCTCGAGCTCTTCCTTGGACAGGCGGGCCACGCCCTGGAGAATCTGGTCGTTCACGAGGTCGGGCGAGAGGTCGCGGACGGCGATCTTGTAGAGGTCCCACCACTCCGCCGCCTCGCCCCTCAGCTTCCACCCCGCGCTCCTCGGCGCGGACTCGATCGTGACGGGGTTGATCCGCTTCCAGAGGCGCTCGAACCAGTCCCCGGGCGCCTGGTGGAAGGCCGCGAGGATCGCGACCTGCCACTTCTTCAGCTCGTCGAGATACTCCTCGACGCGCTGGAGGCTCACGGGCTTCCCCTGGTCGAGGGCGTGGAGGAAGCTCCGCGTCGTCTCCTTGAAGCCGGGGAGCTTGAAGGCCATCGTCTCGTTCCCCGGCATCGTGAGCGACTGGATGAGGCCGAGCGTCATCCCCTCCATCGCGAGCGCGTACTCGATGACGCGGCGCAGGACGAGGACGTTCCGGTCCGCCTGGGCGAGGTCCTCGCCGAGGGCGAGCTGCTTGAGGGGGAGCGGCCCCGAGGGGAAGCCGGGCGCCTGCGACTTCCGCCGCTCGACCCCCTTCGACGGCATCTCCTCGACGCGCTTGCGCTCGAGCTCCTCGACCTTCCTGCGGAGGCGCGGGAGCTCCGGGTCGACGCCCGCCCCCGCGGGGAGGACCGGGAAGTAGCGGCGGAGGAGCTCGAGGAACCGCGCGCGAGACTCCTTCGGGATCGGCGCGAGCTCCTTCTCGACGCGCCGCTTCAGCTGCCGGCGGCGGTCGTCGACGGAGCCGAAGCGGAGCTCCCCCGCGAGGACGAAGAGCTCGTCGGCGAGCTCGCGAGCGCGGCCGTCGAGGAGGATCTCCGCCGGCGTCCGCGGCGCGTCCCAGGCGACGGCCGGCGCGACGGGGGCCGCCGGCGGCGACGGAGCCGGGGCGGGGGCGGGAGCGGCGACCGGCTCCGGCGCCGGCCGCTCCGCCTCCCGCTCGGGCGCCCTCTCGTGCGCGGGCTCCGGGCGGCGACGGGGCGCGGGCGCCACGGCCGACGCCTCGGGCGAGGCGGCCCGCGGCGGGGGCGGAGGGGGCGGCGCGGTCCGGGAGAGCGGGGACGGCCCGGACGTCGCCGTCGCGTCGCCGACCTCCTCCGAGAGGAGCGTCGTGGTGCGCCCCTTCGCCGCTTCCGCGCGCGCCGCGGCGCGCGCCGCGAGGCGCTCGTCCGGCGTGGAGGCGGGGCGGCCCGGGACGGGCGCCGCGGCCCAGCCGTCGGGGACCGCGGTGATGCCGGAGGCGCCGAGCCAGTCGCCGACGGGGCCGAAGCGGTCGGCGACGAGGCCTGCGAGAAGGCTCCGCGCCGCGAGGCGGCTCGCCTCCGCCGGCTCGGTCCCGTCGGGCGCGGCGCCGCGGGAGGCGTCGAGAAGGCGCGCGACGCGAGGGGAGACGACGGCCGTCTCGAAGGCGCCGGTCAGGTTCGCGGGCTTCACGAGGATCTCGGCGATCCAGGCGAGCGGCTCGCGGAAGAAGGTCTTTCGGTAGACCTCGCCCCGCACCTCGCTCGCCCGCGCGCCCGCGCGGCCGAGGAGGTCCTCGATCTCGGGGTCCTCGAGCTTCAGGATCGCCTCGAGGAGGTGGCGTGTGTCGACGTAGCCCTCGCGGCGCGCCGCGGCGCACTCCGCGGCGCTCGCCAGGAGCGGCTCCAGGACCGAGCCCTCCCAGTGCGAGACGGCGAGCGGCTCGAAGGGCGGCGGCGCCGCGAGCGGGCTCGTGAGGTAGACCTGCACGGGCGTGAGCGAGACGAGGAAGATCTCGCCCGACTTCACCTCCGTCTCGGTCGTGACGGCCTGCTGGGCCGCGAACGTCCCGTTCGAGCTCCCGAGGTCGCGGAGGAAGATCCGCCCCTGGGCGAAGCGGACCTCCGCGTGCGAGCCGGAGACGCCCGCGGAGACGGAGAGGACGAGGTGGTTCCGCTCCTTCGTCTGCCGGTCGAACGGGAGGCGCCCGATCCTCACGAGCTGCATCGCCTGCCGCGCCTCGGCGGCGTAGCGCAGCCCCTCCATCGGGCCGAGCCAGACCTCGAGCGTCAGGGAGCGCGGCGGGACGCTCAACGTCCGCCCCCGCGGAAGGGGCGATACGCCAGCGCCTCGAGAGAGGAGACGGCCTGACTGCAGGACACAGTGGCCGGATCTTACCCTCGGACCCCGCGGGCCGCGACCCGGCTCCCGCTCAGAGGCGGCGCACCGCCTCCGCCTCCTCGTCCAGGAGCTCGGCGAGGACGCCCTGGATCTCGAAGTGGAGCGGCTGGCGGTGGACGAGAAGAGACCGGAGCTCCGCGACGACCTCGTCCGTCTCGCGGAGCGCCTGCTCGATCCTCCCCGTCGGGTCCTCGGGGACGAAGTCGCCCGGGGCCGTCGCGATCGAGAAGCCCGGAACCCGAGTCACGAGCCGGAGCGCGAGGAGGACGGCCCGCTCGAAGAGCGTGGGAGGGATCGCGTTCGGCCGACCGGGGCCGCGGTCCTCGTCCCGGTAGAACGCCTGCGACCGGTCGAAGAGGGCCGCGGTGACGGAGTCCGAGGCGAGCGCCGCCTTCAGGCGCGAGAGGCCGTCCCCCTCCTTCGTCCGGACGGCCGCCGTCGCCGCGCGCTGCACCGCCTGGAGGAGGAGCGTGAAGTCGGAGCTTTCCCCGCCGGTGAGGGACCGGAGGAGGAGGACGCCGAGCGAGTGGAGGTCGGACGGAGCGCCGAAACGCGGGAAGACCTTGTAGCGCGCCCCGGGGAGGCGGACGCCGAACGAGCGCCGGAGCCTCTTCACGGCGGCGTCGTCGAGGTCGACCGGCTCCGAGACGAACGTGAGCTCCTCGTACGAGGCCGGGACGCCCGGCTTGCGCTTCACGACGAGGGCGTCGATGCCGAGGCCGAGCGCCTCGTCGGGGAACGTGACGTGGATCCAGTCGGGCTCCTCCGGCTTCGGGAAGAGGCCGTTCGGGTCGGAGAGGCGCCCCTCGACCCGCACGCCGAGGCCCGCGTCCGCCGGCTCGATCTCGGAGAGGTAGACGTCGCCGGGACGCCGCGCGGCGAGCCGGAACTCGAGGATCTCCGGCGCCGCGTAGGGGAACATCGGCTCCGGGGGCGGCACGACGACCTCCACCCCGAACGCCGACGTCTTCGCCGCCGAGGCGACCCCGTGGAGTCGGACCTCGAACGTCCAGAGGGCCGGCAGCGAGGAGCCCGACCCGTAGCTGTCGAGCAGGACGTGCCCCGGGTGAAGGTCGAGGTGCGGCTGCCCCGTCGCGCGGTAGTAGGCGAGGACCGCGTCGACGAGCTGCCGGAACCCCGTCATCTTCAGGTAGAGGACCTCGACGGCGTCGACGCCCGTGCCGTCGTGGCCGTAGAGGTAGCGGCCCGTCGGCGGAAGCGTCTCGAGGAGCCACTCGAGCCGCCGCCGGCTCGAGTCCGCCTCGAGGCTCTCGGGCGCGGCCGAGGGGACGAGGTCCTCCTCGGCCCGCCCGCCGACGAAGTCGGACCACTCGTCCCACTTCACCGGCGAGAGGCCCGTCACGACGAAGGGCGAGGGGCAGAGCGAGAAGACGGACCACCGCGCGGCGAAGTCGCCGAGCGAGGCTCCCCCTTCCTTCCGGAGGCGGAGCGCCTCCTCGGAGACGGCGTGCGACGGGAAGGCCTTCACCTGTTCCTCGTCCCAGTCGCGGAGGAGGGCCCGGGCGAGCCCCTTCAGGAGGTCGTCCGCGCCCCCGACGGGGACGTCCGGCGTCCCCGGGACCGGGTCGTGGCAGAAGACGGCGAGGACGCGGTCCGTCGAGGCGCAGGCGGGGCAGCCGACGAGCCGGTGGAGCGACTCGAGGTGCGAGGGGAGCCGCCGTTCCCGGAGGAAGAGCTCGTCCGTCAGGAGCTGAAGCGGCCGGCCGCACGCCGCGCAGGGAGGCGTGAAGAACGTGCGCGACGGCTTGTCGTAGAGGAGGGCCGGGAGCGTCCCCTCCCCCGCGCCGTCCGGCTGGAGGAGCCGCGGGAACCAGGGGCGCTCCGAGCGGAGGGAGCGGAGCCGTTCCCGCTCGGACGCGAAGCGCGCGAAGAGCGTCCCGTTCGTCGGGCGCGCGGCGCTCTCGACGAGCGACTCGGAGAGGGCGTTCGGGAGGAGCTTGACGGCGACGAGCTCGACGACGCTGTCCGCGTCCCCCTTGAGCGCCCCGAGGTAGACGCGGCTCGTCCCCTCGTCCGACGAGAGCGGGAGCGGGACCGGCCCCTCCTCCGCCCCGCCCGCGAGCGGGCCGAGGACGAGGTGGAGGCCGAAGGGCGACGGCGCGTCGCCCGGCGGGAGGAGGCGGGCGGTCGGGAACCCCTTCACCTCGGCCCTCCTTCGGGCCGCGCCATACGGACCGTCGGCACGCGCGTGCTCACCACTGGGTTTCCTCCGGTCTGCCGAGTCTACCCTTCCCGCGGCGCGTCGCCGCCGCCGGACGGGCCGGGTCCGCGCCGCAGCAGCCGCGCGACGACGAGGAGGAGCGCGACGACGGCCCCGACGAGAGCCGCCTGGAAGAGCCTCGGTCCGGCGGCGGCGCGCTCAGCCTCGGGCGCGGCCTCGGGTGCGAGCGACGCCTCGAGCGCCGGCGCGCCGAGGAGGCGCGGGGCGAGGAGCTCGAGGTCGTAGCGCGGCGGCGCCAGGCCGGCGCGCCCCGCGAGGAGCGTGAGGGCCCCTCCCTCGCGCACGAAGCGGAGGCGGTGCTCCGGGAGGAGAAGGGAGGCCCGGACGAGCGGGAGCGGCGCGTTGTCGCCGTCGTCGACCGAGAGCCAGAGCTCGCGCCCTTCCCCCGGCGGCAGGTCGAGGAGCAGAGCCGGGGCGTCGCGCCCGGGGTCCGCCCCTTGCCACGCCGAGGAGGCGACCGGGGAGAACGTCCCGGCCGTCTCGGGGCGCCCGCCGAGCCGCTCGCGAAGGAGGACGACGTTCCGCGAGAAGACGCGCGCCGTCGTCGCGAGCTCGAGCCGCGCGGCGGGAAGGCGCTCGAACGGCAGCTCGATCCTGTGGAAGGAGACGCGGCCCTCTTCGCCCGGTCCGCTCCGCGGGCGCGGGTCCTTCCCCGGCTGCGGCGCCGGGAGCTTCACGACGAGCGGTCCGGCGAGCGTCTCGACGAGGTACGGGACCTGCCGGCCGTCGGCCGTCGCGATCCGCACGTCCGAGAGGTCCGGGCTCGCGGCGAGGAGCGCCGCGTCGACGCGGAGCGCCGTCAGGCCGAAAGGTCCGTCGGGGATCGCGCGGGAGACACGAAAGCCCGACCTCTCGAGCGCCGCCCCCGCGGGAACGGTCGGGAGCTGCGCGGCGGAGGCGGCGGCCGCGGGCGCGGTCCGCGCCGCTCCCCAGGCCGCCTCGTGCGGCGGCGCGGCGCCTCGCCGGGTGATCGCGGGGCGCACGGCCTCGAGGTCGTACCGCGGGCGCGCGAGCCCCGTCGACCCGTAGCGCGCCGTGAGCGGCGCGCCGTCGGGGCTCTCGAAGTAGACCCAGGGGAGCCCCTGGAGGAGGAGCGTGACGGTGGCGACGTCGAGGGGCGGGTTCCCGGCGTCCTCGACGACGAGCTCCAGCTCGGCTTCGGCCGGCGGCGAGACGCGGATCGCGAGGCTCGTCGCCGCGGCGTCCTCGCGCTCGGCCCGCCGGAGCGTCCCCGCGCCGAGCTCGAACGGCACGAGGCGCCCGCCGGAGAGACGCGACTCGAGGAGCCGCGCGTCCCTCAGGACGTGGCCCGAGCGGACGCCGACCTCGACCGCGGAGACGGGGATCCCCGCCGCGGGGAGCCGGACCCGGAAGCGGCTCCGGCCCGGCTCGCTCTCGAGGCGCTCGAACGGCACCTCCGCGCGGAGGGGCTCGGCCTCGCCGCCCGTCCCCGCGAGGCGGGCCTCGACACGTTCCGGCAGAGGCACGCGCCCGCTCTTCGCGTCGTTCCACGTCAGGCGCAGGAACCGGTGCTCCCCCTCCGGGCAGGCGACCTCGGTCCGCGTCAGACCCTCCGCCGGGAGGTCGAAGAGCGTCCCTTCCGCGACGAGGACGGTCCAGCGGGCACGGTCGCCGCTCGCCTCGAGCCGGAGCCGCTTCAGGTACGGCGCCGGGAGCCCGTGGACGCGGAGACGGTCGACCCTCCGGAGCGCGCCGAGGTCCGCCTCGAAACCGCTGGAGCTCTTCGTCTCGGGGATGGGCAGGATCGAGGCGCGGAGCCACTCCGGCTCGCTTCGCCGCGGCGGCACGAGGAGGTACGGCACCTCCTTCCCGTCCGCGGCGACGAGACGCAGGTCCGAGAGGAGACCCGGCCCCGAGCGCGCCTCCGATCCCGCGAGGAGCGCGACGTCGACCGCGAGCTGGTTCGGCCCCGCTCCTCCCGGCGTGACGGCCCGCTCGTGCCGGAAGGCGGCGGGAGCGGCCCCTTCCCGGGACGCGCTCGCGGGGGCGGCGAGGACGATGGCGATCGCGAGGACGCGGCGGGTCGGCGTCATTCCTTCTCCCGGGTCCGGAGGACGAAGCGCTGGATGGCGATCGCGACGAGCGAGAGCGACACCGCGAGGCCGACGAACGAGGCGACCCGGTAGAGGCCCCCGAGGCGGCCGAGGTCGTGGAGGAACGCCTTCAGGACGGTGACGACGAGGAGACCGAGCGCCGCGGCGCGCGCCGCACGGCTTCTCCCGACGATCCCGGCCGCGAGGAGGCCGACGCCGAAAACGGCCCAGGCGAGCGTGTAGGCGAGGTCCTGCGCGAGAGAGGCCCCGCGCGCGAAGTTGAAGGCGAGCGCCGGCCCCGTCGCGAACCAGTCGGCGATCTCGATGTTGACGAGGGCGAAGAGGAGGACCGTCGCGCCCGTGACCTGCGCGGACGAGAGCCGGAGCCGGCCTCCCGCGAGCTCGTCCGCCGTGGGGCGGAGGAACCGGGCGGCGAGGAAGAGCGCGATCGCCGCGGCGAGGTACGTGTAGAGGTACCAGTTCCAGATCGGCGTCGCGCTCCGCGCGTGGTACGTGAGGACCGCCTCGTTCAGGACGAGCCTCGCGAAGACGGCCGCCGAAAGGCCCGCCGACGCGAGGAGGAGCCCCCGGTGCGGCACGCGCGTGTAGAGCCACGCGAGAGCCGCCGCCTCGAGCGCCCAGCCGATCGTGATCCACTCCCTCTCGAGCTGGAGCGGGATCGCGACCGTCACGAACGCGAGGGCGGCTCCCGCGACGAGGGCGAGCCGGCCGAGATCGCGTGCCGCCGGCGGCTCGATCCTCAGGAGCGCGACGAGGAGGAGCGCGAGCGCCGCCGCGATGCCGACCGGCAGGACGCCGACGAAGCCGTCCCAGCCCGCCTCGCGGAAGCTCTCGCGCCCGAGGAGGAAGAAGGCCCCGCTCGCGAGGACGGCCGTGACCCAGGGGGCCCTCGCGGCCCGAGCGCGGCGCGAGGCGAGCGGCGCCGCGGCGAGGAAGAGGAGCCACGGAAGGAGGCCGAAGAGGAGGCGGGGAACGGCCACGTCCGCGATCCGCCCCTCCCTCCCGGCCCAGGCGAGGACCGAGACGAACCAGGTCGCCGCCGAGAGGACGGAGAGGCCGTGCCACCCCTCGAGCGTCGCGACGGCGACGAGCGCCCCCGCGAGGAGGAGGTGTGCGGCGATCAGGAGCGCGACGTCGGGGCTGCCCCCTCTCGTGCCGGCGAAGAGCGCGACGACCTGCCCGAGGAGGAGCGCCGCCGCCGCCCCCTGAGCGACGGCCTTCCGGAGGGCCTCCCCCCCCTTCGGGGCCCGCGGCGCGAGCGAGCGCGCGATCAGGCCCAGGCCGGCGACCCCGAGCGCCGAGAGGAGCCCGACCGAGGGCCACGGGGGCTCGGCGACCGCCGAGACGAAGGCGAGGAGGACGACCTGCGAGAGGACGAGCGCCGCGGCGAGGAGAGCGCCGACGCCGGTCCCGAACGCGGCGGCCGCGAGCGCGAGGTCGAGGACGAGGAGGACTCCGAGGAGCGGCCCCGGCGGGACGGCGAGCGACGGCTGCGTCGCGACGAAGAGGAGGAAGAGGTGCCCGACGAGGCCGAGGTGGACGCCGTCGGGTCCGGCGGCCGCCTCGGAGCCGGTCTTCGCTCGGGCCCAGGCGGTCCCGCCGACGACGACGAGGGCGAAGCCGAGGACGACGAGGAGACCCGGTACGAGGAGCGGCGCGAGAGGGACCGTCATCCACCAGACGGCGAGGACGCCCCACGAAAGGAGGACGCCGAGGAGCGTCGCGACCGGGAAGCGCCCGGCGGCCCCTTCCGCGAAGAGGCCGACGTTCAGGACCGCGAGGAGGAGCGCGAGCCCCCAGAGCGCCGAGGCGGCGACCGGCCCGGCGGCGAGGAAGAGGAGGAGCGCGAGCGCCGCGAAGAGGAGGACGACGGAGAGGCCGCCCGGCTTCAGCCCCTTGCCGTATCGGCGCGCGAGGAGCGGGACGCCGAGGTAGAAGAGGGAGAAGACGCCGTAGAGCGCAAGGCCCGGGAGGAGCCGCTCCGGGGTCAGGTGCTTCGCCGACCAGACCGCCTGCGCGACGAGCGCGAAGAAGGCCCCCGCGAAGAAGACGCCCCCCTCCTCGCGGACGACCGCGTACGCCGCGCAGGCCGCGAGGAGGACGAACACGACGCCGAAGAGGAGGCCGGGCGCGGCGGCGCGCGGCTCCTCGGCCACGAGGACCGGTGCGAGCGAGAGGAGGAGAGGGGCCGTGTACGCGGCGCTCCGGCCGGCCGCGCCGAGCGGCCGACCGACCCTCTCGGCGAAGAACGGCGCCGCGAGGAAGAAGACGACGAAGAGGGCGAGGAACGCGAGGACCGAGGGCCACGCCCCGGGCGCGTAGCTCCGGAAGGCCCAGACGACGAAGACGAGGAGCGTGGCGAGCCCGCCGGCGAGGTGGAGCTCGGAGGGCCCGCGCCAGACGGCCACCGCGAAGAGTCCCGCGGCGAGGAGGAAGAGGAACCCGAAGAGGAGGCCGTGGCGCGCGCCGTAGGCGGGCACCGCCGCGAGGAAGAGGGCGAAGAGGAGCGGCAGGAGCCCGGCGAGGCGCGCGGCCCCCTCGAAGAGAGGCGCCTTCCCGTCCGCCCCCTTCTCCTCGGGCCTGCCGAGCGCGAGCCCGGCGTAGAGGACGAGCGGGAAGACGAGGAAGACGCCCGCGGCGATCCCGAGCTTCCCCTCGGTCAGGAACTTCGCGACCCAGCCCCACTGGTAGACCGCCGTCAGGACGGCGCAGAGGAGCGTCAGGACCGGCCACTTCTTCCGGTGCGCGACCCAGGCGAGGCCGGCGTTCAGGAGGAGGAGGTAGCCGAAGAGGCCGAACGGGCGGTCCTCCCCCGTCGAGAGGAGCGCCGGCGTCGCGAAGCCGCCGACGAGGCCGAGGAGGGCGATGAAGATCGAGTCGCGCCGGATCGAGAGGAGGACCGCGGCCGCCGTCACGAGCGCCATCAGCCCGAACGTCGGGATCGCCGGGACGAGCTTCCAGAGGGAGTGCGCGGCGAAGAAGGTCGAGAAGAGGACGGCGATCGCGGCGCCGTCGAGGGCGTTCGCGGTGACCGGGTAACGTCGCGCCGCCCTCAGCTCGCACGCGACGAGGAGGCCGATTCCGGTCAGGAGGCCGATCGCCATTCGGAGCGGCGGCGTCAGCCAGCCGTGGTCGATCGAGTAGCGGAGGAAGAGGACCGCGGCGACGACGAGCGCCACGGCCGCCACCCACGAGAAGAGCTTCACGCCGACGAGGCTCTCCCAGTCGAAGGGGGGCTTCGGCGGAGCGGCGGGGGGCGGCGCCGGGCGCCGCGGCGGAGGCTGCGGCGGCGGGGCCGGGGTCGGCGCGACGGGGGGCGCCGGGACGGTCGCCGCCTCGCGCGGGCGCTCCGGCGCGGAAGCGGCGGCGGCCCGGGGCAGGGCCTCGACAGAGGGCGGCGCCGCCGCCGGGAGGGGCGTCGTCGGGAGCGGAGGCGCCTGCGGGACGGCCGGAGGGGCCGGCGGCGGGGGAACGGGCGGGATCCGCGACGGCGGCGGAGGAGCCGAGGCCGGCGACGGAGCGGGAGCGGCCAGCCGGTCGGTCTCGTCGAAGACCGACGGCGGGCGCGTCGGCGCCGGCGGCGCCGCGGCCGCGGCGGGCAGGGGCGGGACGGGAGCCGGCGGCACGGCCGCCGTCGGAGCGGGCCGCGACCCTTCTGCGGGGGTCGGGGTGGCCGCCTGGGCGGGCTCCGCCGGGCCGGCCGCGGCCCCTGAGGCCCGGGCCGCGTGCCACTCGGACCTCAGCTCGTGGAGGTGCCCTTCCAGCCGCGCGTTCGCCCGCTCCAGCACGGCCGCGCGCTCCTCGAGCTTCCGGAGGCGGCTCCTCGTCAGGAGGGAGACGACGAGCGACACGAGGGGCGCGAGGACGAGCGCCGCCGCCAGGAGGAGGAAGAAGGCCTCCATTTCAGCCGATCCTCACGCTGCGCGACCCTATTCCTCGGGCGTCCCCTCGTCGTCGACGTCGCCCCCGAAGAAGAACGAGTCGCCGCAAGGCCGGCTGCAGTAGTTCCTCGATCCGATGCGGTAGACGCAGTAGGTGCAGAACGTCTTCGCGCAGACGGGGCACTTGTCGAGCTCGGCCGCCTCGCAGAGCCGCCCGCAACGCCCGCACACGTCGACCGGGGTCTCCTCGTCTTCCTCAAGGAAGGGCATGACGGGATCATATCGCCGACGGATCTGGTACCATTCGCGGCTCTGCGGCCGGCTCGTGGCGATGTAGCTCAGTCGGTAGAGCGGGGGTCTCATAAGCCCTGTGTCGGCGGTTCGAGTCCGCCCATCGCCACCAACTCTCCCCGCAGAGCCGTCCTCGCCTACGATCACCCGGTGCCGCTCTCCCCTCTCGCCGACCCGACGGCACCCTTGCGGGACGCATTCCGGAGCCACCTCGACGCCTCCGGCCTCCTCGAGGGGGCGACCGCCCTCGTCGCCGCCTGCTCCGGCGGGAGCGACTCCACCGCCCTCCTCCTCCTCCTCGGAGGAGAGGCGAAGCGGCGGGGCCTCCCCCTCGTCGGGTTCCACGTCGACCACCAGCTCCGGGGGGCCGAGGGCCACCGGGACGCCCGGGCCGCGGCGGACCTCGCCGCCTCGCTCGGCCTCTCGTTCGTCTTCCGGAGCTTCCCCGTCCGCGAGCTCCGGCGCCGCGGCGAGAGCCTCGAGTCGGCCGCCCGGCGCCTCAGGTACGAGTCGCTCCTCGCCCTCGGGCGGGACCTCGGGACGGGGACGCTCCTCGCGACGGGACATACCCTCGAGGACCAGGCCGAGACCGTCCTCCTCCATCTCGAGCGGCGGCTCGGCCGCGCCCGAGGCGGCATCCGGGCCCGCCGGGCCGACGGTGTCGTTCGTCCGCTCCTTCCCTTCCGCCGGGCGGAGCTGCGCGCCTTCCTCTCCTCGGAGGGGGTCGCGTGGCGGGAGGACGCGTCGAACGAGGACGAGCGGTTCGCCCGGAACCGGGTCCGCTCGCGCCTCCTGCCGGAGCTCGAGTCGCGCTGGCCGGGGACGACGGCCCGGCTCGCCCGGGCCGGCGAAGCCTGGAACCGGCGTCTCGACGCCCTCGACGACCGGATCGCCCGGTCGCTCTCCGCCGCCGACGCGCCCTTCGAGGGGCCCTGGCCGCGGACGCTGCTGGAATCGCTCGGCGTCGAGGCGGCGGGGCGCCTCCTCGTCCGCGCCGTCGGGGGCGAAGGCCGGCCGCCCGGTCGCGCCCAGGTCGTGCGGGTCCTCTCCCGCCTCGCGGCCGGAGAGGCCTCCTTCCGCGAGGCGTTCGCGGGGAGGCGGCTCGCGGCGGACGGGCGCACCGTCCGGCTGACGCCCCCTGCTAGACTGGTACCATGAACCTTCTCTACGACGAGCGGTTCTCGCCTTCCGAGATCTCCAACCGCGTCCAGTCGATCGGCCAGCGGATCTCGAGCGACTTCCCGGAGACGCCGATCGTCCTGATCGCGATCCTCAAGGGAGCGGCGGTCTTCGCGGCCGACCTCGCGCGCACGATCCCGCGCTCCGTCCGCCTGGAGTACATCGACGTCATCCGGGGCGGCGAGGAGGAGATCGTCGACTTCCACTTCGTGACGCCGTTCAACGTCCGGGGGGCCGACATCATCATCCTCAAGGACGTCATCCGGAGCGGCATCATCGAGAGCTACCTCGCGGACCAGCTCCGCGAGGAGGGCCCGAGCTCGGTCCGCTTCGCGGCGATCGTCGACCGGCCCCAGGAGCGGAAGAGCTCTCTCCTCGTCGACTACGTCCTCTTCCCGTCGGAGGACGGGGTCCTCGTCGGCTACGGGATGGAGTTCGGCGGCGAGGGGGGGAACTTCCCGTTCATCGCGAAGGTGCGGACGCCCGGCGACGCCCCCTTCGCGCAGGCCACCGGGCCCATCAAGATCGTCCGGGCCTGAACCGCGGCCGTCCCGGCGCCGTAGATTGCCGGGAAGGGTGACCTTTTGAGCACGACCGTCAAGAACGTCCTCCTGTGGCTGGTGATCCTCGTCGTCATCCTCCTCCTCTACAAGGCGGTGGACTACGGCCGGACCGCCCCGCCCCTGAGCTTCACCGAGTTCATGGAGATGGTGACGAAGGGGGAGATCGACCGCGTGGTGATCCGCGGCGGCGAGGTCCGCGGCTACAAGAAGGGGGTCCCCGAGGGGCGCGAGCCCGCCTACCGGACCTACGCGCCGCCCTACGACGACCTCGTGCCCGAGCTGCGGCAGGCGAACGTCAAGATCACGGCGGAGGAGCCGCGCGAGGGCGGCCTCTTCATGATCCTCCTGCAGTGGGCCCCGATCCTGTTCCTGATCGGCCTCTGGATCTTCATCATGAGGCAGATGCAGACGGGCGGGAACCGCGCGATGGCCTTCGGCAAGTCGAAGGCGAAGCTCCTGACCCCGAACCAGAAGAAGGTCACCTTCAAGGACGTCGCGGGCTGCGACGAGTCGAAGGACGAGCTCTCCGAGATCATCGAGTTCCTCAAGGACCCGGGCAAGTTCCAGAAGCTCGGCGGGAAGATCCCGAAGGGCGTCCTGATGATGGGCCCGCCCGGCACCGGCAAGACGCTCCTGGCGCGCGCCGTCGCCGGCGAGGCGAACGTCCCGTTCTTCTCGATCTCCGGCTCCGACTTCGTCGAGATGTTCGTCGGCGTCGGCGCGAGCCGCGTCCGCGACCTCTTCGAGCAGGGGAAGAAGAACGCCCCCTGCATCATCTTCATCGACGAGATCGACGCGGTCGGCCGCCACCGCGGCGCCGGCCTCGGCGGCGGGCACGACGAGCGCGAGCAGACGCTGAACGCCCTCCTCGTCGAGATGGACGGCTTCGAGGGGAACGACGGCGTCATCCTGATGGCCGCCACGAACCGCCCCGACGTCCTCGACCCGGCCCTCCTGCGCCCCGGCCGCTTCGACCGGCGCGTCGTCGTCGACCGCCCCGACGTGAAGGGGCGCGAGGGGATCCTGAAGGTCCACGTCAAGAACATCCCGCTCTCCGACGACGTCGACCTCTCCGTCGTCGCCCGCGGCACGCCCGGCTTCGCCGGCGCCGACCTCGCGAACCTCGTGAACGAGGCGGCGCTCACGGCGGCCCGCGCCGACAAGAAGAAGGTCGAGATGGACGACTTCAACTACGCCAAGGACAAGGTCCTCATGGGGGCGGAGCGGAAGTCGATGGTCATGTCCGACAAGGAGAAGCGGAACACGGCATACCACGAGGGGGGGCACGCGCTCATCGCCGCTTTCGAGGAGCACGCGGACCCGCTCCACAAGGTGACGATCATCCCGCGCGGCCGGGCCCTCGGCGTCACGCAGCAGCTGCCGCTCGAGGACAAGTACTCCTACAACAAGGAGTACGTCGAGGCGCGCCTCGCCGTCATGATGGGCGGCCGCCTCGCCGAGGAGGTCTGCCTCGACCAGATCACGACCGGCGCCTCGAACGACTTCGAGCAGGCGACGACGATGGCCCGCCGGATGGTCTGCGAGTGGGGGATGAGCGACCTCGGCCCGATGACGTTCGGGCACGAGGAAGGAGAGGTCTTCCTCGGCCGCGACTTCGCGCGCCGGCCCGACTACTCCGAGGACACCGCCCGGAAGATCGACGCCGAGGTGAACCGGATCATCACGTCGGCCTACCAGCGCGGGAAGCGGATCGTCGTGGACAACCGGCCCGCGCTCGACGCGATCGCCGCCGAGCTCCTCGAGAAGGAATCCCTCGACGGCGACGAGGTCTACGTCCTCATCGAGAAGACCTCCGGGAAGCGCGTCCCCCACACGACGAAGGCGCGGCAGGACGCGGCGGCGGCCGGCGAGGCCGCGCCTCCGTCCGCTCCCGGAACGCCCGCCTGACGGCTCACGCCCCCGCGACGTCTCCGGCCGGCCCGCTCCCGACAGGGGGCGGGCCGCGTCGTCTGCCGCGCCGGATGGAGGCCCCGCTCCGCGGCACGGCGACGAGGCCGATCCGGCGCGAGAAGGCCGTGGCCTTCGCGCCGCCGCCGGGCTCCGTCCCCGGCGCCCTCTCCCGCCAGCCGTTCTCGTACCGCGCCCCGCGCGCCTTCTTCGTCGACGCCTCTCGGAAGTGCCTCGGCTGCGGCGCGCGCTTCGTCCTGACGGGGCGGGAGCAGATGCGCTGGACGGAGACGCTCGGCCTCCGTCTCGACCGGCGCGCGTCGCGCTGCCCCTCGTGCCGCCGGGAGTGGCTGCGCCGGCACGGCGCGGCGTCGGCGCTCTCCGACGCCGCCCGCGCCCTCTCGGAGGCGCCGGAGCACGCGCCGGCCGTCCTCGCCTACGCGCGGGCCGCCGTCGCGGTCGCGGAGCGCCTCGGCGAGGGGCCGCTCGACGCCGCGCTCCTCGCCCTGTCCCGGCTCCCCGGACGCGGCCCCGGCGGCGCCGAGGCTCTCTACTGGCGCGGGCGGTGCTTCGCCGCCGCCGGACGCCCCCGGCAGGCGACGAGGGAGTGGAAGCGCGCTCTCTCCGCCTCCCCACCCGCTCCGACGGCGCTCCTCCGGGACGCGCGGCGGCGGATCGGGGCGACGGGCCGGTGAAGCGCCCCGGAGCTAGACTGGATGTTCGCCGGAGGTCGAGGACATGAGCGGAAGCACGGTGCTCGCGTTCGCGGTGAGCCACGCCGGTCAGACGGTCGGTCGAGGGGAGTGCTACGACCTCGCGCACGAGGCGCTGCGCTCGGGAGGAGACCGCTCTGCTCCCGACTACGGCTCCGTCGGCGCGAGGGACGACTACACCTGGGGCCGGCCCATCTCCGAGGGTGAGCTTCAGCCGGGGGACATCATCCAGTTCCAGACCCACCAGGTCCGCGTCGAGGTGACGCGAAGGCGGGGATCGACCGTCCTCGACACGTCGTCGGAGACCGCGACGCGCAACCACCACACCGTCATCGTCGCTCAGGTCCACGCCCGCGGCAGGATCACCGTCTACGAACAGAACTTCCAGGGGATCCGGAGCGTTCAGCGAAACGACCTCTGGCTCGACGGGGGGACGACCGTGAACCGCGAGCCGCAGGACTCCGGCGAGCCGATCGAGGTCACGACCGTCGTGACCAGGACCGGTACGTGGCACTGCTACCGACCACAGGCGCCGGCGGGCGCCTTCGCCCCTTGACGGTCGCCCTGCAGCTGCCGTCCGGCCGTCTCCTCCGGACCGGCCCCGTGGCGGGCGTGATGGCGATCCTGAACGTCACGCCCGACTCCTTCTCCGACGGAGGAAGGCACGCGTCGACGGACACCGCCGTCGAGTCCGCTCTCCGCTTCGCCGCGGCCGGCGCCGCGCTCCTCGACGTCGGGGGCGAGTCGACCCGGCCCCGCGGCGCGGCGTACGGCGCCGGCGCCGCGGAGGTCACCGCCGCCGAGGAGATCGCACGCGTCGTCCCGGTCGTCGTCGCGATCCGCGCCGCGAGCGCGGCCGTCCCGGTCTCCGTCGACACGCGCCGGACCGAGGTCGCGCGGGAGGCGCTCGAGGCGGGCGCCGACGTCGTCAACCTCGTCGCCGGCCTCGACCCTCCGGACGGGCTTCTCGACCTCGTCGCGGAGAAGGGCGCGGCGATCGTCCTGAACCACATGCGCGGGACGCCGTCGACGACGTTCGAGATCTCGCGCTTCGGCCCCGACGTCGTCGCCGACGTCGCCGCCGACCTCGCCCGCGCGCGACGCCTCTGCCTCGTCGCGGGCGTGCGCCCCGACCGGATCTTCCTCGACCCGGGCCTCGGCTTCGGGAAGACCGCGGAGCAGAACTTCGAGCTCCTCGCCCGTCTCCCCCAGCTCGCCCCGGAGGGGACGCCGATCGTCGTCGGCGCCTCGCGGAAGGCCTTCCTCGGCTCGCTCTCGGGCCGCCCCCCCGCCGAGCGGCTCCCCGAGTCGCTCGCCGCCTGCGCCGTCGCCGTCGAGCGGCTCCGCGGGCGGAACCCGCTCCTCCTCCGCGTCCACGACGTCGAGGAGACGCTCCGATTCCTCGCGGTCGTCGAGAGGGCGAGCCGCGGCGGAGCGCCACAGGCGAGCGGCGCGGCCGGCATCCCGCCGCTCCCGTAAACTCCGCGGGCCATGCGTTCGCTCTTCGGCACGGACGGCATCCGGGGGAAGGCCGGCGACGCTCCCCTCGACCCGGCCACCGTCTCGCGCGTCGGGGCGGCGCTCGCAGCCTCGCTCCGCGACGCGGGGCGGCCGGGACCGCTCGTCGTCGTCATCGGCTGCGACACGCGCGTCTCCTCCCCCTGGATCGTGGCCGCGCTCGCCGGCGGCCTGACGGCGTCCGGGGCGGAGGTCCGCTTCGCCGGCGTCGTCCCGACCCCTGCGGTCGCGCACCTCGTGAGGGCCCTCGGCGCCGACGCCGGGATCTCCGTCTCGGCCTCGCACAACCCCTGGCCGGACAACGGGATCAAGCTCTTCTCGCACGAGGGGAGAAAGCTCCCCGACGCCGTCGAGGCGGTGATCGAGCGGAGGATCGCGGGGGCCGAGGCGGTCCCCCCCGCGGACGTCGCGGAGGACCCGGCGCTCGCCGACCTCTACGAGACCCACCTCGTCGAGACGCTCCCGGTGCGGCTCGACGGCCTCAAGGTCGTCCTCGACTGCGCCCACGGCGCGGCCTACCGCGTCGCCCCGGAGGCGTTCCGGCGGGCCGGGGCCGAGGTCGTCCCCCTCGCCGTCTCCCCCGACGGCCGGAACATCAACGAGCGCTGCGGCGCCCTCCACCCGAAGGGGATGGCGGCCGCGGTGAAGGCGGCGGGCGCCGACCTCGGCCTCGCCCTCGACGGCGACGCCGACCGCGCGATGCTCGCCGACGGCGAGGGCCGGGTCCTCGACGGCGACGACGTCCTCCTCCTCTGGGCGCTCGAGCTCGAGCGGGAGGGGAAGCGGCCCGACGCGGTCGTCGGGACCGTCATGTCGAACTGGGGCCTCGAGTCGGCCCTCTCCGCCCGCGGTATCCGCCTCGTCCGCGCCTCCGTCGGCGACCGCTACGTCGTCGAGGAGATGGAGCGCGTCGGCGCCCTCCTCGGGGGCGAGCAGTCCGGGCACCTCATCCGCGCCGACCTGACGACGACGGGCGACGGGACGCTCACCGGCCTTCACGTCGCCGCCTCCGTCGCGGCGACGCGGGTCCCGCTCGCGGCCGGGCCGCGACTGACGAGGGCCCCGCAGGTCCTCCTGAACGTCGAGGTTCGCGAGAAGGTCCCCTTCCACGCCATCCCCGGCTTCCCGGGCCTCATGTCGCGCGCCGAGGAGCGGATCGCCGGGAGCGGACGGATCCTCGTCCGCTACTCGGGGACCGAGCTCCTGGCCCGAGTCATGGTCGAAGGGACCGAGGGCCGCGCCGTCGAGGCGATCGCCGGCGAGCTCGCCGGCGCGATCCGCGACGCCGTCGGCGCGACTCCCGCGGCATCCGACGAGGTGTCGCCGTGATCCGTCACGAGCAGCGGCCGAGGCGGAGGCGAGGTTCCGGGCCCCTCCTCGACGCCGACCCGCCGGCGCCGCCGGCGGACGAGCCGGCCGCGCCGGCCGCGGAGGAGGAGGCCCCTGCCGGCGAGGAGGGCGCCGCGCCCCCCGAGCCGCCCCGGACGCCCCTCCTGAACCGCGAGCTCTCCTGGCTCGACTTCAACCAGCGGGTCCTCGAGGAGGCGCGCGACGAGCGGTGGCCGCTCCTCGAGCGGCTGAAGTTCCTCTGCATCTCCGAGAGCAACCTCGACGAGTTCTTCATGATCCGCGTCTCGGGCCTCCGCGACCAGCTCTCGGCCGACCTCGCCGAGAAGTCGGACGACGGCCGGACGGCCCGCGAGCAGCTCGCGCTCGTCAGGACGGGCGTCCTTGCGATGGAGGCCGAGCAGACGGCCTGCCTCCACGAGGACCTCCTCCCGCGCCTCGCGGCCGCCGGGATCTCCGTCCTCTCCTGGGGCGACCTCGACGAGGAGCGGAAGGAATCCGCGCGGAGCTACTTCCGGAGGAACGTCCTCCCGGTCCTCACCCCGCTCGCGGTCGACCCCGGGCACCCGTTCCCGTTCCTCTCGAACCTCTCCCTGAACCTCGCCATCGAGACCCGCAACCCCGAGACGGGCGAGGTGAAGTTCGCGCGCGTGAAGATGCCTCCGTCCGTCCCGCGGCTCCTCTCCCTCCGCGCAATCGTGGAGGGGAAGAAGAAGGTCAAGGCGGCGCGGGCGGAGTTCCTCCTCCTCGAGAGCCTCGTCCAGGCGAACCTCGAGGAGCTCTTCCCCGGCCTCGAGATCCTCGCCTCGTACCTCTTCCGGATCACGCGCGACGCCGACATCGAGATCCAGGAGGACGAGGCCTCCGACCTCCTCGCGACGATCGAGCAGGAGGTCCGCCGCCGCCGGTTCGGAGCCGTCGTCCGCGTCGAGGTGACGCCGCACACGCCGAAGCGGATGCGCAAGCTCCTCATGCGCCAGCTCGAGGTGAGCGAGAGCGACATCTACGAGGTCTCCGGCGTCCTCGGGGCCGCCGACCTCATGGCGCTCGTCAAGCTCGACCGGCGCGACCTGAAGGACGCCCCGTTCACCCCCGCCCTCCCCGCGGCGCTCGCCGCTCCCGAGGCTTCGATCTTCCAGGCGATCCGCCAGGGGGACGTCCTCCTCCACCACCCCTACGACTCGTTCGGCCCCGTCGTCGAGCTCATCGACGAGGCCGCGGACGACCCGAAGACGCTCGCGATCAAGATGACGCTCTACAGGACGAGCTCCGACTCGCCCGTCATCCCGGCCCTGATCCGGGCGGCCGAGGCGGGGAAGCAGGTCGCCGTCCTCGTCGAGCTGAAGGCGCGCTTCGACGAGGAGAACAACATCGTCTGGGCCAAGGCGCTCGAGCGGGCGGGGATCCACGTCGTCTACGGCGTCGTCGGGCTGAAGACCCACGCGAAGATCGCCCTCGTCGTGCGGCGCGAGAAGGACGAGATCCGCCGCTACGTCCACCTCGGCACCGGCAACTACAACCCGGCGACGGCGAAGGTCTACACCGACCTCGGCCTCCTCACCTGCCGCCCCGAGTTCGGGGAGGACGCGACCCGCCTCTTCAACACGCTCACGGGCCTCGCGACGAGGACGAGCTACAACCGGATCGTCATGGCGCCCCGCGACCTCCACCGGACGGTCCGCGAGTGGATCGCCCGCGAGACGGCGAACGCCCGGGCGGGGAAGCCCGCGCGGATCCGCGCGAAGCTGAACGCCCTCGTCGACACGGCGGTCGTCGAGGCGCTCTACGAGGCGTCGCGGGCGGGGGTCCCGATCGACCTCATCGTGCGCGGCGTCTGCTGCCTCGTCCCGGGCCTTCCCGGCGTCTCGGAGACGATCCGCGTCCGCTCCGTCGTCGGCCGCTTCCTCGAGCACAGCCGCTTCTTCCTCTTCGAGAACGGCGGCGAGCCGGAGGTCTGGGCCTCCTCGGCGGACTGGATGCCGCGCAACTTCTTCCGGCGCGTCGAGACGGCCTTCCCGATCGTCGACCCCGAGCTCGGGCGCGCGCTTTCGGACGCGTTCGACGTGATGATGGCCGACAACGTGAGGGCCCGCGATCTCCGCGCCGACGGCCGCTACGAGCGCCGGCGCCCCGGGCGCGGCGAGCCGGCCGTCGACTCCCAGGCGTTCTTCCTCGACCAGGCGCGGCGGCGCGTCCTGAAGGCCGCCGAGCAGTTCGTGAGAGGGGGCCTCTCCGACGACTTCGAGAGAGTCCCCGAGCCGCGCGACCGCGGCCCCGAGGACGAGGAGCGCTGAGCCCGAAGCCGGCGCCCGGCCGCGCGGCCGGCGCCGCGCGACAGCGCGGCGCTTCCTACCGCTCGAGCTCGAACCCGGCGGGAGGCGTCAGGACCGGCTCGGCGTAGAGAAGCGCCGTCTCCGTGACCGGGAGGAGCATCGCGTGCGTGTTCGACCCGAACTGCACGTGGACCTCGTAGAAGCCGTGGGGCGAGACGGCGATGAGCGTCCCGGGCTGCTTCTTCAGCTCGGCGCTCGGGCAGGTGATGTAGACCTTCGCCGGAATGTCCATTCGGCTCCTCCTCGGTCGTGGGGCTCGGACGGATTCTAGACGGAGGGCTCCCCCCCGTCGTCCTCCCCCTCGTCCTCTCCGTCCTCGCCCGCCGTCTCGCCGCGGTACTCCTTGAGCTTCCGCTGGAGGGTCCTGAGGCCGATGTCGAGCCGTTCCGCGGCCTTCCGGCGGTTCCCGCCCGAGGCCTGGAGCGCGGTCAGGATCGCCTCCTTCTCGATCTCGGCCATCGTCTTGCCGACGAGGATCGCCGACGGGGCGGCAGAGACCGTCCCTTCCGGGTGCGGGCCCTCGCCCGCCGCGTCCCCCTGGACGTCGGGCGGCAGGTCGCCGACCTCGATCCGCGGCCCCGCAGCGCTGAAGACGGCCCACTCGATGGCGCTCTTCATCTCGCGCACGTTCCCGGGCCAGTCGTACGCCATGAGCGCCGACAGCGCCGCCGGCGTGAAGCCGGTCACGGCCCTCTCGTGCTCCTTCGCGAAGACCTCCCGGAACCGCTCGGCGAGGAGGGCGACGTCCTCGCGCCGCTCGCGAAGGGCGGGGAGGTCGACGACGACCCCCTTCAGACGGTAGTAGAGGTCCTGCCGGAAGCGCCCCGCCTCGATCTCCTTCTTCAGGTCCCGGTTCGTCGCCGAGACGAGGCGGAAGTCGACCTCCTTGCCGTCGTTCCCGCCGACGGGCGTCACCCGCCGCTCCTCCAGGACGCGGAGGAACTTCACCTGCAGGTCCGGCGGCATCTCGGAGACCTCGTCGAGGAAGAGGGTCCCGCCGTGGGCCTGCTCGATCCGCCCCATGCGCTTCACGAGCGCGCCCGTGAAGGCCCCCTTCTCGTGGCCGAAGAGCTCCGACTCGATGATCTCCTTCGGGATCGCGCCGCAGTTGAGCGCGACGAACGCCCGCGGCCGGCGCGGCGAGTTGTGGTGGAGGGCGTTCGCGACGAGCTCCTTGCCCGTTCCCGACTCGCCGGTGATGAGGACGTTCATCCGCGTCGGCGCGACCTTCCGGAGGACCTCGAAGACCCTTTCCATCGCCGCGGAGACGCCGACGATCGCCTCGAAGCCGTAGCGCTTGTCGAGCCGCTCGCGGAGCTGCTTGATCTCCCCCGCCTGCCGCGCCCGCCCGAGGGCCGCAGAGGCGCGGAGCCTCAGGTCGTCGCGGGCGACGGGCTTGGCGACGTAGTCGACCGTGCCGAGGTCCTTCGCCTTCAGGAGCGTGTCGATGTCGCCGAAGGCGGTCACGAGGAGGACGGAGACGTCCGGCCGGGCCGCGGCGAGCTCCGTCGCGAGCTCGATTCCGGTCTTCCCCGGCATCTTCAGGTCGGTCACGACGAGCCCGACGGAGGGGTCGTCGACCGCGCGGGTCAGCGCCGAGTCGGCGTCGGGGAACTCCTCGACGCGACGCCCGTCCGTCGCGAGCGTCAGGGCCATCGCCTTCCGGCTCCCCGCGTCGTCGTCGACGACGAGGACGAGCGGCTCCCGCGGGGGGGCCGCGCTCACCGTCCGCCTCCGAGCGCGCGGTCGAGGTCGTCCTCCGACCAGACCGGCACGCCGAGCGCGCGGGCCTTCTCCAGCTTCGACCCGGCCTCCTCGCCGGCCACGACGGCCGCCGTCTTCCTCGAAACGCTTCCGCTCACCTTGCCTCCGGCTCTCTCGATCGCCGCCGTCGCCTCCTCCCGCGTCCTCCGCGGGAGCGTCCCGGTCAGGACGAGGGTCATTCCGTGCAGCGGCCCTCCGGGGGCGGGCGCCCCCTCTGGCTCGTTCATACGGACGCCGACCGTCTCCAGTTTCGCGAGGAGCTGGACGTTCGCGGGCCTCACGACCCACTCCCTCACGGAACGGGCCGTCTCGGGGCCGATCTCGGAGACCCCCGTCAGCTCCTCCTCCGTCGCAGCGCGGAGCGCCTCCATCGTCCCGAAGCGCCGCGCGAGGACCTTCCCCGTCTTCTCCCCGACGTGGCGGATCCCGAGACCGAAGAGGAGGCGCGCGAGGCCCGCCTCTTTCGACTTTTCGATCTCCGCGAGGACGTTCGCGGCCGACCTCTCTCCCCAGCGCTCGAGCGCCGCGAGGTCCTCCGCACGGAGGGCGTAGAGCCCGGCAACGTCGGCGATGAGGCCCGCGGCGAGGAGCTGGTCGATCCGCTCGTCGCCGAGCCCCTCGACGTCCATCGCCCGGCGCGCGACGTAGTGCCGGATCGCCTCCTTCACCTGCGCGGGGCACGAGCCGCTCACGCAGCGGACGGCGACCTCGCCCTCCTCGCGGACGACGGCCTCGCCGCACTCGGGGCAGACCGAGGGCATCTCGAACGGGACGGCGCCCCCGGGTCGCTTCTCGAGGAGGACGCGGGTCACCTTCGGGATGACGTCCCCCGCCTTCTCGACGGCGACCGTGTCGCCGACGCGGACGTCCTTCCGCGAGAGGTCCTCGTAGTTGTGGAGCGTCGCGCGGCGGACGGTCGTGCCAGCGAGGAGGACCGGCTCGAACTCGGCGACGGGGGTCAGGACGCCCGTCCGGCCGACCTGGACGACGATCGCCGTCACGCGCGTCGTCGCCTCCTCTGCCGGGAACTTGTACGCGAGCGCCCACCTCGGGAACTTCGCCGTCGCGCCGAGCCGCTGCTGGTCGGCCACGGGGCTCACCTTCAGGACGGCCCCGTCCGTCTCGAGGTCGAGCGTGTGCCTCTTCTCGCGCCACTCCGAAAGGAAGGCCTTGATCTCCCCGGCGCTCCGCGCGACGGCGCGGTGCGGGTTGACGGGAAGGCCGAGGCCCACGAGCGCCGCGAGCGCCTCCTCCTGCGTCGCCGGCGCCCCGTCTCCCTCCCACCGCGCGACGGAGTAGAGGTAGACCGAAAGGCGGCGGCGGGCCGTCTCGCGCGAGGCGAGGAGCCGGAGCGAGCCGGCCGCGGCGTTGCGCGGGTTCGCGAAGAGCGGCTCCCCCGCCTCCTCGCGCGCGGCGTTCAGCGCCCGGAAGGCCGACTTGCCGAGGTAGACCTCGCCGCGGACCTCGAGGAGGCGGGGAGCCCCCTCGGGGAGCCGGAGCGGCAGGACGCGGATCGTCCTCACGTTCGGCGTCACCTCCTCGCCCGTCGTCCCGTCGCCGCGCGTCGCGCCGCGGACGAGGAGCCCGTCCTCGAAGACGAGGGAGACCGAGAGACCGTCGATCTTCAGCTCGCAGACGACCTCGGGGAGGCGCCCGTCGAGCCGGTCCGTCACGCGCACGAGCCACGCGTCGAGCTCCTCCTCGGAGTAGGCGTTCTCGAGGGAGAGGAGCGGCACCTCGTGGCGGACGTTCGGAAGGTCGTCGACCGGCGCGCCGCCGACGCGGCGAGTCGGCGAGTCGGGGGTGACGAGCTCGGGCCAGCGCTCCTCGATCGCGAGGAGCTCGCGCGAGAGCGCGTCGTACTCGGCGTCGCTGACCTCGGGGCGGGCGAGGACGTAGTAGAGGTGCTCGTGGCGGCGGAGCTCGGCGCGCAGGAACGCCGCACGCTCCGCCGCCGCCGCGACCGTCTCGGGGAGCTTCACCGGCCGATTGTAGGGGCGGGGCGCCGCCGGGGCGGGCCATACTCCGCGCGCCGCCGGCCTCCCGGCGGCGCGTGACGCATGAGGCGTTGGCTCTGCTTCGCGGGCGGCGTCGCCGCCGTCGGGCTCGGGATCGCCGGGCTCGTCCTCCCCGTCCTCCCGACGACCCCGTTCCTCCTCCTCGCGGCCTACCTCTTCGCCCGCAGCTCGAAGGCACACTACGACCGCCTCCTCGCCCACCGCGTCCTCGGCCCGTACGTCCGCGACTTCGCCGAGCGGCGGGGGCTCCGGCGCCGGGCGAAGGTCCGGGCCCTCGTCCTCCTCTGGGCCGTCCTCCTCCCCTCCTCCCTCTGGCTCGGGCACCGGCACCTCTCCGGCTTCCTCCTCCTCCTCGTCGGAGCCGCCGTCTCGGTCTACCTCCTGAGGCTCCCGACGCTCCCCGACGACCCCGGCGCGCCGCCGCCCCCGGACGGCTCCGGGTCGGGCTAGCATCCGCGCCGTGAAGCGGCACGCGGCGCTCCTCGGGCTCGTCCTCCTCGGAACGTCCCTTCCCGCCGGAGCCGCCCCCCGGGTCCCGCACGTCGCCTCCTACCGGATCGAGGCGTCGTGGGACGCCGAGCGGAAGGCGCTCGTCGGCCGCGAGTCGGTCACGTTCGTCAACCGGACGTCGCGCGACGTCCCCGACGTCGTCCTCCACCTCTACCTGAACGGCTTCCGGAACACCCGCTCGACGCTCTGGCGCGGCCTGCCGCCGCCGGCCGGCTCCGACAGCTTCGGCTGGTGCGAGCTGAAGCGGGTCGCCCTCTCCGGGGGGACCGACCTGACGGGGCGCGTCACGTTCTCCCTTCCCGAGAACGACAACCCCGACGACCGGACGCTCGCCCGCGTCCCGCTCCCCGCGCCGGTGCCGCCGGGCGGGACGCTCGTCCTCGACGTCGACTTCGAGTCGCGGCTGCCGCGCGGTCTCCTCCGGACCGGCTGGAAGGACGACTTCGTCTTCGCGGGACAGTGGTTCCCGAAGCTCGCGAAGAGGACGGAGACGGGCTGGCGCGGCCGGCCGTTCCACGCCTCGACGGAGTTCTTCGCCGACTTCGGCGCGTACGACGTGACGCTCCGCCTCCCCGCCGAGGTCAAGGGGCGCGTCGCCGTGACGGGGCGGGTCGTCGAGGAGGAGGAAGAGGAGGGAGGACGGCTGAAGGTCCGCGCCCGCGCGGACGACGTCCACGACTTCGCGTTCGCCTTCTCGCCCCGCTTCGAGCCGCGGAGGGAGACGGTCGCGCCGAAGGGGCTCCCGCAGGTCGAGGTCCGGCTCTTCCTCCAGCCGGACCACCGCCGCTCGCGCGAGCGCTACCTCCGCGCCGCCCGCGAGGGGCTCGCCCTCTACGGGGCGTGGCTCGGACCGTACCCGTACCCGGTGCTGACGATCGTCGACCCACCCGGAGGCTCCGGCGCCGAGGCGATGGAGTACCCGACGCTCTTCACGGGCGGGACGGCGTGGCTCACCCCGGCCTCGAGCGGGGAGCCGGGGGCGACGGTCCTCCACGAGCTCGCCCATCAGTGGTTCCACGGGGTCGTCGCGACGGACGAGGTCAGCGAGGCGCACCTCGACGAGGGGCTCGCGACCTGGATCGCCGCGCGCGCGACGACGCGTCTCTTCGGGACGCCGAGCGCGGTCGTCTCCTCCTTCGGCGTCCCGCTTCCGCTCCGCTCGCTCCCGCGGCCGCTCCCCGAGGGCGAGTCGCAGGAGGCGCTCGACCAGGCGGCGTCCTCGCGCTCCGACCCGACGCTTCGCGAGTCGTGGCGCGCTCTCGACGACGCCGCCGTGCGGTCGAACGCCTACTCGCGCGCCGCGCTCCTCCTCGAGTCCGTCGCCCGGACGACGGGCGAAAGGGCCTTCCGCGCCGCGGTGAAGGAGTACGTCCGACGCTTCGCGTTCCGCCACCCGACGACGTCCGATTTCCTCGCCGTCGTCGGGGAGGTCGCCGCCCCCGGGGCCCGCGACCTCCTCGAGCGCGGCTGGTCCTCGGCCGGGGCCGTCGACTACGCCGTGACGCGGGCGGAGACCCGCCCCTCGGCGCCGGCGGCCGGATGGGTCGGCGAGGGGCCGCGGCGGACCTGGGCCGCGCCGGGCGGCGCTCCGAAGGGGTGGGAGTCGACCGTCGTCGTCCAGCGGCTCGGCGAGGTCGCGTGGCCCGTCGAGGTGGAGCTGCGGTTCGAGGGAGGCCACGTCGTGACGCGCCGCTGGGACGGACGCGGCGAGTGGGTCCGGTACCGCGCGACGGGGCCGCGGCTCCTCGCCGCCGTCGTCGACCCGCGCCGGACCTGCCTCCTCGACGGGAACCGCTGGAACGACGGGCTCGCGACGGAGCCCGACCCCACAGCGGCCCGCGCCTGGAGCCATCGCCTCCGCTTCCTCGCCCAGAACCTCCTCGAGCTCTTCGCGCTCCTCGCCTTCGCGCCGGGAGGCCTTCCGTGAAGGGCGATTCCCTCCCGGTCCTCTGGGCGCGCGGCCTCGTCGCCGCGCTCGCGGCCTGGAAGGCGCTCCTCTTCGCCCTCGCCCTGAACGCCGCCCTCGCCGCCGTCGTCACGGCGCCGCTCGCCTCGCGTCTCCACGACCTCCTCGACGAGCGCCCCGCCGCCGCGTCGCTCGCGAAGGGCTGGGACCTCGTCCACGGGGCGCACCTCCTTCGCGCCGAGCCGGGCCTCCTCGGCGACCGCGCGCACCTCGACGCCCTCGAGTCCGGGACGCTGCCCCTCTCCGAGCTTCCGCGTCTTTCGGGGCCTCTCGCCGGGCTCCTCGCCGCCGGTCTCCTCCACGCCGCGCTCTCGGCGCTCCTCGCCGGCGGCTTCTCGGGGCGCTTCGCCGCGGACCGCGACCGGGGAAGCCTTTCCGCCTTCTTCGCCGACGTGGTGAGGTTCGGCCCGTCTTCGCTCCTCCTCGGCGCCCTCGGCCTCGCGACGATCCTCGGCGCGTTCCACCTCCTCGTGGAGCTCCCGCGCGCCGCCACGCTCTCGCCCGACCTGCGGTGGGACTGGGAGCGGACGGGCCTCTCGCTCCTCCGCCTCGGAGCCTTCCTCGTCGCGGCCGGCGCGGTCCGGGCCGTCGTCGCCCAGTCGCGCGCCGCCCTCGGCCTCGGCCGCTCCGCGAACCCCCTCCGGGCGCTCGGCGCCGGCCTCGGCTTCGTCCTCGGGCGCCCCGTGAAAGCGCTCCTTCTCGAGGTCTCGTTCGGCGCGACGGCCCTCCTGCCGCTCGCGCTCTGGCTCCTCCTCGCCCCGTCCTGGAGCGGCGGCAGCCTCCGCCGCCTCGCCCTCCTCGTCGCGGGCCAGCAGGTCGTCGTCCTCCTCCGGATCGTCGCCCGCACGGCGCACCTCGGGGCGACCTCGGCCTGGGCGCGGGGCGCTCGCGAGGCGGCCCGCCCCGCGCCGGTGAAAATCGAGGGTTAGCGCCGGCGCCGCGCTCGGCGATCGTCAGCCCACGAGACGGCGGGAGCAGGCGGCGGTCCGGCTGCAGGCCGCCTCGCACCGGGGTGCGCGTCCCGCCTGCGGCTCAGCCCTCGTCGTCGAGGCGGCGCCGGGCGATGACGTACTCCTCGACCGGACGCCCCCCGACGAGGTGCTCGTCCATGATCCGGTCCAGGACGGACGGGTCGCAGGCCCGGTACCAGACCCCCTCGGGATAGACGACCGCGATCGGCCCCCCTTCGCAAACCCGCAGGCAGCCGACCCGGGTCCTCAGGACGCCCCCCTCCTCCGAGAGCCCCCGCTTCCGCAGCCCGTCCTTCAGGTGGTTCCAGGCGGCCATCGCTCGCTCCGCGTCCGCGCACTTCGGGCTCTCGCGGTCGGCGCAGAGGAAGACGTGCCGCCGCGCGGAGGCGACGCCGATCTTCGCGATCTTCCGGGCGATCCGTTCCGCTTCGGTGCCGTGCTTCTCGTCCATCGCTTCCGACCTCTCCTTCCCGAGTCTAGCGGGCGGATCCGGCCGGAGCGGCGGTATAGACTCAGAGGACGTACCCTCCCCGGGAGAACGGACGCGAAGGAGAAGGGCGATGGGTCTCCTGAAGGACTTCCTCCGGATCGACGCGGACCGTCGCGCCTCGCTCGCGGCGCTCCGCCTCGACTCCCAGTCCCGCCGACTCCAGATCGAGGAGCTCGGAGCGGAGGCGAAACGCAAGCGCGACGAGATCGGCATGCTCGAGGAGGCGCTTCGGCGCCTCGCCGAGGACGTCGGCCGGACCGAGGAGGAGCTCCTCGAGCTCGAGGCGCGGCGCGAGGAGCACGACCGCGACGCGCACGAGCGGAAGGTCGAGGCCGTCCGCAACTGCCTCGCGCACGACCGGGCCGACGGACACCGGATCGCCGAGGACTTCCGCGGCCTGAGGGCCGGCTTCGAGTCGGAGCGCTCGCGCCTCCTCGCGGAGGCCGACACCGGCCGGATGATGGACAACTTCTTCCAGATCGAGGCCTTCCTGAAGGACACGGGGACGCCGATCCCCGACGCCGCCCGGAAGGCGCTCATGAAGGAGCGGCAGGACCTCATGGCCCGGATCGGCCCGCTCGTCGCGCCGCCTCCGGCTCCCGACGGCGTCTTCAAGGCGACCGTCGTCTACTCCGCCGTCGACGACGGCGAGCCGACGGCCGTCGTCGCCGTCGGCCTCCCCGACGAGGCGGAGCCCTCCGGTCCGCACGACCTCTCCGCGCTCCTCCTCTACGGCTCCTACGCCTCCGTCGTCGAGAAGGTCGGACCCGGCGTCCGGCCGCGGCGCGACGACGGCGTCGTCGTCTACGAGCACCCAGCCGGCTCGCGCCCGGCCGACGAGGCCGCGCTCGAGCTCTTCCTCGCCGTGGAGGACGGCATCCGGAAGGCGGCGACCGCCGCCGGCGTCCCGTGCGAGCTGACCGGTGTCTTCCTCGAGCCCGAGATCGCCTCGGCTCTCTTTCCCCGCGGCGGCGACGGCCGCCGCGCCTGACCGGAGGCAGCCATGGCCGTGAAGTGGATCGGCGACGCCGCGCAGGAGCTCGGCATCTCAGCTCTCGACGCCGTCGAGATCCTCGCCTCGCGACAGGAGTACCCGATGAACGGCCTCCTCGACGAGGACCGCTTCAAGACGCTCCGCCTCATGCGGGGAGGGAAGCGCGTCGAGAGCTCCGGCTCCCAGGTGATGCCGCTCCCCTCGCCGGCCACCGTGCCGATCGCCCCCGCGGCCCCGGCAACGCCCGCGCCCCCGGCGACGCCGCCCGTCGTGCCGCTGCACCAGCCGGCCCACGTCATCTCGGCCCCGCCTCCGCCGCGGCGTCCGGTCGGAGAGGCGACGTCGATCACCGCCCCGCTCCAGACGATCCCTCCCCGCGAGGGCGAGCGGACGGTCATCCTCACGCCGGTCGACCCGAAGCGCTGAGATCCGCCCCCGCCCCGCGGCCGTAGGACGCTCCGGAGGCTCCGAACGATGAAGCCCTGGAAAACCCTCGCCGCCGTGTCCGCGCTCGTCCTGGCCACGGCCGCTCCGGCCGGAGACGCCGGCGTGCACGCCTTCACGCTCGGCCTGAGCGACGGAACCCCGAAGAAGCTCGCCGACTACCGCGGCAAGGCGCTCCTCCTCGTCAACACCGCGAGCCGGTGCGGCTTCACGAAGCAGTACGCGCCGCTGGAGGAGCTCTACCGGAAGTACCGGGGCCGCGGCTTCGAGGTCCTCGCCTTCCCCGCGAACGACTTCCTCGGCCAGGAGCCCGGGACGAACGAGGAGATCCGCGCCTTCTGCACGACGAAGTTCGGGACGACGTTCCCGCTCTTCGCGAAGATCTCCGTCAAGGGCGAAGGCATCCACCCCCTCTACCGGTACCTCACGACGCTTCCCGGCCTCGAGGGAGACGTGACCTGGAACTTCAACAAGTTCCTCGTGGACCCAAGCGGACGCGTCGTCGCCCGCTTCGGCTCGAAGGTCGACCCGATGTCCGACGAGCTCACGACGAAGCTCGAAGGGGTGCTGCCGAAGGGCAAGTGAGGGCGGGGCGACGGCGGGGCCTCGGTGCGCGGCGCCGGAAGGGCCGCCCCGGGGACCTCGCGTCAGCCCAGCCCGAGGGATGCCCTCAGCCCCTCGGAGAGCCTGCCGAGATCCGTTGGCGAAAGGGATCCGACCCTCTTCGTCAGCTTCGCCCTGTCGAGTGTCGTCACCTGGTGGCAGAGCGCGACGCTCGCCTTCCCCGGCCCACCGGCGCCGGCAGGAATCCCGATCGCCGTCGGGCCGGTTCGGGCCGTCGACGTCGAGAGCGGCACGACGACGACGGACCTCCAGGTCGGGATGGCATTGAACCCGTCGTGGGAAACGACGACGACCGGCCTTCGACCTCTCTGCTCGGACCCCGACCGCGGCTCGAGCTCGGCCCAGTAGACATCGCCTCGCCTCACTTCCGCTCCCTCGTTGCCTTCAGCTCGGCCACGGCTGCCGCTTCGAGCTCCGGGTCGAGATCCGCGCCCGTTCCCGCGACCTCGGCGGCGTAGGCGGCGATCTCGTCCCGGAGCCGCTTCGCCTTCTGGTCGTCGATCCAGCCCTCGACGGCCTCCCGGACGATCGTCGTCGCGGGAACTCCCAGAGCCGCGGCCTCGTCGCGGAGGGCGTCGTAGGTCTCTGAAGGGAGGGGCACGTGGAAGTTCCTTCGGGCCATCGTCGCCATGGCAATATCATGCCACGATCCGATGGCACCCTTCAAGGCCACTCGAGCCGAGCGCGTTCTCTGCCGAGAATGGAGACCGGCGACCAGAGCCAGGCCGACGATCTCGAAGGTCCGGCCCGCCGAGGCGTTCCAGCCCGTGGGACGAGCGCCGGAACTCCCCCGATTGACGAATCCCTCGTTATCCTGGCTCGGGGGAAGCAGATGCCCGATTCACTCAGAGACGGGGTCTACGAGGACCTGCTGACGCGCCGCCTCCGGCGAGCCGTCGCGGCGCTCCGCCTCCGGGAAGTCTCGGAACGCCCGGTCTCCGACGACGAGGCGCCACAGCTCCTGGCCCGCGCAGTCGGCGCGGAAATCCAGCGGGTCCTGGAGGAGATCCGGGGCGAGGAGGCCGGTCCGAAGAGGGTCTCTCTCTGCAACGACCTGCTGCGCCGCCTCTTCTCCCGCCTGCCTTCGGCGCTGGAGGACGGCGGCCTCGAGGAGAGCCTCGAATCCCCCGCCCAGCTTCTCGAAGCCGTCTACTCCTCCCCCGCCGCTCCGCCCCGGCCCGCCACGCCCCTCGGGCGGACGAGCCTCCTCACCGGGGCCCGGCGGGACCCCCGGTTCGGGGCCGAGCTCGTCGCCGAGATCCCGACGGCCGACCGCGTCGACGCGATCGTCGCGTTCGTCACCTGGCGCGGGTGGCAGCAGCTGCGCGAGACGCTCGAGACCTTCGCCGCCGCCCACCGCTCCCTCCGGCTCCTGACGACGGTCTACATGGGCGCCTCCGATCCCGCGGCGCTGGAAGCGCTCGCTCGCCTCCCCGGCGTCGAGGTGCGGATCTCCTACGACACCCGGCGCACGCGCCTCCACGCCAAGGCGTGGCTCTTCCACCGCGAGACGGGCCTCAGCACGGCCTACGTCGGCTCGGCCAACCTCTCTGCCGCGGCCCTCGGCGACGGCCTCGAGTGGACGGTCAAGCTCTCCGAGAGGAGCGACCCGGACACGATCGAGAAGTTCCGCGGGGAGTTCGAGACGCTCTGGGCGAACGCGGAGTTCGAACGGCTCCACCCGGACGACGCCCCCGGGCAGAAGAGGCTCCGGGAGGCCCTCGGCGCCGCCTCGGATCGAAGCGAGACCCCGAGGTTCTTCTTCGACCTCCGGCCGCACCCTTTCCAGGAGGAGATCCTCGAAGACCTCCGTCGCGAGCGGGAGGAGCACGGCCGCAACCGCAACCTCGTCGTCGCCGCGACGGGGACCGGCAAGACCATCGTCGCCGCATTCGACTACCGTCGCTTCGCCGAGGCCGCCGGCGGACGGCCCCGTCTTCTCTTCGTGGCGCACCGGGACGAGATCCTCGAGCAGGCGCAGTTCGCCTTCCGCAACGTCCTGCGCGACGGGTCCTTCGGCGAGCGGCTTGGCGGTGGGAACGAGCCGGCCTCCGTCGACCACCTCTTCGCAAGCGTCCAGTCGTTCAACTCCCGGGGACTCCTCGCGCGCCACGAACCCGACTACTGGGACTACGTCGTCGTCGACGAGATCCACCGCGGCGCGGCCGACAGCTACCAGCCCCTCCTGGACACCCTCCGGCCCCGAGTCCTTCTCGGCCTGACGGCCACCCCGGAGCGGACCGACGGGCGAGACATCCTCCGCTGGTTCGGGGGCCGCCCCGCGGCCGAGATCCGGCTCTGGGACGCCCTCGACAGGCGCCTCCTCGCGCCGTTCGACTACTTCGGCATCGCCGACGGGACCGACCTGACCACCGTCGGCTGGTCCCGCAAGGGATACGACGTCGACGGCCTGACGAACCTCTACACGAGCAACGACCTGCGCGTCCGGACGATCCTCAACGAGTTCGGCGAGAAACACGGCGACCCGCGCGCGGCCCGGGCCCTCGGATTCTGCGTCAGCGTGGCCCACGCCGATTTCATGGCGCGCAAGTTCAACGAGGCGGGCATCCCGGCGCTCTCCGTCCACGCCGGCGTTCCGGACGACGTGCGCGTCTCCGCTCCGGCTCGCCTCATGAGCCGCGACGTCAACGTCCTCTTCACCTGCGACCTCTACAACGAGGGGGTCGACCTCCCCGACGTGGACACGCTCCTCCTTCTCCGCCCGACGGAGAGCGCACTCCTCTTCCAGCAGCAGCTCGGTCGCGGCCTGCGCCTCGCGCCGGGGAAGTCGTCCGTTCTCGTCCTCGATTTCATCGGCCAGCACCGGCGGGAGTTCCGCTTCGAGGAGCGGCTCTGGGTCCTGACGGGCCTGACCCGCCGCCGCCTCCTCGAAGACGTCGAGCGCGGCTTCCCGCTCCTTCCGCCCGGGTGCAGCCTTCGCCTCGACAAGGTGTCCCGGTCACTCGTTCTCGAGAATCTCCGGAGCGCGCTCGCGACGAACGTCGCCGGGCTCAGGGCCGACCTCCTCCGCTGCCCCGGCGGCGCGGGGACGACCCTCCGCCAGTTCCTCGACGAGTCCCGCCGCCCCGTCGACGACGTCTACGCAAAGGCGGTCGGCGGCTGGACGGCTCTTCGCCGGCGCGCGGGCTTCCTCGCGGAGCCGGCCCCGCCCGGCGAAGCTCCTCTCAACGCCCGCATGGAGCGCCTCCTCCACGTCTCCGACCGGCTGCGACAGGAAGCCTGGCAGCGCCTCTGGACAGCCGCGTCCGACGACAGCGGCTCCTCCTCACCGGACGACGACCGGCTCCTCGCCATGCTCGCGGGACTCCTCTGGGACTACGACGCGCGCCCGCGTTCGCGCCCGGCCGTCCTCGAGGCGCTCGCCGCGAACGCCGAACTCGCCGGCGAATTCGCGCAGCTCGCCGGGATCGTCGCCGCCACGCGCCCCCACGGCTCGTCGGTCCGGCCCGAGGCCTCCTGGCCGCTCCTCCTCCACCACGCCTACACGAGCGACGAGATCCTCGCCGGCACGGGCGACTCGACTCTCGACGCGCCCCGCAAACTGGCCGGCACCGGCGTGCGCTTCCTCCGCGACCAGAACGTGGACCTCTTCTTCGTGACGATCAACAAGTCCGAGAAGCTCTTCTCGTCGTCGACCCGCTACGCCGACTACGCCGTCAGCCCCACGGAGTTCCACTGGCAGTCGCAAAGCACGACGCCCGAAGACTCCCCCACCGGAAGGCGCTACCGCGACGGCCACGCGCACGGCCACCGGGTCTTTCTCTTCGTCCGCGAGAACCGCGACACCGACCTCGGGACGACCGCCCCGTTCGTCTTCCTCGGCCCCGCACGCTACGTGGGTCATCACGGCTCCCGGCCGATGAGCATCACCTGGCGGCTCGACTACCCCATCCCGCCCCGCTACGTCGACTCGTTCTCCTCGTTCCGGGCGGCGTAGCTGCGCCTCGGCGGCGTCCCGCGGCGTCGCTGCCGCCACGTACGACGACCGACGTACGCGCCGGGAGGCGGCGCTCGCGCCGGCGTTCGCAGGGTCAACGGCCCTCCTCACGATTCCGGCAGTCCTGATGGTCGGCGCAACCTTCGGCCCCGTCTCTGCTATGAGGAGATGCAGTGGCATCTCCTCGGCGAGAAGCTGTTCGCGACGATCACGACATCGGCGAGAAGGTGGCAGAAATCGTTAGCCTCGCCGGCCTCCGTGGCAGACGTCGTTTGCCTCGCGGCCGTCGCGTGCAGAAGAAGTTCGGCGAGAAGGACCGCGAGGCTTCTTTCTTTAGCCGCCTCCCGGCGGCTCCCGGGCGCGCTGGCACGAGGGCGCTCGGGGCGCGGTGCTCGAGCACCGCAGCGAAGCGAGGAGCGCAGAG